>NZ_JBIAPV010000003.1:757618-1008141 GCF_042888445.1 Streptomyces sp. NPDC002886
GGCGGGCCATCCCGCTGTACGAACGCACCCTCGCCGACCGCAAGCGCGTCCTAGGCGCTGACCACCCCGACACCCTGGCCTCCCGGAACAACCTCGCAGGCGCGTACAGGTCTGCGGGGGACCTTGGGCGGGCCATCCCGCTGTACGAACGCACCCTCGCCGACCGCAAGCGCGTCCTAGGCGCTGACCACCCCGACACCCTGGCCTCCCGGAACAACCTCGCGCACGCGTACGCGCCGGCGGGGTATCTGGAACGGGCCATCCCCCTGTTTGAACGCACCCTCGCCGACAGCGAACGCGTCCTGGGCGCTGACCACCCCAACACCCTGACCTCCCGGAACAACCTCGCAGGCGCGTACAGGTCTAGGGGGGATCTGGAGCGCTCCATCCCCCTGTTCGAGCACACCCTCGCCGACTGTGAGCGCGTACTCAGCTCCGGCCACCCGTCGACTGAGATGGTGCGAGCGAACCTGGAAGCAGCGCGGTCCGCAGCGCGGTCCAGAACAGGCTCCTCCGCCTCGGTCACGGACCACGGCCGCCATCACCCGTAGGGCCGTGCGGCGGCGTGGCGGGGGTGGGTGTGGGGAGTGAGCCCGTCGTCAGCAGCGGACACGGGCCTCGCCGTCGCGGATCCATACGAGGGAACGTTTGAAGACCGGCATGCGCGTCCCGTCCGGAGCCTCGAGTTCCAGGCCGAGTTGTGCAATCGGGGCCGGGCGTGAACCGGCAGAAGCGCCAAGGCATATCGGTCTCGCGCCAATACAGGTCATCACCCACAAGGTGTGGTCCGCGCATCTAACCCGTCGGTGCCGGCGACCGGGAGGATCGCCCAGGCCGTGCCCCGCCGCCGGGGTCCCGCATTGAATCAAGTGTTCCGATTAAGGAGAGGCTGCGACGATTCCACCACGAGAGCACTGGAAATCCTCCAACCTGAAACGATTCATGGCGCCAACAGACTCGAATCGTGTCTCATTTCAGGGGGGTGTGATGCGGAAGAATACGGTCCGCACGCTTGGGGTTGCAGGAGCCATATGCCTGACTTTGACCTCTGCACAGGTGGGCTCGGCCAGCACCGTTGATGGGTTGCAGCGCGAAATGGACAAGGTCCTGGCGAGCGCCACAGGCGGTGTGCAGATCAGCCGGAACGAGATCGCTTGGAATGAGGGAGAGGCGATCCTGTCGTTCCCGCTACCCGGGGAACTCAAGGCTCCCGCGAGCAGCCCGGCGGCGCAGAGACTTCAGGCCAAGGCGGCCGGCCTTCCGGCGGGCACGCAAGAGAACGCTTCAGCGGCGGCCGAGGACGACAGCAGTTGCCCCACGGAAGTATTCGGTAACGACTGGTACTGCTTCTACCAGTACAAGGATTACGGTGGTCGACGTCTACAGTGGAACGGCCCGCACACCAAGACCGTCTATTTTTCGGCCTACAAGTTCAACGATATGGCGTCATCCTGGTCCAACAAAGGCGGGTTTACCATTCGCGTGAATGGGCGGACTCGAGCAGGCGATGACACGTCCTGCAGTAGCCTTCAGTGGACCGAACTCCCTCACAGCCGCAGTTCTTCTGTCACTCTCGACAACATGGCCGACTGCTTCACGGCGACCTAGTGCATGAGTGTGCAGGGGGAGAATCGACCCGCTCCCCCCGCACACTTATTGCGGTCGGGCTTCCAGGTAATTCACGTAGAGGATCACTGAAGGAATGCTGACGTTCAGACGGCCTGCTGTTTTTGTCAGCTCTTCCTCGTAGGCCAGCAACTTTCCGTTGTGAGCGTCGAAGATGAGCGTGTGCTTCCCGGGAAGCCCGCCGTAGTCCGAATCCACGGAGAAGGAAACGCCCGGACGGCCCGCTCGGTCCGTCGCCTCCCCGCGGTAGGCAATACCTTCCGTGTCAGCCAAGACGCGCAGCAGGGCGGCACGTTGCTGTGGGGAGAACAGGTGACTGAGGTTCCGCTCCGAGATGGAGTCGAAGAGCTGGCCGGGTCCGAAGGACTCGTAATTCACGGAAAGCCACCGGGTCATGCCTGCCGGATCGGTTGGTGCCGGCTTGTTCCTGAGGTTAGACATGTCGGCGGGGTCTGACTTGCCGGACCAGGTCTCGGACGTCTTTCCCACCGATCCTGAACCCTCCCAGATCCTTCGCTGCGCATCATTCTCAAAGACCGGCGCCTTCGTTTTCGCTTTCCATTTCGCCGATCCGTCGGGCTTCTGCCAAGTCTCACGCACTTCGGGAATGATTGCGGAAGTAACTTGAACTCCGTCGATCCGCGTGGACAGGGCCCACATTTCATGCTTGAAATACAAGGCCTGTCCGTCTACCGATTCACGACTCCCGGCCTCCGCGGCCCGCGCGAGTTCCTCAAGGACAGTTTTGGCGGACTTCCCTGAGGTGCTGTAGTGCAATGCTGCGGGCGTTACGGCAAGGGTGGGTTGCGGCGCGTTGGGCCCGAAAACATTGACCGCCGCGAATGCGCAGACCGTCATGGCCGCTACCGCAGAAAGACCCAGACCCCAACGCCGACGAGGGGCAGTCACCGTCACCGTTGCCTCGCTGGGCGAGTTGGTGTGAGGTGACATCAGGGTCGTGACCAGGGTGAACTCCCTCTCCGCCTCCGTTGCCTGCCAGCCGCCGGTTTTTGACGGATCCATGGAGCGGAAGAGCTCATCGAAATTACTCACTGATCCTGATCCCCTCAGTCCGCGCCGGAACGTATCCTGTAGCGCCTGACGAAACACCTGACCGCTGCTCTGCCGCCGTTCCTTTTTGGAGCCGCCTGCGTGCCCGGTGCAACCTGACGTGATAGGCGGCCGCACTGCATCCCATGATTTTGGCGGCGTCCCGGGCGGAGAGGTCTTCCCAGAGGGAAAGCCGCAAGACTTCTCGATCGTCCAGGGATAGGCGGTCGAAGGCCGCCGCCATCAACAGGCGGTTCTGCACAGTTTCGGCATGGTCCGAGATGTTCTCCTCGCGCTGCCCGGCAAGCTCTGCCAGGAGGCGCGTTTGGCGCTCCTGCGTACGGTAGGAGTTCGCCAGGATGTTCCTGGCGACGCCGTACAGCCAGGGCAAGGTCGATGTCGGGGGGATATCGCCCAATCTCCGCCAAGCCGCCATGAATACCTCGGCCACCAGGTCGGAGACCTGGGCCGGTTCGCAACGACGCCGGATGTAGCTCTCTATGTTGGCGTAGTGGAGCTGGTAGATCGCGGTGAAGTGCTGTTCGTCAGTCGTCGTGCTCACATCCCCTCCGACGTGTCTATGTCCGGCCGCTCGGATCTCTTACAGCTCGGGGCGAAGTTTCTCGGTCCGACTCTCTCAAGTCGGCCTGAAAACGGGATGTTCAGGGGTGTTTTGGACCTCCAGGGCCCTGCTGTCTCGTGATTCCAGCACTCCATGCGCTCTTGCGACAGACTGTCTTGGCGTGGAGCTGTGCCGGACCGGGAGCGCTCACGGAGTTCCACGCCACGCTCCCCGACACACCGCAGCGGCCATCACCCGTAGGGCGCCCCCACGGCGGGCCACGCAGGGGGCGGCGACACCACAGCACCCACGCCAAGATCCGCTGTCTCGGCGAACAGGCCATAGCGACCCTGAAGGGCTGGCGCCTCCTGCGGAAGGTCCGCTGCAGCACCAACCGGATCGCCGACATCGTGAAGACCTCCGCCGCCCTTCACCACGCCTCGACCTGAGGTGAGAAAGGACTCCATGAGTTGTGACATCTTCGTGTGCCGGTTCGAGAACGGTGAGCCGGCGGCACTGGACATGTGGGCCGCGCACGAGGTCCTCGACCCGTATGCGGTGGGGCGGGATCCCGAGACGGATTTCCTGCTGGTGAGTACGACGGAGGGAGAGGAGGCGGGTGTGTTCTTCGACAACCCGACCGGCATCACCTTCAACCGTTTCGGAGGGGACGGGATCATGGACCTCCTGGCCGTCCTGCTGCAACGGCTGGATGCCGTGCTCGTCGTCCCGGGTGGGCTGACCGTGATCCAGCGGGACGAGGACCGCGAGCTCCTACCCGCCTCCCTCAGGGACGTGTGGCCCGTCGTCGTGGCCCGTACCGGCGCGGAGATCGACCGGGCGATCCGGGCTTCCTGAAAGAACGGGCGGGGGCCGTCCGTCCCCGGTGCGTGTCACTGTGAACGGCCCCGCCGCCTGCTCATGGGCGCGGCCGCCGGCCGGTACGCCGCCGCCGCAGCGGCCACGCCAAGATCCGATGCATCGGGAGGCTGGGCGGACTCAGCCGTACCGTCGTCAGCAACGGACGCGGGCCTCGCCGTCGCGGATCCATATGAGGGCACGTTTGAAGACCGGCATGCGCGTCCCGTCCGGAGCTTCGAGTTCCAGGCCGAGTTGTGCAATCGGGGCCGCGAGCTCGCCGAATCGAACGTCGGCGTCCGGGTGACCCTGATCCTCCCACTGAGCGAACGCCTCAAACAGCTCTCGGACTGCCGGCCAATCGGGGCCGGGCGTGAACCGGCAGAAGCGCCACGGCATATCGGTCCCGCGCCAATACAGGTCGCCTGCAAGGTGTGGGCCGCGCATCAAACGCCAAGTCGGTTCCGTCGGTTCCGTCGGTTCCAAAGAGACCTCCAGGCCGGGCGCAGCGAAGGGTGAGGTGTTCCGGCTCTCCGGACCCACCGGATTCCAGTGTCTGGAGCCCGTCAAGAGGGCGGGCCCGGGACAGGCAACCGAGGGGCAGCGCCACCATCAGGAGGCGAGGTACCCCGCGGCGCCGGCGACCGGGAGGCTGGCCCAGGTCCGGGTCCCGCCGCCGGGCTCCCTGGACTCCCCGAACCCCCAGGCTCCGCCGCAGTCCCGGACCACGGCCGCCATGACCCGTAGGGCGGCCCTGCGGCGGGCCTCGCAGTGGGCGGCGAGGCGGGGGTGGGTGTGCGGGGCGTGCCCGTCGTAGACCGTGAGGCGGAGGGCTCCTTCGCGGTGGCGCAGGGCGAGGTACAGGCTCCGGCCTGGGTCCAAGTACCAGGCCGCGGCAATGAGTTCCCCCACCACCTGTACGGCGGCGGGCACGACCCGGTCGAGGTGGTGGGCGTGCAGGACGGACCGTACGGTGCCGCGCGCGATCTGGGCGCTGTACGGCTCCCCGGGCACGGTCAGGCTGCACGACAGCTCGTCGGGCGACGGCGGCTCGTCCGACGGCGGACAGGCGTCGAAGCAGCCGGGGCTGGGGGGCATGAAGGGGCTGAGCATGACGGACTCCCTGCCGTGAGCGGGTTGCTCTCGCGTTTGGTGGGGGCAGTGGCTCGTCGCCGAGGCCGAGGCCGAGGCATGCTGCGGCGATGCACTTCCAACTGCCTTGCGTGAGCTATGCATTACCGAATGTAGCGCGGGCGGGCCTTTTTTGGCCCGCCACCCGGCAGAAGTCAGCCGCTCGTGGAACGGGGGGCCGGTGACACGTAAGACTGCACCCCATGACCGCGAGGACAGCTCCCACCGAGCGCCAGAAGCGACTGGGTTACGAACTGCGCCGAATGCGCACGTCAGCAGGGATGTCGGCCGAGTTCGCGGCGAGCCTCCTGGCCGTGGACCGGGGCGCGATCTCCGCGATGGAGTCGGGAACACGCGCCATCTCGACCGAACGGCTCCGCACACTGGCGGCCAACTGCCAGGTGGACGACGAGCGGTACATCGCCGGACTGACGGACATGGCCCTGCCCGCCGGCCCGCGCTGGTGGGACCGCTACCGGGGCCAGGTACCGCAAGGTTTCCTGGACATCGCCGAGTTGGAAGCACGGAGCATCCGCATGCGGGTGGCGTACCCGCTCCACATGCCGGGACTCCTCCAGACCTCGGACCACGCCCTGGCCGTGTTCCGCATGGTCATCCCCGCCCTGCCCGAGCACGAGGTCGCGTTGCGGCTGGCACTGCGGGTGGAGCGCCAGAACGTCCTGGACGGCGAGAACGCCCCCGCGTTCGTGGCCGTGGTGCACGAGGCCGCCCTGCGGATGCGGTTCGGCAGCGCGGATGTCCTGCGGGCGCAGCTGAACCACTTGATCCATCGCTCCGAACAGGACAATGTGACGTTGCTCGTCCTCCCGTTCGAGGCGGGCGGCTTTCCTGGAGCGGGACAAACGGTGCTCTACGCGGAGGGGCCGACGGCACAACTCGACACCGTGCAGATCGACAACTCACACGGGCCCGATTTCCTCCACGCCGAGACCCAACTCGCGAAATACCGAGGCCATTTCGAGCTGATGGAGCGACTGGCACTGTCTCCGGGAGCCTCCCGGGACTTCATCCGCGCCATCGCGAGCGAACTCTGAGAGGGGACACCGTGAGCGACGTGACCTGGGAGGACCCCTTCTGCGGCGAGGGCAACTCCTGCTACCGGATCGGGGTGGACGGGGACGGCAACAGCTACATAGCCCTGTCCGGCCAGGAGGACGCCTACCTCACGGACACCCGCGAGGCACTGCAACAGCTGATCCGGGACATCAAGGCCGGCAAGGCCGACCACCTGCTCGCGCAGTAGTCCCCTTCGTGCCTGTCCGATCGAAAAGGGAATGCCCCCGCGGATTCGGTTTCGTAGGCTCGCCGGAGACACGAGGGACGAGAGACAGGAGGTGGGACCAGTGAAGCTTGCCGAGGCACTTGCGGAACGCAAGGACACCACACGACGTGTGGAACAGCTGCGCGCACGCGTGGTCAGCAACGCCCGGTACCAGGAGGGCGAGCCTCCCGCCGAGGACGCAGCGCAGCTCCTGGCGGACGCCGCCGAGGCGCTGGACACCTTGGAGCTCCTGATCCGGCGGATCAACCGCACCAACGCCGCCATCGACATGGGTACGGACGGCACGCTCACCGACGCCCTCGCCCGGCGGGACGTCCTGCGACTGCGCCACTCCGTGGTCACGGCCGCGGCGGACGCGGCTGCGGGTACGGGCAACCGGGGTCACGGCAGGCAGCTGCGTTCCGAGCTGGTGACGCTCTCGGGGCTACCGGTCGCGGAGCTGCGCGGCCAGGCCGACGTACTGGCGCGGGAAGTCCGCGAACTCGACGTGCGTATCCAGCGCACGAACTGGGAGGCCGACCTGCTGGACTGAGAGGTCCCGGCAGGGCGGGGTCATGTGGAGCAGGTAGTCGCTTCGGAAGCGAGCACAACCGAGGGCCGGCGGATTCCGGCCCACCCTCCTGGTGCGTGAAGAGCAACGCAGGGGTTCGATTCCCCCATAACAGTGCAGCTCATTACGGCACACAAGTAACAGTGCACAACACACGGCACATCACCACGTGCAGGTCCGAAGCGGTGAGGGCGGGTTCGGGGCAATCCACAGGCCTCTGCCGGTGGGCGCGGTCGGCATGGTCGACGGCGCCCACCGGTCTTTCATTGCTTGATGCTGCGCGGGAAGGTGATCTCCACGCGGCGGTTCTTCTTGCGGCCTTCCTCGGTCCCGTTGTCGGCGATCGGGTAGTCCTCGCTGTAGCCGCGTACGTCGAAGGTGACGCTTGGGTTCGTCACCGTCTTCGCCAGCTCGGCCTGAACCGCGTCGGCGCGCTTCTTCGAGAGTTCCTTGCCGTGCTCGTAGCTGCCCTGGTCGTCGGTGAAACCGAAGATCCGGACGGTGGTGGCCTTCTGGGTGTTGATCTCTTGCCCGATGGCCTGGATACGGGCGGCGGCCTGAGCGTTGAAGATCGCACTGTCCTCGGGGAACATCACCTCGGACTGCAGAGCCATCATGACGGTCTGGTTCGTCTCTTGGCGCCGTTCCTCGCCGCCGATGTCCTCGACTACCTCGACCATGTCGAGCACCTTGGGGGCTGCGAGGATGCCGCCTTGCGGGAGCTTCAGTCCTGGGGAGTCGGCCTTGACGGGCACCGGAGCCGAGGCCGAGGCCTCTGTCCCGGGGGGTACGGACGGCGTGGCGTCGTCCGCGTACGCGCTGGTCGCTCCGATGAAGTGGGCACCGGTGATGACGAGACCGGCTACGGCTGTTGCAGCTATGGTGCGGTGGCTTTTAATCATGGAGTCACCCGGAAATTTTGACGGTGGCCGCGGCGAAGCTCGGCAAGCCGAACGTGACCTCGGTCGTACTTGTCGGCGGCGCCGGGTACTGGGCGAAGATGGCGACGCTTTCCCCAGCCTTGATGGGCGTGAGGCCTGTGGTGCACGCGCACCTTCCCTCAGTGTCACGTAGCACGTAGTACCGCTTCTTACCCGCAGTATCGACCACAGTGGCCCCAGCAATCGATGCCGGGCTGGCCGTCTTCTCGTCACCACGCCATGTAGCCATCGCCGAGAACGTCGAGGAGCCCGTGTTCTTGATTCGTCCGCTGACGGTGAGGTACCCGTCTTGGTTGCGCACAACCGAGTTGATCTCCAAGATCACGCCTGCCGGCCCTTGCGATGTGGCGATGACCTCAACAGGCGCCGACTCCTTTGCATCAGTGGGTGCGGGCTGCGAAGCGCTCTGCTGACTCTGAGGAGTGGCCGACTTCTGCGGCTCCTTGGCCTGGTCGTCTCCTCCACCGCACCCGGCCAACGCGAGGGTCAAGACCGCCGCAACCGCAACGGCCGCTCCCCCACGGACCTTCACCTTCTGCCGCATGCTCATGTACGCCGTTTCCTTGTCTCTCGTTCGATGTCAGTCGGTCAGTCGCACAACGAAGAGTTTCCTCGCCAGTTTGTACAAAGAACCGGGATCCGACGGATTCACGATGATCACCGACCCGTCCCGGCACAGAATGTCGACGGCCCCGCCACCCTCGGGCGGTGGCGGGGTGGTCGCGGGTTGCAGGGAGCACCGTGGTTCGATCACGGCCGTTGCCGTGGCGCGGGCCTGCATGCTCTCGGTCCCCGGGATGACCGAGTCCCCGACAGTGCCGTTCGTTGTCACCGAGACGGTGAACTCCGGAACGTCGAAATCGCATTCTGCAGTGGCATCGTTCGTGCTAGCGAAGTCCTGCGCCGCGCCGCAAGCCCCCTCGGTATCGAAGCGACGCCCCCTGATGATCTCCTCCCATTCCTCTGGTGTGAGGGTGAGGAGATTCCAGCCCGTGAGCGCGTTGTCCCGGACCTCTTGGGCAGCCGCGAGCGCCGCCGCATCTGCGGCGCCCTGTGCATCGCTCCGCGTGGCCCCCGCCATCCCTACGACGACGAAGGCCAACGCGGCAAAGAGCAGGAAGCCCATCATCGCGGCGTAGAAAGGAAGAACCTGGCCCCGATCGCGCGAGCCTGGCACGCCTATCAGCCGGTGATGTCGGCCAAGACCGCTTGGATGGCGTTCGCGATGTTGGCCGCCAGACCCGACCCGATGATCGCCGCGATGATCAGCGCGATGATCACGATGATCCCCAGATATTCGAAGACCGTCTGCCCCTCGTCCGCACCCCGCCGCAGCCGGTTCTTCCGTTCGACGATCGCCTTGAGCAGCTTGAGGTTCTGCATGGGAGTCCTCTCCAGACCTGGCGCCGATGTCGATTCGCGGACGGTACGTCGACGCACCAGCAGTTGCAAAGGGTCCCGGGACCCAATTACGGACCCACTGCGCACTCCGTCTACCCATGGCCAGCCACCCCCGGACGGGCGGTTCCCAGCCAACGGGCTATCGCCTCGCTCCTCGTGGCGGTCTGGAGCTTCGCGAAGATCCGGTTGATGTGGTTCTTGACCGTCTTCTCGCTGATAAAGCAACTGGCCGCGATCTGTTGGTTACTCATGCCGGAAGCGATGAGACCCATGATCTCCTCCTCACGCGAACTCAGCCCGAACACAGCATGGTTGGGAAGACGCTCCGAAGACTGTCCCACAGTTCGTTGCGGATGCGAAGAGGCCCGGAGTTCCGCGAGCACCGCGCTCGCCGCCGTCGGGCTGAAGTGCGCCCGGCCCGCGCGGACATCGCGCACAGCCGCGACGAGGTGATCCGGCGTGAATTCGCCGTGCACCAAGTAGCCGCCCGCACCCAGCAGCAGCGCCTCCCGGACGATCTCCGACTCCTGGCTGTACGTCAGCATCAGTACCGGGGCCAGCTGTACCAGGTGCGGCAGCGCCGAGATGCCGTCCACCCCCGGCATCCTGACGTCCAGCAGGGTGACGTCAGGGGTGTGGCGCCGCGTCAGGTGCAGCGCCTCGCGGCCGTCCGCCGCCTCGGCCACCACTTCGATGTCCGCGGTGGCCAGCAGGGCCGCCAGGCCGGCCCGTACGACCGGGTTGTCGTCGGCGATCAGGACGCGCAGCGGTGCCATCACGCGTCCCTCCCCGCCGTGAGGGCAGACAGGGGGAGCGTCAGCCTGACCTGGGTCCCCGGACGCCCGCCGGGGCGGGCTCCGATGTGGAGGCGGGCACCGATCGCCGCCGCTCGCTCCGCCATGCCGACCAGGCCGAAGCGGCCCGCGCCGGCCAGCGCCGCGACATCGACGCCGCCCGGGAGGCCCCGGCCGTCGTCCTCGATCACCAGCACCAGGCCCGCGGCGGCATCCACCGCGGCCTCCACCGTGATCCGGACCGCCCCCGCGTGCCGTCGGGCGTTCTCCACCGCCTCCCCCGCCACCGCCAGCAGGTGGCGGGCCACCGGGGAGGGCACCACCGGGAGGGTGCCGGTCACGCGCAGCTCGGCGGCGTCGGTGTCGATCCGGGCCCGGAGTTCCGAGGCCAGGGAGACCCCCGGCGCGTCCGGGTCCCGCCGCAGGTCGGTCAGTACGTCCCGGGACTCCACCACCGCGCGGCGGGCCGCACCGGCCACCAGGGCGGCCTGGCGGCGGAGCACGGCCGGGTCCGTCGTGCGGGTCAGGGAGTCGGCGGCCAGGGCCAGGCCGTGCAGGGTCTTCGCTACGGAGTCGTGCAACTCGCGGGCCAGGTGGTCCCGTTCGGCTTGGACCGCCTCCGCCACCGCCAGGCGGGCACGGGTCTCCAGCAGGGCCTGGCCGGCCGTTCCGAAGCGGAGGAGCAGGCCGCGCAGGGCGGCCCCGGCCGCGCCCGCCAGGACGCAGAGCACCGCCAGTGTCAGGGCCTCGGCGACCACCGCCACCACGGCCGCCTGGACCACCGCGTAGACCGCCGCGCCGGGCCGGCCGTAGACGATCCCGGCGAGCAGCGGAGTGCACACCGAGGCGAGGAGGAGCGGGGAGCCGGGGCCGGGGGTGGCCGTCAGGAACAGGAGTCCGCCGAAGAACGCCCAGTCGACCGCCAGCGGCCAGCGGTGGCGCAGGAGCAGCGGTCCGAAGCGCTCCCAGTCGCGGAGCAGGACGTAGGAGAGGAGGAAGGTGAGCAGGACGGCGCCGCCCGCCAGGTGCGTCGGTGCGCCGGGTGCGGTGCGGCTGAGGACCAGCGGCGTGGCGAGGGCGATCATCACCAGGCGGAACGCGAAGACCTGGCGGCACAGCGCCTGCAGGGCGTTGACCTGGAGGGAGATCGGCAGCTTCACCGCGGGGCGCGGGGACGGCCGGCCCCGTGCGGCGGCGAACGCCGTGACGTCGTCCAGCGAGACGGTCATGGCTCAGCCGCCCCCGAACAGGGCGCCGAAGTCGACGTCGGCTCCGTAGATGAACCCGCCGATGAGGAGGATCATCGTGCCGGGCAGCATGAAGGTGGTGACCGCGAAGGTCGCCCGCGGGATGGCCTTGGCGGCCCGGCGGCGGGCGTTCTGGGCGTCCGTGCGCCGCATGTCCTCGGCGATGGCGATCAGGGTGTCGACGATCGGGGAGCCCAGTTCCTCGCCCTGCTGCAGGGCGGTGACGAACTGCGCCACCTGCTCGGAGTCGTTGCGCCGGCGCAGCTCGTCGAAGGCCTGGCGGCGGCTGACGCCCATGGTCATCTGTTGCAGGGTGATCCGGATCTCGTCGGACCAGGGGCCCTCGTACTTGTCCGCGACCCGCTCCAGCGCCGGCCGGAAGCCGATCCCGGCGCTGACGACCACCGCCAGGACGTCCAGGAAGTCGGGCAGGGTCCGCTCGATGTGGTCGCGGCGGATCCGGATCGCCGACCAGAGGCCCGCCTCGATCCAGAACAGGCCGAAGGCGACCATCAGCAGGGCCAGGATCAGCTGCCCGTTGATCAGCATGGCGAAGGCGCCGACGCCACCGAGGAAGGCGTAGACCGCGCGGCGTGCGGCGTAGCGGTCGATGGTGAGGCCGGAGGGGTTGCCCGCCGTGTCGATCTGGCGGCGCTTGCGATCGACCCGGGCGGGGCCCATCAGGCGCAGTATCAGCGGCGCGTACCGGATGCCGGCGCGGTCGATGAGCGAGCCGACGGCCGTCGTACGGGTGGCGCCGACCTCCAGGGCCAGCATCAGGTCGCTCGGGAGCTGGGTTTCGGAGCGGTAGAGCCGGACGCCATGGAAGATGCCGAAGACCGAGAGGGCGAGGGCCAGGGCCAGGAGCAGCGCGATCATTCCGGCCTCCTCAGACGGCGATCTTGGTCAGGCGGCGGATGAAGAGGAAGCCGAGCGCGAAGAGCCCCAGGGCGACCAGTACGGCGGTCTGGCCGATGACGGACCCCGTCATGCGGTCCAGCGCGCCCGGCATCATCGCGTCCACCAGGAGCAGCGAGCCGACGCCCATGACCGGTACCAGGTAGGCCGTGGCCGTCACCTGGGAGAGTTGGGTACGGACTTCACGGCGGGTTTCCTTGCGCTGTTCCAGCGTCACCGTGAGGTTGCGCAGACTGCCCACGATCGCGCCGCCCGCGCGGGCGGACAGCACGAGGGTGGCGACGAGGACGACCAGTTCCCGGGAGGGCAGCCGCTGCTCGATCTCGCTCAGTGCCTCCTCCATGGAGTGGCCCACGGCGAGCCGGTCGGCCACCCGGGCCAGCTCCTCGCCGGCCGGTGCCTCCAGCTCCTCGGCGGCCATGCCGATGGCCGTACGCAGGGCCAGGCCAGCCTGGGTGGCGTTGGCGAGGATCCGGGCCAGGTCGGGGAGCTGGTTGATGAAGCGCTCGGTGCGCCGCGCCCGCTGCCAGTTGAGGAAGGCGTTGGCACCCCACAGGGCGATCAGGCCGGCCACCGGCCCGAAGAACGGCGCCAGGAAGGAACCCGCCACCAGCCAGATCCCGGCGACCGTGGCCAGCATGTAGACGAAGTACTCGCCGACGCTGAGGTCCAGGCCGGTCACCGCGAGCTTGCTCTCGATGGCGCGGCCGAGCCTGGTCCTGCGCAGGCGCCGGTCCAGGCCGCGGAAGCGGCGCCTTCGGCCGAGGGGTTCGGGCAGGCCGCTCGCCGAGAGCCGCTCGATGAGCGCGGCGCGCTGGGCGCGGCCGGTGGCGTAGGCGTGGATGCCGAGGACCGCCAGCACGCAGGTCAGGAGCGTGGCGCCGAGGGTGAGGGAGATCAGTGGGTTCACAGGGCGTTCCGGGTGATGCGGCCGGTGCGGGGGTCGGGGAGGGGCAGGGGGCCCGCCAGCGGATCGGTCAGCGGGTCGGTGAAGGGTGCGTCCGCCGGTGCGACGCCGAAGGCCTGCGGGATCGGCTGGTTGTTCATGTAGAGGCGGTCGGCGAGCCAGCGCGGCAGCGGGTAGTACTCGAAGCGGCCGTGGACGCGGCCGTCGGGGCCCATGGGCATCGCCGCGAAACGGCAGACGGTCGTGATGCGGAAGGGCTCGCGGCCGTGCGAGTCGAGGAGGGAGATCTCGGTGATGCGGCGGGCGCCGTCGCCGAAGCGGGTCAGCTGGACGATGACGTTCACGGCACTGTTGATCTGGTCCTGGAGCGCCTCGAAGGGGACCTCCACCTCCGACATGGAGGCGAGGGTCTGCAGGCGCATCAGGGCGTCGACCGCGCTGTTCGCGTGCACGGTGGCGAGCGAGCCGTCGTGGCCCGTGGACATCGCCTGGAGCATGTCGAGCGTCTCGCCGCCGCGGACCTCGCCGACGATGATGCGGTCGGGGCGCATGCGCAGGGAGTTGCGGACGAGGTCGCGGATGGTGATCTGGCCCTTGCCCTCCACGTTGGCCGGGCGGGATTCGAGCCGGATGACGTGCGCCTGCTGAAGCTGGAGCTCGGCGGAGTCCTCGATGGTGATGATGCGCTCGCCCTCCGGGATCAGGCCGGAGAGGGCGTTGAGGAGGGTGGTCTTGCCGGTGCCGGTGGCGCCGGAGACGATCACGTTCAGCTTGGCCGTCACCAGGCCCGACAGGAGCAGGAGCATCTGCTGGTCGAGCGAGCCCAGGCCGATCATCTCGTGCAGGGTGAAGGCCCGGGGGAAGCGGCGGATCGTGAGGGTGGCGCCGGTCAGGGAGAGCGGCGGGATGATCACGTTGACGCGCTCGCCGCTGGGCAGGCGGGCGTCGACCATCGGATTGGCCTCGTCCACGCGGCGGTTGACCGTGGAGACGATGCGCTCGATGGTCTGCATCAGCTGCTCGTGCGAGGCGAAGCGGAGCGGGAGCTGCTCCACCCGGCCGGAGCGCTCGACGAAGATCTGGTCGGGGCCGTTGACCATGATCTCGGAGATGGTGGGATCTTCGAGGAGCGGTTCGAGCACGCCGAGGCCGAGGGCCTCGTCCACGACGCGGCGGATGAGCTGGGCACGCTCGACGGTGGAGAGGACCGGACCCTCGCGGCTGATGATGTGGCCGAGTACGCGCTCCAGGCGCGCGCGGCGCTCCGCGGGCGCGAGCGCGGACATCTCGGCGAGGTCGATCTCCTCCAGCAGCTTGGCGCGGTACGAGGAGACCAGGCGGCCGTCCTCGCGCGGATTGTGCCGCTCGTCGGGGGTGTTGACCCGGGAACGCAGGCTCATGGTCCGTCCACCTCGGGGTCGTCGTTGGGCATGACGGCCCTCCGGATGACCTGACGGTCGGCCACTCCGGGCACGACCGATTCGATCGTGAGGGTCACCGTCATCGTGACCGCGTCCTGGGTCGTGGTCGGCTCGATCGTCGCTCCCGCCGCGAGGTTCGAGGAGATCGCCGAGAGGCCGGCGGCCACGCCCGCGCCCGGGTCGCGGGCCTCCACGCGCGCCGCCGTACGGGCGGCGGTCTGGGCCTGCTGGGTCACGTACGCGGCCCAGCCCAGCTGCATGCCGGCGAGACCCACCAGCAGCAGGATGGGGAGGAAGCCGATGTACTCCAGGGCGATTTCGCCCTTGTCGCGCTGGCCGCGGCGCAGACCGCGGATCCGGATCCGGTTCATCTCACTCCTCCTCCTCGTACGGGGAGCCGCCCGTGCCGGTGATGGGGACGCCGATGTTGAACCCCGGGAACAGGATCGGGAGGTTGAGACGGACCTCGGCCTTGTAGAGGTTGCCCGACCTCCCGCAGGTCGCGCCCATGGTCCAGGCACCGCCGATGTGCTCGCCCGCGGCCTCCTGGCACGCACCGGCTCCGTGCACCGCCCCGGCCCGCGCCGCCTCGTCCGCCGCGTTCCCGGCCAGGGAGAAGGCGTAGCCGATCAGCACCATCTCCCAGACCGCCACCACGGCCAGCAGGATGTACGGCAGCATGCCGACGAACTCGATCACGAGCTGCCCGTCGTCACCCCGCTCCCGCCACCGGAACCGTCTCCGTCCCGCCACCCCTCGACCCGCCACCCCTCAGCCCTCCCGCCCGCGCCGCGACCACGGTCCGAGTGCGCCCCGGTCACCCCGGCCGCGCAGCCGGGCCACCGGCCCGGAGCCGCGTACGGCCAGGGCCGCACCGGGCTCGGTGGCGGCGGCGGTGGCGGCCTGGGTCTCCTGTGCTGCCTCCGGGGCGGTCAGCAGGCCCAGTTCGCCCGCCACCGTCCACAGGGCCTGCTTGACCGTCGAGCGGTTGTCGAGGTCCTGGACGCGGCCCGCGTCGACGACGGCCTGGAGTTCCTTGAAGGCCGCCGGCACGGGGGTGCGTACCGACCGGGTCTTGGTGATCTTCTCGATCAGCGCGGGCTGGATCTCGGTCTGCTTGGACCAGCGGTTGACGACCATCGTGGTCTCCTCGGCCTTCCTCACCTGGAGCCGTTCCCACATGCGGACCATGCGCTTGGCCGCCCGTACCGCGACCACGTCCGGGGTGGTGACCAGGACGGCCACGTCCGCGAGCTCGACCGCGGCCGCGTTGGCGCCGGTCATCTGGGTGCCGCAGTCGATGACGACCAGCTCGTAGCGGGCGCGCAGGGCGGCGATCACGTGCCGGGCGGCCCGGTCGTCGACCTCCTCGCCGCGTTCCCCGTCGGCCGGGGCCAGGAGCAGCGCGAGGCCGGTGCGGTCGTCGTAGACGGCGTCCGACAGGACGCGCGGGGAGATGTCCTGGATGCCGGCGAGGTCGGCGATGGAGCGGCGGAACTGCACGTCGAGGTAGGAGCCGACGTCCCCGGCCTGGAGGTCCAGGTCGACCAGGGCCGTGCGCCGGCCCGCGGCCACCGCGGCGAGCGCGAACTGCACGGCCGCGAAGGTGGCTCCGACCCCTCCCTTGGCCCCGGTGACCGTGACCACCCTGCCGCCCGGGCCGCTGGGCAGTTCCGGGCCCCGGCCCAGGTGGCGGCGTACGCCCACGGACCACTGGGCGGCGGCCTGGACGCGGGCGGCGAGCTCCTCGTAGGCGAGGGGCAGGCCGATCAGGCCGCGGGCGCCGGAGTCCATGGCGGCGGAGAAGAGCGCGGGGCTCGCGTCGGAGGTGACGAGGACGACGCCGACGGCGGGGAAGCGCAGGGCGACCTCGCGGACGAGGTCAAGGACGGGGAGCGGACCGATCCGCTCGTGTACGAGGACCACCTCGGGCAGCTCGTCGATCGACTCGGCGGCGAGCCGGGCGAGCGTGTCGAGGAGGAAGGTGGAGTCGGGCACGGGAGCGGCCGGCTCGGCCCCCGGGAGCTGGCTGAGGAGGGTGGCGATGACGCGGGCGGACTCCGGGTCGCCGACCGCGGGGAGGATGCGAGTGGTCATCGGCGCCTCACTTGTCCCCTTCGAGGGTGTAGAAGTGGTCGCCCGGGTTGGGCGCCGAGTTGGTGCCGGGGGCCACCAGGGCCAGGCGGACGTGCACCGCGAAGGACTCCGCGTAGGCGACGCGCTGGGTGTCCTTGGTGGACAGGGCGAAGGTGATCGGGACGGCGTCGGTGGGGCTCTTCTTGTCCGCGTCCTTGGGGTCGAGCGGGGTGAGCTTGCCGACGTTGATGACGCGGGCGTTGGCCACCATGAGGACGGACAGGTCCGGGTCGGTGGGCTTCTTGCCCTTGTAGGTGCCGATGATGTTGACCTTGGCACCGGGGGTGATCTTGCCCGCGACGCCCGTGGAGGCGTCGATCATGATGGCGATCTCCTGCTCCCCGGCCTGGAGCTTCGGCTTGTCGACGAACATGTCGCTCTGGAGGAGCGAGCCCTTCTTCAGGGAGGTGAGCGCCAGCTTGTCCCTGAGGACGGCCAGGTCGGTGACGGCGGTCCCGGACAGCCACCGCTTCGGGACCGTGACCTCCTCGAACTGGCCCGGCGCCAGCGGGGTGTACGGGGCTATGTCGCCCTTCACCCGGTAGGCGGTGACCTCTTTGCCGACCTTGGAGTTGACGTCGCCCATCACCACGAGAACTCCACCGAAGGCGGCGAGGGCGCACAGGACCGACAGGATCAGCAGGATGACGCCGCGGCGCTGGCGTGAGTTCATGGCCGTCTTACCTCGCCGTTCTTCATTCGTTCGGGCCGGTCAGTGTCTGGATCTGGATCTGGTGCGCAGCTGCGCCGATGCGGCGGGCGCGGAGGCCGTCGGCGGCGGGGCCGCCGGTGCGAGGAGCGGGGCGGCGCAGAAACCGCAGCGGTCGCCGATGAGTTCGAAGCCGCACCAGCGGCATTCCTCGCGGCGGACCGAGGCGACGAGCTGGTAGAGCACCGAGGGGTCCGGGATGGCGGCCGCGAACTCCACGAGCTTCGGTGTGGCCCACCAGGCGGCCGAGTCGGCGGGCAGCGGGTTCTCCATGACGCCCTGGACCCGCCAGGCGGGGGCCAGGTCGGAGGCCACCCAGTCGGAGGTGAGCTGGCCGCGGGCGAAGGTGAGGTGGGTGGCGAAGTCGGGGCCCGGGGGGAGCGTGGCGCCGCCGCCGTGGGTTCCGCCGGAGCCCGAGCCCAGTTTCACCAGGTGCGGGGCCGGGTGGGCCAGTACGGCGAACTGGGCGTTCGGGGACCAGGACCTCGCGTGCGCCTTCAGCCCGACCGGCACCCGGTCCAGCTTGGCGACCGAGCCGAGCAGGGCGCCCGCGTAGATGTAGTGCGCGAGCAGGCGGGCGGCGGAGGCGAGCACTCCGGGGCTGAAGTCGCAGACGCTGAGCTGGCGCAGCTGACGCACCAGCAGGGCGAAGCCCAGCGGCGGGAGATCGACGTCGACGAGCGCGATCCGGTCGGTTTCCAGGATGGCCCGGACGGTGTGCAGGCGGCGGACGGCGGAGACGCGGAGCCAGGTCGGTACGAGGACCACCAGGTGGCCGTGGCGCTCCAGCAGGCCGGTCGTCTGGGCGAGCGCGCCCTCGAGGTCGAGCTCCTCGGGCGGCGGGAGTACGGCTGCGGCCGGGGTGTGCCGGTCCGGGGCCGGCAGCACCAGATCGGCGCTGGTGACAGCAATGGCGATCGGCACGCGCATCCCCCCGTTCACCCCGTCATCCACGGGCGTTCCCCTGACCGCGGCGGGTGCGCGCATGCTGCGCGACCGCAAACGATCAACACCCTTCCCCCTTGCCCCAGCACCATATCCACGTCCTTCCTGACAGGGCAGGGCCTTGCGCATTCCCGTGCCACGGGCACGTGTCACGGAGGGCGGGAAAATCCGGACAACAAGGATCGCGAGACGACGTGCGGGGCGATCAGTTCAAGCCATACTGCAAACACTCTTGACATGGACATTGGACTAGACCAACTTGGCTGCGGGGCACCCCACTTGCCCCGCACCTACCCCCGGAACCAGTTCTGACGCGTTCTCACATCCCCACTCCCCCCACCGGAGCCCACGTGAACCGCATACGCTCCCTCGCCGTCCCGCTCGCCGTCACCCTCGCCGCCGGCGGGCTCACGGCCCTGGCCGCCGGCACCGCCCAGGCCGCCGACGTCAACGTCGTCCGCAACGGCGGCTTCGAGTCCGGCCTCGCCAACTGGACCTGCACCTCAGGCAGCGGCGCCGTCGTCTCCTCCCCCGTCTTCGCGGGGGCCGGCGCCCTCAAGGCCACCCCGTCGGGCCAGGACAACGCCCGGTGCAGCCAGGTCGTCACCGTCAAGCCGAGCTCGACCTACACGCTCAGCGAGCAGGTCAACGGCTCGTACGTGTACCTCGGCGCGACCGGGACCGGCACGCAGGACGTCTCCACCTGGACCCCCGGCACCGGCGGCGGCTTCCAGAAGCTGTCCACCACCTTCACCACCGGCCCGAGCACCACCCAGGTCACCGTCTACACCCACGGCTGGTACGGCCAGCCGGGCTTCGTGGTCGACGAGTTCAGCGTCTTCGGCCCCGACGGCGGAGGCGGCACCGACCCCTCGCCGACCATCCCCGGCGCACCGTCCGGCAGCGCCGTTTCCGGCCAGAGCTCCAGCGGACTCACCCTTTCGTGGAACACGGTCAGCGGGGCCGCCGGGTATTACGTGTATCAGGACGGCGTCCGCGTCCAGACCGTGACCTCGGGCACCTCCGCGCAGATCACCGGGCTCGCCGCGTCGACCACGTACTCCTTCCAGGTGAGCGCGTACAACGCGGCCGGCGAGGGCGTGAAGGGCGCGGCCGTCCCCGGCACCACCACGAGCGGCGGGGGCGGCAACCCGAACCCCTCGGTGCCCAAGCACGCGGTGACGGGCTACTGGCAGAACTTCAACAACGGCGCGACCGTCCAGAAGATCTCCGACGTCTCCGCGCAGTACGACATCATCGCCGTCTCCTTCGCCGACGCCACGAGCACGCCCGGCGGCATCACCTTCAACCTCGACTCGGCCGGCCTCGGCGGCTACACGGTCCCGCAGTTCAAGGCGGACATCGCCGCGAAGAAGGCGGCCGGGAAGTCCGTCATCCTCTCCATCGGCGGCGAGAAGGGCACGATCTCGGTCAACGACTCGACGTCCGCGACCAACCTCGCGAACTCCGCGTACGCCCTGATGCAGGAGTACGGCTTCACCGGGATCGACATCGACCTGGAGAACGGCCTGAACCCGACCTACATGACCCAGGCGCTGCGCGCCCTGGCCGCGAAGGCCGGCCCCTCGCTCGTCCTCACCATGGCCCCGCAGACCATCGACATGCAGTCGACGCAGGGCGGCTACTTCAAGACGGCTCTCGCGGTGAAGGACATCCTGACCGTCGTCAACATGCAGTACTACAACAGCGGCGCGATGCTCGGCTGCGACGGCAAGGTCTACTCCCAGGGCTCGGTGGACTTCCTCACCGCGCTGGCCTGCATCCAGCTCGAGGGCGGGCTCGACGCCTCGCAGGTGGGCATCGGGGTCCCGGCCTCCCCCAGCGGCGCGGGCAGCGGCTACGTCTCGCCGACCATCGTGAACAACGCGCTGGACTGCCTCGCCCGGGGCACGAGCTGCGGCACCTTCAAGCCCGCGAAGACCTACCCGGGTCTGCGCGGCGCGATGACCTGGTCGACCAACTGGGACGCCAAAGCGGGTAGCGCTTGGTCCAACGCGGTGGGTCCGAAGGTCCACGGGCTGCCGTAGCAGGTAGGTGTGTGGGGATGGCCGATTGGCCGGTTTCGGGTTCTTGACCCGGACATGCCACGAGAGCACGCTGTGCGCGTCCGCACGGCTACCCCCACACTCCCACCCAGGAGAAACGCATGCGGCTCCACCACCGCCGAAGGGCCGCCGTCACGGCGGCCCTTCTCGCGCTCGCGCTCGGCGCACCCGCCTACGGCCTGAGCGCGACGGCAGCCCCGCCGCCCACCCCCTCGACCGCCACTCAGGACGAGGCGATCGTCCAGTACGAGATCCAGGGCCCGGCCACCGCGGTCGAGCGCACCGCCCTGCTCCGTACCGGCGCCTCCATCGACGAGGTGGACACCCGCTCGGTCGTCGTCAGCGCCGACACCATGCAGGCCACCAAGCTGCGCGCCCTCGGCTACAAGCTGACCGCGCTGCCCGGGCCGCCGGACCGCCGGGACGCGCGCGACATCGCCGCCGGGATCAACGATTTCCCGTCGAAGGACGCGCTCTACCACAACTACGCCGAGGCGAGCGCGGAGATCGACCAGCGCATCGCCCAGTACCCCGCCCTCATGAGCAAGCGGGTCATCGGCAAGTCCTACCAGGGCCGGGACCTCGTCGCGATCAAGATCAGCGACAACGTCGCGACCGACGAGGCCGAGCCCGAGGTGCTCTTCACGGCGCACCAGCACGCCCGTGAGCACCTGACCGTCGAGATGGCCCTGTACCTGCTCAAGGAGTTCGGCTCCAAGTACGGGACGGACTCGCGCGTCACCAACATGGTCAACGGCCGTGAGATCTGGATCATCCCGGACCTCAACCCGGACGGCGGCGAGTACGACATCGCCTCCGGCTCCTACCGCTCCTGGCGCAAGAACCGGCAGCCCAACGCCGGCTCCTCCTACGTCGGCACGGACGAGAACCGCAACTGGAACTACAAGTGGGGCTGCTGCGGCGGCTCCAGCGGCAGCAAGAGCTCCGAGACCTACCGGGGCGCGGCCGCCGAGTCGGCGCCCGAGGTGAAGGTGGTCTCGGACTTCGTGCGCAGCCGGGTGGTCGGCGGCAAGCAGCAGATCACGGCCGCGATCGACTTCCACACGTACAGCGAGCTCGTGCTGTGGCCGTACGGGTGGACGTACAACGACACCGCGCCCGGACTGACCGCGGACGACCTGGCCGTGTACAAGAAGATCGGCACCAGCATGGCGGCCAGCAACGGCTACACGCCGGAGCAGTCGAGCGACCTGTACATCACGGACGGGACCATCGACGACTGGCTGTGGGGCAACCAGAAGATCTTCGCCTACACCTTCGAGATGTACCCGACGGACTCGGGCAGCAGCGGCTTCTACCCGCCCGACGAGGTCATCGACCGCGAGACCGCGCGCAACAAGGACGCGGTGCTGCAGCTCCTGGAGAACGCGGACTGCATGTACCGGTCGATCGGCAAGCAGGCGCAGTACTGCCCGTAGTGCTCGCGGCGCCGGTCGTCGTGTGAACCGGGGGCGCCCCACCGCCAGGGGGGCGCCCCTTCGCCGTCCGCGCGCCCGAACGTCCGCGCCCGAACGTCCATGCCCGGACGTCCGCGCCGCCGTCAGAGCCGGGCCGCCGCCAGCCAGGTGGTCACGGCGGCGGCGAGCAGGAGCGTGACGTTCAGGGCGATCCGGCGGTCCCCGCAGGCCAGGTGGACCACGGTCGCACCGATCTGCAGGAGGACGAATCCGCCGGCCGCGGCCGGGGCGAGCCAGGGCGCGATGCCCGTCAGCGGCGGGAGGAGCAGGCCGGCGGCGCCGAGCACCTCGACCGCCCCGATGGCCCGGACGGCCCCCATGGGCGTGCTGTCCACCCAGGCCATCATCGGGCGGAGCTCCTCGCGGCCGCGGACCAGCTTCACCCCGCCCGCGTAGAGGTAGAAGAGGGCCAGCAGGCCTGCGGTGATCCAGAAGGCGAGGTTCATGGGTCCCATTCCACGGCCGGGACGCCGCGCCCGTCCAAGACCTGTTCCGCGGCCTCGATACCGTACGGGTATCGTCGCCGCATGGAGCTCCGTACCCTGCGCTACTTCGTGGCCGTCGCCGAGGAACTCCACTTCGGGCGGGCCGCCGCCCGGCTGCACATGAGCCAGCCGCCGCTGAGCCGGGCGATCAAGCAGCTGGAGACCGAGGCCGGGGCCGCGCTGCTCCTCCGCTCCTCCGCCGGGGTCTCCCTCACCGAGGTCGGGGCCGTGCTGCTCGACGAGGCGCGCGCCCTCCTGGACCACGCCGAGCGGGTGCGCTCGCGCGTGGCCGCGGCGGCCGGCGCCGCGAGCATCACCGTCGGGATCCTCGGAGACAGCGCCTCTCCCGACGTGATCCGGCTGGCGGACGCCTACCGCCGACGGCATCCGGGCGCCGAGGTACGGATCCGCGAGGCCGATCTGACCGACCCCACCTGCGGGCTCGGCACCGGACTGGTCGACGTCGCCCTGACCCGCGCGCCGTTCGACGCGGCCGGCCTGACCGTACGCGTCCTGCGCGCCGACCCGGTCGGGGCGCTGCTGCGTGCCGACGATCCGCTGGCCGGCCGGGACCGCCTGGAGCTGACGGACCTGGCCGACCGGCGCTGGTTCCGGTTCCCGGAGGGCACCGACGCCGCCTGGCAGGCGTACTGGAGCGGCGGCACGCTCCGGGAGGGACCGCAGGTGCGCGCCGTGCAGGAATGCCGGCAGGCCGTCCTGTGGAACGGCACGGTCGGCATGACCCTCCTTGACCACGATCCGGGAGCGGGCCTGACCGTGGTGCCGCTGTCGGACATGGAGCCGAGCCGCGCGGTGGTGGCCTGGCGGGCGGGCGACCCGAGCCCGCTGGTCCGCTCGTTCGTCGAGCTCGCGACCGGCGGCCGGTCCTCCGGGGGCACGACCTAGTCGTCAGGGGGGACGACCTAGTCGTCCTTCTTCGCTTCCTCGGCGTTGCGCCAGATCGTGAGGTCGAGGGTGATGTACTGGCTCGACTCCTTCGCCCCCGACTTGCCGCGGTAGGTCGCCACCGCGATGTGCCCGGCGTCGCTCAGGACGCAGACCTCGGATCCGACCGTGAGCTGGTCGAGGGTGATCTTCTCGGTGAAGCGGGTCACCGCGCGGCAGGTCGCCAGCGAGCCCTTCTCCGAGTTGTTCAGCAGGACCAGCTTTCCGTTGTCGGTGCCGAACTCGTCCTTGCCGAAGGTCGTGTCCCGGTAGTAGAAGAGGTCGCCCTTCCCGTAGTGCACGCCCGAGCCCTCCGGGTCCTCCGCCGGACGCGGCGGATTGTCCGCGAGCATCAGCTGGTGGGACCCGGGCATGTCGACGCCCTTGTACGAGACCGGCTGCGGGTCGACGGGCTTCTGGGCCTTGCCCGGCGAGGCGCTGGAGCCCCCCGTGCCGCCGGGTGACCCGGCGGCGCCGTTCCCCTTGTCGCCGTCCGGCAGCAGGGAGCCGAGGACGGCGAGCCCGATGACCGCGCCGACGACGGACAGGGTGACGATCAGCCCGGTCCGCTTGGGCTTGGTCGGGGCGGGCCGGTACCCGGGCTGCCCCCAGCCGGGCTGCGCGTAGGTGGGCTGGCTGTACGTGGGCTGGGCGTACGCGGGCTGGGGGCGCGGCGGCTGCGGGTACGTGGGCTGCCCGTACGCGGGCTGCTGCCGCGGGGGCTGCGCGTAAGGCTGCGGCGTCCCGTAGCCGGTCGGCACCGTCGCCTGTCCGGGCCGCGCCGGGGCGGCCTGCGTCGGCGCGGCGTGCGCGGGCGCCGCGGTGGGCGCCGGAGGCGCGCTCGGGGCCGGAGGCTGCGCGGAGACCTCCGTCGGGACGGGCGTGGCCGGCTTCGGCGGCGGGGTGGGGGCCGGGGCGGGCAGCAGGTGCACCCGCTCGGTGATGGAACCGGCGACGGCGCGCGGCAGCCAGTCCTCGCCCTGGCGCAGCGGCTCGGTGCCCGCGGCTTCGTTGCACAGCGCGATGACCTCGGTCAGCGCGGGGCGGTCGGCCGGGTCGCGGCTGAGGCAGCGGGTCACCAACGGCCGCAGCTCCTCGGGCAGTCCGCTGAGATCGGGGTCCTCGTGCACGATCCGGTAGAGCACCGCGTGCGAGGGCCCGTCGCCGTAGACGGAGGACCCGATGGCCGCGAAGGCGGCGATCTGGCCGAGGGCGAAGACGTCGGTGGCCGGGGTGATCGTGCCCGTCGACGCCTGTTCGGGCGCCATGAACGCCGGGGTGCCGATGCTGACGCCCGTATTGGTCAGGGCGGTGCTGTCGGCCGCGCGGGCGATGCCGAAGTCGATGACGCGCGGGCCGTCGGAGGCGAGGAGGACGTTGGCGGGCTTCAGGTCCCGGTGGACGATGCCCGCGCCGTGGATGACGGTCAGGGCCTCGGCGACCCCGACGGCCAGCAGCAGGACGCTGCGCGACGGCAGCGCGCCGTGGTGGGCCACCGCGTGCGCGAGGGAGGGGCCGGGCACGTAGGCCGTGGCCAGCCAGGGCTGGGAGCCTTCGGTGTCCGAGTCGATGACCGGGGCGGTGTAGAGCCCCTGGACCCGCTCCGCGGACCGCACCTCCTGCTGGAACCGCCGCCGGAACTCGGGGTCTTCGCTGAACTCGGACCGGATGACCTTGATGGCGATCGGCCGGCCGCCCGGCGTGTACGAGAGGTACACCTTGCCCATGCCGCCGGCGCCGAGCACCGCCGCGAGCCGGTAGCCCCCCACGATCTCCGGGTCGTCCGCCTTGAGCGGTTGGAAGATGCCTGCCGAAGGTGCGCTGCTCATGAGGACCCATCCCTGCCTAGCGGCGTTCCGGCCCCCGCCGGCGCCCCGAAGTCACCCGTGAGGGTACCCAATGCCCGGGTCGCCGAAGGGAGCCGGTCCGCGCCCGTCAGCCGTGGAAGGTGACGTACCCGTTGCCGTCGCGGTCGGAGCCGCTCTTCGTGTAGGCGTGGGAGTCCGCGCCCTGGCCGGACGGGGTCTTCAGGTAGACCGTGTCCCGGTCGTTGTTCCAGATGAAGTTGCAGCTGCCGCGGTAGGCCACGTTGGACGCGTCGGACTCGGTGCCCTTGCCCCCGCGGAGCTTCACGAAGTCACCGGGCTGCAGGTAGTGGTTGTTCGTGAAGGTGTAGCTGTTGCCGGTGGCGTCCCTGACGACGTAGCCCTTGAGGTTGACCGTCACCGAGGCGGAGTAGTTCTTGATCGTCAGGTACTCGTCACGGGTGTTGCCCGTGGAGCAGCTGTTGGAGTCCGCGCCGGGGGCGTCGTACTGGACTCCGCGGATCTTCAGGGCCGAGCCGGATTCGGTGGCCTGGGCCGGGGTGACGGCGAGGACGGCCAGGGCGCCGGCGGCGGCGGCCGCGGCTATGACGGAGCGCTTGCGCAAGAGAGTTCCCCCCACATTGTGTGTATAAAGCGCGCTCAAGATACACAGAATGTGGAAGGTTCTCGCCGTTATGCGCACAACGTGAGACGTACGCCCCGGTACGCCAACTCCCCTGCCCGGTAAGGCCGGGGACCGGGGATCAGGCGTCGAGCACCGCGAGGGCGTCGATCTCGATCAGCAGGTCGCCGGGGAGGCCCACGTACACCGTGGTGCGGGCGGAGGGGGCCGCCTTCAGGTTCTGCTCCTCGAAGTAGGCGTTGTAGATCTCGTTCATCTCCGCGAAGTGCGTGGTGTCCGTGAGGTAGACGCGCAGCATCATCACGTCGTCCCAGGTGGCGCCGCCCGCCTCCAGTACGGAGCGGACGTTCTCCAGCGTCTGGAGGGTCTGCTCGCGCAGGGTGGGGCCGGCCGGCGTGGGCTCCTGGCCGTCCACGTGCGGGAGGAAGCCGACCTGGCCGGCGACCTGGAGGATGTTGCCCTTGCGGACGCCGTGCGAGAACTTCGCGGGCGGGTCGGTGTGGGTGGCGGGGGTGATCGCGATCTTGTCGGTCATGGCCTGTCTTCTTCCTGTTCCTGTACGGGGCCCGAGCCTGAGTACTCGCGGCCGATGGCGTCGGCGGTCTGCCGTACGAGCGGGAGGAGTTCGAGCAGCCCCACGACGGAGAGGACCACGCCGGGGGCGGAGACGGACATCGCGGCGACCACACGGCCGTCGGGTCCGCGGACGGGGGCGGCGAGGCAGTTCAGGGACTCCTCGTGGCCGCCGATGTCGGTGGCCCACCCCTGGGCGCGCACGAGGTCGAGCTCGCGCAGGTACGCGTCGGCGTCGGGGGTGGAGCGGGGGGTGTAGGCCGGGTACTCGATGCGCGCGGCCAGGGCCCGGCGCTCCGCCTCCGGCAGGTCGGCGATGAGCAGCTTCGCGACGGCGGCGACGGTGAGGGGGACGGGGCGGCCGATGCGCGAGTACATCCGGACCGCGTAGCGGCTGTCGACCTTGTCCACGTAGACGACCTCGTCGTCCTGGTGAAGGGCGAGGTGCACGGTGTGCCCGGTGGTCCGGTTCAGTTCCAGCAGGTGGGGGTGGGCGATCTCGCGCACGTCGAGGTTCTCGATGGACTCCGAGGCCAGCGCGAAGAGGGCGGCCCCGAGCCGGTAGCGCCCGTCGCCCTGCCGGTAGACGAAGCCGTGTTCCTGGAGGGTCCGCAGCAGCCGCAGGGCCGTGCTCTTGTGCACGTCGAGCACCTCGGCGACCTCGCCGAGGCCAGCCGGGCCCTTGGCCAGGGCAGGCAGGATCCGGAGCGCCCGCTCCACCGACTGGCTCACGCCGTGCACCTCCGTACGGAACCGGGACCGGACCCGGGACCGGGACTCGGACCAGGACTCGGACCGGGACCGGGACCCCGACCGGGACTCGGACCCGTTGACCCGTCGTCACCCGGGATGTTAGACAGCATGCAGCGACACACGCAACGACTGTTGCACTGTACGCAACAACCGCCATGCCCGGGAGGCCCACACACATGCCCAGCGACCCCGTCCAGGCCCTCGCCCAGGAGCCGGTGGACCACCGGTTCAAGGGACTCCCCCCGGACGCCGGGCAGGCGGGCCTCACCGTCGGCGAGCTGACCGCCGAGCGGCGCAGCCTCTACACCGGCGGGTTCACGACGCCCGTGCTCACCCTCGACGCGGAGGCGCTGAGCCACAACCTCGCCGCCCTCGGCACGTACGCCGAGCGCCACGGCCTGGCCTTCGCCCCGCACGGCAAGACCTGCATGGCCCCGCAGCTGTTCCACCGTCAGCTGGAGCACGGCGCCTGGGGCATCACCGCCGCCGTCCCCCACCAGGCCCGCGTCTACCGGGCGTTCGGGATCCAGCGGATCTTCCTCGCCAACGAACTCGTCGACGCCGCCGCCCTGCGCTGGGTGGCCGACGAGCTCGCCGCGGACCCCGACTTCCGCTTCGTCTGCTACGTGGACTCCGTGCGCGGGGTCCAGCTCATGGACCGGGCCCTGACCGGCCGGTCGCGGCGGGTCGACGTGGTCGTCGAGCTCGGCGCCGGGGAGGGCGCCCGTACGGGGGCCCGCAGCGACGAGGACTGCCGGGCCGTCGCCGACGCCGTGGCGGGCACGGACACCCTGCGCCTGGTCGGCATCGCCGGGTACGAGGCGGAGGTGCCCGGGGCCGACCCGGACTCCGTGCACGCCTACCTGCGCCGGCTCACCGGCCTGGCGGCCGAGTTCGACAAGGCGGGCCGGTTCGAGGGGGTGGAGGAGATCGTCGTCAGCGCGGGCGGCTCCGCCTGGTTCGACGCCGTCGCCGACGTGTTCGCCGAGATCCCGGAGCTCTCGCGGC
The DNA here is from genome assembly GCF_042888445.1 of Streptomyces sp. NPDC002886. Lineage (NCBI taxonomy): Bacteria > Bacillati > Actinomycetota > Actinomycetes > Kitasatosporales > Streptomycetaceae > Streptomyces > Streptomyces sp. NPDC002886. The sequence continues at coordinate 785,874 of NZ_JBIAPV010000003.1, forward strand.
CGGTCCTGAAGCTGCTGCGCTCGGGGGCGTACGTCTCCCACGACCACGGCTGGTACACCCGCCTGACCCCCTTCAACCGGGTCCCCGAGGAGGGCGGTCTGCGCCCCGCCTTCCGGCTCTGGACGCAGGTGGTCTCCCGCCCCTCCCCCACCCAGGCCTTCGTCAACGCCGGCAAGCGGGACATCGCCTACGACCTGGGGCTGCCCGAGGCGGAACTCGTGCGCGACCCCCTCACCGGCGCCGAGCGCCCGGCGACCGGGATCCGCGTGCTCAAGCTCTCCGACCAGCACGCCTGGCTGGAAACCGACTCCGCCGAGGACGTGCGGGTCGGCGACTGGGTGGCGCTGGGGATGTCCCACCCGTGCACGATCTTCGAGAAGTGGCCGCTGATCCCGGTGGTGGAGGCCGACGGCACGGTCACGGAGTACGTCCGGACGTTCTTCTAAGCCCGTGGACCTGGTCATCCGCGGGGCCCGCGTCGTCGACGGCACGGGCGGGCCCTCCCACATCGCCGACGTCGCCGTCCACGAGGGCCGGATCGCCGCGGTGGGCGGCCGGATCGCGGGCGGCGGGCGGCGCACGCTCGACGCACGCGGTCTCGTCCTGGCCCCCGGCTTCATCGACATGCACGCCCACAGCGACCTCGCCCTGCTGCGCGATCCGGACCACGGCTCGAAGGCCGCGCAGGGCGTGACCCTCGAAGTCCTCGGCCAGGACGGCCTGTCCTACGCCCCCGTCGACGACCGCACGCTGGGCGAGGTGCGGGCCGCCATCGCCGGCTGGAACGGCACGGGCGAGGACATCGACTTCGACTGGCGCACGGTCGGCGGCTACCTGGACCGGCTCGACCGGGCCCACGGCGGGCAGGGCATCGCCGTCAACGCCGCCTACCTGGTCCCCCAGGGCACCGTCCGCGCGCACGTCGTCGGCTGGGGCGACCGCCCCGCCACCCCCGCGGAGCTCGACCGGATGCGGACCCTGGTCGCCGAGGGGCTCGCGCAGGGCGCCGTGGGGATGTCCTCCGGGCTCACCTACACCCCGGGCATGTACGCGTCCGGCGCCGAACTGACGGAGCTGTGCCGGGTGGTGGCCCGGTACGGCGGCTACTACTGCCCGCACCACCGCTCGTACGGCCGCGGCGCCCTGGCCGCATACGCCGAGATGGTCGAGCTGACCCGCGAGGCCAGCTGCGCCCTGCACCTGGCGCACGCCACGATGAACTTCGGGGAGAACGAGGGCCGGGCGGACGAGCTGCTCGCCCTGCTCGACGGGGCGCTGGCCGGCGGCGCCGACATCACCCTCGACAGCTACCCGTACACCCCCGGCTGCACCACCCTGGTCGCCCTGCTGCCCAGTTGGGCGAACGAGGGCGGACCCGAGGCGGTCCTCGCCCGGCTGCGGGACGACGCCGAGGCCGAGCGGATCCGGTACGCGCTGGAGGTGGAGGGCGCCGACGGCTGCCACGGGGTCCCGGTCGACTGGTCGACGATCGAGATCGCCGGAACCACGGACCCGGCCCACGGGGCGTACGTCGGCACGCGCGTCCCCGACTGGGAGACGGCCCGGGCGCTGCTGCTGGGCGACCGGCTCGGGCCGAGCATCCTCCAGCACGTCGGGCACGAGGAGAACGTACGGGCGATCATGCGCCACCCGGTCCACACGGGCGGCTCGGACGGCATCCTCCAGGGCGCGAAACCGCATCCGCGGGCCTACGGCACCTTCCCGCACTACCTCGGGCACTACGTGCGCGAGCTGGGCGTCCTCTCCCTGGAGGAGTGCGTCGCCCACCTCTCCGGCCGCCCCGCCGCCCGGCTGCGGCTGCCGGACCGGGGACTGGTGCGCGTCGGACACCGGGCGGACCTCGTCCTCTTCGATCCGCTGACGGTCGCGGCCGGATCGACGTACGAGCAGCCGCGCGCGCTGCCGGCCGGGATCCCGCACGTCCTGATCGACGGGCGTTTCGTCGTACGGGACGGCCGCAGGACCGACGTCCTCGCCGGGCGGGCCGTCCGCCGGACCCCGCACGGCGGCCGCTGATCGGCCGCCGGCCATCCCCCGACCGGCCATATTTCACCGGACTTCTCCCAGGAGACCCCGGCCTTCAGGCCGGGGAGAAATGGGTCCTTGGGGCCGCGTGTCGTCCACTGCGCTCGCCGCCTTGATGGCGGAGTGGGATCGATGCCGGTGGATCTGGAACGAGTGCTGCGCGAAGTCGAAGCAGACGCACCTGTGGAACAAGCGTCGGCCCGAGGGCGTGGACAAGCGGACGTGTGGTCCGGGGCAGCTCGACAGGATGCTGACCGAGGGCCGCAAGACGAACACCTGGCTCCGTGAGGGCTCCAGCGTTCCGCAGCAGCAGTTGATCCGGGATTTCGGGAAGTCCCGGGCCAAGGCGCAGAAGGACGTCAAGGATCGGTTACCGGTGCGGCAGCGGGCCGGGATGCCGAAGTGGAAGAAGAAGCGGGAAGCGCTGCCGTCCCTGAACTACACCAAGCGCGGCTTCCGGATCAAAGACGGGAGGCTACACCTGGCCGGCGGCATCGCCCTGACGGTGGTGTGGTCGCGGAATCTTCCTGACGACCCGTCCAGCGTGCGCGTCTACCAGGACAGTACGGGAGCCTGGTACGCCTCCTTCGTCGTCCCCGCCGAGACCCAGCCGCTGCCGGAGACGGGCCGTGTGGTCGGTATCGACTGGGGCGTGCGCGAAACCGCGACCACGACATCCGACGCGCACGACCTTCCCCATGCCCAGCACGGGAAGAAGGCCGCCGCTGGCTTGGTCCGGTATCAGCGGATGATGGCCCGGCGCAAGCCGGCAAAGGGCAAGACCGGATCGAAGGGATACCAGCGGGCGAAGAAGTACGTCGCGAAGCTGCACAAGAAGGTGGCCCGGCAACGCCAGGACACCGGCAGAAAGTGGGCAAAGCGCGTGGTCCGCGACCACGACGCCCTGGCGGTGGAGGACTTCAAGCCGAAGTTCCTCGCCAAGTCCACCATGGCCCGCAAGGCGGCCGACGCGGCGATCGGCGCCACCAAGACGGCCCTGGTCGAGATGGGCCGCAAGCACGGCCGGGCCGTACACCTTGTCCATCCCGCGCACACCACGATGGACTGTGCGCAGTGCGGAGCGAGAACCAAGCACGCACTACCTCTCTCAGAACGAACATATGCCTGCACCGTGTGCGGAGCCGTGTCCCCCAGGGACAAGAACTCCGCACGCCTGATGCTGGTCCGGGCTGGTCTCAACCCGGCTGGTGCTGATCGCGGAAGACCAGACCAGGCGCTGCCTGGCCTGGCAGCGTGAGCCAGAAATCCCCGATCAACCCTGGAGGGTAAGGAAGCCCCTCCCTTCAGGGAGGGGAGGATTCAAACTTACGATGAGCCGCATGTACGCCTTCGTACCCGCTGCTCTCTTCCTCGTCCTCTTCGGCGTGAGCCTCCGGGAGGACCGCCGGCGCTTCCGCAACGCGGTCTACCTGGGCCTCACTTTCATCTTCACCTCGGTCGGACTGCTCTTCCAGGTCGGTCACCTGCCGCCCGGACTGGCGGAGGCCGTGATCCTGGCGGTCTTCGTGGTCCCCACGGTCGGCACGCTCGCGCTCGGCGTCTTCCTCATCAGCAACGGCCTGACGATGGTCCGCAAGGAGGGCCGGAGCCCGGGCAACCTGCTGTCCTTCGCGGCGGGCGTGGCGATCTTCCTCCTCATCGCCTTCGTCTTCGTCGCGGCCGACACCGGACCGCCCGCCCTGGACGCGGTGGTGGCCGGGGTGGTCCTCCTCGTCGCGTACGTCTCCTTCCTCTTCCTCTGTTTCCTCGCCTACGCCTACCTCTACGGGCGGATCAAGGTGCGCGGGGACGTGGACTACGTGGTGATGCTCGGATCCGGCCTGATCGGCGGCGACCGGGTCCCGCCCCTGCTGGCCTCGCGGCTGCGCAAGGGGCAGGCGATCCACGACGCCCAGATCGCGCGGGGCGGACGGGTGCCGCTGATGCTCGCCTCGGGCGGCAAGGGGACGGACGAGAAGGTCGCGGAGGCGCGGGCGATGGCCGACTGGCTGATGGCCGAGGGCGGGATACCGCAGGAGCACCTGCGGCTGGAGGACCGTTCCCGCACGACGGAGGAGAACCTCCAGTTCAGCCGGACGATCATGGAGGCGGAGGACCCCTCCTACCGCTGCGTGGTGGTCACCAACAACTTCCACGCCTTCCGCGCCGCGATGATGGCCCGCAAGGCCGGGGTCAACGGCCAGGTACTGGGCTCGCCGACGGCGAGGTATTTCTGGCCGAGCGCGACGATCCGCGAGTTCGTGGCGGTGTTCTGGGAGCACCGGATCGCCAACCTCAGCATCTGCGGCGCCATCGTCGCCCTGACGGCGGCACTGGCGCTGGGCGTCGCCTGAGGCGCCGAGGTGCGTTCATGGGGGCCGGGCCGGAGGATGGGGCCAGGGGGACACAGCAGGAGGTAGCCATGGACAGTGAATCGGACAAGCAGCCCCAGCGCCCCGCCCACCTCTACACCGGGTCGGAGCACCCGTTCGACCCTGAGGACCTCGTCATGGCACGCGGCCAGGACCCGACCCCGGAGCGGGTCGAGAAGGCACGCAAGCTGATCGAGAAGGAGGGCGCGAGGGCGCTCGAACGCTACCTCCCGTAGGTGGGCGCGGAGCGGGGCGGACCGGAGTTCCGGTCCGCCCCGAGGTGCGAACGGGCCGGTGCGCATCCAGAATCGATGGATGCTCGTTAGGCGCCCCGGGGGGCCGATTCCTAAGGACGACGACGATGCCGATGCCCACGACGCAGACGACCGGCACGACCTCCCGCGCACGCGAGCACGCACCCGCGCACCCCGACGCCGGCGCCGAGGCCCCGGTGTCCGTCGACTGGGACCGCCCGGCCGACCCGCCGGCCGGACAGGTCTCCTCGCACGTGCGCGCGTACGTGGACAGCTCCGGCGCCGACGGACACCTGTGGCACGGGGTCCCGACGCTCCTGCTGACCACCCTCGACCGGCTCTCCGGGAGGCCCGTCCGCACCCCGCTGATCTACGCGCGGGACGACGGCCGCCACATCGTCCTGGCCACCGCGGCCGACGGCACGCCCGGGGTCCCCTCCTGGTACCGCAACCTCGCCGCCCACCCCGAGGTCCGCGTCCAGGTCGGCGCCCTGACCGCGCAGGCCCGCGCGCGCACGGCGACCCCGGCGGAGCGGGAGACGTACTGGGAGGCGCTGACCGCCCTGTGGCCCGCCTACGAGGACCACCAGTCGGCTGCCGCACCCCGCGAGATCCCCCTGGTCATCATCGAGCGCTGACCCGCCGACGGGTGTGATCGGCGGAGCATGATCAAATCTCCGGATGCTCCGGATGATCACGCGCCCCGACACGGGCCCCCACGGCACCGCCCGCCTCTGGGCGGCGAGCGCGCTGTCCTCGGCCTCGACGTGGGTCATGCAGATCAGCCTGTTCATCCAGGTGCTGCGTGATTCCTCGCCCGCCGCACTGGCGGCCGTGGAACTCATCGGGACCGTACCCGCGCTGGCGTTCATGATGGTGGCCGGCGCCCTCGCGGACCGGTTCGACGTGCGGCGCCTGGCCGTCGGCTCGATGGTCGCGCAGGCCGTCTGCGTCCTCGGCATGGCGCTCTTCCTCGACCACGGGATCTGGATCACCGCCGCGTTCTACGGGCTCCAGGGCCTCGGCAACACCCTCTGGCCGCCGGCCCGCCAGCAGTGGCTGTACGGGGTGGTGGCACCGGAGTCGCGGCCCGCCGCCAACGCCCGGCTGGGGTCCGTCTCGGGAACCATGACCGTCGTCGGCGCCTCCCTCGGGGGTGCGCTGGCCGGCTGGAGTCCCGCCGGGGCGATGGCCGTCGCGTGCGCGCTGCAAGTGCTGGCCGCCGTACCGCTGCTGGCGCAGGCCCGGCGGCCGATGCCGTACGCGGAGCCGGGGGCGTCGACCCGGGAGCCCCTCCGCAAGGAGCTGACCGCGGGACTGCGGGTGCTGCGCGATCTGCCGCTGGCGCGCTCCGTCGTGTGGATCGGGATCGCCTGGGGCTGCATCGGCGGGGCGTACGACGTCCTGCTCGCCGCCTACGCCACCGGCCGACTGGGCGGTGGCGGCGCGGTGCTGGGCGCGCTGTACGTGACGGACGGGATCGCCGTCATCATCGGCACGGTCCTGGCCGCCCGGATCGCGGTCCGCCGCCACCTGGCGGCGTACACCGCGGCCTACGTCTTCCAGGGTCTGGCCTGGGCGGCCTTCTTCCTCGCGGGGCATCCGGCCCCGGCCCTGGTGCTGCTGGGCCTGATGCGGCTGGCCGGCGGCGTCATCATCGCCCTGGACACCACCGTCCTGCTGGCCACCGTCCCCGCGGCCGTGCGCGGGCGGGTCTCCAGCCTCCACATGACCACGTACGGCGCGATGGCCCGCGTCTCCCTGGCCCTCTTCGGCGTGCTCCTCACCGTCTGCGACATCCGCACCATCGGGGTCTGCACCGGCGCCGCCTCGGTGGTCCTCGGCGCCCTCTGGTGGCTGCGCCGGGACCGCGAGGCCCAGCGCGCCTACCCGGCGGCGGTGACCGCGCACCAACCGGTCACCGCTGCCGCTACCGCCTAGCGGGTCGGCCTACGGCGCGGAGGTCCAGCCCCGGCGGCGGAGGTTCTCGAAGCCGTCCAGGAGCAGGTCCAGGGCGAACTCGAACTCGAACTGGTCGTCGCAGCCCCCGCCGACGGTGGAGCCGTCGTCGTGGGCGGCGGTCGCGGCCAGTTCCGCGATGTGCGGGAAGCGCGCCGCCAGTGCCGGGTCCGGTGGGCCGGAGGGCCCCGAGGTGTCGAACAGCTCCTGGCTGAATCCGAGCAGGCGGCTGCCCATCGCGTGCATGACGTGGTGCGTGAGGTCGGCGGAGAGCCCGCCGGCCCGGAAGAGCCCGGCCATGGAGTCCACGTACGCCAGCAGCACCGGGGTGGGGCCGGTCCGCGATTCGATGACCCGGGCCGCCCAGGGGTGGCGGAGCAGTACCCGGCGGGCCGAGAGGATCCGCCCGCGGACCACGGGCCGCCAGTCGGGGCCCGCGGCCGGCGGGTCGATCTCGCCGACGACGGCGTCGGCCATGCCGTCGAGCAGCTCCTCCTTGTTGGCCACGTGCTTGTAGAGGGCCATCGGTACGACGTCCAGCTCCTGGGCGAGCCGGCGCATGCTGAGCGCGTCGATGCCGGTGGTGTCGGCGAGCGCGACGGCCGCACGCAGGACCCGGTCCCTGTTCAGGGGGATTCGCCCCGTGTCCTTGCCCTTGGCTTCCTGCCGGGTCATTGCGGTGGGCTCCTTCCCTGGCTCCGACGGTCCTCGACGGCACCCTCACCTTGACGAGTGTACGGCGTACACCTATGGTCGCAGCAAGGTGTACGGCGTACACCTCCATCAAGCGAGGGGTACCGCGAACATGAGTCCCGACCGGAGAACCGCGGTGGCCGCCGGGTCGCTGTTCCTGTTGACCGAGGTGGCCGCGATAGCCGGGGCGGCGCTGTACCGGCCCCTGCTGGGCGCGGCGGACGGCCGCCTCGCGGAGGGCGCCGATACGCGGGCCCTGCTCGGGGCGCTCTGCGAGGTGGTGCTGGTGGTGGCGGTGGCCGGCACCGGGGCGGCGCTGTTCCCCGTCCTGCGCCGCCGCGGCGAGGGACTCGCGCTCGGTTACGCCTTCGGGCGGCTCCTGGAGGCGGCCGTCATCGCCGGCGGGATCGTCGCCGTCCTGGCACTGGTCACCCTGCGGCGGGACGCGGGGGCGGCGGACGGCGCCGATGCCGCGCTGGTGGCCCTGCACGAGTGGACGTTCCTGCTCGGCCCCAACATCGCCCTCGGCCTGAACACCGTCCTGCTCGCGTACGTGGCCTACCGCGCCCGGCTCGTGCCCCGATTCATCGCCGTGCTCGGCCTGATCGGCGGCCCGCTGATCTGCGCCTCGGCCGTGGCCGTGATGTTCGGCGCCTACGACCAGCTCTCCCCGGCGGGAGCGGCGGCCGCCCTCCCGGTCTTCGCCTGGGAACTGTCACTGGCCGGATGGCTGATCGCCAAGGGCTTCGACCCCGGAACCGGCGCGGGCGCGACGGATCCGCTCGACCACCCATCGGCTTAGGCCGTCCCCAGATCCGCCAGCACCTCGCGCGCCGTGCGCGTCCCGGACGCCATGGCGCCCTGGACGGAGCCGGTGGCCCGGTGGTCCCCGCAGACGTAGACGCCCGCGGCGGTCCGGCCGGTGCGGCTGAGCGGCCAGGGGGGAACCATCGCGGGCAGCGCGTCGGTGACGGTGGTCGTCCCCACCGTTTCCCAGGCCTCGGTGCCGACGGCGTAGACCTCCGCGAGGACCTCGCGGAGCCCGGCCTCGCGACCCGGCGCGTCGGCGCCGAGCACGGAGGTGGACACCAGGGCCCGCCCGCCGTCTCCGTAGGTGGGGGCGACGTCCGTCAGCACGCACGTGTTGAGGAAGCGCCGCCGCTGGTCCAGCAGCAGCGTGGGCTCGCCGAGGGGCGAGCGGGCGGCCGCGTGGTGGTACGTGGTGACCGTACGGGTCGCCACCGCGGGGAGCACGGGGATCAGCGCGCTCGCCGCCGACGGAGCCGTGGCGACGACCACGGCGGCCGCGTCGAGCGCGGATCCGTCGGCGAGGACGACGCCCGACGCGGTGACGGAGGACACCGGCGTGCCCAGTGCCACGCACCCCGGCGGCAGCCCCTCGGCCAGCTGCCGGGGCACGGCACCGATGCCGTCGGCCGGCAGGGTGAGGGTGCCCCTGAGCATGCTGCGCCAGGTCAGGTGGAACATGCGGCTGGAGGTTTCCAGCCCGTCCTCCAGGAAGACGCCGGCCAGGAACGGCCGCAGCAGGCCCTCGACCAGGGAGTCGGGAACGTGCCTGCGGGCCAGCTCCGCGCGCGTCGTGCGCTCGGGCAGGCGTTTGAGGACCGCGGCGGGCGCCACCGCGTCGAACGCGCTCAAGGCGCCCAGGGCCGCCAGCGCGCGGGCGCCCGGGCCGTGCCCACCGGTCAGGAGACCGGCGGCGTCGGCGGGCCGCCGTGTGGGATCGGCCAGCCGGATCCGACCGCTTCCGGTGTGGATCAAGAAGCCCGGCGTGAAGGGGCGCAGCCGCAGGGGACGCACCGCGATGCGCCGCCTGACCTGCGGATACGAGGTGTTGAAGACCTGGAACCCGCGGTCCAGGAGGAATCCGTCGCGGCGATCGGTGCGCATCCTGCCGCCCACCGCGTCGCTCGCCTCCAGGACCCTGACGCGCCGCCCCGACCGGACCAGGTCAAGCGCGCACGTCAGACCGGCGAGCCCGGCTCCGACCACGATCACGGGCTTGTCCTCGTCCGAGCCGCTCATGAAGGCCTCCGCATCGGTGTGGGGTGTCCTCCCCACCCCCACTTCCGGCCTCACGGCCCCCGAGGATGCACGGCGGGCCCCGGGCCTCCTCCCCGCCCTACTGCTCCTCGGCGGCCCGGCCCTCTCCGGCCATGAACCGCCAGACCAGGGCGTGGCCCAGCACGATCAGGCCGATCAGCATCAGCGCCTCGGCCTGGATGGGGCGCAGCCCTGCCGGGTCGGCGAGTTCGGGGAAGGCACCGACGACGGCGATCAGGACGTAGAGCAGGGTGGCGGCGGCCTGCTGCCAGGTCAGGAAGCGGTCACCGCGCGCCCGGGCCAGCAGCCGCAGGGTGGACGCGCAGCCGATCACCGCGAGGACGACGAAGGCCGCGCGCCACACCTGCGGCTGCTCCGTGCCGCCGACCTGGGCGAACAGGCCCATCAGGGCGGGGAGCAGGAAGGACAGGTAGATCCCGCCGACGACGCGCCGCTGGGCCGGGTCGCGCATCCAGTCGTGGTGGCTCTGGACGACGTTCCACCACAGGCCCACCAGGGTGAAGCAGGTGGCGGAGAAGAGGGCGTAGAAGGTGCTCACATCCATGGACGACGAGCGTGGCACCCTTCGCGCCCCTCGCCGCCGCCCCACGCCCACGACCCCCCGGTATGGACCAGGCCTAGCCGAAGTCGTAGACCGTGACCGGTATCCCCTTCGCGGACAGGCCCTCGCGGATCAGCGGCTCCACGCGTGACCACTTGCCGCCCGCGAGGCCGCAGCCGATGCGGGGCATGTGGACGGAGGCGCCCAGTTCGGCGGCGTGGACCGCCAGGTGGGCGAGGCATCGCTCGACCGCCTCGTAGCGGATCGGCGGGCCGCCGCTGCCGGTGCGCAGGCCGCGCTGGCCGATCATGTTCGCGACCCAGGTGTCCGGGCGGACCTGGACCAACTGCACCGCGCCGAGCGCGAAGTCGTTCCCGCTGCGGCCCCGGTGCCAGGCCCGGTACGCCGCCTCCGGCTCGCTCCAGCGCTTCGAGAGCGCGAGGACGAAGCCCTTCCCCCAGCCCCCGAGGTCGTTGCAGACGTGGGCGATGATCTTCGGCCCCCCGGCCTGCGGACTGCTCGCGTCCCCCCGGACGATCGTCGGCTCGTGCATGCCGACCCCCTTTCCACTCCCCTGCCCGCAAGGTACCCGGACCCTCTGACATCGCCGGAAGGCACGAGCCTCGGGGGGCTTCCGACCTCAGCCTCCGGGTCGTAGGTCCACAGTCCTTCCGGTCACAGGTTTATGCCGTTTTAACCGTGTTACAACTGGAACATCGCGCTGCAAATAGCGCATTTTCCTTAGCTGTTGCCCAGCCCACACAAGCGCTGCCTGCCTTGGCAACACACCCCGTTTCCGCTGGAGGAAGCACCGTGAGTACAGCCGAGCAGACGGCCCCGTCTGCCAAGAAGAACTCCGCCGCGATGGCGGTCATGCAGCGCCTCGGCCGCAGCCTCATGCTGCCGATCGCCGTGCTGCCGGCCGCCGCCCTGCTGATGCGCTTCGGCCAGGGCGACATGCTGGGCAGCGAGTCGCTGCCCAGCTGGTGCAACGAGATAGCCAAGTACATGGCCGCCGGCGGCGGGGCCATCTTCGACAACCTGGCGCTGCTCTTCGCCGTGGGCATCGCGGTGGGCTACGCGAAGAAGGCCGACGGCTCCACCGGCCTCGCGGCCGTCGCGGGCTACCTGGTCTTCTCGAAGGTGCTCGGCACCTTCACCGACGGCAACGTGCCGAAGATCGAGGCCGTCATCGACCACAAGGTCGCCCTGGTCGAGGCACCCGTCAACGCCGGCGTCCTCGGCGGTGTCGTCATGGGCATCGTCGTCGCCCTGCTGTACCAGAAGTTCTACCGGACCAAGCTGCCGGACTGGGCGGGCTTCTTCGGTGGCCGCCGCCTCGTCCCGATCCTGTCCTCCCTCGCGGGTCTGGTCATCGGCATCGTCTTCGGTCTGATCTGGCCGGTCCTCGGCAAGGGCATCCACGGCTTCGGCGAGTGGCTGGTCAACTCCGGCGCCGTCGGTGCGGGCATCTTCGGTGTCGCCAACCGTGCACTGATCCCGGTCGGCATGCACCACCTGCTGAACTCCTTCCCGTGGTTCCAGGCGGGCGAGTTCGACGGCAAGCACGGTGACATCGCCCGCTTCCTCGCCGGCGACCCGAGCGCCGGACAGTTCATGACCGGCTTCTTCCCGATCATGATGTTCGCCCTCCCGGCCGCCTGCCTCGCCATCACCCACTGCGCGCGCCCCGAGCGCCGCAAGGTCGTCGGCGGCATGATGTTCTCCCTCGCGCTCACCGCCTTCGTCACGGGCATCACCGAGCCGATCGAGTTCACCTTCATGTTCATCGCCCCGGTGCTCTACGCGATCCACGCGGTCCTGACCGGTGTGTCCATGGCGCTGACCTGGTCACTCGGAATGAAGGACGGCTTCGGCTTCTCGGCCGGCGCGATCGACTTCTTCCTCAACCTCGGCATCGCGTCCAACCCGTGGGGTCTGGCCGGCATCGGACTCTGCTTCGCGGCGCTGTACTACTTCATCTTCCGCTTCGCGATCACCAAGTGGAACCTGCCGACCCCGGGCCGCGAGTCCGACGAGGAGCTCGCCGAGATCCTCAAGGCCGAGGCGAAGTAATCGTGCCCTCGGCGCAGCGCACCCCCGGACGGGGACTGCCTTGCGAGGAGCGGCGCGAGCTGATCGCGGGCGAGGTACGGGCCAAGGGCCGCGTACGGGTCGGTGATCTCGTACGGGATCTGGGCGTCAGCCGGATGACCATCCACCGGGACCTCCAGCACCTGGACGCCCAGGGCCGGGTGCGACGGATCCGCTCCGGGGCAACCACGATGTCCCCGACGGACCCGACCGACCCGGCTGCCGGCACCACCTGAGTTCCACCCCGAAGGCAGGGGCGGGGCACCACTGACCGACCAGTGGCGCCCCGCCCCTTTTCGCGTACGACCGTCCCCGCTTTCGCTTCGACCGCCCCCGCGCCCCTCGGGCCCGCGCCGCTCAGGCCCGCTCCGCTGCCAGCAGCCCGCGCCAGCGGGGGCGTTCCGCGATCAGGCAGGCCACCGCCAGGGCCGTCACCGGAGCCGCCGCCCACGCGGGCCAGGCCGCCCAGGACGCCGCCACGGCCACCACGAGCTGGAGCAGCACCAGCGCGATCGTCACCCCGCCCGGTACCGCGACGATCACCTGGGCCTTGTCCCCCGGGGTCGAGAACACCGTGGGCAGCCCGATCAGCAGCACCACGCTCGCCACCGCCGCCGTCACCGACCAGCCGGCCAGGGCCCACGGAGCCGCCACCCAGGCGCACAGCTCCGTCGCGAAGCGCAGCACCGAGGGGAGGTCCGCCTTCGGCCCGGGCACCGCCCGCGCCCCCGGTCCGCCCGGTCCGCCCGCGCCGCCCGCCCTCGCATCGCCCATCTCCCGCATGTCCCGCTCCCCTTGATCACCGCCGCGCGCCGCCGACACCTTCGGGCCGACAGGGTGACGAGCGCAACACCATTCCGGCCCCCTCCGCCGGGCCCACCCATTCCGCAGGCCGGAGCGGGGCGGCGGCCCCGGTTTCCAAGGGCTCGCGGCGCCCGTACCGAAGCTTTGCGCGAAAGGGGACATATCGGTCCGCGATGCACCCCTCCACTCCGGGTCGAATAGCGGAGCGCGCCCGCACCCGGACCCGTAAGCTCCCGTCATGCAGGTGATCCAGTCAACGAAACTCGCCAATGTCTGCTACGAGATCCGCGGCCCCGTGCTCGAAGAGGCGATGCGGCTCGAAGCAGCAGGTCATCGCATCCTCAAGCTCAACACCGGCAACCCCGCGGCCTTCGGCTTCGAGTGCCCGCCGGAGATCCTTGAGGACATGCTCCGCAACCTGGGCAACGCCCACGGCTACGGGGACGCGAAGGGCCTGCTCTCGGCGCGCCGTGCGGTCATGCAGCACTACCAGACCAAGGGCATCGAGCTGGACGTCGAGGACGTCTACATCGGCAACGGGGTCTCCGAGCTGATCCAGATGTCCATGCAGGCGCTGCTCGACGACGGCGACGAGGTGCTCGTCCCCGCGCCGGACTACCCGCTGTGGACCGCCTCCGTCAGCCTGGCCGGCGGCACCGCCGTGCACTACCGCTGCGACGAGCAGTCCGACTGGATGCCGGACCTCGCCGACATCGAGCGCAAGGTCACCGACCGCACCCGCGCGATCGTGATCATCAACCCGAACAACCCGACCGGCGCCGTCTACGACGACGAGATGCTGCGCGGGCTCACCGACATCGCCCGCCGGCACAACCTGATCGTCTGCTCGGACGAGATCTACGACCGGATCCTCTACGACGGCGCCACGCACACGAACACCGCCGCCATCGCACCGGACCTGCTGACGCTCACCTTCAACGGGCTCTCCAAGAACTACCGCGTCGCCGGCTACCGGTCGGGCTGGATGGCGGTGTGCGGGCCCAAGAAGCACGCCTCGTCGTACATCGAGGGCCTGACGATCCTGGCGAACATGCGGCTCTGCGCCAACATGCCCTCCCAGCACGCCATCGCCACCGCCCTCGGCGGACGGCAGTCGATCAACGACCTGGTACTGCCCGGCGGGCGGATCCTGGAGCAGCGCGACACCGCGTACGACCTGCTGACGCAGATCCCCGGCATCACCTGCGTGAAGCCCAAGGGCGCGCTCTACCTGTTCCCGAAGCTGGACCCGTCCGTCTACAAGATCAAGGACGACCGGCAGATGGTCCTCGACCTGCTGCGCGAGGAAAAGATCATGGTCGTGCACGGTACGGGCTTCAACTGGCCCGAGCCCGACCACTTCCGGATCGTGACCCTGCCCAACGCGAAGGACCTCGCCGACGCGGTCACCCGGATCGGCAACTTCCTCGACGGGTACAGCCAGCCGTAGGACGGACCCGGCTCGACGGCCCCCGCACGCGACCCCGTACCCACGGGCCGCGCGCGGGGGCCGCGCCGTTCTACGCGGCGTTCTGCGCGGCGGCCGCGCCGAGGCCGGTGGACAGGGCCGCGGAGATCGCGGCGATGTGGTGGTAGGCCCGGCCGGCCGCGGTGACCACGCCGTCCTGCTCCGCCCGCCCGGGCAGCGCCTCGTCCAGGCGCGCCGTGAAGCGGGCCCAGCGCTCGCGGTCGCCACTGGCGTAGTACGCCACGCCGTCCGTGTCCCGCAGCCCGTACGCCTCGGCGACGTACCGGCGCAGGATCATGCCGCCCATCGTGGAGCCCTCCAGTACGTAGAGGAACCCGAGCAGGGCCAGGGGGTCCGAGGCCGCTGCGGCGCGGACCTCCCGCGCGAAGGCGACCGCCGGCGCTCCGGCGCGGGACCCGGGGAACACCCCGTCCTCGGCGAAGTGCATCAGGTCGCGGTCTATGCAGGGGATCTTGACCAGGTCCGCCGACCACACCGAGGTCACGCACGGCGCGCCGGCGCGGGACAGTTCGCCCTCCAGGGCGTCCAGGACCGTCCGGTAGGCGGCGAGCTGGTCGACGTACCGGTCGAGCGGGAGCGTCCCGGCGAGCATCGCGGCGGAGAAGGGCGTGCCCTCCAGCTCCGCGTGCCGGCCGCGGGTGCTCGCCCGGATGCGCTCGACCACCGTGCGGCTGTCCGTGGGGTTCATGCGCCTTCACCCTTCACGAGCGTCGCGTGCAGCCGGTCGATGAGGTGGCCCTTGCGTTCGATCGTCACGTCGAAGTAGCGCGCGCTCCGCTCGGAACGGCACACACCGCGCACCGCCTCCATCGCCGAGCGCTTCAGCTCCACCGCCTGGGACGCGAGGCGCAGGAGCGTGGGCCGCAGGTCCGGGTGTCCGAGCACGAACTCCTTCAGCCGCGCCCCCACGAGCTGCTCCGGCCCCGGCCCGCCGGCGGGAGCGGTGTCGAGCAGTTCGAGGAAGACGCGGTTGCTCAGCTGGCCGTAGTCCTCGTGGGTGCCCCGGCCGCCGTACTCGGGTACGAAGTCGGTCAGGTCGTTGAACAGCTGGCTGGCCAGTCCGAGGTCGCGCATCGCCCCGTCCAGGACCCGCCGCTCGTCCTCCACGACGCCCAGGGCCGCCACGGCCGCGTCCAGCGGCATCCGGAACAGCGTGCCCGTCTTGAGCGCGGCCACCGACTCCCAGAAGGCCACCCGCTCGGCGAGGGGCGCGGCCAGCAGTTCCGCGCGCGTGAGCTCGGTCCGCGTGGAGACGTCGACGGCCTGGCCCGTGAAGCCCCGGCCGACCGACCGCAGCAGGCTCCGCACCACGGCGGGCTCGGCCGCGTGCTCCAGCGCCGCGGTGATCAGCAGGGAGCCGGTGTTGAGGGCGAGCGGGACACCGTGGGTGACGTGGAGGGCGGCCTCGCCGTAGCGGACGCCGCTCCCGTCCTGGATGTCGTCGAGGGCGACCGCGGCCTTCAGCAGCACGCGCACCGCCACCGCCGCGCGGCGGACCGCGGCCAGGTCCGCGGCGGAAGCCTCATCGCCTGCCGCGTCGGGGAAGCCCCGGTAGTTGCGGTAGGCCCAGAACACCATCGAGGGCCGCAACGGGGCCCGGTCCGCGGGCGCTCCCGCGGCCGGGGCCAGGGCCGCCTGGCCCACCTTCGAGCCGACGGCGTCGGCGACCGGCGCGTACAGGGAACGCCCCAGCGCCGCCGCGTAGACCGATCGCGGCGCGGCCGGGGTGAGCAAGGAGGCCAGGAAGGCCGCCAGGTCGTCCTCCAGGAGCGCCGCATCGCTCCGCACCACAGCCTCTACACCCGATATGTCCGACACCCTCGACACGCCCGACACATCCCCGGCCACAGCCATTGCGCCCACCCCGAATATCAATACCGTCAACCTGCACGCACTTCCGCACATACGTGCACCGAAAGTAGAAGGTTGAACGTTACTCCCGGGGACGACAAGGCGCATTCAAGCCGACACGCAAGACCAAGATTCAGCTCAACTTTAGAACCAATCCAATGTAGGATGGTCTCCTGACCACGCAGGAGGCACCCATGTACGAGCCGATTCGCACCAAGGCGGTCGACCCCCGCATAGGCGTCCACCGCGGCGAGTACCCCCGCAGCAGCCGCGCCGAAGCCCTGGACATCCAGCTCGCCGGGCATCTCGCCGCGCTGCTCGCCGTGACCGACGAGCTCGGCCTCGACGAGGCCGCCGCCGTCCTCGCCGCCCAGGTCACCCGCCTGCGCGGGGCCGAGCCCGCCCGCGCGACCCTGCGCCCCGGCCAGGAGCCCGACGCCGGGGCCGCCGCCGCGCTGCACCAGCGTGCCCACGACCTCGCCGCCCGCGCCCTGCTCGTCGCCGCCTCGCGCGCCGACACCACGGTCGCGATCCTCGCCGCCGAGCGCATGGACGCGCACGCCGCCGCGCTCGACCTCGTCGGCGCCCACTGACGGCCCCGGTCCGGGGCCGCGGAGGCTCCGGACCGGGCGCCACACCCTGCGGGGCTTGTCCCCCACCCGCCCTTCCACCGTTCCCCGGGCTCCGCCCGGAGCCGGTCCTCAACCGCCGGACGGGCCGAAGCGCGCTCCGGGCGGGCTGGAGAATCCGGCCTCACCGGCGTTCGACGCGCGGGAGCCGGGGCGGAGCCCCACGGAACGGGCGGAGACAGGGTCCGGGGCGAACTCCGCCGCGGCGATGCCGCACCAGGGGATCGTGGCCGGGGGCCAGACCGGGCCCACCGCCTCGGCTCGCTCCGTCGCGGCCGGGCCGACACCCGGGACCTTCACCAGCACCTGCGGGCCCCGGGCGGCCGGGGGTGGCTCACGGAACTCCACCGTGACCACGTAAGCCCCTTGCGCCGGGAAGCCGTTGACCGCCTCGACCGAGGCCACCACGCGCCGACTCGACGGGTCGATCCGGCAGCCGGTGATCCGTACGTCCTCCCGCGCGGCCCCCGCCGGCCGCGCGGCGGGAGCACTGCCCGCCCACACGTACAGCCCCAGCGGGGCGAAGACCAGCAGTCCCGCCACGAACACCAGGGCGACCAGCCAGCCCTGCCACTTCAACGCGCTCACGCCCATGGCACGATCCTCCCGGGCGCCCGCCCCGGTCACCAGCACTCACGGGCCCACACAGCATTTCGAAGTGGGACCGCCTCGTCACCCGGCGTTCACTCAACCCATCGCGGAATGTGGGTTTCCGCGAGCACTCTGCACCCGTGAGACGCATCCTAGGAATCGCCCTGGCGGTCCTCCTGGTGGGCGGCGTGATCGCCGTCATCGCCATCGGAGGAAAGAAGCCGGAGGGCACGGCAACGAAGACCGTGCGTGGCGTCATCGGTTCGGAGAAGTCCGAGTTCTTCCGCGACCCCGACGTCGTCAAGGCCCTTGCTGACAAGGGCTACACCGTGAAGACCGAGACCTCGGGCTCCTGGGCGATGAACCAACTCGCCCTGAAGGACTTCGATTTCGCCTTCCCCAGCAGCAGTGAACCCAGCGCGGAGATCGAGCAGAAGGCGGGGGTGAAGGGCTCGCAGAACACCAAGCCCTTCTTCTCCCCGCTCGTCGTCATCGCCCGCTCCAACGCGGCCAAGGTGCTCCGCGACCACGGCCTGGCGAAGATGTCCGGCAAGAACTCCGGCACCCTCCTCCTCGGCCCCTTCCTCAAGGCCGCCGGCGAGGCCAAGACCTGGCAGGAACTCCAGGGCGGGACCAGCGCCTACCCGGAGCTGGGCGGCACGGTGTTCATCAAGACCACCGACCCCACCACCTCCAACTCGGGCGCGCTCTTCCTCGCCACCGCCTCGAACGTCGCCAACGGCTCGACCGTCGTCTCCGACGACGCCGGCATCGAGCGGACCGCGCCCCTGATGAAGAAGCTGATCTCCGTCCAGGGCGCCCTGGAACAGAGCACCGACGGCCCCTTCCGCGCCTTCATCAGCGGCAGCGGCGAACCGCTCATCCTCGCCTACGAGGCCCAAGTGGCCAGCCTGCTCCAGCAGAAGCAGGATCCGGGCGACATGGTGGTCCTGTACCCCGACACCACCGTGAACTCCCCGCACACCTTCGTACCGATCAGCGAGAAGGCCACGGAACTCGGCACCCTGCTGGCCACCGACCCGAAGCTGCGCTCGCTCGTGGTCCGCCACGGGTTCCGGCCGACGGAGGGCGTGGCCGAGTTCAACACCGCCGCCGCACCGCACACCGCGTACCTCAAGTCGGAGCTGACCGGCATCCGCCAGGTCAGCGCACCGACCGTCAAGGTCCTGATGGCGCTGGCCGCGCGCGCCAAGGGATAGGGGGATCAGAACACCATGACATTGACACCGCCCGACGGCGGCGCAGACAGCCCGCTCGTCCTCACCGCCCCCGAGCCCGTGGCCCCCGTCAAGCGGGAGCAGGCCTCCGGCCTGGTACCGCTCCAGGACGGGGTGCGCGAGGAGATGGCCCGACGGGCCGGCGAGTACGTCGGCTCGCTGGCCGGCATCGACAGCCGCTCCCCCGAGTTCGCCACCCGCATCGGGGAGATCTCCGGGCTCGGCTCCGCCGACATCCGCGGCGCCGCCCAGCAGTCCAACCGCATGCTGGAGCGGGCCGTACGCTCCCTCGACACGGACGGCGGCGGCGACGCCCAGGCCCGCGTCGCCGGCTCGCTGGTCGAACTGCGCCGCACCGTCGAGGATTTGGACCCCAGCGGCAGCTCGGGCGGCTCCGCCAAGGGAGTGCGCAAGCTGCTCTCCAAGCTGCCCGGCGGCAACAAGTTCCGCGACCACGTGGCCAAGTACGCCTCCTCGCAGACCACCCTCAACCGGATCGTCGGCGCGCTGCGCGGCGGCCAGGACGAGCTGCGCCGCGACAACGCCGCCCTGCACACCGAGCGGGCCCGCCTGTGGGAGACCATGGGCAAGCTCCAGGAGTACGCGGTGCTCACCGAGGCCCTGGACGCGGCCGTCGAACAGCGGATCGCCGGCCAGAGCGACCCGCAACAGGCCGACGCGCTGCGCGTGGACGTGCTGTTCCCCGTACGGCAGAAGCACCAGGACCTGCTGACCCAGCTGGCCGTCTGCGCGCAGGGCTACCTGGCGATGGACGTGGTCCGGCGCAACAACGAAGAGCTGATCAAGGGCGTCGACCGGGCCGCGACCACCACGGTGTCCGCGCTGCGGATCGCCGTGATGCTGGCGCAGGCCCTGAACACCCAGGGCGAGGTCATCAAGCAGATCGACACCCTGCGCGACACCACCGAGGGCCTGATCCGCGGCAACGCGGAGATGCTGTCCACGCAGAGCGGGGAGATCCAGCGGATCGCCGCCGATCCGGCCGTCGGCGCGGAGACGCTGCGGACGGCCTTCGCCCAGATCTACAAGACGCTCGACACCATCGACACCTTCAAGGTGCAGGCCACCGAGAACATGGCCGCCACCGTGGAGTCCCTCACCGGCGAACTCCAGAACGCCTCCGCATACCTCGCGCGCACCCGCACCGCGAGCGCCCTGGAAGGCGGCGACGCCCGATGAACGGCATGAGCATCCGCGGCGCCGTGATGCGCCGACGGCTCGCCGCGGCGGTGGCGCTCGCCGCCACCCTGCTCGGGGCGAGCGCGTGCGCGACGGACGACGACCACCCGAAGCCGAAGCAGACCGCGTACCAGGAGGGCACGCTGCGCGTCCTGGCCTCCAGCGAGCTGTCCGACATGGACGAGGTGCTGAAGGCGGCGAAGGCCGCCACCGGGGTCGGCGTGGAGCTGACCACGTCGGGGACCCTCGACGCGGTCGAGCAGATCGCCTCCGGCAAGGCGGACGGCAGGTACGACGCCATCTGGCTGTCCTCCAACGACTACCTGCGGCTGCGGCCCGAGGCCGCGGACAAGCTGTCGAGCGAGACCCCGGTGATGTCCTCGCCGGTCGCCCTCGGCGTGAAGCCCGAGGCGCTGGCCCGGCTGGGCTGGCAGCCCGGGTCGGTGACCTGGTCGGCGGTCCACGAGGCCGTGGCCGCCGGGAAGCTGACGTACGGGATGACCGACCCGGTGCGCTCCAACTCCGGCTTTTCCGCGCTGATTTCGGTGGCCTCCGGGCTCTCGGGCGCACAGGCGGCGCTGACCGACGCGGACGTGGCGAAGGCGCAGCCGATGCTGAAGGGCTTCTTCGCCGGGCAGAAGCTGACCTCGGGATCCTCGGGCTGGCTGGCCGCGGCGTACACCCAGCGCGGGGACGTGGACGCGCTGGTGAACTACGAGTCGGTGCTGCTGTCCATGAACCGGGACGCGAAGACGAACCTGACGGTGATCCGGCCGGTCGACGGCGTGGTCACGGCCCACTATCCGCTGACCCTGCTGACCTCGGCCCCGGCCGGGGCCCGCGAGTCGGGGCGCGCGCTGACCGAGTACCTGAGCGGCGCCGAGGCGCAGAAGGCGATCACCGAGAAGACCTTCCGGCGGCCCGTCGCGGCCGGGGTCACCCCGGCGGCCGGGCTGGACCCGGACAAGCGGCGCGAGCTCCCCTTCCCGGGCACCCGCTCGGTGGCGGACGGGCTGCTGGCCAGCTACGAGAACGAGCTGCGCCGCCCCTCGCGCACGGTGTACGTGCTGGACACCTCGGGGTCGATGGCCGAGGAGGACCGGATCGGCCGGCTGAAGTCGGCGCTCACCGACCTGACGGGGACGGGGAGTTCGGGGACCGGTGAGCGGTTCCGGGACCGTGAGGAGGTCACGCTGCTGCCCTTCGGCGACAAGGTGAAGAAGGTTCTGACGCACACGGTCGAACCGGGCAACCCCGGAGCGGCGCTGGACGCGATCCGGGGAGACGTGGAGGCACTGCGGCCGGACGGCGGTACGGCCATCTACAGCAGCCTGCAGGCGGCGTACCAGCAGCTCGGCAAGGGGAACGCGGACGCGTTCACCTCGATCGTGCTGATGACGGACGGCGAGAACACCGCGGGCGCCGGGGCCAAGCAGTTCGACGCCTTCTACGCGGGGCTGCCCGAGGGGCAGAAGCACACCCCGGTCTTCGCGGTGCTGTTCGGCGACTCGGACCGCAAGGAGCTCGCCCACATCACCGAACTGACCGGCGGGCGGCTCTTCGACGCCACCGAGGGCAACGGTTCGCTGGACGGAGCCTTCGAGGAGATCCGTGGCTACCAGTAGGCCTCTGCGCACGCGTCTCCTCACCTACGTGGAGTCGAAGAAGAACCTGGCCGGCAGCGCCTGCGGCCTCGTCGGGGTGGGTCTGACGCTCACCGGGGTGGCCGGCACGTACTGGCCGGTGGTGGTCGCCGGGCTGTACGGGGCGGGCGCGCTCGTCGCCCCGCCGGAAGTGCCGGCGCCGCCGGTACCGCCGGAGCCGGCCGAGCAACTGGGCTTCGTACGGGAGGACTTCGCGCGGCTCGAGGAGTACGTCGGCGAGGTGGACCTGCCGGCCGAGCCGGCCGGGGTGCTGGCCGGGCTGCTGGCGCTGTACGCGGCGATGCTGGAGCCGGGCTGGGTGGCGGGGGTCCTGGCCGCCGATCCGGAGGCGGTGCACGCGCTGACCCGGGCCATCCGCACGGACGTGCCGGAGTGCGTGGACACCTACAACCGGACGCGCTGGTGGACCCGGCTCACGGCGGGCGGCGAATCGCCCGAGCGCCACCTGGAGCGGCAGCTGACGCTGCTGCGGGAGGAAGCGGAACGCATGACGGCGGACCTCCGTGAAACGGAGGCCCGCCGTCAGCAGACGCACACGACCTACTTGGAAGGTCGCAGGGAGTCCTGAGTCGGGGAATCCCGCGTCAACCCGTGGCCGGGGACAGCCGGCCGCGGGAGCTCGGTGGGGCGAGGCCCAGGAGGACCGGAGGGATCAGCCGAGGCGCTTGACGAGCGCCTCGTACTGGTCCCACAGCTCCTTCGGCGTGTGGTCGCCGTAGGTGTTCAGGTGGGCGGGGACCAGCGAGGCCTCGTCGCGCCAGACCTCCTTGTCGACCGTGAGCAGGAACTCCAGGTCGGCGGCCGGCAGGTCCAGGCCGTCGGTGTCCAGGGAGGCGACGGTCGGCAGGATGCCGATCGGGGTCTCCACGCCCTCGGCGGTCCCGTCGAGGCGCTCGACGATCCACTTCAGGACGCGGCTGTTCTCGCCGAAGCCGGGCCACACGAACTTGCCCGCGTCGTTCTTGCGGAACCAGTTCACGTAGTAGATCTTCGGGAGCTTGGACTGGTCCTTGTCCTTGGCCACGTCGACCCAGTGACCCATGTAGTCGCCCATGTTGTAGCCGCAGAACGGCAGCATGGCGAAGGGGTCGCGGCGCAGCTCGCCGACCTTGCCCTCGGCGGCGGCGGTCTTCTCGGAGGCGATGTTCGAGCCGATGAAGACGCCGTGGTTCCAGTCGAAGGACTCGGTGACCAGCGGCACGGCGGAGGCGCGGCGGCCGCCGAAGAGGATCGCGGAGATCGGGACGCCCTTGGGGTCCTCCCACTCGGCGGCGATCGTCGGGCACTGGGAGGCCGGGACGGCGAAGCGGGCGTTGGGGTGGGCCGCCGGGGTCTCGGACTCCGGGGTCCAGGCGTTGCCCTTCCAGTCGATCAGGTGCGCGGGCGCCTCTTCGGTCATGCCCTCCCACCAGACGTCGGAGCCGTCCGGGGTGAGCGCGACGTTGGTGAAGACGGTGTTCGCGTACATGGTCTTCATGGCGTTGGCGTTGGTGTGCTCGCCGGTGCCGGGGGCGACGCCGAAGAAGCCGGCCTCGGGGTTGATCGCGTACAGGCGACCGTCCTCGCCGAAGCGCATCCAGGCGATGTCGTCACCGACGGTCTCCACGGTCCAGCCGGGGATGGTCGGCTCGAGCATGGCCAGGTTGGTCTTGCCGCAGGCGGAGGGGAATGCGGCGGCGATGTACTTCGGGGACGCGGACTCACCCTGCGGCGGGGTGAGCTTGAGGATCAGCATGTGCTCGGCGAGCCAGCCCTCGTCGCGGGCCATGACGGACGCGATGCGCAGGGCGTAGCACTTCTTGCCGAGCAGGGCGTTGCCGCCGTAGCCCGAGCCGTAGGACCAGATCTCGCGGGTCTCGGGGAAGTGCGAGATGTACTTGGTGGTGTTGCACGGCCACGGCACGTCGTCCTGGCCCTCGGCGAGCGGAGCGCCGAGGGTGTGGACGGCCTTGACGAAGAACCCGTCGGTGCCGAGCTCGTCGAGGACGGCCTGGCCCATGCGGGTCATGGTGCGCATGGCGACCGCGACGTAGGCGGAGTCGGTGATCTCGACGCCGATGGCGGAGAGCTCCGAGCCGAGGGGGCCCATGCAGAAGGGGACGACGTACATCGTGCGGCCCTTCATGGAGCCGCGGAAGATGCCGCCTTCTTCGCCCTTGCCGGCGAAGAGCTCCTTCATCTCGGAAGGGGCCTTCCAGTGGTTGGTCGGGCCCGCGTCCTCCTCCTTCTCGGAGCAGATGAAGGTCCGGTCCTCGACGCGCGCGACGTCGGAGGGGTCGGAGGCGGCGTAGTACGAGTTCGGGCGCTTGGCCGGGTCCAGCTTCTTGAAGGTGCCCTTGGAGACGAGCTCGTCGCAGAGGGCCTCGTACTCGGCCTCGGAGCCGTCACACCAGACGATGCGGTCAGGCTGGGTGAGGGCGGCGATGCCCTCGACCCAGGAGACCAGCTCCTGGTGCTTGGTGGGGACGTCGGAAGTGGTGCCAGCCGCGATGTCGCGCGCCACGATCGCTCCTTGTTGAGGGGTTTGATTTGTGATTGCCCCGTGGGGGCCGCGACCCGGACGCTTCGCGCTCCGCTCATCCGGTGTCGACCGCACTCATCTGATCATCCGGTGCGTGTGCGCATATGTCCAGGGGGCCTCTCACGTGAGCATCGCCACTCCGGTCAATCTTCCGTAAAGCGCACTAACGGAAACCTACGCAACCGTAGGTAGCATGTTCGGCATGACTTCCGACGCCGCTGCCGCGGCCGCTCCGATGGTCGAACCCGCCGATCAGGAGGCCAAGCCGCTCATGCGCGGCTGGCTGCACACCGGCATGTTCCCCGCCGTGGTGATCGCGGGCCTCGTCCTGATGGCCTTCACCGATTCGACCTCGGCCCGGGTGGCCTGCGGGGTGTACGTCCTCACCGCCTGCCTGCTCTTCGGAGTCAGCGCCGTCTACCACCGCGGTACGTGGGGCCCGCGCGGCGAGGCCATCCTGCGGCGGCTCGACCACGCCAACATCTTCCTGATCATCGCGGGCACGTACACCCCGCTGACCGTCCTGCTCCTGCCCGACTCCACCGGGCGGACCCTGCTCTGGGCGGTCTGGATCGCGGCCGCGGCCGGCATCGCCTTCCGCGTCTTCTGGGTCGGCGCCCCGCGCTGGCTCTACACCCCCTGCTACATCGCCATGGGCTGGGCGGCCGTCTTCTTCCTCCCCGACTTCATGCGCACCGGCGGCATCGCCGTCCTGGTCCTGGTCATCGTCGGCGGCCTGCTCTACAGCATCGGCGGCGTCATCTACGGCATCAAGCGGCCGAACCCCTCCCCCCGCTTCTTCGGCTTCCACGAGGTCTTCCACTCCCTGACCCTGGCCGCCTTCGTCGCCCACTACGTCGGCATCTCGCTGGCCGCCTACTCGCACTAGAGGAATCCAGATGCCCGACTACGACCCGGCCGCCGTGAAGCTCAGCCCCAACCCGCACGTGCGCGACCAAGCGGTTCGGTACGAGGAGTCGGACGGCACGCGGGACACCGACATGAACGGCTCGCCCTGCCTGCTGCTGGACTACCGGGGCCGGGTCAGCGGCGACTGGCACCGCACCGTCCTCATCTACGCCGAGGACGGGGACAGCCGGCTGATCGTGGCCTCCAACGGAGGCTCCGACCGGCACCCCTTGTGGTTCGCGAGCGTCGAAGCCCACCCCGAGGTGCACGTACGGGTGCTGGGCGAGCGGTTCCGGGCCCGGGCCGACGTGCTGCCCCCGGAGGAGAAGGCCAGGGTCTGGCCCCTCCTGCTCTCCGTGTTCCCCCGGTACGAGGAGTACCAGCGGGGGACGGACAGGGACATCCCGGTGATCCGGCTCCGCCGGGCCTGAACCACGGAACGTGTCCCAGGGGCCCGGCCCCTGGGACGCGCACCTGCGTGCGCCTGCGCGCACCTGCCCGCGCCTACGTGCGCGCCTACGTGCAGGCGTAGCCGTCGCCGTCCGGGTCCAGCCGGAGCGGATCGCTGCCGTTGACCTTCAGGCGGGCCGGGTACTTGTGGGCGGCCAGCCAGTCGCAGCGGGCCTTCGTCGTCGCCTTCACCTCCGCCGGGAACCGCGTGGGCACGCACACGTTGGCCGTGCCGTAGTGCCGGTCGCAGCCGGCCACGGTCGGGGCCACCGGGGCCGAGTCCCGCTTCGCGGGGTTCTTCTTCGGGTCCGCCAGCTCGTTCGCGAAGGTGTGCTCGTGCGCGGTCGGGGGCTCGGCGGACGCCGCCAGGGCGGACGGGCCGCCCAGGTGCACCCACCGCGCGATCGAGGGGATGCCGTTCGCGTCGACCGCGAAGAGCATGTACCAGCCGGGCGGGGCCAGGTTCGGGTTGCTGGTGACGTTCAGGTCGATGGTGGTGCCGTTGACGACCGTCAGCGGCAGGTCCACGAACCGCTGGTTCGGGTCCGAGGAGTGGGTGACCGCCGCCGGACGGATCAGCTCCGCCTTGGCGACCGCCCGGTTGACGGTGATGCGCTGCGTGTCCCCGTACACCCACTGGCTGTCGATCACCGAGGTGATCTGCGGGCGCGCCCCCTTGAAGAGGTAGGGCGGGGTGTAGATCGACACGTTGTGGTTGTACGTGCCGTTGCCCGGGTTGTCCCCGACCGACATGACGCGGCCGTCCGGCATCAGGAACGAAGCCGAGTGGTACGTCCGCGGGATCGGGTCGGTGGCCAGGCCCGGCTGGTAGGTGTTGGTGGTCGGGTCGAAGAACGAGGCCTCGTACACCGGGTCGGCCCGGTCGTGCAGGCCGCCGCCGGTCTCCAGCACCTTGCCGTCGGGCAGCAGCACGGCGGACACGAACATCTTGCCCTCGGCGCCGGTCTGCGGACGCTTGCCCGCGCCCTGGTCGACCAGACCCTGCGGCAGGTCCGGGCCGGCCGTGTAGGCGGGGCTCGGCTGCTTCAGGTCGATGATGTCGGTGAGCCGGTTCGCGGCGGGGTTGCGCTCGTTGTTGCCGCCGCCGATGGTCAGCACCCGCTGGTCCTGCGCCGGGGGCAGCAGCACGCTCGCCGACTCGTCGCGCTCGTCCTTGTTCCGCAGGCCGGGCACGTCGGTGATGGTGTTCGCGTCGTAGTCGTAGACGGAGGCGCCGGTGCCCGGGGTGCCGTTGCCGAAGGTGTGGCTGCCCGAGTAGAAGAGCCGCCCGTCCTGCATGAGGATCATCGACGGGTACAGGCCCCAGTACGACCAGGTCTGGTTGACCTCGTTCATCGGCAGCCACTTGTTCTGCGCCGCAGAGAACTTCTCCGCGGTCACGTTGCCCGTGGAGTCCTCCTTCAGCCCGCCGAAGGAGATCACGTCGCCGTTGCCGAGGACGGTCGCCGACGGGTACCAGTGCCCGCCGTTCATGTCGTTGGTCTTCGTGTACTTCTCGGTCGCCGGGTCGAAGGTGTACGAGTCCTTCAGCCCCTGGTACCCGATCGTGCCGTCGGCCGACGGGTAGCCCTTGTTCCCGCTCATCACCAGCACCCGGCCGTCGGACAGCTGGACGTGCCCGGAGCAGAACATGTCCACGGGCGTCGGGATCGTCTTGAACGAGCCGTTCGCCGGATCGTAGACGGCGGAGGTGAAGGTGCCCGCGTTGAACTGGGCGATGTCGTTGCCCGAGCCCGCGATCAGCAGCACCTTGCCGTTCTTCAGCACGACGGCGTGCATCGAGCGCACCGGGTTCTTGGCGGCGATCACCTCCCACTTGCCCTTGGCGCACTCGGTGGCCGTACCCGTGCAGGTGGGCTGCGGCGGGACCGCGCCCACCTCCTCCAGCGCGTAGTCGTCGGTGGTGAGCGTGCCCACCCCGTAGACGGACAGGCCCCACGCGATCTTGTCCGTGGTGGGCGGGACCGCCGGCGTACGGACCTGCGTGCGCGCCCACGCGGCGCTGACGGGGGGATTCTGCAGATCGGTCCAGTACTGCCAGCCGGCCACCGTGTCGTGGCGGAACACCGTCACCGACACGTCCGGGGTGTTCGACTTGTACCAGGCCGACAGGTCGTACTGCTTGCCCGGTACGACCGTCGGGGCGCAGGTGCCGTTCTCGGTGACCAGGGCCTTGCGGTCGCCGTCCACCCGGCGGGTGAGCGAGACCTTCATCGCCTTGGTGCCGGAGTGCGCGTCGGCGACGGTGGCGAAGGTGAAGTCGTTGTCGCCCCAGCCGGACTTCGACCAGCAGGACGGCATGTCGGAACCGGCCGGACCGGCGGTCTCGAAACCGGGGTTGGTGAGCAGGTTGGGCGGCCCGGCCGTGGCCTGCTGCGGCGCGGTCAGCAGCAGGCCCCCGGTCATCGCCCCGACGGCCAGCAGGGCGGCCCGCCACCCTGCCCTGCGCCGGATCTTCCTCTCCATGGGGAACGTCCCTTCGTGCGGCTCAACTCGTGTGCGTACAGCCCGCCTTGCGCGGGAGGTAGACGAGTGCCTCCGTCGCCGCGAAGCGCAGGACGAAGGTGGTGACCAGGGCGAGCGCGGTCGCGGACAGGACGCCGAAGCCCCAGGTGCCGACGAACACCGCGATCAGCGGGATCCGCAGCAGCAGATCGGCGTTGGCCAGCAGCGTGAAGCGCCCGAGCCGGTCGGCCCAGTGGCGGTGCCGGCGCCGGTCACGGAACAGCAGGGTCTCGATGAGGAGGAAGTTCCACAGCACCCCGGCCTGGTTCGCGACCACCTCGGCGACCAGGTAGTTCATCCCGGTGTGCGTGAGCATCCACAGGGCCGCCAGGTTCGGGACGAAGCCGGAGAGCCCGACGAGCCCGAAGCCGATCATGCGGGCCAGCGGGGTCGCGGAGCGCAGCGAGGCCAGGTGGGCCAGGAAGCGCAGGCCCTCGCGGGCGGTGGACTTGGACTCCCCCGCGAAGCGCTCCTGGAAGACGAACGGCACCTCGGCCACCCGCTCCGGCCGGCAGCGCACGGCCAGCTCCATCAGGATCTTGTAGCCCAGCGGCTTCAGCGCCTCCTCCGTCACCGCCGAGCGGCGGATCGCGAAGAACCCGCTCATCGGATCGCTGATCCCGCGCAGGGCGCGCGGGAAGAGCCCCTTGGCCAGCCAGGTCGCTCCGCGCGAGACCGCGATCCGGTAGCCCCCGGCGAGCCCGGCCCGGCTGCCCCCGGCGATGTAGCGGGAGGCCACGACCAGGTCGGCGCCGGTGCGCGCGCCCTCCCCGACGAGCTCGGGGACCAGGTGGGGCGGATGCTGGAGGTCGGCGTCCATCACGACGATCCAGTCGGTGTCCGCGCGCCCGATCCCCTCCACGACGGCCCCGCCGAGCCCGCCCTCGGGGCTCTCGCGGTGCAGGACCGCCACCGGGAAGGCGCACTCCAGGGCCGCATTCTCGATGACGGCGGGGGTGTCGTCCGTGGAGTCGTCGACGAAGAGCACCGACACCGGCAGGTGCGCGGGCAGCGCTCCGGCCAGCCGGCTCAACAACTCGGCTATGTTTCCGGCCTCGTTGAAGGTCGGGATGATGAGGGTGACACTGCCCGGGGCGGGCGCCTCGACGGCGGACTCCGGGAGGTGCGGGGCGTGTGGGGCGTGCGGGGCCCACAGGTCTTCACTCATGCAGGATCAACTCCCCTGGGAAGTGCGGGCCGTGGGGTCACTGCCGTCCACCCGATCCGTGCGCCGGATCTCGATGCGGTCCTCGCCCTCACCGAAGACGGCGACCGTCGTCGAGTGCTCCAACGCGGCTTTGACATTGGGCAGTTGTGCGGCATCACGGCGGACGGTGGGCGAGGAGACCACGTAGTCGATGTCCCGCCAGCCGCGCGGCAGCGTCTTGGTGACCGCGGGGTCCAGGTCGGCCTTGTAGAACCAGATGGCGCCGAGCCCCGGGTCGAAACCGTGGTGGACGGCGTCCAGCCACAGCGCGTCGTCGACCAGCACCCGGGTCGTCGCGGGCTCGCGCACCTCGCGCCCGAGCCAGGCCGCGGCCTGCCGGTACGGGGCGTTCGCGTCGACCGTGAGCGCCGTACGGTTGCCGTCGTACCAGCGCGGTACGAGGTACACGAGGGCCGAGGCCGCGAGGACGCCGACCAGCGCCCACCGCCCGTAGGCCAGGGCGCGCCGCTCCCCCGGCGCCCGGCGGCGGCGCAGCACGGCGTGGGTGACGCTGGCCGCGCCCCCGGCGAGGACCAGCGCCAGGAAGGGCAGCGCCTGGATCACGTACATCGCCGGGAGGTAGCCGGAGGGCCGCAGGGCGACGAGGCCGAGGATGACCACGGCCAGCGCCGGGCCCGCGAGCGCCCGGGCCGTGACCGACCAGCGGATGGTGACGAGGAGCAGGACCGCGCCGGCCAGTCCGCCGAGCGGCAGCACGGTGTCGTAGTACAGCCAGGACTCGAAGACCCCGTGCGAACCGGAGCCGGGGTCCAGGATGAAGCCGGAGCCGGCCCGGCCCATCTGGTAGACGATCCCGCCGATGAGGGAGACGTGGCCGGAGCCGGGCAGCAGCTCGGCGTTGAGCAGCGCGTAGAGGGGGTACGTCACCCCGATCAGCACGCAGGCGGTGACGGCTCCGGTGACGGCGAACTTGCGGGTGTCGCGGTGGCTGTGGCGCCACATCGTCACCAGCAGCGCAGGGAGCACCACCAGCATCGTCTCCTTCGTCAGCACGGCGGTGGCGGCCGCCAGGCCGGAGGCGAAGTGGTGCCACAGGTGGCGGCGGGGGGACGCGGCGAGGCAGAAGGCCAGCAGCATCCACATCACGGCGATGTTGTCGAGGAAGATCTCCCGCTGGAGCACGACGGAGAGCGGGGAGAGTCCGAACAGGCCCATGGCCAGACCGGCCGCCCAGCGCGGCAGCCAGAGCCGGCGCGCGAGCACGTACAGCAGGACCGAGCTCGCGGCGGAGACGGCGAGCATCGAGAACCGCATCGGCGCGACGGTCATCGCGTCGGGTACGAACAGGGACGGCAGGTAGGTCAGGCCCGCTATCTGGATCCAGCCGAGCGGGGGGTGGTCGTACCAGTAGGTGTAGTGCGCCAGCCCCTTGCCCTGCTGGACGGCCCAGGCCTGGGCGAGGTAGGTGCCCTCGTCGTCGCTGAGGGTCGGGAAGTTCGTGATGTTCCAGCCCTGCACGAGGAGGATCGCGAGCAGCAGCACCCCGCAGAGCAGCAGGTCGGGGCGCGAGGAGCGGAACCGGACGAGCGGCCGGGCCGGCGCGGCGGGGCGGACCCCGAGTCCGCCGGTGCGCTGGCGCGGGATGCGGGCGGCGCCGGGGACGGCGGCATCGGCGGCGGCGTCCACGGCGGCGGCATCGGTGACGGCATCGGTGACGGCGGAGTCCGTGACGGCGGCATCGGCGGCGGGCTCGGTGAGGGTCGAACCGGACTCGGGATCAGTGGCCGTGGGCAGGGTGGCGGTCACCGGGTGCTGTCCTCTCGGATGAGGGTCTTCGGGGTGGTCGAGGCGCTCGGGCCGCTCATGCCGTTCGGGATGCCGGCGGCGCCACCGGACGCGGACGCGAGGTGGGCTCCGGTGTGGCTGGTGAGCTCCCACTCGTTGCGTCCGCGCTGCTCGCGCCAGACCGCGCGGATCGCGGCGCCGGCCAGCATCACCTGGTAGAACGGGCCGCCGACCACGAGCTTGACGTAGTGGACGAACCGCACCCGCAGCCCGTACTGGCGGCCGAAGTCGTGCAGGCCGACCACCTCGAAGACGAAGGTCACCATCGCGGTGATCATCGGCAGGAAGGTGACGATCGCGACCCCGACGGGCACGTCGAGGAAGACGGCGACGGCGAAGTTCACCGGGATGATCACCCCCGAGGTGGCCTGCATGAAGGGGGTCATGAGCGTGTAGCGGGCCAGCCAGCGCTGGCCGCGGCCGGGCAGCTGCTGCCAGTCCTTCTTTCGGTACACCTGGAGGAACCCCTGGTTCCAGCGGGTGCGCTGCTTGAGCAGGCTCACCAGGGACCCCGGGGTCTCCTCGCGGGTCACCATGTCGGAGTCGTAGGCGACGACCACCTTCTTGCCGACGGAGGACAGCCGCACGCCCAGGTCGCAGTCCTCGGCGAGGCAGTTCGGGTCCCAGCCGCCGGCCTCGCGCAGCACCTCGGTGCGCACGAAGACGGTGTTGCCGCCGAGCGGGATGAACCCCTTCTCCGCGTGCAGGTGGAGGCGGGAGCGGAACCAGAAGAAGTACTCCAGGCAGTTGCGCAGGCTGTACCAGCTGGAGTGGAAGTTGATGAGCTGGACCCCGCCCTGGACCACGTCGGCGCCGGTGGC
Source organism: Streptomyces sp. NPDC002886 (assembly GCF_042888445.1). Lineage (NCBI taxonomy): Bacteria > Bacillati > Actinomycetota > Actinomycetes > Kitasatosporales > Streptomycetaceae > Streptomyces > Streptomyces sp. NPDC002886. The sequence continues at coordinate 817,624 of NZ_JBIAPV010000003.1, forward strand.
GCGGAAGGCGTGGTCCACGTGGGACAGCAGCTCGGGGTGGACCTGGTCCTCGGCGTCGAAGACTCCGACGACGTCGCCCCGGCAGTGCGGGAGCGCGGTGTTGAGGGCCTTCGGCTTGTTCTTGACCTCGTGGTGGTCGGTGATGACGCGTACGAGACCGGGCGCGCGGGCGGCGGCCCGCTCGGCCACCTCCGCGGTCCCGGGGTCGTCGTGGCCGACGATCACGATGATCTCGTAGTCGCGGTGGCTCGATTCCAGGAGGCGCTCGATGGTGTGCTCCAGCACCGCCTGCTCGTGGCGGGCGGGCAGCAGCAGGGAGAAAGCCAGCCGACCGCCGCCGTCAGGGCTGTCGAAGCGGGTCGAGGCGAGCGTCTCGGGCGTCCGCCAGGCGTGCATCTGCCACCAGAGCGTGAACGCCGCCATCCAGAAGAGCGCGAGCGATACGACACAAATGAACACGGATATGAACAAAGCGTCCCCCACAGACGTGCCGCAACCCCAGGCGGCGATCTCTCCAACCCCCCGGGGACGGGCACGCGCGGCAGGCTCCCCAGCCCGCCGCCCTCGCCCCGCCCCCGATTCCCCCCGCGTGCGCAACCCCCGGTGCGCTCTACGCCGGCGCCCCAGGGCGCTGACAGTGACCGATCGGTGACTCCGAAGTCATGAGACTAGGCAGCCAACATGACGCGCAGGCGCTATCGAGATAAAAACCACGTTGCCGAACTGACCTTGAAAGAAACGGAATTGACGGCACTCCAGCACTTTCAGGGACGAACCGCACCCAACTGCCCCGCCAGCTCGACCGGATCGGTCGTAGGCCGCGCGCAGACGAAATGTCGGCAGACATACGCCGTCGGGAGCTCGTGCACGAGCGTGCGCTCGGCCAGAAGGGGGAACTCCCCTCCACTGCCGTCCGCCGCCCCCGGCAGCCCCGTCGCCACGACCGCCCCGGGGGCCGTCCCCAGCAACGCGACCCGGTGCAGCTCAGCCCGCGCCGGATCCTCCGGATGACCGACCACGGCCACCTCGCGCGGGCCGTCGACCAGCGCCTCCGCGACCGCCAGCCCGTGCCCGATGAAGCGCGGAGCGCGCGGCCCGAGCGCGTGCACCACCGCGAGCGCCCGCTCGGCCGCCGTACGGTGCGCCTGCGAACCGGTGTGCGCGGCGTACGAGAGCAGGGCGCCGGCGGCGGCCGTCCAGCCGGAGGGGGCCGCGGTGTCGGTCGGGTCCTGCGGCCGCCTGATCAGCCGCTCCGCGTCGTGCGCGGTGTCGTACAGCGAGCCGTCCTCGGCGGTGAACCCGGCCAGGACCAGATCGACGAGGAACCCGGCGAATTCCAGCCAGACCCCTTCCCCGGTGACGGCCGCCAGCGCCAGGAACCCCTCGGCGACGTCCCCGTAGTCCTCCAGCACCCCGGCGTTCGCCCCGACCCGCCCGTCCTTGCTGGTCCGCGCGAGCCGGGCCATGCCGTCCATGTGCACCCTGACCAGCAGATCGGCGGCCTCCGTGGCCCGCTCGACCAGGTCGGGCCGGTCGAAGAAGGCCCCGCACTCGGCGAGGGCCGCGATGGCCAGCCCGTTCCAGGCCGCGACGATCTTGTCGTCCCGCCCGGGCGCGGGCCGCGCCTGCCGCGCCGCGAGCAGCCGCTCCCTGATCCCGGCGAGCCGCTCCTCGCCGATGTCGGGCCCCTGGACGGGCAGTTGGAGCACCGACATCCCGTGCTCGAAGGTCCCCTCCTCCGTCACCCCGAAACAGGCGGCGGCCAGCTCCCCGTCCTCCTCCCCCAGCACCTCGCGCAACTGGGCGGGAGTCCAGGCGTAGTAGACGCCTTCCACGTGCTTGCCGGTCTCCGGGTCCTCACTGTCGGCATCCAGCGCGGAGGCGAAGCCGCCCTCCCGGGTCCGCAGTTCACGGACCATGAAGTCGGCGGTCTCCAGGGCGACCCGGCGCGCCAGCTCGTCCCCGGTGGTGCGCCAGAGGTGGGCGTAGACCCGACAGAGCAGCGCATTGTCGTAGAGCATCTTCTCGAAGTGGGGAACGACCCACTCCCGGTCCACGGAGTACCGCGCGAACCCACCCCCCAGCTGGTCGTAGATCCCGCCCCGCGCCATGGCCTCACAGGTGCCGACCGCCATCTCCAGCGCCCCCTCGGACCCGGTCCGGGCGTGGTGGCGCAGCAGGAACTCCAGCACCATGGACGGCGGGAACTTCGGCGCCCCGCCGAACCCGCCGCGCGTGGCGTCGTACTCCCGCACGAGCCCGAGCAGCGCCTTCGCGAGCTCCTCGGGTCCGGGGGTGCCGGCCTTCCCGTAGTCGAGCTGCCGCCCCGCGAGGTCCCGTACGATCCGCTGCGCGACCTCCGCCACCTCCTCGGGCCGCCCGACCCACGCGGTGCGCACGCCTTCGAGCACCTGCATGAAGGAGGGCATCCCGTGCCGGGGCTCGGGCGGGAAGTAGGTCCCGAAGTAGAAGGGCTCGGCGTCGGGCGTCAGGAACACGGTCATGGGCCACCCGCCCTGCCCGGTGGCGGCCTGCACCGCCTCCATGTAGACGGCGTCGATGTCGGGCCGCTCCTCGCGGTCGACCTTGACGTTGACGAAGTGCTCGTTGAGATAGGCGGCGGACAGCTCGTCCTCGAAGGACTCGTGCGCCATGACATGGCACCAATGACACGAGCTGTACCCCACGCTCAGCAGCACGGGGACGCCACGCTCCCGCGCCTCCGCGAAGGCCTCCGGGGACCAGGGCCACCAGTCGACGGGGTTGTCGGCGTGCTGGAGCAGGTAAGGGGAGGTCTCGTTCGCGAGGCGGTTCGGCATGGGGCCATCCTGCCGCACCGCCCGGCACGCGCCTGGTTACGGGGCCGTCGGGCCACCGGTTCGCGGCCCACGATTCGGGCGGCCCACGTCCCGCGGGCCGCCCCTGTCGACGTACACGCGTCCGGGCGCGGGTGGTCGAAGGAGCGGCGGACGAACCGAGCGAGGGGTTACTCGTGCCGCAGCAGCGGCGCCAGGTCGCGGGTCCAGGTGTCGCGGGTGCGGGTCCACGTGGCGGCGCAGGTGGCGCGGGCCGGGGTCGCGAGGTCCTTGTGGCGGGTGGGGGCCTTGCCGTAGACCGCGCAGCGGTGGGACTCCGCGCGGGCGGCGTCCGGGGCGTGTTCGTCCGGGGCGTCGGCGGCGGCTCCGGGCTCGGCGGCGGCCGACAGGTCGTAGAGGCGGGCCGCGATCAGGAGGGTCTCCTCGCCCTCCGGGTGGCCGCGCAGGAGGGCGACCTGCGCGAAGCGGTCGGCGGCGTCCTCCTCGGCGCGGGGGCCCTCGTCCGGGAGGTCCAGAGCGTCGATCAGGGCGTGGCCCGCCTCGTGGTGGAGGGTTTCCCGGACCACCTCGGAGAGGTCCTCGTCGCCGAGCGGCTCACGCCACTCGGCCAGGTCGTCGTAGCAGAGCTCGATGGTGTGGGTATCCGGGTCGTAGCCCGTGCCTTCGCCGTGGCAGGACGTGGCCACGACGGTGACCAGGTGGGGAAGGTCCACGTAGGCGTTGAGCTCGGCGAGCGTGAACTCGGCCACTTGCCAGTTCCGCAGGAACCGGGCGGAGGCCTCGTCGGTCGCCGCGGGCTTCTCGTAGCGGAGCCAGAAGCCCTTTTCCGGGACCTCCTCCCGGGGCAGGAGGGCGCAGCCCGTCATCACCAGCAGCAGGCTCGCCGCCGTCGCGCACAGTCCCGGGGTCGCCCAGCGTCTGTTCACGGAGCCACCATAAGCGACCGCTTGTGGACCAACTCCCTCTGAACTAGCTCAGATTCCCTCGCGCTCGCGAGCGTCACGGCGGACACTTGTGGCACGGTGCCGGAGCTCTCTGAGGGGGATTGCCGATGCGGGACAGTCATCGTGGTGAGGCCGAGCGGCTGTTGGGGCGGGCCGTGGAGGAAGAGGCCCGGCGGGGCGCCGGTGGGGCGGCCGGCACTCCGGAGGCCAAGGCGGCGCTGCTGGCGCGCGGGATGCAGACCCTGGACGCGCTCGCGGCGAGCGCGGCCCCCGAGTACGAGGCGTACGTGCACGCCCTGGACGAGGCGGCGGCCGGGGAGCAGTCCCTCGGCGAGGCCTTCCGGCGGGCGAACACCTCGACGGCCTCGCTGGTCACCGGTGTCGCGGCGGCCGCCGCGATCGTGGCCGACCTGGCCTTCGGCGTGGCGGTCGGTACCGCGCTGACCACCGGGGCCGTCGTGGGCGTGGCCGGGGCGACGGCGACCGTGGCCAAGGTGACGGCCCTCCACCTGCCCGCGGCCAACCGGCGCGCCGGGGAGGCGGGCCGTCCGGGCGGTGCGGAGCAGCTCAAGCTGAAGTGGCTGTCGGCGCTGGACGTGCGCGGGATACGTCCCTTCCTGGAGCAGCAGCGCAAGGTGGCGGCGGCGCTGCACGCCCCGCCCAAGGTGGCGAACGGCAGCGGGGGCTCCGCCCTCCCGCTGCGCGGTGCCAATCGCAGCGCCGAGGCGCGCAGGCGGGCCATGCTGGAGCAGTCCTTCGGGCAACTCCCCGCGCTGGAGGGCGCTTTCGTGGGCCGCCGGGCCGAGCTGGCCCGGATCGCGCAGTGGGTGCACAGCGCCCGGGTGAGCACCGAGACGCGCCCGGTGGTCGTGGTGCTGCACGGGGAGCCCGGGGTGGGCCGCACCACGCTCGCGCTGCACGCCGCGCAGGCGCTGCGGGACCAGTTCAGGGGCGCCTGCGTGGTGAACCTGCGGGGCGGCGGCACGGCGGAGAATCCGCTGCCCACCCGTGAGGCACTGCTGCACCTGATGAACCGGCTCGGCGCGCCCCGCGAGCAGCTGCTGTTCCGCGAGGGCTCATCGGCGGAGCAACAGGTGCGCAGGCTCGGCGAGTTGTACCACCAGCACGTACAGGGCACCCCGGTGGCGGTGGTCCTGGACGACGCCGTGGACGCCGCGCAGGTACGGATGCTCGTGCCCGAGCGCTCCGAGAGCCTGGTCCTGGTCACGGCCCGGGAGCCGCTGGAGCTGCCCCCGGAGCTGGCGGCCTGGGTGTACCAGCTTCCGGTGACCCGGCTGACGGAGGAGGCGGGCGCGGAGCTGGTCCAGGCGGCGGGAGCCGCGGCGGCGGGTACGGAGCCGCCCGTGGCCCCGTACCCGGCGCAGACCGTACGGGGCCTGCTCGCGCTCGGCGCCGGTCTGCCGCTGGCGCTGCGCGTCCTGGCCCCCCTCGGGGGCGTCGGGGAGCCCCCGGAGGCCGGCGGCTCCCTGGACGCCGCCCTGGACCTGGCCTACGCGGCCCTGCCCGAGGAGCGGCGCCGGCTGCTGCGCCGGCTCACGCTGGCCGGGCGGGCCTCGCTGGGGGCGGCGGCCGCGGCGGCGCTGATCGACGCGGACCAGGCGGAGGCCGGGCGACTGCTGCGCGAGCTGGCGCGGGCGGGGCTGCTGGACCACGTGCGCGGGGACCGGTTCCGGATGCACGACGCGGTGCGCGCGTACGCGGCTGCGCGCCTGGAGCAGGACGAGGACCGGGCCGGCGCGGCGGCGGCGCACGAGCGGTTGATCCGTACGTACGCGCAGCTCGCCGACTCGGTGATCCGGATGGTCGACGGGAAGATGTCCACGCGGGCGAACGCCCTGTCCAAGGCGAGCACGGTCGGCGGACACGGTTTCCCTTCCCTGGACGCGGCCCTGCGCTGGCTGGACGACGAGTCGAGCTTCATCACGGCGGCGCTGCGGCACTCGGAGGGCGTGGACCAGCAGGCCGTACTGGACCTGCTGGGCGCGCTCTGCGACTTCTGCCTGCTGCGCGGTGACCTGTACCGGCTCGGTGAGATCAACGAGCTCACGCAAGCCGTCGACCAAGGGCTGCTGGTCCGCTCGGTGCAGTGGCGTACGGGCATCGCGGCCCGCCAGCTCGGCGAGCTGGACAAGTCCCGCACCACGCTGACCTCGCTGGTCGACCAGTACAAAGAGGCCCGGCAGGAGGCGGGCGCGGGCATGGCCCTCGTCTCGCTGGGCATCACCCTGCACCACCAGGGCAACCTCCCCGAGGCCTCGGCCCGCATCCGCGAGGCCCTGGTGCTCCAGACCCCGGACGAGCTGGCGGGCGACCGGGCGTGGGGCCTGCACGCGCTCGGGGCGGTGGAGCGCGACCGCGCGCACCTCGCGGAGGCGCTGCGGCTGCTGCGCGAATCCCTCGTCCTGCACCGGGAGAGCGAGAGCGTGCACGGCGAGGCCTGGGCGCACCTGCAGCTGGGCCAGGTGTACCTGCGCCTGGGCGAGGTGCCGCGCGCGGAGGCGGAGCTGCGCCTGGCGCTGGAGCTGTACGGGCGCACGCGCGACGACCGGGGCCAGGCGTGGGCGCTGACCCAGCTGGGCCGGGCCCGGGTGGTCGACGGGGATCCGGGGCCGGCGCTGGAGCGGCTGCGGGACGCGCTGGCCCGGCACCGGGAGTCGGAGGACGCGCGCGGCGAGGCGTGGACGCTGTACTACCTCGGGCAGGCGCTGGAGGAGGCCGGGGAGCGGGACCGGGCGGTACGGGAGCTGGAGCGGGCCCGCACGATGTTCTCCCGGATGCGGGACGTGTACGGGCTGGCGCACGCCCGCCACCACTCGGGCCGGGTCACCCGCGACCAGCGGGCGGCGCAGACGGGGAACCTGAGGAACTCCGGGTTCGCCCGCCAGCTGCTGATGGACGCGCGGGCGGACTTCCGGCGGATCGGGCTGGCCCACGGGGAGGCCTGGACCTGCCTGGAGCTGGCGGTGGTGGACGCGGGCAACGGCCGGACCGCGCAGGCGCTGGACCTGTGCGAGGAGGCGGTGCGGCTGTTCATCTCCTACGGGGACCGGCGCGGGGAGGACTGGGCGCGCTTCCTGCGCTGCACGCTCCTGCCGTACGCGATCCCGGCGGCCCCGGACGAGGCGCGCACGGAGCTGGCGCGGCTGGCGGCGGCCCCGCACCCGATGCGGGACGGGCGGCTGGAGGACTGCCTGGAGTCCTACACGGTGATCCTGGCGCGCGGGGTGGACCCCGCGGAGGGCTGGCAGGCGTGGCGGCTGTCGCTCGTACCGAACCTGCACTCGCGGGAGATCATGGGCGTCCCGGTGCCGCTGCCCTCGGTGTAGGGCGCGCGGAGGCCTTCACGCGCGAAGACCCGCCGCCCGGAAGCGCGCGGAGACCCGCCGCCCGGCCGTCTTCCACGGCCGGGCGGCGGTCGCCGCGCGGGGACGGCGCCCTACGGGGCGCGCGTGCCCTCGGCCGGGGCCGGAGCCGCGGCGGGCTCCGGTGCTTCCTTGAAGTCGACCCGGCCCATGTGGCGGCTCATCGACTTCATCAGGCCCCACACCCCGAGGGCGAGGGCCGCGAACACGACGAATCCGAGGAGGCCCGGGGTCACCTTGTTCTTGTCGAAGGTGTCGCCGGCCAGCGGGAGGAGCTGGGCGATTGCTTCGTGCGTAGCGCTCATAGCTACGCATTCTCCCGGATGCCCGCGAAGAGGTCGGACTCGGGGAGGGAAGTGTCCACGAGGGACTTCGCGAGCTCGTACTCCTCCGTGGGCCAGACCTCCTTCTGGATCTCCATCGGGACGCGGAACCAGCCGCCGTCGGGGTCGATCTGCGTGGCGTGGGCGATGAGCGCCTTGTCACGGATCTCGAAGAAGTCGGCGCAGGGCACGTGGGTGGTCAGGGTCCGCTCCTTGCGCTCGAACTCCTTCCACCGCTCCAGCCACTCGCCGTACGGGGATTCCAGGCCGCGGGCGAGCAGCGCCTCGTGCAGGGCGATGGTGCGCGGCTTGTTGAAGCCCTGGTTGTAGTAGAGCTTCTGCGGCTGGTACGCCGGGCCGAACTCGGCCTCGGGGTACTTCTCGGTGTCGGCGGCGTGATCGAAGGCCACCATCGAGATCTTGTGGGTCATGATGTGGTCGGGGTGCGGGTAGCCCCCGTTCTCGTCGTACGTGGTGATGGCCTGCGGCCGGAAGGCGCGGATCTTCTTCACCAGGCGGCCCGCGGCCTCGTCGACGTCCACCAGGGCGAAGCAGCCCTCGGGAAGCGGCGGCAGCGGGTCGCCCTCGGGCAGGCCGGAGTCGACGTAACCCAGCCATTCCTGGTCGACGCCGAGGATCTCGCGGGCCTCGTCCATCTCCTTGGCGCGCACCTCGTGGATGTTCTCCTCGATGTACTTGTCACCCTGGAGCTTGGGGTTCAGGACGGAGCCGCGCTCACCGCCCGTGCAGGTGACCACCAGCACGGACACCCCCTCGGACACGTACTTGGCCATGGTGGCCGCGCCCTTGCTCGACTCGTCGTCGGGGTGGGCGTGGACGGCCATCAGTCGAAGCTGCTCGGTCAAGACAGGATCCTCTTTGAGTCGTCAGGGCGGGCGCTCCTATAGTGACCGAATCGGAGGGTGGAAAAATTCCGGGGGGTCACCCCGGAATCCAGGTGTTCACCCACCTCGAAGGGAACGATCGATGAGCGCGGTGCGCGAGGAGCTGCCCGAGGGCCGCTACGGCCGGTCGGCGGACGAGCGCGCGGACCGCAAGCTGAAGATCATCGGATCGGTGCTCGGGGTCGGGCTGCTGGGCGTGGTCGGCTGGATCGGCTGGGACTACGTGGCCGGGCAGAACGTGAGCGCCGAGCTCATCAAGTACAAGGTCGTCTCCGACTCCGCGGTCGAGGTGCACCTCGAGGTGCGCAAGGCGGCCTCGGTCACCGGCGTGTGCACGCTGAGCTCGCAGGACGAGTCGCACGCCGAGGTCGGCCGCGCCGATTTCACGTTCGCACAGAAGAGCGGGCGCGTGGACGACATGGTGACCTTGAAGACCACGGGCCGGGCCACGATGATCGAGATCATCGGCTGCCGCGAGGCCGGTTCCGCGAGCTGACCCGGAGCGTGCCCGAAGCGTGATCCGGGCAGGACCGGGGCATGACCCGGGGGTGACCTGACGCAGTTCACACACTTGGCGTCCTCCCCCTTTTCTTCCCGAATTGTTAGGCTCGTGGTTTCGTCCGCCGCTGGCGGCTTTGTAGTCCCTGTACCGACGAGGAGCACCCGTGACCCAGACGAGCGAGAGCGTCACCTGGCTGACCCAGGCGGCGTACGACCAGCTGAAGGCCGAGCTGGAGTACCTCTCTGGTCCCGCACGGTCGGAGATCACGATCAAGATCGCGGCGGCCCGTGAGGAGGGCGACCTCCGTGAGAACGGCGGTTACCACGCGGCCAAGGAAGAGCAGGGCAAGCAGGAGCTGCGCATCCGCCAGCTCACGCAGCTCCTGGAGAAGGCCAAGGTCGGTACGGCCCCCGCCTCCGACGGCGAGGTGGCCCCGGGCACCCTGGTCAAGATCGCCTTCGACGGTGACGAGAGCGACACCATGGAGTTCCTGCTGGCTTCGCGCGAGTACGCGTCCTCGGACTTCGAGACCTACTCCCCGCAGTCCCCGCTGGGCTCCGGCGTGCTGGGCAAGAAGATCGGCGAGGACGCCCAGTACGAGCTGCCGAACGGCAAGCAGGCGTCGGTCAAGATCCTCGACGTCAAGCCCTTCACCGGCTGATCACCCCCCTTTCCACATTCGCCCCGCCGAGCTGCCGCTCGGCGGGGCGAAGTGCGTTTCCGGTGCTTCCGGCGCGTGCGCGACCGCCGCGCCTACGCGGTGGCCGAGCGGTACTTGCGGACCGCCAGGGTGCGGAAGACCACGACGATCAGCACCGACCAGAGGATCGACGCGATGACCGGGTGCTGCATCGGCCAGGCCTCGGGGACCGGATAGCCCTCGGGGAGGTTCCCGAAGAGCTCGCGGGACGCCTGGACGGTGGCACTGAAGGGGTTCCACTCCGCGATGTGCCGCAGGAACGTCGGCATGTTGTCGGAAGGGACGAAGGCGTTCGAGACGAACGTCAGCGGGAAGAGCCAGATCAGACCGCCCGAGGTGGCCGCCTCGGGCGTGCGCACCGACAGCCCGATCAGGGCGCCGATCCAGGAGAAGGCGTAGCCCAGCAGGAGCAGCAGGGCGAAGCCGGCCAGGACCTCGCCGATGCTGGTGTGGGTACGCCAGCCGACGAGCAGGGCCACGATCGCCAGGACGACGAGCGTGAGGGTGGTCTGGACGAGGTCCGCGAGGGTGCGGCCGGTCAGGACCGCGCCGCGGGCCATGGGCAGCGACCGGAACCGGTCGATGAGGCCCTTGTGCATGTCGTCGGCGATGCCCGCACCCGCGCCGGCCGTGGCGAACGTGACGGTCTGGGCGAAGATGCCCGCCATCAGGAACTCGCGGTAGGCGGCGGGCGAGGTGGAGCCGCCGACGGAGATCGATCCGCCGAAGACGTAGCTGAAAAGGACGACGAACATCACCGGCTGGATCACGCCGAAGATGATCATCTCGGGGATCCGGGACATCCGGATCAGGTTGCGCTTGGCCATGACCAGGGAGTCGTTGATCCCCTGGACGATGCCGCCGCGCGGGCGGGGCGCCGCCAGTTCCGGGGTCGTGGAGGTGAGGGTCACTTCGCCGCCTCCTTACGGGCCTTGCGGCCGCCCTTGGCCTTCGCGTCGGCGGCCGCTTCGCCGGCCTCCTCGGCGGCGCGCTCCGCCGCGTGGCCGGTCAGGGAGATGAACACGTCGTCCAGGGTGGGACGGCGCAGGCCGATGTCGTCGATCTCGATGCCGCGTCCGTCGAGTTCGCGGATGACCTCGGCGAGCAGCTTGGCGCCGCCGGAGACCGGGACGGTCAGCTTGCGGGTGTGCTCCTCGACGGTGGTCTCGCCCTTGCCGAAGCCGGCGAGGACTTCCCGGGCGGTGGCCATGTGCTCGCGCTCGTGCACGACGACCTCGACGCGCTCGCCGCCCGTCCGGGCCTTGAGCTGGTCGGAGGTGCCGCGTGCGATGACCCGGCCGTGGTCGACCACGGCGATGTCGTGCGCGAGGTGGTCGGCCTCCTCCAGGTACTGCGTGGTGAGCAGCAGGGTGGTGCCGCCGGCGACCAGTTCCTGGATGATCCCCCACAACTGCTGGCGGTTGCGCGGGTCGAGACCGGTGGTGGGCTCGTCCATGAACATCACGGGCGGGCTGACCACGAGGGCCGCGGCGAGGTCGAGGCGCCTGCGCATGCCGCCGGAGTACGTCTTGGCGGTGCGGTCGGCGGCGTCGCCGAGGTTGAAGCGCTCCAGCAGTTCGACGGCCCGCGCCTTGGCGGCCTTGGCGCCCATCTGGTAGAGCTGGCCGACCATTTGGAGGTTCTCCCGGCCGGTGAGGTATTCGTCGACGGCGGCGAACTGGCCGGAGAGGCCGATCGCGCGCCGGACTTCGTTGGGGTGCTTGAGGACGTCGATCCCGGCCACCACCGCCTTGCCGCTGTCGGGCTGCAGGAGGGTGGTCAGGACGCGTACGGTCGTGGTCTTGCCCGCTCCGTTGGGGCCGAGCAGACCGAGGACCGTGCCTTCGGGTACATCGAGGTCAACGCCGTCCAGTGCCCGTACGTCGCCGAAGGTCTTGACCAGACCTTCGGCGTAGATGGCGCCTGGCATATGGGTGCTCCCAGTGCGAATCGAACCGGTTGAATCGTGACATTCCTACGCGAATCCTATGGGCGCCGAGCCGACCTCGCTCGGCCGAACGGGCGACACCGTATCGCGTCATATCGCGTCTCGCCACCGGTTCGGGGAGTGTCGCCCGAGGGGTGAGGGAAGGTGGGATGAGCCCGCTAGCTCATGACCTTGTACCCCGCGCCGTGCAGCGCCCGCGCGACGTCCGCGCAGTGCTTCGGCCCCTTCGTCTCCAGGTGCAGCTCCACCTCCACCTCCGTGAGCCCCAGGCGCGGATCCGTCCGCACGTGGCTCACGTCCAACACGTTCGCATCCACCACTGACAACACCCCCAGCAGACCGGCCAGAGCCCCCGGCCGGTCGGTCACCCGCAGCCGCAGCGACAGGTAGCGGCCGGCCGCCGCCATGCCGTGGCGCAGGATCCGCTGCAGGAGCAGCGGGTCGATGTTGCCGCCGGACAGCACGGCCACCACCGGGCCGTCCCCGTACCGTTCGGGCTCGCTCAGCAGGGCGGCCACCGGGCTGCACCCGGCCGGCTCGACCACCATCTTCGCCCGTTCCAGGCAGAGCAACAGCGCACTGGAGAGCGCGTCTTCGGACACCGTACGGACGTCGTCCAGCAGCTCGCCAATGATTTTGAAGGGGATGTCGCCGGGCCGCCCCACCTTGATGCCGTCCGCCATCGTGTTCGGGTTGTCGATGGACACCGGGTGCCCGACCTTCAGCGAGGGCGGGTACGCGGCCGCGCCCGCCGCCTGGACCCCGATCACCCGTACGTCGGGGCGCAGCGCCTTCACCGCGACCGCCACCCCGGCGGCGAGCCCGCCGCCGCCGATGCCGACCAGGATCGTGCGCACCTCGGGGCACTGCTCCAGGATCTCCAGGCCGACCGTGCCCTGGCCCGCGATGATGTCGCGGTGGTCGAAGGGGTGGATGAACACCGCGCCCGTGCGGTCCGCGTACTCCTGGGCCGCGGCCAGCGTCTCGTCCACGACCTCCCCGTGCATCCGCACCTCGGCGCCGTAGTCCTGGGTCGCGGCCACCTTCGGCAGGGGCGCCCCGACCGGCATGAACACGGTCGAGCGGACCCCGAGGAGGGAGGAGGCCAGCGCCACGCCCTGGGCGTGGTTGCCCGCGCTGGCGGCGACGACCCCGGCGGCCCGCTGCTCGGGGCGCAGGCCCGCGATGCGCACGTACGCGCCGCGCAGCTTGAAGGAGCCGGTGCGCTGGAGGTTCTCGCACTTGAGGTGGACCGGGGAGCCGGTGAGCGAGGAGAGGTACCGACTGCCCTCCATCGCGGTCACCCGGGACACGCCGGAGAGCATCTTCTGGGCCCCCCGGACGTCGTCGAGGATGACCTGCGGGACGGGCTGCGGCACGCGGTAGTTCATACGGCCAGTCTCGCAGCCGGTCCGCCGCGTGCTCCGCCGCGCTGGGCGGGACGGGTGAGCCGGGCGGCCGCCGGGCGGTGCGGGGCCGGGCGGGAGCCGGTGCGGGCGCCCGGCCGCAGGCCCGGCCGGAGGGGCGAAATCTCGCCATGCGGGACGGCTCGTAGTCGCCGTTCCACCGCCGCCGTATCAGTTCTTGTACGAGGAGTACGAGCCGTCGCACGGCCGCGTACTCTGTCCCCCATCCTTGTCGGCCCCATGCGAAGAGAGCCCACGGCCATGCCCTCCACCCCGGCCAGTTCCGACCTGCCCGCACCGGCCGGCGCGCCCGCCGAAGCCGGTCTCCTCGACGCGCTCCAGCACCAGGTGGCGGTCTTCGCCCGGCGCGCCGAGCAGACCCGCCTGGGCGGGGTCGGCCAGGCCCGCAACTCCATGGACCGGGCCGCGTACCTGCTGCTGAACCGGCTCGACCTGGAAGGCCCGATGGGCGTGAAGGCGCTCGCCGGCGGCATGGGCATCGACTCCTCCACCGTGACCCGCCAGGTCGCCCCGCTCGTCGACAGCGGCCTCGTCAAGCGGACCTCGCACCCCGAGGACGGCCGGGCCGTGGTGCTCGCGCTGTCCCCGCGCGGGCTGGCGCGGCTGGAGGAGGTCCGCTCCTCGCGGCGCGAGCTGATGGCCCGGGTGACGGACGGCTGGGACGAGGAGGAGCGCGTGGCGTTCACCGGTCTGCTGACCCGTTTCAACCTCTCGCTGTCCGAGCTGATGTCGGCCGGCTCCGAGCCCGGGTCCGAGGCCGGCCCCGCCTCCTGAGGCCCGGCTGAAGCCCGACTGAGGCCCGACTGGCGCCCGACCCCTTCCGAGGCGGTCCCTCCGGCCGCACTATGTGGACTGTGGACCACGGGCCGGGCCCCTACGCGGAGTTCGAAGCTTTCGTCGCGGGCGCGGCGGGGCGACTCCTGCGCGTCGCGATCCTGTTGACGGCGGAGCCCGCGACGCCCGCGGCCGACGCCGATGCCGACTCCGCGGCCGAAGCGCCCGCCGCGCGCGGGCTGCTGGGCGGCGCGCTGGCCCGTACGTACGCGAACTGGCACCGGCTGCGCGGGGACGACCCGTACGACCACACCCGCCAGGAGCTGTGCGCCGCCTTCGCCCGCACCGGCCGCCGCCACCACGGGGGCAGCGGGGTGCTGGGGCGGCTGAGCACGCTGGAGCGGCTCGTCGTGGTGCTGCGGCTCTACGAAGGGGTCGCGGAGGAGGTCACGGCCGCGCAGCTGGGGCTGGCGCCCGACCGGGTGCGGGCCCTGTGCGACCGGGCCGTCTCACAGCTGCGCTCCCGCCCCGGTGCCGCGCCCGGTGCCGCCCCCGGCACCCCGCCGGACGCCCACCGCAAGGAGGCGGCATGAGTCGCTCCGACCCCCGGGAAGCCCAGGTCAGACAGCTGCTGGAGGGGCCCTACCCGGCGGTGCCGCCCGATCTGGCGGCGGGCGCGGCCGCGCGCGGCGACCGGCTGCTGCGCCGCCGCAGGGCCGTGCGGCGGACGGGCTGGGCCCTGCTGTGGGCGGCGGTCGTGGCCTTCGTGGTGTGGGCCTCGCTGACCGGCGCGTGGTCGACGCCTTCGAGCGAGGTCTCCCCGCCCTGGTAGGACGGGGAGACCTGGTAGGCCGTGCGGACGGCTGATTAGCCCAGCGCCTGCGCGAGGTCGGCCAGCAGGTCGTCGGCGTTCTCGATGCCGACCGACAGCCGGACCAGGTCGCCGGGGACCTCCAGGGCCGAGCCGGCCACCGAGGCGTGGGTCATGCGGCCCGGGTGCTCGATGAGGGACTCGACGCCGCCGAGGGACTCGCCCAGGGTGAAGATCTTGGTCCGGTCGCAGAGCGCGACGGCCTCCTCCTCGCCACCGGTGACCCGGAAGGAGATCATGCCGCCGAAGTTGCGCATCTGCTTGGCGGCGATCTCGTGGCCCGGGTGTTCGGGCAGGCCCGGGTAGAGGACCGTGTGGACCTTGGGGTGGCGGACCAGCATCTCGGCGATCTTGCCGGCGTTCTCCGCGTGCCGGTCCATGCGGACGGCCAGCGTCTTGATGCCGCGCAGCACCAGCCACGAGTCGAAGGGACCGGCCACCGCGCCCATGGCGTTCTGGTGGTAGGCCAGCTCCTCGCCCAGCGCCGCGTCGGCGGCGACGAGCGCGCCGCCGACGACGTCGGAGTGGCCGCCCATGTACTTGGTCAGCGAGTGCACGACCACGTCCGCGCCGAGCGCGAGGGGCTGCTGCAGGTAAGGGGACGCGAAGGTGTTGTCCACGACCAGCTTGGCGCCGGCCGTCCGCGCGATGTCGGCGACGACGGCGATGTCCGTGATGCCGAGCAGCGGGTTGGAGGGGGTCTCGACCCAGATGACCTTGGTCTTCGGGGTGATCGCCGCGCGCACCGACGCCGGGTCGGAGGTGTCGGCGACCGACCACTCGACGCCCCAGCGGGAGACGACCTTCGCGAAGAGGCGGAAGGTGCCGCCGTACGCGTCGTTCGGGATGACCACGTGGTCGCCCGGGGAGAGCAGCGTACGCAGCAGGCAGTCCTCGGCGGCGAGCCCGGACGCGAAGGCGAGGCCGCGCCGGCCGCCCTCCAGCGCCGCGAGGTTCTCCTCCAGCGCGGTACGGGTCGGATTGCCGCTGCGGCTGTACTCGTACCCGCCGCGCAGTCCGCCGACGCCGTCCTGCTTGTACGTGGACACCTGGTAGATCGGGGGTACGACCGCGCCGGTCAGCGGGTCCGCCGTATTGCCCGCGTGGATGGCGCGGGTCTCGAAGCTCTGGTGCTCGTGGCTGTCGTCGCTCATGAACCCGATGCTATGCCCCGTACCGGCCCTCCGCGGCCCCGCCCCGGGGCTTGCGGGACACCCGCCGGAGCTCCCCCTCCCCGGCTCTCTTTGCCTCCTATTGGCTTATCCACGGGTCGGTCTGGTTCGCTGGGGTCATGGAGATTCTGTGGTTCCTGCTCGCGATGGGTCTGCTCTTCGCCGCCCTCTCACCGATCCTGCGGCGCAGGCGCGGCGGACTGCGCCTGGTCACGCCCGGGAGCCCGGACGCCGCCGACCCCGCGGACTACGGATTCGCCCTCCAGGAGGAGCTCGACATCCGGGTCCCCGGCCCCGACCAGGACCTGATGGACGCCCTCGACCACGTGCGGCGCACCGGCCAGTGGCAGGCCGCCTCCCAGCTGCTGGCCGGCACCCCCCGGGAGGGTGAGGTGCGCTGGCAGCGCGTACAGGCCTTCGCCGGTTCGGCGGCGCTGGAGCTCTCCCAGGAGCCCGGGGCCGGGGCCGCGTGGCTGAAGGCGTGGCGGCTGGAGGCCCCGAAGGACGCGGCCGGTGCGCAGGTGCACGCCGAGCTGCTGGCGCAGCAGATGTGGCGGCGCCCGGAGGGCATGAGCGAGGCCGACGTGCGCATCATCGCGGAGGAGGCCCGGGAGTCCTGCCACAAGGCCGCGCTGCTGGCCCCGGGCGACCCGGTCCCGTACATCATCGAGCTGTCCGTGGCGCGCATGCTGCACTACTCCGAGCCCGAGTACGACGCGCTGTGGGCGAAGATCATCGACCGGGCGCCCCAGCACATGGGCGCGCACCTGGCGGCGCTGAACTACTGGTGCGAGAAGTGGCACGGCTCCCGCGAGAAGGCCGACGCCTTCACCCACCACGCGGCGGCCCGCGCCCCGCAGGGCTCCCTGCTGGCGGCGCTCCCCCTCTTCGCCCTCTACGAGCACATCCCGGACGTCGTCCTGATCCGCAGCTTCCACCAGAGCGCGTCGGTGACCCGGGCGGTGGAGGGAGCGCTGTACGCGGTCCACAGCGCGCGTCCCGACGACCCGATGCTGGCGCACGTACGCCACCTCCTGATCCTCTTCCTGGTCGGCGGCGAACGCTGGGCGGAGGCCATGGACCAGATCCGCCACGTGGACGGCTACGTCGGCGCCCTCCCCTGGTCCGCCGACCCGGACCCGGCCGCCTCGTACGCGATCTACCGCGCCCTGGCGGTGGCCGGCTACGAGGCCAACGGCGGCTCCCCGGCGACGCTGCCGCACTGACGGGCACACGGACACACGGACATGCGGAGACGGCCGCCCCGCCCAGGTGGGCGGGGCGGCCGGAGCGCGGGAATCCCGGCAGGCCGTATGCCGTTACCGGTAGACCACAAGGAGGGAATCCATGTTCTCGTACCGCCGCACGCCCGAGCTCCCCACCCGCGAGGAAGCCCTGACCGGCCGCGCGGAGCCGCTCTTCGGCCTGCCGGCCGCGCACACCGTGCTCGGCAACCCCCTCGCGGGCCCCTACCCCGCCCACCTGGAGGTCGCGGACTTCGGCCTCGGCTGTTTCTGGGGCGCCGAGCGCAAGTTCTGGCAGACCCCGGGGGTGTGGACCACGCTGGCCGGCTACCAGGGCGGCTTCACCGAGAACCCGACCTACGAAGAGGTCTGCTCGGGCGGCACCGGCCACACCGAGGTGGTCCGGGTCGTCTTCGACCCCTCCCTGGTCTCCTACGAGGTCCTGCTGAAGCTGTTCTGGGAGTCCCACGACCCCACCCAGGGCTTCCGCCAGGGCAACGACGTCGGCACCCAGTACCGCTCGGCGGTCTACACCCACTCCCCCGCCGCCCAGGCCACCGCCGAAGCCTCCCGCGAGGCCTACCAGCGCGTCCTGACCGCCTCCGGCCACGGCACGATCACCACGGCCGTGCTGCCCGCGTCGGAGCGTCCCTTCTGGCCCGCCGAGGCGTACCACCAGCAGTACCTGGACAAGAACCCCGGCGGCTACTGCGGCATCGGCGGCACCGGTGTCTCCTGCCCGATCGGCGTGGCCCGCGCCGAGGGCTGACCGGCAGCACGCAGGAGCCCCGGACCCCCGCCGTGCGCGGGGGTCCGGGGCTCCTTCCGTTCCCTGGCGCCCGTCGGACCGGCGCCCGTCAGACCTGCGCCCGTCAGACCACCGTCACCCGGGCCGACGCCCACGAGGTGTGGTCGAAGGCGGAGTTCGCGTTGGCGTCCTCGACCGTCAGGGTGAGGAGCCGGACGCCGCGCACGTCCACGTCGAGCGCCGTCGGTCCCGAGGCGGCGGTCAGGACGCCCGTCGTGGCGAGGATCAGGCCGTCGCCGCGCACCGTCGCGCGGGTGGCCCCGGCCGCCGACTGCTTCTTCGAGAAGTCGTCGATGCCGACCAGGGTCGTGAAGCGGTTCCCGCGGCCGCCCAGGTGGTAGACGATCTCGGACGGGGCGTGCACGCCGAGGCCCTTCGCGTGAGCGACCCCGCCGAAGGCGATCGGGGTGCCGTCGCCCGCCGCCTGCTTGCCGTTCGAGCGGTCGATCTCGACCGGGCCCCAGCCGTTGGACGCGGAGACCCAGGGGAGGTCGCTGAGGTAGCTGTCCCGCGTGGGCGGCGCGGGCAGCGGGGCGTACGGGGCCCGCGCGGTGAAGGCGGAGCCGCCCGCCGTGGCCGACGCGGTGAGGGTGACGGCGGCGGCCCCCTGCGGGGCGGTGAGGGTCCACACCGTGGTCAGGGACTGCCCCGGGCCGAGGGAGGCCGTCGCGGCGGGGCCCGCGGGCGTCGCGGTCCAGCCCGCCGGGACGCTCAGCGACACCCGGGCGTCGGCCCAGGCGCGGGTCGTGCCGTTGGCCAGGGTGGTGGTGAGCGTGCCGGCGGACGGGGAGGCGGTCGTGGTCAGGCCCCAGGGGCGGCGGGTGTACACATCGGCCCAGGAGGAGCGGAGCAGGGCGGTGAGGGAGGCCACCACCGCCGGGTTCGCCGCCGCCACGTCCTGCTTCTCGGCGAGGTCAGCGGTCAGGTCGTAGAGCTCGAACCGCCACTGCGCGTCCGGTACGGTCCGGTCCCGCGCGGGGGCGAACCGTACGGCCTTCCACCGGTCCTTGCGGATGGCCTCCGCCACCTGCTTCGCCCGGCCGCCGTCCTGGGTGTTGGCCCGGCTGGTGACGCCCTGCTCGTCCCGGTACCAGTACAGGTGGTCGTGGACCGGGGCGAGCGCCGGGGCGCCGTTCAGGACGGGGGCCGCCGAGAGCCCGTCGATGTCGGAGGGGGCCGGGGCGCCGCCCGCCAGGTCGGCGAGGGTGGGCAGGAGGTCGTAGAGCGGGGTGGGACGGGCGCTGGTGGTGCCGGGGGCGATCCGGCCCGGGGACCAGGCGACGAGGGGGACGCGGATGCCGCCCTCGTACAGGTTGCGCTTGTAGCCGCGCAGCGGACCGTTGGCGTCGAAGAGGTCCGGGTTGACCCCGCCCTCCTCGTGCGGGCCGTTGTCGGAGGCCACCAGGACGACCGTGCGCTCCGCGACGCCCCGCGCCTTCAGCCGGTCGACGACCGCGCCGACCTGCGCGTCGAGGAGGCTGATCTGCGCCGCGTGCGACTTGTTCGCCTGCGTCCAGGACCGGGAGGCGTAGGCGCTCGCGTCGGGGATCTCGCTCGGGGCGTGCGGGAGGTTCGGGGCGAGGAAGAGCAGGAAGGGGTCGGGGCCGGCGGCGTGGGCGTCGATGAAGCCGAGGGCGCGCGCGGCGATCGCGTCGGGGGCGAAGGTGCCCGTCGGGACGGTCTCCTTGGCGTTGCCGTTCCAGAGGTACGCCGGGTAGTACTCGTGGGCGTGCCCGTGGTCGATGTACCCGTAGAACTCCTCGAAGCCCCGCGCGGACGGGTGGCTCGGCTGGTTCCCGGCCTCCGGTCCGAAGCCCCACTTGCCGAAGAGGCCCGTACGGTACCCGCGTGCCCGGAGCACCTCCGCGAAGGTGGTGTCGCCCGCGCCGAGGCTGCCCTGACCGCCGCTGGAGGGGTTGGCCCGGACGGCGGCGTGGCCGGTGTGCAGGCCGGTCAGCAGCGCGGCGCGGGAGGGGGCGCAGACGGCGGCGGCCGAGTAGGCGTCGGTGAACCGGAGCCCCTCGGCGGCGAGTTGGTCGATGCGCGGGGTCGTGATCAGCTTCTGGCCGTACGCGCCCAGGTCGCCGTAGCCCAGATCGTCGGCCAGGATCACCACGAGGTTCGGCGGCCCCCCGGCCACGGCCCCGGTCCCGGACTCGGCGGCAGCCGCCCGCGCCGGCCGGACCGCCTGCGGGAGCGCCGCGAATCCGGCGGCGGCGGCCGCGGAACCCGCGAGGAAGTGGCGGCGGCTGGACATCTCGAACTCCCCGGTGGCAGAAGGCTGGTGGGAAGATCGTCCGCGCGGACGGCCGCCGACACCATGCACGGGGCATGAAAAGCGTGTGACGGCGGCCCCCGGGGACGCGCACGCGATGAACGTGCGCCCGGGGGCCGCCGTCGGACTCGTTTCAGACGACGACGGCTCAGATGGTCGAGGTGTCGATGACGAAGCGGTAGCGGACGTCGCCCGACTGGACGCGCACGTACGCCTCGTTGACCTCGTCCGCGCGGATCACCTCGATGTCCGAACCGAGCCCGTGCTGCGCGCAGAAGTCGAGCATCTCCTGCGTCTCGGCGATCCCGCCGATCATCGAGCCGGCCAGGGTCTTGCGGCCGCCGATGACGGAGAACAGGTTCAGCGAGACCGGCTCCTCCGGGGCGCCGACGTTGACCAGGGCCCCGTCCACCTTGAGCAGGCCCAGGTAGGCGTCGAGCGCCAGCGGCGCGGAGACCGTGGACACGATCAGGTCGAAGCGGCCGGCCAGCTCCTTGAAGGTGGCCTCGTCGTTCGTGGCGTAGAAGTGATCGGCGCCCAGCTTGAGCCCGTCCTCCTGCTTGCGCAGGGTCTGGGAGAGGACGGTGACCTCGGCGCCGAGCGCGTGGGCGATCTTGACGCCCATGTGGCCGAGACCACCGAGGCCGACGATCGCGACCTGCTTGCCGGGGCCCGCCTGCCAGTGCTTGAGCGGGGAGTAGAGGGTGATGCCGGCGCACAGCAGCGGGGCGGCGATGTCGAGGGGAAGGCCGCCGGGGATGCGGACGGTGTAGTTCTCGTCGACGACCACGTGCGTGGAGTAACCGCCGTACGTGGGCTCGCCGTTCTTGTCGAGGGCGTTGTACGTGCCGGTCATGCCCTTGGCGCAGAACTGCTCCTGGCCCGCGAGGCACTGCTCGCACTCGCGGCAGGAATCGACGAAGCAGCCGACGCCGACCCGGTCGCCGACGGCGAACTTGGTGACCTCGGGGCCGACTTCGGCGACGACACCGGCGATCTCGTGGCCCGGGACCATGGGGTAGATGCCCTCGCCCCAGCCGTCGGTGACCTGGTGGATGTCGGAGTGGCAGATGCCGGCGAACTTGATGTCGATGAGGACGTCGTGCGCACCGACCGGACGGCGCGGGACGGTGATGCGCTCCAGCGGGGCCTTGGGCGCGGGGGCGGCGTAGGCGGCGACCTGGGTGACGGACACGGTGGGACTCCTCGGAAGACTGCTGTGTGCGACGGCCTTGTGTGGCTGCCGCGTGCTCACAGCCTGCACCGTCCCGCTCCGGACACCCATCCCCCTGCCCTGCCTAGGTCTGGCGGACCTACCCTTGGCGGGGTCAGGCTCACGCCCCCGGCCCGCACCCCCGCGCGGGGATACTGAGGTAATGGACCACCTTGATCAGCGAGCCGAACTCGGCGAGTTCCTGCGCTCCCGGCGCGCCCGGCTGCGGCCCGAGGACGTGAGCCTGCCCGACTACGGGCGCCACCGCCGGGTCCCGGGCCTGCGCCGCGAGGAGCTGGCACAGCTGGCCGGGGTGTCGGTCGCGTACTACACGCGTCTCGAGCAGGGCCACGGCCAGAACGTGTCGGCGGAGATCCTCGACGCCATCGCCCAGGCCCTGCGCCTGGACAACACGGAGCGTGCGCACCTGAGCCACCTGGCCGGCCCCAAGCCCCGCAAGCGCCGCCAGGCCCCGCGCCCCCAGCAGGTCCGGCCGCAACTGCGGACACTGCTGGACGCGATGGACGGCGTACCGGCGTACCTGGTCGGGCGGCGTCAGGACGTCATAGGCTGGAACCCGCTGGCCGCGGCCGTCTTCGGCGACTTCGGGGCGCTCCCGGCGCAGGAGCGCAACCTGGTGCGCCTGGTGTTCCTGGACCCGGCGACGGCGGAGCTGTACGCGGACTGGGAATGCCGGGCGTGCGAGGTGGTGAGCAACCTGCGCATGTACGCCGGACAGTTCCCGGACGACGAACGGCTGTCCGCGCTGGTCGGCGAGCTGTCGGTCAAGAACGAGGAGTTCCGGCGGCTGTGGGCGGCCCACACCGTGGCCGACAACAAGACCCACGGCGTCAAGCGGCTGCGCCATCCGCTGGTCGGCGAGCTCGCGCTCTCCTTCGAGACGCTGGCCTTCCCGGACGACCCGGCGCAGTTCCTGGTCACCTACCACGCCGCCCCGGGCTCCCCCTCGGCCGACGCCCTGCGCCTCCTCGCCTCCTGGTCCGCGTCCGCCGCCGCCCCGGAGCGGGAGCGGGACCGCGCCCCGGGCCCCGTCGGGGAATCCGCCCCGTAGGACCGCGCCCCCGGCTACGACTGCAGCCGCAGCTGGAAGTAGCCGACCCCGCGCTCGCGCCGGTACCCCAGGGCCGCGTTGACCGTGAGCATCGGGGTGTTGTCGTCCGCCACCGAGGTGGCGATGGTGCGCAGGTCCGGGTGGCGGGTCGCCGCCTCCGCGAGCATGCGGAGCTTGACCGTGCGGCCGAGGCCGTGGCCCCGGTGGGCGGGGACGACTACGGTGTCGTACTGGAGCGCGCGCGGGCCCGCCGGATCGGGCAGGACCAGTTCCGTGTAGGCCGCCACCTCGCCGTCCGGGGTGACGGCGGCGACCGTGGTCAGGGCACCGCCCCGGTCCAGGATCTTGCGCTGGGCCGCGTGCAGCCGCTCCGGCGTCCAGGTCTGGATCCGCTGGTCCAGCTCCCCCGACGGCGCGTCCTCCATCGCCCCGTGGGCGACGGCCGCGGCCCGCGCCCACGCGTCGGGGACCAGCCCGGGCCAGCAGTGCAGCTCGTAGCCGGGCGGGGTGGGCGCCGCCCCTTCCTTCGCGGCCCGTGCCCCCTGGACCCACCGCGCCTCGTGCACGTCCTGCACGTACCAGGCCATCGACAGGACGTTCTCGAAGCCCACGGACTCGGCGAACGCCTGCCCCGGGCCGCCCAGGTCCACCTCCGTCGCCACCGACGTACGGCCGTCCGCGAGCAGCTCCTCGCGGGCCCGCTCCCACAGGGCCGCGCCCACACCGCGCCGCCGCGCGTCGGGTCGTACGGTCAGCTCGTCCAGGAAAGCGGTGTGGTCGTTGGTGCCGTCGGTGAAGAGGACCAGGGAGGCGACCGCGTCCTCCGTGGCCCAGTACAGCGAGCGTCCCCGCACCGACGGCACCCGCAGCGCTCCGGCCACCTCCGTCCGGGAGGGCGGCGGAGTCCCCGGCAGGTCGGCCGTCCTGGCTGCCGCCAGGACGGCCCACCAGTGGTCGATCTCGGTGTCGGTCGGGGGCACGGAGAGTGCGGTGATCGTCATGCTCCGGACCCTAAACCGGCTCCGGACCCCACACCGGAGGGTAGCGGCGCGCTCAGGCGTTTTCGGTGACGGTCACCTTGCCGCGCCGGATCGTCGCCACCCGCGGGGCCCGCTTCGCGAGCGCGCTGTCGTGGGTGACCATGACGAAGGTCAGGCCGTGCTCCTTCCAGAGCCCTTCCAGCAGCTCCATGACCTCGTCGCGCATGGACTCGTCGAGGTTGCCGGTCGGCTCGTCGGCCAGCAGCACCTTGGGCCGCTTCACCAGCGCCCGCGCGATGGCCACGCGCTGCTGCTGGCCGCCGGACATCTCCCCGGGCAGGTGCCCCATCCGCTCGCCGAGGCCCACGGAGTCCAGCGCCTCGGCGGCCCGGTCGCGCCGCTCGCGGGCCTTGAGGCCGAGCGGGACGAGGGCCGTTTCGACGTTCTCCTGCGCGGTGAGCGTGGGGATCAGGTTGAAGGACTGGAACACGAAGCCGATGTTCTCGGCACGGAACCGGGTGAGGCGGGATTCGGAGACGGTGGCGAGGTCGAGTCCGTCGAGGACGATCTGTCCCGCCGTCGGGCGGTCCAGGGCGCCGAGCATCTGGAGCAGGGTGGACTTGCCTCCGCCGGTGGGGCCCTGGATGACGAGCCGGCCACCGTCCTCGATGGTCAGGTCCACGCCGGCGAGCGCGTCGATGGATTCCTTGCCGCGCCGGTAGCGCTTGGTGACACCGGTGAGTTGGTACATCTCTGGTTCGTTCCCTCGGGTTGCGGGGCGGTGGTACGAGCGGGGGGAGGCGGGTGACGGCTGCCGGCCGGGCGGCGGCTATTCGACGCGGCGCAGGGCGTCCGCCGGCCGCAGCCGGGAGGCGCGCCAGCCGCCGAAGCCTCCCGCGATCAGTCCGCCCGCGACCGCGAGCGCGACCGCCAGGCCGATGGTGGAGAGCGAGACGGGCGCGGTGAGCGCGATGTCGAAGGCCTTGCCGGCGCCCTGCTGCGCGGAGCGCATCATCCCGCCGCCCGGGCCCTGGAGCCGGTCGGCGCCGCCGGCTAGCTGCGCCGTCAGCTGCGGGCTGATCGCGGTGATGGCGTACGCGGCTCCGAGCCCGAGGCCGATGCCGAGGACGCCGCCGATGAGCCCGTTGACCAGGGCCTCGCCCGCGACCTGCCCCGTGACGCGGCCGCTCTTCCAGCCGAGCGCCTTGAGCGTGCCGAACTCGCGGACGCGCCGGGACACGGCCGAGGAGGTCAGCAGGCCGGCGACGAGGAAGGCGGCGAGCAGGACCGCGTACGAGAGCCAGGTGCCGACGGTGGAGGCGAGGGAGGAGGCGGTGGAGAGCGAACCGGAGACGGTGTCGGCCAGGTCGGCCGAGGTGGTGACGGTGGTGTCCGGGACGTTCTTCTGGATGGCCTGCTTGACCGAGCCGATCGCCTGGGAGTCCTTCGCCTGCACGTAGACCGTGGTGATCTTGCCGGGGGTTCCGGCGAGGGTCTGGGCCTGCTTGAGCGGGAGGTAGACGTTGGCTGCCGCGTCGCCGCTGTCGGCGGTGGCGATCCCGATCACCTTGAACTTGACGCCCTTGACGGCGACTTCGGATCCGACGGCGAGCTTGTTCTTCGTGGCGTGGGCGCTGTCGACGACGGCGACGGCCGCGTCGCTTTCACCGGCCGCGAAGGTGCGGCCCGAGGTGATCTTGGAGGTGGTGAGCGGGCCCAGCTCGGGGTGGGCGACGTCCGCGCCGTAGACGGAGAAGGAGTTGACGTCGAAGTCGGCACCGCCGCCCTCGACCGTACCGCCCTGGCCGCCGCCCGTGGCGCCCGGCTTGGCGGCGGCTCCGCCGCCCGACTGCCCCTCCGCGCGCTTGAACTCCCCACGTTTGAACTGCCCGTTGACCTTCATCACCTGGAGGCTGAGGCCGCCGACGGCCCGCGCGACCCCGCTCTGGCCGGACACCTTCTCCACGGTGGTGGCGTCGAGGGTCTGGAAGCCCTGGGGCATCACGAGGTCGCTGCTCTGCTCGGCCCCGGCGTTCGCGTCGTCCTCGCCCTTCGCGTCGAACCTGAACCGGGGGCGGGCCGCGGCGTCGCCCTCGGCGGGCGGGGTCTGGGCCTTGGTGACGGTCATGTCCGTGCCGAGGCCGTAGAGCGACTGGAGGACCTTGTCCTGGGCCCGCGTCATGCCCGCCGAGACGGAGGTGACGACGATGACGAGGGCGATGCCCAGGGCGAGCCCGGAGGCGACGACGAGCGCCGCCTTCCTGCGGCGGCGCAGCTCGCGCCGGAGGTAGGTGAAGAACATGCGGCCGAAGCTAGGCAGCACCGGTGACGGCCGGATAAGCCGTCCATAAGAGTCGGATGAGAACGCGAACTCACAGGTCGCGCACAGGATCACCCGTACAAGCGCCTACGAACGGACGGACGGCGGGGAGCCCCCTGGCCGGGGCTCCCCGCCGTCCGTCTGCGCTTCGTCGGGGTGCGGTTGTGGTGTCGGCGGCTCAGACGGCCGAGCCGGCCTTCCAGTCCGCCCAGTTCATGTTCCAGCCGTTGAGGCCGTTGTCCGGCTTGATCGTCTTGTCCGGGGAGTTGACGACCGTGACGACGTCTCCGATGAGGGAGTTGTCGTAGAACCAGGCCGCGGGCTGGTTCGGGTCGTTCGCGCCCTTGGCGTCGTTCAGGCCGACGCAGCCGTGGCTGGTGTTGGCGCTGCCGAAGACCGAGTCCGGGCCCCAGTAGTTGCCGTGCACGAAGGTGCCGGAGTTCGACAGGCGCATCGCGTGCGGCACGTCCTTGATGTCGTACTCGCCCTTGCCGTCGTCGTCCGTGAAGCCGACGGTGGCGCCGTTCATCCGGGTCTCCTTGAACTTCTCGGAGATCACCATCTGACCGTTGTAGGTCGGGTTCTCCGGGGAGCCCGCCGAGATCGGGATGGTCTTGAGGACCGCGCCGTCACGGGTGACCGTCATCTTCTTGCTCTTCGCGTCGACCGTGGAGACCTGGCTCCGGCCGATCTTGAAGGTGACGGTCTTGCTCTGCACGCCCTGGATGCCCGGGCCGCCCTGGACCCCGTCCAGCGCCAGCTTCAGGGTGACGGTGGAACCCGCCTGCCAGTACTTCTCGGGGCGGAAGTCCAGCCGCTGCGTGCTGAACCAGTGGCCCACGACCTCCTGGCCGCTGCTGGAGGTGACCGTGATGCCCGCCTGGACGGCCTTCTTGTCCTTGATGGACTTGTCGAAGGTGATCGAGACCGGCATGCCCACGCCGACGGTCTGACCCGCGTCCGGGATGAAGGACCCCACGAAGCTGTTCTGCGGGGAGATGGTGGTGAAGGAGGCGTTCTCGTGCGCCTCGCGGCCCGCCTCGTCCTTCGCGGTCGCCGACAGCGCGTACTTCGTGGAGCGCTTCAGCGCGCCGTCCGGCTTCCAGCTCTTCCCGTCGGCGGCTATCTTGCCCGGCACCTTCGTGCCCTCGGAGCTCTTCAGCTCGACCGCGGTGAGCGTGCCCTCGGTCACGGCCACCGTGGCCGCGTCGTTCAGGCCGACGTTGGCGGCGCCGTCCTTGGGCGTGATGGCTATCTTGGCCTGGGAGGCGTCCTTGGCCGCGGCCGCGTCCACGTCCGCCTGGGATTTGGCCGACGCCTCTCCGCTGGCCTTCGGCGTCTGCGCCTTGCCGTCGTCGCCGCCGCATCCCGCGAGCACCAGTACGCCGCCGAGTACGGCGGATATGGCCACCAGGGACCTTCTCCGCCGCATGCTGTCCGTCCTCACACGCCACTCCATCGTTGCCGGAACCCCGAACTCCCCGGGCAGGGGGCATGACCCCCTGCCTCATCCTGACAACGCATTACACCCCGAGGTGCCGCCCCATTCCGTTCGAATGTGGTCAACCCCACCGTCAGGCGTTGTCAGTCTCTTCGTCGAGCTCCCCATCTTCCTCGTCGAGGTCCCACTCCATGGACTCGGGGTCGTATTCCACCGGCTCGCTGCTCCAGGAGGCCTGCGCGAGCTCCACTCCGGGGATGTCCGCGACCAGGTCAGTGGGGTCCACCAGGTAGGCCAGGGCCTCCGACTCGTCCTCCCGGACGGCCGCCTCGGCGTGGCCGCGCTCCTCGTCCGGCATGAACTCGTCGGCCTTGATGTGCGCGAGAGCGGCGCCGGTGAGGGCGTCGACGTCCGGCACTTCAAGTACCAAATCAACACGAAGGCGGACGAAGCGTGAGTTCTCAGAAGGGTTCATACGACGGAGAGTAATCCCGCGGCAGCCCCGACTTTCCCACGACCCGCCCCTTTCCGTAGCATCACCGCACGGGGCCAATTCGCTGCTGCCACAAGGGGGATCGCACCGTGTCCGCACGTCGATCAACACTCACCGCTCTCGGAGCGACCACCCTCCTCGCCATCCTGTGGTTCGTCCCCTCGGCCAACGCCACCGCGCCCGGCCACGAGAAGGCCGCCTCCGGCGCGCCCGCCGCCGCGAACACGGAGGTCCAGGCCGCCTCCGCGCCCGAGCCCGCCCTCGCGCTCGCCGACACGGGCGGCGTGGACACCACGCCCTACCTGCTCGGCGGCACGCTCTGCCTGGGCGCCGGAGCCGGCTTCGTGGCCTTCTCCGTACGCCGCTCGCACACGGCGTAACGGCCCGCATACACGCAGAAGGGTGCGGCCCCGGGATCCCCCGGTGCCGCACCCTTCCTCGTGCTCGAACCAATTCCCTCAGGCGAGGGGGCCGGTCACGGACTCGACGGCGTCCACGAGTCCACCGGAACGAACAAAGGCGTCCGCGGCGGCCAGGTCCGGCGCCAGGAACCGGTCCGGCCCGGGACCCTCCACGCCCGCCGCCCGCGCCGCCGCGATGGCGGCCTGGCTGGCCGGCGCCGGGGTCAGCCCGTGGCGCAGCTCGATGGCGCGGGTGGCCGCGTACATCTCGATGGCGATGATCCGGGTGAGGTTGTCGACGGCGGTACGGAGCTTGCGCGCGGCCGACCAGCCCATCGAGACGTGGTCCTCCTGCATGGCGGAGGAGGGGATCGAGTCCGCGGAGGCCGGGACCGCGAGCCGCTTCATCTCGCTCACCAGCGCGGCCTGCGTGTACTGGGCGATCATGAGCCCGGAGTCCACGCCGGCGTCGTCCGCGAGGAACGGCGGCAGGCCGTGGCTGCGGTTCTTGTCGAGCAGCCGGTCGGTGCGGCGCTCGGCGATCGACCCGAGGTCCGCGGCGGCGATGGCGAGGAAGTCGAGCACGTACGCGACCGGGGCTCCGTGGAAGTTCCCGTTGGACTCCACGCGCCCGTCGGGCAGCACGACCGGGTTGTCGACGGCGGCGGCCAGCTCGCGGGAGGCGACGAGAGCGGCGTGCGCCATGGTGTCGCGGCCCGCGCCGGCGACCTGCGGGGCGCAGCGCACGGAGTAGGCGTCCTGCACGCGCGGGGCGGTCTCCTCCTGGTAGTGCCGGACGAGCCCGGAACCCTTCAGGACGGCGGCCATGTTCGCGGCGGCGGCACCCTGACCGGGGTGCGGGCGGATGGCGTGCAGCTCGGGCTGGAGCACCTTCTCGGTGCCGAGCAGCGCCTCCAGCGTCAGCGCGGCGGTGATGTCGGCGGCGGTGTACAGCCTGCCGAGGTCGGCGAGGGCCATGACCAGCATGCCGAGCATGCCGTCGGTGCCGTTGAGGAGGGCGAGGCCTTCCTTCTCGCGGAGCTCGACGGGGGTGATCCCGGCCTCGGCGAGCAGCTCCCCGGCGGGCCGCACGACTCCGTCGGGGCCTTCCGCGTCGCCCTCGCCCATCAGCGCGAGCGCGCAGTGCGAGAGCGGGGCGAGGTCTCCCGAGCAGCCCAGCGAGCCGTACTCGTGCACGACGGGGGTGATCCCGGCGTTGAGCACGTCGGCCATCGTCTGCGCGACGGACGGCCGGACGCCGGTGTGCCCGGAGCAGACGGTCTTCAGCCGCAGGAACATCAGCGCCCGCACGACCTCGCGCTCCACGCGCGGGCCCATGCCGGCGGCGTGCGAACGGACGATGTTGCGCTGGAGCTGCGCGCGCAGCTCGGGGCTGATGTGCCGGGAGGCGAGCGCCCCGAACCCGGTGGACACCCCGTAGACGGGCTCGGGCTTCGCGGCGAGCGCGTCCACGATCTCGCGGGCCGCGGCGAGCGCGGCGAGCGCCTCACCGGAAAGCTCCACGCGGGCGTTGCCGCGGGCGACGGCGATCACGTCTTCGGCGGTGGTCCCGGACGTTCCCACCACGACAGTGTGCATATCCATATTCAGCAGCGTACGGACTGAATCCCTCCATGTCACTCCTTCTTGACGCGCTGCTCGCACGGCTCGGCCCTGGCGGGCCTCCCCGGCTTCGCCGCGCTGCGCCGGACTCCGTCCGGCGGGGGCCGGTGGGCGTGCCCGCCACGGCCGGCCGGCGCGGGGGCCGGTGGACGGGTGCGGGTGAGTCGGCCCGGCGGGGGCCGGGCCGCGGGCCGGCTTCGCTACGCCCGCCCCCGGAAGCGGCGTCGCTCGCCCGGCCCCCCGGGCTCCGCGTCGGCGAGCCGGACCACCGCGGTGTCCCGCCCCGCGACCACCGGCTTCGCCGACCGCGCCGCCTTCGCCTTGTACTGCGCCGCGTCCGCCAGCCGGAACAGCCGCCGGGAGGATTTCACCGGCCCGATCGGGTCCCCCGTGGAGGCGACCCCGCAGGCGACCCCCTCCCCGAGCTCCAGCTCGGCGGCCCGCAGGCACACCTCCTCGGTGACCCGTACCACCTCGTCCGCCGAAGGCCCCACGCTGACCAGGCAGAACTCGTCCCCGCCCAGCCGCGCGACCAGCGCTCCCGGCAGCATCGCCCCGCACAGGCTGAGCACCGAGCCGAACCGTTCCAGCAGCCGGTCCCCCATCGCGTGCCCGAGGGTGTCGTTGACCTTCTTGAGGCCGTTCAGGTCGCAGACGACCAGGCTCACCACCACCGCGGCACCGCTCCGCCGGTGCTCCTCCAGCGCCTCGTCGAGCCGCATGTCCACGGCCCGCCGGTTGGCCAGCCCGGTCAGCGGGTCGGTGAACGCGAGCCGTCGGGCCTCCTCCAGCCGGTCGCTCTGCGCCAGCCCCGCCGCGATCACCGCCGCGAGGACCTCTCCGAACTCCGCGTCGTCCTCGTCGAAGTCCGCCATGCCCTCGTCCCGGGCCACGTACAGCTCGCCCCAGGCCCGCCCGCTCAGCACGATCGGGGCCACCACGCACGTACCGCGCCCGCGCCGCCGCAGCACGTCGCCCCGGCGTCCCGGCCGGTCGCCGACCGCGCTGTCCACCCAGGCGTGGGGTCCGCTCCCACCGACCCAGCGCTCGTGCAGGAACTCGGTGATCTCGGGGAAATCGTGGACGGGGTACGACTCGTCCTCGGGGAACTCCTCCTCCCCGTCCCGGCGCTCCCCCTCGTTCACGAGCACCCGCAGGCGCCCCCGCTCCCGCTCCCACGCGGAGATCGCGGCGAACGAGCCGTCCATCGCCAGCCTGGCCCCGCGCGCGGCCGCCCGCACGCTGTCCCGCGGCGCACACGCGGCGGCCATGGCCTGCGCGAGGCCCACAACGGCTCGAAGCCGCCCGTCAACACCCATCACCCCAGGTTAGGGAGTTTTGTCCGATTTAGTGATAATTGGCGCGACATTCGGTGGTATCAAGATCACACCGGGTCACGAAGCAGGGCGCGGATCCGAGGGTGCGGATCCGAGGGTGCGGATCCGAGGGTGCGGATCCGAGGGTGCGGATCCAGCCCTCACACCCCGGGCCACTCCGGCTTCCGCTTCTCGTTGAACGCCGCCACGCCCTCGGCCCGGTCCCCGGAGAAGGCCACCGTCCGCCACGCCGCGTCCTCGATCTCCAGCCCGGCCACCAGGTCCATGCCGTGCCCGAGCCGCAGCGCCCGCTTCGCGGCCCGCAGCCCGACCGGGGAGTTCGCGGCCATCGCCGCCGCCATCGCGAGGGCGGCCTCGCGGTCCGTCCCCGCCGGCACCACCGAGTCCACCAGGCCCAGGGCCAGCGCCTCCGCGGCCTCCACCCGCCGCGCGGTGAAGATCAGCTCCGCGGCCCGCGCCGCCCCTACGCGCCGCGGCAGCAGCTGGGTACCGCCGCCGCCCGGGATCACCCCGACCGACACCTCGGGCAGCCCGACGACGGCCGTCTCGTCGGCCACGATGACATCGCAGGCGAGGGCCAGCTCGAAGCCGCCGCCCAGCGCGAATCCGTGCACCGCCGCGATCACCGGCATCGGGAGCTCCAGCACTCCCCCGTACGCGCCCCGCGTGGTCGGCCGCTGGCGCAGCAGCTCGGCGTCCGAGAAGGAGTTGCGCTCCTTGAGGTCCGCCCCCACACAGAACGCCCTCTCGGCGGCCGAGGAGAGCACCACGACCCGCACCGACGGGTCCGCGCCCAGCTCCGCGCACGCGGAGCCGATGCTCCGAGCCATCTCGGTGGACACGGCGTTCATCGCCTTGGGCCGGTCCAGAACCAGCTCGGCGACCCCGCCCTCATGCCTTCGCGTAGTGACAAATGCCGAAGATTCGGACACAGGGACCCTCCCGGTTAACGAACGTTATCCGGGGATCTTAGGGCTCCGGCGCGTCAGCGACCAGGGCTCCACCACGCCGAGGCCGCGCACCGGGCGCTGGAACATCGGCTGGAGCGCGAAGCGGTAGGTGCCGCCGCCCTCCTCGTTCTCCGCTTCCTTCTCCGAGACCGGCGCCGCGCCCGTGCGGCCCAGTTCCTGGGCCATCGCGCCGTCCACCAGGACCGCGTCCTTGGGGGCTATGGACGTCAGCCGCGAGGCCAGGTTCACCGTGGTCCCGAAGACGTCGCCCATCCGCGTGGTCACCGTTCCGAAGGCGATGCCCACGCGCAGCTCCGGCATCTGCGGGTCGGCTTCCATCGTCTCGATCAGCCGCAGGGCGATCTCCGCCGCCGTCGCCGCGTCGTCGGCGCAGTACAGCACCTCGT
This sequence comes from Streptomyces sp. NPDC002886, assembly GCF_042888445.1. Taxonomy (NCBI): domain Bacteria; kingdom Bacillati; phylum Actinomycetota; class Actinomycetes; order Kitasatosporales; family Streptomycetaceae; genus Streptomyces; species Streptomyces sp. NPDC002886. The sequence goes on from NZ_JBIAPV010000003.1 coordinate 849,953, forward strand.
CGCCGAGCGTCTTGATCAGCCGGCCGCCGTGCGCCGCCACCAGGTCCGCGGAGGTCGTCTCGAAGGACTCGACCAGCTCGCCGAGCTCCTCCTCCTCCAGCCGCCGCGTCAGGCGCGTGAAGCCCACCAGGTCCGCGAAGCCCACCGCGAGGCGCCGGTCGACCATCTCCTCGTCGTCCGCCACCTGCACGACCCGCCCGGTCGCGGCCGCGAGCTGGCGCCGCCACACGTAGACGAGGAACTCCTCCAGCTCCGGCAGCAGCAGCTCGACCAGCGGGTACGTGACCTCCGTCCGGGTCATCCCCGGCTCCGGCGGCTCCGTCAGGCCCTCCAGGAAGGAGTCGATCTGCCACTCGGCGAGCCGGGCCGTGGTCTGCCCGGTGGACCGGGCCACCTGGACCGCCATCGGCTCGCTCAGCAGCCCGGCCTCGACGAGGCCGGCGAGCCGGCGCAGCGCCAGTACGTCGGCCTCCGTCAGGGCCCTGGCCTGGCCGATGTCCGCGAAGCCCATGGCCCGCCAGAAGCGGGAGGCGAGCTCCATCGAGACCCCGGCGCTGCGGGCCGCCTGGAAGGGCGTGTACCGGCGCTCGGCGCCCAGGATCAGCTGCTCCAGGCGGATGGCGAGCGGGTCGGCCGTCGGCTGCGCCGTGTGGTCGACCTCGTGGTGGGGAGTGTGCTGCTCGCGCCCGATGGGGGTGGCGTGGACTCCGGAACCACCGGGGCCGCCGGAGCCGCCCGTCGCCGCTCCGGGGGCGGGCGCGCTGGACCGAGGGTCGTCGACGGTCAAGGGCCGCCTCCTGTCCATTCCGTGCGCACTGCCGAACCGGGTGATCACCGCGAGGACCGGGATCGCCTAAACCATACGGCAGGTGTGCCGTAGCTCACTCCCCTACTCCGTCACCCGGGGCGGTCCCCCCGCGGGCTACCGCACGGACCGCAGATGGACGACGTCCCCTGCCCCCACGGCCTCGTGCCGGTCCTCCGCGGTCCGTACGACGAGCCGTCCGTCGGTGTCCACCGCTTCGGCCGTCCCGGTGAGCGTGCGCCCGCCCGGCAGCTCGGCCCGCACGTGCTTGCCGAGGGTCGCGCAGCCCGCCGCGTACGTCTCCTGCAGACCGCTGGCCGCCGGATCGCCGCCGGCCGCGCGCCAGTTTCCGTACCACTGCTCCAGCGAGCGCAGTACGGCCTTGAGCAGCGGGTCCCGGTCGGTGACGGTGGCCTTGGCCAGGAGCAGCGACCCGGCGGTGTCCACCGGGAGCTCGGCGTCGGTCAGCGTCACGTTGAGCCCGATCCCGAGGACGACCCCGTCGCCCACGCGCTCGGCGAGGATCCCGCCGGCCTTGCGCTCCTCACCGTCGACGGTGACCAGGAGGTCGTTGGGCCACTTGAGTGCGGTGTCCACGCCGGCGGCGCGCGAGAGCCCGGTGGCCGTGGCCACCCCGGCCAGCAGCGTCAGCCAGCCCCACCGCTCCTGCGGTACCGAGGGCCCGGGCTTCAGGAGTACGGAGAAGAACAGCCCGGACCGCGCGGGCGCGACCCAGCTCCGGTCGAGCCTGCCGCGCCCGGCGGTCTGCTCCTCGGCGACGAGCACGGCCCCCTCGGGCAGCTTCGCGGCCCGGGAGGCGAGATCGCTGTTGGTGGACCCGGTGGAGCCCACCACCTCCAGCGAGCTCCACAGCCCCTCACCGGTCACGAGGGCCCGCTGCAGCGCGGCTACGTTCAACGGCGGCCGGTCCAGACTCGACCAACGGCCCGCGGAAGCTCCGTTCGAAGCCCCGCCTGATGCATCTGATGGCGTCATGCAAGCCAGATTAGGTGTGTCAAACGCCGCACCGCCGAGCGCCATGCCCGCCGATACGCTACGCACCAGTAGCTAGTAAAAACCAAGTAAGTCACCAGGCAGTTGACACCACGCAGGGAGCCGCGACCCCGATGTCACAACCGTCAGAGCCGATCGACATGCACACCACCGCGGGGAAGATCGCGGATCTGCAGCGCCGCGTCGAGGAAGCCACGCACGCCGGATCCGGGCGGGCGGTGGAGAAGCAGCACGCCAAGGGGAAGCTGACGGCGCGTGAGCGGGTGGCCCTGCTGCTGGACGAGGGGTCCTTCGTCGAGCTGGACGAGTTCGCCCGGCACCGGTCGACGAACTTCGGGCTGGAGAAGACCCGCCCGTACGGCGACGGCGTCGTCACCGGCTACGGGACCGTCGACGGGCGGCCCGTCGCCCTGTTCTCGCAGGACTTCACCGTCTTCGGCGGGGCCCTCGGCGAGGTCTACGGCCAGAAGATCATGAAGGTGATGGACTTCGCGCTGAAGACCGGCTGCCCGCTGATCGGCATCAACGACTCCGGCGGCGCCCGCATCCAGGAGGGCGTCAGCGCGCTGGGCATGTACGGCGAGATCTTCCGCCGCAACGTCCACGCCTCCGGCGTGATCCCGCAGATCAGCCTGGTCGTCGGCCCCTGCGCCGGCGGGGCCGTGTACTCCCCCGCCATCACCGACTTCACGGTCATGGTCGACCAGACCTCGCACATGTTCATCACCGGCCCGGACGTCATCAAGACCGTCACCGGCGAGGACGTGGGATTCGAGGAGCTGGGCGGGGCGCGCACGCACAACAGCACGTCCGGCGTCGCGCACCACATGGCGGGTGACGAGAAGGACGCCATCGAGTACGTGAAGTCGCTCCTCTCCTACCTCCCGTCGAACAACCTCTCCGAGCCCCCGGCCTTCCCCGAGGAGGCCGACACCGAGGTCTCGGACAGCGATCGCGAGCTCGACACGCTGATCCCGGACAGCGCGAACCAGCCGTACGACATGCACAAGGTGATCGAGCACGTGCTCGACGACGCGGAGTTCCTGGAGACCCAGTCGCTCTTCGCGCCGAACATCCTCACCGGCTTCGGCCGCGTCGAGGGGCACCCGGTCGGGGTCGTCGCCAACCAGCCGATGCAGTTCGCCGGCTGCCTGGACATCGACGCCTCCGAGAAGGCGGCCCGGTTCGTCCGGACCTGCGACGCCTTCAACATCCCGGTGCTGACCTTCGTCGACGTGCCGGGCTTCCTGCCGGGCACCGACCAGGAGTACAACGGAATCATCCGGCGCGGCGCCAAGCTGATCTACGCGTACGCCGAGGCGACCGTCCCCCTGATCACCGTCATCACGCGCAAGGCCTTCGGCGGTGCCTACGATGTGATGGGCTCCAAGCACCTCGGAGCCGACCTGAACCTCGCGTGGCCGACGGCCCAGATCGCCGTCATGGGCGCGCAGGGCGCGGTCAACATCCTGCACCGCCGGGCGATCGCCGAAGCGGAGGAGGCCGGGACGGCCGAGGAGACCCGGGCGCGGCTCATCACCGAGTACGAGGACGCGCTGCTGAACCCGTACACGGCTGCCGAGCGCGGCTACGTCGACGCGGTGACCATGCCGTCCGAGACCCGGGCGCACGTGGTCAAGGGGCTGCGGCAGCTGCGCACCAAGCGCGAGTCCCTGCCCCCGAAGAAGCACGGCAACATCCCCCTCTAGGACGCTAGACGCTAGGAGGCAGTCCCGTGGTGATCAAGGTCGTCAAGGGGAACCCGACCCCGGAGGAGCTGGCCGCCGCACTGGCGGTGGTCCGAGCGCGCTCGGCGGCCCTCGCGTCGGAGCCGTCGGGCGCGGCGCGGGTGACCGACGCGTGGGCGGCACCGGGCCGGGTGGCCCAGCGGACCCTGCCGCGCCCCGGACCGGGCGCGTGGGGCCGTACGTACTGGCCCGCGTAGAGGTGGTCGCAGGTGCGGCCGCAGCCGCGTAGTCGTAGACGCGGTCGCGGATGAAGATGGCGTGAACCGCCCGTGGCGCCTGAGTACCCGTACTCAGGCGCCACAGCAGTGCTCGGGGCCAGGATCGGAGCATGCTCTGGTCAGACCCGAAGAACGAGCCGCCGAAGGACATGCGCGATGCCGCGGCGATGGTCCGGCGGATGACGGTGATCGTCGTCATCGCGATGGTCGTCGTGGTGTACGTGCTGGGCGTGGGCGGTTTCTAGCGCCGCGAGCCGGGCTCCCCGGTCCGCCCCTACGATGGCAGGCATGACTGCTGCCCCCCGCCACGCCCTCGTCCTCGCCTCCGCTTCGCCCGCCCGGCTGAACCTGCTGCGGCAGGCCGGGCTCGCCCCGCACGTGATCGTGAGCGGCTTCGACGAGGACGCCCTGACCGCCGACTCCCCCTCCGAGCTGGCGCTCGCGCTGGCCGAGGCGAAGGCGGCCGTCGTGGCGGCCCTGGACGAGGCCGCCGGGGCCCTGGTGATCGGCTGCGACTCCGTGCTGGAGCTGGACGGCGAGGCGCTGGGCAAGCCGGCGGACGCCGAGGAGGCCACGGCCCGCTGGAAGTCGATGCGCGGGCGCGCCGGGGTGCTGCGCACCGGGCACTGCGTGATCGACACGGCGAGCGGCCGACGGGTTTCGGCCACGGCGTCGACGACGGTCCGCTTCGGCGAGCCGACGGACGCGGAGGTGGCGGCGTACGTGGCGAGCGGGGAACCGCTGCACGTGGCGGGGGCGTTCACCCTGGACGGGCTGTCGGCCCCGTTCATCGAGGGGATCGACGGGGATCACGGCAATGTGATCGGGATCTCCATGCCGCTGCTGCGCTCGCTGCTGGCGGAACTGGGCGTGTCCATCACGGACTTGTGGGCTTGATCTCCCCGAGCCTGCCGAAGTCCCCGAAGTCCGCGAGCGGGTGGCCCGGCGGCGGCGCGTCCTGGACGTCCGCGTCACCGTCGGGAGCGCCGTCGCGGCCATTCGGCCCGCCCGGGCCTCCGAAGCCGCCCAGGGGGCCGCTGGAGCCCTCCGCGGGGCCGCCCGCGCCGCTGCCGGCCTCACCCGCGCCCTTGGCCGCGTAGAGGGTCAGGCTCAGCACCAGCAGGCAGAGGATCAGCATCATCACCGCGAAGGCGCCCCAGCCCACCAGGCCGACGACGAGGGCGCCGAGCAGTCCGTGGGTGACGGCGGCGCAGACGAGGAGCACGCGCGCGAAGGCGCCCGGGGCCCGGTCGCGGATCGCGGCGAGGGCGAGGAACACCGCGCAGGCGAGCAGGAACCCGGCCATGCCGGCGCCCATCGCATAGGTTGCCTTGGACATGACATCCGGATCGGCGCCCGCGATGGACATCGACTGGTTCTCGGTGGTCCGGCCCAGGACGAGGTGGACGAAGCCGAGCACCGCCGCCTCCACGACGAGTACGACCGCGGTCGCTCCGGCCACGGATCTCCGCAGCACCATGCCACCCACGCCACCCACACCAGCCACGACGCCCCCACCCCGCATGCACAAGCCCGTTCGACGCCCTGGAGGCTACTAACGGGTAAACCTTGGTACAAGGGGCCGGGGCCGCTTCGTTACGGTCGGGCCGCCGCACGGCGACGCCCCGGCGACGACACCGCGGCGACACGGCGGCGACACGGCGCCCGCGCAAGGAACCGGGTGGGCCGTTCGTAGGGATTCGACAAAGAATCACCCCGGCCCGCTGACTCGGGGAACAGAGACCCCGGACACACGGCAGGGTTACTGTGCAGTCGGGGATCCCCCTGACATGGGGCGCCACAGGGGCTTTCTCGACCCGGGGTCGACTCAGATCACAGTCCGTGTGGGCAAGGTCACCACCGGGGAAGGGTCGAAAGGCCGTGTGGGCTGTCCCTAAACTCAGCTTGTTTCAAGGAGGGAGCCATCGTGCGCAAGGTGCTCATCGCCAACCGTGGCGAAATCGCAGTCCGCGTTGCTCGGGCCTGCCGGGATGCCGGGATCGCGAGCGTAGCCGTCTACGCCGACCCGGACCGGGACGCTCTGCACGTCCGCGCGGCCGACGAAGCTTTCGCGTTGGGCGGTGACACCCCGGCCGCCAGCTACTTGGACATGTCCAAGATCCTGCAGGCCGCAGCCGATTCCGGTGCGGACGCCATCCATCCCGGATACGGCTTCCTCTCCGAGAACGCCGAATTCGCGCAGGCCGTCATCGACGCGGGTCTGACCTGGATCGGCCCGCCGCCGCAGGCGATCCGCGACCTCGGTGACAAGGTCGCCGCCCGCCACATCGCGCTGCGCGCCGGCGCGCCGCTGGTGGCCGGCACGCCGGACCCGGTCTCCGGGTCGGACGAGGTCGTCGCGTTCGCCAAGGAGCACGGCCTGCCCATCGCGATCAAGGCCGCCTTCGGCGGCGGCGGTCGCGGCCTGAAGGTCGCCCGGAACCTCGAAGAGGTCCCCGAGCTCTACGACTCCGCCGTCCGCGAGGCCGTCGCCGCCTTCGGCCGCGGCGAATGCTTCGTCGAGCAGTACCTCGACAAGCCGCGTCACGTGGAGACCCAGTGCCTGGCCGACTCCCACGGCAACGTGGTCGTCGTCTCCACCCGTGACTGCTCGCTCCAGCGCCGCCACCAGAAGCTGGTCGAGGAGGCGCCCGCGCCGTTCCTGACGGAAGCCCAGAACGCCGAGCTGTACGCGGCGTCGAAGGCGATCTTGAAGGAAGCCGGCTACGTCGGCGCCGGCACCGTCGAGTTCCTCGTCTCCGCCGACGGCCTGATCTCCTTCCTCGAGGTCAACACCCGCCTCCAGGTCGAGCACCCGGTCACCGAAGAAGTCACCGGCCTCGACCTCGTCCGCGAGATGTTCCGCATCGCCGACGGCGAGGAGCTCGGTTACGGGGACCCGGTCCTGCGCGGCCACTCCTTCGAGTTCCGCATCAACGGCGAAGACCCGGGCCGCGGCTTCCTGCCGGCGCCGGGCACCGTGACCAAGTTCGCCGCACCGACCGGTCCGGGCGTGCGCCTGGACGCGGGCGTCGAGTCCGGCTCGGTCATCGGACCCGCCTGGGACTCGCTCCTCGCCAAGCTCATCGTCACGGGTGCCACCCGTGAGCAGGCCCTGCAGCGGGCGGCGCGCGCGCTCGCCGAGTTCGAGGTCGAAGGCATGGCCACCGCCATCCCCTTCCACCGTGCGGTCGTCGTGGACCCGGCCTTCACCGCGAACCCGTTCACGATCCACACCCGGTGGATCGAGACCGAGTTCGTCAACGAGATCCCCGCGTTCGTGGTCCCCGCCGCGGAAGACTCCGAGGACGAGCCCGGCCGCGAGACCGTGGTCGTCGAGGTCGGCGGCAAGCGCCTGGAGGTCTCCCTCCCGTCCTCGCTGGGCATGACCCTGGCCCGCACGGCCGCCGCGGGCGGCGCGAAGCCCAAGCGCCGCGCGGCCAAGAAGTCCGGCCCGGCCGCCTCCGGCGACACCCTCGCCTCGCCCATGCAGGGCACGATCGTGAAGGTCGCGGTCGAGGAGGGCCAGCAGGTCAACGAGGGCGACCTGATCGTCGTCCTCGAAGCCATGAAGATGGAACAGCCGCTCAACGCGCACCGCTCGGGCACGATCGTGGGCCTCGCGGCGGAGGTCGGCGCCTCCCTCACGTCGGGCGCGCCCATCTGCGAGATCAAGGACTGACGTCCTCGGCCGGGGTTCCGGGGCCACCGCCCCGGAACCCCCCGGCCACGGGTGCGGGTGCTCGCGCCGCTGCGCGGGGCGACCGTCCTTCGCCCGTTCCCCGGGGCCGCGCCCCGGACCCCACGCCTCGATCGCCGGCGGGGCTGGACGTATCCAGCCCCGCCGGCGATCGAGGCGATCTTTTTTTCGGTGCCGCGCCCGGCTAACGGCGCCGCATGTCCGCGACCCGCGCCCGCTCCGCCTGCTGCTCGTGCAACGGCGGCGCCGCACTGCGCAGCTGGGCCGTCGGGCCACCCCGCCTCTGCACGGGCAGCGGGGACTCCCGGCGCGGGCGGCGCCCGGCCATCGACTCCCCGCCACCGGAGGCACCCGCGGACCCGGCGACGGTGATCTGCACGCCCTGGTCCGCCAGCGCCTGCAGCTCCGCACCGGCCCTGTCGTCGTGCGGCGGCGGCTCGTCCGTCACCAGCCGGGTGATCACATCGGTCGGCACGGTCTGGAACATGGTGTCCGTCCCGAGCTTCGTGTGGTCGGCCAGGACCACCACCTCCGCCGCGGCCTGCACCAGCGCCCGGTCCACGCTCGCGGAGAGCATGTTGGAGGTGGACAGCCCGCGCTCGGCGGTGAGACCACTGCCGGACAGGAAGGCCCGCGAGACCCGCAGCCCCTGGAGGGACTGCTCGGCACCGCTGCCGACCAGCGCGTAGTTGGATCCGCGCAGGGTTCCGCCCGTCATCACCACCTCCACTCGGTTCGCATGGGCCAGCGCCTGTGCGACGAGCAGCGAGTTGGTGACGACGGTGAGTCCGGGCACCCGGGCGAGCCGGCGGGCCAGCTCCTGGGTGGTGGTGCCGGCGCCGACGACCACGGCCTCGCCTTCTTCGACGAGTCCGGCCGCGACATCGGCGATGGCGGTCTTCTCCGCCGTCGCGAGATGGGACTTTTGCGGAAAGCCGGATTCACGCGTGAAACCGCCCGGCAATACCGCACCGCCGTGCCGGCGGTCGAGGAGTCCTTCTGCCTCCAGTGCCCGCACGTCCCGCCGTACGGTCACTTCGGAGGTCTGGACGACGCGGGCGAGCTCCCGGAGCGAAACAGCTCCGTTGGCCCGCACCATTTCGAGGATCAATTGGCGACGTTCTGCAGCGAACACGAAACTGACAGTAACCCGGGTGACCGTCTGCTTTCAGCTCCTTGCGCCGGAATTCCGAAGTTGTCCATACCGTGGGGCAGTTAGTGGTATACGCGGTCGGCCCGCCGCGCACCTGCTCCGCGACGGGCCGACCATCCACTCCAAAGCCCTTGCGCACAAGGGCCGTTATCGGTACTTACGCCTCGCCGGAGGCCTTCCGCGTGTGCAGCTGGCGGGCGACTTCGGCGATCGACCCGGACAGCGAGGGGTACACGGTGAACGCGTTTGCGATCTGCTCGACCGTCAGGTTGTTGTCGACGGCGATCGAGATCGGGTGGATGAGCTCGCTCGCGCGCGGGGAGACGACCACGCCGCCCACGACGATCCCGGTGCCGGGCCGGCAGAACAGCTTCACGAAGCCGTCCCGGATGCCCTGCATCTTGGCGCGCGGGTTGCGCAGCAGCGGGAGCTTCACGCACCGGGCGTCGATCTTGCCGGAGTCCACGTCGGCCTGGGTGTAGCCGACGGTGGCGATCTCGGGGTCGGTGAAGACGTTCGAGGAGACCGTCTTCAGGTTCAGCGGGGCCACCGCGTCGCCGAGGAAGTGGTACATCGCGATGCGCCCCTGCATGGCGGCCACCGAGGCCAGGGCGAAGATGCCGGTCACGTCGCCGGCCGCGTACACGCCGGGCGAGGAGGTGCGCGAGACCTTGTCGGTCCAGATGTGCCCGGACTCCTTGAGCTTGACCCCGGACTCCTCCAGGTTCATGTTGCTCGTGTTCGGGATCGCGCCGACCGCCATCAGGCAGTGCGTGCCGGTGAGGACCCGGCCGTCGGAGAGGGTGACCTCGACCCGGTCACCCACCCGCTTGGCGGACTCGGCGCGGGAGCGGCCGATGACGTTCATGCCGCGGCGCCGGAAGACGTCCTCCAGCACGGCGGCGGCGTCCGGGTCCTCGCCGGGGAGCACCCGGTCGCGGGAGGACACGAGGGTCACCCGGGAGCCGAGGGCCTGGTACGCGCCGGCGAACTCGGCGCCGGTCACGCCGGACCCGACCACGATGAGCTCCTCGGGGAGCTCTTCGAGGTCGTAGACCTGGGTCCAGTTCAGGATCCGCTCGCCGTCGGGCATCGCGTCGGGGATCTCGCGGGGGTGGCCGCCGGTCGCGATGAGCACGGCGTCGGCGGTGAGGATCGTCTCCGAACCGTCGGCGGCGGTGACGATGACGTCCCGCGTGCCGTCGATGCCCTGCGGGCCGCCGAGCTTGGCGCGGCCCCGTACGACGCGGGCGCCGGCCCGGGTGACCGACGCGGTGATGTCGTGGGACTGGGCGAGCGCGAGGCGCTTGACGCGCCGGTTCACCTTGCCGAGGTCCACGCCGACGACGCGCGCGGCCTGTTCGATGTGCGGGGTGTCGTCCGCGACGACGATGCCGAGTTCCTCGTACGACGAGTCGAAGGTCGTCATGACCTCGGCGGTCGCGATGAGAGTCTTGGAGGGCACGCAGTCGGTGAGCACCGAAGCGCCGCCCAGACCGTCGCAGTCCACGACGGTCACCTCCGCGCCGAGCTGGGCCCCCACGAGGGCCGCCTCATACCCGCCGGGTCCGCCGCCGATGATCACGATCCGGGTCACGAAAACTCCGCCTCACGTCTACCCGGCCGGCTGCCGCCCCGGCCGGGGCTTCCGGGGGGTCTCCCCGGGGGATGCATTCCGTACGTCATTGTCCCGCACGCATCAAGGTGCTTCACGCCCGGTCCCACCATCCGGGACGCGGGCCCCGTACGCGGCCGGGAGCACGGTCGAGCCCGCCCCTCCCGTACCCTCGACCACATGTCGCTCTACGCCGCGTACGCCGGCAACCTCGACCCGCGGCTGATGACGCGCCGTGCTCCGCATTCGCCGCTGCGCGGAACGGGCTGGATCAACGACTGGCGGCTGACCTTCGGCGGCGAGCAGATGGGCTGGGAGGGCGCGCTGGCCACGATCGTGGAAGCGCCGCGCCACCAGGTCTTCGTCGCGCTGTACGACGTGGCCCCGCTCGACGAGGACTCCATGGACCGGTGGGAGGGCGTCGGGCTCGACATCTACCGTCGGATGCGGGTGCGCGTGCACACGCTGGACGGCGAGGAAGCGGCCTGGGTGTACGTCCTCAACGGCTACGAGGGCGGCCTGCCCTCGGCCCGCTACCTGGGCGAACTCGCCGACGCGGCGGAATCCGCGGGTGCCCCGCACGACTACGTGATGGAACTGCGCAAGCGGCCCTGCTGAATCCCCCGCCGCCCTTCCGGCACCGCCCTTCCGAACGGCGGCCCCGGGACGCCCCCGCGATGCGCCGGGACAATTCGTCGGAAACGACAAGGCAACGATCCGAACACCGTGAGCTGCGCCATCTACGCGCGTAGGCGAAGAGCGGCTACGCTCTTCCGCGTGAACGCATCTGTTACCGACCCCTTCGCCGCCGCCGACGCCGCCGCCGCCCGCCTGCGCGAGCTCACCGGCGCCGAGACCCACGATGTCGCCCTCGTGATGGGCTCCGGCTGGGCCCCCGCCGCAGAGGCGCTCGGCGCGCCCGAGGCCGAATTCCCGGTCACCGAGCTGCCCGGCTTCCCGCCCCCCGCCGTCGAGGGCCACGGCGGCAAGATCCGCTCGTACAAGATCGGCGAGAAGCGCGCGCTGCTCTTCCTCGGCCGGACCCACTACTACGAGGGCCGCGGCGTCGCCGCCGTCGCCCACGGCGTGCGCACGGCCGTCGCCGCCGGCTGCAAGACCATCGTCCTGACCAACGGCTGCGGTGGCCTGCGCGAGGGCATGAAGCCCGGCCAGCCGGTCCTGATCAGCGACCACCTCAACCTCACGGCCACCTCGCCGATCGTCGGCGCGAACTTCGTGGACCTGACCGACCTGTACTCGCCGCGCCTGCGCGCGATGTGCAAGGAGATCGACGAGACCCTCGAAGAGGGCGTCTACGTGCAGTTCCCCGGCCCGCACTACGAGACCCCGGCCGAGATCAACATGATCCGCGTCATGGGCGCCGACCTGGTCGGCATGTCCACCGTGCTGGAGGCCATCGCCGCCCGCGAGGCCGGCGCCGAGGTGCTCGGCATCTCGCTGGTCACCAACCTGGCGGCGGGCCTCTCCGGCGAGCCGCTGAACCACGAAGAGGTGCTCCAGGCCGGCCGCGACTCGGCCTCGCGCATGGGCAAGCTGCTGACCCAGGTCCTCGCCCGGATCTGATCGAGCGACCCGACCGACCGACGAGAGGTAGTGCAGGACGTGCAGGACGTGGACGCGCAGGACGATCTGATCGCACGGGCCCAGGCCTGGCTGGCCGAGGACCCGGACCCGGAGACGGCCGACGAGCTCGCCAAGCTCATCGAGGCCGGTGACACCACCGAGCTCGCGGACCGCTTCTCCGGCATGCTGCAGTTCGGCACCGCCGGACTCCGCGGCGAGCTGGGCGCGGGCCCGATGCGGATGAACCGCAACGTGGTGATCCGGGCCGCGGCGGGCCTCGCGGCCTACCTCAAGGCCCAGGGCCACGCCGACGGCCTGGTCGTCGTCGGCTACGACGCCCGCTACAAGTCGGCCGACTTCGCCCGCGACACCGCCGCGGTCATGATCGGCGCCGGCCTGCGCGCCGCCGTCCTGCCCCGTCCGCTGCCGACGCCCGTCCTGGCGTACGCCATAAGGCACCTGGGCGCCGTCGCCGGCGTCGAGGTGACCGCCAGCCACAACCCGCCCCGGGACAACGGCTACAAGGTCTACCTCGGCGACGGTTCGCAGATCGTCTCCCCGGCCGACGCGGAGATCGCCGCGCAGATCGACGCGATCGCCGCGCTGGCCGACGTACCGCGGGCCGAGGACGGCTGGCAGGACCTCGGCGACGAGGTCCTGGAGGCCTACCTGGCCCGTACGGACGCCGTCCTCACCCCCGGCTCCCCCCGGGGCGTGCGGACCGTCTACACGGCCATGCACGGCGTCGGCAAGGACGTGGTCCTGGCCGCCTTCGCCCGCGCCGGCTTCCCCGCCCCGGTCCTCGTGGCCGAGCAGGCGGAGCCGGACCCGGCCTTCCCGACGGTGGCCTTCCCCAACCCGGAGGAGCCGGGCGCGATGGACCTGTCCTTCGCGACGGCCGCCCGCGTCGACCCCGACATCGTGATCGCCAACGACCCGGACGCCGACCGCTGCGCGGTGGCCGTCCCGGACCCGGCCTCGGCCTCCGGCTGGCGGATGCTGCGCGGTGACGAGGTCGGCGCGCTGCTCGCCGCCCACCTGGTGCACAAGGGGGCGCGGGGCGTCTTCGCCGAGTCCATCGTCTCCTCCTCCCTCCTCGGGCGGATCGCGGAGGCCGCGGGCGTCGGCTACGAGGAGACCCTGACGGGCTTCAAGTGGATCTCCCGCGTCGAGGGCCTGCGCTACGGGTACGAGGAGGCGCTCGGCTACTGCGTGGACCCCGAGGGCGTCCGCGACAAGGACGGCGTCACGGCCGCCCTGCTCGTCGCGGAACTGGCCTCGGAGCTCAAGGAACAGGGCCGGACCCTGACCGACCTGCTGGACGACCTGGCGATGGAGCACGGTCTGCACGCCACCGACCAGCTGTCGGTCCGCGTGGAGGACCTGTCGGTCATCGCCTCGGCGATGGCGGCCCTGCGCGCGGAGCCCCCGGCCTCGCTGGCGGGCCTGCGGGTCACCTCGGCGGAGGACCTGAACGAGGGCACGGCGACGCTCCCGCCCACGGACGGGCTGCGCTACTACCTGGAGGGCGACTACAAGGCCCGGGTGATCGTCCGCCCGTCCGGCACGGAGCCCAAGCTGAAGTGCTACCTGGAGGTCGTGGTCCCGGTGGCGGAAGCCGCCGACCTGCTCCCGGCCCGCGCCCGCGGCCAGGAGGTCCTGGACGCGATCAAGAAGGACCTGGCGGCGGCCGCCGGCATCTGATCCTTCACGCGCCGCTCGCACCGCTGCGCGGGCTTCGCGCCGCTGCGCCGGACTCCGTCCGGCGACCCGCCGGGCCGTACGAAGGCCCCCCGAGCTCCTGCCCGGGGGGCCTTCGTCATGACCGGCTTCGTCCTGACCGGGTCAGGAAGCCGAGGGCGAGGGCGTCGCCGACGGCCGGACCACGTCGCCCAGGGTCGCGACGGACTCCGGGCGGGAGCGGACGGCGTCCGTGCACTCCCAGGCCCGCGGCGGATCCGCGTCGGGACCGCCCAGGACCACCGGGCCCGGCCCCGCCGACACCGCGTCGCTCTCCGCGAGCGTGCACACCAGCTGCGACAGCGCCACCGGGGGCAGGTCCTCGGGCTTGCGGCTCAGCCGCACCGCGCCCGCCGGATCGCCCGGCCGCGGCGCCGAGACCGTCAGGTTGGCCGGCACCTCGGTCGTGAAGCCGGCCTCCCGCTCCTCCGCGGACGGCTCCCGCTGGAGCGCCTCCAGCAGGGCCTGGGTGACGAGCCCCGCCACGTCCCGCGCGGGCTGCTTCTCCGACACCGGCACCACCCGCTGGACGCCCACCAGCTGCGCCCCGCAGACCAGCTCCACCGTGGCCCGGATGCCCTGCACCCCGCCCGTTCCCGCCGCGGCGCCGGCCGGGGTCTTGCACGAGACCCGCGAGGGCGCCGGTCCCACGTCCACCGGCACGGTGGTCGCCCGGATCCCGCAGCCGGTCAGGGCGCCCAGGGACAACAGGCCCAGGGCCACCACGACGGCCGTCGTAGCGAGCGTCGCGCCGAGCACCGCACCGCGCCCCGCGGTCCCGCGCTCCGTCCTACTCCTCGTCTTCACCGGCGATCACCTTCCCCACGTCCACCGGCAGCCGCAGCGTGAACAGCGCACCGCCCTGCGCCCCGTTCTCCGCGGTGATGTCCCCGCCGTGGATGTGCGCGTTCTCCATCGCGATGGACAGGCCGAGCCCGCTGCCGTCCGACTTCGGCCGCGACGCGCTCGCCTTGTAGAACCGGTCGAAGACGTGCGGCAGTACGGCCTCGGGGATGCCCGGCCCGTTGTCCCGTACCGCGATCACCAGCCAGTCCCCCTCCACCCGGATGGAGACCCGCACCGGCGATCCGCCGTGCTTGAGCGCGTTGCCGATCAGATTCGCCAGGATCACGTCGAGCCGCCGCGGGTCGAGCCGCACCACGATCCCGCGCTCCGCGTCGAGTTCGACCGCGTCGAGCCACGCCCGCGTGTCGATGCACGCCGTCACCTGGTCGGCGACGTCCACGTCGTCCAGCACCAGCCGCGCCGTTCCCGCGTCGAAGCGGGTGACCTCCATGAGGTTCTCCACGAGGTCGTTCAGCCGCCTGGTCTCGCTCACGACGAGCCCCACCGCCGGTGCGATCATCGGGTCGAGGTACTCGACCTCGTCCTCCAGCACCTCGGCGACCGCCGTCAGCGCAGTCAGCGGCGTGCGCAGTTCGTGGGACATGTCCGCGACGAAACGCCGGCTGGACTCCTCCCGCGCGCTCATGTCGGCGACCTTCTTCTCCAGCGCCTCCGCCGTCTTGTTGAAGGTGTGGGCCAGGTCCGCGAGTTCGTCCGTCCCCGACACCTCGAGCCGGTGGTCCAGCTCCCCTTCGCCGAGCCGGCGCGCCGCGTCGCCGAGCCGCTGCACGGGCCGCAGCACCGTACGGGCCGCGGCCTGCGCGAGCAGCGCGGAGCCGAGCAGCGCGAGGCCGGTGGCGATGGTCAGCGACCAGGCCAGGGCGTTGAGGTCGTCGCGCTCCTGGGCGAGGGACTTGTACATGTAGCCGGTCGGGCCGCCGCCCACGATCCGGGTGCCGCCGACCAGGTAGGGGTTCCCGTCGGGCTTCGTCCGCTGCCAGTACACGTGGTACGCGGCGTCGTTGGCCGAGGTGGTCTTCTGCCGGTCGTCGACGGCGTGCTGGAGCGACTTCGGTACGTCGGCCAGCGAGAAGGCGTCGGGACCGGCGGTCCCGGCGACCTTGCGGCCGTCCTTCTCGTCCACCAGCAGCACGCTGTAACCGGGGCTGCTGCCCGCCATCATCTCGGCGGTGTGCTGCAGCTCCTCCTGCGTCGGGTCGGCGGGCAGGGCCGCGGCCCGGTTCTGCATCTCCTGCCGGAAGTCGCCGAGGGCGGCGTCCTGGGTCCGGGTCAGGACGGCCTCGCGGTTGAGCCAGTAGGCGATCCCGGACGCGGAAACGGCGGCCGTCAGCGCGACCAGTGCGAACACGACGAGGAGCCGCAGCCGCAGGCTGGTCCAGCGCCGGCCCGCGAACAGGGCTCGGATCACTGCGGGGAGTCCAGCCGGTAGCCGACGCCCCGCACGGTACGGATCAAGGTGGGCGACGAGGGCACTTCCTCGACCTTGGCGCGCAGCCGCTGCACGCAGGCGTCGACGAGCCGCGAGTCACCGAGGTAGTCGTGCTCCCACACCAGCCGCAGCAGCTGCTGGCGGGAGAGCGCCTGGCCGGGCCGGCGGCTGAGCTCCAGGAGCAGCCGCAGCTCGGTCGGGGTGAGCTGGAGGTCCTCACCGTTCTTGGTCACGGTCATGGCGGAGCGGTCGATGACCAGCGGGCCGAAGACCGCGGTGTCGGTGGACTCGCGCTCGCCGCGGCGCAGCACCGCACGGATGCGGGCGTCGAGCACCCGCCCCTGGACGGGCTTGACCACGTAGTCGTCGGCTCCCGACTCCAGGCCGACGACCACGTCGATGTCGTCGTTGCGCGCGGTGAGCAGGATGATCGGCAGCTGGTCGGTTCGGCGGATGCGCCGGCACACCTCGAAGCCGTCGATTCCGGGCAGCATGACGTCGAGCACGATCAGGTCGGGCCGCTGCTCGCGCAGCAGTTTGAGGCCGTCCTCGCCCGTCGCCGCGGTGGCCACACGGTGGCCCTGGCGTGACAGGGAGAGTTCGAGGGCCGTGCGGATGGCGTCGTCGTCCTCGATGAGCAACAGGAAAGGCACGGGCTCATTCTGTCCCATCGCCCCGCGGGACTTCGACCTCCCCGCACTTCCAATCCCGGCACGGACCCTGTGACAGGCCTGTGACAGTCGCAGGACACCGCGGTTATGTCGGCCGGGCAGTCTTCTTGGCAACGGACCAGACAGACTCCACGACGGGGGGCGCGAGATGAACACGCTGCACAGCATCACCACCAGCGCGGTTGTCACGCGGCTGCACGATGTGAACCGCCGCACGGCAATCCGTACGGCGACGGCCCCTTCCCGGCGGCCGGCGCACGTGGTGGCCATCGACGCGAAGACCTACGAGCGCCCCTCCGTCCCCGCCCAGCGCACGCCGGGCTCCGCGGACGTCCCGGACTCCTCCAACGAGGCCGAGTTCACGGCGTACGTGCAGGAACGGCGGGCCGCCCTCTACGCGACGGCCTTCCACCTGACCGGCGACCGCTACGAGGCCGAGGACCTGCTGCAGACCGCGCTGTTCTCCACGTACCGCGCCTGGGACCGCATCAGCGACAAGGCCGCCGTCGGCGGGTACCTGCGGCGCACGATGACGAACCTGCACATCAGCGCCTGGCGCCGGCGCAAGCTGAACGAGTACCCGACGGAAGAGCTGCCGGAGACGGCCTCGGACACGGACGCCATGGGCGGTACGGAGCTGCGCGCCGTGCTGTGGCAGGCGCTCACCCGCATCCCGGAGCCGCAGCGCACGATGCTGGTGCTCCGCTACTACGAGGGCCGCACGGACCCGGAGATCGCGGAGATCCTCGGCATCAGCGTCGGCACGGTGAAGTCGAGCATCTGGCGCTCGCTGCGCCGCATGCGCGAGGACGAGGCGCTGAGCTTCGGCCGCGACGAGGCCGAGTCCTTCGAGGACCTGGTCGCGTAGGACCGGCCGGCACCACAAGACCAAAGGGCCAGGGGGCCCGTCCTGCGGGGGTGGGACGGGGGCCACGGGGGCAAAGGGCGGGATCGAGCGGACGGGGGTCCGCGCGGTCCCGCCTTTTGGCGTCTACACCGCGGCCGCGGCCCGGTGGCGCCCCGCCGCGGCGGCGGCGAGCCGCCCGAGCGCCTCGTCTCGGCCACACGCGTGAGCCCCCAGTGCGGTGTGACGGGCCACGATCCCGCGCTCGGCCCGCATCAGCCGCCAGCCGCGCCGCAGGAGCATCGGCACCGACTTGCGGCCCTCGCGCAGGTCACGGGCCAGGCGCCGCCGGAAGGTGGTGCTGGGCCGCCCGCGCAGGCAGATCGCGTCCGCCAGCAGCCCCAGCTCCTGGCACCGCACGGCGACGTCGGCCGCGAAGATCCCCTCGGCTATGAACAGCGGGGTGCGGGAGATGTCCAGCGACTCGGTACCGGTCCGCGAGGAGGTCGAGATGTCGTAGACGGGCACCTCGGTCCGCCCGGCCGCGCACAGCTCGGCGATCGCGGCCACGGCCGCCTCCGCGTCCCAGGACAGCGGCGAGTCCCAGTCGGTGTCGGCGCTCCCCTCGACGAGCGGGAGGGTGGGGTCGTCGCCCTCCTTGTAGAAGTCGTCCAGGCGCAGCACGGGCAACCCGGAACGAGCCGCCAGCGAGGACTTGCCGGAGCCCGAGGGTCCGGTCAGCAGGACGACACGCGTAGGCAAAGGAGAAGAACAGCTCACGGAACAACAGTGTGAACTATTAGCTCGCGCAGGGGACCTACCCAAAGGTCCGTTGGTATCCAGGATCACACCTCCACTACGCTGCGTGCGCACGCGATCACGAGTCCGTACGAGCCCACAGGCGGGAATCCATGGCACGTCACGCAGCCCCCAAAGCCCCCCACACCAAGGCGCTGCGCACCGCAGGCCTGACTCTGTCGATGGCCGGCGCGGCCCTCGCGATGGCCGCCGGGGGTGCCCAGGCGGGCGAGCTCGATGTTCCGGCGGCCCTCGCGGGGGTCTCCGACCCGATCTCGAACCTCAAGGTGAATCCGCTGGCCCACACCGGCGTGGATCCCCTCGACAACGGCGTCGCCACCCAGGTCGCGGATTTCCCGTCGGTCGGCACCGGCATGGTCACGGGCATCCTGACCCAGGGGCCTTCGGTCGGGCAGCTGCCCACCGCCGCGGCGTCTTCGCTCCTGGGCCCCCTGACGGGCGGCAAGTAGCTCCCGTAGGGCATGAAGAGGCCCCGACAGCGCGGGGGACACTGCCGGGGCCCGTCTTCGGGGAAGGGCCGAGCCCTCTCGTGGGGGGTCCGCTAGTACGAGGACCCGCCCGCACCCAGCGACCCGGTCGGGTGCCAGACGGTCTTGGTCTCCAGGAACGCCGTCATGCGCGCCGTGCCCGGGTCGGCGCTCCAGTCGTCCACAGGCTGTGGACGCAGGACGCGCTTGAGGTTGTCCGCGGCCGCGATCTCCAGCTCCTTGGCCAGGGCCTCGTCGGCGCCCGCCAGGTCGATCGCGTTGACGTCCTGGTGGGACGCCAGGTGCGGGCCCATCTCGGCGGCCTTGCCGGACAGGATGTTGACGACGCCGCCGGGCAGGTCGGAGGTGGCCAGCACCTCGCCGAGGGAGAGCGCCGGGAGCGGCGCCTTCTCGGAGGCGATGACGACGACCGTGTTGCCGGTGGCGATCACCGGGGCGATCACGGAGACCAGGCCCAGGAAGGACGAGGCCTGCGGGGCGACGACCGTGACCACACCGGTCGGCTCGGGGGTGGAGAGGTTGAAGTAGGGGCCCGCGACCGGGTTGGCCCCGCCCACGATCTGGGCGATCTTGTCGGTCCAGCCCGCGTACCAGACCCAGCGGTCGATCGCCGCGTCGACGACGGCCGCGGCCTTCGTCTTGGACAGGCCCTCCGCCTCGCCGACCTCGCGGACGAACTGCTCGCGGCGGCCCTCCAGCATCTCGGCGACGCGGTAGAGGATCTGGCCGCGGTTGTACGCGGTCGCGCCCGACCAGCCGCCGAAGGCCTTGCGGGCGGCGACGACCGCGTCACGGGCGTCCTTGCGGGAGGACAGCGGGGCGTTGGCCAGCCACTTGCCCTTCGAGTCACTCACCTCGTACACCCGGCCGCTCTCGGAGCGGGGGAACTTGCCCCCGACGTACAGCTTGTAGGTCTTGAAGACGCTCAGACGCGCCGTAGAAGACGCAGCAGACTCAGACATCGAGGTAGCCCTCCAGGCCGTGACGGCCGCCTTCGCGCCCGAAGCCCGATTCCTTGTAGCCGCCGAAGGGCGAGGTCGGGTCGAACTTGTTGAACGTGTTGGCCCAGACGACGCCCGCGCGGAGCTTGTTGGCGACCGCGAGGATGCGGCTGCCCTTCTCCGTCCAGATGCCGGCGGACAGGCCGTACTGGCTGTTGTTCGCCTTGGCCACGGCCTCGTCGGGCGTGCGGAAGGTCAGCACGGACAGCACCGGGCCGAAGATCTCGTCGCGGGCGACGGTGTGCGACTGGGAGACGTTCGTGAAGAGCGTCGGGGCGAACCAGTAGCCGGCGTTCGGCAGTTCGCACGGCGCCGACCAGCGCTCGGCGCCCTCCGCCTCGCCGGTGTCCGCGAGGGCGGTGATCCGGGCGAGCTGCTCCGCGGAGTTGATCGCACCGATGTCGGTGTTCTTGTCGAGCGGGTCGCCCAGGCGCAGCGTGGTCAGCCGGCGCTTGAGCGAGTCGATCAGCTCGTCGTGGATCGACTCCTGGACCAGCAGGCGCGAGCCCGCGCAGCAGACCTGGCCCTGGTTGAAGAAGATGCCGCTGACGATGCCCTCGACGGCCTGGTCGATGGGGGCGTCGTCGAAGACGATGTTGGCGCCCTTGCCGCCCAGCTCCAGGGTGAGCTTCTTGGAGGTGCCGGCGACCTGGCGCGCGATGGCCTTGCCGACGGCGGTGGAGCCGGTGAAGGCGACCTTGTTCACGTCCGGGTGCTCGACGAGGGCCGCGCCGGCGTCCCCGTACCCGGTGAGGATGTTGACGACGCCCTTGGGCAGGCCCGCCTGGCGGCAGATGTCCGCGAAGAAGAGCGCGGAGAGCGGGGTCGTCTGGGCCGGCTTGAGCACGACCGTGTTGCCGGTGGCGAGCGCCGGGGCGATCTTCCACGCGAGCATCATCAGCGGGAAGTTCCACGGGATGACCTGGCCGGCCACGCCGAGGGGGCGCGGGTTGGCACCGTAGCCCGCGTGGTCGAGCTTGTCGGCCCAGCCCGCGTAGTAGAAGAAGTGCGCGGCGACGAGCGGGAGGTCCGCGTCGCGGGTCTCCCGGATCGGCTTGCCGTTGTCGAGAGTCTCCAGGACGGCCAGCTCGCGGCTGCGCTCCTGGATGATCCGGGCGATGCGGAAGAGGTACTTGGCGCGCTCGGAGCCGGGCAGCGCGGACCACTTCTCGAAGGCCTTGCGGGCGGCCTTCACGGCGCGGTCCACATCGGCGGCGCCGGCCTGCGCGATCTCGGAGAGGACCTCTTCGGAGGCCGGGGAGACGGTCTTGAAGACCTTGCCGTCCGCCGCGTCGGTGAACTCGCCGTCGATGAACAGCCCGTAGGAGGGAGCGATGTCGACGACCGAGCGCGACTCGGGAGCGGGTGCGTACTCGAAAAGCGATGCCATGGTGATCAGTCCACCGTCACGTAGTCGGGACCGGAGTAGCGGCCGGTGCTCAGCTTCTGGCGCTGCATCAACAGGTCGTTGAGCAGGCTGGAGGCTCCGAAGCGGAACCAGTGGTTGGACAGCCAGTCCTCGCCCACGGTCTCGTTGACCAGGACCAGGAACTTGATCGCGTCCTTGGTGGTCCGGATGCCGCCGGCCGGCTTCACGCCGATCTGGATTCCAGTCTGCGCCTTGAAGTCACGGACGGCTTCGAGCATGAGGAGCGTGTTCGCGGGGGTGGCGTTGACGCCGACCTTGCCGGTCGAGGTCTTGATGAAGTCCGCCCCGGCCATCATGCCGATCCAGGAGGCGCGGCGGATGTTGTCGTACGTGGACAGCTCGCCGGTCTCGAAGATCACCTTGAGGCGGGCCGCGCTGCCGTCGGGGCGGACGCAGGCCGCCTTGACGGAGCGGATCAGCTCGTAGGTGTCGAGGTAGTGGCCGGCGAGGAAGGCTCCACGGTCGATGACCATGTCGATCTCGTCGGCGCCGGCGGCCACGGCGTCGGCCGTGTCGGCGAGCTTGACGGGCAGGGCCGCGCGGCCGGCCGGGAAGGCGGTGGCGACGGAGGCGACCTTGACGTCGGCGCCGTTCAGGGCGGCCTTGGCCGTGGCCACCATGTCCGGGTACACGCAGACGGCGGCCGTCATGGGCGTGGTGCGGTCGGTCGGATCGGGGTTGGCGGCCTTGGCGGAGAGCGCCCGGACCTTGCCCGGGGTATCCGCGCCTTCCAGCGTCGTCAGGTCGATCATCGAGATGGCGAGGTCGATGGCGTACGCCTTGGCCGTCGTCTTGATCGAGCGGGTGCCGAGGGAGGCCGCGCGGGCCTCCAGGCCGACAGCGTCGACGCCGGGCAGCCCGTGCAGGAAGCGGCGCAGCGCACTGTCGGACGTCGTCACGTCAGCGAATGCGGTGAGGGTGGTGGGCATGGTCACCACATGAGCATATCTACGCGCGTAGCGGCCTGTCACCCCCTCCCCCCGATTCATTCGGAATCGGACACGCCGTTTTGCGGTGACGCCGCCCGAAGGGGGAACAGATCGTTCACACGCGCAAGATCCTTTCCCCCCACGCCTCAGGAGTCGCCATGCGTTCCGCCCTCCACACGTCCCTCGCCTGCGCCGCCCTCGCGGGCGGATTGCTCCTCCCGGCCGCCGGTTCTTCCCTCGCGGCGTCGGCCCCGGCCTCCCCATGCGTCTCGCCGGTCAAGCGGGTCGACATCGGGGAGGGCGGCGTCGCCGACCTGACCATGTCCCCGGAGGGCCCCAAGGCCTTCGCGCACTCCGCCGACCCGTCCCGGACCTGGTCGCTGACGCTGACCCGTACCGATCCGGAGGGCCGGGACACCCGCATCGTGGACCCGAGCGGCGCGCACCCCCGCTACGAGTGGTCGAACCCCCAGGGCGGCGTGCACACCCCGCTCGGAAGCACCTCCTTCCCCGTGCTGCCCCAGGGGTGCAAGCCCGCCTACGAGATCACGCCGCACCACGGCTGACCCGGCACGACGCCTCTCCCCGCCTCTCCCCGCACCTCGCCGGGCCGCGCTCGTGGCGGCCCGGCGTTCGGCGTTTCCAGGGCTTCCCCGGGTCCGGACAACTGCTAGGCACGGAAGGGGATTTGGTGACTCCGGTGGCAGTTACACGGCCATGACGAGAGGTGGATATTCCACCCACACATGATCCGTAGATTCTTTCTCAGCAGCCCGCCGGCATCACCGGACGAAAGCCCGACCGGAGCAACGCGGAGTGCGGCACACCTTCCCTTTCCGAATTCCGTTTCCAGGAGTCTTCATGCGTTCCGCCGCCCGCACCGCCCTCGCCGCCGCCGTCCTCGCCGGGGCCCTGCTCGCTCCCACCGGGTCCGCCTTCGCCGCCACGCCGGCGCGTCCCGCCGCCGCCTCGTCCACCGTCCCCGACCGCTACGCCGGTACGCCCGTCCTGATCTCCGAGGGCGTGGTCGCGGTGCTGCGGAACAAGTCCGAGGGCCCCGAGGCCTGGGTCCGCGCCGTCCCGAAGGACTGGAAGCAGGGTGACAGCTACATGGGCCGCGTCCTGGCCGTGGTGGACGTCAAGCACCCCACGGCCACGGTCGACGGCCTGCGGCTCCGGTTCGTCGAGGAGGACGTGCACCACCCGCTCCTGTCGGTGACCAAGGACGGCAAGACGACCACCCACCCGTTCCCGAAGGGCCAGGGCCCGGAGTGCCTGTCCGAGCCGGTCAGGCAGTCCATAGGGGCGGGCGCGGTGGCCCTGCTGATGACGGGCCCGAACGGTCCGGTCGCGCAGCTGGAGTTCGCCGAGGAGGGCGAGGGCGGGCACACCTCGCTGACCCGCGCCAACCCCTCCCTGCCGAAGGGCGCCGGCATCGTCGCCCGCATCCTGAACCCGAGCTCCGCCAAGCCGGTCTTCGAGTGGAAGACCCAGGGCGGCTCCACGCCGTACGGCCACGCGACCTTCCCCGCGCTGCCGAAGGGCTGCACCTTCGACTTCACCTTCCAGCCGGCGACCCAGAAGCCGCAGCCGGAGACCAAGCCGTCGACCGGGCCCTCCGCCAAGCCGAGCGCCACCACGCCGACCGGCCCCAAGACGCAGACCGTCGGCCAGACCTCCGTGGTGCCCAAGGGCGGAGTCGCCGCCGGCGCCGTCGTCCCGGCGGCCGCGCCCGCCCCGGTCGCCCCGGTCGCCGCGGCCTCCACGACCGGGGACACCAACAGCGCCACCACGGTGGCGGCCGGCGCCGCTCTGATCGCGGCCTTCGGCGCGCTCGGCGCGAGCGTGGTGCTGCGGCGCCGCCGCGCCCAGGGCTGACAGCTGATCCCCGCCTGTCCGGATCCCGACTCGCCTGCGGCGGGCCACCCTCGGTGGCCCGCCGCAGGCCGTTCCCCGGGTCCTGTCCCGGAGCTTCCCCGGGCGCCAGACGCGCAGGTCACGCGGGTGGCGGCGGGGCATCCCCTGCTCCGGCCCTTTCGGAATCCGACAGCCCGTTTGCTGTTACGCGGCCATGACACGGAGGGGATCGTTCACCCGCACAAGATCCGTACATTTTTTCTCAGCAGCCCGCCACACCTGACCCGGTGAAACCGACCGAACAGACTCAACGCGGCATGCGACTCTCCTCCACTCTCCTCACCCACGCTTCAGGAGTCGTTATGCGTACCGCCCTCCGCACCTCGATCGTCACCGCCGCCCTCGCCGGCGCGCTGCTCGCGCCCGCCGCGGGCGCCGCCTTCGCGGCGTCGGCACCGCACGCGGCCGGCTCGACGAAGGCGGCCGCGTCCCCGGTCGAGAAGATCGACATCGGCGACAACCTGATCGCGTTCGTGAGCAACACGGCGAAGGAGGGGCCCCGCGCCGTGATCCACATCGTGGAGGACGGAGCGACCAGGCCGAAGCCGCTGGTGTCCCTCGACCGGTCGCACACCAAGGAGAAGATCCAGGGCACGCTCTTCGCCCTCACCCACCTGGAGTCGGCCACCCCGCTCCTCGTCGTGGCCAAGGACGGCGGCACCGAGAAGTCCTTCCCCCTGCCGAAGGGCCGGCCCGGCGTCGACTGCCGCTCGGGGCTCAAGCAGGTGGACATGGGCGCCGGCGTCATAGCCGAGCTGCGCGTCGCCGAGTACGGCCCGGTGGCCTCGCTCAGGTCCGCCTCGGGCGACGCCCCCTGGGCCACCCTGAGCCGCAAGGAGCCCTCGCTGCCCAAGTCCGCGGGCATCATGGCCCGGATCGTGAACCCCAGCAGCGCCACACCCGTCTTCGAGTGGAAGACCCAGGGCGGCTCCACGCCGATCGGCCGGACCTCGTTCCCCGCGTTCCCCAAGGGGTGCAAGCCGAACTACGAGTTCGCCAACGACACGCCGCCCGTCACGCCCAAGCCGAAGCCCTCCACCACCCCGGCGAAGCCGAAGCCGGCCCCGCAGACCGTCGTCGTCCCCAAGGGCCCGGTGGCCGCGGGTGCCGAACTGCCGGTCGAGACCGTCACCGACACCGACAACAGCACCACGGTGGCGGCCGGAGCCGGTCTGATCGCGGTCGTCGGCGCGCTCGGCGCCGGCCTGTTCCTGCGCCGCCGCACCCAGGGCTGACCCACACCCCGTTCGGATCCCTACTCGCCTCCGGCGGGCCACCCCAGGTGGCCCGCCGCGGCCCGTTTCACCGGAGCCTCCCTTGAACCGTCGCACCGCCGGCCCGCTGATCGCCGCCGCCCTCCTCGCCTCCGTGCTGACCGGTTGCGGCGGCGCCTCGCCCGCCGCCGCGCCCTCCGCCCCGGCCGTGGCCACGGCCTCCGCGCCGCCCGCCGTCGCCCCGACCTCCGCTCCGGCGGCCCCGGCGACGGCCGCCCCGATGGCCGCTTCGGCGCCCGTACGCGTACGGATCCCCGCGGCCGGGGTCGACGCCTCGCCCCTGCTGTCGCTCGGCCTGGCCGCCGACGGCACCGTCGAGGTGCCCTCCGTGGCCGACGGGGACAAGATCGGCTGGTACGACAAGGGCGTCACCCCCGGTGAGACCGGGCCCGCCGTGCTGATCGGCCACTTCGACACCGTCCGCGGCCCGGCCGTGCTCAAGGACGTCTCCCGCGTCCGCGCCGGCGACGAGGTGACCGTCTCCCGCGAGGACGGCAGCACCGCCGTCTTCCGGGTCCGCGAGCTGGAGCAGGTGGACAAGAAGCGCTTCCCCACCGAGAAGGTCTACGGGAACACCGCCCGCCCCGAGCTGCGCGTGATCACCTGCGGCGGTGAAATCACCGACGGTCACCGGCCCGACAACATCATCCTGTATGCCGATCTCGTGGGCTGAGACGGCTTGAGGCACAATCGGCCGCATGAGCAGCGATCAGCCCACCGAAGAGCCGGCGTACGACGACCGGGTCTACCGCTCCCCGATGGCCACCGTCACCGGGGTGGTGCTGCTGGCGCTGCTCGCGTGGCTCTGCGGGGACGCCGTGGTGCGGGGCGCGGGGAACATCCCGTGGATCGCCCTCGCCGTCGCCCTGTGCGTGACCCCGCTGATCGTCGCGTTCACGGTCCGTCCGGCCGTCTTCGCCGGCGCCGACCGGCTGCGCGTGCGCAACCCCTTCCGGGTCATCGAGCTGCCCTGGGCCGCCGTCGACACCGTGCGCGCCCGGTTCTCCGCCGAGGTGCTGGCGGAGGGGGCGACGTACCAGCTGTGGTCCATTCCGGTCTCCCTGCGGGAGCGCAAGAAGGCCAACCGCCGTCAGGCGGGCCGGCTCGGCCTGGGCAACGGCCAGGCCAAGGCTCCGGACGAGGAGGTCCGCCGCGCCTCCGCCGACCAGATCGTGGAGGATCTGCGGGAACTGCAGGAGCGCGGCGCCTCGCGGCCCGGCGCCCAGGGCTCCGTGAAGGTCTCCTGGTCGTACGAGATCATCGCGCCCGCGGTGTTCGGCGCGCTCATCCTGATTGTGCTGCTCGCCACGGGCTGACCGGCGGTTTCCCCGGAACCGCGGACGCCGGAACCCGCGTCTCCACTGGCGTGCACCGTCTCAAGGGCAACCGTGTCAAGGGCAGCGGCAGCGCCGCGGTACAGCAGTGGATCCGGCTCCTCGCCGGGGTCCTGCTGGTCGCCCACCTCCTCCTCGTCGGCTGGCTGATGCTGCGCCCGCTGGACGTGCCCTGGGCGGCGGCCGCCAATCTGACCCCGCTGGAGGGGATCAGGGCGGACCTCTCCCTCGGGCCCCTGGAGGCCACCCGCCGGATCGGCGGCGGGCTGGCGCTGCTGGCCCCGCTCGGCGTGCTGCTGCCGCTGGTCAGCGGCCGTGTGGAGCTTTCGCCGCTGGCCACGTGGTCCTCGCTGGCCCGGACGGCCGCCGCGGGCGCGCTGGTCTCGGTCGGCATCGAGATGTTCCAGATGGCGGTCCCGGGTCAGGTGGTCGACGTGGATTCGGTGCTGCTGAACACCCTCGGCGTGATGCTCGCGCACGTGGCCGTGATGCCGGCCCTGAGGCTCCGCCTGCGGCGTTCTCAGGGGAGGACCCCGAGAATTACCAGGGTCGGGCTCGGCCCCTGGACCGACGTTCTGTCCTCTGTTCAGCGGGAGTATTGAGGCATCGCGGAAAAACATTCCGCGGACCGCACAACGACCGAGGAGAGACCATGAGCGCCCTTGCCCGCCCCCGTGACGGACGATGGATCGGCGGAGTCTGTGCCGGTCTGGCGCGCCGATTCGGAATGTCCGCGAACACGATGCGGATCATCTTCGTCGTCTCGTGCCTGCTGCCCGGACCGCAGTTCCTGCTTTACCTGGCGCTGTGGGTGCTCCTGCCCAACGAGAAGTCGAGCACCTCTTCCGCCGCCGCCGGCTGGTAATCGGCCGGCCGGAGCGGGCACCACGCGAACAGCGGGAATTCAGCGCGCGGCGCGGACCTTCTGGAGCTGCTTGTCCGCGACCTCGTGCGGGACCTGGGGGGTCTGGCGGCCGCCCGTGACGTTGAGCGCCATGAGGCGCATGACGGTGTCCCCCTGGCGCACGACGACCAGGTGCACCTGGGCGGTGACGCCCTCGGCGGCAGCGGTCGTGGTCCAGCTGACGCTCTCGTCGCCGCCCGTCTTGTAGTCGGCCGCCTTCACGTCGCGGTAGGTGCCGGTCTGCTTCTCGACGGTGGCGGTGAAGCCGCCCGCACAGGCGGCCACGGCGTCCTTCAGCCGGGCGATCAGCGCCTTGGCGTCGGATTCGGCGTAGGAGCTGACGGAGGCGGAGACGGCCAGGCCCAGCTGCTTCTGGGAGCCGATGCCCCGGTTGACGGTCTCGCGCGCCGCCGGGTCGGGCTTGTCGCCCATGATGTCGGCGAGCGGCTGGCAGGCCTTGCGGTCCGCCTGTGGCTGGCCGTCGGGGGCGTTCGGGTTCTTGCCGTTCGCGGAGATCTGGTAGCCGGTCAGGTCGCCCTGTTCCAGGGCGGCGCGCTCCAGCCGGCCGGCGCCCCGCCGGGGGCCGGCCGTACCGCCCGCGGCGGCCGTGGCGCCCGTCTCACCGGCTCCGCCGGTGCCCGCCGAGCCCGAGGCTCCGGCCGCGGCGGACGCGCCGGACGACCCCGCCTGCCCGGGCGCGCTCGCGGAGCCCTTCGGGTCCGGCCCCTTGCCGGAGGCGGGGGTGTTGGTGCTCCCGCAGCCCACCGTCACGGACAGCAGGGCGGGGAGTAGCACGGCCGTGGCCGTTCGTGCCTTCATGCGCATGGTCGCAACCTCATACCCAGGTGTTTGACGGGCAGTTGGCGGTGATCCTGGCACATGCCGCGACGCGGCACACACCTGCTCGAAGAGGTGTGCGCCGCGTGGGCGTGCGTACGAATCGCGTACGGGTCGCGTACGGATCCGAGCGGAGATCCGGAGTGGATCAGGCGCCGAGGCCGCTGGTCGGCAGACCGCCGAGCAGGCCGGTCACCGTGCCGAGCGCGGCGGCCGGGTCGGTCGCCTCGGGGGCCTGCTGGCCGTCCTCGGCGGTCACGTGCTGCTGGCTGGTCGCGCCCTG
This sequence comes from Streptomyces sp. NPDC002886, assembly GCF_042888445.1. Lineage (NCBI taxonomy): Bacteria > Bacillati > Actinomycetota > Actinomycetes > Kitasatosporales > Streptomycetaceae > Streptomyces > Streptomyces sp. NPDC002886. Next base: position 878,556 of record NZ_JBIAPV010000003.1, read on the forward strand.
GACCGCCCCCGTGACGGTGCCCAGCGCGTCACTGAGACCGACTGCGGGGACGGCGGCCGAGGCGGTACCGGCGGCGACGGCGGCAAAGGCGGCACCGAGAGCGGCAACACCGAGGGTCTTGGCAGCTGACTGCTTCATGAAGAATCGTCCTTGCGACGGGGAAATGAGCGGCTCCGCAAACTAGTCACTTCAAACCCCCTCCCGCAAACATCATCAAATACGAGAAAGCGCCCGGGAATTGCTCCTCCCGGGCGCTTTCAGTCCGTCACGCTCTGGCCTAGGCCGAGACGGAACCGCTGGTGGAAGCGGTCTGACGGAACAGCCATTCCGACTTCAGCTCCGCATAACCGGGCTTGATCACGTCGTTGATCATGGCCAGTCGTTCATCGAAAGGAATGAACGCGGACTTCATCGCATTGACGGTGAACCACTGCATGTCCTCGAGCGAGTAGCCAAAGGTGTCGACCAGGTGCTCGAACTCGCGGCTCATGCTGGTGCCGCTCATCAGCCGGTTGTCGGTGTTGACGGTCAGCCTGAAGTGCAGTTTCCGCAGCAGGCCGATCGGGTGTTCGGCGTAGGAGACCGCCGCGCCCGTCTGCAGGTTCGACGTCGGGCACATCTCCAGCGGGATCCGCTTGTCCCGGACGTACGAGGCCAGGCGGCCCAGCGTCACGGAACCGTCGGCGGCGACCTCGATGTCATCGATGATCTTCACGCCGTGGCCGAGCCGGTCGGCGCCGCACCACTGCAGGGCCTGCCAGATCGACGGCAGACCGAAGGCCTCGCCCGCGTGGATGGTGAAGTGGTTGTTCTCGCGCTTGAGGTACTCGAAGGCGTCGAGGTGGCGGGTGGGAGGGAACCCGGCCTCCGCACCGGCGATGTCGAAGCCGACGACGCCGTTGTCGCGGTAGCGGTTGGCCAGCTCCGCGATCTCCAGCGCGCGGGCCGCGTGCCGCATCGCGGTCAGCAGCGCGCCGACGCGGATCCGGTGGCCGTTGGCCTTCGCGCGGCGCTCACCCTCGCGGAAGCCCTCGTTGACCGTCTCGACGACCTCTTCGAGGGTCAGCCCGGCTTCCAGGTGCTGCTCGGGCGCGTAGCGGATCTCCGCGTAGACGACGCCGTCCTCGGCGAGGTCCTCGGCGCACTCGGCGGCCACCCGGAAGAGGGCCGCCTTCGTCTGCATGACCGCGCAGGTGTGGGCGAACGTCTCCAGGTAGCGCGGGAGGGAACCGGAGTCGGCGGCTTCCCGGAACCAGATGCCGAGCTTGTCGGCGTCGCTCTCGGGAAGGTTCTCGTAGCCGACCTCGCGGGCCAGCTCGATGATGGTCCCGGGGCGCAGGCCACCGTCGAGGTGGTCGTGCAGGAGCACCTTCGGGGAGCGGCGGATCTGATCCGGGGTGGGCAGGTTGGGGGTCTCGCTCGTCATCTGGGCACTCTAGCTCCTACGCGCGTAGAGCGGTGAGACGGAGTCCACCCCCGATATGTAACAGTGACCGCGCGGACGGGTGGCGTACACCTCGGCGTCTGAGACTGTTCCGTCATGGCACATGATGCGCCGCCGGCGCGCGGAGCCCGCCTGGGGCGGGCGGCCGGCGCGACCGGCTCGGTCTCAACGGTCAGTGGTGTGGTGCTCCTTCTCCCCGGAGCGTCCAGATTGTCCCCCGGTCCGGTGCGTCCGCTGGCTCGGGCCCTGGCCCGTGCGGGCGCGGCGGACGGGCTGGTCACGCACCAGGTCATCCACGGCGCGGGAACCCGCGAAGGGGACGCCGAGTGGGCCGCGGACGAGGTGGTCCGGATGTACGGGGACGTCCCGGTGTGCCTGGCCGGGTACGACGCGGGCGGCCGGGCGGCGCTCGCCGCGGCCGGCCACGAGGCGGTCAACTCCGTTCTGGCGCTCGCCCCTTCGCTGCCCCGGCAGTCCGCCGAGGACTCCCCCGAACCGGTGAAGCAGCTTTCGGGGCGCCGGGTCCTGATCGTGCACGGCACCAACGACGCGCGCAGCGACCCGGAGTTGTCGTACCGGCTGGCCACGCGGGCGAAGAAGGCGAACCGTACGACGTGCCGCTTCGAGGTGCACTCCGACGGGCACGGACTGCGCGAGCACCAGGACGAAGTCGTGGCCCTGTCCGTGGACTTCGTGCTCGGCTCCGTCTTCAGCGGGCCGTACTCGCGGCCGGTCACCGACGCGCTGGCGGCTCCCCCGCCGCTGGGCCTGCGGATGCCGCTCGCCTCGGGCTACGGCCGGTCCCTGCGACGCGGCTGAAGGCGGCCGGGCGCCGGATGTGGCGGTGGTCGCGCGCGGACGTCCGCGCCGGCCGCACCGGCCCCTCCCGGTCGGACGACACGGGCGGGCCCGGCGCGACCACCTTGAGGCACGCGCCCGCGCGAGGGCGCGGTGCCACGACGGCGAAGCGCGGACCCAAGGGGTGCCCGCGCCCTCCCCCGAGAACGCCGTGGTACCACTGTGCCGGTTAGGCCTATCCTCACGAAGATCGGAGGGCATCGTTTTGGTGCCTTGCGGGAACACGAGGGGTTAACGAATCGGCACAGTCCGGGACGAATATGTATATGCCATCGGATGAAACGGACCAACTGAGCTCCGTGGCGCGGCGTCTCTACGCGTACGCGGCCGAGCGGTACGCCTTCTCCGAGACGGAAGCCGCCGAGTCGCTCGGCGAGTCCGTCGGCGCCGGCCTCGCCGAACTCGCCGCGGCCCACCTGATCCAGCCCCGCTCCCTCCCGGCCGCTGCCCCCGACGGCGGCGCGGACGGCACCGGGGACGGCGCCGAGCCCGCGCCGGTGCGCTGGAGCGCCGTGTCCCCGCGAGCCGCGGTGGCCCGCACGCTGGCCCCGCTGGCCCTGCGGGTGCGCGAGACCCACGACGAGATGGACCGGCTGCGCGAACGGCTGGAGGAGCTGCTCCCCTCCTACGAGGCGGGCACCGACCTGCGCGACCGGGGCGGGGCGAACGCCCTGGAGCTGGTCACCGACCCGGCCGCGCTGCAGGACCTGATCGGGGAACTCGTCGCCTCGGCCGCCACCGAGGTGCTGACCTGCCACCCGGGCGGCGGCCGCAGCACCGCGACCCTGGAGGGAGCGGTGGTACGGGACGAGGCGATGCTGACCCGGGGCGTACGGATGCGCACCCTCTACCAGCACACCGCCCGCTACTCCCGCCCGACGGCGGCCTACGTCGAGCGGGTGACCGCGCTCGGCTCGCAGGTCCGTACCGTCGGCGACGGGCTGATGCGGATGATCCTCGTCGACCGGCACACCGGGCTGATGGAGGTGCAGGACGACATCAAGGCCGCGCTGGTGGTGCGCGAGCCCAATGTCGTCCATTTCATGGTGCAGACCTTCGAGCGCTGCTGGTCGGAGGCCGAGCCCTTCAGCACCACCATCGGGCCGGAGCAGGCCCGTTCCATCTCCGACGAGTTGCGCCAGACCATCGTGCGGCTGCTGGCGGAGGGGCTGGAGGACAAGGTCATCGCCCGTCGGCTGGGCATGTCGGAGCGGACCTGTCAGCGCCACATCGCCGAGATCATGCGGGCGGTGGGGGCCAAGTCCCGTTTCCAGGCCGGGTTCCTGCTGTCGGCGACGGCGGCGGCCTCGGCGGCATCCGCCGCGTCCGCGGCATCCGCCGCACCTGCGGATGCCTCGGCCCCGCTCACGCGCCCTCCGGCTGGAGTTCCGGAATCAGCCGCCCCCGACGGGACAGCAGGAACTTCTTGAACTCCGCCACCGGAGGCGTGTCCGGGTGCCCGTCGCGCCAGGCCACCCCGATCTCGCGGACCGCGCGCGGAGCGGTGACCGTCAGCTCGACGACCCCGGGCCGGGCCACCGCGGGCGGCGGCAGCAGCGCCACACCGAGACCGGCGGCGACGAGCCCGCGCAGGGTCTCGGCCTCCTCCCCCTCGAAGGCGACCCGGGGCGCGAAGCCGGCCTCCGCGCAGAGGTCGTCGGTGATGCGGCGCAGTCCGTAGCCGGGCTCCAGGGTGACGAAGGTTTCCTCGGCGGCCTCCGCGAGGCGGATCCGCTTGCGCGCGGCGAGCCGGTGGTCGTCGGGGACCACCAGGCGCAGCCGCTGCTCGTCGAGCCGCCGGGCCACCAGGTCCGGGGCGTCGGGCAGCGGCGAGGTCAGGCAGAGGTCGAGCTCGCCGGCGCGCAGCTTCTCCAGCATGGCCTCGCCGTAGTTCTGGACGAGCGAGAACCGTACGCCGGGGTGGTCGGCCCGGAAGGCCCGGATCAGGCCGGGCACGGTCTCGGGGCCCAGGGTGTGCAGGAAGCCGAAGGCGACCTTGCCGAAGGACGGGTCGGCGTCCTGCTGTACGGAGCCGGCGGCGCGGGCGATCTCGGCCAGCGAGCGTTCCGCCGAGGCGAGGAAGGTGCGGCCGGCGGTGGTGAGCGCCACCGTACGGCCCTTGCGGGCGAACAGCGTGACGCCCAGGTCCTGTTCGAGGCGGACCATGGCCCGCGACAGGGTGGACTGGGGGACGCCCAGTTCGTGCGCGGCGCGGGTGACGTGCTCGTGCCGGGCGACGGCGGCGAAGTACGCGAGGCGCGGGGCCAGCGCATGTGTCACGGCCATGTCTTCTTCGTAACGACTCATCGATAGCCACCCATCTGACCTGCGCTGATGCACGGATGGATTGATTATCGCGAATCCGTGCATTGGACGCATGAAAAGCACGGGCCTACGGTCGTGAGCATGCCTCCCGCTCATACCGGGGCATCCGTCATCCCGGGTGCCTCCACCCCGTCGTTGCCCGCCTCCGCACCCGAGGCGCACGAGCCCGGCCGTCCCGGCTACCGCCGCCTCAGCCTGGCGCTCTTCGCCGCCGGACTGGCCACCTTCGCCCTCCTCTACTCCACCCAGGCGCTGCTGCCCGCCATCTCCGAGGGCTTCGGCGTGACGGCGGGTCAGGCCAGCTGGACGGTCTCCGCGGCCACCGGCGCCCTCGCCCTGTTCGTCCTGCCGCTCAGCGCGCTGTCGGAGCGCTTCGGCCGGACCCGGATGATGACCTCCTCGATGGTGATCGCGGTCGGCGTCGGCCTGCTGGTGCCCTTCGCGCCGAACCTGGAGTGGCTGATCGCACTGCGCGCCGTCCAGGGCGCGGCGATCGCCGGCATCCCGGCTTCCGCGATGGCGTACCTGGCGGAAGAGGTGAAGCCGAAGGCACTGGTCGCCGCGATCGGCCTGTTCGTGGCGGGCAACTCCATCGGCGGCATGAGCGGCCGCCTCGTCACCGGCTGGGCGGCCCAGGCCTGGGGCTGGCGCGGCGGGCTGCTCACCGTCGGCCTGATGTCGCTGGCCTGCGCGGCGGCGTTCCTCGTCCTCCTCCCCCGGGCCCGGTTCTTCCGGCCGGCCTCGCTGAACCCGCGCGCGGTGGGACGTACCGTCTCCGGGCACCTGCGCGATCCGCTGCTGCTGCGGCTGTACGGGATCGGGGCGCTGTTCATGACCGTGTTCGGGGCGGTGTACACGGTCATCGGCTACCGCCTGGTGGACGAGCCGTTCTCGCTCGGGCAGGGCCTCATCGGCTCGATCTTCCTGGTCTACCTGGTCGGTACGGTCTCTTCGGCGGCGGCCGGGCAGCTGGTGGCCCGGCTGGGCCGGCGCGGCGCGCTGTACCTGGCGGTGACCACGACGGCGGCGGGCCTGTTCCTGTCCCTGGCGGAGTCCCTCACGGCGATCCTGCTGGGCCTGGTCCTGATCACGGCGGGCTTCTTCGCCGGACACGCGGTGGCCTCCTCGGCGGTGAGCCGGACGGCGAAGACGGGCCGCGCGCAGGCTTCGGCGCTGTACCAGTCGGCGTACTACGTCGGCTCCAGCGCCGGCGGCACGCTGGGCGCCCTCGCCTATCACTCGGCGGGCTGGGCGGCCACGGTCACCCTCGCGCTGCTCGCGGTGGCCGGGGTCGTCACGATCACCCTGTACGGGTCCCACGCGGCCCGCAGCGCCCGGATCGCGGGGCTGCCGGCCAGTTGAGGGCTGCCGGCGCAAGCAGCTCGCAACCGGTGGATGACATGATCGCCGATCATGTCGACAGTCAACATTCACCTCATACTCGGCCGTACGGTCAGCATGATCGTCCCGGCCCGGGCGGTCGAGTCGGACGACGCCGGCCTGCTGCTGTGGGTGGCCCCGGGGACCCCGCTCTGGCGCGCCGCCATCCCGACCGGCACCCACCTGCGGGACCTGCCGCCGGAGGGCTCGTACCCGCTGCGGGCCGACCGGTGGCGGCACGGGGGCGCGCTGATCCTGCAGCCGGCCGGGGCGGGGCACGCGGTGTGGTGGAACTTCACGAGGGGCCAGGAGTTCCGCAGCTGGTACGTGAACCTCGAATCCCGTGCCAGCACCCCGGACGGCGCGGACGTGCACGTGACCGACCAGGAACTCGACATCACGGTGACCCCGGACCGCGCGTGGGAGTGGAAGGACGAGGAGTCCTTCGCCGCGAAGACGGGCCACCCGGTGTACTGGACGGCCGCCGAGGCCGCCGCCATCCGCGCGGAGGGCGTCCGCGTCACGCGGCTCATCGACTCGGCGTCCTACCCCTTCGACGGCACTTGGTGCGATTTCCGCCCGCCGGCGTCGTGGCCCGTCCCGGAGCTCCCGGAGCTGCCCCTCGGTCCGGCCGGGGGTGACGCGGATGCCTGACGTCCCGCTGCCCCACGTGTACCGGGTGACCAAGTACGATCCCGCCGACCGGGCCCCCGACGGCACCTACCGGGGGACGCAGGACACCAACGGCGACAACGGGCCGGTCGACGCCGCGTACCTGGCGGCCGTCGCGGCCTTCGCCGAGGAGAGCCGGATCGAGCGGTTCGCCGTCCGGGATCCGCAGGTCGGCGGGGGGTTCGGGAGATTGGACCCGGAGGGGGCGATCGACCGGGCCGGGCCGCTCGGGCCGTTCGCGGACGGGTTCGACGGGTTCTACGACGGCGCACCCGTGACGGTGCCGGTGGCGCTGGAGCTCGTGCGCATGATGAACGGCGACGGCGGTCTCTGGTGCCGGCTGGAGGCGGAGGACGCCATGACCGTGGAGGTCGGCTGGGACCAGTACGTGTACGTCGGCGTCCGCACGCCCTGCGAAGGCGCCGTGGCCCGCACCCACGCCCTCGGGCTCTTCGCCGAGCCGATCGGGGCATCGCCCTATGATCCCGCGCAGGACGAGGAGTACGAGCTGCGCCCCGCCGACGACGTGTTCTGGGAGCGGGTGCGGGCGAGCGCGGCGCGCGGCGAAGCGGGGCTGATCGAGGAGAACCCCGCCGCGAACGCCTCCCGCTGGCACCTCGTGGGTCCCTTGGACGACGAGGTCCGGCTCGACGCGATCCGGGCCGCCCTCGCGCCGCGCGCGCGGGTGTACGTATGGCCTCCGCTGTCCACCGACACCGCCGGGCTGATCGCAGGGCTGCCGGAGGAGTTCCTGCTGGAGTGCGTGTGGGAGGACGCGGACGGCCGGATCTCCAGCGGGCACGCCGACGACGACGACCGGACGGAGCTGGCACGGGTGCTCGCCGGGGCCCGGGCCGCCACCCTGCTGCCGGTCTTCGCGGACGACCACGATCCCCTGTTCACGGGCGTGCTGCCGGACGCGGACGGAGTCGTGCGGGCCCGGTGGCAGCTGTAGCGGAACGGTCCGCCGCGCGGGCCGCGCCGCGTGCCGGGCTGCGGTTGTCAGACCCCTCGGGTAGCGTCCGAAGGACCGGGAACTACCAAGGGGATCAAGGGACATGACCGAAGCCACCGACCTCGCACCCGACCTCGACCTCGACGCGGCGCTCGACCGCTACCGCGTGGAGCTCACCGGTTACTGCTACCGCATGCTCGGCTCGGCCTTCGACGCCGAGGACGCGGTGCAGGACACGTACATCCGTGCCTGGCGGAGCTTCGCGAAGTTCGAGGGCAGGTCATCCCTGCGGTCCTGGCTGTACCGGATCGCCACCAACGTCTGTCTGGACCTCCTGAACGCGGGGAACAAGAGGGCCCGGCCGATGGACCTGAGCGCCCCGCAGCACCAGGCGTCCGCCGTGCTCAACGAGCGGCCCGAGGTGACTTGGCTGGAGCCGGTGCCCGACGGTCGGGTACTGCCGCAGACCGCCGATCCGGCGGAGATGGCGCTGGCGAAGGAGTCCGTACGGCTCGCGTTCGTCGCCGCGCTCCAGCACCTGCCGGCCAAGCAGCGGGCCGTCCTGATCCTGCGCGAGGTGCTGGCCTGGAAGGCCGACGAGGTCGCCACCCTGCTGGACACCACCGTCGCCTCGGTGAACAGCGCCCTGCAGCGGGCCCGCGCCACGCTGTCCGCGACCCGCATCCGGGAGAGCGAGTCCGCGGACCCGCTGGACGCGGACCAGGCCAAGCTGCTGGAGCAGTACCTGTCCGCCTTCGAGGCGTACGACATCTCCCGGCTGACCGCCCTGCTCCACGAGGACGCGGTGCTGTCGATGCCGCCGTTCGACCTGTGGCTCCAGGGCCACGAGGACATCGCGGCCTGGCACCTGAACCAGGGCATCGGCTGCAAGGGCTCGCGGCTGGTCCCGACCACGGCGAACGGCATGCCCGCCTTCGGCCAGTACCGGCCGCGGGAGGACGGTCAGCCGGGCTGGACCCCGTGGGCGCTCCAGGTGCTGGAGGTGTCAGACGGGAAGATCGTCGGGCTCAACGCCTTCCTGGACACCCCCCGGTGGTTCCCGCTCTTCGGGCTCCCCGAGCAGCTCGACGAGTCCTACGAGGTGCAGTAGCGCGCGGAGCGGGGGCGCGGCCCCGGTCACCCGGAGGGGCCGGCCCGCTGCGGTGAGCCGCAGCCGGGCCAGGGCCTCGACGGCGGCGAGGGTCGGGGCAGTGACAGCGCCGACGTCGCACTCCACGGCCGGGGCGCCGGCTTCGTACAGCCGGGTGAGCCGGTCGCAGAGCAGAGCGGTATCCCGCAGGGTCGGTCCGGTGCCGGGCAGTACAAGTCTGGTCTTCTCCACGAGAGGGTGACTGCACGGGCCGGTGGAACTCATCGACAGCCGGGGTCAGGAATCCTCAGGCGTGGGAAAGAGCGAGGTGTCGATGTCCACGTCGAAGGGGGCGGGCAGGTGGAACACCTCGCCGAACTTTGCGACCTGCAGGACCCGGTACAGGTCTCCCCTCGGCTCACCGTGCAAGGTGAGCGTGGGGCCCAGGGGCGCAAACGCATCGATGAGCAGATAGAACGGCACGCCGGCCCGAGCGTATCCGACGGCCTTGTCGACTCGATCATGCTTGGCGTTGTAGGGGGACGTGATCTCGACGACGAGTTCGGCCGCCGCTGCCGGGATGAAGGGCGCCCCCTTCACGACGGCGTCAGGCGCAACCAGCAGATCGGGGATGTAGAGCCCGGACTTTGATGGGACAACGACCCCAAGCGTCTGGTGAAGTCCCCAGTCCATAGGGATACCGGGCTGCAAACAGGCCATCAGTTTGGCCGCGATCAAGCTGTGGTTGCCGGTAGGCGGTGGTGCCACGGTGACGATCCCCTTAATGATCTCCACCGTCAAGCCTTCCTGCCAGTCCGTCTCCTCCCAGAAACGGACAAGCAGGTCCCAGTCGTCATCGCTCGGAGGCTGATGCTCGACTGCGAGTGCGCTCATGGTGTGCTCCTCAATCGGTTCGTCACCGATCCCAGCATGCCGAACGGGACCGGCAAGGGTCTACCAGTCCCGTTCACCCGCATGAGAAGCCGCAGGTCAGGCGATGCGGTCCAGCACGATCGGCGTGGCGGAGAAGGCCGTGCCCGCCGCCGCGATGTCGAAGGTGCCGTCCAGCGCCGCGAGGGCGTAGTCGAACTTCTCCGGGGTGTCCGTGTGCAGGGTCATCAGGGGCTGGCCCGCGACGACCGTGTCGCCCGGCTTCGCGTGCAGCTCGATGCCCGCGCCCGCCTGGACCGGGTCCTCCTTGCGCGCGCGGCCGGCGCCCAGGCGCCAGGCGCCGACGCCCACCCCGTACGCGTCAAGGCGGGTCAGGACGCCCGAGGACGGGGCCGTGACCACGTGCTGCTCGCGCGCGACGGGCAGCGCCGCGTCCGGGTCGCCGCCCTGTGCGGCGATCATCCGGCGCCACACGTCCATCGCCCGGCCGTCGGCCAGGGCCTTCGCCGGGTCGGCGTCCTTGATGCCCGCGGCGTCCAGCATTTCCCGGGCCAGGGCCAGGGTCAGCTCGACGACGTCCGAGGGGCCGCCGCCCGCCAGAACCTCGACGGACTCGCGGATCTCCAGGGCGTTGCCGGCGGTCAGGCCGAGCGGGGTGGACATGTCGGTGAGCAGGGCGACCGTCTTGACGCCGCTGTCCGTGCCCAGGCCCACCATGGTGCGGGCCAGCTCGCGCGCGTCCTCGATGTTCTTCATGAAGGCGCCGGTGCCGACCTTCACGTCCAGGACGAGCGAGCCGGTGCCCTCGGCGATCTTCTTGGACATGATCGAGGAGGCGATGAGCGGGATCGCCTCGACGGTGCCGGTCACGTCGCGCAGCGCGTAGAGCTTCTTGTCGGCCGGGGCCAGGCCGTCGCCGGCCGCGCAGATGACGGCGCCGGTGGTGTCCAGGACGTGCAGCATCTCCTCGTTGGAGAGCAGGGCGCGCCAGCCGGGGATGGACTCCAGCTTGTCCAGGGTGCCGCCGGTGTGGCCGAGGCCGCGGCCCGAGAGCTGCGGTACGGCCGCGCCGCAGGCGGCGACGAGCGGGGCCAGCGGCAGGGTGATCTTGTCGCCGACGCCGCCGGTGGAGTGCTTGTCCGCGGTGGGGCGGGAGAGGGAGTCGAAGTTCATCCGCTCGCCGCTGGCGATCATCGCGGCGGTCCAGCGGGCGATCTCGGTGCGGTTCATGCCGTTGAGCAGGATGGCCATCGCCAGCGCCGACATCTGCTCGTCGGCGACCACGCCGCGCGTGTACGCGTCGATGACCCAGTCGATCTGCTCGGGGCTCAGTTCACCGCGGTCGCGCTTGGTGCGGATGACGGAGATGACGTCCATGGAAGTGCTTCCTTCTACGCGCATAGAGAGAGGAGAGGGAGATGAGGGGAAAACGGCGGCCCCCCGCCCGGCAGGGCGGAGGGCCGTCGGTACGGCTATCTCAGATGGTCCGGCCCGAAGGCCTGCGGCAGCATCGCGGAGAGCGGCAGGACGCCCTCCGGCGTCTCCACCTGGAGCTCGGCGCCGCCGAACTCGAAGAGGAGCTGGCGGCAGCGGCCGCAGGGGACGAGGATCTCGCCCTTGCCGTCCACGCACGTGAAGTGCGTGAGGCGGCCGCCGCCCGTGGCCTGGAGGGAGGACACCAGACCGCATTCGGCGCACAGGCCGAGCCCGTAGCTGGCGTTCTCCACGTTGCAGCCGACGACGGTGCGGCCGTCGTCGACCAGCGCCGCGACGCCGACCGGGAAGCCCGAGTACGGGGCGTACGCCCGGGACATCGCCTCCCGGGCGGCCTCGCGCAGGGCCTCCCAGTCGGGAGCGGCCGTCACTTGCCCTGGCCCTTGCGGTACGGCATGCCGTCCGCCTTGGGCATCCGCAGGCGCTGCGCGGACAGCGCGAGCACGAGCAGCGTGGTCAGGTACGGGGCGGCGTCCACGAACTGGCTGGGCACCTGGTCCGTGAGCGCGTACCAGAGGAACAGCAGCACGGCGAAGACCGCCGAGATGCCGGCCGGGACGTAGCGCTTCTTGTAGAGCTGCCAGGCCACGACCAGGACGAGCAGGATCGCGATGAGCAGCAGCATCGCGTGGACGTTCTCGGCGCCGCCGCGCAGCTTGAGGCTGTCGGTGAAGCCGAACAGGCCGGCGCCCAGCGCCATGCCGCCCGGCATCCAGTTGCCGAAGATCATCGCGGCGAGACCGATGTAGCCGCGGCCGCCGGTCTGGCCCTCCTGGTAGATCGGGCTGGCCACGATCGACAGGAACGCGCCGCCCAGGCCCGCGAGGGCGCCCGAGACGATCACGGCGATGTACTTGTACTTGTAGACGTTGACGCCGAGCGATTCGGCGGCGACGGGGTTCTCGCCGCAGGAGCGCAGCCGCAGGCCGAAGGTGGTGCGCCACAGCACCCACCAGGTGCCGGGGATCAGCAGCAGCGCGACGACGGTCAGCAGCGACAGGCCGGTGACCAGGCCGCCGACCACGCCCGCGATGTCGGAGAGGAAGAACCAGTGCTTGCCCTGGAGGGTCGCCATCCAGTCCGACAACCCCGGCACGGTGATCTCGTAGATCGGTTCGACGCGCGGGGACTGCTTGGAGGAGCCGCCGGGCGCCTCGGCGAACGTGAAGTTCGACAGGTACTGGGTGAAGCCCAGCGCCAGGATGTTGATGGCCACACCGGAGACGATGTGGTTCACGTTGAAGGTGACCGTGATGATCGCGTGCAGCAGGCCGCCGATGGCGCCGCCGATCAGGCCGGCGACGACGCCGGTCCAGGGGCCCCACTGGTAGCCGGCCCAGGCACCGAACCAGGTGCCGAGGATCATCATGCCTTCGAGGCCGATGTTGACGACGCCCGCGCGCTCGGCCCACAGGCCGCCGAGTCCGGCGAGGCCGATCGGCACGGCGAGGGAGAGCGCTCCGGAGACCTGGCCGATGGAGGTCAGGTCGTTCGCGCCGCTGATCACGCGGACCAGCGAGACGAGCGCGAGGCCGCCCGCGAGGATCAGCATGATCCACGGGAGGGTGAGCTTGGTGCGTCCGCCCTGCTTCTTGGGTGCGGCGCTGGTCGCGGAAACGGTGCTGGTGCTCACGCCGAGACCTCCTTGTCGGTCGTGATGGCGTGGCCCGCGGCCAGCTCCTCGCCGACCTTCTGCTGCTGGCGTCGGATCCCGTAACGGCGGACGAGCTCGTAGGAGACGACGACCGCGATCACGATCAGGCCCTTCATGATCGTGCCGATCTCCTTCGCGTACCCGGCCGTGTCGAGCGAGGCCGAGGCCTTGTCGATGAAGGCCATCAGGAACGCGGCGAAGAAGATGCCGACCGGGTGATTGCGGCCGAGCAGCGCGATGGTGATGCCGGTGAAGCCGACACCGACCGGGAAGGACAGGCTGTACGTGTGGCTCTCGCCCAGCAGCACCGGCATGCCGGCGAGGCCGGCGACGGCGCCGGAGATGAGCATCGAGGTGATGATCATCTTCTTGGCGTCGACACCGGAGGCCTGGGCGGCGGACTCGCTGGCGCCGGTGGCGCGCAGGTCGAACCCGAAGCGGGTGCGGCCCAGGACGAACCAGTAGACGATGCCCAGCGCGAAGGCGATGAACGTGAAGCCGTAGATCTCCAGGCCGTCACCCAGCGAGATCGCCGGGAACCAGCCCGACTTCGCGATCTCGCCGGTGGTCAGGTCGTTGGAGCCCTCGGGCTGGACGCCGAGGTTCTTCGGCAGGATCAGCCAGGCGATCAAGCTGGTGGCGATCGCGTTCAGCATGATCGTGGAGACGACCTCGCTGACTCCGCGCCGGGCCTTCAGGACGCCCGCGATACCGGCCCAGAAGGCACCGACCAGCATGGCGACGATCACGATCAGCAGGATGTGCAGCGGTCCGGGCAGCGAGACCGCCGCGCCGACGACCGCCGACAGCATCGCGGCGAGGCGGTACTGGCCGTCGACGCCGATGTTGAAGAGGTTCATCCGGAAGCCGATGGCCACGGCCAGGGCCGCCAGGTAGTACGTACCGGCCTGGTTGACGATGAGGACCTGGACGTCCTCGTAGCCCGCGTTGTCCACCATGAGCCGCAGCGGTTCGATCGGGTCCACACCCGTCGCCGCCAGCACGATCATGGTCAGCAGGAAGGCGGTGACCAGCGCGAGCGCGGGCCCGGCGAAGCCGAGGAGCAGCCGGTCCTTGTCGAGTTTCTTCATCGGGCCTCGTCCTCCGGGGAGTCGGTACGGGCATCCGTGCCGGCGGCGGAGTTGTTGTCGGTGGCGTCTGTGGCGTCGAGGTGTCCGGATGCAGCACCCGTCATGGCGGTGCCGAGTTCCTCGGGGGTCACGGTCGCGGGGTCGGCGTCCGCGACCAGGCGGCCGCGGTAGATCACGCGCAGGGTGTCGGACAGGCCGATGAGCTCGTCCAGGTCGGCGGAGATCAGCAGGACCGCCAGGCCTTCGCGGCGGGCCTCGCGGATCGCGTCCCAGATCTGCGCCTGCGCACCGACGTCCACACCGCGGGTGGGGTGGGCGGCGATGAGGAACTTCGGGTTGTGGCTCATCTCGCGGCCGACGATCAGCTTCTGCTGGTTGCCGCCGGAGAGCGAGGCCGCGGTGACCTCGATGCCGGGCGTGCGGACGTCGTACTCGCGCACGATCCGCTCGGTGTCCTTGCGGGCGGCCTTCGGGTCGATGATGCCGCGCTTGGAGTTGGGGGCTTCGGTGACGTGACCGAGGATGCGGTTCTCCCAGAGGGAGGACTCCAGCAGCAGACCGTGCCGGTGGCGGTCCTCGGGGATGTAGCCGATGCCGCCCTCGCGGCGCTTGCGCACCGGGGACTTGGTGATGTCCTTGCCGTCGAGGGTGATGACGCCCGCGTCGGGGGTCATCATGCCCATCAGGGCCTCGATGAGCTCGGTCTGGCCGTTGCCCTCGACGCCCGCGATGCCCAGGATCTCGCCCTTGTGGATCGTGAAGCTGATCCCGTCGAGCAGCAGGCGTCCGGCGACCGGCGCCTCGCGCAGGTTGGCGTCCGACAGGCCCGGGGTCCGCGCGGTGTCCTCCGTGGCGACGGGCACGCCGCCCTCGGCGACGGTCAGCCGCTCGACCTGGAGCATCGGGACGGTGGTCACCGTGGACTCGCGGGTCTCCGGCGAGGGCAGCTCGGAGCCGACCATGAGCTCGGCGAGCTGCTTGGTCGTGGTGGTGCGCGGGTCGGCGGTGCCGACCGTGGTGCCGCGCCGGATGACGGTGATGTCGTCGGCGACCTTCAGGACCTCGCCCAGCTTGTGCGAGATGAAGATGACGGTCAGGCCCTCGGACTTGAGCTCGCGCAGGTTGTCGAAGAGCGCGTCGACCTCCTGCGGCACGAGCACCGCGGTCGGCTCGTCGAGGATGAGGATCTGCGCGCCGCGGTAGAGGACCTTGAGGATCTCCACGCGCTGGCGGTCGGCGACACCGAGGTCCTCGACCAGGGCGTCGGGGCGCACGCCGAGGCCGTACGCGTCCGAGATCTCCTTGATCTTCTTGCGGGCCTTCGCGCCGATGCCGTAGAGCTTCTCGCCGCCGAGAACCACGTTCTCCAGGACGGTGAGGTTGTCGGCGAGCATGAAGTGCTGGTGCACCATGCCGATGCCGCGGGCGATGGCGTCGCCGGGGCTGCCGAAGGAGACCTGCTCCCCGTCGATGGCGATGGTGCCCTCGTCCGGCTTCTGCATGCCGTAGAGGATCTTCATCAGCGTCGACTTGCCGGCGCCGTTCTCGCCGACGAGGGCGTGGACCGTGCCCTTGCGGACGGTGATCGCGATGTCCTTGTTGGCGACGACGCCGGGGAAACGCTTGGTGATGCCGTGCAGTTCTACGGCGGGGGGCGGGCTGGACGCGTTGATGACGCACTCTCCTTGGCGCGGAAGGAGCTGAAGGCAGGGAGGGGACAGGGCGGGGGGAGAAAGTATCGCGTCCACGATGCTTCTACGCGCGTAGCACTGTCGAAAGTGAAAACTTGCGGCCAACCGGCCACAAGATCACATGAAAGCACGTGACACGGGCCGGAGCCCGGGAGCGATGGTGACCGCTGCCCGGACCCCGGGTTCACGCGTGACGCAGGTCGGACGACGCCTTACGGCGCGGTCTTGACCGTGATCTTCTTGGCGATGATGTCGGCCTTCGCCTTGTCGACCGCGGCGACGAGGTCGGTCATCTCCTTGTACTTCGGGTTGGAGTCGGCCAGGCCGACGCCGTCCTTGTCCAGGCCGTAGCGGACCTCGCCCGACTCGGGCTTGCCGTCCTGGACCGACTTGATCAGGTTGTAGACCGAGTCGGAGACGTCCTTGGTGACCGAGGTCAGGATGAAGTCCTTGTACTTCGCCAGACCGGCCTGGTTGTACTGGTCCGAGTCGACGCCGATGGACCACTTGCCCTTGGCGGAGGCGGCCTCGATGGCACCCGAGCCGGCCAGACCGGCGGCCGAGTAGATCACGTCGGCGCCCTTGTCGAGCTGGCCCTCGGCCGCGGCCTTGCCCAGGTCGGGCTTGGCGAAGCCGTCGAAGTTCGGCGGCTGGGTCAGGTACTGGGTGAGCACCTTGGCGTTCGGGTTGGTGTCCTTGACGCCCTGGGCGAAGCCCGCCTCGAACTTCTTGATCAGCGGAACCTCGACACCGCCGATGAAGCCGACCGTGCCGGTCTTGGACGCCTTGGCGGCGGCGACGCCGGCCAGGTAGGAGCCCTGCTCCTCGTTGAAGACGAGGTTGGCGATGTTCTTCGCCTGCACCGAGGTGTCGTCGATGATGCCGAACGTGGTGTTCGGGAACTTCTCGGCGACCTTCTTGATGGCCGGCGCGTAGGCGAAGCCGACGCCGATGACCGGGTTGTTGCCCTTGCGGGCCAGCTCGGTGAGGCGCTGGACCTTGTCGGCCTCGCCCTCGCCGTCGGTGGGCTCCGCCTGGGCGCCCTTGATCTTGAGGTCCGTCTCGGCCTTGTGGAGGCCCTCGTAGGCGGCGTCGTTGAACGACTGGTCGCCGCGGCCACCGATGTCGTACGCGATGGCGGCGGACTTCTCCGCGGAGGAAGAGGAATCGGACGAGGAGTCCGAGGACTTCTTACCGCCACAGGCGGTGGCCGAGAGGGCCAGCGCGGCGGACGCGAGGCCCACGGTGGCGATCCTGGTGATCCGGCGCAAGGGGAGGCTCCTTCAAAACCTGACCGAAGCGCCACGACCGGCGCTGGTTTCGCCGAGATCGTAACGCGCGTAGATGTCAGTTAAAGGCCCGTTCATGAGTCGTTATCGGATCGTCGTGAACCAGACAGTGACCGATCAGTAACTGCCGACGCGTCCGACCCATGTGTACCAAGGGCCGGACGCGTCCGCCGGATCAATCGCCGATGTTGTAAGAACTTCTACCCGCCCGCCCCCGCGGGCCTGGCGCGTCGCCCTTCGGGCGAGCGTCCGTCGAGCAGCGCGGCGGCCGTGAAGAACTCCACGCCGACCCCGATCGCGGCCTCGTCCACGTCGAAATCGCCCCGGTGCAGATCCCGCTTCGCGGCGTCCCCCGGCGTACGGACGCCCAGGCGCGCCATGGCTCCGGGGACGTGCTCCAGGTACCAGGAGAAGTCCTCGCCGCCCAGGCTCTGCTCGGTGTCCTCGACCGAGTCGGCCCCGCGCCGGGCGCTCATCGCCTCGCGCAGCAGTTCGGTGACCATCGGATCGTTGACGACCGGGGGGACCCCGCGCACGTAGGTGATCTCCGACTTGGCGCGGTGCATCGAGGCGATCTCGTCGATGATCGCGTGGATCTGGTCGGGGGCCTCGTGCCAGGAGTTCAGGTCCAGGCACCGAACGGTTCCGGACAGCTCCGCGTGCATCGGGATGACGTTGCAGGCGTGCCCGGCCTCGATCCGGCCCCAGGTCACCGACATGCCCGAGCGGGCGTCCATGCGCTTGGTCAGCAGGGCCGGCAGATCGAGGGCGAGCCGGGCGGCCGCCGTCACCAGGTCGGTGGTCAGGTGCGGACGGGCGGTGTGCCCGCCGGGGCCTTCGAGGGTGACCTCCAGCCGGTCGCAGGCCGAGGTGATGGGCCCGGTGCGCAGGCCGATCCGGCCGGCGTCGACCCGGGGGTCGCAGTGCAGGGCGATGATCTTGCCGACTCCGTCCAGCACCCCGGACTCGATGGCCTCGGTGGCGCCGCCGGGCAGCACCTCCTCGGCGGGCTGGAAGAGCAGCCTCACCGGCCGGGGCAGCTCGCCCTTGCGGTCGAGCTCGGCGAGGACGAGTCCGGCGCCGAGCACCACGGCGGTGTGCACGTCGTGGCCGCAGGCGTGGGCGCGGTCCGGGACGGTAGAGCGGTACGGGACGTGCGTCTTGGCGTCCGGGATGGGCAGGGCGTCGATGTCCGCGCGCAGAGCCAGCATGGGACGTACGCCGTCCCAGGTGCCGACGTCACAGATGAGACCGGTGCCCGACTTCAGCACCCGCGGGCGCAGGCCCGCTTTCTCCAGCCGGACCTTGATCGCCGCCGTGGTGCGGAACTCCTGGTGTCCTAGCTCGGGATGCATGTGCAAGTCCCGGCGGAAGGCGATCAGTTCGGCGCGCAGGTGGTCCGGAAGCTTGCCGGGCAGCTCGGGCCGGTCGGGCGCGGCGGGCTGGGCGGTCTGGGACTCGCGGGACATCAACTGGTTCACCCGTTTAAGGGTAGGCCCACCCATGGGTCAACTGGCTGGAGATCACAAAAAGTTCATGCCGTTAGGGGAAAGAAACCCGGCCTCTGGACGCATGACCGGATGAAGCCGCGGGTAAACTCGCGCGCTCACCTGTGCACTCATCCGGCCGCCGGAGCCGTCTGAGCAGGAAGTCTGTGCACATCACGGGCGGTGTCGGTGACCCCGGCGAGGAATCCGCGGGCCCGCTCGGAGGCCGACGCGGTGAGCCAGCTCGGATCGACATCGCATACGGCCACGGTCACGCCGGTGCCGATCAGCGCGTAGGGCAGGGTGTGGACGACCGTGGAGGGGAAGCTGACGATCGTCCGGCCGACCGGACCCCGCCTCGCGATCAGCTCCAGCGGCAGGTCCGGACGTACGATCTCCAGCCCGGTCGCCTCGCTCAGCCGGCGCAGCTTCTCCGGGGATTCCCGGCGGTGGGCGAAGTAGCGGGTGGCGCCGTGTTCCAGGGTCAGGGCGCGCACCGCCTCCAGGTAGCGGTCCGGGTCGACCACACCCGTCTCCACCAGCGAGGTCCCGACCAGATCGGTGCCCTTGGTCAGGAGCGGCGGGCCGAAGCGGGCCCGGGTCCACGCGAAGTCGTTGAGCCGCAAGGTCATGCCGCTGTGCGCGGTGACCGGCATCGAGCTGAACACCTCGACGCGGCGGTGGCCGCCCTGACCCGGGGTGAACCGCCGCCGGGCCGTCGCGGAGACCGGCGCGTACGCCAGCTCGCGCAGCCGGCCCGGGAGCCCGCCGCCGCCGACCCGGTGCCAGCGCACGAGGCGCTCGCCGCGGGCCGTCTGGGCGACGAACTCCATGGTCGCGGTGCCGTCGTCGACCACGACGAGCTCCTCGGCCCGGACGAGCGTGAGCAGGAGCTGTACGTAGCGGGAGAACGGATCCCCTATCACCACCCGCCGGGCCGCCCGTACCTCCCGCGCGAGCGCGGCGAAGGCCTTGACCGGAGCGAACCGGCCGCCGCGGGCCTCCTGCCACCGCACCTCGTGCCCCTCGTCCCGGGCCAGGCCCGCCATCCGGCGCAGCTGCCCCCGGGACATGGGGTCGGTGGGCGGGAGCACCACGATCCGCAGGCCTCCGGCGGCGGAAGCGACCGGCCCGGACCCGTTCCCGCCGCCGCGGGCCGGCTGACGCGGGACGACTCCGAGGAGCCGTCCGGCGCCCTGGGCGTGCGCCCACTCCAGGACGTTGAGCAGCTGGACCGGGCTTTCGACGAAGGCCAGGGTCGGGGCGGGGGCTGAGGGGGTCACCAGGTGCTCCTCGACAGAGGGTGGAGGGGACGGTGCGGGGGGTGCGTGAAAGGTCAGACCGAGGCGAGCTCGCCCTGGACGCGGCGGAGCTTCTTCATCGGGCCGAGCTCGGAGTCGTAGACCCGCTTGATGCCGTCGCCGAGCGCGGTCTCGATGGTGCGGATGTCGCGGACCAGGCGGGTCAGGCCGCCCGGCTCGACGGAGGCGGCCTGGTCGGAGCCCCACATCGCGCGGTCGAGGGTGATGTGGCGCTCGACGAAGGTGGCGCCCAGCGCGACGGCGGCCAGGGTGGTCTGCAGGCCCGTCTCGTGGCCGGAGTAGCCGATCGGGACGTTCGGGTACTCCTCCTGGAGGGTGTTGATCACCCGCAGGTTGAGCTCCTCGGCCTTGGCCGGGTACGTGGAAGTGGCGTGGCAGAGCAGGATGTTGTCGCTGCCCAGCACCTCCACCGCGTGCCGGATCTGCTTCGGGGTGGACATGCCGGTGGAGAGGACGACGGTGCGGCCGGTGGCGCGCAGGGCGCGCAGCAGTTCGTCGTCGGTCAGCGAGGCGGAGGCGACCTTGTGGGCGGGGACGTCGAACTTCTCCAGGAAGGCGACGGCCTCGGTGTCCCACGGGGAGGCGAACCAGTCGATGCCGCGCTTGGCGCAGTGCTCGTCGATGGCGCGGTACTCGTCCTCGCCGAACTCCACGCGGTGGCGGTAGTCGATGTAGGTCATCCGGCCCCAGGGGGTGTCGCGCTCGATGTCCCACTGGTCGCGGGGGGTGCAGATCTCGGGGGTGCGCTTCTGGAACTTCACGGCGTCGCAGCCGGCTTCGGCGGCGGCGTCGATGAGGGCGAGGGCGTTGCCGAGCTCGCCGTTGTGGTTGATGCCGATCTCGCCGACGACGTAGACGGGGTGGCCGGGGCCGGCGATGCGGGAGCCGAAGGTCCGGAGGCGGGGGGCGGGGGTGACCGTCATGGCAGGGCTGTCCTTCGGAGCGTGGGGTGTACGAGTACGAGCGGGTGCGGGCACGGGCGCCGGCACCGGGGTGTGGACCGCCGAGGCGGGGAACGGGGTGGGGAACGGGGTGGGGAGGGGCGCGGTGGCCGGTGTGGCCACGGGGGTGAGTACGGGTACGAGGGCGCGGGCGCGGGCCAGGTCGTGGGGATCGTCGATCTCCAGCACCCGTGCCGGGTCGGTGGCGACCGGGAGGGTCCGCCCGAAGAAGCGGTGGCGGGCGGTCCGGAAGCCGGCGGCGTCCATGGCGTAGGCGGCGCCGGTCTCCAGCAGGTCCTGGGGCCGGTCCTGGCGGCGGGGGCGGTGCGCGATGTCGTGGTTGACCCCGCTCCCGGAGCCGTCGGGGGCCGCCCGCCAGAGGAAGCCGTGGAAGGGGGCCGCGGTGAGCGCGGAGTCGGCGGCGCCGGACGCGACGGCGGCGGCGACGGACTCCACGTCGGAGGCGGTGACGAAGGGGCTGGTGCACTGGACGAGGAGGACCACGTCGACGGTGACGGAGTGCAGTTCCTCGAAGGAGTCGAGGGCGTGCAGTACGGCGGCCTCGCTGGTGGCGGTGTCCCCGGAGATCCCGGCGGGGCGCCGCAGCACCACGGCGCCGGCCCCGCGGGCGGCGTCGCCGATGGCCTCGGAGTCGGTGGACACCAGGACGTCGGTGACGGTCGTGGCGCCGAGGCAGGCGCGGACGGCCCGGACCACGAGCGGCATCCCGCCGACGTCGGCCAGGTTCTTCCCGGGCACGCCCTTGGACCCCCCGCGTGCGGGGATCACGGCGAGCACCCTGGGCACGGCGCGGGCCTCGCGGAGGGATCCCGCGGGGTCGGCGGCGGTGGTGGCGGGCGGGGCGGTGGCGGGCGCGGCGGCTCCGGCCGGGCGGGTGCTCACAGCTCCCCCAGGCGGCGGATCACCGGCGCGACGCGCTGCACGCCGTGGCGGTAGGCGCCCCGGGCGGCCTCGCGCAGGTGGGCGCGGAGCCGGCGGCGCAGCCGGGACCCGCCGGCCGCGGTGCGGGGCGCACCGGGCAGCGGGTGCCCGTCGGGGCCGAGGTGGTGCCTGGCCAGGATCCCGGGCAGGTAGCCCGGTGCGGTGTCCTTGGAGTAGTGGGGCGCCGGGGCCGGGAGCGGGCCTTCGGCCAGCAGCTCCGTGAGGCGTGCCCGCGCGGCGGTGTAGGGGTCGTACCCGCCGGGCGTCCCGGCCGGGGTGTTCGCCGGCGTGCCCACGCCCTGGGCCGCCAGCCAGTCCGGATCGGCCTTCGGGAGCAGGCCCGCGTCGAGCTGGGTCCAGGAGACCATGCAGCCGGAGCCCAGGAAGTGGTGGTTGCCGAGGGTCTCGCGGACGCCGAGGTCGGTCAGCACGGCCGTCGGGATGCCCCGGTGGAGGGATTCCAGGGCCGCCGTGGAGGAGACGGTGACCAGCAGGTCCGTGCCGTCCAGGATCTCTCCCATGTTCCCGTACACCAGACGGCAGTTGGAGGGGAGACCGCCGGGCAGCTGCTGCGCGAGGCGCTGGTAGGGAAGCTCCTCCAGGTGCGTGGTGTGCTCTCCCGGCCGGCTGCGCAGCTTGACCAGCACCTCGCGCCCGGGGTGCAGCCGGGCGTGTTGCGCGGCGCGGCGCAGCAGGTACGTGCGGTCCGCGCGGCTGTCCGGCACGGAGGGCTGGACCGCGAAGACCACGCGATGGGCGGCGCTGCCCACCGGGGCGTACGTGCCGGCGTCGGCCGGTGCCAGGAAGGGGAGGGCGGTTTCCACGACGGCCCCGGCGTCAGCGCCGACGCCCTCGTAGACCGAGCGGAACCGCTCCGCGTCGTGGCGGGAGTTGGCCAGGACCAGGTCGGCCCCGTGGCGCAGCAGCAGGCCGTCGGCGAGCTTCTCGTAGACGACTCCGACGTACCCGGTGACGAAGACCGGCCGCGCGCCCGGCTCCGGCCACAGGGCCCGGGCCCCGTGCAGGACGGCCTGGACGGCGCCGCCGACCAGGGCGAGCACGACTACGTCGTACGCGTGGCCGTCAGCGCGGCCGTCAGTGCGGTCGTCAGCGCGGTCGTGGGCGGACTCCCGCTCCGGCCCCCGCAGTTCGGCGAGGAACTCCGCGCAGGTGACTTCGGCGAGCCGGTCCGCCCGGACCCCGACCTCGCCGAGCTGACGCGCGGTGGGCGTGGCCCGGCCGCGGAGCAGGTAGCCGGTGAGGTGGACGGAGTCCGGGTCCGCGGAAAGGCGGCGGGCGGTGAGCGCTCCCCATTTCCAGCGGGTGTCGGAATCGGCGAGTACGGCCACACGGAGGGCGGGCGGTGGGGCCACGCGGTTGCTTGCTGGCACCCGGCAGAAGTTATTCCGGCTTTTCGGTGATCGGCCCAACGAATGCACAACAGCGGGTTAACAACCCGTCGATTCCGCGCGAAAGCGTCCGGGTTAACGTCCCTGCCGTGCGTCGTTCACGTGGAATCCGCGTGCGGGCCACGGTGAATGACGAGCGGCGCCCTAATGTCTCGTTCGTGCTCAAGCTCTCTGTTGTCGTGCCGTTCTTCAACGTGCAGACGTATGCGCCGGATGCCCTGAAAAGCCTCGAACTCAACGCCCGGGAAGATTTCGAGTTCCTGCTCGTCGACGACCGTTCGACGGACGGGACGCCCGCGCTCCTGGAGCGGGCGGCCCGCGAGCTGCCCGGGGCCGTGCACCTCAGACACGAGCGCAACGGCGGCCTGGCGACGGCCCGGAACACCGGTCTGGACGCGGCCCGCGGGGAGTACATCGCCTTCATGGACGGGGACGACTGGCTGGCGCCGGGCCACCTGGCCCGGACCCTGGCCGCCATCGAGGCCCTGGGCTGCGATTTCGTCCGTACCGACCACGTCCAGTGCACGGACCGGACCCGTGTGGTCCAGCGCGTCCCCTACGGCCCGGATTCCGTGGTGGCCGATCCGCGCACCGGGATCCTGCCCGTCAGCCGCGCGACCTCGGTGGACTATCCGTACGCCTGGGCGGGGATGTACCACCGCCGGCTGCTGGACCGCGGGCTGCTGCACTTCACGGACGGGCTGCGGACGGCGGAGGACCGGCCGTGGATCTGGCGCCTGCACCGGGAGGCGGAGTCCTTCGCGCCGGTCGGTCTGCCCGGAATCTTCTACCGTCGCGGGGTTTCCACCTCGCTGACACAGATCGGCGACGAGCGTCAGCTCGATTTCATTCGGGCATTCGATCAAGTTCTGACAGAAACGGCCACCGACCGGGATTCCGAGCTTTTCCTCCCGAAGGCCGTCCGAACATACTGCGCGATTATCGCGCACCATGTCGGGTCCATCGAAAGGTTCGAACCAGCCGTGGCCAGAAAACTCCGCTCGATGAGCACGGCCGCGCTCGGCAGAATGCCCCAGCAGGTCCTGGACCAGACGCTCGACTCGATGGACGTCGACCGCGCGGCCCTGCTGCGCCGGCTCCGCAAGCGCTCCGCGGCCGGATCGGCTCCCGCGAGCTCCACCGCGTCCGCCGCGTCCGCCGGGGTGACGGCATGAACGTCACCCAGATCTTCATGGCCTCCACCCTCTACGGAACGGCCACCCTCGCCGCCGCCCTCGACGCGGGCCTCTTCCCGCCCGCCGGCCGCCGGATCCTGCTGACCAGCAACCACTCCGTCACCGCGGAGATCGCCCCCGGCCTGACCGCCGCGCCCGGCTTCGACACCCTGGGCACCCGCTTCGACGAGGTCCTCGACTGGAACGCCGTCATCGCCCCGATGCACCCCAGCACCTGGAGCCCGCGCCCCGAGGACGTCCCGCTGTGGGAGCGCCTGCTGCGCTCCTCCTGGGGGCTGGGCGACGACCGCGTCGAGCTGATCGTGGAATCGCTCCAGGTGCCGCCCGCCCAGAGCCTGTGCCGGATCTTCCCCGGCGCGGCCATGGAGGTCTACGCCGACGGGCTGATGAGCTACGGTCCCACCCGCTTCCGCCTCGATCCCGGGCTCGGGATGCGCGTACGGCGGGTGCTGCACCTAGACCTCGTACCGGGCCTGGAGCCGCTGCTGCTGACCGAGTTCGGCGTACGGGCCGAGGCGATCCCGGCCGCCGCCTTCCTCAAGGTCATCGGCGAGCTCGAAGGAGCGGTGGAGATGCCGGAGCGGACGCCCCGGCCGAGCGCGGCGCCGGCCGGCGCGGACTCCGAGGCCCCGGACGCCCCCGCGCTCCTGCTGGGCCAGTACCTCTCCGCCCTCGACCTGGTGCCGGCCGCCGAGGAGGAGGAGCTGCACGGGGAGATGGTCCGGGGCGCGCACGCGCTGGGCCACCGCGAGCTGGTCTTCAAACCGCACCCCAGCGCCCCCGCCGCCTACGCCCGCCGGGCGGAGGAGGAGGCCGAGCGGCTCGGCGTCCGGCTGACCGTACTGAGCACCCCGGTGCTCGCCGAGACCCTCTACGAACGGCTGCGCCCGGCGCTGGTCGTCGGCTGCTTCTCCACGGGACTGCTGACCGCCGCCACCCTGTACGGGCTCCCGGTGGCCCGGACCGGCACGGGGTCCGTCCTCGCGCGCCTGGCCCCGTACCCGAACAGCAACCGGATCCCGCTCGTGCTGGCCGACGCCCTGCTGCCCGACCTCGCGGATCCCGCGGCCGTACGCTCCTGGACCCCGCCGGGGCCCGAACGGGTCGCGGCCGAGCTGGCCGGGCTGATCACGGCGGTGGGCTTCACCATGCAGCCCAAGATCCTCGCGGAGCGCCGCACGGAGGCCGAGGGCTGGCTCGCCGCGAACCTGACCGCGGACACCTGGCGCTACTTCACACGCCGCCGGCTGACCACCCTGGGCCTGCCGGGCGGCATCCCGGCGCAGTTCTCCTTCCTGCCCCGCAGCCGCGCCGCGCGCCGCGTCGCCCGGCTGCTGCGCAGGGCGGTCAGCTGAGCGGCCCGCTCGGCAGCCCGCCCAACAGCCGGCCCAGCAGCCGGGTCAGCTGACGGCGAGCTTCGCCGCGAAGCCGAGGAACAGTACGCCCGCCGCCGAGCTGGCCCCGGCCGCGAGCCGCTTGCGGCGCCGGAAGGCGGCCGCCAGCCGGTTGCCGCCGAAGATCAGCGTGGTCAGGTAGAGGAAGCTGCCGATCTGCATCAGCGTGCCCAGCAGCAGGAAGGACAGCGCCGGGTAGGCGTAGGCCGAGTCCACGAACTGCACGAAGAAGGACATCAGGAACAGGATGGCCTTCGGGTTGAACACGCTGATCAGCAGCGCCCGCCGGTAGGGCCGCTCCGTCTCGCCGGCCTTCACCGCGGCGGCGGCCGGGCTCGCCTCGGGGGCGGGCTCCCCGGCCGTGGCCCGCTCTCGGCGGGCGCGCCACATGGTCCACGCGCCGCGCAGCATGCCGATGGCCAGCCAGGTCAGGTACCCGGCGCCGAGCAGTTTGACGACGCCGAACACGATCGGGCTGGTCTGCAGCAGCGCCCCGGCGCCGACCGCGGCCAGGGTCATGAGCAGGGCGTCCCCGGTGAACACGCCGGCGGCGGCCCGGTACCCCTGGCGGACCCCGCCGCGCGCGGCGACGGAGAGCACGTAGAGCGAGTTCGGCCCCGGCAGCAAAATGATCAGCACCAGGCCGGCGATGTACGTCGGAAGATCTGTGACACCCAGCATGTGCAGGAGTGTCCCATGGGGACACACCTGTCGCGCCAGTGGATTTCACGGACTGGGACGGACTGGGACCACATCGCAATCAGCCACGCTCACCAGCCGGAATCAGCCGGCACATACGTCCCCCACACCTCCCGAAGCGCCCCGCACACCTCCCCCACCGTGGCCCGGGCCCGCAGCGCCTCCTTCATCGGGTAGAGCACGTTCTCCGTGCCCGCCGCCGCCTCCCGCAGCGCCGCGAGCGCCTCGTCCACGGCCGCCCCGTCGCGCCCCGCGCGCAGCGCGGCCAGGGAGGCCCGCTGCCGGTCCTCGATCGCCGGA
Source organism: Streptomyces sp. NPDC002886 (assembly GCF_042888445.1). Lineage (NCBI taxonomy): Bacteria > Bacillati > Actinomycetota > Actinomycetes > Kitasatosporales > Streptomycetaceae > Streptomyces > Streptomyces sp. NPDC002886. The sequence continues at coordinate 905,080 of NZ_JBIAPV010000003.1, forward strand.
TCCACCCGCAGCGGCTCGTACGGCTCCTCCTCGTCCAGCGCGAAGCGGTTGACCCCGACCACCACGCGCTCGCCGCTCTCGGTCTCCCGGGCGATCCGGTACGCGTTCCGCTCGATCTCCCCCTTCTGGAAGCCCGCCTCGATGGCGGCCACCGCCCCGCCCATCGCCTCGACCCGCGCCATCAGCTCGAGCGCCGCCGCCTCCACCTCGTCCGTCATCCGCTCCACCGCGTAGGACCCGGCGAAGGGGTCGACGGTGTGCGGCACGTCCGTCTCGTACGCGAGCACCTGCTGGGTCCGCAGCGCGAGGCGGGCCGACTTCTCGGTGGGCAGCGCGATCGCCTCGTCGAAGGCGTTGGTGTGCAGCGACTGGGTGCCGCCCAGCACGGCGGCCAGGCCCTGGACGGCCACGCGCACCAGGTTGAGCTCCGGCTGCTGCGCCGTCAGCTGCACTCCGGCGGTCTGGGTGTGGAAGCGCAGCATCAGGGACTTCGGGTCCCGGGCCCCGAACTCCTCGCGCATGACGCGGGCCCAGATCCGCCGGGCCGCGCGGAACTTCGCGACCTCCTCCAGGAGGGTGGTGCGGGCGACGAAGAAGAACGACAGCCGGGGCGCGAAGGCGTCGACCTCCATCCCGGCGGCCAGCGCGGTCCGTACGTACGCGATCGCGTCGGCCAGCGTGAAGGCGATCTCCTGCGCGGGCGAGGCCCCGGCCTCGGCCATGTGGTAGCCGGAGACGGAGATGGTGTTGAACTTCGGGAGCTCGCCCCGGCAGTAGCGGAAGACGTCGGCCGTCAACCTCAGGGAGGGGCCGGGCGGGAAGATGTAGGTCCCCCGTGCGACGTACTCCTTCAGCACGTCGTTCTGGACCGTGCCGGTCAGCAGGCCGGGCTCGATGCCCTGCTCCTCGGCCACCAGTTGGTAGAGCAGGAGCAGCGGCGCGGCCGGTGCGTTGATCGTCATCGAGGTGGACACCCGGTCGAGCGGGATCCCCTCGAACAGCACCCGCATGTCCTCGACCGAGTCGATGGCGACGCCCACCTTCCCGACCTCGCCGTGCGCGAGCGGGGCGTCGGAGTCGTGACCCATCTGGGTGGGCAGGTCGAAGGCCACGGACAGCCCGGCGGCGCCGCCCTCGATGAGCCGGCGGTAGCGCGCGTTGGACTCGGCGGCCGTACCGAACCCGGCGTACTGGCGCATGGTCCAGGGCCGTCCGGTGTACATGGTCGGGTGGACGCCCCGGGTGTACGGGTACTCCCCCGGCTCCCCCAGTTCGGTCCCGGGGTCCCAGCCGGCGAGGTCGCCCGGGCGGTAGACGGGCGCGATCGGGATCCCGCTCTCGGTGTGCCGCTCCATGTGACGCGCTCCTTCGTGGATCCGAGGGGCCCGGGGCTGATAAAACGTCCCCGCAGCGACCTCTCTGCGACCGCTCCGCGACCGCTGGTCACAATGGCGCAACATCGCGGCCGTCCCTGCAACTGACCACGCCCACGTCGCATCACCTAGATACACACGTAGAAATCGGGGGACCGCTATGCACCGCCAGAAGGTAATAATCCGCGCACTCGGCCTGGCCACCGCCGTCGCACTCGCCGCGACCGCATGCGGACCGAAGAACCCGGAGTCCGCGGGACCCGGCTCTTCCGCTCCCGCATCGCCCACGGCGGTCGCCACTCCTGACGCCTCGCCGTCGACGGACGGAAAGCCGGGCGACGCCTCGCCGTCCGCGTCCCCGTCCTCCTCGCCGTCCTCGTCGCCCTCTCCTTCGGCCTCGCCGACCGTGAAGCAGATCATGGCGAACGGCGACGACAGCGAGCTGGTCCGCGAACTGCAGGCCCGGCTGCGCCAGCTCAAGCTGATGTCGGTCGCTCCGACCGGTTTCTACGGTTCGAAGACCACCGCCGCCGTGAAGACCTTCCAGTCGAAGAACGGCCTGACCGCCACCGGCGGCGTGGACGAGCCCACCTGGAAGAAGATCCAGAACGCCACCAAGAAGCCGACCGCCGACGAACTGCGCCCGCCGACCGTCAACGAGCCGGACGCTCCCGACGCGCGCTGTATGACGGGCCGGGTGATGTGCATCAGCAAGGAGAGCCGCACCCTCGCCTGGATGATCGACGGGAAGGTCGTCTCCACGCTGGACGTGCGCTTCGGTTCGGAGAACACCCCGACCCGCGAGGGCGAGTTCAAGGTGGAGTGGAAGGCCAAGGACTGGACGTCGACGATCTACCACACGCCGATGCCGTACTCGATGTTCTTCAGCCGGGGCCAGGCCGTGCACTACTCGGCGGACTTCGCCGCCCGCGGTTACGCCGGCGCCTCGCACGGCTGCGTGAACGTCCGGGACAAGGCCAAGCTGGCGACGCTGTTCGACGCGGTGAAGGTCGGCGACAAGGTCGTCGTCTACTGGTGAACCGCGGGCGGTGACCTGCGGGGGGCCGGCGTGGTGACGTCCGCTCCCGGTGTCACCGGTCGGAAGTTGAGGGCGCGGGCGGGATCGGGGGAACGAATCCCGCCCGCGCCGGTTGCGCAGAGCCCAGGGGTACGGGGGGAACCCCGGCTCATGCGCGGCCGATGACCAGTCGGCTCGTTATGTACTGCGCCGCCGGTTCGAAAAGTGTTACAGGCGGGGCGCGAACCGTTTCAGGCCAGTGTCCGTTACCCGGTCCTCAGCGGCGCGGACCCGCCTCCGGACGCTCCGGCGGAGCCGTCCCGGCCGGGACCAGCCCCAGGGAGCGCGACGGGGAAGCCGGGCCCGGGGGCGATCCATCGGCCGGCGCGGACCCCGGCTTGCCTCCGCCCGATCCCCCGCCGGTGGTCAGGCCGAGGACCACCTCGCAGTAGCGCGGGACCCGCAGCAGCCCCTTGGCCAGGCGCACGAGCTTCTCGCGGCGGGCATCGTCGAGCCGCCCCGCCCGGAAGTCCCGGCAGAGCTCCACCGCACCGGTGCGGCCCTCGCGGTCCGAACCACCCGTGGTCTCGGTCGTCGCGCCGTCGGCGCCGCCCTGGCGGGACCGGTCGCCCCGGCCGCCCTTGTCTGCGGGCGAGCCGGCCGGGGACGGCTCGGCGCCGGTGTCGCCGGCCACCCCGGTGGCGCCGCCGGGTCCCGTCGCCGTAGGTCCTTCCCCGACCGGGGTGTTGCCCGGGCTCGGGATGCCGCCGCGGGGCTCGCCCCGCGGCGTGGTGGTGCGGGAGGGCGCGAGGGGTGCGGCGTAGGCGCCGTCCGACAGGGCGGTCGGGGAGGATCCGGCCGTCACGGAGACGGCGGGCAACTCGCCGGCGGTGTGCCGGGCGGGCCGGTCCAGCAGTCCGGTGCCCGCGGCGGCCGCGAGGCCGCCCACGGCGACGCTCGCCACGGCGGCGGCGAGGGCGAAGCGGACCGGCCGGCCGCGCCGGGAACCGCGTCCGGCCGGGCCGGACGGCGCGCCGAGCTCGACCACCGTGTCCGCGGAGCCGAACAGCGCGGTGTCCGGAGCACGGGTCTGCGCCCGCGCCCGCAGTACGGATCCGCGCGCGCTGAACGCGGCCACCGCGGCGGCCTCTCCGCGCAGTTCTCCAGGGAGCCCGCCCGGCTCCGCGGGCGGCGGCGGCTCGGCGAGTGCGTCGAGGGCGGCGCGCAGCCGCTCGGCCCGGACCCGGACATGGTGCTCGGCGCCAGGTACGGCCTGTTCTCCGCGCAGCAGTGCGTCCGCCGCGGCTTCGTCCAGCCACCTGTCGCGCTCGTCGGCCATCACATGTCCTTCTGCGTCCGCCAACGTGAATCCGTCACACCGGTTTGTTCTATGAGATCCGCGGCGCGGACCCGCTGCGCCGGTACGGCGTCGAGGTCCCGTCCGCCCCCCGCGCCCCGTGCGCGACTCCCGTCATTATCGCCGAGGCCGCGCGCCCGCCCGGAGCCGACCGCGACGGGGGAGCCGGAACCCGGCCCGCCGTCGGAACCGGGGTCGAAGTAGTCGTCCCCGTCGAGCAGCTCGGCCAGCTTCTTCAGGCCCCGGTGCGCGGCGGTGCGCACCGCGCCGGGCCGCTTGCCCAGGGTCTCGGCCGCGCTCTTGGCGTCGAGGCCGACGACCACCCGCAGGACGACGGCCTCGGCCTGGTCCTGCGGGAGCTGGGCTATGAGTTCCATCGTGCGGCAGGTGGAGAGGGACTCCATGGCCTCGCCGGCGGTGTCGGACTCGGCGGCGTGGCCCGTCAGCTCGGTCTCGTCCCCGCCGACGGCGGGCCGGCGCCCGCGCATGCGGATGTGGTCGAGGGCCCGGTTGCGGGCGATGCGGGCGGCCCAGCCGCGGAAGCGGTCGGCGTCGCCGGTGAAGGAGTCGAGGTCGCGGGCGATCTGCAGCCAGGCTTCGGAGGTGACGTCCTCGGCGTCGCCGTCCCCGACGAGCGTGCGGACGTATCCGAGCAGGCGCGGGTGCACGGCGCGGTACACAGAACGGAACGCGAGCTCGTCGCCGTCTTGTGCCGCGAGCACCGCGGTGGTCAGCTCCGCGTCGTCCCCCAGCAAAATCCCCAACCCGTTCACAGTCCCGTATGTGTGGCGCAAATCAGCACGTTACGGCTTTCAAGCACCTTCGTCCACGAGTTGTACAACGTGCAACCATCCCTGCGCGGAGCGAGGTGTGACACAAAACGCACCGAAGACGCTGAGAGGGGTGCGGGCTTGTCGCACGAGTCCGCGACGGATGGCGGCCGGGGCCTCTCCTGTGGGGGGTGGCGGCCTCGGTCGCCCTCCCCTTTTTTCCGGGTCCTTCCGGCCTCCGACGCCGTTCTCCCGGCCATCATGCCCCGGCCTCCCGCGGGGCCTCCGAGCGGCCCCACACCTGGACCGGCACGCGCCCCCCGTCATCCTTTCGGCTCACTTCCGGGTGAAAACCCGGAATGGGTACGACACACCCGGCCCCGCGTCGATAGCGTGGCGGGACACCCGCGCCACGCCACGAGGAGCCCCACGCTGTCCAGCCACCTTCCGGCACAGGCCCGAGGAGGCTCCGACCCTTCCCACGGCTCCCACCCCCTCCACGACGACGGCCGTTTCGGCGGAACCGGGCTCGCGCGCTTCAACGCCCTGTCCCCCGAAGCCGCGCACTCCGCCCTGCTGCACTGCTGTGGCAGCCGGCGCTGGGCCCATCGGGTGGCCGCCCATCGCCCATACCCCGACTTCGGCGCGCTACTCGCCGCCGCGGACGAAGCTTCGTACGACCTTTCCCAGGGCGACCTCTCCGAGGCGCTGACCTGCGAGTTCCCGCCGGAGCTGGAGCACGGGGCCGCGTACGCCGCGCTCCTCGCGCTCGACGCGGCGCACGGGGAGTACGAGCGGACCTTCGGGCACGCCTTCGTGATCTGCCTCGACGGGACCACCCCGGAGGAGCAGGCGGACCAGCTGCTGGCCGCGATCCGGCGGCGGATGGAACTGGACGTGGACGAGGAGCGGGCGATCTCCGCGGACGAGCTCCGTCGCGTCGCACAGGTCCGGCTCGCCGACCTGACACACTGGCTGACCTCTACGGATGGGGTATCTGCGGCCGAATTCGGTCTATTCGCCCCTGTGGGATAGTCCGTCCGTGCCTGTTTGATCACACCGATGGCCCCCGCGCAAGGGAACCGACAAAGCGTCGCTACGATGTCCGGGGCCGGAGGACCGTACCCGGCCGGGCCCGACCGACAAAGAAGCCGGCTGGCCCCCGCCCCGCTTCCGGAGGGTTTTCCGTGCCGGCTGGAACGTTGTACCGCGGCCGGGAAGGAATGTGGTCCTGGGTGGCTCATCGAGTCACCGGCGTCCTCATCTTCTTCTTCCTGTTCGTACACGTCCTCGACACCGCTCTCGTCCGCGTCTCTCCTGAGGCGTACGACGATGTCGTGGCTACCTACAAGACTCCGATCGTCGCGCTGCTGGAGTACGGCCTCGTCGCCGCAATCCTGTTCCACGCGCTCAACGGTCTCCGTGTCATCGCCGTGGACTTCTGGTCCAAGGGCCCCCGCTACCAGAAGCAGATGCTCTGGACCGTGGTGGGCATCTGGGTCGTGCTGATGGTCGGGGCCCTGTACCCCGTCCTCGGACACGCTTACCTCGAACTCTTCGGGAAGTGACACGCATGTCATCTGACACTTCTTTCGAAAAGGGCATCGGTGACGTGGAGGGCGTGTCCCTCTACGACGTCGACAACCCGGCGCCGTACATCGAGGCCCCGCGCAAGCGCACCAGCAAGACCCCGCGCTCGACCCGCGGCAACTTCGAGATGGTCGCGTGGCTCTTCATGCGCCTCTCGGGCATCGTGCTCGTCGTCCTGGTCCTCGGCCACCTGCTGATCCAGCTCGTGCTCGACGGCGGAGTCTCCAAGATCGGCTTCGCCTTCGTGGCCGGCCGCTGGGCCTCCCCGTTCTGGCAGGGCTGGGACCTGCTGATGCTGTGGCTCGCGATGCTGCACGGCGCGAACGGTCTGCGTACCGTCATCAACGACTACGCGGAGCGCGCCAACACGCGTCTGTGGCTCAAGGGCCTGCTCTACACCGCCACGGTGTTCACCATTCTTCTGGGCACGCTGGTGATCTTCACCTTCGACCCGAACATCCGCTAGGCAACGGGGCTGAGGCGAAACCAATGAAGATCCACAAGTACGACACCGTCATCGTCGGTGCGGGCGGCGCAGGCATGCGCGCCGCCATCGAGTCGACGAAGCGCAGCCGCACCGCCGTGCTGACCAAGCTCTACCCCACCCGCTCCCACACGGGCGCGGCGCAGGGCGGCATGGCCGCCGCGCTCGCCAACGTGGAGGACGACAACTGGGAGTGGCACACCTTCGACACGGTCAAGGGCGGTGACTACCTGGTCGACCAGGACGCCGCCGAGATCCTGGCGAAGGAAGCCATCGACGCGGTCCTGGACCTCGAGAAGATGGGTCTGCCGTTCAACCGCACCCCGGACGGCACCATCGACCAGCGCCGCTTCGGCGGGCACTCCCGCAACCACGGTGAGGCTCCGGTCCGCCGGTCCTGCTACGCCGCGGACCGCACCGGTCACATGATCCTCCAGACCCTCTACCAGAACTGCGTCAAGGAGGGCGTGGAGTTCTTCAACGAGTTCTACGTCCTGGACCAGCTCCTGGTCGAGGAGGACGGCGTCCAGAAGTCGGCCGGCGTGGTCGCGTACGAGCTCGCCACCGGCGAGATCCACGTGTTCCAGGCGAAGTCCGTCATCTACGCCTCCGGCGGCACCGGCAAGTTCTTCAAGGTGACCTCCAACGCGCACACCCTCACGGGTGACGGCCAGGCGGCCTGCTACCGCCGCGGCCTGCCGCTGGAGGACATGGAGTTCTTCCAGTTCCACCCGACCGGCATCTGGCGCATGGGCATCCTGCTGACGGAGGGCGCCCGCGGTGAGGGCGGCATCCTCCGCAACAAGGACGGCGAGCGCTTCATGGAGAAGTACGCGCCGGTCATGAAGGACCTCGCGTCCCGTGACGTCGTCTCGCGCTCCATCTACACCGAGATCCGTGAGGGCCGCGGCTGCGGTCCCGCCGGTGACCACGTGTACCTGGACCTGACGCACCTGCCGCCGGAGCAGCTCGACGCGAAGCTCCCGGACATCACCGAGTTCGCGCGCACCTACCTGGGCATCGAGCCGTACACGGACCCGATCCCGATCCAGCCCACCGCGCACTACGCCATGGGCGGCATCCCGACGAACGTCGAGGGTGAGGTCCTCCGGGACAACACCACCGTCGTTCCGGGCCTGTACGCGGCCGGCGAGGTCGCCTGCGTCTCCGTGCACGGCGCGAACCGCCTGGGCACGAACTCGCTGCTGGACATCAACGTCTTCGGCAAGCGTTCGGGCATCGCGGCCGCCGCGTACGCCCACGCCAACGACTACGTCGAGCTGCCCGAGAACCCGGCGCAGCAGGTCATCGACCAGGTCGAGCGGCTGCGCAACTCCACGGGCAACGAGCGGGTCGCGGACCTGCGCCTGGAGCTCCAGGAGACGATGGACGCCTGCGTGATGGTGTTCCGCACCGAGCAGACGATCAAGACCGCGGTCGAGAAGATCGCGGAGCTGCGCGAGCGGTACCTGAACGTGTCCGTCCAGGACAAGGGCAAGCGCTTCAACACGGACCTGCTGGAAGCCATCGAGCTGGGCAACCTGCTCGACCTGGCCGAGGTCATGGCCGTGTCCGCGCTGGCGCGCAAGGAGTCCCGCGGCGGTCACTACCGCGAGGACTACCCCAACCGCGACGACGTCAACTTCATGCGCCACACCATGGCGTACCGCGAGGTCGGCGACGACGGCAAGGACTCCGTCCGCCTGGACTACAAGCCGGTCGTCGTCACCCGCTACCAGCCGATGGAGCGTAAGTACTGATGGCCACCCCGACCCTCAGCAAGACGGACCAGATGGAGGCGGCGGCCGCCGCTTCGCCGTTCATCACGGTCACGTTCCGGATCCGCCGGTTCAACCCGGAGATCTCGGACGAGTCGACCTGGCAGGACTTCCAGATCGAGATCGACCCGAAGGAGCGCGTGCTCGACGGTCTCCACAAGATCAAGTGGGACCTCGACGGCACGCTGACCTTCCGTCGCTCGTGCGCGCACGGCATCTGCGGCTCCGACGCGATGCGGATCAACGGCAAGAACAGGCTCGCCTGCAAGACGCTGATCAAGGACATCAACCCGGAGAAGCCGATCACGGTCGAGGCCATCAAGGGCCTGACGGTGATGAAGGACCTCGTCGTCGACATGGAGCCCTTCTTCCAGGCGTACCGGGACGTCATGCCGTTCCTGGTCACCAAGGGCAACGAGCCGACGCGCGAGCGCCTGCAGTCCGCCGAGGACCGCGAGCGCTTCGACGACACCACCAAGTGCATCCTGTGCGCCGCGTGCACGTCCTCGTGCCCGGTGTTCTGGAACGACGGCCAGTACTTCGGCCCGGCGGCGATCGTCAACGCGCACCGCTTCATCTTCGACTCGCGTGACGAGGCGGGCGAGCAGCGCCTGGAGATCCTGAACGACAAGGACGGCGTGTGGCGTTGCCGCACGACCTTCAACTGCACCGACGCGTGCCCCCGCGGCATCGAGGTCACGAAGGCGATCCAGGAAGTCAAGCGTGCGCTGATCACGCGCCGCTTCTGATCCCGTCGTAGTCGTTCGTACGAAGGCCCCGCGCCCGGTGTTCGCACCGGACGCGGGGCCTTCGGCGTTCGTACCCGTCAGCCCCCGCGGATCTGGCTGGTGATCGTCGGGTCCGTGACGGCGGTGTCATCGGCGAGCAGCATCGCCTTGCTGAGGATCGAGCCTGCTGATCAACTCGCGCAGCACGAGTTTCTCTTCGGCGACTTCCATCCCCCAGCCGTCACGGCGGCCCCCGGCAGTCGTCTCGTCGACGAACATCACGCTTCCCATGCCCGGAGATTAGGGGCGGGCAGTGACAATCGCTCTACTGAGCCGATGGAGCCTGTGGAATTATCGGCCCCATGAGTGAGCAGCAGCCGAATCCGTACGCGAGCGACCCGGGCCAGGGTGGCGGCCAGGACGACTACAAGTGGGGGCCCGGAACTCCGAGTTACGGCTACCCGGCGGCCGGTCCGCCCCAGCCCGGTTACGGCTACCCGCCGGCCGACCCGGCCCAGCCCGGTTACGGCTATCCGCAGCCCCCGGTCTACCAGCCGACCATCGGCGGAGCGGGCATTCCGGGCCAGATGCCTCCGATGGAGATGGCGCCGTACCCGGCCGCCGGGCTCTCCCTGGGCGACATCACGATCGCCGGCGACCAGATCATCACCCCCTCGGGCCCGATGCCGCTCAGGGGCGCGATCTGGAACGCCACGGACTTCTCGCGGACCGAGGAGAAGATCCCGGCGCACGCGATCGTGCTGGCCGTCATCTTCTTCCTGTTCTGTCTGCTCGGGCTGTTCTTCCTCCTGATGAAGGAGCGCCGCACGACGGGATACATCCAGATCACCGTCAACAGCGGCGGCCGTCACCACTCGACGATGATCCCCGCGGTGGACCCGGGCACGTACATGTGGGTCATGAGCCAGATCAACCAGGCGCGCGCACTGAGCATGTGACCCCGGCCGGGCGGGAATCGGGTGGCGCCGCGGCGGCCGGTCTCCGATGATCACTGGATGATCATTTCTCATGATGTGGACGGTCCCGCCGACGCTCCGGCCGTCGTCCTGCTGCACTCCTCCGTGTGCGACCGGCGGATGTGGGAGCCGCAGTGGAAGCCGCTGCTCGCCGCCGGATTCCGGGTGGTCCGGGCGGACTTCCGGACCTGCGGGGACTCCCCCGCCGCCAATGCCCCGTACAGCGACCACGAGGACGTACGGGAGCTGCTGGATCACCTCGGGATCCGGCGGGCCGCGTTCGTCGGGAGCTCGTACGGCGGCCGGGTCGCGCTGACGCTGGCCGCGCTCCACCCGGAGCTGGTGAGCGCGCTGGCGCTGCTCTGCCCCGCCCGGCCCGCGCAGCGGCGCGGCCCCGCGCTGCTCGCCTTCAACGCCGCCGAGGCCGCCCTGCTGGACGCCGGCGACCTGGAGGGCGCGGCCGGGCTCAATGCCCGCCAGTGGCTCGGCCCGGACGCCGACGAGGCCGCGCACGCCCTCGTACGGGCCATGCAGCTCGGGAACCTGCGGGGCGCCCGGGACGCCGACTGGGAGCTCGAGCTCCCCGAGCCCGCCTTCGAGCCGGCCGCGATCACCGCCCCCGTCCTCGCCGTGGGCGGCGCGCACGACATCCCCGACTTCCGCGAGGTCCCCGCCGAGCTCGCCTCCCTCGTGCCCGGCGCCGTCCACGTCGAGCTGCCCTGGGCCGGGCACCTCCCCTCCCTGGAACGCCCGGAGGAGACCACCCGGTTGCTGCTGGACTTCCTCTTCGAAGCGGCCCTTCCCGGGAGCTGACCCGGGAGCGCCTCCGAGACCCTCTCCGAGACCTCCGCGCCATTCGCTTGAACCTGTTCAAAAATGGGTCTACAGTCAGTGCCGTCAGCAGTTGAACACGTTCAAGGGGGCTGAGGGCAATGGACCTCACCGTGGTCGCGTACGTCATCTACCTGCTCATCAGCATCGGACTCACCGTCTGGGTGGCCCGCACGCTCAGCCGCAACGGCCGCGTCTTCATCGGCGACGTCCTCCAGGGGAACGAGAAGCTCGCGGACGCCGTCAACCAGCTCCTGGTGGTCGGCTTCTACCTCGTCAACATCGGCTTCGTGACCCTGTACCTGCGCTCGGCCGACGAGATCGTCGCGGCCCGCGGGCTCTTCGAAGCCCTGTCGGTCAAGCTCGGAGTCGTGCTCCTGGTCCTCGGCGTCATGCACCTCGGGAACGTCTGGGTGCTGAACAAGATGCGCCGCCGGGGCCTCATGGAGCGCCAGCAGACCCCGCCGGTCGCCCCCCAGGGGTGGACCATGCCCGCCGGGGCCTGATCACCGTGGCAGCCACCCGGACCCGGCACCTCACGGTGCTCTACGACGCGAACTGCCCGCTCTGCGTGCACATCCGGCACTGGCTGCTCGGCCAGCGCCGGCTCGTACCGCTCCGGCTCATCCCCGCAGCCTCCTTCGAGGCGCAGCGGCTGTACCCGCGGCTCGACCACGCCTCGACGCTGAAGGAGATCACCGTCATCGGCGACTCCGGACAGGTGTGGAGGGGGACGGACGCCTTCATCGTCTGCCTGTGGGCGCTGGCCGAGCACCGGCCGAAGGCGAACTGGCTGGCCACCCCGGCCGGCCGGCCCTTCGCCCGGGCCGCCATGTACACCGCGTCGACCTGGCGCGAGGCGCTGCGGGACGGGTCCCCGGCGGACGAAGGGGAACCGGCCTGTGACGACCAGTGTTCCGCGCCCCGATAGGCTCGGGACCGTGACTGATCAGAAGGCTCCCAAGAGCGAGCAGACCCGCACGCTCATCCTCGAGACCGCGCTCCGCCTCTTCCAGGAGCGCGGCTTCGACAAGACGACGATGCGCGGTATCGCCAAGGAGGCCGGAGTATCGGTCGGCAACGCCTACTACTACTTCGAGTCCAAGGAACACCTGGTCCAGGGTTTCTACGACCGGATCGGCGCCGCCCACCTGGCGGCGGTCCGGCCGATCCTGGACCGGGAGACCGATCTGCAGAAGCGGCTCGCGGGCGTTCTGACCAGCTGGCTGGACATCGCGGCGCCGTACCACGAGTTCGCCTCGCAGTTCTTCAAGAACGCCGCGGACCCGGAGAGCCCGCTCAGCCCGTTCTCCCCGGAGTCGGAGCCGGCCCGCAAGCAGGCGATCGACATGCACCGCGAGGTGCTGGCGGGGGCCAAGACCAAGGTGCCGGACGAACTGGCCGACGTACTGCCGGAGCTGATGTGGCTCTCGCAGATGGGCCTGGTCCTCTACTGGGTCTTCGACCGCTCCCCGGACAGCGAGAAGACCCGCAAGCTCGCACAGCGCGGCGCGCAGCTCACGACCCGGGGCATCATCCTGGCCCGGTTCCGGGTGCTGCGGCCGCTGGTGCGCGAGGTGCACGAGCTGTTCACGGACTTCCTGCCGGGCATGGCCCAGTCGGCCGTGTCCCGTCCGGGCCGCAAGCGGGCCTCCGACCCCGACGCGGGGCCGGAGGAGGGCCCGGAGGTCGGCCCGTAGACAGGGGGCCCGGAGACAGGGGGCCCGGAGGCAGGGGGGTCCGCAGGCGGGCCCCCGAAGGGGCCTACAGCCAGCTGAGTTCCCACAGCCGCCACACGCCGGTGCCGTCCGAGAGGTACTGGGCGCCCGCGACGGCCTCGCGGGACATCACGTAGTCCTTCTTCTGCCAGATCGGCATCATCGGGACCTGCTGCGCGACCAGCTTCTGCAGGTCGCGGAAGTCGTTGGCGGCGGCCCCGCGGTCGGAGAAGGACTGGGTACGGGCGATGAGGGCGTCGACGCCCTTGTCGGAGTAGCCGCTGTTCATCGAGTTGCCGGCGCCGACGAGCGGGGCGATGAAGTTGTCCGCGTCCGGGAAGTCGGCGATCCAGCCGATGGTGTAGGCGTCGAACTCGCCCGCCGCGTAGGCCTTCTGGAAGTCGGTCCACTTCTCGACCGGCTTGACGGTCAGCTTGAAGAGCCCGGTGGACTCCAGCTGCGCCTTCAGCTCCTCAGCCTCCGGAACGCTCGAGCCGCGCTCGTTGACCCCGAGGGTGATCGCGACGGGGGTGGCGATGCCGGCGTCCTTGAGCAGCTTCTTCGCGGTGAACCCGTTCGGCGAGGGCCAGGCGTCGAAGAACGGCGTGCTGTGGGCGGCGATGCCCGCCGGGACGAGCGAGTAGAGCGGGGTGACGGTGCCCTTGTAGACCTCGGTCGCGACCTTGGCCCGGTCCACGATCGCCGCGACGGCCTGGCGGACGGCGGGCTGGGCCACCGGGGAGCCGGGCCGGAGGTTGAAGACCATGCTGCGGATCTCCGTACCGCCCGAAGCCTGGTACCGGGTGTCCTCCAGGCCCGGGTTCAGGTCGGCCAGGACCGCCGGGGGCATGTCGCGGTGGGCGACCTCGATCCCGTGGTCGGTCCAGGCCTGCTCCAACTGCGCGGAGTCCTTGAAGTACTTCACGGTGACCGCGCTCTTGGAGATCTTGCCCTGGCCCTTGTACGAGGCGTTGGGCTTGAGCTCGGCGCTCGCGCCGGCCGTGTAGTCGCCGAGGGTGAAGGGGCCGGAACCGTCGACCTTCTCCTCCTCGCGCAGGGCCTTGGCCGGATACTTGTCCTTGTCCACGATCGAGGCGGCGCCCGTCGCGATCTTGAACGGGAAGGTGGCGTCCCCGGCGGAGAGGCTGAAGGTGACGGTGCGGCCCTCGGCCTTGACCGATTCCAGGGTGTTGAACAGCGGCGCCGGGCCCTGGTCGGAGTTGATCGCCTTGATCCGGTCGAAGGAGTACTTGACGTCCTCGGCGGTGATCGCGCGACCGGAGGAGAATCTCACGTCCGGGCGCAGCTCGCACTGGTACGTGGTCAGCTTGTCGCCGATGAAGTTGCAGGCGGAGGCCGCGTCGGGCACCGGGGTGTCCGCGCCGGGCTTGATGGTCAGCAGCGACTGGTAGACGTTGCTGAACAGGGCCCAGGAGCCGGCGTCGTACGCGCCCGCGGGGTCGAGGGAGGAGACCACGTCGCTCGTGCCGACGCGGATCGGCTTGCCGCCACCGGCGGTCTCCGGCAGCAACTGCCACGTGGCGACCCCCGCCACGCCGAGGACCAGCCCGGCCGCGATGACTTTCGAGCGGACAGACCGCAGCATCCTTCACTCCACCCCACGCGGGCGCACACCGAAGTCTGCGACCAGTTATCCGATTATCGGTCACATCCCATCATGGAATTTCGGCCTCGGGAAGGCCGATTTGTCGCGTGGCGTTGGAGGTTCGGGCGGTTCAGGCCTGATATGAGGCGAGTTCGACGACTGTGATGTCCGACGGCGCGCCGACCCGGACCGGCGGACCCCAGGCACCCGCGCCGCGCGAGACGTACAGCTGGGTGTCGCCGTAGCGCTCCAGCCCGGCGACGGTGGGGTTGGCGAGCTCGGCGACGTAGTTGCCGGGCCAGAGCTGCCCTCCGTGGGTGTGGCCCGAGAGCTGGAGGTCCGCCCCGTGGCGGACGGCCTCGTCGATCACGATCGGCTGGTGGGCGAGGAGTACGGCGGTGCGGGCGCGGTCCCGGTCGCCGAGGGCCGCCTGGAAGTCCGGGCCCTGCCCCTCGCTCTCGCCCGCGATGTCGTTGACCCCGGCGAGGTCGAAGTACGGGAGCTCGCGGCGGGCGTTCTCCAGCGGGGTGAGGCCGAGCTCGCGGACGTGCTCGACCCACTGCCGGGCGCCGGAGAAGTACTCGTGGTTGCCGGTGACGAAGTACGAGCCGTGGCGCGAGCGGAGGCCGCGGAGCGGTTCGGCGGCGGGGCCGAGGTCCTCGACGCTGCCGTCGACGAGGTCGCCCACGACGGCGATCAGGTCGGGCTGCGTGCGGTTGATCGTGTCGACGATGCGGGCGGTGTGGGCGTGGCCCAGGATCGGGCCGAGGTGGATGTCGCTGACGACGGCGATGCGGAAGCCGTGGGCCGCGCGGGGAAGCTTCGCCAGGGGGACCTGGACCCGCTTCACTCGGGGGCCGCGGAGGACTCCGTACGTGCCCTGGCCGACGGTGGCGGCCGTGGCGGCGGCGGCCGTGCCGGCGACGATCCGCGCGAAGCGCCTGCGGCTGAGGCTCGCCCGGGTGGACTCGGCGGAGCCCGCCTTCGCGGAGCCGGCCTGCGCCGGGCCGACCTGCGCCGGGTCGGCCGCCGTGAGGTCCGCCGCCGTGGCGTGCTGCCCGGCCGGTGCCGCGTGTTCGGCCGTGGCCGCGCGCCCGGCCGTGGCTGCGAGGGTGGCCTGCGGCCCTGATCCCCTCCCCGCCCCTTCCCGCTGCACCGGACCACGCGGCTCCGCCGCGCGGTGGGGCTCCGCCCCGGACCCCGAGAGGTTCGCGCCCGCGTCGGCGGCTCGGGTCGTGGGGGCGTTCGACCGGCGGAGCCACACCGTTCGGATCGGCTCGGCCACGAGCATCGCCAGGGAGAGGTACAGGAGGACGGCCAGCCAGAGGTAGCCGGGCCAGGCGACCGTGCGCTCCAGCCAGAAGGGGGCTCCCGCGCGGCCCGCCACGAGCGCGGCCACGGAGAGGAGCGGGAGCGCGAAGGCCAGGACGGTGCCCGCGCGGCGGACCGTGCCGCCGGGGGCGGTGGTGTCGCGGACCAGGCGGATCCAGAGCCAGCGGTGCACCAGGACCAGGAGGGTGACGACCAGCAGGGCCACCGCCGCGATGAGAACGATCGTCACGCGCCCTCCTCCGTACGTGATTCGCGCCGCAGAGCCCGCACCCCGAGCAACCCGATCACTCCGACGGCCGTCCCCAGGAGAAAGGACGCCACCGCCAGGAGAAGGTGGACCCAGAAGTACGCGGTCGGGTCCCCCGAGGCGTCGAAGGCCAGACCGCTGCCGTCCTTCCACAGGTTCCGGACGAAAGACACCCAGATGAACCAGCTCCACACTCCGAAGGCGAGCAGGAACCAGGAAGCGGCGCGGCTGAGTCTCATGAGCCCAGTATCGGTTTCGTCCCCGGGACGGACGCGCCGGGGTGGGCTGTCCCGGCGGTGGTTGCGGCGGGTTGGCCGGTCCGTGACGCTAAGCACAGCATCGGGATGTACTTTCACCTGCGTGTCTGCCAAGAAGACCGCGTTGACGGTCCTTTCCGCCGCGCTGCCCGCCCTGCTCGTCCCGGCTCTGCTGGCCTCGCCCGCGCACGCCGCACCGACTCCGACGCCACCGGTGGACGGGAAGGGCAAGCCGGCCAAGGCGCCGGCGCCGCCCGCCTCCATGTCCACGGTCGGCGGCTCGGCGCTCGGGCAGCCCGGTACGCAGGTCAACCTGCTGCCCGGCGCGCCCGCCCTGCCGACCAGCCTGACGGGCCGTTCGTGGATCGTGGCCGACGCCGAGACCGGCGAGATCCTCGCCGCGCACAACGCGCACTGGCGGCTCCCGCCGGCCTCGACCATGAAGATGCTCTTCGCCGACACCGTGCTGCCGGGTCTGCCCAAGGACCAGGTCCACAAGGTCACCGACCAGGAGCTCGACGGGGTCGGCGCCGGCTCCAGCCTCGTGGGCATCAAGGAGGACGCCGAGTACAGCGTCCACGACCTGTGGCTCGGGGTGTTCCTGCGCTCCGGGAACGACGCCGTGCACGTGCTCTCGGCCATGAACGGCGGCGTCGAGAAGACCGTCAAGGACATGCAGGCGCACGCCGAGGAGCTCCAGGCCCTGGACACGCACGTGGTGTCCCCGGACGGGTACGACGCCCCGGGCCAGGTCTCCAGCGCCTACGACCTCACCCTCATCGCCCGCTCCGGCCTGCAGAAGCAGGACTTCCGGGAGTACTGCGGCACGGCCAGCGCGAAGTTCCCCGGCCGGCAGGAGGCGGGGAAGCCGCGCGAGACCTTCGAGATCCAGAACACCAACCGGCTGATGACCGGCGCCGGCGGCCTCTCCCCGTACAAGGGCATCGCCGGGGTGAAGAACGGCAACACCACGATGGCGGGCTCCACCTTCACCGGCGCGGCCCAGCAGGGGAACAAGAAGCTGCTGGTCACGGTGATGAACCCGGGCGGCGGCGGCGCCAACTCCGTCTACGAGGAGACCGCCGACCTGCTCGACTGGGGCTTCGCGGCGAGCGGGAAGGTCAAGCCGGTGGGCGAGCTGGTGCCGCCGAAGAGCGCGGACACCACCTCCCACGGCTCCCCCGCCCAGTCCCACGAGAACAACCCCTCCGCGTCCGGCGCGGGCTCCGGCGGCGGGATCGGTACCGCCTTCGGCGTGGCGGGCGGGGTGCTGGCCGTGGTGGCCGGCGGGGCCTACGCCGTCAACCGGCGCTGGCCGCGGGGGCGCGGCCGCCGGTCTCGCGGCCGGGCGTAGGCGTGGCCGAGCCGGCGGGCTTCGGGGCGGGCTCGCTGCCGCCCGGCTCCGGAGCGGGCTCCCGGCCCGGGTCCGGGTCCTCCACGCCGTCCCCGTCGGCATCGTCGCGGCTCGCGGTCCACGCCGCGCAGAACAGCAGCAGCTTCGCCGTGAGGTTGATCCAGATCAAGAGCGCGATCGGCACGCCGAAGGCCCCGTACATGCTCTTCGTGGCGACCTCCCGCATGTAGCCGCTGAGCAGCAGCTTCAGCAGTTCGAAGCCGGCCGCGCCGATGAGGGCCGCCTCGATCAGGCGGCGGCGGGGCGGTTCGACGCCCGGGAGCAGGGTCAGGGCGTAGAGCAGGAGCAGGAAGGCGGCCACCACGCCCACGAGGAAGCCGCCGCCCCGCAGCAGCCCGCCGCCCGCGCCGTCGCGCGGTACGCCCAGCCAGTCCCCGGCCTTGCCGACGGCGCTGGAGCCGAAGATCGAGGCGGCCGCCGAACAGAGACCGACGCCGCCGAGGCCGATGAGGACGAGCGCGTCCTTGCCCTTGCGGACGAAGGGGTTGCCCTCGTCCTCGTCGTCCTTCTCCCACACCGCGCGCAGGCAGTCCCGCATCGACGTGATCCAGCCGATTCCGGTGAAGAGGAGCACGGCGGCGGCGATCAGGCCGACGGTGCTCGCGTTCGCGACGAGGGCGTTGATGTCGAGCTGGTCGGAGATGCCGGGGACCTGCTCGGCGAGATTCTTCTGGAGCCGGTCGAGCTGGTCCTGGGTGAGCAGTCCGGCGCCGATCGCGGCGGCCACGGTGATCAGCGGGAAGAGCGCCAAGAAGCTGATGAAGGTGATGGCGGCGGCGAGCCTGCTCCAGTGCACGCGGTCGAGCCGCTGGTACGAACGCCACAGGTGGGTCCGCATCAGGGCGGACACCAGGGGCCCGATCAGCGGGAGTTTCGTCAGCCAGTCCATACGGTCACCGTAAATGAGCTGTCGTAAATAGCCGGGATTGCCGCTTTTGGGGACTACGGTCGTCGATTGTGACTTTTCGCCCGACGGCTCGGCCGTTCCATGCCCTGGTCCTGCGAAGGATCGGTTTCCGGTTCCGGTTCCTGCGTCAGGAGCGGCGTACGGTCGCCTCGCCCGCGGCGGCCGCCGCACTGTTGTCCGTGGTCGAGCCGAGCTGCGCCGGGACGGCGCTCGCTCCACCGCTTGCCCCGTTGCCGAACGGATATTCGCGCAGCTTGCGCCAGACCCCGTCCGAGCCCTGCTCGTAGAGGGCGAACCCGGAGCAGAGCCACTGCGCCTCGTAGTCGGCGAGGGCGCCGAACGCCAGGTCCATCGCCTCCTCGGAGATCCCGTGGGCGACCGTGACGTGCGGGTGGTACGGGAAGGAGAGCTCCCGGCTGAGCGGCCCGTCCGGGTCGCGGACCTGGCCCTGCAGCCGGGTGCAGCCGGGGCCGCCCTCGACGACCTGGACGAAGACGACCGGCGAGAGGGGGCGGAAGGTGCCCGTGCCGGCCAGCCGCATCACGAAGGAGCGGCCCGCGGCCGCGACCTCGGCCAGGTGGGCGCGGATCTCGGGCAGCCGCTCCGCGGCCACCTCGGTCGGCGGTACGAGGGTGACGTGCGTGGGAATGCCGTGCGCGGCAGCGTCCCCGAAGCCCGCGCGCAACTCCTGAAGGCTGCTGCCGTACGGCTCCGGGACCGCGATCGAAACGCCGAGCGTTACGGTCCCCACGTAGCTCTCCTCCGCCTGTAGTCCTGTGCGTGGTCTGTGCTCCGCGTGTGCGTCGCACGAGTGCTGCCGCCCCAGTGTGGCGGCAGCACCCCCCAGATCGCCAGGGCCCTCTTTCTCTTCCGTGCCCGTCAGTGCTTCGCGGGGAGGAAACCGAGGTGGTCGTACGCCTGTGCCAGGGTCTCGGCGGCGACCGCCCTGGCCTTCTCCGCGCCCTTGGCCAGCAAGGAATCCAGGGTCTCCGGGTCGTCCAGGTACTCCTGGGTGCGCTGCTTGAAGGGTGTGACGAAATCGACCATCACGCCGGCCAGATCGGTCTTGAGCGCGCCGTAGCCCTTGCCCTCGTACGCGGCCTCCAGCGCGGGGATCGACTCGCCCGTGAGGGTGGAGTAGATCGTGAGCAGATTGCTGACGCCGGGCTTCTCGGCCGGGTCGAACCGGACCACGGCCTCCGTGTCGGTCACGGCGCTCTTGATCTTCTTCTCGGTGGCCTTGGGCTCGTCGAGGAGGTTGATCAGGCCCTTGGGCGAGGAGGCCGACTTCGACATCTTGATCGCCGGGTCCTGGAGGTCGTAGATCTTCGCGACCTCCTTGACGATGTGCGCGGCGGGGAGGGTGAAGGTCTGTCCGAAGCGCTGGTTGAAGCGCTCGGCCAGGTCCCGGGTCAGCTCGATGTGCTGACGCTGGTCCTCGCCGACGGGGACGGAGTTCGCCTGGTAGAGCAGGATGTCGGCGACCTGGAGGATCGGGTACGTGAACAGGCCGACGGTGGCGTTGTTGGCGCCGTTCTTCGCGGACTTGTCCTTGAACTGGGTCATCCGGCTCGCCTCGCCGAAACCGGTGATGCAGTTCATCACCCAGCCGAGCTGCGCGTGCTCGGGCACGTGGCTCTGGATGAAGAGCGTGCAGCGCTCGGGGTCGAGACCGGCGGCGAGGAGCTGCGCGGCGGACAGCCGGGTATTGGCGCGCAGATCCTTCGGATCCTGCGGCATGGTGATCGCGTGCAGGTCGACGACCATGTAGAAGGCGTCGTGCGTCTCCTGGAGGGCGACGTACTGCCGGATGGCTCCGAGATAGTTCCCGAGGTGGAACGAACCGGAGGTGGGCTGGATGCCGGAGAGCGCGCGAGGACGATCAGAAGCCATGGCTCCATTCTCTCAGGTGTGACACCGGGCTCGGCCCCGCCACTGGCCGGAACCCGGTGGGTCCCACCCCCCTCGCCCGGCATCCGCCCGGGTACCGCCCGGTAGCGCCCCGTCCGGATCTTGCCTCGGCCGAGCGACCGCTTTCCCTTGCTCCCGCGCCGAGGCCCGGGGGGCATGGGCGGGCAGGGGACGGCCCCGCAGGGACCGGCCCCCACCCGGGACGGGTCAGGCGACCGGGAGGCCCGGGGCCGGGAAGGCGGCCATGAGGTCCGCGACCTGGGTGCGGATGGCGCCGAGGGCCGCCTCGTCACCCTTGGCGGCCGCGGAGACCGAGTCCGAGATCCAGTCGGCGACCACCGGCATGTGCTCGACGCCGAGCCCCCGCGAGGTCAGCGACGGCGTGCCGATCCGGATCCCCGACGGGTCGAACGGCTTGCGCGGGTCGAACGGCACCGTGTTGTAGTTCACGACGATCCCCGCCCGGTCCAGCGCCTTCGCCGCGATCTTTCCGGACACCGACTTCCCCGTGAGGTCGATCAGGATCAGGTGGTTGTCCGTACCGCCCGAGACCAGGTCGAAGCCCCGCTCCAGCAGCGCGGCGGCCAGCGCCTTCGCGTTGGCCACGACCGCGTGCGCGTACGACACGAACGAGGGCTGCGCCGCCTCGTGGAGCGCGACCGCGATACCGGCCGTCGTCTGGTTGTGCGGGCCGCCCTGGAGGCCGGGGAAGACCGCCTTGTCGATGGCCTTCGCGTGCTCCTCGCGGCACATCAGCATCGCGCCGCGCGGGCCGCGCAGGGTCTTGTGGGTGGTCGTGGAGATCACGTCCACGTGACCCGCCGGGGAGGGGTGCGCCCCGCCCGCGATCAGGCCGGCGATGTGGGCCACGTCGGCGACGAGCACCGAGCCCGCCTCCTTCGCGATCGAGGCGAAGGCCTCGAAGTCGATCGTGCGGGGCAGCGCCGTACCGCCGCAGAAGATCAGCTTGGGCCGCTCCGCCAGCGCGAGGTCCCGTACGGCGTCGTAGTCGATGAGACCGGTCTCCGCCTGGACCCCGTACTGCACGCCCCGGAACCAGGAGCCCGTCGCCGAGACCCCCCAGCCGTGCGTCAGGTGCCCGCCCATCGGCAGCGCCATGCCCATCACCGTGTCGCCGGGCTTGGCGAAGGCCAGGTACACGGCGAGGTTGGCGGGCGAGCCGGAGTACGGCTGCACGTTGGCGTGGTCGACGCCGAAGAGGCCCTTCGCCCGCTCGACGGCCAGCGCCTCGACGCGGTCGATGTTCTGCTGGCCCTCGTAGTAGCGGCGGCCCGGGTAGCCCTCGCTGTACTTGTTCTGCAGCACCGTGCCGGAGGCCTCCAGCACGGCCGAGGACACGTAGTTCTCGCTCGGGATGAGGCGGAGGGTCTCCGCCTGGAGGGTTTCCTCGGCGGCGACGAAGGACGCCAGCTCGGGGTCGGTCGCGAGCAGGGCGGGGTGGCGGTACGGGTGGTGGTTCGCGCTCATGGCGGTTCCTCCGGGGTCGATGTCGGATCTCGTCCCCGCGAGGCCCAGGCGAGCGGCCCTGTATGCGGTCGTGCGCGCACGGCTCCCCCGGAGTTGGTTCTCCGTGCGCCAGTCGCCGTGCGTGTCCGACACCTTAGCGGGCACGCCGCGAGAAAGGTTTCTCCGTCCGGTATTCGAGCGAGGATGGACAGTGACGCCACCCTCGTCACCGGCTTGACGGACGATCGGAGACCCCGTGTCGACAACTGCTGATGCCATCCGCTCCGCCGACGCGCACAGCGCGCACAACTACCACCCCCTGCCCGTCGTCGTCGCCACCGCCGAGGGCGCGTGGATGACCGACGTGGAGGGCCGCCGCTACCTCGACATGCTCGCGGGCTACTCCGCCCTGAACTTCGGCCACGGCAACCGCCGGCTGCTCGACGCCGCCCGCGCCCAGCTGGAGCGGGTCACCCTGACCTCCCGCGCCTTCCACCACGACCGCTTCGCGGACTTCTGTACCGAGCTCGCGGCGCTGTGCGGCAAGGAAGCCGTCCTGCCGATGAACACCGGCGCGGAGGCCGTGGAGACGGCGGTGAAGACCGCCCGCAAGTGGGGGTACGAGGTCAAGGGCGTCCCGGACGGCCACGCCAAGATCGTGGTGGCGGCCGACAACTTCCACGGCCGGACCACGACCATCGTGTCGTTCTCCACCGACCACGAGGCCCGCGACCACTTCGGCCCGTACACCCCCGGCTTCGAGATCGTCCCGTACGGGGACCTCACCGCGCTCGCCGCCGCCGTCACCTCCAACACCGTCGCCGTGCTCCTGGAGCCGATCCAGGGCGAGGCCGGGGTGCTCGTGCCGCCGGCCGGGTACCTGCGGGGCGTACGGGAACTGACGCGCGAGCGGAACGTCCTGTTCATGGCCGACGAGATCCAGTCGGGCCTGGGCCGCACCGGCAAGACCTTCGCGTGCGAGCACGAGGACGTCGTCCCCGACGTGTACATCCTCGGCAAGGCGCTGGGCGGCGGGGTCGTGCCGGTGTCGGCGGTGGTGGCCGACCGCGACGTGCTCGGCGTGTTCAAGCCCGGCGAGCACGGGTCCACCTTCGGCGGCAACCCGCTGGCCTGCGCCGTGGCCCTGGAGGTCATCGCGATGCTGAACACCGGCGAGTACCAGCAGCGCGCCACCGAGCTCGGTGATCACCTGCACCGGGAGCTGAACCTGCTGGTCGGCGGCGGCGCCGTGACGGCCGTACGGGGCCGCGGGCTGTGGGCGGGCGTGGACATCGACCCGGCGCGCGGCACCGGCCGCGAGATCTCCGAGAAGCTGATGGGGCTCGGGGTGCTCGTCAAGGACACCCACGGATCGACCATCCGGATCGCGCCGCCGCTGGTGATCTCCAAGGAGGACCTGGACTGGGGGCTGGACCAGCTCAGGTCGGTCCTCGGCGCCTGACCCGACGCCTCAAAGAATCACGTGGGGCAGGAAGCGGGCGTACTCGTCCGTGACCGGCCCCGCCGATTCGCGGATGCCGAGTCCCGCCGACTCGTCCTCGACGACCCACGCGCCGAGCACCACCCGGTTGCCGTCGAAGTCGGGCAGCGGGGCGAGGCCCTGGAAGACGTACGTCTCGTCCTGCTCCGGCGTGAACGGCTCGCCGCCGACCGGGTGCAGGGTAACCCCCGCGCCCTCGCGCCCCAGCAGCGGCTTCGCCGCGTAGCCGGTGGTCGTGGCGAGCTCGCGCGGGCCGTCCAGGTAGGCGGGCAGCAGGTTCGGGTGCTCCGGGAAGAGCTCCCACAGGACCGCCAGCAGCGCCTTGTTGGAGAGCAGCATCTTCCACAGGGGCTCGATCCAGGCGGTGGTGCCGGAGCCGCCGCCGTGGTCGTACGTCCCGAGGACCTGCGGGGCGAACTCGTCGGTGGCCAGCCACTCCCACGGGTAGAGCTTGAAGATCGCGCGGATGAAGCCGAGCTTCTCGTCCACGAACCGGCCGGACAGGCTGTCCCAGCCGATCCGCTCCACCGACAGCTCCCGGGTCTCGATGCCGGCCTGCTCGGCGGTCTCCTGGAGGTAGGCGACCGTCATCAGGTCCTCGCCGAGTTCGTCGGTCTCGGAGTGCGCGAAGTGCACCGGCCCGGGCGGCAGCAGCTCCGCCTGACGGCGCCAGGCCTCGACGAGCCGCTCGTGGAGGGAGTTCCACTGGTCGGCGCCGGGGAAGCGCTCCTCCATCCAGAACCACTGCGGACTGGCCGCCTCCACGAGGGAGGTGGGGGTGTCCGCGTTGTACTCCAGCATCTTGGCGGGGCTGCCGGTGCCGTCGTAGCGCAGGTCGAAGCGGCCGTAGAGCGAGGGCTGTTCGGCGCGGCGGCGCCAGGACTCGGCGATCAGCGCGGCGAGCTTCGGGTCGGTGATGCCGAGGTCGCCGAAGCGGTCGTGGTCGACTATGTGCTGGGCCGCGGCCAGGCACATGGCGTGCAGCTCCTCGACTACGTTCTCCAGCGCCTCGACCTCGGGGAGGGTGAAGGAGTAGTACGCGCTCTCGTCCCAGTAGGGGCGCAGGGAGTCGTCGGGGTAGCGGGTCAGGGGGTAGATCAGCCCCTGTTCCTCGACGGTCTTCTGCCAGTCGGGGCGGGGCTCGATGGTGTGGCGCTTCACCCTGGATCAGCCGCCCGAGGAGCTCTTGTGGCTGCCGCCGATGCCGCCGCGGGTGACGGCGGACTTGTCGAAGCTGCCGCCGCTGACCCTGTTCTTCGCGACGCTGCCGCCGTAGTAGTAGGCGCCGCGGCCGCCGCTCTTGCACTCCTTGGAGTTCAGCTTCTCCAGGGTGGCGCGGTCCGCGCAGCGCTTGTCGGGCTCGCTGCTGCTTCCGCACGCCACCAGCGCCGCGGCGAGCAGGCCCATGCCGCCGAGCGCGACGGTGCCGGAGCGCATGCGGCGTTGCGTGCGCGTGGTGTCGGTGCTGCTGCTACTGCTGCTGCTGTCCATGGACTGTTCGCTCCCCCTGGGGTGGCCGGCTGCGCACAGACTAGAACGGCCGCCCCGGCCGACGGAATCCGGCCGACGCGGGATCCGTGACCTAGAGTCGGTTCGTGCTCATTGGGATGATTTGCGCGCTCGGTGCGGCGGTCTGCTTCGGCACGGCGTCGGTCCTGCAGGCCGTGGCGACGCGGGCGACGGTGCCGGGGACGGGGTCGGGGGTGGACACCGCGCTCTTCCTGCGGGCGCTGCGCCAGTGGCGCTATCTCGCCGGCCTCTGCCTGGACGGGATCGGCTTCGTCCTCCAGATCATCGCCCTGCGGCACATCCCGATCTACGCGGTGGGCGCGGCCCTCGCCGCCAGCCTCGCGGTGACCGCGGTGGTCGCGGCGCGGCTGCTGAAGGTGCGGCTGAGCGGGACGGAGTGGGGCGCGGTCGCGGTGGTGTGCGCGGGGCTGGTGATGCTCGGGCTGGCCTCCGGGGAGGAGGGCTCCGGCAAGGGCACGCTCGCGCTGAAGCTGGGGCTGCTGGCGGTGGCCGGACTGGTGCTGGTCGTCGGGGCCGTGGCGGGCGGGCTGCCGGACCGCAGCCGGGCGCTGACGCTCGGTCTGGCCGCCGGGACGGGCTTCGGGGTGGTGGAGGTGGCCGTCCGCCTCATCGACGACATCTCGCTCTCCGCCCTGTCGAACCCGGCGTTCTACGCGTTGCTGCTCGGCGGCGGCTCCGCGTTCCTGCTGCTCACCTCGGCGCTCCAGCGCGGCTCGGTGACGGCGGCGACCGCCGGGCTGGTGCTGGGCGAGACGATCGGCCCGGCGGTGGTGGGCGTGGCCTGGCTGGGCGACCGCACCCGCGAGGGCCTGACCTGGCTGGCGGTGGCGGGCTTCCTGATCGCCGTGGCCGGAGCCCTGGCCCTGGCCCGCTTCGGCGAACCCCCGGCGGAGCCGGTTCAGCCGTCCGGCGTCTGAGGACCGGGGTCTGGGGCGGAGCCCCAGGGGGGCCGGGCGCAGCCCGGGGAACGGTGGAAGGGCGGGTAGGGGACAGCCCCCGCAGGGCAGCGTTCCCGCAGCCACCGCCTCCGGCCAACCCATACCGGCACAGCCCCGCGCCCCCGCGTCCTCACGGCAGGGCCGCGATCAGCGCGGCCAGCGTCGGGGCCCACGCACTCTGGGACGGAGTCCCGAAGCCGACGACCAGGGCCTCGCGCGCAGGCATGACCGCCGCCGGGTGCCGGAAGAAGGACAGCGGCAGCAGCCCCAGGTCCTGCCAGGCGGCCGACCGCAGGGCCGCCCGTTCCCCGCCCGCCGGGAGGTCCAGCACCGCGTGCAGCCCCGCCGAGATGCCGGAAATCTCCGCACGGTCCCCGACGGCCGCCACCAGCTCGTCGCGCCGCCTCCGGTACCGCAGCCGCATCTCCCGCACGTGCCGGTCGTACGCCCCCGAGCGGATGAACTCCGCGAGGGTCAGCTGGTCCAGGACGCTGGAGCTCCAGTCGGTGTGGCCCTTCACCGCGAGCACCTCCTCCATCAGCGGTCCGGGCAGCACCATCCAGCCCATGCGCAGCCCCGGTGCCAGGGACTTGCTCGCCGTGCCCAGGTAGACCACCCGGTCCGGGTCCAGTCCCTGGAGCGCGCCGACCGGCTGGCGGTCGTAGCGGAACTCGCCGTCGTAGTCGTCCTCCAGGATCAGCCCGCCCGTGGACCGGGCCCAGTCCACGGCCGCCGCCCGCCGCCCGGGCGTCAGCGCGGCGCCCGTGGGGAACTGGTGCGCCGGCGTCAACAGCACCGCCCCCGCGCCGGAACCGGCCAGCTCGGTGGTGCGGGCCCCCGCCCCGTCCACCGCCAGCGGCCGCGTCCGCAGCCCGGCGCCGGTCAGCAGGTCCCGGTGCACGTCCAGCCCGTACCCCTCCACCGCGATCTCCCGGACGCGGCGCGCCCGCAGCATCCTCGCGAGCAGCAGGAGGGCCTGGCCGAAGCCCGCGCACAGCACGATGCGTTCGGGGTCCGCGTACACCCCGCGGGCCCGCGCCAGGTACCCGGCGAGCGCTTCGCGCAGCTCCACCCGGCCGCGCGGGTCCTGGTACCCGAAGGCCTCGTTCGGGGCCCCGGTCAGCGCCCGCCGGGCCGCCGCGAGCCAGGCGGCGCGCGGGAAGCCGCCGAGGTCGGGGGAACCGGGCTTCAGGCTGTACGAGGTCTGCGCGCGCACGGGGCGCCGTACGGGCACGGCCGCCGCGGGACGCCGTGCCCGGACACCGGCGCCCGCCCCGGCGCCGCCTCCCACCCGGGCCCGCTCCGCGACCCGGGTCCCGGAGCCCCGGCGGGCGGTCAGCCAGCCTTCGGCGACGAGCTCGGCGTAGGCCTCGGCGACGGTGTTGCGGGCGATCCCGAGGTCCACCGCGAGCGACCGCGAGGACGGCAGCCGGGTCCCCGGGGCCAGCCGCCCGCTGCGCGCGGCCTCGCGCAGCGCCTCGGTCAGACCGGCCCGGACACCACGCCCGGGGACCGGTTCCAGATGCAGGTCGGCGCCGAAAGTGGCCCAGGATTCCGTCATGGATATGGACCATATCGGCGGGCCGCCCACCTCCTAGGGTGAAGGCATGAACCACATGGAAAAGGCAACCGAGCACACCCCCCGCATGCAGCTGGCGAAGCTCGCCCCGGAGTTCTACAAGGCCGCCGTGGCCCTGGACGCGGCCGCCGCCAAGGGGCTGGACCCGGCGCTGGTCGAGCTCGTCAAACTGCGCGCCTCGCAGATCAACCACTGCGCCTTCTGCATCGACATGCACTCCAAGGACGCCCTCGCGGCGGGCGAGGACGTGGAGCGGCTGCTGCTGCTCGCCGCCTGGGAGGAGTCGCGGCACTTCTACACGGAGAAGGAGCTCGCCGCGATCGAGCTGACGGAGGCCGTGACCGTCCTGACCGACGGTTTCGTCCCCGACGCGGTCTACGAGCGGGCCGCGAAGCACTTCGAGGAGAAGGAACTGGCCCAGTTGATCGCCCTGATCGCCGCGATCAACGTCTGGAACCGCATCGGCGTCACCACCCGCCTGACCCCGGGGCACTACACCCCGGGCATGTACAAGTGACGGTTCCCGTCCCCTGAGTGGATGCGGGCGATGGCCCGCAGCACTTCGTCCCGGTTCTCGGCCCGCTGCATCCACGCGGGCAGGCGGGCCACCACGGTCATCTTCCGGCCGTGGTCGTGCCAGGGAATCCCCTCGCGCAGCGGCGCCCGCACGAACCGCCGGATCAGATCCAGGTGCTCGGGGCCGTAGGCCCACACCCAGCCGTGCCGGGTCTCGGCCTGCAGCCACAGGCGGACTCCGAAGTACGGGTCCGTGGCCGGCCCGGCCCCGCCCCGGTACAGGGCCACACCTCCACCGCTCCGGGCCTTCGCCAGCCCGCAGTTCCGGCAGACGAGACGCCTGGGCACGAAGAGGTCCCGCCCGTGGTCCCGGTCGTGCGCTCCGGCCGGCTCCGGACCCGGCACGACGTGCGCGGTCTTCTCGCAGCGGGGACAGCGCACGAGGACCGACGCGAGGAAGTCGTACGCCGTGCTGCGCGGGTCCCGGAACCGGTGGCCGGATGGGAGCGAACTCATCGGGCCAGTATGCGAGCCGTGCGGACCGGCGCTCCGCCGTTCCGCCGTCAGCCGGCCGTGGGGCGGAAGGCGGTCAGGGCGGCCCTGTGGTGGGTCTGGATGAGCGTCCAGTCGGGCGCCGGGCCGGCCGTCAGGACGGCCCACTTCTTGCCGTCCTCGGCGACGAAGACCCGTTCCACGCCGCGGCGCCGGCCGTGCGATTCCGCGCTGTCGTACTCGTAGACCAGCTCCCCCGCCCCGGGGGCGTCCGGGGCGGGGCCCACGCTGATCTCCTGGTAGCCGGTGGTCTGGGCGCGCAGGTAGGCGGAGGCGCCCCGGACGGCCGCGAGCGGGGTCAGTTCGGGCTCGCTCACCTGGAAGACCTGGACCAGGGCGGCGCGGTCGGGCGAGCGGTAGAAGACCCCCGCGGCGGACTCCTCCCGGAGCCACCCGGTGGGGACGGCGATGGTGAACCCCTTCGCGTCGCGCACGGTCTCGTGGGCGGGGTCGCTGCCGCTCGGGCTGGGGCTGGGGGTGGGGCTGCCCGTGGCCGTGTCCGTGGCCGTCGGCGACGGGGAGCCGGTGGTGTCCGTGGCCGAGGGCCCGGCCGTGCCCCCGTCGCTCGGCGCGACGTCGGAGGCCGCCGGTCCCGCCTGCGGGGGCTGCTCACCGGTGTCCCGCGCCACGAACCACACGGTGGCCGCGCCGAGGGCGAGCGCGGCCACGGCCACGGCCGCCGTGGCCGGCGTCAGCAGGCGCCGGGGGGCCCGCGCGGGCGGGGGCGGCTCGGGGTACACCGGCTGTCCGGGCTGCGGGTACGGATACGCGGGGTACGGGTACGGCTGCGGATCCTGCGCCGACGTCCCCGGGCCGTATCCGCCCGGCCCGGGCCCCGGAGCCGGGGCGTAGCCCGGGAGGGGAGGCGGGACGTAGCCCGGGGCCGGGGCCGGACCTGCGGCAGGGGCACTGCCCGGAGCGGGCGCGGAGGGCTGCCCTGGGGCCGGGTCGTGGCCCCGGGCCGGGGTCTCCGGCGGAGCCGGGGCCGGGTCGTGGCCCGAGGCGGGGTCCGGGTCCGGAGCCGGGGTCGGGGCTGGGCCCGGAGCAGGAGCCGGGGTCGGACCCGGAGCAGGCTCCGGCGCCGCCGCCGGGTCGTTCGTGACCCAGCGTTGGGTCGCGGGGTCCCAGCGGGGGGTGGGCTCAGGGGGCACGGGTCAGCCTCCCAGGCTGGTCAGGAGTCCGGCCAGGGCGGTGGCGGCGCTGACCGAGTCGACGAGGGGGGCCCAGCGTTCCAGGGCTCCGCGGAGCCGGGGGACCAGGCCGGGCCGGATCTCCTCGGCGCCCTCCAGTCCCTCCGCGACCCCGTCCAGTTCGGCGTCGAGCGCCGCCCTGTCCTCACCGCGCGGCAGCCGTACGAGGGCCGCGCGCAGCTCCAGTACGGCGTCGAGGAGGGCCTGCGGCCCGACGGTGTCCGCCCCCGCTCCCCCGTGGTGCACGGTGTTGGTGTTGTCTCCGCCGCCGATGCTGAACGCGCTGCCGGTGACCCGGCCGATGCTGACCGCGGGCTCCCGCCCGGCCGCGCCCGTACCCGTACCCGTAACGCCGTCTTCAGTTGCCACCGGTACTCCTCTTGATCTTGGTGCTGTTGGTGTTGTTGCCGCCGCCGACGCTGAAGGCGCTGTGGTTCACCGACTGGATGAACACCCCGCCCTCGGCGACGTTGACCGCGCGCTGCGCGAACTCCTCCGTGTGCCAGCCCGCTTCGTGCAGCGCGAGGACGACGCCCCCGACGACCCGGTCCTGGATGGTCTTCAGGAAGCGGTCGAGGTCCATCAGGTGGAACAGCGAGCCGTTGTCCTGCGAGGCCAGCTCGCGCACCGAGATCCGCGGACCCTCGGGCCGGGCCCCGCCGTGGCCGCCGGTGACGATCCGCCACCAGCTCGCCAGGCCGCGGGCCAGCGTGGCCACCGAGCCCGCGAGGGAGCCGGGGGTGTGGCGCAGGGCCCAGACGGCCTTGCCGAACGCGTTGTTGTTGCGGTAGCGCTGGGCGTCCGCGTCGGCGTTGTGGAAGTCGGTCCGCACGGGCAGCAGCACGTGCGGGGCCACCTCCAGCATCATCATCCCGCCCTGCGTGTGGACCCGTACGAAGACGGTGACGACGAGGTTCTCGTCCCAGCCGCCCACCCGCACGCGCAGGAAGTGCCGGCGGCGCTCGCCGCCCTCCTCGATGGCGGCGGCCCGCTGCTCGCCGAACTGCCCGTGCACGACCTGCGCGGTGTCCCGGTGCGGCAGCCCGCCCGCGGGCAGGAACACGCACTCGTCCAGGACCAGTTCGCGCATCCGGTCGCCCACGGCGGCGGCCTGTTCCGGGGAGCCGTGCGGGGAGGGCACGCGCAGGCCCTCCAGCAGCGGCACGATCCGGGCCAGGATGTGGGCGTTGGTGACCGGGACCGGCTTGCGGTCGGGGCCGAGGTCCTCGCGCGGGCGCAGTTCCACGGACAGCTGCCAGGGCCGGAAGGGATCACCCGCCCCGCAGAACGGGTCGTTGACGTCGTACATGATCATCGGTGCGTGCTGCTCGGCCCGGACGCGCTGGCGCACGCGCTGGAAGCGGGCCCCGTCGGCGGCTTCGGCCGGGTCGTTCGCGTGGTCGGCGTAGCGGCGGTCCGTGAGGTCGGTGGCGATCGTCCGGTAGACGTGTCCGCGCTGGAGCCCCACGACGGTGACCACCCCGGCGAAGACCACCGGGAGCCACCACAGGACGGCCGTGGCCGCGAGGTCCCCGCCCGTCGGGGTGAACGGCAGGCCGCCGCCTCCCACCTCGTCCAGGAGGCTGAACAGTGCGAACCCGCCGATGCCGAGGGCGAACAGGACGAGAACCATGACCCACCAGGCGTAGATCCGCAGGACCACGGAGAGCACGCGCAGTGCCGGGACGTTCCGGGCGCGCAGCCAGTCGGCGAGGCTCAGGAGCAGGAAGGGCACGATCAGCGCGGCGAGGGCGCCGCCCGTGAGCAGGGAGCCGACGAACCAGGCCCCGAGGACCCCCGCGGCCCAGCCGAGTTCGGCGCGGCGGGCGCGGAGCGCGTGGGCGAGGACCCGGGAGGCGTCGTAGCCGTAGGAAGGGGCGACGATCCGTTCCTCGTGGACGTACAGCTCGTCGATGACCCGGTCGCGGTACCCGGCGTCGAGGTACGTACCCGCGCACAGGAAGCGGCCCGCCTCGCTGAGCGAGGGGTGGACCGGGGGGCGGCCCGCGGAGGGACCGGGCCAACTACCGCTGGACTGACGGGGAATCGGGTTCTCGGTCACCGACCGACCCTAGGGTTCCCCTCCAAGCGGCGACAGAAAGATTCACGCCAAAACGCCCCGGCCTGGTTTGGCCGGGGCGTTTCGGTGTGAAGACGGGTTCGCACCCGCTCGTACGGGGGCCTGCGCGGCCGGGCCGTACGAGAACGATCAGATCAGGCCGAGCTCGCGCACCGCGTCGCGCTCCTCGACGAGCTCCGCCACGGACGCGTCGATGCGCGCACGGGAGAACTCGTTGATGTCCAGGCCCTGGACGATCTCGTAGCGGCCGTCCTTGGTGGTGACCGGGAAGGAGGAGATGATGCCCTCCGGGACGCCGTAGGAGCCGTCCGACGGGATGCCCATGGAGGTCCAGTCGCCCGCCGCGGTGCCGTTGACCCACGTGTGCACGTGGTCGATGGCGGCGTTGGCGGCCGAGGCGGCCGAGGACGCGCCGCGGGCCTCGATGATCGCCGCGCCGCGCTTGGCGACGGTCGGGATGAAGTCGTCCGACAGCCAGGCCTGGTCGTTGACCAGTTCGGCCGCGTTCTTGCCGGCGATCTCCGCGTGGAAGATGTCCGGGTACTGGGTCGCCGAGTGGTTGCCCCAGATGGTCAGGCGCTTGATGTCGGAGACGGCGGCGCCGGTCTTGGCGGCCAGCTGCGAGATCGCGCGGTTGTGGTCCAGGCGGGTCATCGCGGTGAAGCGCTCGGCCGGTACGTCCGGGGCGGCGGCCTGCGCGATGAGCGCGTTGGTGTTGGCCGGGTTGCCCACGACCAGGACCTTGATGTCGTCCGCGGCGTTCGCGTTGATCGCGGCGCCCTGCGGCTTGAAGATGCCGCCGTTGGCGGAGAGCAGGTCACCGCGCTCCATGCCCTTGGTGCGCGGGCGGGCGCCGACCAGCAGCGCGACGTTGGCACCCTCGAAACCCTTGTTCGGGTCGTCGAAGATGTCGATGCCGGCGAGCAGCGGGAAGGCGCAGTCGTCGAGCTCCATGGCGGTGCCCTCGGCGGCCTTCATGCCCTGAGGGATCTCCAGAAGTCGGAGCTTGACCGGCACGTCCGCGCCGAGCAGGTGACCGGAGGCGATGCGGAAGAGCAGCGCGTAGCCGATCTGGCCGGCGGCGCCGGTGACGGTGACATTCACGGGAGTGCGGGTCATGGCCTTCTCCGTTAGACAGCTGGCGGTGGGGCGTCCCTGCCCCATGTGCTGGGAGGACGCCGCTCCGTGGCCCAGTAAATCTTGACGTGAAGAGACATCCGCCGTCAGGCTATCCGACCCTGGGGCACCCCAATCCCCCGCCCCGTGTGGCGCGGGGCACACGGGGCGGTCCCGGGGACCGCCCCCGGGGGGCCCTGAAGGCCTAGCGGACCGTGAAACGGACCGCGGTCTCCAGGAAGGGGATGTTCAGCCCGTTGGGCTCCATGACGAGCGCGAGCAGCGTGATCGCCACGCCCAGCAGGCCGTACGTGACCATGTCCGTGAAGCGGGAGCGCACCGCGAGCATGCCCACGGAGGGCAGCAGCCGGCGCATCACGGAGCCCGCGATCAGCGCGATGCCGATCAGCAGGCAACCGCCGCGCGGATGGCCCATCGCGGTGAGCAGCAGTCCGGCCGCCGTCGCCGCGAGGACGGACAGCATCGGCCACTGCCGGGCCGGAGCCGGGGCGTCGCCGGGCGCGGCCCGGCCGCCGCCCTCGGGACGCGCGGTGTCCCGGGTGACGGAGGGGAAGCGGCGGGACCTGGGCCCTTCCGACTCCTCGACGTCGGCGGGCGCCGGCCCGCGCTCGGCCTGCCCGCCCTCGGCCCGCGCCCGCTCGGCCTGCTCGCCCTCAGCCGGCACGGGGAACCGCCCGCTCGGCCGCCTCGACCACGTTGACGAGCAGCTGCGCGCGGGTCATCGGGCCGACGCCGCCGGGGTTCGGGGAGATCCAGCCGGCCACCTCCGCGACCCCGGGGTGCACGTCCCCGACGATCTTGCCGTTCTCGTCGCGGCTGACGCCGACGTCGAGCACGGCCGCGCCCGGCTTCACGTCCTCCGGCTTGACCAGGTGCGGCACGCCGGCCGCCGCCACGACGATGTCGGCCTGGCGCAGCAGTCCGGAGAGGTCGCGGGTACCGGTGTGGCACAGGGTCACGGTCGCGTTCTCGGACTTGCGGGTGAGCAGCAGGCCGATGGACCGGCCGACGGTGATCCCGCGGCCGAGGACGACCACGTGCGCGCCGTTGATCTCGACGCCGTGGTGGCGCAGCAGCTGGACGATCCCGTACGGGGTGCAGGGCAGCGGGCCCGGCTCGTTCAGGACCAGCCTGCCGAGTGACATCGGGTGCAGGCCGTCGGCGTCCTTCGCCGGGTCCATGAGCTCCAGGACGCGGTTCGTGTCGATGCCCTTGGGAAGCGGGAGCTGCACGATGTAGCCGGTGCACTCCGGGTTGGCGTTCAGCTCGCGCACGACCTCCTCGATGTCCTCCTGGGAGGCCGTCGCGGGCAGTTCGCGCTGCAGGGAGGCGATGCCGACCTCAGCGCAGTCCTTGTGCTTGCCGTTGACGTACCAGCGGCTGCCCGGGTCGTCGCCGACCAGCAGGGTGCCGAGGCCCGGGGTGATGCCCCGGGCCTTGAGCGCCGCCACGCGGGCGGTCAGTTCGGACTTGATCGCGGCTGCGGTGGCCTTGCCGTCGAGAATCTGGGCAGTCATGGACCCATCCTCCCGGATGGAGCGGTCGCGGATCCAGTCGCGGGCCCCGTACGAGGTCGCGTACGCCCTGTTCGCCCCGTAGGACACCTGCGGCCCGCACGACACCCGCGGCCCGCACGGCCCGTACGACCTGTCCGGCCCGTACGACCTGTCCGGCTTCGTTCCGGCTTCGTTGCACTTGCACAACAAGTGCCGGGCGGACGGCGTCCCGGCTGGACAAGCCCGGTCCGGCCCGACGACGATGCGGGGAAAGTAGTGCCGCGGGCAGTGCCGGGGGGCGGGCCGCACGTCTTGCAGTGACTCCTCCGTGCGTGCCGTGCGTCCCCGCACTTCCACGGAGGAACACCCCACATGAGCTTCGGCGACCCGAACAACCCGTACGCGCAGCAGCCGCAGGGCGGCCAGCCCGCCTACGGCTATCCCCCGCAGGCACCCCAGGGCATCCCGGCCCAGGGCGGCTACGCCTACCCGCAGCAGGCCTACCCGGGCGTCCCCGGCTACCCGGGCTCGCCGATGCCGATGCCCGGCGGGGTCAAGGGGGCTCGGGTCATCCTCTGGATCCTCGGGATCCTCCAGGCCCTCGGCGGCGTGGTCGTCATCATCCTCGGGGCAGTCTTCGCCTCCGAGTTCACCGACTCCAGCAGCTCCTCGTCGAGCGACGCGGCCGCCGCCCTCAGCGTCGGCTTCGTCATCGCCGGCGTCGTCGTCGTCGGCTTCTCGCTGTGGCCGATCCTGACCGCCGCCAAGCTGGGCAAGGGCCGCGGCGGCGTCCGGGTCTCCGGCATCATCTACGGCTCGCTGCAGACCTTCTTCGCCGCCGCCAGCCTGATCATCAACATCGTGACGCTCAACGGCCTGCACGAGTCCGGCGGCGCCCCGCTGCTGATCGCGCTGATCCCCGCCCTGATCTCCCTCGGCCTGGGTCTGTGGATCCTCTTCGGCCTGGCCAACTCGGCCGCCGGCGAGTACTTCCGCCGCCCGCAGTACTGACCCGCGCACGGCCTGCCGGGCCGTACGGCCCGCTCACCGGTGCGCACCGCTACGAAGGCGCCCCGGTGAGCACGGTGGCCGGATCCCGCGTGGCCGCGGCGAGGATCCGCAGGGCCGCCTCCGAGGGGGAACCGGGCTCGGCGGTGTACATGATCAGAGTCTGGTCGGGGTCGTCGGGCAGGCTGAGGCTCTCGTAGGCGAGCGTGAACTCCCCGGCCTCCGGATGGCGCAGGTGGTAGCCGCCGTGGGTCTTCTCGCGCACTTCCTGGAGCTCCCACAGCCGCCTGAACTCGGCACTGCGCTCCGAGAGTTCGACCACCAGGCGGGCGAACTCCGGATCCTGCGGATGCCGGCCGCGGTCCAGCCGGAGATAGCCGACCAGATCGCGGGCCTTGGTCTCCCAGTTCACGAAACGGCCGCGGGTCTCCTCGTGCAGGAAGACCAGCCAGGCCTTGTTGCGCTGCCGCTCCGGCACGGCCGAGAAGTCGGTGATCAGCCTGGCGAACAGCGGGTTCCAGGCCAGGACGTCGGTGCGGCGGCCCACGATGAAGGCGGGCGTCCCGGGCATCGACCCCAGCAGCTGGAGCAGGCCCGGACGAACCCGCTGCGCGGCCGGCCCGGCCGGCGCGCCGGAGGCCCCGGAGGCCGTGCGCACGAGGCGGTGCAGATGACCCGTCTCGGTCTCGTCCAGGCGCAGCGCGGCGGCCACGGCCCCCACCACGGAGTCCGAGACGTTGGCGGCGCGGCCCTGCTCGAAGCGCACGTAGTAGTCGACGCTCACACCGGCGAGCTGGGCCAGCTCCTCCCGGCGCAGGCCCGGTACGCGGCGGCGCTCGCCGAAGGACCGCAGCCCCGCGTCCTCGGGACGCAGCCGTGCCCGCCGGGAGCGCAGGAAGGCGCCGAGCTCGGCCCTGCTGTTCCCCTGGTCCGACTGCACCACGACCCCTCCCCCGTCGACCTGCCGCATGCCCTGCTCAGGCTGCCCTGCTCAGGTTGCCCCGCTCCGTGCGGTCATCGCGGTCATCGCGGTCATTAGATCAAGGAACGGGCCACGGCCTGGTGAGGGGGTTCCGCCAGCCCCGTGTCCGGGCCGTTCCCAGGCTGCGGCGAAGGCCGCGACCCGCACTGCCGCGGGTCGCGGCCTTCGCCGCATGTCTGCCGGGTGAGGCGTCCGGGTCAGTGGAAGAAGTGACGGGTCCCGGTGAGGTACATCGTCACGCCCGCCGCCTTCGCGGCCTCGATCACCAGCTCGTCGCGCATCGAACCGCCCGGCTGGACCACGGCCTTGATGCCGGCGGCCGTCAGGATCTCCAGGCCGTCCGCGAAGGGGAAGAAGGCGTCGGAGGCGGCGTACGAGCCCTGCGCGCGCTCGGCGCCCGCCCGCTCGACGGCCAGCTTCGCGGAGTCGACGCGGTTGACCTGGCCCATGCCGACGCCGACCGAGGCGCCGTCCTTGGCGAGCAGGATCGCGTTGGACTTCACCGCGCGGCAGGCCTTCCACGCGAAGGCGAGGTCGGCGAGCTCGTCGGCGGAGAGGGCATCGCCGGTGGCGAGCGTCCAGTTCGCCGGGTCGTCGCCCTCGGCGCGGACCAGGTCGCTCTGCTGGAGCAGCACGCCGCCGGAGATCGGCTTGAGCTCGGCCGGCTGGTGCGGGGTGCCCGCCACCTTCAGGACGCGGATGTTCTTCTTCTTCGCGAGGACCTCGACGGCGCCCGGCTCGAAGTCGGGGGCGACGATGACCTCGGTGAAGATCTCCGCGACCTGCTCGGCGAGCTCGACGCTCACCGGGCGGTTGACGGCGATGACCCCGCCGAAGGCGGAGACCGGGTCGCAGGCGTGGGCCTTGCGGTGGGCCTCGGCGACGTCCTTGCCCACCGCGATGCCGCACGGGTTGGCGTGCTTGATGATCGCGACGCAGGGCTCTTCGTGGTCGTAGGCGGCGCGGCGGGCCGCGTCGGTGTCCACGTAGTTGTTGTAGGACATCTCCTTGCCGTGCAGCTGCTCGGCGTTGGCGAGCCCGCCCGGCTGCCCGTCCGTGTACAGCGCGGCCGCCTGGTGCGGGTTCTCGCCGTAGCGCAAGGTGGACTTGCGCTCCCAGGCGCCGGCCAGGAACTCGGGCAGTACGGCTTCCGGCTCCGGGGCGTACGCGTTCGTGAACCAGGAGGCCACGGCGACGTCGTACGCGGCGGTGTGCTGGAAGGCCTCGGCCGCGAGCCGCTTGCGGGCGGTGAGGTCGAAGCCGCCGCCCTGGGCGGCGGCGATGACGGCGTCGTAGCGCGCCGGGCTGGTGACCACGGCCACCGAGGGGTGGTTCTTGGCGGCGGCGCGGACCATCGAGGGGCCGCCGATGTCGATCTGCTCCACGCACTCGTCCTCGGTCGCACCCGACCGGACGGTCGCGAGGAAGGGGTAGAGGTTGACGATCACCAGGTCGAAGGGCTCGACGCCCAGCTCGGCGAGCTGGTTGCGGTGGTCCTCCAGGCGCAGGTCGGCGAGGATGCCGGCGTGCACGCGCGGGTGCAGGGTCTTGACCCGGCCGTCGAGGCACTCGGGGAAGCCGGTCAGCTCCTCGACCTTGGTGACGGGCACCCCGGCGGCGGCGATCTTCGAGGCGGTGGAGCCGGTCGAGACGAGGGCGACACCCGCCTCGTGCAGACCGCGGGCCAGCTCTTCCAGGCCCGTCTTGTCGTACACGCTGATGAGCGCGCGCCGGATCGGGCGCTTCGACGCGGCGAGGTCCTCGCCCTCTGCGGTCACGGTCTCTACGGTCCCTGCGGCCTCTGCGGCGGTCACTGGATTGTTACCTTTCGTCCCTCGATGCGGTAGCCGTGCCGGGCCAGGCGCCCCACGACGTCGACGAGCAGTTCGCGCTCGACTTCCTTGATCCGCTCATGGAGAGCGGCTTCGTCCTCTTCGTCCCGAACCTCGACCACACCCTGGGCGATGATCGGACCGGTGTCCACGCCCGCGTCCACGAAGTGGACGGTGCAGCCGGTGACCTTCGCGCCGTAGGCGAGGGCGTCCCGAACGCCGTGGGCGCCCGGGAAGGCCGGGAGGAGTGCGGGGTGGGTGTTGACGAACCGGCCGCCGAAGCGGCCGATGAACTCCGGCCCGACGATCTTCATGAACCCCGCCGAGACCACGAGGTCCGGCGCGTGCGCGTCCGTGGCCTCCGTCAGCGCCGCGTCCCACTCCGCGCGGGTCGCGTACGCCTTGACCGGGCACACGAAGGTGGGGATCCCGGCCTTCTCGGCACGCTCCAGGCCGGCGATGTTCTCGCGGTCGGCTCCCACGGCGACGACTTCGGCACCGAAGCCCTCGGATCCGCCGGGGTGGGCGTCGATGGCGTCGAGCAGGGCCTGGAGGTTGGTGCCGGATCCGGAGACCAGCACGACCAGGCGGGAGGCGGCCATGGGAGGCCCTTTCTCGTCGAGCGGGGGCGCCTCCCGGCGTGAACCGGGGGCGCGTCGTTCGTCTTGTGCGATCGCATGAAACTCGGGGTCACCGATATACGGGGGACCCTACGAAGCCACCGACCGCCTGCAACGATACCGGCACACCGGACGGCCCCCGAGGGACGGGGGGACGGGCGGGCGGTAGCGTCTGGCGTACACGCCGTAAACAGGCCTCGGACGTCCCAGCGGGCGTCCACGACACAGGGGATGAAACACACCCGATGCCGGACCGCCCCCAGCCCGACCGCTCCACCGACGACAACCCCTTCGCGGCGCCCCCGGAAGGGCGGCCCGACCAGCTCTGGGAGCCGCGCGCCGGCGGTGACGGCCGCGACCGGCAGAACCCAGGGTCGGGACCGGGCGCGGACCCAGGGTCGGGACCGGCGCGCTGGGACCCCACGGACCCGATCCAGCGACGGGCGCGGTACGCCCTGCTGGCCGGAATGTGGGGCTTCTTCTTCGGGGTCTTCGGCATCCCGTCGATGGGGCTGCTGCTGGGCGCGCTCGCCCTGTACTGGGGCATCAGCGCGCTGCGCGGGGTCCCTGCGAAGGCGAAGCCGTCCGGGGACGGGGCGCAGGGCGCCTCGGGCCCGACCGGCCCGCGCGCCTCGGCGGCGGACATCGGTACGGGTACGGGCCGGGGCGCGGCCCCGGACACGGACGCCGCCGACGGTGCGGCGCCCGGAGCGGCCCGGGGCGGACTGGCGGCGATGGGCGCCGCCGCCCGCCCCCAGCGGACGGCGGCCACGAGCGGCCTGGTCACCGCCTCGCTGGCGATCCTGCTGGCCCTGTCCTCGTACGCGGTGCAGCTCACGTACAAGGACTTCTACGTCTGCAAGCAGGACGCCCTCACCAAGGCGGCCGAGCTGCAGTGCAACGACCTGCTGCCGGACAACTTCATCGGCAAGATGCTCGAGGTCCAGCGCTAGCTAGGTCGTCTCCGTCGGATCCCGCAGGGCCTGTCCGGGGTCGGTTTCCGCTCCGTCACCCATGGCCTCCGGCGGCTTCCGGCGGGTCAGTACGCGGACTCCGGTCACCGGCGGCAGGAGCGGCGCCGGGGGCGCCGGAAGGGGCGCTCCGGCCGCCGCTACGAGCGCTTCGGCCGCGGGCGCGGCCGCTCTCTCCGGCGGCTCCGCGGGGAGCGCGGGGAGCGGGATCGGGGTCAGGTCCAGCTTGAGGCCGGGCATGACCAGCACGGGGCGCTTCGGCGGTGCGGGCGCCGGCCGGACTCCCGCCGCCGTCCCCCGTTCCGGCCCCTCGTTCGCAACCTGGGCCGGGTGCGGCCCGTCACCCTCCGACGGCGTACCGGAGAAGTCCGGGATCAAAGTCCCCGCCGCACGGCGCAGGGCCGCCCAGCGGACCTCGCGGACGCCGCTGTCGTGCCAGCCGTCCCCGGAGCCCTCACCGGCCAGGCCCCTCGCGGGCCGGTTCCGCCAGGCGTGCACGGTGACGGCCAGCGGCACCGCGAGGAGCAGGGTCCAGCCCAGGGCCGCTCCGCCCGTCTGCCACCACACGGGGCCGAAGACGGCCAGCTCCCGGGATCCGAGCGGCCCGGCCGAGGCCGCGGTGAGGGCGGTCGTCAGCAGGGCGCACACCAGCGCGCCCAGCGCCGCCGTGAGCGCGGTCTCCCCGTACGAGACCTCGCGCGCCCGGCGTACCGCGAACCAGCCCACCGCCAGCCCGGCCACCACCGGCACCACGCCGACGGCCCAGGTCAGCGGCGTGCCGGGACCCGCCCCGGGCAGCGCCGCGAGCAGCGGGAAGTCCGGCAGCGCGGGCGAGCCGCCGAAGCCGAGCGGGGTCGCGGCGGCTCCGGTGCCCAGCGCGAAGCCGGGGCCGAGGGCGTAGGCGGCGCCCCAGACGACGGCGTTCGGGATCAGCGCGAGGGCGAGGAGCAGCACCGCGAAGCGGCCCGACCAGACCCCGGTCAGCGCCGCGAAGGAGCCCTGCACCTCCGCCCCGTGCCAGGCCAGCGAGGCGCCGACCAGCAGGGCTCCGCCGCCGAGGAGCACCAGCACCCCGCCGGCGCCGGCCCGTAGCGCCAGGGCGTAGCGGGGCCGGGTCAGCCGGCCGGGCAGCGACCCGGTCAGCTGGCCGAGCGGCCTCCCCCGGGACTCCCAGACCCCGCCCGCGGCGGCCAGGGCGGCGACGACCGGCAGGTGCCAGGCCGCACTGAGGGGGTCGGCGGGCATCGGCCCGGCGGCGGCGTACACGACGGCGAGGGCGCCGACCCCGAGGTAGCCGCAGAGCACCGCGGAGAACACCACGGCCGCGGGCAGCGGCTCCGCGCCCCGGTCCTCCTGCGCGGCGCTGCCCAGCCGGGCGGCGCGCCGGATGAGCAGCGCGGGCAGGGCCACCAGGAGCAACGGGGTCAGGCCGACGGGGGCGGGCACCCCGGAGAGGGTCTCGTAGCGGACGAGGTCGGTCCCGTGGGCGAGCAGCCAGAGGCCCGCGGCGAGGTGCAGGGCGCCGCCGGGGCCGCTGTCGGGGTAGGGGGAGCTGATCCACAGCACGATGACGAGCACGGCGAGGAAGCCGAGCCCCAGCACCGCGGCGACGGCGCCACCCACGACACACGCGGCGGCCGCCGGTGAACGGCGCCGTACGGGGGCCCGTGGGGGCGTGGGCAACGAGGTCCCGCGTTCGGTCACTTGGGTCACCCCGCCATGGTGCCAACGACACGCGCTATGGGCGGGTAACAGGCGAATGACCGTGGTGTCGCTCAATATACGTTTATGTACTTTTTCGCTCAGGGCGTCCGGGTCGCGGGGAGTGTGGCATGACACAAAGCGTCGCGGAGCTGGGCCTCCCCACCCCGAAGGAACGCCGACGCCTGCGCGAAGCGGCCGACCTGACGCACGAAGAGGTCGCGGCGGCGGTGGGCGTCACCTCGAACACGGTCCGCTCCTGGGAGACCGGCCGCACCCACCCCCGGGGCCGGAAGCTCGAGGCCTACTCCAAGCTCCTGACCCGCCTGGCGGCCGAAGCCTCCCGGGACCCCGCCCCCGCGGGCCCCACGGCCCGGGGCGAGGGCTCGGCCGCCCGGGACGGATCGGGCGGGGGGTCGGGCCGCGGGCCGGACCAGGGACCGGACCGGAGCCCGGAGCGGGGGTCTGACCGGAACTCGGACCGGAACTCGGGCCGGAGCCCGGACCGGAGCTCGGACAGGGGGCCGGACCGGGGGTCGGACCGGGGCTCGGACCAGAGCCCGGAGCGGGGGTCTGACCGGAACTCGGACCGGAGCCCGGACCAGGGCTCGGACCAGAGCCCGGACCGGGGGTCTGACCAGGGCCCGGAGCGGGAGTCTGACCGGAACTCAGGCCCAGGCTCGGGCCGGAACTCGGACCGGGGGACCGCTGCCGCAGCGCGCCCGGACCAGGCCGACGCCCCGGAGGCGGGCTCCGCCACCGACCGCACGCGGGGCCGGGCGGACAGCACCGGGACAGCGGCCGCCGCCACCGGTACGTCCAACCGGCCCACGCCGCACCCCGCCTGGGCCAACGGCACGGCCACGCCGCAGAGCGGCGCGAACCCCGCCGGGGCTCCGGGGGCATCCGCCACCGGGTCCACCACCGCAGCCGGCTCCGCCACAACCGGCCCCGACGGAACGGACACGGACGCGGCGTCAGCTCCGGGTGCCACCCCCGGCAGCACGCTCGGCAGCGCCGCTCTCGCCGACGCGGGCTCGGGCTTGGGCTCGGGCTCGGAGGCGGAATCCGACGCGGATTCAGATGTGGACTCGGACACGGCGGCTGCCGCAGAGGCCCCCGAGGGGCGGTTCGGGCTGCGCATGATGCGCGGGCTCACCCGGCCCGTCGGCGCGCAGACCCGGCCCAAGGCCGCGGTCAAGCGTGCCTCGAAGCCCCCCGTCGGGACGCCCCGGCACGAGTCCAAGTCCCCGGTCAGGGCGGGAGCCGGCACGGGCGGCGGCCATGGCGGAGGCGGCCGTGCGACCCTCCGCCCCGGCGGCCCCGCCCTCCCGAGCACGGCCACGAACACCGGTACGGGCACGCCCCCTGACACCGACTCAGCCACCGGAGGCGACTCCGAGCCCCGCTCAGGAAAGGCCGCCGGCCCGGGCGGGGGGAACCCCGCAGGACCGGGCACCGAAGCCGCCGCCCGCACGAGCACCACCGGCCCCGACACCGCTGCGGTCACCGGGCCGGGCTCCGGTACGGCCACCAGACCGGACTCCGAGCGGGCCTCCGAGCCTGACTCCGCGTCTGGCTCCGCGCTGGATGCCCCGCCTGACTCTGCGTCTGGCTCGGCACCCGACTCCGCGCATCCCTCCGCACCCGGGGAAGGCGCCACCAAGGCGGGTCCCCCGGCCGCCGCGGCCGACGCCGACCCTGCCGAGGCCCCCGAGGCCCCGCCGAAGGCCACCCCGACCTCCGCCTTCGACGCCCTCTACGACCGCACCGCCCCCGCCCTGGCCCGCCAGGCCTACCTCCTCACCGGCCGCCACGCCCTCGCCTGCGAAGCCGTGGAGCGCGCCTTCCAGCTGGCCTGGGACCGCTGGCCCGAGGTCGCCACCGATCCCGATCCGGTGGGGTGGGTGCGCGCGGCCACGTACGAGTACGCGCTCTCCCCCTGGCACCGGTTCCGCCGGTCCCACCGGCACCCGGACGAGCCCCCGGCCGACCCCGCGGACCGCGTCCTCCTGGACGCGATGCTCGAGCTGCCCCCGGCACACCGCCGCACCGTGCTGCTCTACGACGGCGTCGGGCTCGACCTCCCCGACACCGCCGC
This sequence comes from Streptomyces sp. NPDC002886, assembly GCF_042888445.1. NCBI lineage: Bacteria > Bacillati > Actinomycetota > Actinomycetes > Kitasatosporales > Streptomycetaceae > Streptomyces > Streptomyces sp. NPDC002886. Next base: position 948,579 of record NZ_JBIAPV010000003.1, read on the forward strand.
CGAGACCGAGGCGTCCACGCCGACCGCGGGCAGCCGGCTCGTCAACGCGCACGCCGACCTCGCCGACGTGCTCCCCGAGCTGGACGGCGTAGCGCCCGCGAAGCAGTCCGCGGTGCTGCGCGAGCGGCTCGGCACGCTGAGGCCGCCCGGGCGGCTGGAGCCGCGCGCGGCAGCCGTCGTACGACTGTCCGGCGAGCACCGGACCCGGCTGTGGACGCGTGCGGTGGTCGGGGTGTCCGCGGTCATCGCGGCGGCGACGGCCTACACCTGGGTGACCGCTCCAACGGAGTACGAACCTCCGCGCGCCCCCGGCGCGAGCGTGTCGGGCGTGCCCCCGCACAGCGGCCCGCAGCAGCTCACGGACGAGGGCCGCCAGCTCCACGACAAGCTGCTGTCCGATCCGTCGGCCGGACCCTCCCGGATCTCGCCGAGCCTCGAATAGCTGCGCGGCAGACATCACTCGCGTAGTGCCTCGCGTACCTCGCATGCGGAAACGGGCGTGGCCCGCACCCCTCACAGGGTGCGGGCCACGCCCGTCTGCACGTACAGCCGAAGGCGGCTGCTCCTACTACTTCTGCGCGGCGTTCAGGATCTCGCGCGCCAGCTTCGCGGTCTCGGTCGGCGTCTTGCCGACCTTCACGCCCGCGGCTTCCAGGGCTTCCTTCTTGGCCTGTGCGGTGCCAGAAGAGCCGGAGACGATCGCACCGGCGTGACCCATGGTCTTGCCCTCGGGGGCGGTGAAGCCCGCGACGTAGCCGACGACCGGCTTGGTGACGTTCTTCGCGATGAAGTCCGCCGCACGCTCCTCGGCGTCGCCGCCGATCTCGCCGATCATGACGATCAGGTCGGTGTCGGGGTCCGCCTCGAACGCCTCGAGGGCGTCGATGTGCGTGGTGCCGATGACCGGGTCGCCACCGATGCCGACGGCGGAGGAGAAGCCGATGTCACGGAGCTCGTACATCATCTGGTAGGTCAGCGTGCCCGACTTGGACACGAGACCGATGCGGCCGGGCTTGGTGATGTCGCCCGGGATGATGCCGGCGTTGGACTGGCCGGGGGTGATCAGACCCGGGCAGTTCGGGCCGATGATCCGCGTCTTGTTGCCCTTGCTGGAGGCGTACGACCAGAAGGCGGCGGAGTCGTGCACCGCGATGCCCTCGGTGATGACGACGGCCAGCGGGATCTCGGCGTCGATCGCCTCGACCACGGCGGACTTGGCGAACGCCGGCGGGACGAAGAGGACGGAGACGTTGGCGCCCGTCTTCTCCATCGCCTCGGCGACGGAGCCGAAGACCGGGACCTCGGTGCCGTCGAAGTCGACGGTCGTGCCGGCCTTGCGCGGGTTCACGCCGCCGACGATGTTGGTGCCGTCAGCCAGCATCAGCTTGGTGTGCTTCATGCCCGTGGCACCGGTCATGCCCTGGACGATGACCTTGCTGTCCTTGTTGAGGAAGATAGCCATGTGAGTCTGTGACCTCTGCCCTTACTTCGCAGCCGCGAGCTCGGCGGCCTTGTCGGCCGCGCCGTCCATGGTGTCCACGCGCTGAACCAGCGGGTGGTTGGCGTCCGAGAGGATCTTGCGACCCAGCTCGGCGTTGTTGCCGTCGAGACGGACGACGAGCGGCTTGGTGACCGCCTCGCCCTTCTCCTCCAGCAGGGCCAGCGCCTGGACGATGCCGTTGGCGACCTCGTCACACGCGGTGATGCCACCGAAGACGTTGACGAACACGGACTTGACGTCCGGGTCGCCGAGGATGATCTCGAGACCGTTGGCCATGACGGCGGCGGAGGCGCCACCGCCGATGTCCAGGAAGTTGGCGGGCTTGACCCCACCGTGGTTCTCGCCGGCGTAGGCGACGACGTCGAGGGTGCTCATGACGAGACCCGCGCCGTTGCCGATGATGCCGACCTCGCCGTCGAGCTTCACGTAGTTGAGGTTCTTCGCCTTGGCGGCGGCCTCGAGCGGGTTCGCGGCAGCGTGGTCCACGAACTCCTCGTGGCCCGGCTGGCGGAACTCGGCGTTCTCGTCGAGCGAGACCTTGCCGTCGAGCGCGATGACGTCGCCGTTGGCGACCTTCGCGAGCGGGTTGACCTCGACGAGGAGCGCGTCCTCGGCGATGAAGGTCGCCCACAGGGTCACGAGGACCTCGGCGACCTTCTCGGCGACCTCGGCCGGGAACTGCGCCAGCGCGACGATCTCGCGGGCCTTCTCGATGGTCACGCCTTCGTTGGCGTTCACCGGGACCTTGGCGAGCTTCTCCGGGGTCTCCTCGGCGACCTGCTCGATGTCCATGCCGCCCGCGACCGAGGCCATGGCCAGGAAGGTGCGGTTGGTGCGGTCGAGGAGGTACGAGACGTAGTACTCCTCCAGGATCTCCGGAGCGGTCTCGGCGATCATCACCTTGTGGACCGTGTGGCCCTTGATGTCCATCCCGAGGATGTCCGTCGCACGGGCGACGGCCTCGTCCGGGGTGGCGGCGAGCTTCACGCCGCCGGCCTTGCCTCGGCCGCCGACCTTCACCTGAGCCTTGACGACCGACTTGCCACCCATGCGCTCGGTGGCCTCGCGGGCTGCCTCAGGCGTGTCGATGACTTCACCGGCCAGCACCGGTACACCGTGCTTGGCGAAGAGGTCCCTCGCCTGGTACTCGAACAGGTCCACGCGCGTCCGTCCCTTGTCTTTTTTAAAGATTCGCAGTGATTCGCGGTTGTCTGCTATCTGCGTGGGCGTGCCGCGGAGGGCAACGTGACGGCGCTGTCACAAGGAAGGCGCACACGGTGACCGTGGACGCGGCATGTCCGTCCCGCAGGTTATCCCCGTGGGACGTAGGTCCCTAAATCGCAGATCACACCTGAGCGGTGATACCTGTCACAGATCGCCTCACGGTTGAACTGCGTCTTCGTGCGATCCGCCGATGATCCGCCACGACGGGGCGCCCCCTACGGACCCCCGCACCGGCGGTACGAGAGCCCTACGAGGGCGGTCGGCGGGCGGTACGAAGGCGGTCCGCGGGCGTCACGGGACGGGCAGGGGCCGCTTCTCCAGGGCCGCGGCCATCACCTCCGGGAACAGGTCGGGAGTGCAGGCGAAGGCCGGGGCGCCGAGCGCGGCGAGGGCCGCGGCGTGGTCCCGGTCGTAGGCGGGCGCGCCCTCGTCGGACAGCGCGAGCAGCGTCACGAACTCCACCCCCGCCGCCTTCATCGCCGCAACCCGCTTCAGCATCTCGTCGCGGATGCCGCCCTCATAGAGATCACTGATGAGGACGACGACGGTGTCGGCGGGGCGGGTGATCTTCGACTGGCAGTAGGCGAGCGCGCGGTTGATGTCGGTGCCGCCGCCGAGCTGGGTACCGAAGAGCACGTCGACGGGATCGTCGAGCTGGTCGGTCAGATCGACCACCGCGGTGTCGAAGACGACCAGCCGGGTCGCGATCGACCGCATCGAGGCCAGCACCGCCCCGAAGACGGAGGCGTAGACGACGGACGCCGCCATCGAACCCGACTGGTCGATGCACAGCACGACCTCCTTCTTCACCGCCCGAGCGGCGCGGCCGTACCCGACGAGCCGCTCGGGAACGACGGTCCGGTGCTCGGGCAGGTAGTTCTTCAGGTTCGCCCGGATGGTCCGGTCCCAGTCGATGTCCGCGTGCCGAGGCCGGCTGATCCGCGCGGACCGGTCGAGCGCGCCGGTCAGCGTGGCCCGCGTCCGGCTGCCCAGCCGCTTCTCCAGCTGCTCGACCACCTTGCGGACGACGGCGCGGGCGGTCTCCCGCGTGGTCTCGGGCATGGCCTTGTTGAGGGAGAGCAGGGTGCCGACGAGGTGCACGTCCGGCTCCACCGCCTCCAGCATCTCGGGCTCCAGCAGCAGCGCGGACAGGCCGAGGCGCTGGATCGCGTCCCGCTGCATGACCTGCACCACGGAGGTGGGGAAGTAGGTCCGGATGTCCCCGAGCCAGCGCGCCACCCGGGGCGCGGACCCCCCGAGCCCGGCCGACCGCTCCCCCGCCCGCTTGCGGCCGCCGCCCTCAGCCCCGTAGAGCGCCCCGAGCGCGGCGTCCATCCCGGCATCCGCCCCGCTCAGCGCACACCCGGTCCCGTCCCCCTCTCCGCCACCGAGCACCATCCGCCACCGCCGCAAGCGCTCCGCGTCGCCGCCACTCACTTCCGCACCAGCCATCTCCATCGGTCCCACCCCTCGCTCTGGTCACGCCCATCAACCTGCGTCGGCCGGCGCGGGCCGTCCCCCGACCGATACCGCCGCCGCCCCGCCGGGTCCGGGCCGGCCCGGACCGCTGCGACCCCGGCCCCGGCCGCTGGGGCCCCGCCCCGCCGGGGCGGTCAGCCCCGCGCCCCCGCCAGCAACAGGTGGACCAGGTCCACCACCGCGTCCGCCCGGACCGGGTCCAGCTCCGACCCGAAGCCGGCCGGCGCCGCCCCGGCACTCACCCCGGCCGGCCCCCCGCCCGGCCCCCGCCGCACCAGCTCCCCCAGGCTCCGCCGCACCCCCGCCTCGTACCCGCCGAAGGTCCTCCGCAGCAACGGCAGCACATCGACGAACGCCCGCTCCGGCACCGACACCAGCCAGCCGTCGATCAGCCCCAGCAGCCGCTCGTCGTGCACGAGCAGCGTGCCGCCGCCCGAGCCCCCGCCCGCGAACCCCTCGATCCAGCCCGCCGCTTCGGCCGGCGCGCACGCCGGGGACAGCGAGAGCCCCATCAGCCGTGCGGTCTCCTCCGGCGGCAGCCGCCCGTCGTCGAGCAGCAGCCGCGCCGCCCGCCCTCGTATCAGCCCGGGAACGGTGTCCCGCCCGGCCAGCGTCCGCAGCACCGCCGCCCAGCGCTCCCGCAGCCCGTCCGCGTCCACCACTTCCAGCAGCCCGATCGCGCCGTGCACGCCGTCCACGTGCCCGCGCAGCTCCTGCGCCGCGTCGGCGTCCAGCCCCGCCGCGCAGGCCGGCGGCAGGGCCACGCATATCCGCTCCGCGAGCCCGGCCGCCACCGTCCCCAGCGCCGCCGCGTCGGTGCCCCGTACGTCCCCGTAGCGCAGCGAACGCGCCAGCGCGGGCAGGGCCTTGGCCAGGCCCGCCACATCGGTGTCCAGCGCGGCCCGGTCGGCGAGGGCCCGCAGGACGGCGGGCAGCGCCCCGGAGAGCCCGGCCAGCAGGCACCGCTCCGCCAGGGCGGTGACCTCGCCCAGCTCCCCGGCGCCCGCCGCGTCGGCCTCGGCCCTAGCGGTGGCCGCCCCGAGGACGGTGGTTCCCCAGATGCCGGCTTCGGCGACCCGTACCGCGAGCTCCGGCTCCCAGCGCAGGCGCCAGGTCTCGCGGAAGGTGCCCGTGCTCCCCCGGGAGGCCGTCGGGACGCCCCAGTCGATGCCGAGCAGCCGCAGCCGGTGCAGCAGCAGGGACTTCGCCGCGTCGGTGTCCTTGCGCAGGTCGAGCTCCAGTTCCCTGTCCTGCGCCTCGGGCTTGATCCGCAGCGAGCGCTGCTGCCGGGTCAGGTCGCGCTGGAGCGGTACGACGGGCGCCGCGTCGGGGACTTCGCCGAGCACGTCCCCGACGACGAGCCGGTCCTCGATCAGCGCGAGCGGTATGTCGGAGCCGTCGCACATCACGGCCCGGACCGCTTCCAGGGTCTCCGTGAGCCCCGGCACCGGCCGGCCCCGCATGGCGGCCAGGGTGTCGGCGAGCCGGACCGCTTCGATGACGTGGGCCGGGGACACGTGCCGGTCCTCCTCGCGGAGCAGGCCCGCGACCTTGGTCAGCCAGCGCTCGACGGGCCGGTCCCGGGCCGCGAAGAGGTGTGCGTACCAGCCGGGCGAGGTGATGCCCGCGCCGTACCCCCCGGCCCGGGCGAGGCGCCGGTGGGTCCAGGGCACCCAGGTGGTCTCCACCTTGACCTTGGGCAGCCCGGTGAGGAGGGCCTTGTCCGCGGCCGCGGTGGTCTTCTCCCGCAGGGCCGGGACGTGCCAGGCCCCGCAGACCACGGCGTAGTCGTCGCCGAACTCCCGGCGCGCGGCCCGCATCCGCTGCCGCATGTACGCCTCGCGCACCAGGTCCCGGTGGTGACCGCCCGCCCCGTACTCCTCGCGCAGGGCACCCATGGCCTCGCCCAGAGCCTCGAACACGCCCAGCGGGTCGGCCGTCGGCCTGGACCCGCCGCGGTGCTCGACCACGTCCTCCCACCACCGCTCGGGGTCGTCGTACCCGGCGGTCTCCGCCAGCATGCCCAGTGGGTCCAGCCGTACGGAGCCGGGCGCCGCCCCGTGCCCCTCTCCGGGCCCCTCCCCGTCCCGGTCCCCGCCCTCTCCCCCGCCCGCGGCTCCCTCCCCGCTCTCCGGCACGGCCAGGGAGTGCGCGGCCGGGAGGTCGATGAACCGGACCGGCACCTCACCCTCCTGCGCCCACCGGATGGCGGCCCATTCGGGGGAGAAGTCGGCCAGCGGCCAGAACGCGGCCCGGCCGGGATCGTCGGCCGCGTGGGCGAGGAGCGCGACGGGCGGCCGCATCCCCGGGTCCGCGGCCAGCGGGAGCAGGGCGTCCCCCTCCGGCGGGCCCTCGATCAGCACCGCCGCGGGCCGGGCCGCGTCCAGGGCGGCCCGCACCGCACGGGCCGAGCCGGGCCCGTGGTGCCGTACGCCCAACAGCAGCGGACCCGCCGTCCGCCCCGTCACGCCGTCACCTCCCGGCAGGCCCGGTAGAAGTCCTTCCAGCCGTCGCGCTCGCGGACCACGGCCTCCAGGTACTCCTGCCAGACGACTTGGTCGGCGGCCGGGTCCCGGACGACGGCCCCGAGGATCCCCGCGGCCACGTCGGAGGGACGCAGGACGCCGTCTCCGAAGTGGGCCGCCAGGGCGAGGCCGCCCGTGACCACGGAGATGGCCTCGGCGGTGGACAGGGTGCCGCTGGGCGACTTGACCTTCGTGCGCCCGTCGACGGTGACTCCGCCGCGCAACTCGCGGAAGACGGTGACCACGCGCCGGATCTCCTCCAGCCCCTCCGGGGCGGCGGGCAGGTCGAGGGCGCGGCCCATCTGGTCGACGCGGCGGGCCACGATGTCGACCTCGGCGTCGGCGGTGGCGGGCAGCGGCAGGACGACGGTGTTGAAGCGCCGGCGCAGCGCGCTGGAGAGCTCGTTGACCCCGCGGTCGCGGTCGTTGGCGGTGGCGATGAGGTTGAAGCCGCGCACGGCCTGCACCTCCTGGCCGAGCTCCGGTATCGGGAGCGTCTTCTCGGACAGGACGGTGATGAGGGTGTCCTGGACGTCGGCGGGGATCCGGGTGAGCTCCTCGACGCGGGCGGTCATGCCCTCCGCCATGGCCCGCATGACCGGGCTCGGTACGAGTGCTTCGCGGCTCGGGCCGTGGGCGAGGAGGCGGGCGTAGTTCCAGCCGTAGCGGATGGCCTCCTCCGGGGTGCCGGCGGTGCCCTGGACGAGGAGGGTGGAGTCTCCGCTGACGGCCGCGGCGAGGTGCTCGGACACCCAGGTCTTGGCGGTTCCGGGCACGCCGAGGAGCAGCAGCGCGCGGTCGGTGGCGAGGGTGCTGACGGCGACTTCGACGATCCGGCGCGGGCCGACGTACTTGGGTGTGATGACGGTGCCGTCCTCGAGCGTGCCGCCCTGCAGGTACGTCGCCACGGCCCACGGGGAGAGCTTCCAACGGGCCGGGCGGGGCCGGTCGTCGGCGGCCTCCAAGGCTTTCAGTTCGTGCGCGAAGGCGTCTTCGGCGTGCGGTCGCAGCGCCTCTGCGGTGGTCTCGTTCCCGGTCGTGGCCATGGTCCCCCTCCAATGCTCCGCAGCCGCTCGACGACTGCTGGAACCACGATGCACCCGACCACTGACAACGCCCCCCAGGAGATGAGTCGTTGCAGGTCAGAGCGATTGTCAGTGGGGGTCTCTACGGTGGAACACATGACTGAGCAGGGGGTCCGCTGGACGGCGGAACAGGTACTGGCTCTGGCTCCCGACGACGCCTCACGCAAGGCGGGGGCCAGACTCGGCGGCGCGGGGCCGTGGTCACAAACCGGAGGTTCCGCTTCCGGCGCGGTGTGGGGGTTGTGCAAGGGCAGCGGCAGCAAGCCGTACCGGACGGTCGTCGACCTGTCCGGGCCGGCGTACAAGTGCTCCTGCCCGAGCCGGAAGTTCCCGTGCAAGCACGCACTGGGCCTGCTGCTGCTTTGGGCCGCGGAGGGGCTCGAAGACGCGGCCGGCACCTCTGCCGGCCGCCCCGCCGACACCTCGGCCGGAACCTCGACCGGGGCTCCGGACTGGGCGGACGAGTGGCTCGCGGAGCGGGCGGCCAAGGCCGCGCGCCCCGCCGCCGACCGCTCGGACCGGGCCGGTCCGGCCGACGCCGAAGGGGCCCGCAAGCGGGCCGAGCGGCGGGCGGCCCGGGTCGGCGCGGGCGTCACCGAGCTGGAACAGCGGCTCGCGGACCTGGTGCGCGGCGGCCTCGCCGGTCAGGAGCGGGCGGGATACGCGGCCTGGGAGGAGACGGCCGCCCGGATGGTCGACGCCCAGGCACCCGGACTGGCGGCGCGGGTGCGGGAGTTGGGGACGATACCCAGTTGCGGCACCGGCTGGCCCGCCCGGATGCTGGAGGAGGCCGCGCTGCTGCACCTGCTGGACCGGGCCTGGCTCGGCGTTTCCGGATTGCCGGAGCCGCTGGCCGCGACGGTCCGCAGCCGTCTGGGACTGCAGCCCCGGGCGGAAGGCGAGGCCGTACGGGACCACTGGCTGGTGCTGGCCCAGTACGACACGGCGTCACCGGACGGCCGTCTCACCACCCGCCGGATATGGCTGCGCGGGCTGGCGAGCGGGCGGCCGGCTCTGGTCCTGGACTTCGGCCCGCCCGGGCGACCGCCGGGGCTGGCGCTCCCGGTCGGCTTGGTGCTGGAGGCGGAAGCCCGCTTCCGGCCCGGCTCCGCGGGGCTGCGCGCGGATCTCGGGGAGAGGTTCGGGCCGGCCGCGCCGTGCCGGACCGCGCCGACCGGCGTGAGCACGGCCGCGGCACTGGAGGCGTACGGCACGGCACTGCGCGAGGACCCCTGGCTGGAGTCCTGGCCGGTGGTGCTCGGCCCGGTGGTGCCGATACCGGGAGGACCACAAGGGGGACAACGGGAAGGAGGGCAAGACGACCGAGAAGGGCCACAACAGCCCCATAAAACATGGCAGTTGGCGGACGCGGAGGGGGCATCCGCCTTGCCCGTGCCCCTGACCGGGGCCGGGAGCCGGCCCGGGACCGGGCTGTGGCAGCTGGCCGCGCTCTCGGGGGGCGGCCCGTTGACGGTGTTCGGCGAATGCGGACACCGCGGATTCACCCCGCTGACGGCCTGGCAGCCGGGCTCCTCGGAGCCGGTGGTACTGGGCTGAGCGGGCGCCAGGGGGAAGGCGGCGGCGCGGGGGCGCCGACGTATTCGAAACGAGTGAGCCGGGGGGCTTTCATGGACGACAACCACGCCAGCTGAGGCCATAGGCACGACCGTCTGCCTGTCCGTGCCACAGGAAATCAAGCTGCTCCGGTCCCGCGGAGGGGGCGGGACCGGAGCCGGGCACGGCACGCGAAGGAATGGGGAGGGGAACCGGTGAACACGACGACGCACACGACCGGCGATTCGACGGACACGGCCTACGCGGACGGGAGTTGGGACGAGCTGGTGGGCGCCGCGCTGCTGGGTACCGAGCGGCGCCGGGGCAGTCCCGGCGCCCTGCTCGGGGCCGCGGCCGTGCAGACGCTACGGCGCCGGGCCGGGCTGAGACCCGCCGAGGCGGGGCCCCGGCCCGAGCCCGCGCCGCACGACCCGCGCCCGGAGCCGCCGGAACCGGCCCGGCGGCGGCTCGCGCAGCTGCTGGCGGGCCGGGCCGGAGCGGGCAGCGGCAGCGGGCGGCGGGGTGCCGCCCCCGACCTGACGGAGCTGCTGCCCCAGTGGCTGGCCGCCGCCGGACAGCACGGGTACCGGGCACCGGCCTCGCTGGTGCCCGCGCTCCTGGACGTGGCCCGGGCCCGGAGCGACCTCCGCCCGCAGGCGCTGGCCCTGACCGGGCCCCGCGGGCTGTGGCTGGCCCGGCTCAATCCGGACTGGCGGTTCGCGCTGCGCGGGGGATCCGGAGGTGCCGGCGAGCTGCCCGACGCCGAGGACGCGGTGGCGGTGGAGCGGCTGTGGCAGGAGGGGCTGTTCGCGGAGCGGGTGGCGCTGCTCGGTCTCGTACGGGCCCACGAGGCGGCCGCGGGACCACGGCTGCTGGAGACCACGTGGAGCTCCGAACGGGCGGAGGACCGGCTGATGTTCCTCGACTCCTTGCGGGTGGGGCTGTCGGCGGGCGACGAACCGTTTCTGGAGGCGGCGCTCGGCGACCGCAGCCGCAATGTCCGGGCGACCGCCGCCGAGCTGCTGTCCGCGCTGCCGACCTCGGCGCTGGCCGGACGGATGGCGGAGCGCGCGCTGGCCTGCGTCGGCCCGGAGGGAGTGACACCGCCGGCCGAATGCGATGCGGGGATGCTGCGCGACGGCGTGGTCAAACGGCCGCCGGCCGGTCGCGGGGAGCGGGCCTGGTGGCTGGGGCAACTGGTGGAGTCGGCGCCGCTGGCGTGCTGGCGGGAACGGTTCGGGGGGCTGGGCCCGGCGGAGATCGTGGCCCTGCCGGTCGCCGAGGGCTGGGCGGAGGAACTCCACGCGGCCTGGTGCCGGGCCGCGGTCCGCCAGGGCGACCCCGCATGGTCCCAGGCCCTGCTCGGCTCGGCGTCCGCACCACCCGCGGCGGGCCCGGCGACGGCGTCGCTTGCGGAACGGGCGAAGCTCCTGTCGATCCTCGGGGAGGAGGAACGAGCCGCCTGGGTAGCGGAGTTCATACGCACACACGGGCTGTCGGAGGCCTTCCAACTGCTCGGGGTGTGCGTGGTGCCGTGGGCGGGGGCGCTGGGGAGAGCGGTGATCGAGGCGCTGGACTCCGCGCGGGAGGCGGGCGGCTACCCGTGGAGCTTCAGCGGGGTGATGGGACTGGCCGAGCGGTGCCTTGACCCTGCGGAGGCTGGGCGGCTGGATGCGCTGGCGGCGGAGCCGGTGGAGGAGGGGGGCGCGGCGGCGTACTGGTCGGAAGCCTTCCAACGCCTGGTCGCCACCCTGCACCTGCGTGCCGCACTCCACACGGAACTAGCCCCACCCCACTGACCCCAGCACGAACCACTGCGCGGGGCCGAGAGTCCCTTGCCGCACCTTGCCGCTGCGCGGGGCGGAGTTCCCCGCTGCGGCCCGTTGCCGCTGCGCGGGGCGGAAGTCCCCTGCCCGCCCTTCCACCGTTCCCCGGGCGCTGCCCGGACCCCGGTCCTCAAACGCCGGACGGGCTGAAGAGCAAGGGTCCCGGGCTGCGCCCGGACCCCTGGGGCTCCGCCCCAGACCCCGGTCCTCAAACGCCGGACGGCTGAAAGGGCCCAGGCTGCGTGCCGGGTCGGGGACGGGGGCGGGGTGGGGTGTTGGCCTGGACGTAAAACGTGATTTGTGGCGCTAGAGCAAGCCGCGCCCTGTCGGAGTAAGGGGCAGGGCGCCTAAATCATGCAGTCCAGGCCAACACCCCACCCCGCCCCCGGCACCGACCCCCACCCGCAGCCAGCCCGCATCCGGGCCAGCCCCAGCTACACCGGCTGGCGGACGTGCGCGCGCACCCACTCCACGATGGCCGTGGTCGTCGCCCCCGGAGTGAAGATCTCGGCCACGCCCTTCTCCTTCAGCGGAGCGATGTCCGCCTCCGGAATGATCCCGCCACCGAAGACCTTGATGTCCTCCGCATCGCGCTCCGCGAGGAGTTCCAGCACGCGCGCGAACAGCGTGTTGTGCGCGCCCGACAGGATCGACAGACCGATCGCGTCGGCGTCCTCCTGGATCGCCGTGTCGACGATCTGTTCGGGGGTCTGGTGGAGGCCGGTGTAGATGACCTCCATGCCCGCGTCCCGCAGGGCCCGCGCGATCACCTTGGCGCCTCGGTCGTGGCCGTCGAGGCCCGGCTTGGCCACCACCACACGGATCGGACCGGTCACACCCATCGCACTGCCTCCCGAGTGAACGAACGTTAAGTACAGCATTGCGCACACCCCCGTTTCGCGGTCAACCACGAGGGGGAAATCACACGTGGGATGGCGTACCACCGCTCCGCGCCGACAGCCGCACGGCACGGGGCGGTCGGACGCCCCGGTCCCGAGTCACCAGGACCTACGGGGGGGTCGTCCATGGGGCTGACCATGTCCGGGGCCGCGCTGCGGGCCGGCGTACTGGAAGCGATCGTGCTCGGCGGGCACATCCTGCTCTATCCCACCGGGGTCCTACCGGAGCGACCCGCCGCCCCGACGACGACAACCACAACAACCACCACCACCCACGACCGCCCACCGGTGGTGCTGCTCCACGGTTTCACCGACAACCGCTCCGTCTTCGTCCTGCTGCGCCGCGCCCTCGGGGCAGACGGCCTGCGGCAGGTGGAGGCGTACAACTACTCCCCCTTCACCCGCGACCTGCGCGTCACGGCCCGGCACCTCGCCCGTCGCGTCGAGGAGCTGTGCGAGCGCACGGGTCAGGACCGGGTGGACCTGGTGGGGCACAGTCTCGGCGGACTGGTCGGGCGGTACTACGCCCAGCGCCTCGGCGGCGACGCGCGCGTCCGCACGCTCGTCACGCTCGGCACCCCGCATTCCGGCACCCGCGTGGCGCCCTTCATGGACGCGCACCCCCTGGTCCGGCAGATGCGCCCGGATTCCGAGGTGCTCGCCGAACTGCGCGCACCCGCGCCCGGCGGCCGGACCCGGTACGTGGCGTTCTGGAGCGAGTTCGACGAACTGATGGACCCGACCGACACGGCCCGTATCGAGCACCCGGACTTGCTCGTGGAAAACGTGCAGGTCACCGGCATCGGGCATCTCGCCCTGCCCGCGCACCCCACCGTCATCGCGGCGGTCCGGCGCGCACTCGACGGGCCCAGGCCGACCGCCCTCCCGCACCCCGGCGCCGCCTCCGTCGCCTGACCGGCCCGACCGGCCGAACGCCCCACCGCGACCTCGACCGCGACCATGCCCGCGACCTCGACCACGGGAGCGAATAACGACCTCCAGTCGAACGCTTTTCGAACTCAAGGCCAAGGGTGGGTCTTCAGCCGACCGAAAGGCGGCCGAATGCCCGGTTCCGCCGAGCACAAATCCCTCCGAAGATTGTCGTTGCGAGTAACCGCCGGGTACAGTCACGCCACTGCTCTCCTCCGAGGACCCCACATTCCTCGGCCACCCAGGCCCCCCGCTGCCGAGGCGAAAGAGAAGTTGGTGAACGACCGCCCCTCGTCGGGCCAGTACCCCGATTTCGGGTACGACGGCCTTTCCACCACCACCTTCGCTGGCGATTCAGCGTTCACGCCCTATGAAACGCAGGGCCAGGGCTACAACTACGGCGCCACCTACGGTTCCTACGACACCGGCTCGTACGACACCACGGCATGGGCCGCCCCCCAGAACGGCTACACACAGCAGTCCGCCGACGGATACGGCGGCTACCCCGCCCACGACGGCTACCTCTCGACCGTCCCCACGCAGGGCGGCGTCTCCCTGGACTATCAGTCCACCGCTTTCGGCTACGACACCTCCGCCGAGCAGACCGGGCACTGGTCGGTCCCCGGCTACGGCACCGAGACCGGTACCTACGACGCCACCGCCTGGAACACGGCCTCCGAGCAGACCTACGGCTACAGCGGTTACGAGCAGCAACAGCCGCAGCAGCAAGTCCCGGAGCCGACGCAGGATCAGGCCTACACCCAGGCCTACGCCCAACCCGATGAGCAGCAGTACGCCTACGACTACGGGTACGAGGCCTACACCGCCGCCCCCTCACCCGAGGGCGAGACGGCCTACACCGAGACCGCCGTCTTCGAGTTCCTCCCCGCCGGTGCCGGCCTCGAGGCGAACATCGAGACCGCGAACATCGAGACCGCGGACACGGATACGGATGGGGACGCGGACCTCGACCTGGACGCCCAGGTGCACGATCTCCCCACCCAGGCCATGCCCGTCACCCCGGCCGCGCCGGACGGTCCGCGTCCCTCGCGCCGCGCCGGCTCCAAGCCCGGCTCGAAGCCCGTCGCCAAGACGGGCAAGGCGAGTACCGCCAAGGCCGGTGCCAACAACCGCCGTCGCACCCCGGCCAAGCGGTCCGCGCTGCTGACCGTGGCCGTTCCCTCGGCCTGCGTGATGGGTGTCGCGGGTGTGGCCGCCGCCTCCGTGGGCGGGCTCACCGGTACGGAGAAGCCGTCCGAGGAGACCACCACCCTGGCCGCGCCCGACCCGGCCTCCATCAAGCCGGTCGCGGCGAACAGCAAGCTCGACACACAGCTCACCGCCCTCAGCGCCGACGCCGGCGACTTCGCGGACCGCGCGAGCCGCACCCAGGAACGCATCGACCTGCGCCTGCGCCAGGACGAGGAGAAGAAGCGGAAGGCGGAGGAGGCGGCGGCCAAGGAAGCGGCCCGCCCCAAGTTCGCGCTCCCCGTCGCACGGCACGGCCTGAGCGCCGGCTTCGGCCAGGCCGGCGTCAACTGGATGTCCGTGCACACCGGCATCGACTTCCCGGTGGGCTACGGGACTTCGGTCATGGCCGCCACCGACGGCACCGTGCGCAGCCAGTTCAACAGCGCCTACGGCAACATGGTGATACTCACCGCGCCCGACGGCACCGAGACCTGGTACTGCCACCTCAGCAGCGCCAAGATCCGGTCCGGCAAGGTCAAGGCCGGCGACGTCATCGCGTACTCCGGCGACACCGGCAACTCCACCGGCCCGCACCTCCACTTCGAGGTGAGGCCGGGCGGCGGCTCCCCGGTCGACCCGCAGGCATGGCTGCGCGCCAAGGGCCTGAACCCGAACTGAGGCACTGCACGACGCGGAACGTGGAAGGGCCCGCCCCCCTCAGGGGGGCCGGGCCCTTCCACGTCGGCTGCTCGGCTACTCGGCTACGGAACCGTGCCGCCCGCCCGCTAGAGCTTCTGCACCGGCGCGTACCGCAGCAGCAGCCGCTTCGGCTTCTCGTCCCCGAAGTCGATGGTGGCCTGCGCGTCCGCGCCCGCTCCCTTGACCTCCATGACGGTGCCCAGCCCAAACTGGTCGTGCGTGACCCGGTCCCCGACCACCAGCGCGATGACCGGCTTGTCGGTGGCCCGCCGCGTCGCGAACCCCGACGGGCCCGACTTCGTACGCGACGAGGACAGGAAGGCCTCCGGCGAGGTGCCGAAGGTGGCCTTCGACCCGCCTCCGCCCGAGCCCGAGGATCCGTACCCGGAGCTGCGCATCGGGCCCGCCGGCTTCTGCGCCGCGCCCGTCCGCTTCCACTGCAGGTACTCGGCCGGGATCTCTTCCAGGAACCGCGACGGCGGGTTGTACGAGGGGGTGCCCCAGGCGCTGCGCATGCTCGACCGCGTCAGGTACAGCCGCTCGCGCGCCCGCGTGATGCCGACGTAGGCGAGGCGGCGCTCCTCCTCCAGTTCCTTGGTCTGGCCCAGCGCGCGCATGTGCGGGAAGACCCCGTCCTCCATGCCGGTCAGGAAGACCACCGGGAACTCGAGGCCCTTGGCGGTGTGCAGGGTCATGAGGGTGATGACCCCGTTGCCGTCGGTGTCCTCGTCCGGGATCTGGTCCGAGTCGGCGACCAGCGCGACCTGCTCCAGGAACTCCGCGAGGGTGCCCGGGCCCACCGGCGGGGCGCCGTTCTCGGCGGCCTCGGCCGCCGCCGCCACCCGTGCCTGCTCGAATTCGAGCGCCACGGCGGCGAGCTCCTGGAGGTTCTCGATGCGCGTCTCGTCCTGCGGGTCGGTCGAGGCCTGGAGTTCGGCGAGGTAGCCCGTACGCTCCAGGACCGCCTCCAGGACCACCGCGGGGCCGGCCCCCGAGTCGACGATGGTGCGGAGCTCCTCCATCAGCACGTTGAAGCGCTTGACGGCGTTGGTCGAGCGGGCGGCCATGCCGAAGGCCTCGTCGACCCGGCGCAGCGCCTGCGGGAAGGTGATCTTCTCGCGCATCGCGAGCGCGTCGATCATCGCCTCGGCGCGCTCGCCGATGCCGCGCTTGGGCACGTTGAGGATCCGGCGGAGCGGGACGTTGTCCTCGGGATTCGACAGGACGCGCAGGTACGCGAGGACGTCGCGGACCTCCTTGCGCTCGTAGAACCGGACGCCGCCGACGACCTTGTAGGGCAGTCCGACGCGGATGAAGATCTCCTCGAACACGCGGGACTGCGCGTTGGTCCGGTAGAAGATCGCGACGTCGCCGGCCTTCGCGTCGCCCGCGTCCGTCAGGCGGTCGATCTCGTCGGCGATGAACTGCGCCTCGTCGTGCTCGGTGTCGGCGACGTAGCCGGTGATGACGGCGCCGCTGCCGGCCTCGGTCCACAGGTTCTTCGCGCGGCGGTTCTCGTTGCGCTCGATGACCGCGTTGGCGGCGGACAGGATCGTCTGGGTGGAGCGGTAGTTCTGCTCCAGCAGGATCGTGGTCGCGTCCGCGTAGTCCTCTTCGAACTGGAGGATGTTGCGGATGGTCGCGCCGCGGAAGGCGTAGATCGACTGGTCGGCGTCACCCACCACGCACAGCTCGGCGGGCGGCAGGTCCGGGTAGCCGGTGCCGACCAGCTCGCGCACGAGCGTGTACTGGGCGTGGTTGGTGTCCTGGTACTCGTCGACCAGCACGTGCCGGAAGCGGCGCCGGTAGTGCTCGGCCACGTCCGGGAAGGCCTGGAGCAGGTGGACGGTGGTCATGATGATGTCGTCGAAGTCGAGCGCGTTGGCCTCGCCGAGGCGCCCCTGGTACATCGCGTACGCCTGGGCGAGGGTCTTCTCGAAACCGTCCGCGGCCTGCCCGGCGAAGGCGTCCGCGTCGATGAGCTCGTTCTTGAGGTTCGAGATCTTGGCGCTGAAGGTCTTCGGCGGGAACTTCTTCGGGTCCAGGTCCAGGTCGCGGCAGACGAGCGCCATCAGGCGCTTCGAGTCGGCCGCGTCGTAGATCGAGAAGGAGGAGGTGAAACCCAGCCGCTTGGACTCGCGGCGCAGGATGCGCACGCACGCGCTGTGGAAGGTGGAGACCCACATGGCGTTCGCGCGCGGACCCACCAGGCCCTCGACGCGCTCCTTCATCTCACCGGCGGCCTTGTTGGTGAAGGTGATCGCCAGGATCTGGCCGGGGTGGACCCCGCGCGCGCCCAGCAGGTGGCCGATGCGGTGCGTCAGCACGCGCGTCTTGCCGGAGCCGGCGCCGGCCACGATGAGCAGCGGGGAGCCCGCGTGCACCACGGCGGCGCGCTGCTCCGCGTTCAGCCCCTCCAGGAGGGCCGCCGGGTCGATGACGGGCCTGGGGGCTCCGTCCCGGTAGTACGCGTCCCCGTGCATGGGCGCGTCGAACCGGCCCCCGAAGAGATCGTCCGCGCCCGCCTCGGGGGCGGCGTGGTCTTCGGGCGGCGGGGGGACCTCTTCGGAGAGGGAGAGGTCGGCCAGGAAGCTGTCGTCAAAGAGGCTGCTCATCGCCTTCCGAGTTTAGGGGGCGGGACCGACAGTCGGTCCCGCCCCCGGAAAATCCCGGTCCCCCCACGGAAAATTCGGCGGCATATGCCCTGCGGACCCCTCCCGCCCCCTTCCGAGTCGCTCCCTCCGCCGCTAGCGTGCTCCGCCAACCGGAAGGAGGTGCCGGCCCGTGTACACGTACGGATTCCCCTCGTCCCAACCCTCCCCCCACCACCGCAAGCCGCGCACCCGAAGACATCCGAACGCCCCCGCCGCGGTCGTCACGACCGCGGCCCTTTCCTCCTTGGGCCTGCTCCTCCCCCACCAGGCCGCGGCGGCTCCGGCGCCCCGCCCCTCGGTGGAGGAGGTACGGACCCGCGTGGACGAGTTACACCGGCAGGCGGGCACGGCCACCCAGGCCTACGACGCGGCGGCCGGGCGGACCGAGGAACAGCGGGCCCTGCTGTCGGCGCTCATGGACCAGGTGGCCGCCACCACGCTGAAGCTGAACGAGGCCCGGCGGCTGCTCGGCAGCTACGCCGCCGACCGGTACCGCGGGACCGGCGGGCTCGGCGGGACCGCGACCCTGCTGCTCGGCGACGATCCGCAGGCCTTCTTCGCCCAGACACACCTGCTGAACCGGCTCGGCGGCCGTGAGGACGCACTGCTCACCCGGTACACCCGGGCCAGGGCGGAGACGGCCGGCAAGCGCCGGGAGGCGGCCGTCGTGGTCTCGGAGCTGGAGCGGGCGCAGGAGCAGCTGCGCGGGCGCAAGCAGGAGGTGCAGTCCCGGCTCTCGGAGGCGAACGCGCTGCTCGCGCAGCTCACCGCGACGGAGCGGGCGCGGGCCCTGGCCCCCCGGGCCCCGGCCGCCTCGGGACCGCGGCCGGGGGACGCCCCCGCGTCGGCGGCCGGCGTCAGGGCGGTGGCCTTCGCCCGGGCCCAGCTGGGGAAACCGTACGTCTGGGGCGCGACCGGCCCGCGCTCGTACGACTGCTCCGGCCTGACCCAGGCCGCCTGGCGGGCGGCGGGGATCACGCTGCCGCGCACCACTTGGGACCAGGTGAAGGCGGCTCCGCGGATCGCGACGAAGGATCTGCGGCCGGGGGACCTGGTCTTCTTCTACGCCGACATCAGCCACGTCGGGATCTACATCGGCGGCGGCCGCATGATCCACGCCCCGAGGCCGGGGTCGTCCGTCCGCGAGGAGTCGGTCTTCTACCAGCCGATCTACGGGAGCGTCCGGCCGGGGTGAGCGCGCCCCGGCGTGTCCGTCACTCAGCGCCACCGTTCGGCGGGGCCTCCGGCGCGGCGCTCACCGTCCGTATCAGAGGAGTTGGCGGGGCGCCCGCCAACTCACTCTCCCCGTTGGTCCGTTCGTGCCGCTCGATTCGCAGGTTCCGCCAACCGGACCTAGCGTCTAGCACGTCGAGGAGCATTTACTGCCTTTTGCGGACAAAGTGTTCGGGGCTGCACCTCGGGGACCCGGAGGATCCACCATGCGTGCGATACGCGTCGCATCCGTCACCCTGCTGTCCACCGCCGTCTTCGCGCTCACCGCACCGTCGGCCTCGGCCAACGACGGCGGGACCACGCCCAACGTCACGTCCTTCGGCTTCACCGTCTCCCCCGCCACGGTCGCCCCGGGCGGCACCGTCACGCTGAACGCCACCGAATGCCAGGAGCCCCTGGTCAAGGTCTCCTCCGGCGTCTTCGACGCGGTCGAGCTCAACGAGGGCAAGTCCGCCACCGTCACGGTGGACGCGGACGCCAAGGCGGGGGCCCAGTACGAGGTCACCTTCGACTGCAAGGGCGAGAAGGGCACGACCACCCTCACGGTCGCGGGCCACTCGACCGGCACCGGGACCGGAACGACCACTCCCTCCAAGGGCGTCAAGGCCGGCCTCGGCGGCGGCGCCGGCGGGCTGAACGGCACCGAGATCGCGGCCGGTTCCGCGCTGCTGGCCGGTGCGCTCGGCGGTGGCGTGTACCTGATGCGCCGTCGGGCCGACGGCAACGCCTGACCGCCGGCCCTCAGACCGCCGGGCCCGTCCGACCCGCCCCTGGCCACCGGACGGACCCGGTCCAGCACCCGCACCACGGCCCCCGGCGCCACCGCATCACCGAAGGAGCACGCATCATGCCCCGCCCCCAGGAGCGTACGAAGCCTCGCGGCGGCTGGGGCGTCGTCGCCGTGGTCGCCCTCAGCGGCACGTTCCTCCTCACCAACGGCCTCGACCCGAACGGCGGTCCGCCGCAGCCCGCGCAGGCCGCCTCGCTGGTCAGCGACCCGGCCCACGACGAGGCCGCCCGCCGCCTCCCGCCGGCCCCGAAGCCGCTGAAGTCCTCCCCGCCGACCCGGATCCGGATTCCGGCGGTACAGGTCGACGCCCCCGTCACCCGTGTCGGACTCGACGCCGAGGGCTGGGTGGACGCGCCGCCGCCGCAGGACGGGAACCTGGCGGGCTGGTACGGGGGTTCCCCCGCTCCGGGCGCCCAGGGCACGGCGGTGATCGACGGGCACGTGGACAACGGGCAGGGTCCGGCCGTCTTCTACACCCTCGGCTCGCTCGAGCGGGGCCGGCACATCGAGGTGGACCGACGGGACGGCCGTACCGCCGTGTTCACGGTGTACGGGATCGAGGTCGTCGGCAAGAAGGGCTTCCCGGCGGCCCGGATCTACGGCCCCAAGGGTGCTCCGGAGCTCCGCGTGATCACCTGCGGCGGCGGCTTCTCGAAGAAGGAGGGCTACGACGGCAACGTGGTCGTCTTCGCCCGCCTGACGGAGATCCGCGGATAGAGCCGACCCCGGTACGGACACCCGAGCCACCAGGTCCGGTCACGTACGGCCACTTCCGATCATCTCGTCATCCGGCCGTTACCTTCGGGTCTAGCGTCCTCCCCCAAGCACCGACGGAGGAAGGACGTGAGGCCCTCGTGGCCAGTCATCGAAAGCCCAGGCAGCGCCCGCTCAACGGCGGCACGGCACGGAGCACCGTACGCACCACCGCCGCCACCCTCGCCCTCGCGGGCGCTGCCACCGCCACCGCGTTCGAAGGCACGTCCCAGGCCGATCCGCAGCAGACGCCCTCACAGGTCAAGGCGGAGATGGACCGGCTCTACGAGGAGGCCGAGGCCGCGACGGACCGGTACAACGGGGCGAAGGAGAAGGCCGACGAGGCGCAGCGCGCGCTCGACGGGCTGCGGGACCAGACCGCCCTCAAGACCGACCGGCTCAACACGGCGCGCAGCGCCCTCGGTTCGCTGGCCGCGACGCAGTACCGCAGCGGCACGCTGGGCGCCGCCGTACAGCTCGCGATGTCCGACGATCCGCAGGAGTACCTGGACCGGGTCGCGCTCATCACCCGCGCCGGAAACCGCAAAGCCGCCGAGATCTCGGCCGTGCGGCGGGGGCTCGACGAGGTCGGACAGCTCAAGGAGCAGGCCGCCGGACGCCTCGCCGACCTGCGGACCCAGCAGCGCGAACTCGCGGGCCACAAGGCGGAGATCGAGGAGAAGCTGACCGCCGCGCAGCGGCTGCTGGCCAAGCTGACGGCCGAGGAGCGCGCGTCCTACGAGGCCCGCTCGGCCGGCCCCGCCCCGAGCGCCCCCGCCACCCGGGCTCCGCTGCCCGCCGACAGCTCCCGCGCGGCCCGCGCGGTGGCCTTCGCGTACGGGGCGATCGGCAAGCCGTACGTGTGGGGGGCGACGGGACCGGGCTCGTTCGACTGCTCCGGCCTGACCCAGGCGGCGTGGCGCGCGGCCGGGGTGTCGCTGCCGCGCACCACCTACACGCAGATCAACGCGGGACAGCGGGTCTCGCGCGACGCGCTGGCCCCCGGTGACCTGGTGTTCTTCTACTCCGGTGTCACGCACGTCGGCATGTACATCGGCAACGGCCAGATGATCCACGCCCCGCGCCCCGGCTCCACGGTCCGCGTCGCGCCGATCGACTCGATGCCCTGGGCCGGAGCCTCCCGCCCCGCGTGAGCTCCGGGTGGGTGCCCTGCCGGGCTCAGATCAGCCGGCGGGCCGTCGCCCAGCGGGTCAGCTCGTGGCGGTTGGAGAGCTGGAGCTTGCGCAGCACGGCCGAGACGTGGGATTCCACCGTCTTGACCGAGATGAACAGCTGCTTGGCGATCTCCTTGTACGCGTACCCGCGGGCGATCAGCCGCAGCACCTCGCGCTCGCGCTGGGTGAGGCGGTCCAGGTCCTCGTCGACCGGCGGGGCGTCCGTCGAGGCGAAGGCGTCGAGCACGAAGCCCGCGAGGCGCGGCGAGAACACCGCGTCCCCGTCCTGGACGCGGAAGACCGAGTCCACCAGGTCGGTGCCGGTGATCGTCTTGGTGACGTAGCCGCGGGCGCCGCCCCGGATGACTCCGATGACGTCCTCGGCCGCGTCGGACACCGACAGGGCCAGGAACCGTACCGGGTCCTCGACGGCGCCCATCAGCGGGGCGCAGCGGCGCAGTACCTCGACGCCGCCGCCGCCGGGCAGGTGCACGTCGAGGAGCACCACCTCGGGGCGGGTGGCGGTGATGACGGTGACGGCCTGGTCCACGTCGGCGGCCTCGCCGACGACCTCGACCCCGGTCCGCTCGGTCTCGCCGATCTCGGCCTGTACCCCGGTGCGGAACATCCGGTGGTCGTCGACGAGCACCACCCGGACCCTCCTGGTCGCGCCGCCGGTGCTCGCGCTGTCCTCGGTCATGCTGCCTTCGCCGCCCTCTCCATCTCCAGCTCGACTTCCGTGCCGCCGTCGGGCACGGACCGCAGTCGCGCGGTCCCGCCGTTGCGCTGCATCCGGCCGATGATCGATTCTCGTACGCCCATGCGGTCGTCCGGTACCGCGTCCATGTCGAAGCCGGGTCCGCGGTCCCGTACGGACACGAACACCGTCTGGCCCTCCACCTCGGCGTACACCTGGACGGGGCCGCCGTCGCCACCGTACTTGGCGGCATTGACCATCGCCTCGCGCGCGGCCTGCATCTGTGCGGCCAGCTTCTCGTCGAGGGGGCAGTCGCCGACGACGACCACCTCGATCTGCACCCCGTGGTGGTCCTCCACCTCGGCGGCGGTCTTCTTCACGGCCTCGGCCAGCGTCGTCGGCTCCTCGCCCTCGTCCTTGCCGGTGCCCTCCGGCTTGTACAGCCAGTTGCGCAGCTCCCGCTCCTGGGCGCGGGCGAGGCGGCGCACCTCGCCGACGTCCTCGGCGTTGCGCTGGATCAGGGTGAGGGTGTGCAGCACGGAGTCGTGGACGTGCGCGGCCACCTCGGCGCGCTCCTGGGCGCGGATGCGCATCAGGCGCTCCTCGGAGAGGTCCTGGGTCATCCGGATCAGCCAGGGGCCTGCCAGGAGGGCGACGCCGACGAGGACGGCGAGGGTGGCGGTCAGGACGTTGCCCAGCTGGGCGGCGGAGCCGCGGACCACGATGAAGACGGTCAGGCCCACGCCGACCAGGGCCACGCCGGCGAGCGCGCGGGCGGCCTGCAGCAGCCGGGCGTGCCGGCCGGCTGCCGCGTTCCAGTGGGCGCGGCGGGCGTTGTCGGCCTGGCGCCAGACCAGGACCACGCCGGCTCCGACGAGCAGGGTCGGCCACACGTACCGTCCGGAACTGCCGCCGACCTGGACCTGGGAGATGAAGATGCCCGCGCCGACGCACAGCGCGATCAGCGCGATGATCTGGCCCCGCTCGGGCTTGCGCAGCCGCCGGGTGCCGTCGGGGAGGGTGTCGAAGTAGGAGCGGTGGCCGCTGCGGCCGCCGACGCCCAGCGGTACGAAGACCCAGAACGCGGCGTAGAGCAGCACGCCGAGTCCGTCGCCCCACATGAACAGGCCGAGGAAGGTGAGCCGGACCCAGACGACGGGCAGGCCCAGGTGCCCGGCGAGGCCGCGCGCGACTCCGCCGAGCATCCGGCCGTCGGCGCTGCGGTAGAGCTTGCGCTGCGGCGTCTCGTCGGAGTCCGGTGCGTACGGCGGGCGGGGGGCGGCTGCTACGGGCATGTCACCGATGGTCACACGCCTGCGGTGCCCGTGACATCAGGGCAGCCCCCCAGTTCTCTCGGGGGGATATCAGGGTTGCGCCAGGGTAGATCCGGATGCCCGTGGCGACCCCGGACCGTCACCATGTACGCATGACCGAAGTACACGATTCCCCGCCGCCGGACGCAGGCGCCGGCAGGAGCACGGCCGGCGCGGGCGCCGGCTCCGCTTCGACGCCCGCCGAGCGCCCTCCCCTGCGCCGCGGCAAGCGCGACAAGGTGCTCGCGGGCGTGTGCGGCGGGCTGGGCCGGTACTTCGGTCTCGACCCGGTGATATTCCGGATCGTGCTCGGCGTCCTCGCCGTCACCGGCGGCGTCGGTCTGATCTTCTACGGTTTCGCCTGGCTGCTGCTGCCCCAGGAGGGCGAGGAGGACAGCGAGGTGAAGAAGCTGCTGACCGGCCGGGTCGAGGGCTCGACGCTGGCGGCGGTGTTCGCCGCGCTGGTGGGCTGCGCCCTGTTCCTGTCGATGCTGGACAACGGCGGGCTGGCGGTCTTCTCCGTCCTGGCCGTCCTCGCGCTGGGAGCCGCGGCCTACTGGTCGCAGCGGCGGCGGAGCGGACCCGGCGGGGCTCCCGAGGAGAAGGCCGCGCCGGGCGCCGAGTTCGAGTACCCGGCGGCCACCCGCACCGGGCACCGCACGGCGCACAGTCCGGCGCCGCCCGAGACCCAGGCGCCGCCCACGCCCGGCGGCCCGTCGTGGTGGCGGGATCCGCTGGTCAAGGACGGCACCACCGGGCCGGTCGGCTCGACCGGGTACCTGTGGGGGCCCGAGGACTCGGTGCCCGCCGGTCCCGGCGGCGGTCCGGCGGCGGCTCCGCCGTCCGGGGATGACCTCCCCTGGGAGCCCCGCGGCGGCATCGGCGGCCGGGTGTTCGTCCTCGCCGCGCTGGCCGGGAGCATCGCCACGGCCGCGGTCTGGGAGGGCAGCACCCTGAGTCACGCCCTGCAGGTCGGCTTCGCCGCCGGCCTCGCCGTCTTCGGCCTGGGGCTCGCGGTGAGCTCCGTCAAGGGCCGCACGGGCTTCGGCACCATCCTGCTCTCGGTGATCACGGCCGGCCTGCTGGCCGCGTCGGTCGCACTGCCCAAGGACATCAGTACCGACTGGCGCGTCGTGGACTGGCATCCGACCGCGGTGGCCGAGGTGGCCCCGGTCTACGAGGCGGGTACCGGGCTCGCCACCCTGGACCTCAGCCACGTGGACGTGCCCAAGGGCACCACCGTGCCCGTCCGCGCCTCCATCGACGCCGGCCGGCTGCGGGTGATCCTCCCGAGGGAGGTCACCGCGAGGACGGAGGCGACGGTCAGGCTGGGCGACATCCAGATGCCCGGCGACACCAGCGAGGACATACGCGTGCGCAACCGCACCGAGACCCGGGAGGCGACGCTGCCCCCCGCCTCGGGCACCCAGGCCGGCGGCACGATCGAGCTGCACCTCAGCGCGGGTGTGGGACAGGTGGAGGTAACCCGTGCGGCGTCATGAGTTCCAGCCGGGACGGCTGATCGCGGGACTGGTCCTGATGGCGGCCGGGGTCCTCTATCTCCTCGGCGCGGCGGGCGAGGCGGATCCACCCTGGTTCTTCGTCCTCATGATGACCGCGGGCGGCCTCGCCTTCGCCGCCGTCACCGGGCTGGTGACCTACGCCGTGCGCCGCGACCGGCGCGAGCGGATCGGGGAGACCCGCGGGTCCGGCGGGAGGTGACGTCCCGCTCGTCCCGGATCGGCGGACCGCTCGCCCCGGACCGCTCCCCGGACCGGCGGACCTGTCCCTCAGCCGGCGGGCCGCCGCCGGCCCCTGATCAGGGCGTCCAGTGACCACAGGGGTGCCCCGGCGAGGATCAGCGGGGTCCAGGCCATCAGGTAGATCAGGTCGTTGCCGTAGTAGTACGGGGTCACCGCCCAGGACACGGTGAGCCACAGGCTGAGCGAGATCAGCGCCCCGCCGACGGACGCGATCCGGGTCAGCAGTCCGGCCAGGACCCCCAGGCCGACCAGGAGCTCCCCGATGGCCAGGGCCACGGCGAAGCCGACGGGCGCCTTCAGGGCCAGGTCCACCATGGCCGGGATCGCCGAGGTGTCGCGCACCCCGCGCATCAGTTCGCCGATGGAGCCGCTGCCGGTGGCGGAGAGGAACGCCGAGTCGGTCAGCTTGTCCAGGCCCGCGTAGACGAAGGTCACGCCGAGGAAGATCCGCAGGGGCAGGAGCGCGTGGCGGGCGGCGAGTTCGCGCAGACCGTGCGGGCCGCTCGGGCCGGTCGGTCCGGTGGGTGCGTCAGGGGCGCCGGAGGGGACGTCAGTTCGGGTCACGCGTCATGTGTACCCGCTTCACTCGGCCACGTCGATGGTGCACCGGTTTGATTCCACCCCCGCAGCGGTGACGACCTGGATCTCGATCCGCCCCGGCTCCACTTCCGCCGGGACCGGCACGGTCAGTACGGCGTCGGACGGGTTGGTGAAACCGCCCGCCACCGGGACCAGCGGTACGTGCACATGGACCGCGCCCACCCGGACCACCAGCCGGGCCAGCATCTCCGGCGTCTGCGCCCCCGGCGGGACGAAGCCCACTCCGCGGATCTCGATGTCGTCCCCGGGGCGGATCGCCGCGTCCAGATCCCCCGGCTCGCGTCTGCGCACCACCGACAGGACCAGCGGGCGGCTGCCCTCCGCGTACTTCGCCGCCAGGTACACGGCCGCCGACAGTGCCACCAGCAGCGCCAGCGCCCACGGCAGCGCCGGCAACCGGTCCGGGAACCGGGCCAGCGAGACCCCCGCGAAGGCCAGCACCACCGTGGAGACCAGCACGTATTGGGCGTCCGGGAAGGAGCCCCGGCCCGCGTCGTCCGTCAGCAGGTCCGCCCCGGTCGGGCGGTCCGCCGGCAGCTTCTGCAGCCGCTGCCCCATGATCCGTACGGAGACCACCCGGCGCACGAGCACCGCGACGCCCGAGGTCAGCCCGAGCACCGCCAGCAGCGGCAGCGCCCGGTCGAAGGCGAGCCCCTCGTACAGCGCCTGGCGCTCGGGTCCCGGCGAGGAGGCCGCGAGCCGCAGCGCGGGCAGCAGCGTCGCGAAGGCGGTGAGCACCAGCCAGGCGCTCGGCACCACCTTCGAGGTGGACAGCCGGTTGTCCTCGCCGACGAGCGGGGCCAGCAGGCCTCCCCGGAGCGTCTGCGCGCGGGCCGCCACCGTCAGCAGCGCGGCCAGCACGAGCGCGGCCAGCAGCCCGGCGGTGCGCGTCGTGGACCAGCCGGTGCCGAGCGCGGTGCCGACCTGGACCAGGAGCAGCACCCCCGCGGCGATCCACACGGCGAGGACGGCCCGCCGGGAGAACAGGTAGAGCCAGGAGCTGCCCGCCTCCCGGCCCCGGTCGGCGACCGTCCGGGCCGACAGGGTCAGCTCGTCGGAGACCCACTGGCGGGAGGCCCCCAGGGAGTGCGCGACGGCATCCGGCACCCCGTGCCCCGAGGCGAACTCGTCGCGCTTCTCCAGGAACGCCGCCACGGCGCGACGGTGCCCCTCTCGTGTGCAGTCCTCGCAGGCACAAGCCGCGGTATGGGTGCTTCTGGACATCTCTTGGACAGCCACGAACGTGCCGCCTCTCTGAACTCCGGTGCGATGCCAGCGAATTGTGCACCACTGCGGCAGTGTTCCGGATTGCGCACGATGTCAGAGCAGGTGATTAACCGTTCATGATGTTGACGCACCCGCTCCGGCGGCCTCCAGCAG
Source organism: Streptomyces sp. NPDC002886 (assembly GCF_042888445.1). NCBI lineage: Bacteria > Bacillati > Actinomycetota > Actinomycetes > Kitasatosporales > Streptomycetaceae > Streptomyces > Streptomyces sp. NPDC002886. The sequence continues at coordinate 975,850 of NZ_JBIAPV010000003.1, forward strand.
CGGCTGGCAGTTCGCCCAGGCAGCGAGATCGGAACCGAACCGTTCCCGGGTCGCGAGCGCGCTGTGGTGGCTGATGAGCACCGCTTTCCCGGCCGCCCGCGCGATCAGCTGGACCTGCGCGGCCCGCTCCGCCGCGATGAACCACCAAGCGGCGGCCTCCACCGAGTCACCGACCGTCAGCAGCCCGAGGTTCCGCAGGACCAGCGCCTTGTAGGGGCCGAGTCCGCCGGCGATCCGCTCGGGGTCCGCGTCCCCACCGCCGGCATATTCGTCGAGCAGCGCGTGGTCCTCGTAGAAGGCGCAGGCCTCCTGGGTGACGGGGGCCAGCAGTTCGCCGAGCGCGGCGAGCGCCCTGCCGTACGGGGCCTGCGTGCGCACGACGGCCACCACGCCGGGCCGGGCCCGGTGGACGGCCGCGTGCACGGCGAAGGCCAGCTGGTTGACCCTGCGCCCGCCCTGCCTGACCCGCCCCTCCCCGTCGACGAGCAGCAGGTCCTCGGGGCCGATCGCGGCGAAGGCCCGGCCGAAGGGGTTCACCCAGTAGCAGTCCTCGAACTCCGGGTCCCGGGCGCTGACGTGCCCGCCCACCCCGTCCTCGTAGCCGAGCCGCCCCAGCAGCCGCAGTACCCCGGCGAGCCGCTCCTTGCGGTGCGCGCGCTCCTCCTCGGCGGTGGCGAACACCGGCGGCATCTCGAAGCCCAACCGCTCGACGGGCACGGGTGCGGGTGCGGATACGCCGGCCGGATGCTCGGACATGGCTCCTCCTCCAAGGTCGCGCGCAAGGTACCGGCGGGCGGCCCAAGAGGCCATACACGCGACGAGGCCGCCGCTCCCCGGCGGGGAGCGGCGGCCTCGTCACCTACGTGCGGGCGGGTGGGACTACTCCCACTCGATGGTGCCCGGGGGCTTGCTCGTGCAGTCCAGGACCACGCGGTTGACGTCCGGTACCTCGTTGGTGATGCGGGTGGAGATCCGCGCGAGCACCTCGTACGGCATGCGCGTCCAGTCCGCGGTCATCGCGTCCTCGGAGGAGACGGGGCGCAGCACGATCGGGTGGCCGTAGGTACGGCCGTCACCCTGGACGCCGACGCTGCGGACATCCGCCAGCAGGACGACCGGGCACTGCCAGATCTCGCGGTCCAGGCCGGCCGCCGTGAGCTCGTGACGGGCGATGGCGTCGGCCTCGCGGAGCAGGTCCAGACGCTCCTTGGTGACCTCGCCGACGATGCGGATGCCGAGGCCGGGGCCGGGGAACGGCTGGCGCTGGACGATCTCGGCGGGCAGGCCGAGCTCCTGGCCGACCATCCGGACCTCGTCCTTGAACAGCTGGCGCAGCGGCTCGACGAGCTCGAACTCGATGTCGTCGGGGAGCCCGCCCACGTTGTGGTGGGACTTGATGTTGGCGGTGCCGGTGCCGCCGCCGGACTCGACGACGTCCGGGTACAGGGTGCCCTGGACCAGGAAGGCCACCGCAGGGCCGTCCTCCTGGAGGATCTCCAGCTGCGCCGCCTCGAAGACGCGGATGAACTCGCGGCCGATGATCTTGCGCTTGGTCTCGGGGTCGGAGACGCCGGCCAGCGCGTTCAGGAACCGCTCCTGGGCGTCGACGACCTTCAGCTGCACGCCGGTGGCGGCGACGAAGTCCTTCTCGACCTGCTCGGTCTCGCCCTTGCGCATCAGGCCGTGGTCCACGTACACGCAGGTGAGCTGGGAGCCGATGGCCTTCTGCACGAGGGCCGCGGCGACCGCCGAGTCCACGCCGCCGGACAGGCCGCAGATGGCGCGCTTGTCGCCGACCTGCTCGCGGATGAGGGCGACCTGCTCCTCGACGATGTTGCCGGGGGTCCAGGTGGGCTGGAGGCCGGCGCCGCGGTAGAGGAAGTGCTCCAGGATCTGCTGGCCGTGCGTGGAGTGCATCACCTCGGGGTGGTACTGCACGCCGTAGAGCTTCTTCTCGTCGTTCTCGAAGGCCGCGACCGGGACCACGTCGGTGGACGCGGTGACGGTGAAGCCCTCGGGAGCGGCGGAGCAGGCGTCGCCGTGGGACATCCACACCGACTGGTTCTCGGGGGTGCCCTCGAAGAGGGTGGATCCGGCCTTGGAGACGGCCAGCGGGGTACGGCCGTACTCGCGCGAGCCGGTGTTGTCCACGGTGCCGCCGAGGGTGACCGCCATGAGCTGGAAGCCGTAACACATGCCGAAGACGGGGACGCCGGCCTCGAAGATCGCGCCGTCGAGCTGGGGGGCGCCCTCCTCGTACACGGAGGACGGGCCACCGGAGAGGATGATCGCCTTCGGGTTCTTGGCGAGCATCTCGGCCACGGGCATCGTGCTGGGCACGACCTCGGAGTAGACCCGTGCCTCGCGGACGCGGCGGGCGATCAGCTGCGCGTACTGGGCGCCGAAGTCGACGACGAGCACCGTGTCCGGGGCGCTGTCGTGGGTGGCGAAGGTGGCTTCTGGCACGGGGCAGGCCTTCCGGCGGAAGAGGGGGTTGTTTTGTCGATTCTAACGGGGGACGGATACCCCTCTTCGTCTCAGTGTCCGAACCGGCTTGGCACGGAGCGGGACAGAGGGTAATAATCCCTCCATGCGCAAGCAGCTGAGCTTCCTCTTTACCTATGGCACCGGCCGGTCCGGTCGCCATGGGTCATCGTGATGCTCGCTTGAGCCACTGACTTCCCAGAGCGCCCCGGTCCGACAGGACCGGGGCGCTCTGGCGTTCCCTCTCCGGTCGGGCCCCCACCCCCAGGAGACCGACCATGAGCACGACCACGATCGCCACGACCACCACCGCCGCCACCGTCACCCCCGAGCAGCTGATCGCCGGATCCCGCGAGCGGATCGACGCCATCGACGACCGGATCATCGGCCTGATCCAGGAACGGATGGCCGTCTCGACCGTCATCCAGGAGGCCCGGATCGGCTCGGGCGGGCGCCGGGTGCACCTGTCGCGGGAGATGGAGGTCCTGACCCACTGGAGCGACGCCCTCGGCAAGCCCGGCACCACGCTCGCGATGACCTTGCTGGAGCTGTGCCGCGGCCGGGTCTGACCGTAGGCGGGCGCAGTGCCCGTGACGCCTGTTCGTCACCCGTCCGGACCGTGACCGCCCCCACGGCCCTTCGTTGATGCGGATGACCGTGCCAGCCAGGTGCGGACCGCAGCACCACGCGTGGATCCGCTGGAGCGATGAGACGTACCCCTGCGGGGCGTGCGTCGTGGGACCTCGCTCCTTCTATGTGACCGGACGGCAGGGGACAGCAGCCCGGTCACCACACAAAGGACGGCCGGCCCGGGGGACGCCCCGGACCGGCCGTTCTTCTGTTTCCCCCGTTGCTTCCCCCCGCGGGTCCCCCGTTCGTTCCGCCGGCTACGCCGTTACGCGCGGCCGGTGGTCCGGCGCCGGAACGCCAGGAACACGGCGCCGCCCGCGGCCACGAGGACCGCGCCGGCGAGCAGGATCGGCCCGGCGGTGACGCCGGTCTCGGCGAGGCCGCCGTTCGGCGTCTTGCCGTTGCCGGTACTGGCGCCCGGGCTCGGCGTGGCGCTCGTGCTCGGCGTGGCCGTCGGGCTCGTGGAAGACGTCGGCTTCGGGCCGGGCGTGGTCGTGGTCGGGGTCGGCGTGGGCGTGACCCTGCCGTTGATCACGAAGGCGGCCTTGTCGTTGGCGTGCTTCGGGTCCCAGCTGATCGGCGCGGCGCCGTCGGGCGACCAGCTGCCGACGGTGACGGACCCGGTGGCCTCCGCGATGACCTTCTCGATCTTCAGCTCGAACGGGAAGCTGAACTTCTCCTTCTCCCCGATGACGTGCGAGGTCGGGCAGAAGTAGCGCGGTGCGCCCAGCAGACCCTCGCGGTAGCCCCCCGAGGCCGTGACGGCCCTGCAGAACTTGGGCGCCTTGGTGACCTTCGCGCCCGCCGGGATCACGATGTCCGCCATGGCGACGTCCTCGCCCGAGCGGAGGTAGGCGACCCACGCGGGGCCGTCGTTGCGGAAGCCGATGGCGGCCTTGACCGTCTCGCCCGCCTTGCCCTTCACGGAGAGGGGCTCGGCCACCAGGTCGGCGGTGTTCTTCACCGAGAAGCCGAACTCGTGCTGGTTGTTCCACGGGTCCAGGTCCACCCCGCGCGGCGTGGCCTTGGCCGAGCGCGTCTTGAGGCCCAGCTTCTTGCCCGTGCGGGGCGTGCTGAACTTCTGCGTGGACTTCGGCTGGGAGCCGGCCTCGTGCACCCCGTAGATCAGCTCGTCCATGAAGGCGTGCGGAGCGGCCTTGAGGGTCAGCGCGCCGGCGATCTCCCAGACCTCGCCCGGCTTGATCTCGTTGTCGAAGGTGCAGACCGTCACGCCCCAGCCCACGTTCCAGGGCTGGCCTGTGCCGTCGTCCTGGTTGAAGGCGCAGTTGTCGTACTGCTCGACCAGGCCCATGCCGTGCGTGGTGATCATCTCCAGCGCCACGCCCTCGACCGGCTCGGTGCCCGCGTTGGCGAAGACGACCGGGAGCGGCTGGGTCTCACCCGGGACCAGCTTCGACTTCAGCTTGGCCTTTTCCAGGACCAGGTCCGGGCCGCCGACCCGGACCTTGGTGGTGGTGGGCTTGAAGGTGGCGCCCTGCGCCGCGCCGGTCATCGTCAGGTCGGCGACCGTGCCGTTCTTGCTGCCCTTGGCGGCGGTGAGGTCCAGGGACACGACCTCGCTGCCGAACGTCCAGACCGCCCAGTCCGTGCAGGTGACCTTCGTCGCCGTGAGGGTGCAGTCGTTGGAACGCTCCGGGGTGAGCTTCACGTCGGCGACGCCCTTGAGGGGGGTCAGGTCGATCGTGTAGGTGGCGTGCTCGCCGAAGTCCTTGCCCGTCTCGTTCTCGACGACGAATCCGACCGTGGTCGCCCGCGCCTTCCCGGCGTCCCCCGGGTGCGGGTGCAGGCCGATCTCCTCCGGGCTGGTGAGCGTGAATACCGGGTCCGCCGCGTTCGCGGGGGTGGCGGCCAGGCCGACGGCCACCAGGCCGGCTGCCGCCAGCAGGGAGATGCGCTTTCTCATGCCGTCCTTGACCACCGAGGACCCTCCCTGGTTGCTCCCCTCACCCTGTGACGCACACCACACGTACGTCACCGGATTCGGCTACAACCATCCGGGCCCCACGGCTGTCATCTATGTAGTTCGGCGGGTACCGCGCTCGGAGGGGGAGTGCGGTGCCCGCCGAAGTCGTTCGGCGGCGGTGCCGTGCCGGCCGACTTCGGCTGCCGGCGGCTATTCGGCGGGCGACGCCGCCCGCGGCGGGACCTCCGGTACCGCCAGGAACGGCAGGCGCAGCGCCCCGAAGGCCTCCTTCGGCACCGCCGGACGGGCCGGTTCCACGGCCGCCAGGCGGGTGTAGGCCGCCCCCTGCTCCGGGCGCGGGTCGCGCTCGCCGTTGTTCGGCCAGTAGGACATAGCCCGTTCCGCCTGCGCGGTGATCGTCAGCGACGGGTTGACCCCGAGGTTCGCGGAGACCGCCGAGCCGTCGACCACCGAGATGCCCGGGTGCCCGTAGAGCCGGTGGTACGGGTCGACCACGCCCTCCTCGGGCGAGGCGCCGATCGGGCAGCCGCCGAGGAAGTGCGCCGTCAGCGGGGTGCCCATCAGCTCGCCGATGTTGCTGCCCGGGAACCCGTTGATCTCCTCGGCCAGCAGGGTCGCCGCCCGCGTGGCCTCGGCGATCTGCACGGGGTTGGGCGCGCCGTGGCCCTGCCGGGCGGTGAGCAGCCCCTTCCCCAAGCCGCCGGGCTTGCGGTAGGTGGTCAGGGAGTTGTCGAGGGACTGCATGACCAGGCCGATGATGGTCCGCTCCGACCAGCGCCGGTTGGAGAGGGACCGCAGCAGCTGGACCGGGTGACGGGCGGTGCGCCCGAGCCAGGCGCGGACCCGGTGGGCGGAGTAGGGCACCTGGAGGATCGTCATGAACCCCATCGCGTTGGAGCCCTTGCCGTAGCGCACCGGCTCGATGTGCGTGTCGGCGTTCGGGTGCACCGAGGAGGTGATGGCCACGCCCCGCGTGAAGTCCGCGCGCTTGTCCTTGCCGTGCCGCTTGCGGTAGCGGCGGTCATCGGTCTGAGCCCCTACGAGGCCTTCGGAGTTGGTCCGGGTCAGATCGCCGAGGCGGTCCGAGAGGCGGGGCAGCTCTCCGAGGTCCTTCATCGTGTGCAGGAGGGTCTGGGTGCCGTAGGTACCCGCCGCGACGACCACGTAGCGGGCGCGCAGGACCTTGGCCTCGGCGCGGCGGCGGCCCTCGGTGGGGACGGTGCGGACGCGGTAGCCGCCCTCGGGGTGGTCGGAGAGGGCCGTGACCGTGGTCATGGGGTGGATGACGGCGCCGGCCCGCTCGGCGAGGTGCAGGTAGTTCTCGTTCAGGGTGTTCTTCGCGCCGTGCCGGCAGCCGGTCATGCACTCGCCGCACTCGGTGCAGGCCTTGCGGGAGGGGCCGGCGCCACCGAAGTACGGGTCGGCGACCTCGTCACCGGGGCGGACCTTTCCCTGGCCGGCCGCATCCTCCCCGTCCCCGAAGAAGACGCCGACCGGGGCCATGTGGAAGGAGTCCGCGACGCCCATCTTGGCGGCGGCCGCCTTGAGGTGGACGTCGGAGGGGGTCGTCGTCGGGTTGAGCCGGACCCCGAGCATGCGCTTGGCCTGGTCGTAGTAGGGGGCGAGCTCGTCCCGCCAGTCCGTGATGGACGCCCACTGCCGGTCCTCGAAGAAGGCGGTGGGCGGCACGTAGAGGGTGTTGGCGTAGTTGAGGGAGCCGCCGCCGACGCCGGCGCCCGCGAGGACCATCACGTTGCCGAGGAGGTGGATGCGCTGGATCCCGTACAGCCCGAGGGCCGGGGCCCACAGGTAGTTGCGCAGGTCCCAGCTGTTCTTCGGCAGGCTCTCGCGGGTGAAGCGGCGCCCCGCCTCCAGGACGCCGACCCGGTACCCCTTCTCGGAGAGCCGCAGCGCCGAGACCGACCCTCCGAAACCCGATCCGATGACGATGACGTCGTAGTCGAAGTCGTGGTCGTACGACACTGCGGTGCCTCCCCGAACAGAACAGAACGGATGGAACGGATGGAACGGATGGGACGCAACTGACTAGCGGAGTCGGAACGCCTTCATGACCTGGAGGCTGCGGGTCATGAACGCCGCGTACTTCTCGTCGTCCATCCCCAGCGAGGGGCCCATCGGCAGCAGCCGCTGGTGGGCGACGGTCTGGGCCTCGGTGTACTTGAGGATGCCCTCGGAGCCGTGGCGGCGCCCGAGGCCGGATTCCTTCATGCCGCCCATGGGGGCCTGGGCGCTGCCGTAGGCCGGGGCGTAACCCTCGTTGATGTTGACGGTGCCGGTGCGCAGGCGGGCCGAGACGGCGTGGCCGCGGCGGGCGTCCTTCGTCCACACGCTGGAGTTCAGGCCGTAGGCGGTGCCGTTGGCCTCCTCGATGACCTCGTCCTCGTCGGTGAAGCGGTAGATGGAGACGACCGGACCGAAGGTCTCCTCCCCGCACACCGCCATCGCGGACTCGACGCCGTCGAGGATGGTCGGCTCGTAGAACAGCGGGCCGATGTCGGGGCGGGCGATGCCGCCGGTGACGAGGGTGGCGCCCTTGGCGACGGCGTCGTCCACGTGGCGCTGGACGGCCTCCAGCTGGCGCTCGCCGGCCAGGGAGCCCATGTCGGCGCCGTAGGCGAGGGAGGCACCGAGGCGCATGGCCTTCGTACGGGCGGCGAACCGGGCGACGAACTCGTCGGCGATCGAGGCGTGCACGTAGAGCCGCTCGATGGAGATGCAGAGCTGGCCCGCGGAGGAGAAGCAGGCGCGGACGGCGCCGGCGGCGGCCTTCTCCACGTCGGCGTCGCGCAGGACGAGCATGGCGTTCTTGCCGCCGAGCTCGAGGGAGACCCCGATCAGGCGGGCGGCCGCGCCCTGGGCGACCTCGCGGCCGGTACGCGTGGAGCCGGTGAACGAAACGTAGTCGGCGCGGCGGACCAGCTCGGGGCCGACGACCGGGCCCTCGCCGAGCACGATCTGGAACACCTCGGCCGGCAGACCCGCCTCGATCATCAGGTCGCGGGCCCACAGGGCGGTCAGCGCGGTCTCGGTGTCGGGCTTCATCACGACGGCGTTGCCCGCGACGAAGGCGGGCAGGGCGTCCCCGATGGACAGTTCGAGGGGGTAGTTCCAGGGGGCGATCTGGCCGATGACCCCGCGCGGCTGGCGCAGCTCGGTGACCTTGGTGAGGGTGGGCATGGCGCCCGTGTGGCCCTTGGGGCGCAGGTACGAGGGGGCCTTGCGGCCGTAGTGCCGGGCCGCGATCGAGACGGCCTGGACCTCCTCGTGGGCGTGCAGACGGGCCTTGCCGGTCTCCAGCTGGATCAAGTCGAGCACCTCGGCCTGCCGGGACAGGACCAGGTCGTGGAAGCGCAGCAGTACGGCGGCCCGCGCGCGGACGGGCACGGCGGCCCAGGCGGGCTGCGCGGCGCGGGCGGCGGCGAAGGCCGCCTCCACGTCCTCGGGGGTGGCCTCGGGAAGCTCCGCGAGCCGGTCCCCGGTGAAGGGGCTGTGGTTGGCGGTGCGGCCGGAGCCGGCCACTCCGCGGGTCAGCCGGGCGACCAGTTCGGGGGTCACCACGTCGGCGGCGCTCCGGGCGCCGGCCGGGGCGGGGGCGACCGGGTTGGTGGGCTGCGGGGCGCTGCGGAGGGGGGCCGGGGCCTGCGTGTCCGTCATGGGCGTGAGCGTATTCCGCCCGGGGGTGCTTTGGGTACCCGCCGGTAACCGGATTTTGCCATTTCTGCCAGTGATCACTGGCGGGATGGCGGAAATCCGGGCACCGGGGGGTCTCGGGGCGGCACCGGAAAGCCTCGAGCGCCTTGCGGGGCCGGCTGCCTCAGGAGGCCGGGGCCGGCTGCCAGCCGCTGAGCACGATGTCGAACTGTTCCCGGGTGGTGTCCCAGTCCGCGACCGGACCCGACATGTACACCGCGTACTCGGTGCCGTCCGGCGCGTAGTACATCTGCTCGATGGCCTTGCGCGGCCCGGTGAAGGCCCCCGTCTTCTCCGTCCAGACGAACTCCCACAGGGCGGCCTTGACCTGCCCCCGGAAGGTGTTCGGGTGCAGGGTCAGGCGCACGTAGTCGGAGCGCTTCTGCACCTGCTTCTCCAGATCGAGCAGGTGCGCGTACGGGTCCTTGAACTTCGGGTCGCGGTCCACCGCGATCCGGATGAAGTGCTTGCCGTCGTCCCGGGTGTAGTCGATCTGCGTCCCGTCCTCGCGGCGCTTCCAGCCGTCCGGGACGAAGAGGGAGAAGCCCTCCTTGTCGACCGCCTTCACCCAGCCCGCCGGCGGAGCCTTCTGCGCCTGCCCCTTGGTGTCCCCGGAGCCGGACGAGGCACCTGAGGACGAACCACCGGCCGACGCGTCCTGCGTACCGGCCGTCCGGCCCGGGATCCCGCCGTCCGTGGTCGAGTCGCTGGTGTACTTCAGGATCCCGAACACCCCGCCGCCGCCGAGCAGCGCCGCCACCACCGCCACGGCCGCGACCCGCCTGATCCGGCCGGGGGCTCCGGTGTCACGGCCGCCCCGCCCGCCCGGTCCGGCCTCGGAACGCGTGGCGAACACCGGCTGCGGCGCCGGCTCCGCCTCCCGGCTCCGCCCCTGGTCCCCTTCACCGGGCGGCACCGCACCGTCCGCCGGCTCGCTCCGGGCGGCGCCCAGCTCCTCGGAGCCCATCGCGCGCGTGGGTACGTACGCCTGCGCCGACTTCGGCTCCCGGCCCTCCATCGCCTGCAGCAGCATCTGCTCGGCCTCGTCCGCCGACGGCCGCTGCGCCGGGTCCTTGCGCAGCAGCGCCGTGATGACCGGGGCCAGGGCGCCCGCGTGCGTCGGGGCGGGCGGCTCCTCGTTCACCACGGCCTGCAGGCTGGAGATGGGCGAGGTGCGGCGGAAGGGCGAGCGGGCCTCGACGGCCGTGTACAGGGTCGCGCCGAGCGACCACAGGTCGGAGGCCGGATCAGGGGAACCGCCGGTGACCCGTTCGGGGGCCAGGTAGTCGATGGAGCCGATGAGTTCACCGGTGCGCGTGATGGAGGAGTCGCCCTCGATCGCGGCGATGCCGAAGTCGGCGAGCATCACCCGCCCGTCCTTGGCGAGCATCACGTTGCCCGGCTTCACGTCCCGGTGCAGTACCCCGACCGCGTGCGCGGCGCGCAGCGCGCCGAGCACGTGCAGCCCGATCCGGGCCGCCTCCCGCGGCTCGATGCGGCCCGCCGTCTTCGCCGCGTCCGCGAGGGAGGGACCGTCGATGTACTCCATGACGATCCAGGGCCGGTCGTCGTGTTCCAGTACGTCGTGGACCGTGACGACCGCCGGATGCTGGATCCGGGCCGCGGCCCGGGCCTCCTTCTGCGTCCGCTGGTGCAGGACGTCCCGGTCCGCCTGGGCGACGTACAGCCCCGCCGTCAGTTCCTTGACGGCGACCGTCCGGTGCAGCAGCTCATCGTGCGCGCGCCACACCTTGCCCATGCCGCCCCTGCCGATGGGCTCCACGAGCCGGTACCGGCCCGCGAGCACCGCACCCGCACCTGTCTGCTGTTCCACGAATCCCCGCCGCCGCTCTGTGCACTTCCGGTCAGACTACGGAGATCGCGGGTGACGACGGAACCACTCGGAGGCGGTTCGGCCGCACTGTGACGCAATCGCCGTACTGATAGCGCGTCAGCCGCCGCTCCTGTAGCTCGCCGTCGCCTGCTCGAAGGTCTCGGTGACCTTGCCCTCCTGGTCCTGCGGGCCGGTGACCATCACGACGTGGTAGGAACCTCCGAGCGCCACGACGAAGTTGCGGGCCACGACGGAACGGCCGTTGCCGTCGATCCAGGTGTACCGGCCGGTGACGCGGAGCTGGTTGCCGACCTTCGTGGACCTGATGTCGCTCACGCTGGACCAGGTGGAGGAGCGGTACGGAGCCAGCTCGGGCTCCTTGTCCTTCTGGTAGGTGGCCGGGTCGGGGTTGCCCTGGACCTTGTCCCGGCCGGGGACGACGGTCAGGACGAAGTCCCCCTCCGTGTAGCGGACCTGACCGGACTCGTTCATTCCGCGGCGCTCCCAGCCGTTCGGAACGTTGATCGAGAAGTGCTCGGCGTCCTGCTGGGCGGTGTACCCGGACGGAGCGGAGACGCCCGGCTGCGGGGCCGGCTTGGACTCGGGCGGGCTCGGGTTCGCGGAGGGGCTCGGGCCCTGGCCGGACCCGCTCGGCTTCGGGCTCGGCTTCGGGCTCTGCTTCGGGTTCTGCGGCTGGGTCGCGGCGGGCGGCTTCATTCCGGCCGCCTTCTGCCCGCCGCCCTGCGGATCGGCGGAGCGGGGCATGAAGAACAGGGCGTAGGCCACGGCTCCCGAGAGCAGGACGAGGATCCCCAGTAACAGGGAACGGCCCAGCGAGCGCGGCTTGCGGGGATGCTCGGCGCTGCGGTGCCGGCCGTGCAGGTCGGCTCGCCGCCGGGCGACGGGGAGCCTGGCCGGATCCTCCACCACCGGCGGCAGCATGGCGAAGCCGCCGTCGGGCTCCGGGGCGGAGCGCACGAGGGAGCGGAGCCAGCCGCGGAGCTCCTCGAAGTCGGGGCGCTCGGTCGGGTCCTGACGGAGCAGGGACTCCACGATCGGGCGCAGCGGGCCACACTCCTCGGCGAAGGCGGGAGGCTCCGAGCAGACCATCTCCACGAGCTCGGCGACGCTGTCCTCGGGGTACGGGGCATGGCCCTGTACGGCCCGGTACAGCAGTGCGCCGAGCCCCCAGAGGTCGGTGGCCGGCCCGACGGGCGCGGCCAACTGCCACGGCCCGTGCACGGCCTGCGCCTGCTCGGGAGCCCACCGCTCGGTGACGGCCCCGACGACGGCCATCCGCGTCTGCCGGGCCCGCTCGGCATCGAGCCCGCTCCGGGGCCCGCTCCCCCACCCGACGGCCGAACCCGCGCGCTGCCCGGCCCCGGGGGCGACCGCGTACCCGGGAGCCCCCTGCGGCCCGCCCTGCGGACCCGCCTGGCCGGGGCCACGGGCGCCGGGCACCACCGGATACCCGGCGCCGCCGTGCGGACCGGACTGCGGGCGGGCCTGGCCGTACTCGTGGGCCGCGGGATCCGTCGCGTACCCGGCGCCGGTCTGCGGGCCGGGCTGCCCGTAGCCACCGGCCCCCGAAGCTGCCGCGTACCCGGCGGTGCTCTGGGGGCCGCCCTGGTCCGGGCCCGCCGGATCGGGGCGGCCCGGCTCGAGCTGGAGTTGCCCGGCGTACCCGGCGACGGGCCGGCCGAGGCCCGCCTGATCCTGGGCCGGGTGGCCCGGTCCCGAGTGGCCCGGTCCCGGCTGGGTCGGCCCGTGGCCCGGCCCGTGCTCCCCGCCCTCCTGCGGATGCGCCTGGCCGTCGGGCGAGAGCCGGGGCGTGCCGTCGTCCGGGGTGTCCGCCTGGTGGTAGCCCTGGGGAAGAGCAAGCTGCGCCGGCAGCGCCGCACGGGCCGACGGCTCCGCTTCGGCCGGCGGCAGGGCCTGGCGGCGCGGGGTGGCGCCGTGCCAGGTCGCTCCGCTGTCCGGGCCGCCGTACGGGTACGAGTACCCCTGCGGCAGCTTCGACCCCTCCGGCCTCGGCTCCGCCTCGGGCGCGGGCTCCGGCGCGGGCTCGGCCCCGGCCTTGCGCTGCTCGGTGATCCGCGCGGCGGCCTGGGCCCCGGCCCGGTACGCGGCGATGGCCCCGGCCCGCGCGGCGGCCTTCAGATCGGGCCGCTCCCCGGCGCCGCCCGGGGTGGAGGAAGTCCCCGGGGTGCCGGGGGTGCCGGGGCTACCGGCCGGTGCGAGGGCGCCGGGGGCGCCAGGGGTGTCGGCCGCGCCAGGGCCTCCGGGCACGCCATAGGGACCGGCCGCGTCAGGGCCACCGGGGGTACCGGACCTACCGGCGCCGTCGGGGCCGCTCCCGGTACCGGGGCTTATGTGGTCCCGGTAGCGCGGCCCGGTGTCGTAGCCCGGAGCCACGAGCGGCGCGTACTGCGCCGCGTCCCCGCCCCGCTGGACGCCGGCCGTGCCCGCACCGGCCCCGCCGTGGTCGCGCCCGGAACGCTCCCCGGGCCCGCCCCCGTACAGGCCGTCGTACCGGTCGCCGAGCTCCCCGAGCTCCCCGCCCCGCTGCCCGCCGGCGAGGCCCGCACCGTGCCCGGCCCCCGGCTGGTACCCCGCGTCCGTCCCCGGCCCGCTCCAGGAGCCCCCCGGGGCAGCGCCGTAGCCCGCGTCCGCACCCGCCTCCGGCCCGGCCAGGGCGGCGCGCCCGTACCCGCCGGCGTTCCCGGGCGGACCCGCCGCGAACCCCGGGCCGCCCGGTTCAGCGCCCGGCCAGGGCCAGGGCTCCGCGGAAGGGTCCGTACCGTCCTGCGGCGGGACCGGGTCGTACCCGCACAGGGCGTCCTCCGCCGCCCCCGCCGCCAGTCCCGTCAGGACGACCCGCCCGTCCTCGCAGATCAGCACCGTCCGCATGGTGATGTTCCGGTGCGTCCACCCGTGGGCGTGCAGCACCCGCAGCGCGGTCAGCACGTCCGCCGCCACCTCCGCCGCCCGGTACGGGCTCAGCGGTTCGTCGGCGATCAGCGCCGCCAGCGGTCGGGCCGGGACGAGTTCGCTCACGATCCACAGCGACCCGCCCTCCGCGAACACGTCGAAGACCTGGTCCAGCCGCGGATGGTCCGGCACGGACGCCGCCGCCTGCGCGGCCTCGATCGCCCGGCGCACGGCGGGCAGTTCACCGTGCGGGACGCGCCGGCCCCCGGCCACGGGCGGCGGACCGCCCCGCGTGCCGTCCAGCAGCTCCGCGTCGACGACCTCGGGCAACGGCACCTGCCGTACGAGGACTTCCTGGCCGCTGCGCGTGTCGAAGGCCCGGGTCTCGATCAGTTCGTAGGCGTCGGACGGCGGCAACGGCAGACGGTAGCGCTCGGCCAGGATCCGGCCCGCGTAGTCCTCCACATCGCCTCCCCCGAGAGCTGCGGACCCGTCCCCCAGGCCCCGCTGACACGATACGACGCCCAGGGCGCCCGCGTCCCGGCCCTGGCGAGGCTGACCCGAGCCCGCTGGGTACGCGGGTCAGCCCAGTGGCTGAAACGTGTCGAACGCCGTGGTGCGCAGCTGCGTGCACTCCGGCGCGTCCCACTGGTCCGCGAGGCAGGTGATCATGATGGCGTAGCCGTGCGTCGCGTCCATCCGGAACCCGCGGTCGAGCACCCGGACCCGCGAGCCCTTCTGGTCCCGCTCGAACTCCCAGTCCGCGACGGTCGGGTACCCGCGGTACTCGACCTTTTCGAGGCGCAGCAGCTTGTAGTTGCTGCTGCTGCCCGCCACGCTCGGAGCCAGTTCCAGCCAGGCGGCGCGGGCGTCGTCCCTCGGCGAACTGTTGAAGTCGATCTGGATCCGCGGGAATCCGCCGTCCCGGCTGTAGATGACGCCGTTCTTCTTCCCTATCACTCCGGTCTGCTTGAAGCCCTCGGGCATGCCCATCGCGAAGTGGAAGCCGGGGTCGTTGACCTGGGCGTACCCCGGCGGCAGCCCGGGCAGGGCTCCTCCGGGCGTGGCGCCCTGACCCTGGCCGGGATTGGTCCCCGAGCCGGGCGACTGGCCCGGGTCCGGCGAAACCGCCCCCGAGCCGGGCGACTCGCCGCTCTTCGGCGAAGGAGAGGGCGAGGGCGTGGGCGAAGCCGGAGGAGGGGTCGACGAACCGGGCGCGGGGCTCGACGCGGCGGTCTTGCCGCCGCCCTTGCCGTCCTTCGGGGAGCCGCCCTTGTCGTCGTCACCGTTGACGACGTACGCGATGACCGAGCCGATGACCGCGAGCGCCACGACCACGCCGGCTATCGCGAGCGCGATGGTGCGGCGCGGCAGGACGTCGGTGATCGGGGCCGCGACGGGAGACGGGCGCGGCGACGGGGCCTCGGCGGCGGTCGCGGCCGTGGCGGCCGCGGCGGCGGCGCTGGCGGCCGCCGCCTTGCGGGCCGACTTCAACGCCGCGCGGGCACGCTCCCGCTGCTCGCGCTCACGGCGCTCGCGTTCCTTCTTCTCCGCCTTCTCCGCGGCCTTGGCCGCCTTGTCGGCCGCCGCCTGCTCGGCGGCGTCATGGGCCTCGGCGAGCGATATCTGCCGGGTTTCCTCGGGGCTCGGACCGACTACGGGGGCCGGCGGCTCGGGCGCGTCGATCACGGCGGTGAGCAGGGCCCGCGCGCGGTCGTCGTCGAGCCGGTGGGCGGGGTCCTTGACGAGGAGTCCGTAGATGACCTCGGTCAGCGGACCCGCGTTCTTCGGCGGTTCGACGGGCTCGGTCATCACGGCGGTCAGCGTCGCGAGGGCCGACCCCTTGTCGTACGGGGGAACACCCTCGACGGCGGCGTACAGCAGGCCGCCGAGCGACCACATGTCCGCCGGCGGGCCGGGCCGCTGGCCGCGGGCCCGCTCGGGCGAGATGTACGAGGGCGCGCCGACGAGCATGCCGGTGGAGGTGACGGAGGGGTCGCCCTCGACCTGGGCGATGCCGAAGTCGGTGAGGATCACGCGGCCGTTGCCATGGTCGGCGAGCAGCACGTTGGAGGGCTTCACGTCCCGGTGCAGGATGCCCTGGCGGTGGGCGGCACGCAGGACGTCGAGCACGGCGAGGCCGACTTCCGCGGCGCGGCGGGGCGTCAGCGGGCCGCTTTCACGGATGAACTCCGCGAGCGAGGGGCCCTCGATGAGCTCCATGACGATCCAGGGCCGGCCGTCCTCGTCGACGACGTCGTAGACGGTCACGGCGCCGCCGCTGCGGATCCGGGCGATGGCCTTGGCCTCGCGCAGGGTGCGGGTGATGAGGCGGCGCTTCTCGTCGTCGTCGACGCCGCTGCCGAAGCGGAGTTCCTTGACGGCGACGGTGCGGCCGAGGGTCTCGTCCTCGGCGCGCCAGACGGTGCCCATGCCGCCCTTGCCGAGGACGTCGCCGAGCCGGTACCGGCCCGCGAGCAGCCGGCCCTCGTCGTGCGGGCCCTCTTCCGCCTTGGCCGCGGCGGCCTTGACGGCGGCGGCCACCTCGTCGGCCTTGCTCACCACGGCGGACTTCGGCGCGTCCGCGGGCTCGCCCTTCACACCAACGGGCTTCGCGCCCTCGGACGCGGACGCCCCGCGGACAGGCTTCGCCTCCTCGGGCACACCCGGCTTGGCGTCCTCGGGCTCGCCCTTCACACCGACGGGCTTCGCGTCCTCGGGACCGCCCTTCACACCGACAGGCTTCGCGTCCTCGGGACCGCCCTTCACACCGACAGGCTTCGCGTCCTCGGGACCGGCGCCCTCAGCCGCGGGCTTCGCGTCCTCGGGCTCGGCCACGGCCACGGCGGCGGCCTTCGCCGCAGCCGGCTTCCGGAGCTCCGCCTTCCGCAGCTCGGGCTTCGCCTTCGCCGCGGAAGCGCCGGGCTTCGCGTCCTGCGGCCCGGCCTCCTCGGCGGCCTCGGCCGCGGCCGGGGACACCGCGTCCACGGCGGCCGGCGCGGCCTTCGCGGACCCCGCCCCGGCGGGCTTCGCCGCGGCGGCCCGCTTCGCGGCTCCCGCCGCGGGCGGCTCGGCCGGCGGCTTCGGGTCCGTCGGGGGTGCGGCCGGAGGCACCGGCGATCCCGTCCCGACAGACGGCTCCGGCGACTCGGTGTGCTCCGGCTTCGACATGCGTCCCCTCTGCGTTCGTGCCGCCTGCTCCGGTTGCCCTGGCAGCGGCCGGGGTGCCCGGTAACCCGCCCCGGCAGAACCCTCATTGTCCCTTACTCCGCAACGGACGGGAGCCCCGGGTCCACGGTTCCGCCCGCGAAGTGACGGAGTTACAACGGGACGATGTCCGGCGCCCCCAGCCGTGCGGCGTCCGCCGTCTGGTCGTCCGGCTGGCGCTGCGATTCCCGTTCCGCCTGCACCCTCTTCTCGTAGTGCTCCACTTCCTTCTCGATCTGCTGCTCGTCCCAGCCCAGCACCGGAGCCATCAACTCCGCGCATTCGCGCGCCGATCGCGTCCCCCGATCGAAGGTCTCGATCGAGATCCGCGTCCGCCGGGTCAGCACGTCGTCCAGGTGTCGCGCCCCCTCGTGCGAGGCCGCGTAGACCACCTCGGCGCGGAGGTAGTCGTCGGCTCCCGTCAGCGGCTCCCCGAGCGAGGGGTCCTCCGCGATCAGGGCCAGCAGTTCCTCCGTCAGCGAGCCGTACCGGTTCAAAAGGTGCTCCACCCGCACCACATGGAGTCCGGTCCGCGCGGCGATCCGCGCCCGGCCGTTCCACAGGGCCCGGTACCCCTCGGCCCCGACCAGCGGCACGTCCTCCGTCACGCACGGCGCGACCCGCTGGTCGAGGCCGTGCACCGCCTCGTCCACCGCGTCCTTGGCCATCACCCGGTACGTCGTGTACTTGCCGCCGGCCACGACCACCAGCCCCGGCACCGGGTGCGCCACCGTGTGTTCGCGCGAGAGCTTGCTCGTCGCGTCCGACTCCCCGGCCAGCAGCGGCCGCAGGCCCGCGTAGACACCCTGGACGTCGTCCCGGGTGAGCGGGACCGCCAGCACCGAGTTGACGTGCTCCAGCAGGTAGTCGATGTCCGCGCTCGACGCAGCCGGGTGCGCCTTGTCGAGGTCCCAGTCGGTGTCGGTGGTGCCCACGATCCAGTGCCGGCCCCACGGGATGACGAAGAGCACCGACTTCTCGGTCCGCAGGATCAGCCCGGTCGAGGAGTGGATCCGGTCCTTGGGAACGACGAGGTGGATGCCCTTCGAGGCCCGTACGTGGAACTGGCCGCGCTCCCCGATCAGCGCCTGGGTGTCGTCCGTCCACACCCCCGTGGCATTGACGATCTGCTTCGCCCGGATCTCGTACTCCCCGCCGCCCTCCACGTCCTGGACCCGCGCACCCACGACCCGCTCGCCCTCCCGCAGGAAGCCGACGACCCTCGCCCGGTTGGCGCACTGTGCCCCGTACGCGGCGGCCGTCCGGACCAAGGTGGCCACGTACCGCGCGTCGTCCATCTGGGCGTCGTAGTACTGCAGGGCGCCCACCAGCGCGTCCTTGCGCAGCGCCGGCGCGATCCGCAGGGCGCGCTTACGCGAGAGGTGGCGGTGGGTGGGCAGCCCGCGCCCGTGGCCGCTGGAGAGCGACATGGCGTCGTAGAGCGCGACGCCGGAGCCGGCATAGAACCGCTCCCATCCCTTGTGCTGCAACGGGTAGAGGAACGGCACCGGCTTCACCAGGTGCGGGGCGAGCCGCCCCAGCAGCAGGCCGCGCTCCTTGAGCGCCTCCCGCACGAGGGCGAAGTCGAGCATCTCCAGGTATCTGAGCCCGCCGTGGATGAGCTTGCTGGAACGGCTGGAGGTGCCCGAGGCCCAGTCCCTCGCCTCCACCAGCCCGGTCGCCAGGCCCCTGGTCACGGCGTCGAGGGCGGTACCGGCGCCCACCACGCCCGCACCGACCACCAGCACGTCCAGCTCCCGCTCGGCCATCCGGGCAAGCGCCTCGGCGCGCTGCACGGGCCCCAGCGAGGCCCGCCCACCACCTCCGCCCATCCCGGCACCCATCCCCGCCCCCGTCCCGGCAGCCGTCCTGGCTCCCGTCCCCGCACCCGCCCCTGCGCCCGTCCCTGCCCCTGTCCCAGTGCTCACGGCTGCCTGCCTCCCGTTGACGCGGGTCGCCCCGTCCGTCCTGTGCGGCCATCCCACCTGTCGTGGGTGATCCCGCTCACATCGCCCGTTCATGATTCTCACCGGCCGCACCCACATCAGCCACCGCCTGTGGATAACACGGAGGCGACCAAGACCCCTGAATACGACATATCTGTCATATATACGCCTAGTCTGACATTGCGCCAGCTCTCCTCCTCCACAGGACTTGCGCGCTCCGCCCCCTCATGCATGTCAGGGAAGGGAAGGGACGGCACCCCCATGCCCGCAGATCTCGCCGTCATCGGACTCGGCCATCTCGGCCTCCCGCTCGCCCAGGCAGCCGTGGCCGCCGGGATCGAGACGGTCGGCTACGACAGCGGTCCGGCGACGGACTCCACCCTCACCGCCGCCGAGATCCGCCGCATGTCGGCGGCCGGCTTCCGGGTCACCACCAACTCCGCCGAACTGGGCCGGGTCCGCACGGCCGTCATCTGCGCCCCCACCCAGCTCGGGGCCGACCGCGCGCTCGACCTGTCCGCGATCGGCGAGGCGGGCCGCACGCTCGCCGCCCGGCTGCGTCCGCACACCACCGTCATCCTCGAATCGGCGGTCCACCCCGGCGTCACCGAGGACTACCTGCGCCCGATCCTCGAATCGGGCTCCCGCCTGCGCGCCGGCCGGGACTTCCACCTGGCCTACTCCCCCAGCCGCCTCGACCCCGGCAACCGCACGCACGGCATCGCCAACACCCCCAAGGTCATCGGCGGCCTCACCCCCGCCTGCACCGAGTCCGCGCACGCCTTCTACGCCCGGCTCACCGACAAGGTGGTCCGTGCCCGCGGCCTGCGCGAGGCCGAGACGGTCCAGCTCCTCGAAACGAACTACCGGCACGTCAACATCGCCCTCATGAACGAGATGGCCGTGCTCTGCCACGACCTGGGCGTGGACCTGTGGGACGTCATCCGGTGCGCCGAGACCAAGCCGTACGGGTTCCAGGCCTTCCGCCCCGGCCCCGGAGTCGGCGGCCACGGAGTCCCCCTCGACCCCAACTACCTCCCCCACACCACCCGCACCCCGGGCCACCCGCTGCGCATGATCGGTCTGGCGCAGGAGATCAACGACCGGATGCCGCAGTACGTCATCCAGCGCAGCGCCACCCTGCTCAACGAGCACGGCAAGTCCGCGCGCGGCGCCCGCGTCCTCCTCCTGGGCGTCACCTACAAGCCGGACCTCGCCGACCAGGAGGGCTCCCCGGCCCGCGAGATCGCCAGCCGCCTCCTCGACCTCGGCGCCCTGATCAGCTACCACGACCCGTACATCGCCGGATGGCGCGTCAGGGACCAGCCGATCCCCCGCGCCGAATCGTTGTACGAGGCCGCCGCCAACGCCGATCTGACGATCCTGCTCCAGCACCACCGCACCTATGACCTGCAAGGCCTCGCGGTGAAGGCCCAGTTGCTCCTGGACACCCGGGGAGCCAGCCCGGCGGGCGCGGCGCACCGCCTGTAGGGCCGGGCCGCCCCCTCACAAACCCCTCCGCGGATGTCGCAGCCTGCTGCTAGCCTGCGGCGACTTATCTCGCGCATACACCCCCACGTCAGCCGTGCGGGCCTCGTGTGCCCAAAATCCCTGGGGGGGATTTCTCCATGAGCCAGCAGTCCCAGCCGCCCGCACCCGACGCCTCGACGCCCGCGGCCGACAGCACCGCCGCACCGGCCGACCACCGCTACCCGGGCCCGTCCGGCGCCGACTTCCTCCAGGCCCAGGCACCGGCCCCGGCGCGCCCCGCCAACGTGGGCCTCGGGATCGCCGCGGCGCTCGTCGCCGCCCTGGCCGCCGCCGCCGCGTACGGCGGCATCATGAACGCCATCGGGCGCGAGCTCATCTACGCCGCGGTCGGCGTCGGCGCGCTGGTCGGCTTCGCCGCGGGCAAGCTCGGTGGCCGCAACCCGATCCTGCCGGTCGTCGGCGCGGTCCTCGCGGTCGTCTCCGTCTTCCTGGGCGAGCTCTTCTACTACGCGCTCGCGCTCGCCGGGGCCACCGGCATCGGCCTGGGCGACGTGCTGGACACGCTCGGCGTCTCCGGCCTGGTCGACGTCTGGAAGGAGGGGACCGACGTCAAGGGCATCCTCGTCCTGGCCCTCGGCGCCTTCACCGGGTTCAGCGCCGCCAAGAAGATCGCCGGCTGAGGCGACCCCCGGTTCCCCGTACCCACCGGGGCTCCCCACGCAACGCCTGAGGCCCGGCTCCCCCGAAGGGGAGCCGGGCCTCAGGCGCGTGCGGTACGAGACGGGCCTCAGCGGCTGTGCTGCGAGTCCGCGATGGTGACCTCGACCCGCTGGAACTCCTTGAGCTCGCTGTAGCCGGTGGTGGCCATCGAGCGGCGCAGCGCGCCGAAGATGTTCATGGAGCCGTCCGGGGAGTGCGACGGGCCGGTGAGGATCTCCTCGGTGGTGCCGACCGTACCGAGGTCGACCTTCTTGCCGCGCGGCACGTCCTCGTGGACGGCCTCCATGCCCCAGTGGAAGCCCTTGCCGGGCGCGTCCGTGGCACGGGCCAGCGGGGAGCCCATCATCACGGCGTCGGCGCCGCAGGCGACGGCCTTCGGGATGTCGCCGGACCAGCCCACGCCGCCGTCGGCGATGACGTGCACGTAGCGGCCGCCGGACTCGTCCATGTAGTCGCGGCGGGCCGCGGCCACGTCGGCGACGGCGGTGGCCATCGGGACCTGGATGCCGAGCACGTTGCGCGTGGTGTGCGCGGCGCCGCCGCCGAAGCCGACCAGGACACCGGCCGCGCCGGTGCGCATCAGGTGCAGGGCCGCGGTGTAGGTGGCGCAGCCGCCCACGATGACCGGGACGTCGAGCTCGTAGATGAACTGCTTGAGGTTCAGCGGCTCGGCGGCGCCGGAGACGTGCTCCGCCGACACGGTGGTGCCGCGGATCACGAAGATGTCCACGCCCGCGTCGACGACGGCCTTGGAGAACTCGGCCGTGCGCTGCGGGGAGAGGGCGGCGGCGGTGACGACTCCGGAGTCGCGCACCTCCTTGATCCGCTGACGGATCAGGTCCGCCTGGATGGGAGCGGAGTAGATCTCCTGGAGACGGCGGGTGGCGGTCTCCTCGTCCAGCTCCGCGATCTCGTCGAGCAGCGGCTGCGGGTCCTCGTACCGGGTCCACAGACCTTCGAGGTTCAGCACGCCGAGGCCGCCGAGCTCGCCGATGCGGATGGCGGTCTGCGGGGAGACGACCGAGTCCATGGGGGCGGCCAGGAACGGGAGCTCGAAGCGGTAGGCGTCGATCTGCCAGGCGATCGAGACCTCCTTCGGGTCCCGGGTACGGCGGCTGGGGACGATGGCGATGTCATCGAACGCGTACGCCCTGCGGCCGCGCTTGCCGCGCCCGATCTCGATCTCAGTCACGTGTGGTGGCCTTTCCTGTGGGTCTGCCCGTCCAGTATCCCCGAACCCCGGCGCGCCGCGTTCCGGTGACCGCTGTACGGACGCACGCACCGGGCACGCCGGAGGGGCGGGCCCGCGCGGGCCCGCCCCTCCGGTACTGCGTGGATGCCGCTCCGATCAGCCCTTGCGGCTGTAGTTCGGCGCCTCGACCGTCATCTGGATGTCGTGCGGGTGGCTCTCCTTGAGCCCCGCCGAGGTGATCCGGACGAACCGGCCCCGGTCCTGGAGCTCCGGCACCGTACGGCCGCCGACGTAGAACATCGACTGGCGCAGGCCGCCGACGAGCTGGTGCACGACCGCGGAGAGCGGACCTCGGTACGGGACCTGGCCCTCGATGCCCTCGGGGATGAGCTTGTCGTCGCCGCCCACGCCCTCCTGGAAGTAGCGGTCCTTGGAGAAGGACTTGCGGTCTCCGCGGGACTGCATCGCGCCGAGCGAGCCCATGCCGCGGTACGACTTGAACTGCTTGCCGTTGATGAAGAGCAGCTCGCCCGGGGACTCCTCGCAGCCCGCGAGCAGCGAGCCGAGCATCACGGTGTCGGCGCCCGCCACGAGGGCCTTGGCGATGTCGCCGGAGTACTGCAGGCCGCCGTCGCCGATGACCGGCACTCCGGCCGCCTTGGCGGCGAGCGAGGCCTCGTAGATGGCGGTGACCTGTGGGACGCCGATGCCGGCGACGACGCGGGTGGTGCAGATGGAGCCGGGGCCGACGCCGACCTTGATGCCGTCGCAGCCGGCGTCGATGAGGGCCTGGGCACCGTCGCGGGTGGCGATGTTGCCGCCGATGACGTCGACCGTCGAGTTCGACTTGATCTTGGAGACCATGTCGCCGACGAGGCGGGAGTGACCGTGGGCGGTGTCGACGACGATGAAGTCGGCGCCCGCCTCGATCAGGGCCTGGGCCCGCTCGTACGCGTCGCCCGCGACGCCGACGGCCGCGCCGACGAGCAGCCGGCCGTCCTTGTCCTTGGCGGCGTTCGGGTACTTCTCGGCCTTGACGAAGTCCTTGACCGTGATGAGGCCCTTGAGCAGGCCGGCCTCGTCGACGAGCGGCAGCTTCTCGATCTTGTGGCGGCGCAGCAGCTCCATGGCGTCCACGCCGGAGATGCCCACCTTGCCCGTGACCAGCGGCATCGGGGTCATGACCTCGCGCACCTGGCGGCTGCGGTCCGACTCGAAGGCCATGTCGCGGTTGGTGACGATGCCGAGCAGCTTGCCCGCCGGGTCCGTGACCGGGACGCCGGAGATGCGGAACTTCGCGCAGAGCTCGTCGGCTTCGCGCAGGGTCGCGTCCGGGTGCACCGTGATGGGGTCGGTGACCATGCCGGACTCGGAGCGCTTGACCAGGTCGACCTGGTTGGCCTGGTCGGCGATGGAGAGGTTGCGGTGCAGGACGCCGACGCCGCCCTGGCGGGCCATCGCGATGGCCATCCGGGCCTCGGTGACCTTGTCCATGGCGGCGGAGAGCAGCGGGACGTTCACGCGCACGTTGCGGGAGATGAGCGAGGACGTGTCAATGGCGTCCGGTGACATGTCCGAGGAGCCCGGGAGCAGGAGCACGTCGTCATAAGTGAGGCCGAGCGTGGCGAATTTGTCGGGCACTCCGTCGGCGTTCACAGTCATGACACCTTCCAAGATGGTCTTGCTCAGCGCGGATGTCCATGCTAACGGGATCCCGACGCCTCTCATTCCACGACGAAGATCGATGCCAAGATTCGTATCTTCCTACGAGGAAAGGCCCGTACGGCCTACGGGAAAACCTCGCAGCGCCTACGAGAAGACCCGTACGGCCTACTGCTCGGCGAGCGCGCGGAGCCGGCTCAGCGCCCGGTGCTGGGCGACGCGCACCGCCCCGGGGGACATTCCGAGCATCTGCCCGGTCTCTTCGGCGGTCAGCCCTACGGCCACGCGCAGGACGAGGAGCTCGCGCTGGTTCTCCGGAAGGTTGGCGAGCAGCTTCTTGGCCCAGGCGGCGTCACTGCTCAGCAGTGCGCGCTCCTCCGGCCCCAGGGAGTCGTCGGGCCGCTCCGGCATCTCGTCGGAGGGCACGGCCGTACTGCCCGGATGGCGCATGGCGGCCCGCTGGAGATCGGCGACCTTGTGCGCGGCGATGGCGAAGACGAAGGCCTCGAAGGGGCGTCCGGTGTCGCGGTAGCGCGGCAGGGCCATCAGGACGGCGACGCAGACCTCCTGCGCCAGGTCCTCCACGAAGTGACGAGCGTCACCCGGAAGTCGCGACAGGCGGGAGCGGCAGTAGCGGATGGCGAGGGGGTGCACGAAGGCCAGCAGATCGTGGGTGGCCTGCTCGTCGCCCTCCACCGCACGGCGTACGAGCGCGCTCACGGTGCCGTCGCCGCTGTTCCGGGAGGCGCCGCGGCCCCCTGTGGTCGCGGGTGACCCCGGGGCCTCGTCGTCGCGCATCAATCCATGGTGCCTTGGCGCCGGGGCATTCGCGGCACCGCGGCCCGTGTTGTGCGTCGAAGCGTTATGCGTCGACGGGTCGTGCGGGGTGGGTGCACCGGAACTCATGGTCTGGCCCTCCCCTCCCGCTCGGCCGAATCGTCCCCGCGGCGACATCTCCAGGATGCGCCACACCCTCAAGCATGCGGCATCGCGCCCGAAGCGACACGTCCCCCGGATTGTGCACCGTCAATCCCCCGCGCGCACCAGGGTGCGGCGGATCGGACGGCGGGAGATTCCGGAGGGCGGCCGGGACCGCGGGTCCGGGGTGGGCCGGGGGCCGGACGGGCCGGCCGCCGGCGGCACCGCCGGCCGGTGAGGGCCGGCGGACCTGCGGTCAGCGGACCAGGCCCCAGCGGAACCCGAGCGCCACGGCGTGCGCCCGGTCGGACGCACCCAGCTTCTTGAACAACCGGCGGGCGTGGGTCTTGACCGTGTCCTCGGAGAGGAAGAGCTCGCGCCCGATCTCCGCGTTGGACCGGCCGTGACTCATGCCCTCCAGCACCTGGATCTCGCGTGCGGTGAGCGTGGGCGCGGCGCCCATCTCGGCCGAACGGAGCCGGCGCGGGGCCAGCCTCCAGGTCGGGTCGGCGAGGGCCTGGGTGACCGTGGCCCGCAGTTCGGCGCGCGAGGCGTCCTTGTGCAGGTAGCCCCGGGCGCCGGCGGCGACCGCGAGGGCCACGCCGTCCAGGTCCTCGGCGACCGTCAGCATGATGATGCGGGCCCCGGGATCGGCCGAGAGCAGCCGGCGCACCGTCTCCACACCGCCGAGCCCGGGCATCCGTACATCCATCAGAATCAGGTCGGAACGGTCGGCACCCCAGCGGCGGAGGACTTCCTCGCCGTTGGCAGCCGTCGTCACACGCTCGACGCCGGGCACGGTGGCAACCGCGCGACGGAGCGCCTCTCGGGCAAGCGGGGAGTCGTCGCAGACGAGGACGGATGTCATGACCGCCCTCCGCAGCTGCTGATGCGCGTCACCTTGAGCCTCCAGGCTGGTACGTATCGTCACCTGTGCGGTCGATGCCCCCGGACACATGTCCGAGAACTTCTTGGTTCAACCGCCTTCGCACTCTCAACGATGGTCACTCGAAAGAGTTACGGGTCGGACGGACACCTTCGGCACTCTACGTGAGGAAGCGAACACAAGGCAGGAGCCACTCGCCGCGTGTCCTCCAGATGACGGTATGCCCTATTTGGCGGCTTTCCTTCCGTTTGGCGCATGTCTGAGGCTAGATTCCCAATGAGTCATATTTACATCTACTACGACAGTAGGTGTGGAGACATGGACCGTATCCGCCTCAGTACCGGCACCAAGAGGACTACCAATGGCAGATTTCTCCCGCCTCCCCGGACCGAACGCCGACCTCTGGGACTGGCAGCTGCTGGCTGCCTGCCGCGGGGTCGACAGCTCCCTCTTCTTCCACCCGGAAGGCGAGCGGGGCGCGGCCAGGAGCGCGCGCGAGACCTCGGCTAAAGAGGTCTGCATGCGATGCCCGGTGCGTTCTGAATGCGCCGCGCACGCACTCGCCGTCCGTGAGCCCTACGGGGTGTGGGGCGGCCTCACCGAGGACGAACGCGAAGAACTGATGGGCCGCGCCCGCCATCGCCTGATCCCGGCGACCACCGCGATCGGGCCGAGCGCGCCGATCGCCCCGCACTGACCGGGCTCCACACGAAACGACCGAAGGAACGTTTCGCCGATCTGATCGGCACACGCAGCACCGGCACACGCAGCACCGACGCGCACGGGTGTGCCGCGCACCGGACCGGGCTGCCACCCGACCGGCCGTACCGCCGTACGGTCCTTCGCGTGGCGGCCCCGTCCGCCGCGGGATCCGGCCACCCGGCCCATCGGCGCCCGGGCCGGCCGGCCGCGGGCGCCCGGACCGAGCGTGCCCGGCCGTCAGCGCCGGGCGGCCCGCTCCAGCTGGACCAGGGTCGCGGCCACCGCCGGCACCCTGGCCAGATCGGGCAGGGTCAGCGCGACGACCTCCCGCTCGACGGCCGGTTCCACGACGAGGGTGCTCACGCCCTTGGCCCGTACGGACTCCACCGCGAGCTCCGGCAGCACCGCGACCCCGAGCCCGGCCCCGACCAGGCCGACCACGGCCGGGTAGTCGTCGGTGGCGAAGTCGATGCGCGGGGTGAAACCGACCGCCTCGCACACCTCCACCAGATGGCGGCGGCAGCGCGGACAGCCCGCGATCCAGGGCTCGTCGGCCAGCTCCGCCATGCCCACCCGCTCCGCTCCCGCCAGCCGGTGCCCTTCGGGAACCAGTCCGACGAGCCGGTCGGTCAGCAGCGGTCGGACCACGAGGTCCTCCCACTCGGCCGCCGATCCCGAGGCGCCGCCGTAGCGGAAGGCCAGCGCCAGATCGCAGTCCCCCTCGCGCAGCATCTCCACCGAGCGCGGCGGCTCCGCCTCGACCAGCGAGATCCGGGTCCCCGGATGCTCGGCGCGCATCGCCGCGAGGGCGGTCGGCACCAGCGTGGAACTGCCGCTGGGGAAGGAGACCAGCCGGACCCGCCCGGCGCGCAGCCCGGCGATGGCCGCCACCTCCTCCTCCGCGGCCGTCAGTCCGGCGAGGATCCCGGCGGCATGCCGGACCAGCGCCTCACCGGCCTGGGTGAGGCGCATCTCGCGCCCGGTGCGGATCAGCAGCGGGGTGCCGGCGGACTGCTCCAGCGCCTTCATCTGCTGGGAGACGGCCGGCTGGGTGCAGCCGAGCTCGCGGGCGGCGGCGGAGAAGGACCCGGTTCCGGCGACAGCGCGCAGAACTCGGAGATGACGTGCCTCGATCACCCTTCGAGCATAAGGGGTGCTTTGATCTCGGCGCGAATACCCCCGGCCGCCTTTGAGGTGATCGGCTAGCGTGGTGCCATGCATCTGATCTCCGTGAACCTCGGCCGCGCGACGGCCGTCGACTACACCGACGCCCCGGACGGGCTGACCGGTCACGGCAAGATCCCCGCGCCGGGCCCCGTACGGGTCTTCGCTCCGGGCCCCAAGGGCGTCGGCGCGAGCGGCGTCGAAGGGGACGACGTCTGTCACCTGCGCCATCACGGCGGTGACCACCAGGCCGTGTACGCGTACGCCCGCGAGGACCTGGAATGGTGGGAGCGGGAGCTCGGCCGCGAACTGCCCGGCGGGACCTTCGGCGAGAACTTCACCACCTCCGGACTCGACGTGAACGGCGCGCTGCTCGGCGAGCGCTGGCGGGTCGGCCCCGACCTGATCCTGGAGGTGGCCTCGGCCCGCATCCCGTGCCGGACCTTCCAGGGGATCCTCGGCGAGAGGGCCTGGGTCAAGCGGTTCACCCAGGAGGCCCGGCCGGGCGCCTACCTGCGGGTCCTGCGGGAAGGCTCGGTCTCCCCCGGGGACACCATCGAGGTCGTGCACCGCCCCGACCACGAGGTGACGGTGGCGTTCTGGTTCCGCGCCTTCACCACCCAGCGGGAGCTGCTGCCGCACACGCTGGCGGCGGGTGACGCGCTGGAGCCGGGAGCCCGGGACAAGGCGCTGGCCCACGTGGAGAAGTACGGGAAGCCGGGCGACTAGGTTGCGCCTATGACGACTGCGTTGATTACGGGATCCACGGCGGGCATCGGCGCCGCCTTCGCCCGGCGGCTCGCCGCCCAGGGGAACAACCTCGTCCTGGTGGCGCGGGACACCAAGCGCCTCGGGGAGCAGGCCACCGAGCTGCACGACCGGCACGGCATCGAGGCCGAGGTGCTGGCCGCCGACCTCTCCACCGAGGAGGGCATCGCGGCGGTCGAGGAGCGCCTCGCCGACCGCAAGCACCCCGTGGACCTGCTGGTGAACAACGCGGGCTTCGGCAACAAGGGCCGCTACCTCGAAGTGTCCATGGCCGACGAGCTGACCATGCTGAAGGTCCACATCGAGGCCGTGCTGCGGCTGACCTCGGCGGCCGTGGAGCCGATGCGCTCGCGCGGGCGCGGCGGCGTGATCAACGTGGCCTCGGTGGCCGCCTTCCTGCCGCGCGGCACGTACGGGGCGAGCAAGGCCTGGGTCGTGCAGTTCACCCAGGGCGCGGCCAAGGACCTGACGGGCTCGGGCGTACGGATGATGGCGCTGTGCCCGGGCTTCGTGCGCACCGAGTTCCACGAGCGGGCCGGCATGGGCACGGACAACATCCCCGGCTGGATGTGGCTCGACGCCGACAAGCTGGTGGCCGCGGCGCTGGCCGATCTGGCGCGGGGCAAGACGGTGTCGATCCCGGATCCGCGGTACAAGGCGCTGATGGGCGTGGTGAAGCTGACCCCGCGGGGGCTGCTGGGCGGGGTGTCCTCGCGCACGGGGCGCAAATACGGGCCGCAATAGTCGGGGCGCGAATCCCGCATCCCGTGGTGACCTGTGGGTAAACGGGGCATATGGGTGAAATCTCCCTAGACTGGATGTGTCCCATCCAGCGCGGGAGGCGACGCGATGACATTCGTACAAGTGATCGACTACGAGACCAAGCGCTTCGACGAGATGAACAGTCTCATCGACCGCTATGCCGAGCAGACCGCCGGCAAGCGCACGGTCACCCACACGCTCATCGGCAGGGATCGCGACTCCAAGACCCACTACGTGGACCTCGTCGAATTCCCCTCGTACGAAGAGGCCATGAGGAACTCCTCGCTCCCGGAAACCGACCGGATGTTCCAGGAGATGGTGGCGCTCTGCGAAGGCATGCCGAAGTTCATGAACCTCGACGTGGTCCGTGACGAGTACCTCAACAAGCTCGTCGTGAACCGCTTCCTCGAGGAGGTCGTGGGCAAGGGCAACTTCGACGTCATCGAGGAGTGCATCGCCGCCGACTACATGACCCACGACATCATGGAGAAGGCGGGCGAGGGCGGCGGCCGCGAGGGCATCCGCAAGACCGTCGGCATGTGGCGGAGCGCCTTCGACATGACCTTCGACATGACGCGCCAGGTCGCCGAAGGCGACTGCGTCACCACCCTGTGGGACTGGAAGGGCACCCACAAGGGCGAGTTCATGGGGGTCGCGCCGACCGGCAAGGAATTCACCATGTCGGGTTGTACGACCTGCCGGATCGAGAACGGCCAGATCGCCGAGGACTGGTGGTACTACGACGCACCGGGCCTGATGCGCCAGATGGGCATGATGCCCGGATAGCAGCGGACAGCCCCGGACAGCAGACGGGAAAGCCCCGGTCACCACCGCTTGGCAGTGGTGACCGGGGCTTTCCCGTACTTACCGACCGTTCTTACCGGCCGCGCTCACTGACGAGGTCAGTGGCTGTGGCCGTGGCCACCGTGGCCGTGACCGGCGTCGCCCTCGTCGTCGGCCGGCTTCTCGACGACCAGGGTCTCGGTCGTGAGCAGCAGCGACGCGATGGAAGCGGCGTTCTCCAGCGCGGAGCGGGTGACCTTGACCGGGTCGATGACGCCGGCCTTGACCAGGTCGCCGTACTCGCCGGTGGCGGCGTTGAAGCCCTGGCCCTTCTCGAGCTCGGCGACCTTCGCGGTGATGACGTAGCCCTCGAGGCCGGCGTTCTCCGCGATCCAGCGCAGCGGCTCGACGGCGGCGCGGCGCACGACCGCGACACCGGTGGCCTCGTCGCCCGACAGGCCGAGGTTGCCTTCCAGCACCTTCACGGCGTGGACGAGAGCGGAGCCACCGCCGGAGACGATGCCCTCCTCGACCGCGGCGCGGGTCGCCGAGATGGCGTCCTCGAGACGGTGCTTCTTCTCCTTGAGCTCCACCTCGGTGGCGGCGCCGACCTTGATGACGCAGACGCCGCCGGCGAGCTTCGCCAGGCGCTCCTGCAGCTTCTCGCGGTCCCAGTCCGAGTCGGTCGACTCGATCTCGGCCTTGATCTGGTTGACGCGGCCGAGGACCTCGTCGGAAGAGCCGCCACCGTCGACGATGGTGGTGCTGTCCTTGGAGATCGTGACGCGGCGGGCGGAGCCCAGTACGTCCAGACCGGCCTGGTCGAGCTTGAGGCCGACCTCCTCGGCGATGACGGTGGCACCGGTGAGGGTGGCCATGTCCTGGAGCATCGCCTTGCGGCGGTCACCGAAGCCGGGCGCCTTGACGGCGACGGCGTTGAAGGTGCCACGGATCTTGTTGACGACGAGGGTGGAGAGCGCCTCGCCCTCGACGTCCTCGGCGATGATCAGGAGCGGCTTGGAGGCGCCGGCCTGGATGACCTTCTCGAGCAGCGGCAGGAGGTCCTGGATGGAGGAGATCTTGCCCTGGTTGATCAGGATGTACGGGTCATCGAGGATGGCCTCCATACGCTCCTGGTCGGAGACCATGTACGGGGACAGGTAGCCCTTGTCGAAGGCCATGCCCTCGGTGAACTCGAGCTCCAGGCCGAAGGCGTTGGACTCCTCGACGGTGATGACACCGTCCTTGCCGACCTTGTCCATCGCCTCGGCGATGAGGTCACCGACCTGCTGGTCCTGCGCGGAGAGCGCGGCCACGGCGGCGATGTCGGACTTGTCCTCGATCGGACGGGCGGTCGCGAGGAGCTCCTCGGACACGGCCTTGACCGCGGCGTCGATGCCCTTCTTCAGGGCGGCCGGGGAAGCACCCGCGGCGACGTTGCGCAGACCCTCGCGGACCAGCGCCTGCGCCAGGACGGTGGCGGTGGTGGTGCCGTCACCCGCGACGTCGTTGGTCTTGGTCGCGACCTCCTTGACGAGCTGCGCGCCAAGGTTCTCGTACGGGTCGTCGAGCTCGACCTCACGGGCGATGGTGACGCCGTCGTTCGTGATGGTGGGAGCGCCGAACTTCTTGTCGATGACGACGTTGCGGCCCTTGGGGCCGATCGTCACCTTGACGGTGTCGGCGAGCTTGTTGACGCCACGCTCAAGGGCGCGACGGGCGTCCTCGTCAAACTTGAGAATCTTCGGCATGGGAGCGGTTCAGCCCTCTCGTTGCTATCCCCGGCCGCTCACCGCGACCGCCTGTCTAGAACGAACTACGCCCCTCGCCGCCCGGCATCAGCAGGGGTGACCAGGGGCGTAGCTCAAAGCAAAACTGGAGAAGTGATTACTTCTCGACGATCGCGAGCACGTCGCGGGCCGAGAGGACGAGGTACTCCTCGCCGTTGTACTTCACTTCGGTGCCGCCGTACTTGGAGTACAGGACGACGTCGCCGACGGTGACGTCCAGCGGGAGACGCTGGCCGTCCTCGAAGCGACCCGGACCCACGGCGAGGACGACGCCCTCCTGGGGCTTCTCCTTCGCGGTGTCCGGGATGACCAGGCCAGAGGCCGTGGTCTGCTCGGCGTCGAGCGGCTGGACCACAATGCGGTCCTCGAGCGGCTTGATGGCAACCTTGGAGCTGGTGGTCGTCACGATCTGACCTTCCGCTTCGGAGATCCGGGGTTAATTGTCTGAGGTGGCGACCATGTCGATCCGTCGTCGCGGGTGCCGGATCCGTCTGTCGCCGTGTTGGCACTCACCAGGGGCGAGTGCCAGACGCGAGACTATTCCGGGGATTAGCACTCGGTCAAGCGGAGTGCCAATACGCGCCGCTGGTTTCGCAGCCTTGGCAGCCTGTTCGAGCCCCTCGGGGCATCCCCGAGGCCCCGAAATCCCGTGGCTCCGGCGGGGCTGGGGTGGGGCGGTGTGGGGCTTGCTGCGGGTGGGGGTCGGTGCCGGGGGGGGGGGGGGGGGGGGGGGGGGGGGGGGGGGGGCTGTGCGGGCCGCCCGCGC
>NZ_JBIAPV010000003.1:1008150-1336438 GCF_042888445.1 Streptomyces sp. NPDC002886
GTTCGCGCCCCGGGGGGAACCCCCGTGGCCCCTAAACCCGGGGGCCCGGGGGGGGGGGGGGGGGGGGGGTGGGGGGGTTGCGGGGGGGGGGGGGGGGGGCGGGGGGGGGGGTGGGGTGTTGGCCTGGACTGCATGATTTAGGCGCCCTGTGCCGTACTTCGACTGTGATTCCGAGTGGTGCGCCACAAATCACGTTTTACGTCCAGGCCAACACCCCACCCCGCCCCCGTCCCCGACCCGGCACCCGCAGCCACCGACCCGGGCTGGGGGGACGTTCAGCCTCGGCCGGGCTGCTTTCAGGCGGTCGGGGATGGGCTTTCCAGTCCGCCCGCGCCACTCCAGCCGTCCGGCGTTTGAGGACCGGGGTCTGGGGCGGAGCCCCAGGGGGTCCGGGCGCAGCCCGGGACCCCTTCCAGCCCGTCCGGCGTTTGAGGACCGGGTCCGGGCTGGCCCGGGGAACGGTGGAAGGGCGGGTAGGGGAACCAGCCCCGCAGGGCCGAGCCACCCGTACCCGCCCACCGGGCCCGCGCCGGGACGGCGGTGGCGAGCACCCCGACCGGCCACCGCCGGACGGAGTCCGGCGCAGCCGGGCGAAGCCCGCGTAGCGGTGCGAGCTCGGCGTGAGAAAGGTGTGGCCGGCGTCAAGAGGGAACGGCTGCCCGGTATGTGACGCTTGGGGCATGCGGATCCTGGTCGTCGAAGACGAAGTCAGCCTCGCCGATTCACTGCGGCGCGGCCTCTCCGCCGACGGCCACTGGGTCGACCTGGCCCACGACGGCCACCGCGGACTGGACCTGGCCCTCACCGGGGGCCCGTACGACGTGGTCCTCCTCGACCTGATGCTCCCCGGCCTCTCGGGCTACGAGATCTGCACCCGGATGCGGTCCCACGGCGTCGTCACCCCGGTGCTGATGCTGACCGCCAAGGACGGCGAGTACGACGAGGCCGAGGGCCTGGACTCGGGTGCGGACGACTACCTGACGAAACCGTTCTCCTTCGTCGTCCTCGCCGCCCGCCTCCGCGCGCTCACCCGCCGCGCCGCCGCCGGCGCGGGCGCCGGCGCCCGGACCGGGGTGCTGCAAGCCGGCGACCTCGTCCTCGACGTCCAGGGCCGCCGCTGCCGCCGGGGCACGCACGAGATCGAGCTGACCGCCCGTGAGCTCGGCGTCCTGGGCTGCCTGATGGAGCAGCCCGGCCGGGCGGTCGCCAAACAGGACATCCTCGACGAGGTCTGGGACACCCCGCACGGCATCGACCCGAACATCGTCGAGGTCTACGTCTCCTCGCTCCGCCGGAAGATCGACGCCCCCTTCGGGCGCCGCGCGATCCTCACCGTGCACGGCACCGGCTACCGGATGGCCCCGGACGGTGGCTGAGCCGCCGCCGAAGCCGCTGCCCCGCCGTCTCGGCGGCCTCCGCGCCCGCGCCGCCGCGGCCGCCGCCCTCGCGATGGCCGCCGTGCTGGCCGCCGGCGGGCTGTGGCTCTACACCCTGCTGCGCGCCAACCTCATCGAGAACACCACCGGCCGCACCGAGCTGGCCGCCCGCAAGGTGGCGGCGCAGTACGACACCGGGAGCCTCCCGGCCGGCGGCCGGCTGCCCGCGCCCGAGGGCGGGGTCGACCTGGTCCTCGTACGGAACGCGGCCGGGACCGTCGTGGCCACCAGTGGGGACCTGAAGGACACCCCGGAGCTCACGGAGCTGGGTCCCGCGGCCGGGCAGGACGTACGGTCCGCCGTGCTGCCGCCCGCACGCCCCGGCGCACAGCGGCGCGTGGTGGTCGCCGTGGACGCGCCCGGCCCGCCGGGGGCGCACGACCCGCACACCGTCTACGCCGCGACCGTGCTCGGCGACGTCGACGACGCCAACCGGGCCGTCGCGCTCGGCCTGCTCGCCGGCGCGCCCCCGCTGATCGCCTTCGCGGCGCTGCTGGCCTGGTGGGTGACGGGCCACGCGCTGCGCCCGGTCACGGCGATCCGCACCGGGCTGGCGGCGGTCACCGGGAGCGAGCTGGACCGGCGGGTCCCGGACCCGGGCGGCGCCGACGAGATCGCGCAGCTGGCACGGACCGTCAACGACACCCTCGACCGGCTGGAGCGCAGCGACGCCCGGCAGCGGCAGTTCACCGCCGACGCCTCGCACGAGCTGCGCAATCCCCTCGCGGCCGTCCGGTCCCGGCTGGAGGTGGCGCTGCGGGACCCCGACCGGGAGTCGGTGGCGGCCGCGCTGGCCGATACCGAGCGGCTGCAGGGCATCGCGGCCGATCTGCTCCTGCTGGCCCGGCTGGACGGCGGGCCGGCGCCGCGCGCCGAGCCGGTGGACCTCGCGCTGCTGGCCGCCGAGGACGTGGCCCGGCGCCCGGAGCCCCGGGTTCCGCTACGGCTGGACGCGCGGGCTCCCGTACCGGCGTCCGGGGATCCGGCGCGGCTGGAGCGGGCGCTGGCGAACCTGGTGGACAACGCCCTGCGGTACGCCCGCGCCGGGGTCGTGGTGCGGGCCTTCGCCGAGGACGGCTGGGCGCTGCTGGAGGTCACGGACGACGGGCCGGGCATCCCGGAGGCCGACCGGGACCGGGTCTTCGAGCGGTTCGTACGGCTGGACGCGGACCGGGGCCGGGCCAGCGGCGGCACCGGCCTGGGGCTGGCCATCGCCCGGGAGATCGCCCGGGCGCACGGCGGTGACGTCCGCGCGCTCCCGGCGCCCGCCGGCGGCGCCCGGCTGGTGCTGCGCGTGCCCGCCCCTGCCCCTGCCCCTGCCCCTGCCCCCTGAAGGCGCCTTCAGGACTCTCAGGCTTCCTTCAGCACCGGTCCCCCAGCATCGACAGGCATGAGCGCCCACCGCAGGAAGACCCGTGCACCGAAGTCCCCGGCGGCCTCGTCCCGCCGCCGCAGGCTCACCCGCACCCTGCTGGCGTCCGGCTGCGCCCTGGTGGTGCTCGCGGGGGCGACCGCCTGGTACCTGTACGACGACCTCGCCTCCAGCATCGGCAGCTCCAAGGCCCTGGAGGGCGCCGAGAAGTCGAAGCACGGCGACGTGAACATCCTGCTGATGGGCCTGGACAGCCGCCGGGACCAGAACGGCGAGGACCTCCCCCCGGCCGTGCTCGACAAGCTGCACGCGGGCGCGAGCTCGGCCGTCGGCGGCTACAACACCAACACCCTGATCCTGCTGCACGTCCCCGGCGATGGGAGCGAGGCGAAGGCCTTCTCGGTACCGCGCGACGACTTCGTCGAGCTGCGCGGGGTACCCGGTTTCACCGGCCAGGCCAAGATCAAGGAGGCGTACGGGCGGGCGAAGGCCAAGGTCGAGGACCAGCTCTCCGCCCGGGGGGTCACGGACCGGAGGCAGCTCGAGCGGGAGGGGCGCGAGGCGGGCCGCAAGGCGGAGATCGAGACGGTGCGCACCTTCCTGGGCGTGCCGATCGACCACTTCGCCGAGCTGAACCTGGCCGGTTTCTATCACCTGGCCGACGCGCTGGGCGGCGTACCGGTGTGCCTGAAGAAGCCGGCGAAGGACGGCTTCTCGGGGGCCGACTTCCCGGCGGGGCGGCAGACGCTCAACGGGCAGCAGTCGCTGGCCTTCGTACGGCAGCGGCACGGACTGACCATGGGCGACCTGGACCGGACGAAGCGGCAGCAGGCGTTCCTGGCGGGGGCGACCTACAAGCTGAACCAGGCCGGGACCTTCACCGATCCGGTGAAGCTGATGAAGCTGATCGACGCGGCGAAGGAGGACGTCGTCACCGATGAGGGATGGGACCTGCTGTCCTTCGTGAAGCAGGCGGAGAACCTGTCCGGGGGCAACGTGGAGTTTGTGACCCTTCCCATCGAGAGCTTCGGACGGAACCATGGCGCCGAGATAAACGTCGTAGACGATATGAAGATAAAGCGGTTCATAGCCGAGCGGATCGGGCCCGGGGCCACTGCGAGCCCGAGCGCGCCTGGCACCGCTCCCTCCTCACCGGGCGGCGCGCCCGCCCCGCAGGGCTCCGCGGGCTCCCCCCAGAGCTCCGCTCCCGCACCCTCACCGTCCCGGAGCAGCAGCGGAACCCCCGCCATCGACGGCGGCGGCGTCCCGTGCGTGGACTGAAGCCCCTGACCGCGGCGGGCGCGCGCCGCCGCACGGAAGCGCTGCTCCTGATCCTCGTCCTCGCGGTGACCGTCTCCGGCCACATCGCCGCCGGCCTCGCGATGAACGACGAGCTGCCGACCGGCCTCACCGGCTTCGTGGTCAGCATCACGCTGCTCGCGCTGGTGGGGCACCTGGCCATCCGCAGGTTCGCGGCGTACGCGGATCCGCTGATCTTCCCGCTGGCCCTGCTGCTGACCGGGCTGGGGCTGGTGCTGCTGCACCGCCTCGACCAGGGGTACCTGGAGAGGTACGGGCCCAAGACCGCCCTGAACGCACCCAGCCAGGTGATGTGGACGGTGATCGGTGTCGCGGTCTGCATCGCGGTGCTGGCGCTCCTGCGCGACCACCGGCTCCTGCAGCGGTTCATCTACATCACGATGGCCGTGGCGCTGGTGGCGCTGATCGCGCCGGCCTTCTTCGGCGCGGACACCTACGGGGCGAAGCGCTGGATCTATTTCGGCCCGCTCTCGGTCCAGCCCGGCGAGTTCGTGAAGATCATGATCGCGGTCTTCTTCGCCGGCTATCTGGTCATCCACCGCGACGCGCTGGCCCTGTCGGGACGCAAGTTCCTGGGCATGCGGCTGCCGCCGATGCGCCAGCTCGGCCCGCTCATCACGGTGTGGATCGTCTCGCTGCTGGTGCTGGTCTTCGAGCGCGACCTCGGCACCTCGCTGCTCTTCTTCGGCGTCTTCGTGGTCATGCTCTACGTGGCCACGGAACGCACCAGCTGGATCGTCTGCGGCCTGGTCCTCGCCTCGGCGGGCGCCTTCGTCGTGGGCACGACGGAACCGCACGTCAAGGGCCGCGTGGCCGCCTGGCTCAACCCGCTGTCCTACTACTGGAAGGACCGGCCGCCGGGCGTCATCTCCGACCAGTCGGCGCAGGCGCTGTTCAGCTTCGGCACGGGCGGCATCTCCGGCACGGGCCTCGGCCTGGGCCATCCCGAACTGATCGGGTTCGCCGGCCGCAGCGACTTCATCCTGACGACGGTGGGCGAGGAGCTCGGCCTGGCCGGGATCATGGCCGTCCTGATCCTCTACGCGCTCCTCGTGCAGCGCGGGCTGCGGATGGCGCTGGGCGCCCGCGACCCGTTCGGCAAGCTGCTGGCGGTCGGCCTCTCGTCGGCCCTCGCGCTCCAGGTCTTCATCGTGGCGGGCGGCGTCTCGGGTCTGATCCCCCTGACGGGCAAGGCCCTGCCCTTCCTGGCCGCGGGCGGCTCGTCCCTGCTGGCCAACTGGATCATGATCGCCCTGCTGCTGCGCATCTCCGACAGCACCGAACGACAACGCGAGGCGGACGCGCGGGGCCCGGCGGAGACGACGATCACGCCCACGATCACGCCGCAGGCCGCCGAGCCCGAACCGCACCCCGCGCTTTAGCCCGCGGAGCGGAAGTCAGAGGTAATCCTCCAGGCGGCCGATCCGGTAACCCTGCTCCTGTATCCGCCGGAGCATCCGGGTCGTCATCTCGGTCTCCGTCGTGCCCTTCAGTTCGGCGGGGCCGCGGAAGTGGGCCAGGATGATGTCACCGGGTGTGAGGGTGGAGCCCTCGGCGTACTGGAAGTTGTTGATCTGCATCGACACGCGCCACAGGAGGAGCTGGGAAATCCCGCACTCCTGCGCGGCCCTGAGGGTGTCGTCGTTGTGATTGCCGTACGGCGGCCGGAAGAGCGTCGGCCGCTTGCCGAAGCGCTTCTCCAGGCGTTCCTGCTGCCCGCATATCTCCTTCTTCTGCGCCTCGAAGGACAGGGTGCGCAGATTCGGGTGCGTCAGGGTGTGGTTGTTTATCGTGCTGCCGGAGCCGTTGTCGCGGAGCTTTTCGAAGTGGCCGTAGTCCGACGAGGCGATGTTGTCCGTCAGGAACATGCTGATCGGCAGCTTCAGGTCGGCGGCCATCTTCAGGAACTCGGGGTTCTTCTCCGCGCCGTCGTCGAACGTCAGGAAGACGACCTTGTCGTCCGCCGGGACGGGTATTCGGTCGATGACCTGGACCCGCCCCGCCTTGGCGGGTGCGATCTGCGGTTTGACCGCCGGCTTGGGCGCGTACTGGAGGGGGCCGCTCAGGCCCCACTTCTTGTACGCCTCGTCCGCCGCGGCCGCCGTTCCCCGGCCCGCGGCGGAGGGGGAGGCCGCCCCCGAGGGCGACGGCGTCGCCCTGGCCTCCGTGGTCTTGCGCCCCAGTCTCTCGATGGGGTCCACGCTGTCCCCGCACCCCGTCAGGGACAGCGCGAGCGCGCCGGCCGTCAGCGTTCCGGCTACGAACCGGCGCGCGTGCTTCACAAGTAATCCTCCAGGCGGGCCACGGCATACCCCTTGTCCGTGACGGTCTTCATGACGTGACGGATCATGTCAGTCATGCTTCCCTTCCAGTCTTCCTTGCCCCGGAAGTGGGTCAGGATGATGTCACCGGGGTGCAGGTCCTTGTCCCACTCCCGCCAGTCCATCCGGTTCGGGAAGGCCTCCTCGTTCCACAGCGGAACGGCCTTGACGCCACAGGACTTGGCCGCGCGCAGCGTGTCCTCGTTGTAGTTCCCGTACGGCGGGCGGAAGAGCGTCGGGCGCTTGCCGAACGTCTTCTCGATGGTGTCCTGCTGACCGCAGATCTCCTGGCGCTGCTTCTCGTACGAGAGCGCCGGCATGTAGCGGTGGTTGAGCGTGTGGTTGTTGAGCGTGACGCCCGCCGCCTGCATCTCCTTGAAGTACGGGTAGTTGTCCCGGACCAGGTAGTCGCTCAGGAAGGCGGTGTACGGGAGCTTCAGCTCCTGCATCATCTTCAGGAACTCGGGGTCCTTCTCGGCCCCGTCGTCGATCGTCAGGAAGACGACCTTCTCCTCCGTGGGGACGGTGGTGAAGACCGGGGGCAGCTCGTCCTGGCCCTCGACCTCGAAGCCCTCGCGGGTGGGGATCTCCGGCTTCTCCTTGGGCGCCTGCGGAGCGACGAGCGGGGGCTTGGCCAGCCCCCACTTCTTCGCGGCGACGATCCGCGCCTGCTGGAGGGCCTTCAGCTTCTCGGCGTAGTTGCCGAGCGCGCCGGCCGCGCCGGCCTGCTCGCCCGCGGCGCCCGCGGCGGCCTTCGCCTTCGCCGCCTTGTCCGGCGCGTCGGACCCGCCGGCCCCGCACCCCGTGCCGAGTGCGGCGAGGAGCAGTGCGGCCATCGCGGCCGTACCCAACCGGCCGCGCGCGACTGCCGCGATCCGGTGACCGTGTTGCGTCTTATGTTCCGTTTGTCGGACTAGCTGCATAGCTCGGGATCTTTACACCCTTCACGGACGCGTTCCGGGCGACACCGCGAGGGGAATCCGACCTTCCTCCGAGTGGCCCACCGTGGCCGACAATGGACCCGTGACCCCCGAAGACTTCGCCGCGCTCCTCGCCCCCGAGGGCCACGCCCTCCTCGACTCGCTCCGGGACTACGACCCCGCCCAGGAGCTCGCCGTCGCCACCCGGCTGCGCCGCGAACACCCCGCCCCACTGGTGTCCGCCGCCCTCGGTCAGGCCCGGCTGCGGCAGCGCGCGGTGGCGAAGTTCGGGGCCGAGGACGCCCACCGGATGTACTTCACCCCCGGCGGCGGGGAGATGGCCACCCGCGCCTCCGTGGCCTCGTACCGGGCCGAGCGGCTCGCCGCCCTGGGCGTACGGAGCCTCGCGGACCTCTGCTGCGGGATCGGCGGCGACGCGCTGGCCCTGGCCCGGCTCGGCATCCGCGTGCTGGCGGTGGACCACGACCCGCTGACCGTCGCCGTGGCGCGCGCCAACGCCGAGGCGCTCGGGCTCGCGGACCTGATCGAGGTCCGGGAGGCCGACGTGACGGAGGTCGACACCGCGGGCTACGACGCCGTCTTCATCGACCCGGCCCGCCGCGGCGGACGGGGCAGGATCTTCGACCCGGAGTCCTACTCCCCTCCCCTGTCCTGGGCCATCGCCACCGCCCGCGCCGCCAAGGTCGCCGCCATCAAGATCGCCCCCGGGATCCCCCACGAGGCGGTGCCCGCCGAGGCCCAGGCCGAGTGGATCTCCGATCAGGGGGACGTGAAGGAGGCCGTGCTCTGGTTCGGGACCGCCCCGGGCGAGATCCGCGCCACCCTCCTGCCCGGCCCGCGCGCGCTGGCCACCGCCGATCCGCTGCCCGACCCCGAGGCCGGTCCCGTCGGGCGCTACCTCTACGAGCCCGACGGCGCCGTGATCCGCGCGCACCTCGTCGCCGAGGTCGCCGAGCAGCTGGGCGGCCGGCTGATCGACCCGACCATCGCGTACATCACCGCCGACGAGCTGCGCGAGACCCCGTACGCGACTTCGTACGAGATCACCGACGTCCTGCCGTTCGGGCTGAAGAAGCTCAAGGCGCTGCTGCGCGAGCGCGGGGTGGGCATCCTCACGGTGAAGAAGCGCGGCTCCGCGATCGAGCCCGAGGAACTGCGCAGGAAGGTGAAGCCGCAGGGCCCGAACTCCGCCACGGTCTTCCTGACCCGTGTCGCCGGCGCCCCCTCGATGCTGATCGGCTCACCGACCGCCCGTCCCTGACGGCTCGCCGGGTCCGCCGGCCGGCCCCGCGGCCGGTCCCGCGGCCGGTCCCCCGAAGACCCGCAGCGCCCAGCGGTAGTGCGCGCCCGCCTTGCCGAGGCCCAACAGGGCGGTGATCCACAGGATCATGCCGAGGCCCATGGTGTAGGCGACCTCCCCGTAGGTGTCGGCTCCGGAACGGGCCGTCGCCGCCGAGCCGAAGGTCACCCAGAGCCCGAGCCCGCCCAGGGCGAAGGAGGCCAGCAGCCAGACCAGGCTGCGCCCGGGCGCGCGCACGGCGGCGTCCACGGGCGGGTCCCGGTCCAGTTCCGCCCAGGCGCACAGCAGCCGGCGCACCTGCCGGTCCCGCTTGGCGCCCCAGGCGAACCAGAACCCGGCCGGTATCAGCACGCCCACGCCGAGCACGGCGAAGATCAGGCCGAAGAGGTACGCGAACGGGTCGTGCGTCTCGATGGCCATCAGGGCCATGCCGACGAAGGACCAGCCCAGGGCGAAGACCGCCGAGACCGCCCAGAGGAGCAGGAGCCGCCCGAAGCCCAGACTGCGCCGCCCGAGCTCCCCCAGGAACCGGGCGCGGTCGGCCCGTACGGCGCTCGCGTCGAGCCAGGCGCGCAGGTGCGCGGGAGGGGGCGGCGGCGGCAGGTCACGGCGGGGCATGCGCATGACCATATCCGCACGCCGCGGGGTCCGGAGGGCCGCCGAGCGGAGGCTCAGCCTCCGCCGGTCCCCCCGACCTCCACCGATTCGAAGCGCCAGCGGTGGACCGCCCGCGTGATCAAATCGGCTGCGGGCTCCGGCAGTTCGGGCAGATCGGCGCCGATCCCCTCGGCGGCCTCCCACCAGGTGATGACGAGCACCCGGTCCTGCGGGGCGCTGAACACCTCGCGCCGCACCGGGTCTTGGGCCAGGATCCGCGAACGGGCCCACTCCAGCAGCTCGTTGGCCCGACCGGGAACGGCCCGGGCCTCCCACATCAGCGCGATGGTGCTCACGAGTACAGGTTGTCCTTGCTCAGCTCGTGCACGTGGTCGTGATCGTGCGCGTGGCCGGTTCCGTGACCGTGCCCGTGGCCGTCGCCGCCCCCGTCGCCGTCCCCGTGAGAATGGCCGTGGGAATGGCCGGGAACATGCGGGTCGGTCACCGGCAGCGAGGAGTCCGCCGACAGGTCCCAGTCCGAGGGGGCCCTGTTCCGCTTGACCATCTCGGCGCCCAGCGCCGCCACCATCGCCCCGTTGTCCGTGCACAGCCCCGGCCGCGGCACCCGCAGGATG
Source organism: Streptomyces sp. NPDC002886 (assembly GCF_042888445.1). NCBI lineage: Bacteria > Bacillati > Actinomycetota > Actinomycetes > Kitasatosporales > Streptomycetaceae > Streptomyces > Streptomyces sp. NPDC002886. The sequence goes on from NZ_JBIAPV010000003.1 coordinate 1,018,073, forward strand.
ATCCCCGCGGCGTCGCAGCGCTCCTGGGCCAGCGAGCGCAGCCGGGAGTTGGCCGCGACGCCGCCGCCGATCATCAGGTGGTCGACGCCCTCGTCCTTGCAGGCGCGGATGGCCTTGCGCGTCAGCACGTCCACCACGGCCTCCTGGAAGGAGGCCGCCACGTCGCGCACCGGCACGTCCTCGCCCGCCTTGCGCTTCGCCTCGATCCAGCGGGCGACCGAGGTCTTGAGCCCGGAGAAGGAGAAGTCGTACGGGGCGTCGCGCGGCCCCGTCAGCCCGCGCGGGAAGGCGATCGCCTTCGGGTCCCCCTCGCGTGCGAGCCGGTCGATGACCGGGCCGCCGGGGAAGCCCAGCTGCAGGACGCGGGCGATCTTGTCGAAGGCCTCGCCCGCCGCGTCGTCGATGGTCGCGCCGAGCGGCCGTACGTCGGAGGTGATGTCGGGGGCCAGCAGCAGCGAGGAGTGCCCGCCGGAGACCAGCAGCGCCATCGTCGGCTCGGGCAGCGGCCCGTGCTCCAGCTGGTCCACGCAGATGTGGGAGGCCAGGTGGTTCACCCCGTAGAGCGGCTTGCCCAGCGCGTACGCGTAGGCCTTCGCGGCGGAGACGCCCACCAGCAGGGCACCGGCGAGGCCGGGACCGGCGGTGACGGCGATGCCGTCGAGGTCGCGGGCGCTGACCCCGGCCTCCTTCAGGGCGCGCTCGATGGTGGGGACCATCGCCTCCAGGTGCGCGCGGGAGGCCACCTCGGGCACGACCCCGCCGAAGCGGGCGTGCTCGTCGACGCTCGACGCGATGGCGTCCGCGAGCAGCGTGGTGCCGCGGACGATGCCGACGCCGGTCTCGTCGCAGGAGGTCTCGATGCCGAGGACGAGCGGTTCGTCAGCCATGGGTCGTCTCACCTTGCAGGGGTACGGAGTGTGCGGAGTCGGAGAGTGCGGAGTCGGGGTCCGCGGGGTCTGTGTGGTCCACGGGAACCGCCGGATCGGACAAGCGGCGCATCACGAGGGCGTCCACGTTGCCGGGCTGGTAGTAGCCGCGCCGGAAGCCGATCGGCTCGAAGCCGAAGCGCGCGTAGAGCTTCTGGGCGCGCACGTTGTCGACCCGCACCTCCAGCAGCACCTCGGCGCACTCGAAGGCGGTGGCGGCGCGCAGCAGCTCGGTCAGCAGCCGGGCGCCGAGCCCGGTGCCCCACTGGTCGCGGGCCGCGGCGATGGTCTGTACGTCGGCCAGGTCACCGGCCGCGGCCAGCCCGGCGTAGCCGACCAGCCGGCCCGCCTCTTCCGCGACGACGTAGCGGCGCGTGGCGCCGGGGCCGCGGGCGTGGGCGAGCTCGGACCAGAACATCCCGGCGGACCAGGCGTCCTCGGGGAACAGCTCGTGCTCCAGTTCCAGCACGGGCCCGATGTCCCACCAGCGCATCTCGCGCAGGACGACCGCTGAGGTGGCTGTCACTGCGGGGTGACCACCTTGTAGTTCTTGGGCACCTCGGCGTCGGGCCGGCGCAGGTAGAGCGGGGTCGGCGCCATGCCGTCGGCGTTCTCGAACGCCTCCCCCGCCGCCAGCCGTCGCGCGGCCAGGGCGGCCAGGGCGGCGGCGCTCTGGTGCTCGGGGGCCCGGGCGTCGGTGAAGACCTCGGGGTAGAGCCGTGCTCCCTGTCCGACGGCGGGCAGTCCGGCGACGCGCTCGGCGATATCGGCCGGCCGGTCCACCGAGGGCCCGCCGGCCCGGGTGCGGGGGTCCTCGTAGCGGGCCCAGTAGACCTCCTTGCGCCGGGCGTCGGTGGCCACGACGAAGGGGCCCTCGATCCCGGCTTCGCCGGCCGCGTGGGCCAGGCCGTCCAGGGTGCACAGCCCGTGGACGGGTACGCCGAGTACGGCGGCGAAGGTGGAGGCGGTCACGAGGCCGACGCGCAGTCCCGTGTAGGGGCCGGGGCCGACGCCGACGACGATGCCGGTGACGGCTTCGAGCTTGACCCCCGCCTCTGCGAGGACCTTGTCGACGGAGGGCAGCAGGAGCTCCCCGTGGCGGCGGGCGTCGACCTGGTTCGACTCGGCGAGGACGGACTCGCCGTCGTGCAGGGCGACGGTGACGGCGGGCGTGGCGGTATCTACAGCGAGCAAGAGCACGCGAACAGCCTACGACTCCGGGGCCCCGGGCCCTTGCGGCCGGTCTGCGGGCACCCCGGCTGCTACCTTCGGACCAGGTGTCAGGGTGTGATCGTTCGACTGAACATTTCGACCGCCCATTTCGACCGACCCCTATCGACTGACCATGCGGAGAGGTGGAGCAAGGTGGCACGCAGCAGCTCGGGAATCGTGGCCGGGCTCACCGTCGGGGCGCTCGCCGTCGTCGGTTTCCTCGGCTACCAGGCCTCCGCCTCCGCTCCCGCCCTCCCGCCGAAGGCCGTCGCGCAGAGCCCGGTGCCCGCTCCGAGCGACTCGGGACCGGCCAAGACCGACCCGGCGAAGGAGCTGGCCCTCCCGGCCGGCTCCGGCACCGGGGTGCGCGTCGTCTACTCGCTCGGCGCCAAGCGCGTGTGGCTGGTGGGACCCACCGGGGCCCCGAAGTCCTTCGCGGTCGTGCCGAGCACGGTGCACCCGGCGACCGGCAGTTACACGGTCGGCGGCCGCACGGGCAAGGTGACCGGCTCGGACGGGGTGCCGATCGAGCACGTCGTCCGGTTCGCCAGTCCGCAGGGGGTCACGGTCGGCTTCAGCGCCCGCGTGGACAACACCCTGCCGACGCCCGATCCGGCGAAGAAGACCGGCGGTGTCCGCATGCTGCGCGCGGACGGGGACGCGATGTGGGCCTTCGCGACGATCGGCTCCAAGGTCGTCGTCGTTCCCTGACCCGGCCGCGACGCGCCAAGTTCACTCGTAAGAGACCTCGCCGTCAGCGCGACGGGTCTCCGCTTCAGGCAGCGACAGGCAGCTCCAGCCACCTTCAGGCCGCTTCGGACTCCGGAGCGGCCTGTGCGCTGCCGTCCGCGCCCTCCGCGCCTTCGGTGCCGCCCTCCGCCCCTTCCCGTACGGAACAGGGGCCGGGACCGGGCTCCGGTGCGCGCTCGCGCGCGGGCGGCGTCGACACGGCGCTGGCGGCCGCGCCCGCGGCGAGCAGCGCCCCCATGGACACGGCGGACGGGCGGGGGACGCCCGCTGCTCCTCTTGCCGACATGGCTGCCTCCTGGCCGGGGCCAGCCCGTACTTAGGTACGCCTAACCAGCCCTCCGTACCATGTGACCACGCGCCCCACCGCCCGCGCAATATCTTCCCGACGACTTGTCGGAACGTTTCTCGCGGCGCGGCCCCGTGCCGCCCCGCGCCGCGCTACGCCTGCTCCGGCGACAGGACGCCCGCGAGGGTCTCCAGACCGGCCCCGGCCGACCAGCGGCCACCGATTCCGCGGACGATGACCTCGCGCACGTCGTCGAGGACCTCCTCGTGGCCGACCGCACGGCGGATCAGCACGTGCAGCCGGTCGTCGGACAGCTCCTCGACCTTGCCGTCGCCCCACTCCACGACGACGACGGACTCGGGCAGCGAGACATCGAGGTCCAGGTCCTCCATCTCGTCCAGGCCGCCGCCCAGCCGGTACGCGTCCACGTGCACCAGCGCCGGACCGCCGGTCAGCGAGGGGTGGACCCGGGCGATCACGAAGGTCGGCGAGGTCACGGCCCCGCGCACGCCCAGCCCCTCGCCGAGGCCGCGGGTCAGGGTGGTCTTCCCGGCGCCGAGCTCCCCCGTCAGCAGGACGAGGTCGCCGGGGCGCAGCAGGGCGGCGATCCGGCGCCCGAGGTCCTGCATGGCGTCGGGCGAGCCGACGGTGACGTGCGTTTCCGTGTCAGGTACTTCTTCCATGCCCGCCAACGTTAGCCGCTGCGGGCACCGTCCCGGTGCGCGCGAGGAGCTCGGTGAGCAGCCCGTTCACGGTGTCCGGCCGCTCCAGCATCATCAGGTGCCCGGCGCTCTCCAGGACGACCAGCTCCGCGGAGGGCAGCGCCTCCTTGATGGCCTCGCTGTGGTCGGGCGGGGTGACCATGTCGCCGGCCCCGGCGATGACCGTGACGGGGATGTCCGCGAACCGCTGGAGCGCGGCCGTCTTGTCGTGCGCCTGGAAGGCCGGGTAGAACTCGGCGACCACGTCGATGGGCGTGGCCTCGATGAGCCGCTCGGCGAAGCGGGAGACGGCCGGATCGACGTCGCGCGAGGCGAAGGAGTACATCTTGACCATGCCGGCGAACAGGTCGGCGGTGGCCCGCCGGCCCTTCTCCACCAGCTCCACCTGGGAGCCGAGCGCCCTGAGCACCCCGGGCAGCAGGCGCCGTACCGTCGAGAAGCCCAGGGCGGGCAGCCCGTACGTGACCTCGCCCAGCCGGCCGCTGGAGGTGCCGACCAGCGCCACCCCGACCACGCGGTCCCGGATGAGGTCGGGACACTCCTGGGCCAGTCCCATGATGGTCATCCCGCCCATCGAGTGACCGACCAGGACCAGCGGGCCCTCGGGGGCGGCGGCGTCGATGACGGCCTTCAGGTCGCGGCCGAGCTGTTCGAAGGTGACCGGCTCGCCCGCGGCCTGGGACAGGCCGCGCGCGCTGCGGCCGTGGCTGCGCTGGTCCCAGTAGACGGCCCGGACCAGACCGCGCAGGGCGGCGCGCTGGAAGTGCCAGGAGTCCTGGGAAAGGCAGTAGCCGTGGCAGAACACCACGGTCGGACGGGGCGGGGCCTTGCGGCGCAGCCGGCGCCGCTTGCCCTCCTCGGGCAGCTCGTCGACCTCGTAGTACAGCGCGGTGCCGTCCTCGGCCCGCGCGGTGCCGGGGGCGCCGCGCAGGGCGCCGAAGTCCGCGGTCGCGTCGAGCGCGAGGCGTGCCTTCATGCGCATGCCCCGGCCGACGGTGATCCGTTCGACCGCGACCCCGGCCGCCGCTCCGGCGGCTATCACGCCGATGGCGGCGCCGGCCCAGCCCGCCTTGCGCCAGTTCTCACTCACGCCGCCGCCCCCGCTCACTCAGCCGCCCAGGTACACGCGGGGGACCCGGCCCCCGATACGGGTGACGATCTCATAGGCGATCGTATGCGCCGCTTGAGCCCAGTCCTCGGCGGTGGGTTCGCCGCGCTCGGCGTCCCCGAAGAGCACGGCCTCGTCGCCGGCGCGGGCCTCGTCCCCGTCCAGGTCGACCACGAACTGGTCCATGGCGACGCGCCCGGCGACGGTGCGGACGCGTCCGCCGACGAGCACCGGGCCGAGCCCGGATGCCTGGCGCGGGAGCCCGTCGGCGTAGCCCGCCGGGATCAGCGCGAGGCTGGTCTCCCGGTCGGTGACGTAGTGGTGCCCGTAGCTGACCCCGTGCCCGGCCGGGACGGTCTTGACCAGCGCGACGGTGGCCTTGAGCGCCATCGCGGGCCGCAGACCCAGCTGGGCGGAGGTGCCGAGCTCGGGCGAGGGCGAGACCCCGTAGACGGCCAGGCCGCAGCGGACGAGGTCGAAGTGGGATTCCGGGAGGGTGAGCGTGGCCGGGGAGTTGGCGATGTGCCGGACCTCGGGCTCGACGCCCTCCTTCTCCGCGTACGCGAGCATCTCGCGGAAGGCGGCCAGCTGGAGCTGGATGGAGGGGTGGCCGGGCTCGTCGGCGCAGGCGAAGTGCGACCAGACGCCGGTGACGCGTACGGTCCCCTCGGACTGGGCGGCGACGGCCGCGGTCACCAGGGCCTCCCAGTCGGCGGGCTGGCAGCCGTTGCGGCCCAGGCCCGTGTCGGCCTTGAGCTGGATCCGGGCCGTCGTTCCGGCGGCGCGGGCGGCCGCCCGTACCTCGTCGAGGGCCCACATCGCGCTGACGGCCACGTCGATACCGGCCTCGACTGCCTCCCGCCAGGGTCCGCCGGGCGTCCACAGCCAGCACAGGACGGGGCCTTCGATCCCGGCGGCGCGCAGCGCCAGGGCCTCCTCGGGCGTGGCGGTCCCCAGCCAGCTCGCGCCGGCCTCCTGGGCGGCCCTGGCGCAGGCCACGGCCCCGTGCCCGTAGGCGTTCGCCTTGACGACGGCCATCAGGGCGGAGCGGGGCGCCCGCTCGCGCAGGGCCCGTACGTTCGCCCGGACGGCGTCAAGATCGATCTCGGCGTACACGCGCGCGGCTGTCTCGTTCATCCCCCACAGTCTCTCAGAGCCCCACCCACCGGGCCGAACAGGCGGGTCCGGTCCCGAATCCAGCCCCGCCGGGTCGGGAGGCGCGGGAGTCCGGGGTCCGGGGTCCGGGGGCGGTGCCGCACCCTGAGCCCCGGTCCAGGTCGCCTAGCGGCCGCGGACGTCCCGCCACGCCCGCGGCAGGGCCTCCGCCACCTGGTGGGCCAGGAGGGGGCCGCCGGTGAGGCGGGCCGCCAGGCCGTGGAGGTACGCCGCCACCGACCCCGCGTCCAGGGCGGGCAGTCCGGCCGCCAGCAGGGACCCGGCCAGCCCGGACAGCACGTCCCCGCTCCCGGCGGTGGCCAGCCACGGGGTCCCGGTCGGGTTGACCCGGACGGGGCCGGGCCCGGCCGGGGCGATCAGGGTCGTCGACCCCTTCAGCAGCGCCACCGCCCCGTACCGCTCCGCGAGCCCCCGCACGGCCTCCAGCCGCCCCGTCTCGACCGTCTCCCGCGCGAGCCCCAGCAGCGCCGCCGCCTCCCCCGCGTGCGGGGTCAGCAGGGTCGGGGCCGCCCGCGCCCGCAGCGCGGCCGGGTCCAGCCCGCGCAGCCCGTCCGCGTCCACCAGAACCGGTACCGGCTGCGACAGCGCCTCCCGCACCTCCGGGCCGCCCTCGTCGCCCAGCCCCGGCCCGACCACCCACGCCTGTACCCGGCCGTGCCCGATCAGCGTCTCCGGGTACCGGGCCAGTACGGCCTCCGCCACCGCCGGCGGCCCTACGTAGCGCACCGCGCCCGCGCCGCCCCGCAGCGCCCCGGCCACCGCGAGCACCGCCGCGCCGGGGTAGCGCGCGGACCCGGCGACGATCCCGAGCACGCCGCGCCGGTACTTGTCGCTCGACGCCGTCGGCTCCGGCAGCAGGCCCGCCACGTCGGCGTGTTGCAGGGCCTCCATCTCGGGGGCTCCGGGGCCCGGAGACCGAACTCCGAAGTCCAGCCCGATGTCCACCAGGTGCAGGGCGCCCGCCCGCGAGGCCCCCGGGTCGGTCAGCAGCCCCGGCTTGTACGCCCCGAAGGTCACCGTCACGTCGGCCGTTACGGCCGCTCCGGCCACTTCTCCGGTGTCCGCGTCCACCCCGCTCGGCAGGTCCACCGCGACCACCACCGCGCCCGCCGGGATCCGTGCCGCCAGCGCGGCCGCGGCCGGCCGCAGCGCACCCCGGCCGCCGATGCCGACCAGCCCGTCGAGCACGAGGTCGGCCCGCTCGGGCACGGCTCCGTCGAGGCGCCCGCCGGCGGCCCGCAGCGCGGCCAGTCCGCCCGCGTGCACCCGGTCCGGATCCATCGCGACGGCCGTCACCCCGGCCCCGCGCCGGGCCAGCTTCGCGCCTGCGTAGAGGGTGTCGCCGCCGTTGTCCCCCGGGCCGACCAGCAGCACCACGCGGGCCCCGTACACGCGGGGCAGCAACCGCACGCAGACGGCGGCCAATCCGGCCGCCGCCCGCCGCATCAGGGTGCCTTCGGGCAGCCGGGCCATCAGCTCGCGCTCGGCGGCCCGTACGGTCTCCACGCTGTAAGCAGTACGCATGACACCAGCCTGCCCGAAGGGGGGGCGCTATCCCTCGGCGATCACCACGGCGGAGGCGATGCCCGCGTCGTGGCTGAGCGAGATGTGCCAGGACCGCACGCCCAGCGCCTTCGCCCGCGCCTCGACCGTCCCCGACACCCGCAGCCGCGGCTGCCCGCTGGCCTCCACGTACACCTCGGCGTCGGTCCACAGCAGCCCGGCGGGCGCGCCGAGCGCCTTGGCGAGCGCCTCCTTGGCGGCGAACCGGGCGGCGAGCGAGGCGGTACCGCGCCGCTCGCCGCCCGGCAGGGTCAGCTCCGCGTCGAGGAACAACCGCCCGGCGAGGCCCGGCGTGCGCTCCAGCGCCGCGCCGAACCGCTCGATCTCCGCCACATCGATCCCGACGCCGATAATCACAACCACAGCTCCAGCTACGCCACTACTCCACCGTCACCACTGTGCTCCATTGTGGCTGACCTGCTCCGTTCGCTGCGCTCACTCCACCGTCACCGACTTGGCGAGGTTCCGCGGCTGGTCCACCTCGTTGCCGCGCGCCGTCGCCAGCTCGCACGCGAAGACCTGCAGCGGCACGGTGGCCACGAGCGGCTGGAGCAGTGTCGGGGTGGCCGGGATGCGGATGAGGTGGTCGGCGTACGGGACCACCGCTTCGTCCCCCTCCTCGGCGATCACGATGGTCCGCGCCCCGCGCGCCCGGATCTCCTGGATGTTCGACACGATCTTGTCGTGCAGCACCGAGCGCCCGCGCGGGGACGGTACGACGACCACGACCGGCAGGTCCTTCTCGATGAGCGCGATCGGCCCGTGCTTGAGCTCGCCCGCCGCGAAGCCCTCGGCGTGCATGTACGCCAGCTCCTTGAGCTTGAGCGCGCCCTCCAGCGCCACCGGGTAGCCGACGTGCCGGCCCAGGAACAGCACGGTGTTCTTGTCCGCGAGCGAGCGCGCCAGCTCCCGTACCGGCTCCATGGTCTCCAGTACGGTGTCCACCGCCGCGGCGATGTCCGACAGCTCCCGGATCACGGACCGGATCTCGTCGCCCCACTTCGTGCCCCGGACCTGGCCGAGGTAGAGGGCGACCAGGTAGCAGGCCACGAGCTGCGTCAGGAACGCCTTCGTCGAGGCGACGGCCACCTCGGGCCCGGCGTGCGTGTACAGCACGGCGTCCGACTCGCGCGGGATCGTCGAGCCGTTCGTGTTGCAGATCGCCAGCACCTTGGCGCCCTGCTCGCGGGCGTGGCGCAGCGCCATCAGGGTGTCCATCGTCTCGCCGGACTGCGAGATCGCGATCACCAGCGTGCGCTGGTCCAGGATCGGGTCGCGGTAGCGGAACTCGCTCGCCAGCTCCGTCTCGCAGGGGATGCGCGTCCAGTGCTCGATGGCCAGCTTCGCGATCATGCCGGCGTGGTACGCCGTACCGCAGGCGACGATCACGACCTTGTCGACCTCGCGCAGCACCGAGTCGGGGATGCGCACCTCGTCGAGGGTCAGCAGGCCGTTCGCGTCGATCCGGCCCAGGAGGGTGTCGGCGACGGCCTTCGGCTGCTCGGCGATCTCCTTGAGCATGAAGTAGTCGTAGCCCCCCTTCTCGGCCGCGGAGGCGTCCCAGTCCACGTGGTACGCCCGCACGTCCGCGGCGGTGCCGTCGAAGTTGGTCACCGTGACCCCGTCGCGGCGCAGCTCGACGACCTGGTCCTGCCCCAGCTCGATCGCGGACCGGGTGTGGGCGATGAAGGCGGCCACGTCGGAGGCGAGGAAGTTCTCGCCCTCCCCCACGCCGACCACGAGCGGCGAGTTGCGGCGCGCCCCGATCACCACGTCCGGCTGGTCCGCGTGCACGGCGACCAGGGTGAAGGCCCCGTCGAGCTGCCGGCACACCTGCCGCATCGCCTCCGCCAGGTCCCCGCCGGCGCCCTCGAACCGCTCGGCCAGCAGGTGCGCGACGACCTCGGTGTCCGTCTCGGACTCCAGCCGGTGCCCGCGCTCGGCGAGCTCGGCCCGCAGCGCGGCGAAGTTCTCGATGATCCCGTTGTGTACGACGGCCACGCGCCCCGAATTGTCGAGGTGCGGGTGGGCGTTGACGTCGGTGGGCCCCCCGTGGGTGGCCCACCGGGTGTGTCCGAGCCCCGTGGAACCGGCCGGCAGCGGGTGCCCGACCAGCTCCTTCTCCAGATTGACCAGCTTGCCGGCCTTCTTGACGGCGGCGAGTTCCCCGTCGGCGAGCACGGCGACACCCGCCGAGTCGTAGCCGCGGTACTCCAGCCGCTTGAGTCCGGCAATGACCACATCGAGCGCCGACTGCGCTCCCACGTAACCCACGATTCCGCACATAAGCCGCAGGGTACGCCGTAGTTGGCTCCGCGCCCGGTACCTGAACCGGACGAAAAACCGCCCCGGCGCGGACGCCGGAGCGGGGTTGACGCACGCGCGACGAACGGATCCGTCAGCCGAGCTTCTTGACCTGTGCCGCAACGACGGCCTTCGGCTGCTCGGCGATACCTGAGGTGCTCAGGGCCGAGAAGACGGCAAGAGCATTCGCCTTGCGCACGACCACCACCTGCGTGTTGAGCACCTGCCCCCCATAGTTCAGTTCGATCGCGTAGGCGAGCGACTCGTCCCCGCCTTGGACGGGGACGCCCGCGGCCACCTTGAGCACCTGGACCGTCTCCCCTGCGTGGGTGGCCGAGTAGCCCCCGGCGCAGGCCGTTCCCGCGCCTTCGAAGGAAGCGAAGGCCTCCTCCGCACCCTTGCCGTTGTACGAGGTCAGGGTGACGGCGGTAGTGGTGGCGCGAAGGACGCTCATCTTGGCCTTCAGCCTCTCCACCGCGCTCGCGCCGGCGGCCGGCTCCTTCGGCTTGTCGAAGGTCTTGACCCTTGTGGTTCCGACGGGGGTGCCCACCTCCGCCATGGCCATCGCCTTGACCAGCGGAACGCACTCGGGCCTGTCGCTGGTGGCACTGGGAGCGGCCTCGACCTCCTCCGGCAGGGGGGGCTTGACGACGTGATCGGGCAGGTCCGCCCCGTTCACGAGCTCCGCACCGAGCTCGGCGGCCGCCTTCCCCTTGACCGCGGACGCGTCGGACTTCCCGTCCGCCGTGTCGGACGAGCCCCCGCAGGCCGTGGCGAGCAGCGCCAGGGCCACGGCCGAGGCGGACAGGACGGTACGGCGGACGAATGCGGTGCGCATGGTGGTGTTCCCCCCACAGGAAAGGTCTACGGCAAGGGCAGCACGCCCGACCGCCCCGGCCTGGGGGCGGCGTCACGAGCTGCAGTGATCCACACCGTACGGGGCCCCACCGGCACCGCTCCGGAGTCGGCCGCACTCGGCACCCATCGCGGCCCTGCCGGTACCCCGGGAGCTCCCGGTCGAGACCACCGCCCGTACATCCCACCCACCCCGGGCCATAAGACCCGGGCCCACGTGACCGACCACACCACCCACGGCGGCCCGTGACCCGTGACAATGGCCGTGTGATCTCTTCGCCGCCACGAAGCACGCCGGACCGCGCAACGGAGCGCCCCGACGGATCGGAGCCCCCTGCGCGGGACCAGCAGGCCCCGCAGACCGAGCCCCGGCACCCCGAGCACGCCGCGCACCCCACGCGCCGCCGGGGCCACGAGGCCTCCCCCTACGTGGACCTCACCCGTGCCGAGTGGAGCGCATTGCGCGAGCGCACCCCGCTCCCGCTGACGGCCGACGAGGTCGAGCGGCTGCGGGGACTGGGCGACGTCATCGACCTCGACGAGGTCCGCGACGTCTACCTGCCGCTCTCCCGGCTGCTGAACCTGTACGTCGGCGCCACCAGCAACCTGCGCGGCACCCTCAACACCTTCCTGGGTGACGCGGGCAACGGCCACGGCGCCCAGACGGGCACCCCCTTCGTCATAGGGGTCGCCGGCTCGGTCGCGGTGGGCAAGTCCACCGTGGCCCGTCTCCTCCAGGCTCTCCTGGCCCGCTGGCCGGAGCACCCGCGCGTGGAGCTGGTCACCACCGACGGCTTCCTCTATCCGATGAAGGAGCTCGAACGGCGCGGCCTGACCGCCCGCAAGGGCTTCCCCGAGTCCTACGACCGCCGCGCGCTGACCCGCTTCGTCGCCGACATCAAGGCGGGCAAGGACGAGGTCACGGCCCCGGTCTACTCCCACCTGATCTACGACATCGTCCCCGACGAGCGGCTGGTCGTACGCCGTCCCGACATCCTGATCGTCGAGGGGCTCAACGTCCTGCAGCCGGCCATGCCCGGCAAGGACGGCCGCACCCGGGTCGGCCTCGCCGACTACTTCGACTTCAGCGTGTACGTGGACGCCCGCCCCGAGGACATCGAGCGCTGGTACCTCAACCGGTTCCGCAAGCTGCGCGAGACGGCGTTCCAGAACCCCTTCTCCTACTTCCGCAAGTACACCCAGGTCTCCGAGGAGGAGGCGCTGGAGTACGCGCAGACGATGTGGCGGACCATCAACAAGCCGAACCTGCTGGAGAACGTGGCCCCGACCCGCGGCCGCGCCACCCTGGTGGTCCGCAAGGGCCCCGACCACAAGGTGCAGAAGCTGAGTCTGCGCAAGCTCTGAGCGCCACCTGATACCGGGGGCCGCCGGAGGCTAGGGTGCGGCCATGCTGCATCTACGGATGATCATTCCGTCGGACCGCACCGATGCCGTGGTCAGGATCGTCGAGGGGACGGTCGGCACCACCCATCTGGCCGTGCTGCCCGGGGCCGCCCGCATCCCGGCGGGCGACATCGTGCTGTGCGACGTCGCGCGCGAGGCGGGCGACGAGCTCCTGAACGAGCTCCGCGAGCTCGGCATCGACAAGGACGGGTCGATCGCGGTCGAGAACATCGACCTGTCCCTGTCGGAGCGCGCCGACCGGGCCGAGGAGGAGGCGCCGGGCGAGGCCGCCGACGCCGTCCTGTGGGAGCAGCTGAGCGAGGCGACCCACGAGGAGTCCACCCTCAGCATCACCTACAGCGCCTTCATGATCGTCGCCACGATGATCGCGGCCTGCGGTGTGGTCCTCGACAACGCCATCCTGATCGTGGGCGCGATGGCGGTCGGTCCGGAGTTCGGGCCGCTCGCCGGCGTCTGCACCGCCCTGGTGCAGCGCGCCCCCAGGCTGGCCGCCCGCTCGCTGATCGCCCTGCTGGTGGGCTTCGCCTCCGCGATGGTCGCGACCACCCTCTTCACCCTGGTCATGGACGCCCTCGGGCTGTTCCACCACGAGATGCTGGACAAGCCCCGCCCCAACACCAGCTTCATCTGGCAGCCGGACCTGTTCTCGTTCGTGGTGGCGCTGCTCGCGGGCGTGGCCGGGGTGCTCTCCCTGACCTCGGCGAAGTCCGGGGCGCTGGTCGGCGTCGCGATCTCGGTGACCACGGTCCCGGCCGCCGCCAACGCGGCCGTGGCCCTCGGCTACGGGGAGTACGCCCAGATGTGGGGCTCGGCGGAGCAGCTCCTGCTGAACCTCTTCGGCATCATGCTGGCCGGTGTCCTGACCCTGCTCGGCCAAAAGCTCCTGTGGCGCACCCAGCGCGGCCGCTGGCGGCGTACGACGTCCAAGGCCTGAGCCCCCGCCACGCCTCACGACAGCGGCCCCGCGCTACGAAGCTTCGTAGCGCGGGGCCGCTGTCGTGACGGGAGGGCGGGCTCTAGCCGAGCGCCGACTTCACGACGTCCGCGAGGCGGCCGGCGACCGCGCGGGCCTGCTCGATGTCGGCGGCCTCCACCATCACCCGTACGAGGGGCTCGGTGCCCGACGGACGCAGCAGGACGCGCCCGGTCGTGCCGAGCTCCCGCTCCGCGTCGGCGACGGCCGCGGCCAGCTCGCCGGAGGTGGTGACCCGCGACCTGTCCACGTCGGGGACGTTGACCAGGACCTGCGGCAGCCGCGTCATGATCCCGGTCAGCTCGGCCAGGGGCGTGCCGGTGGCCGCGATCCGGGCCGCCAGCATCAGGCCGGTCAGGGTGCCGTCACCGGTGGTGGCGTGGTCGAGGATGATCACGTGGCCGGACTGCTCGCCGCCCAGCGCGTACCCGTGCTCCTTCATCGACTCCAGGACGTACCGGTCGCCGACGCCCGTCTGCACGACGTTGATGCCCTCGGACTCCATGGCCAGCTTGAAGCCCAGGTTCGACATCACGGTGGCGACGACGGTGTCCTCGCGCAGGTGCCCGGCCTCGCGCATCGCCAGCGCGAGCACCGCGAGGATCTGGTCCCCGTCGACCTCCTCGCCGTTGCCGTCCACGGCGAGGCAGCGGTCGGCGTCACCGTCGTGCGCGATGCCGAGGTCGGCCCCGTGCTCGACGACGGCCTGCTTCAGCAGACCGAGGTGGGTGGAACCGCAGCCGTCGTTGATGTTCAGGCCGTCGGGCTCGGCACCGATGGTGACGATCTCCGCGCCGGCCCGGGTGAAGGCCTCGGGCGAGACGAAGGCGGCCGCGCCGTGGGCCTCGTCGAGGACCACCTTGAGGCCGTCGAGGCGGTTGGGCAGGACACCCATGAGGTGGGCGACGTACTTGTCGAAGCCCTCGGTGTAGTCGGAGACGCGGCCGACACCGGCGCCCGTCGGGCGGTCCCAGGGAGCACCCGTGCGGTGGTCGTCGTAGACCGACTCGATCCGGTCCTCCAGCTCGTCGGCGAGCTTGTGACCGCCGCGCGCGAAGAACTTGATGCCGTTGTCGGGCATGGCGTTGTGGCTGGCCGAGAGCATGACGCCGAGGTCGGCGCCCAGCGCACCGGTGAGATACGCCACCGCCGGGGTGGGCAGCACACCGACGCGCAGGACGTCCACGCCCGCGCTCGCGAGGCCCGCGACGACTGCGGCCTCCAGGAACTCGCCCGAGGCCCGGGGATCCCGGCCGACCACGGCCGTGGCCCGGTGGCCCTCGAAGGTACCCGCCTCGGCCAGTACGTGCGCGGCCGCCACGGAGAGACCGAGCGCCAGCTCGGCCGTCAGATCCGCGTTGGCGACGCCTCGTACACCGTCCGTCCCGAAGAGTCGTCCCACTGTTGTCCTCCCGAGTTCACACTTCGCTATGAGCAGTTGTGCCAATTATTTGCCGCTTTTGGCGGTAAACGAACCGCCCCGGCAGCACACAGAGTGCTGCCGGGGCGGATTCGTGCTGAACAGCGGGCGTGATTAACGCTTGCTGTACTGCGGAGCCTTACGGGCCTTCTTGAGACCGGCCTTCTTGCGCTCGACCGCACGGTCGTCGCGGGAGAGGAAGCCGGCCTTCTTCAGCGCCGGGCGGTTGTTGTCCTGGTCCGCCTCGTTCAGCGCACGGGCCACACCGAGGCGCAGGGCGCCGGCCTGACCGGACACGCCGCCACCCGAGATGCGGGCGATGACGTCGTAGCGGTTGTCGAGCTCGAGCAGCTTGAACGGCTCGTTGACTTCCTGCTGGTGCACCTTGTTGGGGAAGTAGTCCTCAAGGGTGCGACCGTTGATCTTCCACTTGCCGGTGCCCGGAACGATCCGGACGCGGGCGATGGCGTTCTTGCGACGGCCCAGGCCGGCGGCCGGCTGGGGGTCACCGAAGCGACCGGCAAGGGACTCGGACGTGTAGTCACCCTCGACTACGTCCGCGGTCTCGGTGGTGTACTCCTCGACGTTGCCCTCGAACTCTTCGACGGGGGTCGTCTCGGCGGTGGTCTCGGCCACGATGCTCCTCAGAAGTTTCTTGTCTTAGGGGGTGTGGTGGCCGGAACTACTGCGCGACCTGGGTGATCTCGAACGGCACCGGCTGCTGAGCAGCGTGGGGGTGCACATCGCCCGAGTAGACCTTCAGCTTCGAGAGCATCTGACGGCCCAGGGTGTTCTTGGGGATCATGCCCTTGATGGCCTTCTCGACGGCCTTCTCCGGGTTGTTCGCCAGGAGGTCGTCGTAGCGGACCGAACGCAGGCCGCCCGGGAACCCGGAGTGGCGGTACGCCATCTTCTGGGTCGCCTTGTTGCCGGACAGGTGGACCTTGTCGGCGTTGATGATGATGACAAAGTCGCCCATGTCCATGTGGGGGGCGTAAGTCGGCTTGTGCTTACCCCGCAGGAGGGTAGCGGCCTGGGTCGCCAGACGGCCGAGGACAACGTCCTGGGCGTCGATGACGTGCCACTGGCGCGAGATGTCGCCGGGCTTGGGGCTGAACGTACGCACGCGTATGCCTTCGCTTCTTCAGTGGTGGGTCATCCCCGGGGGGTGAGCCCGAGGGACGGGTCCTGACATGGGTCACCACGGACGATCACGACAGCCCTGGTTCACATCGGAGACGCAACCCGTGTGTACCGCTGGTCATCGGCCCGGTGGACCGGCGTAAGGCGAATTCACGTGAGAATGAGCAAGCCAATACGCATAACGAACCAGCAGGGTACCCCTGAAGACCTGGAAGGGTCAAAACGCGGTCCGCGATCCCGTTTGCACGGGGCTCGCGGCGCACTCCGGTTCGGTCCTGGGTGGGGACCCCGTAGTTCGTACAAGCTCCAGAGTACCCCGGCGCGACCGCAGTGCTCGACGCGCCAGCAGTCCGGCGAGTGCGCACAGGGTCACCATGTCCCGGAACGCCCTCCTCTTGGCCTCGAACTCCGAGGGCCACGGGATGCCCGCCGTCTGCGGCAGCAGAGCCACCCAGAACCAGGGCGAGCGCGGCATCGAGCCCTCCCGCACCCCCGACGCCAGCAGCAGCGGGAGCACCACGATCAGGTAGTGGTCGAAGGAGGGCCGCGACACCAGGAATGCGGCGAGCATCACCATGCAGGCGGTCTCCACCAGCCTGAGCTCACCGCCGTCGCCGTCCGCCTCGACCGGCCGCCGCCACCGGCGCCAGGTCGCCCACAGCCCGCAGGCGGCCCCCGCGAAGGCCAGCAGCACCGCCAGCGGCCCGGGCACCCCCAGCCGCGGCAGCGCCGCGATCGGCGAGGCGTCCCAGGGCAGCGCGTAGGAATCCTGGCCCTGGAGCAGGAACGGCAGGGTCTTGGTGAAGAAGAGCATCGGGTGCGGCATCATCAGCGCCCCCGCCAGCGAGAGCCCCACCGGAACGCCCACCGCGAGCGCCAGCCCCCGCCACTGCCGGGCCAGCAGGAAGAGCAGACCGATCGGCACCAGCATCGGCTTGCAGGCGATGGCGAGGCCCACCACCAGCCCGGCCGCGGCCCAGTGCTTGCGGTGCGCCAGCAGCAGCGCCACCGGTAGGGCGGCGGCCGAGATGGCCGTCCAGTTCGCGATCTGCACCAGGTTGATGAACGGCTTGTACGCAAGCGCGAACAGCGCGAAACCGCCGACCGCGAGCCGCGAGCGCACCGGTACCGAGAACAGCCGCAGCGAGGCCCACCAGCCGAGGCCGACGAGCCCGATCATCCCCAGCGGGAGCACCACGCGCAGCAGCGGCTCCGGCAGCAGGGCCTCGGGGATCGCCATGATCACGGCGCTGGGCAGGTAGAGGAACCGCTTGTCCTCGTACGGGGAGACCCCGGCGAGCAGGGCGTCGGCCGCCTTGAGCACGAAGGCGTTGTCCGAGCCCCAGTTCACCCGCAGGCTCGCCGCGACCGACACCGACAGCAGGATCACCAGACCCACGAACCGCCAGGACCGGGGGGCCGGCCTCAACAGCCAGGCCACCCCCCGGTCCCAGGACGACGGGCTGTCCCATTTCATGACCCAGACACTCGGCCGCAGCCCCACTACGAAGTCCCCTCGACCCAAGCCGGGGGTGGTCTCCCCCTAGCGCTTCCGCTCGACCCTACGTTCGTCCCAGACGGGCTCCGTAGTCTCCCGCACAACACCGTCTGAACCGAAGACCAGGTAACGGTCAAATGTGCGCGCGAACCACCGGTCGTGCGTGACGCACAGCACAGTGCCGTCGTACGCCTCCAGCCCGTCCTGCAGCGCCTCCGCCGATTCCAGGTCGAGGTTGTCCGTCGGCTCGTCCAGGAGCAGCGCCGTCGTACCGGCCAGCTCCAGCAGCAGGATCTGGAAACGCGCCTGCTGGCCGCCCGAGAGCCTCTCGAAGGGCTGCTCGCCCTGGCGCTCCAGCTCGTAGCGGCGCAGGGCGCCCATCGCCTGGCCGAGCGGCTTCGCCGCCTCCGTCCACAGGATGTCGACGAGCGTGCGGCCGAACAGCTCGGGGTGGGCGTGGGTCTGCGCGAAGTGGCCGGGAACCACGCGGGCGCCGAGCTTCCACGTCCCCGTGTGCTTGACGTCCTCCCCCGCCATCAGGCGCAGGAAGTGCGACTTCCCGGAGCCGTTCGAGCCCAGGACCGCGACCCGCTCCCCGTAGAAGACCTCCAGGGAGAAGGGCTTCATCAGCCCGGTGAGCTCCAGGTTCTCCACCGTGAGCGCGCGCACGCCCGTACGGCCGCCCTTGAGCCGCATCTTGATGTCCTGCTCGCGCGGCGGCTCGGGCGGCGGCCCGGCCTCCTCGAACTTCTTGAAGCGGGTCTGCATCGCGTGGTATCGCGAGGCCATGTCCGGGCTGATCGCGGCCTGGCCGCGCAGGCGCAGCACCAGGGCCTTCAGCCTGGCGTGCTCCTCGTCCCAGCGCCGCTTGAGCTCCTCGAAGCGCGCGAAGCGCTCCTTGCGGGCGTCGTGGAAGGTGGCGAAGCCCGCACCGTGCACCCACACGTCCGAGCCGTTCGGGCTCGCCTCCAGGCTGATGATCTTCTCGGCGGACTGGGTCAGCAGCTCCCGGTCGTGGCTGACGAAGAGCACCGTCTTGCGGGTGGCCTTGAGCTGCTCCTCCAGCCACCGCTTGCCCGGGACGTCCAGGTAGTTGTCCGGTTCGTCGAGCAGCAGTACCTCGTCCGGCCCGCGCAGCAGCGCCTCCAGGACCAGCCGCTTCTGCTCACCGCCCGAGAGCGTGCGCACCTCGCGGAACTGCGCCGAGTCGTACGGGATCGCCAGCGCGGCCATCGTGCAGACGTCCCACAGCGTCTCCGCCTCGTACCCCTGCACGTCGGCCCAGTCGCTCAGCGCCTGGGCGTAGGCCATCTGGGCGGGCTCGTCGTCCACCGTGAGGATCAGCTGCTCGGCACGGTCCACGGCCTTGGCCGCCTCCCGGATCCGCGGCTGGGCCACCGAGACCAGCAGGTCCCGTACGGTCGTCTCGTCGCGGACCGAGCCCACGAACTGCGACATCACGCCCAGCCCGCCGCTGACGGTCACGCCGCCGCCGTGCGGCTGGAGCTCGCCGGAGATCATCTTCAGCAACGTGGTCTTGCCGGCCCCGTTCGCCCCGACCAGGGCGACGACCGCCCCCTCCCCCACCCGGAAGGAGACGTCGGGGAGCAGGACCCGCCCGTCGGGAAGGTAGTACTCCAGGTGGCTGGCTTCGAGATGTCCCATGCGGGGCATTGTCCAGGTCCGGCGCCGATCCGCCCAAACGGATTAGGCACGCACTAGCAGCAGCCCGCCGCGGGCAGGGTCCGCAGGTTCCGCGCCTCCTTGCTGCGGGCGGCCAGCAGCTCGTCGGCGGGATAGCCGACCTCCTCCAGCGTCAGCCCGTGCGGCTTGACCACGTGCACCGAGGAATCCCGTACGGCCGCGGCCAGCACCTTCCCGGGCCAGTCGGTCGTCCGGTGGCCGTCGCCGACGTGCAGCAGGGCCCCGACCAGGGAGCGGACCATGTTGTGGCAGAAGGCGTCGGCGCGGACGGTCGCGGTGATGATCCCCTCCGCGTCCCGCTCCCAGCTGAGCTGCTGGAGGGTGCGGATGGTCGTGGCCCCCTCGCGCTTCTTGCAGTACGCGGCGAAGTCGTGCTCTCCGACCAGCGCGGCGGCGGCCTCGTTCATGGCGTCCACGTCGAGCGGCCACTGGTACCAGAGCACGTGCCCGCGGCGCAGCGGGTCCACGCCGGCCTGGTGGTCGCCCACGCGGTAGGCGTAGCGGCGCCAGATCGCGGAGAACCGCGCGTTGAAGCCGGCGGGGGCCTCGGCGGCCTTCCACACCCGTACGTCGTGCGGCAGCCGCCCGGCGAGGCGGCGCAGCAGCTTGTCCTGGTGCTCGGCCCACACCTCGTCCCGTACGTCGAACTGCGCGACCTGCCCGCGTGCGTGCACGCCCGCGTCGGTCCGGCCGGCCACGGTCAGCTCCACCGGGTCGGGCAGCCGCATCACGGTCTGCAGGGCCGACTCCAGCTCCCCCTGGACGGTGCGCAGCACGCGCTGCTTCGCCCAGCCGGAGAAGTCCTTGCCGTCGTAGCTCAGGTCCAGCCGCACCCGGACGTGCCCGGGCTCCACCTCGTCACTCACGTGACAGATCCTCTCTCGGCCGCGTCTTCGGCACGAATGCAGAACGGGCCCGCCCCGGTAAGGGGGCGGACCCGTTCAGAGCCATTCAGCGTGATCCCGGAAGGGATCAGGCCTCCTTGGTCTCCTCGGCGGCGGGAGCCTCGGCGGCCTCCGCCTCCTTCACGGCGCGCTTGGTGGCGGCCTCGGCCTCACCAGTGGCCTGCTGGGCGACCGTAAGGGCCTCGACCAGCTCGATCACGGCCATCGGGGCGTTGTCGCCACGACGGTTGCCGATCTTGGTGATGCGCGTGTAACCACCGGGGCGGTTCTCGTAGCGCGGGGCGATCTCGGTGAACAGCGTGTGCACGATGCTCTTGTCCGTGATCGTCTGCAGCACCAGGCGACGGTTGTGGATGTCGCCCTTCTTGGCCTTGGTCACCAGACGCTCGGCGTAGGGACGCAGGCGACGGGCCTTGGCCTCGGTGGTGGTGATGCGGCCGTGCTCGAAGAGCGACTTCGCGAGGTTCGCGAGGAGGTGCTTCTCGTGCGCGGCGCTGCCGCCCAGACGGGCACCCTTTGCGGGACGCGGCATGGTCATACTCCTTCATATCTGCACCGGCCGTGTCAGGTACCGGTGACAGTTCCCCCGAGGCGGATGCCGCGGGAAAGTTTCTGGTGGTGCTTAGTACTGCTCGGTCTCGACGAAACCGGCGTCCGCGTCGTCGTCGGCGCCGAAGGCGTCGGCGGCGGCGGTCGGGTCGAATCCGGGCGGGCTGTCCTTGAGGGCCAGGCCCATGCCGGCCAGCTTCGCCTTGACCTCGTCGATCGACTTCGCACCGAAGTTGCGGATGTCGAGCAGGTCGGCCTCGGAGCGGGCGACGAGCTCACCCACGGAGTGGATGCCCTCGCGCTTGAGGCAGTTGTACGACCGAACGGTGAGCTCGAGCTCCTCGATCGGCAGGGCGAGATCGGCGGCCAGGGCCGCGTCCGTCGGCGAGGGGCCCATGTCGATGCCCTCGGCGTCGATGTTGAGCTCGCGGGCCAGACCGAACAGCTCGACCAGGGTCTTGCCGGCGGACGCCATGGCGTCGCGCGGGCGCATGGCCTGCTTGGTCTCGACGTCGACGATCAGCTTGTCGAAGTCGGTGCGCTGCTCGACTCGGGTCGCCTCGACCTTGTAGGTGACCTTGAGGACCGGGCTGTAGATGGAGTCGATCGGGATGCGACCGATCTCCTGGCCCAGCTGCTTGTTCTGGACGGCGGAGACGTAGCCGCGACCGCGCTCGACGGTCAGCTCCATCTCCAGCTTGCCCTTGCCGTTGAGCGTGGCGAGGACCAGGTCCGGGTTGTGCACCTCGACACCGGCCGGGGGCGCGATGTCGGCAGCGGTGACCAGGCCGGGACCCTGCTTGCGCAGGTACATCACGACCGGCTCGTCGTGCTCCGAGGAGACGACCAGCTGCTTGATGTTGAGGATGATGTCGGTGACGTCTTCCTTGACACCCGGCACGGTGGTGAACTCGTGCAGGACGCCGTCCACGCGGATGCTGGTGACAGCGGCACCCGGGATCGAGGACAGGAGCGTGCGGCGGAGCGAGTTGCCGAGGGTGTAGCCGAAGCCCGGCTCGAGCGGCTCGATCACGAACCGCGAGCGGTACTCGTCTACGACCTCTTCGGTCAGCGAGGGGCGCTGAGCGATAAGCATGTGGATTCCTTCATTCGTGGACGCCCACTATTTGACGCCCGACGGATACGGCCCCGCTGTGTGCACGGGTCCGCGGACTACAAGGGTACGGGCGGTACGTCCCCCGCGAGGGGTTCGTACCGCCCGAACACTCAAAGACGCACAGGTGCGAAGCCTGAGCGGGCCTCGTCATACGCGGCGGCGCGGATCGCGCCGCCCCGGATCAGACGCGGCGACGCTTGGGCGGACGGCAGCCGTTGTGCGGGGTGGGGGTGACGTCCTGGATCGAGCCGACCTCCAGGCCAGTGGCCTGCAGGGAGCGGATCGCGGTCTCACGGCCGGAGCCGGGACCCTTGACGAAGACGTCGACCTTGCGCATGCCGTGCTCCTGCGCGCGACGGGCGGCCGACTCAGCGGCCATCTGCGCGGCGAAGGGGGTGGACTTGCGCGAGCCCTTGAAGCCGACGTGGCCGGCGGAGGCCCAGGAGATCACGTTGCCCGCGGGGTCCGTGATCGAGACGATGGTGTTGTTGAACGTGCTCTTGATGTGGGCGTGCCCATGAGCGACGTTCTTCTTTTCCTTGCGGCGCACCTTCTTGGCAGCGCCCTGACGACCCTTGGGGGGCATCTAAATCTCCTACGGGAGGTGGTCGGTCCTACAGCGCAAGACCGCTGAACAGGACTACTTCTTGCCCGGCTTCTTCTTACCGGCGATCGCGCGACGCGGACCCTTGCGGGTACGGGCGTTCGTGCTGGTGCGCTGACCGTGCACGGGCAGGCCACGACGGTGGCGAACACCCTGGTAGCACTGGATCTCGACCTTGCGACGGATGTCGGCCTGGATCTCGCGGCGGAGGTCACCCTCGGTGCGGAGGTTGGCGTCCACGTACTCGCGGATCTTGACCAGGTCCTCTTCGGCCAGGTCACGAACGCGGGTGTCGGGGTTCACACCGGTGGCCGCAAGGATTTCCTTGGACCGGGTGCGACCGACACCGAAGACGTAGGTAAGTGCGATCTCCACACGCTTTTCGCGCGGGATGTCAACACCGGAAACGCGTGCCATTCAATGGCTCCTGTGTGTTCGGGGGTCTTCCGCAGAACCGAACCCCGACCGCCGACCACACCTGTTGGGTGGTGGTACGCCCGGGTCCCCGGCCCCCGCCGGAGGTGCCGCCGGTCCTGGTCAGGACTGGGCGGGTTCTGCGTATGTACGTTTTCTTACGTCGCGCGAAGAACTGCGTAGTGCAGGTCGGTCGGCGTGCGTCAGCCCTGGCGCTGCTTGTGGCGCAGGTTGTCGCAGATGACCATGACCCGACCGTGACGGCGGATCACCTTGCACTTGTCGCAGATCTTCTTGACGCTCGGCTTGACCTTCATGTTGGTGAGGTTCTCCGGGTCAGTGCCACCACCCGCACGTCAGGACAGGACGTCCGGACGGGGATGAAGACAAGATCTACTTGTATCGGTAGACGATCCGGCCACGCGTCAGGTCGTAGGGAGAAAGCTCCACGACAACCCGGTCATCAGGAAGGATGCGGATGTAGTGCATGCGCATCTTGCCGCTGATGTGCGCGAGGACCTTGTGACCGTTCTGGAGTTCCACCTTGAACATCGCGTTCGGGAGGGACTCGATCACGGTGCCCTCGATTTCGATGGCACCTTGCTTCTTGGCCACGCTTCGCCTTTCGAATCGGCTACCTTGATCAGCTCCCCGCCTTCGCATGAGGACATGCGGGTGCAAAGGAGCCGACGAGTCAGTCTACGTCAGGGCCTTCCGAAAGACGAATCCGGAAAGTGTGCCCTACAGGATAGATCATCAATCCTGCCCATACCGGACCGCGGGCCCGTCCGGCTCAGCCAAGCGGGTCCGGCGCGGTGCTCACGCCGTACTCCGCCAGCTTCGCCTTGCCGCAGTCCGGGGAGGTCAGCACGATCGGCCCCTCCTCGGTCAGGGCGATGGAGTGCTCCCAGTGCGAGGACCAGGTGCCATCCGTGGTGATGACCGTCCAGTCGTCCGCCAGGACCTCCGTCTGGGCGGTGCCCAGGGAGACCATCGGCTCGATCGCCAGGCACAGGCCCGGGACGAGCTTGATGCCCTTGCCGCGCTTGCGCGAGACGTAGTTCAGCAGGTGCGGGTCCATGTGCATCTCGGAACCGATGCCGTGGCCGCCGTAGTCCTCGATGATCCCGAACTTGCCGAGGCTGTGCTCACCCGTGGTGGGACGCGGCTGCCGCTTGATGTACGTCTCGATCGCCTTCGAGATGTCCACGAGGCGGTTGCCGAGCTTCATGGCGGCGATACCGGCCCACATGGACTCCTCGGTCACCCGGGAGAGCTCCACGAGCTCAGGGGCGTGCCCAGAGCCCACGAAGGCGGTGTACGCGGCGTCGCCGTGCCAGCCGTCGACGATCGCGCCGGCGTCGATCGAGATGATGTCGCCGTCCTTGAGGACCGTCTTGTCGTCGGGGATGCCGTGGACCACGACCTCGTTCACCGAGGTGCAGATGGTCGCGGGGAACCCGCCGTACCCGAGGAAGTTCGACTTGGCGCCGGCGTCCGCGATGACCTTGCGGGCCACCATGTCCAGATCCCGCGTCGTGGCGCCCGGCACGGCCGCCTCACGGGTCGCCGCGTGGATCGCAGCGACGACAAGCCCCGCCTCACGCATCTTCGCGATCTGCTCGGGGGTCTTGATCTGGACCATGACGTACCTGCCACCTTCGGATTCGGGTCTTTCAACAGTACGGCCGCGGCGTCCTGGGGACACCGCGGCCGGGGCTGCACTACAGGTGAAACTACTGCTCGCTACTTCTTGAGGGCGTCCAGCGCGCGCTGCGTGACGTCCTTGACCTCACCCAGGGCCGGGATCGTCGACACGAGGCCCTGGGCCTTGTAGTAGTCGATGATCGGCTCGGTCTGGGTGTGGTAGACCTCCAGCCGGTTGCGCACGGCGTCCTCGGTCTGGTCCTCGCGCACGTACAGCTCGCCGCCGTCGATGTCGCAGACACCCTCGACCTTCGACGGGCGGTAGTCCACGTGGTAGATGTGCGAGCTGTCCTTGCGGCAGGTGCGCCGCCCGGCGAGGCGCTTGACGACCTCGTCCTCCTCGACCTCCAGGTCGAGGACGGCGTCGAGGTTCATGGCGCCGGCCTTCAGCATCACGTCGAGGGCTTCCGCCTGGGACACGTTGCGCGGGAAACCGTCCAGCAGGAAACCGCCGGCGGCGTCCTCCTGCTCCATGCGGTCCTTGGCCATGCCGATGGTGATCTCGTCCGGGACGAGGTCACCCGCGTCCATGAACGCCTTCGCACGCCGGCCGAGCTCGGTGCCCTGGCTGATGTTGGCCCGGAACAAGTCGCCCGTGGAGATGTGGGGGATCGACAAGGTCTCGGCAAGCACAGTCGCCTGCGTTCCCTTGCCCGCGCCCGGCGGGCCGACGAGGACGATTCGCATCAGCGGAGGAACCCTTCGTAATTACGCTGCTGGAGCTGGCTCTCGATCTGCTTCACGGTTTCCAGACCCACACCCACGATGATCAGGATGCTCGTCCCGCCGAACGGGAAGTTCTGGTTCGCTCCGAAGCCGGCCAACGCCATCGTCGGCACAAGAGCGATCAGACCCAGGTACAGCGACCCCGGCCAGGTGATCCGGTTGAGTACGTAGCTCAGGTACTCGGCGGTAGGCCGACCGGCGCGGATGCCCGGAATGAACCCACCATACTTCTTCATGTTGTCTGCAACTTCCTCGGGGTTGAACGAGATCGCCACGTAGAAGAACGCGAAGAAGACGATCAGGAGGAAGTAGGTGGCGATGTAGTACGGGTGGTCGCCCTTGACGAAGTGCTTGCTGATCCAGGTCGCCCAGCCTGCGGTGGAACCGCTGAACTGAACGATCAACGCCGGGATGTACAGCAGCGACGAGGCGAAGATGACCGGGATGACACCGGCCTGGTTCACCTTGAGGGGGATGTACGTCGAGGTGCCGCCGTACGCGCGCCGGCCGATCATGCGCTTCGCGTACTGGACCGGGATCCGCCGCTGCGCCTGCTCGACGAAGACCACCAGGGCCACCATCGCGAGGCCGACCAGGATGACCACGCCGAACTCGACCCAGCCGCCCGCGATCTTGCCCTGCTCCTTGATGGCCCACAGGGAGCCGACGAAGCCGGCGGCGATCGAGATGAACATAAGGATCGACATGCCGTTGCCGATGCCCCGGTCGGTGATGAGCTCACCGAGCCACATGACGAGGCAGGTGCCGGCGGTCATGGTGAGCACCATGACGACGGTCGTGAAGATCGAACGGTCGGGGACGATCTGGTCCTTGACCATGCAGCTCTGGAAGAGAGCGCCGCTGCGGGCGGTGGCGACGAGGCCGGTGCCCTGCAGGATCGCGAGTGCGACCGTCAGATAGCGCGTGTACTGAGTGATCTTCGCCGTGCCGGACTGACCCTCTTTTTTGAGGTTCTCCAGCTTCGGGATGACCACGGTCAGCAGCTGCAGGATGATGCTCGCCGTGATGTACGGCATGATGCCGAGCGCAAAGATCGTGATCTGGAGCAGCGCGCCACCGCTGAACATGTTGACGAGACCGAAGAGGCTGTTGTTGCCCGCCCCCATCTGGTCCACACAGATCTGAACGTTCTTGTAGCTCACACCGGGTACCGGCACGTGGGAACCGAGTCGGTACAGCGCGATGATGGCGAGCGTGAAAAGCAGCTTCTTGCGCAGGTCGGGCGTCTTGAACGCCCGGGCGAACGCGGTGAGCACGGTGCCTCCTGCGACCCCCGCGCTACTGCGTCAGAGGTGACGGTCTGAGGGATCGACGAATGTTTACAAGCAAAGGTGCAGCCACCTTACCGGCGTCTGCACCTCCCATGGAACGACCAACCGGGGATGCCCCATATGTGAGGCATCCCCGGTCGGGTTTCTAGCTATTTGTCACTGAGTTCGTCTTAGACGAGCTCGGTCACAGAGCCACCAGCGGCGGCAATCTTCTCCTTGGCGGAGCCGGAAACGGCGTCAACCGAAACCTGCAGCGCCACGGAGATCTCGCCCTGGCCCAGGACCTTGACGAGGCTGTTCTTGCGAACCGCGCCCTTGGCGACCAGGTCGGCCACCGTGACTTCTCCACCCTCGGGGTAGAGAGCGCCGAGCTTGTCCAGGTTCACGACCTGGAACTCGGTGCGGAACGGGTTCTTGAAGCCCTTGAGCTTCGGCAGACGCATGTGGAGGGGCATCTGCCCACCCTCGAAGCGCTGCGGGATCTGGTAACGGGCCTTCTGGCCCTTCGTACCACGACCGGCCGTCTTACCCTTCGACGCCTCACCACGACCGACACGGGTCTTCGCGGTCTTGGCGCCGGGGGCGGGACGGAGGTTGTGGGCCTTCAGCGGGCTGCTCTCAGCCATGTTAGTCAACCTCCTCAACCGTCACGAGGTGGCGGACGGTGTGAACCATTCCGCGGAACTCGGGGCGGTCCTCCTTGACGACGACGTCGTTCAGGCGCTTGAGCCCGAGCGAACGCAGCGTGTCGCGGTGGTTCTGCTTGCTGCCGATGTACGACTTGATCTGCGTGACCTTGAGGCGAGCCATTACGCACCCGCCCCAGCACGTGCACGGAGCAGAGCCGCGGGAGCGACGTCCTCGAGGGGCAGACCACGGCGAGCCGCGATCTCCTCGGGACGCTGCAGGCCCTTGAGGGCCGCCACGGTCGCGTGCACGATGTTGATCGCGTTGGAAGAGCCGAGCGACTTCGACAGGATGTCGTGAACGCCGGCGCACTCCAGAACGGCGCGCACCGGGCCACCGGCGATAACACCGGTACCAGGGGCGGCCGGCTTCAGCAGCACGACGCCCGCGGCGCGCTCGCCCGTGATCGGGTGAGGAATGGTGCCCTGGATGCGCGGAACCTTGAAGAAGGACTTCTTGGCTTCCTCGACACCCTTGGCGATGGCCGCGGGAACTTCCTTGGCCTTGCCGTAACCGACACCTACAGTGCCGTCACCGTCGCCCACCACGACCAGCGCGGTGAAGCTGAAGCGGCGACCACCCTTGACAACCTTGGCGACGCGGTTGATCGCGACAACGCGCTCAACGTAAGCGGTCTTCTCGGCGGCAGGGCCACCGTCGCGACCCTTCCGGTCCCGCCGCTCGCCGCCACCGGCACCGCTTCCGCGGCGCTGGGGTCCAGCCATTGGATTACCTCTCTCTGTTACGTCCGTGAGTCCCGGAAAACGGGGCTTAGAACTTCAGCCCGGCTTCGCGGGCGGCGTCAGCCAGAGCGGCAATGCGCCCGGCGTATCGGTTGCCACCGCGGTCGAACACGACGGTCTCGACACCCGCGGCCTTGGCACGCTCGGCGACGAGTGCGCCGACGGCCTGGGCCTGGGCGCTCTTGTCGCCTTCGCCACCGCGGATCGAGGTGTCCAGGGTCGACGCGGACGCCAGGGTGTGACCCTGGAGGTCGTCGATGACCTGAGCAACGATGTTGCGGTTGGAACGCGTCACGACGAGGCGCGGACGCTCCGCCGTACCCGAGACGTTCTTGCGGATGCGGATGTGGCGGCGGGCCTTGGCGGCACGCTTGTACGCGTCGCCCTTGGCGATCTTTACACCGTATGCCATGGCTACTTACCAGCCTTTCCGACCTTGCGGCGGATGACTTCGCCGGCGTACTTGACACCCTTGGCCTTGTACGGGTCGGGCTTCCGCAGCTTGCGGATGTTGGCGGCGACCTCGCCGACCTTCTGCTTGTCGATGCCCTCGACCGAGAACTTGGTGGGCGACTCGACCTTGAAGGAGATGCCCTCGGGCGCCTCGATCAGGATCGGGTGGCTGTAACCAAGCTGGAACTCCAGGTTGGAGCCCTTCGCGGCGACGCGGTAACCGACACCGCTGATCTCAAGAGCCTTGACGTAACCCGTGGTCACGCCGGTGATCATGTTCGCCACCAGCGTGCGGGACAGGCCGTGCAGGGCCTTGTTCTGACGCTCGTCGTTGGGGCGGGTGACGTTCAGAACGCCGTCCTCACCCTTGACGATCTCGATCGGCGCCTTGACGGTGAGCGCGAGGGAACCCTTGGGGCCCTTCACAGCCACAGCCTGGCCGTCGATGGTGACGTCCACACCGGCGGGAACCTGGATGGGGAGCTTGCCGATTCGCGACATTGCTTTTCCTCCGTTCCCGACTACCAGACGTAGGCGAGGACTTCCCCACCTACGCCCTTCTTGCCTGCCTGCTGGCCGGTGAGCAGACCGTGGGACGTGGAGATGATCGCCACGCCCAGGCCGCCGAGCACCTTCGGCAGGTTGGTGGACTTTGCGTACACACGCAGACCGGGCTTCGAGATCCGCTTGATGCCCGCAATGGAGCGCTCGCGGTTCGGGCCGAACTTCAGCTCGAGGACGAGGTTCTTGCCGACCTCGGCGTCCTCGACCTTCCAGCCGGTGATGAAACCCTCCTGCTTGAGGATTTCTGCGATGTGCGACTTGATCTTGCTGTGCGGCATCACGACGGAGTCGTGGTACGCCGAGTTAGCGTTACGCAGACGCGTGAGCATGTCTGCGATCGGGTCAGTCATGGTCATGAAGTGGCCTTCGGCCTCTCTCGCCGGGGTTTCCTGTATGCGCCATCCCTCTCCCCGCTCAGTGGCGGGACGGGTGCGGTGCGGGGACCTACGGCGTAGTAAGTCGTTATGGGCGGCGGACGCCCAACCACACAAGCCTAAGGCATGCGCGGCCGGGCATCCGCCGTCCAGATGCTTACCGAGAGTGCCTGGTACTCCTCAAGTCCTTGCGGACGAGAGGGAATTACCAGGAGCTCTTGGTCACGCCCGGCAGCTCGCCACGGTGAGCCATCTCACGAAGGCACACGCGGCACAGGCCGAACTTGCGGTACACGGAGTGGGGGCGACCGCAGCGCTGGCAGCGGGTGTACGCACGCACACCGAACTTGGGCTTACGGGCAGCCTTCGCGATGAGAGCCTTCTTCGCCATCTCGCTTACGCCTCCTTGAAGGGGAAGCCGAGGTGACGAAGGAGGGCGCGGCCCTCGTCGTCGTTGGTCGCCGTGGTGACCACGGTGATGTCCATACCCCGGGTACGGTCGATCTTGTCCTGGTCGATCTCGTGGAACATGACCTGCTCCGTGAGACCGAAGGTGTAGTTGCCACGGCCGTCGAACTGCTTCGGCGACAGACCACGGAAGTCACGGATACGCGGCAGCGCGAGCGACAGCGTACGGTCCAGGAACTCCCACATGCGGTCACCACGGAGGGTGACGTGGCAGCCGATCGGCTGACCCTCGCGCAGCTTGAACTGCGCGATGGACTTGCGGGCCTTCGTGACGGCCGGCTTCTGACCGGTGATCGTCGTCAGGTCCTTGATGGCGCCGTCGATCAGCTTGGAGTCGCGGGCGGCGTCGCCCACACCCATGTTGACCACGATCTTCACGAGGCCGGGAATCTGCATGACGTTCTCGTAGGAGAACTCTTCACGCAGCTTGCCCGCGATGTCCTCGCGGTACTTCGTCTTGAGACGCGGAGTGGTAGCCATCAGATGTCCTCACCCGTCCGCTTGGCAACGCGGATCTTGTTGCCCTCGTCATCGAAGCGGAAACCGACGCGGGTAACGACCTTCTGGCCGTCCTTCTCCACAACCAGCTGAACGTTGCTGACGTGGATCGGCGCCTCGGTGATCACGATGCCACCGGTCTGCGAGCCACCAGCGGTCTGGCCGGCCTTGGTGTGCTTCTTGACCCGGTTGACACCCTCGACCAGGACGCGGTTCTCAGTAGGGATGGCCAGAATGACCTTGCCCTGCTTGCCCTTGTCCTTACCGGTGATGACCTGAACCAGGTCGCCCTTCTTGATCTTCATGCTTACAGCACCTCCGGCGCGAGCGAGATGATCTTCATGAACTTCTTCTCGCGCAGCTCACGGCCCACCGGGCCGAAGATACGGGTGCCGCGAGGGTCGCCGTCGTTCTTCAGAATGACGGCGGCGTTCTCGTCGAAGCGGATGTACGAGCCGTCCTGGCGGCGGCGTTCCTTCACGGTGCGAACGATGACCGCCTTGACGACGTCACCCTTCTTCACGTTGCCACCGGGGATCGCGTCCTTGACGGTGGCAACGATGACGTCACCGATGCCCGCGTAGCGGCGACCGGAACCACCGAGAACACGGATGCAAAGGATCTCCTTGGCACCAGTGTTGTCGGCGACACGCAGTCGCGACTCCTGCTGGATCACGTCTATCTCCTGTTTGTCTGCCGGTTCCCGGCGGGGGCATCACTCCGAAGAGCTACCGCCCCCACCGAGCCTGGCGGAACGAACCTGAGGGGCCCCTGGGCGTGATGCCCAGGGCCTCAGATAATTACTTGGCCTTCTCGAGGATCTCGACGATGCGCCAGCGCTTGCTCGCCGACAGCGGACGCGTCTCCATGATGAGGACGCGGTCGCCGACGCCGGCAGCGTTCTGCTCGTCGTGCGCCTTGAGCTTGTTCGTACGGCGGATGACCTTGCCGTACAGAGCGTGCTTCACGCGGTCCTCGACAGCGACGACGACGGTCTTGTCCATCTTGTCGCTGACGACAAGACCCTCACGGGTCTTGCGGAAGCCGCGGTCAGTCGTCTCAGTCACGTTCTTCTCGCTCATCAGGCGCTCTCCACCGTCTCGATACCGAGCTCACGCTCGTGCATCAGGGTGTAGATGCGAGCGATGTCCTTACGGACGGACTTGAGCCGGCCGTTGTTCTCCAGCTGGCCCGTGGCCGCCTGGAAGCGCAGCTTGAACAGCTCTTCCTTGGCCTCGCGCAGCTTGCCAACGAGCTCCTCGTTACCGAGCTCACGCAGCTCGGACGCCTTGGTTCCCGTCGCCATCACGACTCACCTGCCTCGCGCCGAACAATCCGGCACTTCATCGGAAGCTTGTGAGCAGCGCGGGTGAGCGCCTCACGAGCAATCTTCTCGTTCGGGTAGGACAGCTCGAACATGACCCGGCCCGGGTGCACGTTCGCGATCCACCACTCGGGAGAACCCTTACCGGAACCCATGCGGGTCTCGGCAGGCTTCTTCGTCAGCGGACGGTCCGGGTAGATGTTGATCCAGACCTTGCCGCCACGCTTGATGTGGCGGGTCATCGCGATACGAGCCGCCTCGATCTGGCGGTTCGTCACGTAGGCGGGGGTAAGCGCCTGGATGCCGTACTCGCCGAACGAGACCTCAGTACCGCCCTTGGCCATACCGCGGCGCTTCGGGTGGTGCTGCTTGCGGTGCTTGACCCTACGAGGGATCAGCATGTCGGTCAGGCCTCCGTTCCGGTGCTCTCAGCCGGAGCGGCGGCGGGAGCGTCGGCCTTGGGGGCCTCGGCACCAGCAGCCTGCTGCGGCTTGCGGCCACCACGGCCGCCGCGCTCGCCACCACGGCCACCACGGCCGGCGGGACGGTCGCCAGCGCCGGCGGCACCACGGGCCGGGCGGTTACCCGCACGGGCCGCAGCGTTCTCGGCGCGAACCTCGGCGATGTTCTTGACGTCGCCCTTGTAGATCCAGACCTTCACACCGATACGGCCGAAGGTGGTCTTGGCCTCGAAGAAGCCGTAGTCCACGTTCGCGCGGAGGGTGTGCAGCGGCACACGGCCTTCGCGGTAGAACTCGGAGCGGGACATCTCGGCGCCGCCGAGGCGACCGCCGCACTGGATCTTGATGCCCTTGGCGCCGGCCTTCATCGTGCCCTGCATGCTCTTACGCATGGCGCGACGGAAGGAGACGCGGGAGGAGAGCTGCTCGGCAACGGCCTGCGCGACGAGCTGAGCGTCGACCTCGGGGTTCTTGACCTCGAGGATGTTCAGCTGCACCTGCTTGCCCGTGAGCTTCTCGAGGTCACCGCGGATGCGGTCGGCCTCGGCGCCACGGCGACCGATGACGATGCCCGGACGAGCGGTGTGGATGTCCACACGCACGCGGTCACGGGTGCGCTCGATCTCAACCTTCGAGATGCCGGCGCGCTCCATGCCGGACGTCATCATCCTGCGGATGGCGACGTCTTCCTTGACGTAGTCCTTGTACAGCTTGTCGGCGTACCAACGCGACTTGAAGTCGGTGGTGATGCCGAGCCGGAACCCGTGCGGGTTTACCTTCTGGCCCATTACCGGGAACCTTCCTTGCTGCTGACGACCACGGTGATGTGGCTGGTCCGCTTGCGGATCCGGTAGGCACGGCCCTGGGCACGCGGACGGAACCGCTTCAGGGTCGGGCCCTCGTCCACGTACGCCTCGCTGATGACCAGCGTGGAGGCGTCCGGGTGGTTGTAGTTGTGTGCGGCGTTGGCGATGGCGCTGTCGAGCACCTTGCCAACCGGCACGCTCGCGGCCTGCGGGGCGAAACGCAGGACCGCCTGAGCCTCCGTGGCATCCATGCCACGGATAAGGTCCACCACTCGGCGGGCCTTCATGGGCGTGACGCGGATGTACCGCGCCTGGGCCCTGGCTTCCATGGTTGTCCCTTCGGTGTAAGTCATAGTCGTAACCACCCCGCCTTTAGCGGCGCTTCGACTTCCGGTCGTCCTTGACGTGGCCGCGGAAGGTGCGAGTCGGCGAGAACTCGCCGAGCTTGTGGCCGACCATCGACTCGGTGACGAACACCGGGACGTGGATCTTGCCGTTGTGCACCGCGATGGTGTGACCCAGCATGGCCGGGATGATCATCGAGCGACGGGACCAGGTCTTGATGACGTTCTTGGTACCGGCTTCGTTCTGTACGTCCACCTTCTTGATGAGGTGTCCGTCGACGAAGGGTCCCTTCTTGAGACTGCGCGGCATCTAAACCCGCTCCTAGCGCTTCTTGTTCGTCTTGCGGCGGCGGACGATGTACTTGCTCGAAGCCTTCTTCGGCGAGCGAGTACGACCCTCCTTCTGACCCCACGGGGAGACCGGGTGACGACCACCGGAGGTCTTACCCTCACCACCACCGTGCGGGTGGTCGACCGGGTTCATCGCGACACCGCGGACGGAGGGGCGAACGCCCTTCCAGCGCATGCGGCCGGCCTTGCCCCAGTTGATGTTCGACTGCTCGGCGTTGCCGACCTCACCGACGGTGGCGCGGCAGCGGGCGTCGACGAGACGGATCTCACCGGACGGCATGCGGAGGTGGGCCATGACGCCCTCCTTCGCGAGCAGCTGCACGGAGGCACCAGCGGAGCGGGCGAACTTGGCGCCGCCACCGGGACGGAGCTCGATCGCGTGGATCGTGGTACCGACCGGGATGTTGCGGAGCGCCAGGTTGTTACCGGGCTTGATGTCGGCCGTGGGGCCGTTCTCAATCCGGTCGCCCTGCTTCAGGTTCTTCGGCGCAATGATGTAGCGCTTCTCACCGTCGGCGTAGTGCAGGAGCGCGATGCGCGCAGTGCGGTTGGGGTCGTACTCGATGTGCGCGACCTTGGCCGGCACGCCGTCCTTGTCGTGACGACGGAAGTCGATCACACGGTAGGCGCGCTTGTGGCCGCCACCCTGGTGTCGAACCGTGATCCGACCGGTGTTGTTACGGCCGCCCTTGCTGTGCAGGGGGCGGACCAGCGACTTCTCCGGCGTGGACCGCGTGATCTCGACAAAGTCGGCGACGCTGGAGCCACGACGGCCCGGGGTCGTCGGCTTGTACTTGCGGATACCCATTTCTCAGTCCTCGTCCGATTCCGGACGACTAGACCTCCGTTAGGAGGCCTGGCCGCCGAAGATGTCGATTCGGTCGCCCTCAGCGAGGGTCACGATGGCGCGCTTGGTGTCAGCGCGCTTGCCAAAACCGGTCTTGGTGCGCTTGCGCTTACCCTGACGGTTGATCGTGTTGACCCCGGTGACCTTGACCCCGAAGACCGCCTCGACGGCCTGCTTGATCTGAGTCTTGTTGGAGCCGGGCGCGACGATGAACGTGTACTTGTTCTCGTCCAGCAGCGCGTAGCTCTTCTCCGAGACAACCGGCTTGATCAGCAGGTCGCGCGGGTCGGTGAAGGTCTTGCTGGTAACGGTCGCCTCAGACATCAGGCGTCGCTCCCTTCGGTCTCATCGGCCTTGGGGCCAGACACGAAGGACTCGAAAGCGGCCTGAGTGAAGACCACGTCGTCAGAGACGATCACGTCGTACGTGTTCAGCTGGCCCGGCTCCAGGATGTGCACCTGGGGCAGGTTGCGGGCGGACAGCCACGCAGCCTCGTCGGCGCGCTCGACGACCAGGAGCAGGTTCTTGCGCTCCGAGATCTTGCCGAACAGCGTCTTGGCGGCCTTCGTGGAGGCGGCACCCTCGACCACGCCGGTGACGACGTGGATGCGGGAGTGACGCGCACGGTCCGAGAGGGCACCGCGGAGGGCGGCGGCCTTCATCTTCTTCGGGGTCCGCTGCGAGTAGTCACGCGGCTGCGGGCCGTGGACGACGCCACCGCCAACGAACTGCGGAGCGCGGGTGGAACCCTGGCGAGCGCGGCCGGTGCCCTTCTGGCGGTACGGCTTGCGGCCACCACCACGGACTTCGCCACGACGCTTGGTCTTGTGCGTGCCCTGACGGGCAGCAGCCAGCTGAGCGACGACGACCTGGTGGATCAGCGGAACGCTGGTCTTCGCGTCGAAGATCTCCGCGGGGAGCTCGACGGTACCGGCCTTGTCGCCTGCCGGCGAAAGGATGTCAATGGTGCTCATTAACTCAAGCCCCCTTAACCGCGGTACGGACCAGGACGAGGCCGCCGTTCGGACCGGGGACTGCACCCTTGATGAGGAGCAGACCCTTCTCCGCGTCAACCGCGTGGATGGTCAGGTTCTGGGTGGTGACGCGCTCGTTACCCATGCGACCGGCCATGCGCATGCCCTTGAAGACACGCCCAGGGGTGGCACAGCCACCGATCGAACCGGGGGAGCGGTGCTTGCGCTGGACGCCGTGGCCGGCGCCGAGGCCCTTGAAGTTGTGACGCTTCATGACACCGGCGAAGCCCTTGCCCTTGCTGTTGCCCGTGACGTCAACCTTGACGCCGGACTCGAACACGGCAGCCGTGATCTCCTGGCCGAGCGTGTACTCGCTGGCGTCGGAGGTACGGAGCTCCACCAGGTGGCGGCGGGGGGTGACGTCAGCCTTGGCGAAGTGACCCTTGAGGGGCTTGTTCACCTTGCGAGGGTCGATCTCGCCGAAGGCGATCTGGACCGACTCGTAGCCGTCGACGTCGTTCGTACGGACCTGGGTAACAACGCAGGGCCCGGCCTTGACCACGGTCACCGGGACGACACGGTTGTTCTCGTCCCAGACCTGGGTCATGCCGAGCTTCTCGCCCAGGACGCCCTTGATCTGCTTTGCCATCTTCTCCGTGCCTCTCAGAGCTTGATCTCGATGTCAACGCCGGCCGGAAGGTCCAGGCGCATCAGCGAGTCAACGGTCTTGGGCGTCGGGTCGAGGATGTCGATCAGGCGCTTGTGAGTGCGCATCTCGAAGTGCTCGCGCGAGTCCTTGTACTTGTGCGGCGACTTGATGACGCAGTACACGTTCTTCTCAGTGGGCAGCGGCACCGGGCCCGCGACCGACGCACCAGTGCGCGTCACCGTCTCGACGATCTTCTTCGCCGACGAATCGATGACCTCGTGGTCGTAGGCCTTGAGCCGGATGCGGATCTTCTGTCCCGCCATGGCTACTCCGTAGTCCTGTCTGTTGTGGAAACGCTCTGGTTCTCGGTCGGCTGCGGATCGCTCCGCCGCTCTCCTCCGACCCACGCGGTCGGGCGTGTCGCACTCCCTCTACAGAAAATTCCCATACGGAAATTCCCTCGTCCAAGGGGGCGCGGTCCCAAGACCGCAGATCGGGGGCAAACACCCACCGAGTACCTGGCAGGCACCGTGCTGACGCTTCCCAGAAGATTCCCGTACGTCCGCCCCATTGCTGCCCCGAGAGGCAGGTAAGGCGACGAGTACTGTGGGACTCGCTTCCGGTCCTCCCGGCGGGAGGCGCGCAGCATCGGCACACGGCCGAGCAACTTGAGTAGTCTGCCATACGAGACACGTACCTGGCCAATCGGGCCGAAGAGAATACCTCGCCACGCTGCGTGGTCAAGCTGCACCACGCAGCAGGGGGTCTCGCGGGGGCCGGCGGGACCCCTCTTCGGACCGGCGGCGTCAGCGGTGGCGCCAGAGCACCCAGCCGTGCTTCCTGCTCGCCTCGGCCACGTACCAGCCCGCGGGCGCCTGCGCCCAGGTGTCCTCCGGCCTGGTGTCCTTCCAGGTCAGCCTCAGTACGGCGGCGTCCGCGTCGGCCGGCGGCAGCTCGCCGCGCTTGAGGTCCCTGGTCCAGACCCGCCCGTCGTACACCTCGTACCCCTGGGCCATCCGCAGCTCCCAGTTCGTGCTCGGGTCCATCACCAGGTTCTCCCCCGGCTCCAGCCCCGCCGCCCCGGTGAAGCCGAGGGCGTCGTACTCGTGCTGCTGGGCGCGCGGGACGGCCACGTGCGAGGTCACCGCCACCGTCGCGTACGCGGCGAACACGGCCAGCGCCGCCGCCACGGCCCAGACCGCCCGGCGCCCGACGGCGATCCGCAGGACCACGCAGACGGCGAACACCAGCAGGGCGCCGGCCGTGGTCCGCCCCATGTGCAGCTTCGTCCACTCCGCGGCCAGGAACAGCGCGTCCGGCATCGCCCACGGGATGATGGCCACCTTGTGGAGGCGTTCGCCCACCACCTGGACGACGACCCCGCCCGTGACCACGGTGAACAGCACGGCGCCCGTCACCAGCCGCAGCAGCGCGCCGGTCCGGGCCCGCCGCAGCGTCGCGACGCCGACCACGAAGAACGCCGGCAGCAGCGGGGCCAGGTAGCGGGCGTAGATCCAGTTGTCGACCCGGCGGTCCCCCGGCAGTCCCGCGGCGGAGGCGAGCGCGATCCCGCACAGCAGGGCGACCATCACGAAGGAGACCACCCGCGAGGCCCGGGTGAAGCGGGAGCTGAACACCGCGAACACGCACAGGACGATGGCGAGCGCGCCGAATCCCCAGGACGAGACCGAGAAGTACCAGAGCTGGCCGATCATGCGCGTCACCGTGCGGCGCAGCAGTTCGGGGTCGACCAGGCTGTCCAGGACCTTGGTGCCCACCGAGCTCGGCGGCTGGTCCTTGAACTGCGCCTCCAGCCAGAGGGCCAGCAGCCTGGCGCCCACCACGGAGACCGCGAGCCCGACCCAGGCCGCGAGCGCCGCCCGCCGCGGCGCCCACCGCCGGACGAGCGCGCCGAGGAAGACCGCCGCCGTGAGGGCCACCACGACCCCGCCCCGGTCGTGCACCGCCATGGCGTAGCCGGCCAGCAGGCCGGCACCCGCCCCGTGCCACGCGCGGCGCCGGGCGTCGCCCTCGCTCAGCCAGCCGTGCAGCGTGATCAGCCAGCCGAGCAGGACCACGGGGAACACCGTGTCCGACATGGCGAACTCGGCGTAGAAGACCACGGGCGGCATCAGCGCGGCCGCCGTGGCGGTCGCGAAGGAGAGCCCCCTGGACAGGTCGAGCCTGCGCAGGGCGGCGTAGGCCAGCAGGAAGACGAGCGCGTTCAGCAGCGTGTTGATGCCCAGGACCAGCTGGTACGCGGTGACCGGGTCGTCCGCGATCCGCAGGGCCG
The DNA here is from genome assembly GCF_042888445.1 of Streptomyces sp. NPDC002886. Classification (NCBI taxonomy): domain Bacteria; kingdom Bacillati; phylum Actinomycetota; class Actinomycetes; order Kitasatosporales; family Streptomycetaceae; genus Streptomyces; species Streptomyces sp. NPDC002886. The sequence continues at coordinate 1,056,288 of NZ_JBIAPV010000003.1, forward strand.
GGGAGATGAGGAGCGGATAGCCGCCGGGGATGACCGATCCGACCGGCATCTCCGTGGTCGGCCGCCCCGCGAGCACCCGGGCCAGGACGAGGTACGAGGACTCGTCCGCCTGGACCGACGGGTGCGTGCCGCCCCACACCAGCCAGAGCCGGAACAGCACCTGAGCCACGTATCCGGTGAGGAGCGCCACCGGCCAGAACCGCCGCCGGCCGAGGAGGGACGTCCGCAGTGCGACGAGCCGTGCGGAGCCGGTCGAAGACCCGGAACGCCGGGGATCCGACACCTCGTTGGCTCCGGCTTCGCCCATCGTTTCCGTTCCCGACTGCACCCCTGGCACTTCCCGTTCACTTGAGGCCGCGTCCGCGCACGCGAGTGCGGTGGCGGCAGCCGCCACGGTACCAATGGGGCCGAACGGGGGACCTCGAAGCGGGCGGCCCGAGGTCATGGCGGGCGGCCTCGTGACGGTAAAGTCAACGGACATGACTGTCACCGCTCCCGCGCCCGCCCCGGTAGCCGAGCACCGGGCCCCGAGCGGCTCCAGTGGTCGGATATCCCGCGCTTTCGCCCTCACGGCCGCCGAGGCGGCCGTGTCCGTTTCCGCGGCGATCCTCCTGGTCCTGCTGAGCATGCGCCTCGACGTGAACCCCATGCAGCGGATCGGGCAGGTCAGCGGCCTGGCCGGCATCCAGCTGCGGCTCCTGGTGCTGCTGGCCGCGACCGTGGTGCTCTACCTGGTCCTGACCCGGTGGATGCCGAGCGCGGCCGTGCGGATCAGCGCGGCGGCCGTGGCCGGCCTGGCCACCGGTGTGACCGCGAGCGGCAGCGTGGTGGCCCTGCGGGGCACCTCCTGGACGTTCAACGCGTACGGCGGCGACGTCGGCAACCTGCAGCAGTGGGCGTACCACGTCATGGACGGGGTGCCGCTGCTGCCCGAGTACCCGCCGGGCTTCCCGCACCTGCTGGCGTGGGTCTCCCAGCTGTTCTTCGACGGCAACGCCTCCGTGGCCGTCAAGTGGGTCATGATCGGCTTCCTGGCGATCTCCGGACCGGCCGCCTACCTGGCCTGGCGCATGCTGCTGCCGCCGTTGTGGGCCCTCGGCATCGGCGTCACGGCCTCCCTGCCGCTGATGGAGCCGTACAAGCCGTACTCCCCCGTCGTCCTGATCATCGTCATCCCCGTGCTGGCCAAGCTCGCGCAGGTGGTGATGGAGTCCGCGAAGTACGGGCGCAAGCTCTCGCTCGCGATCGGTGCGGGTCTCGGAGCACTGCTCGCCGCGCTGTTCCTGCTGTACGCGGGCTGGTTCGTGTGGTCCGCCGTCGGCGTGATCGTGCTCTTCGCCGTGATCCTGACCGGCCGCGCCCGCTCGGGCGGGTTGCGCGGGCTGGTGGACGCGGTGCTGCCGCTGGCGGCGACCAGCGTCGTCTTCCTCGCGCTGGCCGGGCCGTACATGATCCGCCTGCTCCGTGCGAGCGGATCGACCAAGGACACCTACTTCTACTTCGACTCCGCCAGCGACCCGGCCTACTTCGCCATGCAGGGCTCGGCCTTCCCCGGCCCGCTGCGCTCCCTCGGGTGGCCGCTGCCGGGCGAACTCGGCGGCGTCGGCCTCTTCACCATCCTGCTGGTGGTCGGCCTGGGCGCGGTCATCGCCCTCGGCCTGCGCCAGCCGCTGGTGCTGACCCTGCTGGCCTGCACCGGCAGCGCCTTCCTGCTGCGCTACTGGTACGCCTCGCACATGTCGGCCGAGGGCGCGGTGCAGCTGTACCCGCGCACCAGCCTGCAGATCGTCTACTGCATGCTCGCGCTGTCGGGCCTGGCCGTGTACCTCGGCGCGCAGCGCATCACGGCGTGGACCCGGGCCAACGAGGGGCGGATCCCCGGCCGGGACGCCCTGCGGGCGGCCGGGCGCAGGCCCCGGGCCGCGGTGATCGGGGTCCTGGTCTCGCTCGGGCTCCTCTTCGGCTCGGCCGGCTCGGCCACGGCCGACGCCTACATGCCGAGGAAGCCTTCCGAGAACACCCTCGGCACCCTCGCCTGGACCTCGCACGTGACGGGCAACCCCAACGGCAAGTGCTCGAAGTACGCCCCGCGCGGCAAGTGCTCGACGTACACCCCGCTGCAGCGCACGAAGAAGAACTGACGCGCGCGGGGTCCGTACGCCAACGGCCCGCCTCCGGTCCTCGGACCGGAGGCGGGCCGTTCTTCGTTCCTCAGCCCCGCCCGGTGCCGAAGGCGTGCCGGGCCAGCGTGCGGGCGCCCGCACGGTGGCCGCGGCCCAGTGCGCCGGGCAGCATGCGCAGGGCGTGCAGGCGGGAGCCGTAGCGCAGCCGGGCGGCGCGGGCGGCCCTGGGCCAGCCGCGGGCCTCCATCCGCTCGGCGACGGCCGAGAAGTAGCGCTCGGACTCGGTGAAGCGGGTACCGGAGACGGCCTGGACGGAGGACACGCTGTCCGCGTGGCGGCGGTACTGGAACACCGTGGTGGACGCGTCGATCACCATCCGCTCGCCGGCTTCGAGCAGGTCGACGACGAGGGCCAGGTCCAGGAGCACCGAGTAGCCGTCCCGGAAGTTCACCCGGCGCAGTGCCGGACCGCGCCAGGTGATCGACGGGAAGTAGAGCCAGTTCCCCCGCAGGACGCTGGCGGCCAGCTCCTCGCCGGACATCAGGGCCCGGCCCTTGACCCGGGGGGCGAACATCCACTGCTTGGCCGCGTCGGGCAGGCCCCGCGCGACCCGGCCCGAGCCGTCGATCACCTCGACACCGGGCTGGACCATGCCGATCCCGGGGTGGGCGTCGAGGATCCCGCGCACGGTGGCCAGGTAGTGGGGGTGCAGCAGGTCGTCGCAGCCCATGATGACGACGTGGTCGGCCTCGGAGAGCTCGACACACTTCTGGAAGTTCTTCGTGATCCCGAGGTTGCGCTCGTTGCGCAGGTACCGCACCCGCGCGTCGCCCAGCCCCTCGAACCAGCCGGGCACCTCCGGTTCCCCGCCGTCGTCGATCACGACGAGCCGGAAGTCCCGGTCGGTCTGGGCCAGGACGCTGCGGACCGCGTCCTGCATCTGCCCCACGTCCCCGTAGTACGGGAGCATGAAGTCGAAGGACCCCATGGGGCGTCAGACCTTCACGGAGTCCGTGCCGGTGGAGGACTCGGTGGCGGCGGCCGCGGGGGCGTCTTCGCTCGCGCCGAGCCGGACGTCGTTGTGCCGCAGGCCTTCGTTGATGGCGACGGTGCGGGCGAGGTCGGTGATCTTCTTCTCCAGCGACCGGAAGCGCAGGAAGGTGTTGAGCGTGAGGAAGCCCATCGCGAGGACCATCACGTAGAGCACCAGGTCGGTGCCGCGGCCGACGCCGAGGTGCTGGGCGACCCAGGTGACGTCGGTCGGGCGGAGCACCGCGTACACGTTGACGACGACGAAGGCCGAGAAGGCTATGCGCTTCCAGGCCCGGTTCTGGGCCTGACTCCAGGTCCGGATGAACATCAGTGCCATGGACACCGAACCCGCGATCAGCAGCAGCTGAATCCAGAAGTACTTCATCGACGCCCACGCTCCCGCAGTGAAATGTCAAAAACGATGTTGACGCCGTTGATCAGGGACTGGCCCTTGGCGCGCGAGTAGTCGGTGTAGAGGATGTCGACCGGGACCTCGGTGACCCGCAGGTCGGAGCCGGCGAGGAAACCGACGAGCTCGGAGGCGTGGGCCATGCCGTTCATCGTGATGTTCAGCCGCTCGGCGGCCTCACGGCCCAGCACGCGCAGACCGTTGTGCGCGTCGGTGAGCTTGAGCTTGCGCGCGGTGGGGCTGACGGCGGCGGCCGTGCGCAGGACGACCTGCTTGATCCACGGCACCTGGCCGTTCTGTTCGATGAACCGGGAGCCGAGCACCACGTCGGCGTCACCGGCCCGCAGGATCGCGACCATCGTCTCGACGTCCTTGGTCTGGTGCTGACCGTCCGCGTCGAAGGTCGCGAAGTACTGTGCGCCGGGCTGGGCGAGTGCGTACATGAGGCCGGTCTGCAGGGCCGCGCCCTGACCGAGGTTGACCGGATGCCGCACCAGGTGGGCTCCGGTGGTCGCTATGTGCTCCGCCGAATCGTCCGTGCTGCCGTCGTCGACGACGACTATGTTCCGAAAGGTCTTCCGGGCCGCCTCGACTACGCCGGCGATGACTTGGCCCTCGTTATAGGCGGGTATGACCAGCCAGACATCGTCGTATTCGGACACGGTAGCTCCAACGGAACGAGGCACGTACGAGTGCTCAGTGATCGGTGTGAGGTCGCAATTCGGCATTGCCGTCTCCGAGCTCACTCAAGTCCGGGCCGTTCACGTCGGCCGTGTGTCGGGGCCCCAGGCCTTCTAGCATAGCGAGTTCGGGCACCCCGAAACTGGCCCGCAGGCAACGATCACACACACGGAGCGTTGTCCAGTGGCGTCCTCAGAGCGCCCGGCCGTCCCGGGCCTGCCGGGCCGGAGCGGCGAAACCGGGGGTTGCCAGGGCGTCGGCCAGCTGTTCCCGCCAGTCGCTCATCGGGGCCAAACCCACCCGGGCCCAGCGGGCGTGTCCCAGAACGCTGAACGCGGGGCGGACGGCGGGCCGGACGAAGGACTCGGACGTCGTCGGGCGGATCCGCTCGGGGTCCAGCCCGGACAGCCGGTAGACCTCGCGCGCGAGCCCGAACCAGGTGGTCGCACCGCTCGCGGTGCCGTGGTAGATCCCCGCCGGGGCCCGGCCGTCCAGCGCGGCGTGTCCGAGCTCGACGAGCTGCCGGGCGAGGGCGACGGACCAGGTGGGCTGGCCCTGCTGGTCGTCGACCACGTCCAGGGTGTCCCGCTGTGCGGCCAGCTTGAGCATCGTGGCGACGAAGTTCGGGCCGTGCTCCCCGTACAGCCAGGCGGTGCGGACCACGTAGCCGTCCTGCGGCAGGAGTTCGGCCACGGCCTGCTCGCCGATCAGCTTGGAACGGCCGTACGCGTTCACGGGCCCGGTGGCCGCGTCCTCGGCGTAGGGCTCCGAGGCGTCCCCGGGAAGCACGTAGTCGGTGGAGATCTGCAGCAGTCGCGCACCGCTCGCGGCGCAGGCCCGGGCGAGGATCCGTACGCCGGCGCCGTTGACGGCGGCGGCGGCCTCCTCGGCCGTCTCGGCGCCGTCCACATCGGTCCAGCCCGCGCAGTTGACGACCATCGCGGCGCCCTCGACGGCGGACCGGACGGCCGCCGGATCCGTGATGTCGAGCTCCGCACGGCTGAGGCCGACGGTCTCGATCGCGTGGCGCTGCAGTTCCGCCAGCACGTCCCGGCCCAGCATCCCGGCCGCGCCCGTCACGAGCCAGCGGCCTTTCCCCCCGTCACCGGTCACTTCTGCGGCGCCGCCTTCTGCTCGGCCCGCGGGGCACATCCATGGCCGGCTTCCCCATTGCCGTACCGCGAAATGCCCTTGTCCGATAACTCGTCGTTCCGTCTGGGCCGGAATCCGCCCCTCACCAGGATGCGCATGATCCGAACAGTAGCCGTGTGGTGCGTTCGGCACGGTCCGAATCGAAAACTGCCCCGCCCTCTCGCATAGGGTTGTCGCCATGCGTGGAATTCTCTTGGCCGGCGGCACCGGATCCCGACTCTGGCCGCTGACGCGGGCCGTGTCGAAGCAGCTGCTGCCCGTCTTCGACAAGCCGATGATCTACTACCCGCTCTCTACGCTGGTCATGGCCGGGATCAGCGAAATCCTCGTCATCACCACCCCGGAAGACCGCGACCAGTTCGAGCGTCTGCTCGGCGACGGCTCGCAGTTCGGCATCCGGCTGGAGTACGCCGTCCAGGAACGCCCCGAAGGCATCGCGCAGGCCTTCGTGCTCGGCGCCGAATTCATCGGCGACGACTCCGTCGCGCTGATCCTCGGCGACAACATCTTCCACGGCAGCGGCCTCGGCACGCGCCTGGCGCAGCACACCGACTCCAAGGGCGGCCGGGTCTTCGCGTACCCGGTGGCGGACCCCTCCGCGTACGGCGTGGTGGAGTTCGACGCGGACGGCCAGGCCATCTCCATCGAGGAGAAGCCCGAGAAGCCGAAGTCCCGTTATGCCGTGCCCGGTCTGTACTTCTACGACAACCGCGTCGTGGAGATAGCCCGCGCCCTGAAGCCCAGCGCCCGCGGCGAGCTGGAGATCACCGCCGTCAACGACGCGTACCTCCAGGCCGGCGAGCTGAACGTCACCATCCTCGACCGCGGTACGGCCTGGCTGGACACCGGCACCTTCGTCTCGATGGTGCAGGCCTCCGAGTTCGTGCGCGTCATCGAGGAGCGCCAGGGGTTCAAGATCGGCTGCATCGAGGAGGCCGCCTGGCGGGCGGGCCTCATCGACTCCGCGCAGCTGCGCGCACTGGCCGAACCGCTCACCAAGAGCGGTTACGGCGACTACCTGATCGGTCTGCTCGAAGAGGAAGCCGCACGATGAAGTTCCGCGAACTCTCCATAGAGGGAGTCTTCGAGATCACGCCCCAGCAGCACGGTGACCCGCGCGGCATGTTCATGGAGTGGTACCGCTTCGACCACCTCGCCGAGGTCGTCGGGCACCCGCTGAACCTGGCGCAGGCCAACATGTCGGTCTCCCAGCGCGGCGTGGTCCGCGGCATCCACTTCGCCGACGTCCCGCGCGGCCAGGCCAAGTACGTCACCTGCGTGCGCGGCGCCGTGCTGGACGTCATCGTGGACATCCGGGTCGGCTCCCCGACCTTCGGCCGCTGGGAAGGCGTCCGGCTGGACGACGTGGACCGCCGCGCCGTCTACATCCCGGAGGGCATGGGCCACGGCTTCTGCGCGCTGACGGACGACGCCACGCTGTCCTACATCTGCTCGGAGACGTACAACCCGACGGCCGAGCACTCGGTCCACCCGCTCGACCCCGACCTGGGCATCGACTGGCCGGCGGACGTGCCGCTGCTGTCCGCCCGCGACGACGCGGCCCCCTCGCTGGCCGACGCCGTCGCGTCGGGCCTGCTGCCGGACTACGCCGCCTGCGTCGAGTTCACGGAGTCGTTGCGGGTGAAGTGACCGCCGCTCACGGAGCTGCGTACGGAGCCTCGTACGGAAGAGGGCCGCACCCCCCGGGGGGTGCGGCCCTCTTCGCGTGCCCGCGGCGCGCAGGCCCGTAGGCCCGTAGGCCCGTAGGCCCGTAGGAAAGGCCCGTACGGCGAAGGGCCCCTCCCCCGTCGGTGAACGACGGGGGAGGGGCCCTCCTGTCAAACATGGTGCCCGCGTCAGCGAGCTACCAGGTCAGAACACGAATTACTTCGTGATCTTGGTGACCTGGCCGGCGCCCACGGTACGACCACCCTCACGGATGGCGAACTTGAGGCCCTCCTCCATGGCGACCGGCTGGATCAGCGCGACCGTCATCTCGGTGTTGTCGCCCGGCATGACCATCTCCGTGCCGGCCGGCAGGGTGACAACACCCGTGACGTCGGTGGTACGGAAGTAGAACTGCGGACGGTAGTTGTTGAAGAAGGGGGTGTGACGGCCACCCTCGTCCTTCGACAGGATGTAGGCCTGGGCCTCGAACTCGGTGTGCGGGGTGACCGAACCGGGCTTGATGATGACCTGGCCGCGCTCGACGTCCTCGCGCTTGATGCCACGGAGGAGCAGACCGACGTTCTCGCCCGCCTGGCCCTCGTCGAGCAGCTTGCGGAACATCTCGATACCGGTGACCGTGGTGGTGGTCTTGGTCTCCTTGATACCGATGATGTCGACGGTCTCGTTGACCTTCAGGACACCACGCTCGATACGGCCGGTGACGACGGTACCGCGACCGGTGATCGTGAAGACGTCCTCGACGGGCATGAGGAACGGCAGCTCGGTGTCACGCGGCGGGGTCGGGATCGCCTCGTCGACGGCAGCCATGAGGCCGAGAAGCTTCTCGCCCCACTCCTTGTCGCCCTCGAGCGCCTTCAGCGCGGAGACGCGGACGACCGGAAGGTCGTCGCCCGGGAACTCGTAGTCGGAGAGGAGCTCACGAACCTCGAGCTCGACGAGCTCCAGGATCTCCTCGTCGTCCACCATGTCGGCCTTGTTCAGGGCGACGACGATGTACGGAACGCCGACCTGGCGGGCCAGGAGCACGTGCTCCTTGGTCTGCGGCATCGGGCCGTCGGTGGCGGCGACCACGAGGATCGCGCCGTCCATCTGCGCGGCACCGGTGATCATGTTCTTGATGTAGTCCGCGTGACCGGGGCAGTCGACGTGGGCGTAGTGACGCGCCTCGGTCTGGTACTCGACGTGCGCGATGGAGATGGTGATACCGCGCTGGCGCTCTTCGGGAGCCTTGTCGATCTGGTCGAAGGCCGAGGCCTCGTTCAGGTCCGGGTACGCGTCGTGCAGCACCTTGGTAATGGCGGCCGTAAGGGTCGTCTTACCGTGGTCAATGTGACCGATGGTGCCGATGTTGACGTGCGGCTTAGTCCGCTCGAACTTCGCCTTCGCCACGGGGTCCTCCTGGAGAGTGGTTCTGTACGCCTTGCTCATCGGCGCCAGGTGATCTTTGCTGGATAGCCGGTTCCCCGGGGCAACGGGAGGGTTGCTCCTGTTGCCCCAGAGGCTCCGGTGACAAGCCTAAAGCGTGTACTCGGAAGAGTTACTCGCCCTTGGCCTTCGCGATGATCTCCTCAGCGACGTTCCGGGGAACCTCGGCGTAGGAGTCGAACTGCATCGAGTAGCTGGCGCGACCCGAGGTCTTGCTGCGGAGGTCTCCGACGTAGCCGAACATCTCCGAGAGGGGCACGAGGCCCTTCACGAGGCGAGCGCCGTGACGCTCCTCCATGGCCTGGATCTGGCCACGGCGGGAGTTGATGTCACCGATGACGTCACCCATGGACTCCTCCGGCGTGGTGACCTCGACGGCCATCATCGGCTCGAGGAGCACGGGAGAAGCCTTGCGCGCGGCCTCCTTGAAGGCCTGCGAACCGGCGATCTTGAAGGCGAGCTCGGAGGAGTCGACCTCGTGGTAGCCACCGTCGAGAAGAATGACGCGGACGCCAGTCATCTCGTAGCCGGCGAGGATGCCGAACTTCATGGCTTCCTGCGCACCCGCGTCGACCGAGGGGATGTACTCCCTCGGGATGCGGCCACCGGTGACCTTGTTCACGAACTCGTACGCCGGACCGTCGGCCTCGAGGATCGGCTCGATCGCGATCTGCACCTTGGCGAACTGACCGGTACCACCGGTCTGCTTCTTGTGGGTGTAGTCGTGACGCTCCACCGTCTGGCGGATCGTCTCGCGGTAAGCGACCTGCGGCTTGCCGACGTTGGCCTCGACCTTGAACTCGCGCTTCATACGGTCGACCAGCACCTCGAGGTGCAGCTCGCCCATACCGCCGAGGATGGTCTGGCCGGTCTCTTCGTCCGAGTGAACGTGGAAGGAGGGGTCCTCCTCCGCGAGAGACTGGATGGCGACACCCAGCTTCTCCTGGTCACCCTTGGACTTGGGCTCGATGGCGACCTGAATGACCGGGGCCGGGAAGTCCATGGACTCCAGGATGACCGGGTTCTTGTCGTCACACAGCGTCTCACCGGTGGTGGTCTGCTTCAGGCCCATGACGGCGACGATGTCACCGGCGCCCACCGCTTCGATCTCTTCACGCTTGTTCGCGTGCATGCGGTAGATCTTGCCGATGCGCTCCTTCTTGCCCTTGACGGAGTTCAGCACCGCAGTGCCGGCCTCCAGGCGGCCCGAGTAAACCCGGACGAAGGTGAGCTTGCCGAGGTGCGGGTCGCGCATGATCTTGAACGCGAGCGCCGCGAGGGGCTCCTCGTCAGACGGCTTGCGCTTCACGACGACCTCGGCGTCCCGGACGTCGTGGCCTTCGATGGCCTCGATGTCCAGGGGCGACGGGAGGTAGCGGACGACGGCGTCGAGCAGGGGCTGAACGCCCTTGTTCTTGAACGCCGTGCCACAGAACACCGCGGTGACGGTGGCACCCTTGTCGCCCTTGGAGCCGATGATGATGCGGCGCACAGCGGCGTGCAGCTGCTCGACGGTGGGCTCGACGCCCTCGAGGAACAGCTCCATGATCGCGTCGTCGTTCTCGGCGACGGTCTCGACCAGCTTGGCGTGCCACTCTTCAGCGGCTTCCTTGTGGGTGTCCGGGATGTCGACGATGTCGTACATCTCGCCCTTGGTCGCCTCGGCGGACCAAACGAACGCCTTCATGGTGACCAGGTCGACAACGCCCTGGAAGTCCATCTCGGCGCCGATGGGGAGCTGCATGACGATCGGAACCGCACCGAGGCGGTCCTTGATCATGTCGACACAGCGGTGGAACTCGGCGCCGGTGCGGTCCAGCTTGTTGACGAAGCAGATGCGCGGGACGCCGTAGCGGTCCGCCTGACGCCAAACGGTCTCGGACTGCGGCTCGACGCCGGCCACACCGTCGAAGACGGTGACGGCGCCGTCGAGGACGCGGAGCGAACGCTCCACCTCGACGGTGAAGTCGACGTGACCCGGGGTGTCGATGATGTTGATGGTGTGGTCAACATCTTCGAGCGGCCAGTGGCAGGTGGTAGCGGCAGACGTGATGGTGATACCACGCTCCTGCTCCTGCTCCATCCAGTCCATCGTGGCAGCGCCGTCGTGGACCTCACCGATCTTGTAAGACACACCGGTGTAGAACAGGATGCGCTCGGTGGTGGTCGTCTTGCCCGCGTCGATGTGAGCCATGATGCCGATGTTGCGCACCTTGGCCAGGTCAAGCGAAGTGGTAGCCATATCGGCTCAGTCTTCTCTCGGTCTCGATGTGGGTTCGGACTACCAGCGGTAGTGCGCGAAGGCCTTGTTGGACTCGGCCATCTTGTGCGTGTCTTCGCGCTTCTTGACAGCGGCGCCAAGACCGTTCGACGCGTCGAGCAGCTCGTTCATGAGGCGCTCGGTCATCGTCTTCTCGCGGCGGGCGCGGGAGTAACCCACGAGCCAGCGCAGCGCGAGGGTCGACTGACGACCCGGCTTGACCTCGATCGGCACCTGGTAGGTGGCGCCACCGACACGGCGGGACTTGACCTCAAGCGACGGCTTGACGTTCTCCAGCGCGCGCTTCAGCGTGATGACCGGGTCGTTGCCGGTCTTCTCGCGGAGGCCTTCCATGGCGCCGTAGACGATGCGCTCGGCGGTGGAGCGCTTGCCGTTCAGGAGGATCTTGTTGATGAGCGACGTCACCAGAGGAGATGCATAGACCGGGTCGATGATGACCGGGCGCTTCGGGGCGGGGCCCTTACGAGGCATTTTTTACTTCTCCTTCTTGGCGCCGTAGCGGCTGCGGGCCTGCTTGCGGTTCTTGACAGCCTGGGTGTCAAGCGCACCACGGATGATCTTGTAACGAACACCCGGCAGGTCCTTCACACGGCCACCACGCACGAGCACGATCGAGTGCTCCTGCAGGTTGTGTCCCTCACCCGGAATGTAGGCCGTGACCTCGATGCCAGAGGTCAGACGCACACGCGCGACCTTACGCAGCGCCGAGTTCGGCTTCTTCGGGGTGGTCGTGAACACACGCGTGCAGACGCCGCGACGCTGGGGCGAAGCCTCAAGCGCGGGGGTCTTGGTCTTCTCGACCTTGTCCTGCCGGCCCTTACGGACCAGCTGCTGGATCGTAGGCACTACTTCTCCGGTTTCTGTGTGCCGTGTAGTGAAGCTAACCTGGAACATTTGCCGACCCACGCGGTCGGGTGTGTCGGATCCGGCGGACCTCCACGCAAGCGTGGAAACGCATGAATCGCGGTGGCTTGTACGACTCGAGTGCGGTTGATGGACACGCACAGGAGCCCAGGCACACCCCAGGCACAAGGTCTGAGCGTACCCACCGCATCCACTCCGGTCAAAACAAAAGCCCCCGACCCCGGAGCCCGAAGGGCCCCGTGGCCAGTCGCCACACGGCCGAGGCCGGGATGCAGTCCCTCCGATGTGCGGCTGTGGTGCGCATGTGCTACGTGGAGCGCGCCGCCCCTCCCCGGCCCGCGGCGGCTCCCGCTCCGGCGCGACCCCCGGAAGGCGGCCCGCCGAGCGAGGTCCCGGCCACCCTGAGGTACGACCTCGCCACCCCCCGGAGCCGGCCGCGGGGGGAGCGGCACCCCCTCGACTCCATCGAAGGGAGGAAGCCCCGTACCCGAAGCCGGTGAACACACCCTGCGCACACGCTTCCGGGAGGCCTCGGCGGCAGCCGCCCCGACCTCCGGTCCCGCCGCCCACCCCAGCCGGCGCGTCCGGCGCCCCAGCAGCCCGTCCCGGGCATCCGGCGGCCGGACCCCGCACCCCCGAGGCCGCGCCCGCGCGCCGGACCGGCGCGCCACCGACCCGCGCACCCCCGGGGCCGCGCTCCGCCGCCGCGGAACCGGAGCGGCCGCGCGGCACCATGAGGGCCGGGTCCGCCCGGATCGACCACGCACCCCCCTCCCGCGCCCGCCGCGGCGACCGGACCGACCGTCAGCCCACCGGCTGCCGCGGACAGCGGCTGCGGGACAACCGGCGGCGGGCTGCCGGCTGCCGACCAAGGCCCAACGGCCCTGCTGACGACGCCCGATGGACCCGCGGGCTCGGGACAAAAGCCGACGCAACACCCCAACGCCACGACGTCGGCCGGGCCCGCCTCCGACCTAAACTGACGAGTCAGACAAACCATCCAGATGTACCACTAGTCGGACAGCAGACCAGCAGGGAGCAGACCCTTGGGGACCTTGGCCGTCGAGCACGCGACGCAGAGCAGCCCGCCCCCCGATCGAGACCGGCCCGCACCACGTCGCGCCACCCGCTCCCACGGCCCGCTCCTCGCGTTCCTCATCGCCTCGGGCGCCTTCTGCGCGTCCTGGGCCGCCCGGGGCACCTTCCCTTTCGGCACCACCGGCCGGGCCGTCAACGACCAGGCCAACCAGTACGTCCCGTTCCACCGGGCCCTGTGGGACCTGGTCCACGGCCAGTCCGCGGGCGACCTCCTCTTCACCTGGCGCGGCGGCTTCGGCCAGCAGTTCCTGTCCGACTACTCCACCTACCTCGGCAACCCCTTCTCCTGGCTGGCCGTCCTGGTCCCCCGCGCCCACGTGGACCTCGCCGTCTTCGTGATCACCCCGGTCACGATGGGCACCGCCGCCGCCCTGATGGCCGTCTACCTCGGCAAGCTGCAGCCCGGCCCGTGGTGGCAGCGCGGCGTGCTCGGAGCCGTCTACGGGCTGTGCGGCTGGGCCCTCAGCGACGCCTCGTACATCCCCATGTGGATGTGGGGCCTGGTCGCGCTCCCGCTCCTGGGCATCGCCGTCGAGTGGTGCCTGGAGGAGCGCCACTGGCCGGGCGCCGCGCTGCTGGTCGCCCTCGCCTGGTTCGGGAACTTCTACACCGCGATGATGGCGACGATCGCCGCCTGCGTGCTGCTCGCCGTCCGCCTGATCGTCCTCGACCTGACCCGGGCCCGGCGGCTGCGCGCCGTATGGCGGGCCGGGACCGCCGCCGTGACCGGTGTCCTGCTGACGCTGCCCCTCCTGCTGCCCTCGTTCCTCTCCAGCGGAGCCGCCCAGCCCACCCGGGCGGCCGCCTTCGATCCCGTCCGGATCGAGGTGTTCCTGACCGGCATGCTCCCCGGCACCCACCTGTGGGGCGGCCGCCCGCGCCTGTACGTGGCCTCGCTCGGGCTGATCCTGGCCGGGTCCTTCCTCCTCAACAAGGCCGTGGCCCGCAGGACCCGCCTGGTGTGGGCGGCGGCGGCCCTGCTCGTCGTCCTCTCCTTCCAGTTCCCGCCCACCCAGTACGTGTGGCACGGGCTGGCGGTGCCGAACGGCAACCCCTACCGCGAGACCTTCGTCTTCAGCGGCATCCTCGTGATCATCGCCTGGCTCTCGCTGGCCAACCGGCCCCGACCGGCGCACGTGGCGCTGACCGCCGGCCTGCTGGTCGCCGCGACCTTCGCGCTCCGCCACACCAACGACTTCGGCGGCACCACCTGGCGGGCCGTCCTGGGCGGCGGCGCGGTGTCGCTCCTCGCCCTGGTCCTGCTGGCGCTGGGCGAGAAGCGCCGGGTACTGATCCCCCTGGCCGCGGTCCTCATGGTCGGCGTCGTCTTCGCCGAATCCACCGCCGCCGCGGTCAACGCGGACGCCCGCCGCGCCCGCGAACGCTGGGCGAAGCCGATCGCCACCTCCGGAAGGTCGATCACGAACCACTTCGACGCGGTCCGCTCGGTCGACGGCTGGCCCGCCTACCGGACCGACTCCGGCGCCCCGCGCACCTCGTTCAACGACGCGCTCTCCCTCCAGGCCGAGGGCCCGCAGTACTACAGCAGCTACCTCCCCGAGAGCACGTACAAGGCCCTCGAACCCCTCGGCTACGGCTACACGAACGACGGCCGCACCTTCTTCGGCGCCGACAACCCCGTCCTGGACGCGATCTTCTCGATCGGCGCCCGCGCCGAACCGGGTCCGGAGAAGAACAGCTGGACGGCCCGCAGCTTCCCCGCCCCGCCCCTGGTCACCGTCCGCAGCGCCCCGTACGCCTCCCCCAACCCCCCGGCCAGCGTCTACGCCCACCAGGAGCAGGTCCTCGGCGCCACCGTCTACCAGGTCCCGCCCGTCACCCGGGGCGGCACCGCCTCCAAGCAGCGGTACACCGCCACCTGCACCCCCGGCTCCGAAGCCTTCTGGTACTCGCCGCAGCTGTACGGCACCCTCGGCTTCGCCGGTACCGAGAAGCCCCTGGCGGACCGCACGGCCGGGGTCGTCCGCCTCGGCGAGGTCCCCGCCTCCGGCCGGGTCGACGTCACCGTACGGACCCGGACCCGGGGCGGCACCGCGGGCGCGCACCCCGTCGGCTGCCTGGACCGGGCCGCGCTCGCCACGACGGTCGGCCGCCTCACGGTCACGGGCGCCGGCCAGGTCACCGCGGGCGGCCACAGCATCGAGGCCACCCTCCCGAAGGGAGCCTCCGGCACCGCCGTCTTCGCGATGACCGCCGTCCCCGGCTGGCAGTGCTCGGCGCCGCTCAAGAGCTTCCACGGCCTGATCGCCCTGGACATCCCCCGGAACACGAGCAAGCTCTCCTGCACCTTCACCCCCCGGGGCCTCACCCCCGGCCTGGCCGGCGCCACCCTAGCCCTCCTGGCCCTGACCTCGGCCACGGTGACGGGCCTGCGGCGCCGCCGGCGGGCCTGACCCCCACGGCCCCGCCCACGACACGAAGAAGCCCCCCGCCTCTCCTCTCGGAGCGGCGGGGGGCTTCTTCGTACTAGCTAACGAGCTCAGCCGTTGTACGGGCCGTAGTCGTAGTCCTCCAGCGGGACAGCCTGGCCGGAGCCGGTGCCGAAGGGCGAGTAGTCGATGTCGTCGTAGCCGACGGCCGAGTACATCGCGGCCTTGGCTTCCTCGGTCGGCTCGACCCGGATGTTGCGGTAGCGGGCGAGGCCCGTACCGGCCGGGATGAGCTTACCGATGATGACGTTCTCCTTGAGGCCGATCAGGGAGTCGGACTTGGCGTTGATCGCCGCGTCCGTCAGAACCCTGGTCGTCTCCTGGAAGGACGCCGCCGACAGCCAGGACTCGGTCGCGAGCGAGGCCTTGGTGATACCCATCAGCTGCGGACGGCCGGAGGCGGGGTGACCGCCCTCGGTGACCACACGACGGTTCTCGGTCTCGAACTTCGACCGCTCGACCAGCTCGCCCGGCAGGAGCTCCGCGTCGCCGGACTCGATGATCGTCACGCGGCGCAGCATCTGCCGGATGATGATCTCGATGTGCTTGTCGTGGATCGACACGCCCTGCGAGTTGTAGACCTTCTGGACTTCGCCGACCAGGTGGACCTGGACCGCACGCTGGCCGAGGATGCGCAGCACGTCGTGCGGGTTGGTGGCACCCATGGTCAGCTTCTGGCCGACCTCGACGTGGTCGCCCTCGCCGACGATGACCTTGGCGCGCTTGGAGATCGGGAAGGCCGTCTCCTCGCTGCCGTCGTCGGGCGTGATGACGATCTTCTTCGTCTTCTCGGTCTCCTCGATCCGCACGCGGCCGGCGGCCTCGGAGATCGGGGCGACACCCTTCGGGGTACGGGCCTCGAAGAGCTCGACGACACGCGGCAGACCCTGCGTGATGTCGTCACCGGCCACACCACCGGTGTGGAAGGTACGCATCGTCAGCTGGGTACCGGGCTCACCGATGGACTGGGCGGCGATGATGCCGACCGCCTCACCGATGTCGACCAGCTTGCCGGTGGCGAGCGAGCGTCCGTAGCAGAAGGCACAGGTGCCGACCGCGGACTCACAGGTCAGGACCGAGCGGGTCTTGACCTCCTCGACGCCGTTGGCGACCAGGGCGTCGATGAGCACGTCACCGAGGTCGACGTTGGCCGGCGCGATGACCTTGCCGTCGATGACGACGTCCTCGGCCAGCATGCGGGCGTAGATCGAGGTCTCGACGTCGTCGGCCTTGCGCAGCACGCCGTCCTCGCCGCGAACGGCGATCTTCAGCTTCAGGCCGCGCTCGGTGCCGCAGTCCTCCTCGCGGATGATGACGTCCTGCGAGACGTCCACCAGACGACGGGTGAGGTAACCCGAGTCGGCGGTACGCAGGGCGGTGTCCGCCAGACCCTTACGGGCACCGTGCGTGGAGATGAAGTACTCCAGAACGGTGAGGCCCTCACGGAAGGACGCCTTGATCGGACGCGGGATGGTCTCGTTCTTCGCGTTCGACACCAGACCACGCATACCGGCGATCTGTCGCATCTGCATCATGTTTCCTCGGGCACCCGAGTCAACCATCATGAAGATGGGGTTCGTCTTGGGGAAGTTCGCGTTCATCGCCTCGGCAACCTCGTTGGTCGCCTTGGTCCAGATCGCGATGAGCTCCTGCGTGCGCTCGTCCTTGGTGATCAGACCGCGCTCGTACTGCTTCTGGACCTTCTCGTCCAGCTCCTCGTAGCCCTTGACGATGGCCTTCTTGGCCTCGGGCACGACGACGTCGGAGATGGCCACGGTGACGCCCGAACGGGTCGCCCAGTGGAAGCCGGCCGCCTTCAGGTTGTCGAGCGTCGCCGCCACGATCACCTTGGGGTAGCGCTCCGCCAGGTCGTTGACGATCTCGGAGAGCTGCTTCTTGCCCACCGAGTAGTCGACGAACGGGTAGTCCTCGGGAAGCAGCTCGTTGAAGAGCGCGCGACCCAGGGTCGTCTTCAGACGGAAGCTGTCGCCCGGCTGGAACTCCTGCTCGCCCTCTTCGGCGATCGGCGCCACCCAGCCGCGCGGCGGGATGGTGCCCACCGGGAAGCGGATGTCGACGGCCGACTGGAGAGCCAGCTCACCGTTGTCGAACGCCATGGTCGCCTCGGCGGTCGAGCCGAACGCACGGCCCTCGCCCTTGACGTCACGGAGCTCGCCGTCGGTGGTGAGGAAGAACAGACCCAGCACCATGTCCTGGGTCGGCATGGTGACGGGACGACCGTCTGCCGGCTTCAGGATGTTGTTCGAGGACAGCATCAGGATGCGGGCCTCGGCCTGCGCCTCTGCCGAAAGCGGCAGGTGCACGGCCATCTGGTCACCGTCGAAGTCCGCGTTGAACGCGGTGCAGACGAGCGGGTGGATCTGGATGGCCTTGCCTTCGACCAGCTGGGGCTCGAAGGCCTGGATGCCGAGGCGGTGCAGCGTGGGCGCACGGTTCAGCAGAACCGGGTGCTCGGCGATGACCTCTTCGAGCACGTCGTAGACGACCGTGCGGCCGCGCTCGACCATGCGCTTCGCCGACTTGATGTTCTGCGCGTGGTTCAGGTCGACCAGGCGCTTCATCACGAACGGCTTGAAGAGCTCCAGCGCCATGGCCTTGGGCAGACCACACTGGTGCAGCTTCAGCTGGGGACCGACGACGATCACGGAACGCGCGGAGTAGTCCACGCGCTTGCCGAGGAGGTTCTGACGGAATCGACCCTGCTTGCCCTTCAGCATGTCGCTGAGGGACTTCAGGGGACGGTTACCGGGACCGGTGACCGGACGACCACGACGACCGTTGTCGAAGAGGGCGTCGACGGCCTCCTGAAGCATGCGCTTCTCGTTGTTCACGATGATCTCGGGGGCACCGAGGTCCAGGAGGCGCTTCAGACGGTTGTTGCGGTTGATCACGCGGCGGTACAGGTCGTTCAGGTCGGAGGTCGCGAAGCGGCCACCGTCCAGCTGCACCATCGGACGCAGGTCCGGCGGGATCACCGGCACGCAGTCCAGAACCATGCCCTTGGGCTTGTTGCTGGTCTGCAGGAACGCGGAGACGACCTTGAGGCGCTTGAGCGCACGGGTCTTCTTCTGGCCCTTGCCGGTACGGATGATCTCGCGAAGGCGCTCGGCCTCTTCGTCGAGGTCGAAGGACTCCAGACGCTTCTGGAGCGCCGCGGCGCCCATGCAGCCGTCGAAGTACGTACCGAAGCGGTCGCGCAGCTCGCGGTAGAGCAGCTCGTCGCCCTCGAGGTCCTGGACCTTGAGGTTCTTGAAGCGGGCCCACACCTCGTCGAGGCGGTCGATCTCGCGCTGGGCGCGGTCACGGAGCTGCTTCATCTCGCGCTCGGCACCTTCGCGCACCTTGCGGCGTACGTCGGCCTTGGCGCCCTCGGCCTCGAGCTCGGCCAGGTCGGTCTCGAGCTTCTTGGCACGGCCTTCGAGGTCCGAGTCGCGTCGGTTCTCGATCTGCTGGCGCTCGACGGAGACGTGCGCCTCCAGGGACGGGAGGTCGCGGGTGCGGCGCTCGTCGTCCACGAACGTGATCATGTACGCGGCGAAGTAGATGACCTTTTCGAGGTCCTTCGGCGCGAGGTCCAGCAGGTATCCGAGGCGCGACGGGACGCCCTTGAAGTACCAGATGTGGGTGACGGGAGCGGCAAGCTCGATGTGGCCCATCCGCTCGCGACGCACCTTGGCGCGCGTGACTTCGACGCCACAACGCTCACAGATGATGCCCTTGAAGCGGACACGCTTGTACTTACCGCAGTAGCACTCCCAGTCCCGGGTCGGACCGAAGATCTTCTCGCAGAAGAGTCCGTCCTTCTCGGGCTTGAGGGTGCGGTAGTTGATGGTCTCCGGCTTCTTGACCTCGCCGTGGGACCAGGTTCGGATGTCGTCCGCGGTGGCAAGGCCGATCCGCAGCTCGTCGAAGAAGTTGACGTCGAGCACTGTGCGTCAATCCCTCTTTCGGGGTCGAGTCTCAATCATGGTCTGAACGGTCCCGGGGATGACGGGGGGCTCTTGAGCGAGCCCCCCGTCAGGCCCGTCAGACCTCTTCGACGCTGCTCGGCTCACGCCGGGACAGGTCGATACCGAGCTCCTCCGCCGCGCGGAAGACGTCCTCGTCGGTGTCGCGCATCTCGATGGACATGCCGTCCGAGGACAGCACCTCCACGTTGAGGCAGAGCGACTGCATTTCCTTGATGAGCACCTTGAAGGACTCGGGAATGCCCGGCTCGGGGATGTTCTCGCCCTTGACGATGGCCTCGTAGACCTTCACGCGGCCGGTCACGTCATCGGACTTGATGGTCAAGAGCTCCTGGAGGGCGTAAGCGGCGCCATAAGCCTCGAGCGCCCACACCTCCATCTCACCGAAGCGCTGGCCACCGAACTGCGCCTTACCACCCAGCGGCTGCTGCGTGATCATCGAGTACGGACCGGTCGACCGAGCGTGGAGCTTGTCGTCGACCAGGTGGTGGAGCTTCAGGATGTACATGTAGCCGACCGAGACCGGCTCCGGGAACGGCTCGCCGGAGCGGCCGTCGAACAGACGCGCCTTGCCGGACGGGAGGACCAGGCGGTCACCGTCGCGGTTCGGGATGGTGTGCTCGAACAGGCCGGAGATCTCGTCCTCGCGGGCACCGTCGAACACCGGGGTGGCGACGTTGGTGCCGGGCTCGACGCGGTCGGCGCCGATGACCTTCAGTCGCTCGGCCCACTCCTCCGCGAGGCCGGAGACGTCCCAGCCGCGGCTGGCGAGCCAGCCGAGGTGGATCTCCAGGACCTGTCCCGGGTTCATTCGGGACGGGACACCCAGCGGGTTCAGGATGATGTCGACCGGCGTGCCGTCCTCAAGGAAGGGCATGTCCTCGATCGGAAGGATCTTGGAGATGACACCCTTGTTGCCGTGACGGCCGGCGAGCTTGTCACCGTCGGTGATCTTGCGCTTCTGGGCGACGTAGACGCGGACCAGCTGGTTCACGCCCGGGGGAAGCTCGTCGCCCTCCTCGCGGTCGAAGACGCGGACACCGATGACCTTGCCGATCTCACCGTGAGGAACCTTGAGCGAGGTGTCACGCACCTCGCGGGCCTTCTCACCGAAGATCGCGCGGAGCAGGCGCTCTTCCGGGGTCAGCTCGGTCTCGCCCTTGGGCGTGACCTTTCCGACCAGGATGTCGCCGGCGACGACGTCCGCACCGATGCGGATGATGCCGCGCTCGTCGAGGTCCGCCAGGACCTCCTCGGAGACGTTCGGGATGTCCCGGGTGATCTCCTCGGGGCCCAGCTTGGTGTCACGGGCGTCGACCTCGTGCTCCTCGATGTGAATCGAGGAGAGGACGTCGTCCTGTACGAGGCGCTGCGACAGGATGATCGCGTCCTCGTAGTTGTGACCTTCCCAGGGCATGAACGCGACGAGCAGGTTCTTGCCGAGGGCCATTTCGCCCTCTTCGGTCGCAGGACCGTCGGCGAGGACCTGGGACTCAACGATCCGGTCACCCTCGTTGACGATGACCTTCTGGTTGACCGAGGTGCCCTGGTTCGAGCGGGAGAACTTGGCGACGCGGTACGTGGTGTACGTGCCGTCGTCGTTGGCGACGGTGATGTAGTCGGCCGAGACCTCCTGGACGACACCGTCCTTCTCCGCACGGATCGAGTCACCGGCGTCGACCGCACAGCGGTACTCCATGCCGGTGCCGACGAGCGGCGCTTCCGCCTTGATGAGCGGAACGGCCTGGCGCATCATGTTCGCGCCCATGAGGGCACGGTTGGCGTCGTCGTGCTCCAGGAAGGGGATCATCGCGGTCGCGACGGACACCATCTGGCGCGGGGAGACGTCCATGTAGTCGACGTCGTCGCCGGCGATGTAGTCGATCTCGCCACCACGACGGCGAACCAGCACGCGGTTCTCGGTGAAGCGCATGTCCTCGGACAGGCCGGCGTTGGCCTGGGCGATGACGAAGCGGTCTTCCTCGTCGGCCGTCAGGTAGTCGACGTCGTCGGTGACGACACCGTCGATGACCTTGCGGTACGGGGTCTCGACGAAACCGAACGCGTTGACGCGGCCGTAGGACGCGAGCGAGCCGATCAGACCGATGTTCGGGCCTTCAGGGGTCTCGATCGGGCACATGCGGCCGTAGTGCGACGGGTGAACGTCTCGGACCTCGAAGCCGGCCCGCTCACGGGACAGACCACCCGGGCCAAGCGCCGACAGACGGCGCTTGTGGGTGAGACCCGACAGCGGGTTGTTCTGGTCCATGAACTGCGACAGCTGGCTGGTGCCGAAGAACTCCTTGATGGAGGCGACGACCGGCCGGATGTTGATCAGGGTCTGCGGCGTGATCGCCTCGACGTCCTGGGTCGTCATCCGCTCGCGGACGACGCGCTCCATACGAGCCAGACCCGTACGGACCTGGTTCTGGATGAGCTCGCCGACGTTGCGCAGACGACGGTTGCCGAAGTGGTCGATGTCGTCGGTCTCGACGACGATCGAACGACCCGACTCACCGACGGTCTCGGTCTCACCGGCGTGCAGCTTGACCAGGTACTTGATGGTCGCGATGACGTCGTCGGTGGTGAGCACGCCGGCGTCCAGCGGCTCATCCGCGCCGAGCTTCTTGTTCACCTTGTAGCGGCCGACCTTCGCGAGGTCGTAGCGCTTCGGGTTGAAGTAGAGGTTCTCGAGCAGCGTCTGAGCAGCTTCGCGGGTCGGCGGTTCGCCGGGACGCAGCTTGCGGTAGATGTCGAGCAGCGCGTCGTCCTGGCCCTGGGTGTGGTCCTTCTCCAGGGTGGCGCGCATGGACTCGTACTCGCCGAACTCCTCGAGGATCTGCTCGGTGGTCCAGCCGAGAGCCTTCAGGAGCACGGTGACGGACTGCTTGCGCTTGCGGTCGATGCGAACACCGACCATGTCGCGCTTGTCGATCTCCATCTCGAGCCAGGCACCCCGGGAAGGGATGATCTTGGCGGCGAAGATGTCCTTGTCGGACGTCTTGTCGATGGAGGAGTCGAAGTAGACACCGGGGGAACGGACGAGCTGCGACACGACGACACGCTCGGTGCCGTTGATGACGAAGGTGCCCTTGTTGGTCATGAGCGGGAAATCGCCCATGAAGACCGTCTGAGACTTGATCTCTCCGGTCTCGTTGTTCGTGAACTCGGCAGTGACGAAAAGCGGCGCCGCGTACGTGAAGTCGCGGTCCTTGCACTCGTCGACCGAGTTCTTCGCCGGCTCGAAACGGTGGTCGCGGAACGTCAGCGACATCGACCCGGAGAAGTCCTCGATCGGCGAGATCTCCTCGAAGATCTCTTCCAGACCGGACTTGGTGGGAACGTCCTGTCCGCTCTCAAGCGCCGACTCGACGCGAGACTTCCAGGCGGCGTTGCCGAGCAGCCAGTCAAAGCTCTCGGTCTGCAGCGCCAGGAGGTTCGGAACCTCGAGGGGCTCCTTGATCTTTGCAAAGGAGATGCGCAGCGGGGCGGTGCTGGCACCGTTGTTCGTATTGGTCGAGGCGTTGCGCGAGGCGGCCAAGAGGGGGTCCTTCCGAGGGCTCGGACTCACTACGCGCGTACCGGTCCCAGCTGACACAGAAGACAAGCGCCCCCCATCTGGTCAAAGGGACCAGCTCAGGGCCGTTCAATCAAGTGTGCTCATGCGTGGGCATGCCCCTGGCGACGGGCAGGGGGCAGCTAACAGGCAGCGCAAAGGGTCAGTGTAGCCACTAGGCTCACTGATGTCCAGACCAGGTTTCCGGAAACCGGCAACAGGCCTTCCCCATGTCGTTGAAACAACCTTGCGTGCCGCCCGGCTCCGCATACGGAGCGCGTAGCAGTACTGCCCTCTTCGTAGTCGATCCATGCCCGATGCGGACCCGATCCATGCCTCGGATCTCGGATCGGGCCTGCCGATCTCACGACGGATCTGAGAATTGCGCGCCGCGTCCCGTTCGTCAAGGCCCCCTGCTCCGAGCGGATCATCGAAGGACCCTGCAGCAGAGCAACGAAGATCACCCTACTCCCCAACGAGACTGGGGCAAGTCAGGCACTCCGGGTACGCCAAAGGGCGACCACCCTTACGGGTGGTCGCCCTTTGAATGGGTCCCAGAAGGGCCCCAGAGGTGTTACTTGACGGTCACAGACGCGCCGGCAGCCTTGAGGGACTCGGCAGCCTTGTCAGCGGCCTCCTTGGCGACCTTCTCGAGGATCGGCTTCGGAGCGCCGTCGACGAGGTCCTTGGCCTCCTTGAGGCCCAGGGAGGTGAGCTCGCGCACGACCTTGATGACCTGGATCTTCTTGTCGCCAGCACCCTCGAGGATGACGTCGAACTCGTCCTGCTCCTCGACGGCCTCGGCGGCGGCCGGGGCACCCGGGCCGGCAACGGCGACGGCCGCGGCGGCGGTGACGTCGAACTTCTCCTCGAACGCCTTCACGAACTCGGAGAGCTCGATGAGGGTGAGCTCCTCGAACTGAGCGAGCAGGTCTTCCTGGCTGAGCTTCGCCATGATGGGCGATCCTTCCACTAAATCGGCAGGTGCCGGATGTATATAGAGGCGGGCGTAACGGCCCGCTTTGACCCACGCACTAGGCGGCGTGGATCAGTGCGCGAGCCGAATTACTCGGCACCGCCCTGCTCGGCGAGCTTGACGCGAAGCGCTTCCGCAGTGCGGACGAACTTCGACGGCAGCGCCTGGAAGAGCGAGGCAGCCTGAGACTGCTTGCCCTTGAACGCGCCGGCCAGCTTGCTGAGCAGAACCTCGCGGGACTCGAGGTCCGCAAGCTTCTTGATCTCATCGGCGGTGAGCGCCTTACCATCAAGGACACCCGCCTTGATGATGAGGTTCGGGTTTTCCTTGGCGAAGTCACGCAGGCTCTTCGCCGACTCCACCGGGTCACCGGTGATGAAGGCGACCGCGGTGGGACCAGCGAAGTGCTCGTCCAGCGCGGTGATCCCGGCCTGGTTGGCCGCAATCTTGGTCAGCGTGTTCTTCACCACGGCGTACTGGGCGTTCTCACCGAGAGAGCGACGCAGCGTCTTGAGCTGCGCGACGGTGAGACCCCGGTACTCGGTCAGCACGGCGGCGTTCGAGTCGCGGAACTGGTCCGTGAGCTCGGCTACCGCGGCAGCCTTGTTGGGCGTCGGCATAGTGCGTCGGCCTCCTTCCGGGTGATGAGGACCGCTCAGAAGGGGCATAAACACGAAACGCCCCGGCGCAGGCGCCAGGGCGTAGCTCAACCGGACGAGTCCGGGAACTTTCCTTGAACACCTGCGCAGGACGTCCGCGGTTAGCGGATCCTTCGGCCACCGCACCCTTGCGGGCACGGCAACGACCAGCGGTCTTTGGCTTCTCCGGAAGAGTACGGGACCGGTGCCGCGCAGAGCAAATCGGTCACCCGACGGCCCCGCGCGCCCCTGAACTGCCAGGTCAGCCCTGGTCTTCGGCCGCGCCCTTCATCATCTCGGCCAGGTCCATGACCTGGTCGGCGGGCGGCGCGGCCACGTCGACCGGCTGGTTGTAGTCCAGGAACTTGATGGTCGTGTCCACCGGCCCCTTGGCCGCCTCACCACGGGTACGGACCTGCTTGGTGTGGTCCGACTCGTCGATCCACATGTCCAGGGTCAGGCTCTTGACGCCCTGCGCCTCCAGGGCCGTGACGGACTGCTCCTGACGCTTCTTGGCGTCGGGGGCCGAGGAGGCCAGCGCGGCCCGCAGGTCGTCGAGGGTGACCGTGCCGCTGAGGTGCTTGGTCTTCACCCCGTCGATGGTCTCCTCGCCAACGTACTTGAGGTCCTTGGCCTTCAGGAGCTCACCCGCCCGGTCACCGGGGTTCTCGCCGCCCTTGTTCGCCGTGCCGCCGGCGCTGTTCAGCTTCTCGGCCATGGCCGGGTCCAGGCTCTTCATGTCGAACTTGATCCACTTGCCCTCGGCGCCGATGAACATCGCCTCGTCGACAAGGCGGATCTCGGCCTTCTGGCCGCCCTCGCCCGTGGTGCTCATCTTCATCGACATCGCCAAGGACGGCTTGATCCGCATGGAGACGTCCCCGGAGAACTGCGCGCCCTCCGCTGTACCGGTCATCGAGTAGTGCAGGGAGGTGAGTTCCTCCGACTTCGCCTTGACCTTCTCCAGGTAGGCGGCCGGGACCACCTCCACCGCGCCCTTCGTGGCGCCCTGGCCGGCCGCTGCCTTCCCCGTGCCGCCCTTCTGGCCGCTCTCGCAGGCCGTGGCCCCACCCACGAGCAGTACGGCGGCCAGCGCGGCCCCAGCGGTCTTCGTACGGTTGCTGTTGCGGTACGCGAACAAGAGTCCCCACCCCTGATGTGATCGTTTGATGAGATCCGACCCTACTGGCCGGGCTGCCGATCGCTCCGGCAATTTCCGGGGCGAAAACGCAGAACGGGCCCTTCTCCCCCCGTGAAGGGGGAGAAGGGCCCGTTCGGGCAACTCAGGCGGGCCGTCAGGCCCGGCTCAGTCAGACCGCGGCCGGGTCTTCCTCGACGAGGAGGTTCCGGGTGCGGTTCTGGTCCAGCAGGATGCCGGGGCCCATGGTGGTGCTGAGGGCGGCCTTCTTGATGTAGCGGCCCTTCGCGGCGGACGGCTTCAGACGAAGGATCTCGTCCAGGGCCGCGCCGTAGTTCTCGACCAGCTGCTCATCGGAGAAGGAAACCTTGCCGATGATGAAGTGCAGGTTCGAGTGCTTGTCGACGCGGAACTCGATCTTGCCACCCTTGATCTCGGTGACAGCCTTCGCGACGTCCATCGTGACGGTGCCGGTCTTCGGGTTCGGCATCAGGCCACGGGGACCGAGCACGCGGCCGAGGCGGCCGACCTTGCCCATGAGGTCCGGCGTGGCGACAACGGCGTCGAACTCGTTGAGGCGGTTGCCCTTGGCGATCTCGTTGATGAGCTCGTCGTCGCCGACAATGTCGGCGCCGGCGGCTTCCGCGGCCGCAGCACGGTCACCGGTCGCGAAGACCAGGACCCGGGCGGTCTTGCCGGTGCCGTGCGGGAGGTTCACGGTGCCGCGGACCATCTGGTCGGCCTTGCGCGGGTCTACACCCAGGCGGAAGGCGACCTCGACGGTGCCGTCGAACTTCGTGGCGGAGGTCTCCTTGGCGAGACGGACGGCCTCGAGCGGGGCGTACAGCTTCTCCCGGTCGACCTTGGCGTCCGCAGCGCGGAGAGTCTTGCTGCGCTTCACTTCTGCTCCTGTGTTGTGATCAGGCATGGAGTCGTGGTGCGGACCAGCGCTTGGCCCTACCACTGTGGTGCTGGGGGGAGGCTGAATCAGCCTTCGACCGTGACGCCCATCGAACGCGCGGTGCCGGCGATGATCTTCATCGCGGCGTCGACGTCGTTGGCGTTCAGGTCGGGCATCTTCAGCTCGGCGATCTCGCGGACCTGGGCGCCGGAAAGCTTGGCGACCTTGGTCTTGTGCGGCTCGCCGGAGCCCTTCTCGATGCCTGCGGCCTTCAGGATGAGGCGCGCGGCCGGCGGCGTCTTGGTGATGAAGGTGAAGGAGCGGTCGTCGTAGACCGTGATCTCCACCGGCACGACCATGCCACGCTGCGACTCGGTCGCGGCGTTGTAGGCCTTGCAGAACTCCATGATGTTGACGCCGTGCTGACCGAGCGCGGGGCCGACCGGCGGAGCCGGGTTGGCCGCACCGGCCTTGATCTGGAGCTTGATAAGCCCCGTGATCTTCTTCTTCTTGGGAGGCATTGCTCTCTCCGGGTCCTAGTGAGAGTTTTCGCCGCCAATCCGGTCATCCGGATGGAGGCATACCGCACCACGATAACGGGTATCGGTGCGAGGCTGAAAACCGAGCAGGTCAGACCGCCCGCGAGGGGGCAATCTGACCTGTCCGGAAGCGTGTGCCAGAAGGCTGTGGATCAGTTCTTCTGGATCTGGTCGAAGCTGAGCTCGACCGGGGTCTCGCGGCCGAAGATCTCGACGAGACCCTTGACCTTCTTCGAGTCCGGGTTGATCTCGTTGATGGTCGCCTGCAGCGTCGCGAACGGGCCGTCGGTGACGGTGACCGAGTCGCCGACCTCGAAGTCCAGGACCTCGATGGCGCGCTTGACGGCGGGCGCCGGCAGACCGGCCTCTTCCGCTGCCAGCTTGGCGGCCTTCTCCTGCAGCTCCGGGGCGAGCATCTTGACGATCTCGTCCAGGGTCAGCGGGTACGGGTCGTACGCGTTGCCCACGAAGCCGGTGACGCCCGGGGTGTTGCGGACGACGCCCCAGGACTCGTTCGTCAGATCCATGCGGACGAGAACGTAACCGGGCAGCTTGTTCTGCCGGACGTTCTTGCGCTCGCCGTTCTTGATCTGGACGATCTCTTCCTCGGGCACCTCGGCCTGGTAGATGAAGTCCTCGACGTTGAGCGAGACGGCGCGCTGCTCCAGGTTGGCCTTCACGCGCTTCTCGTAGCCGGCGTACGTGTGGATGACGTACCACTCGCCGGGCAGGAGGCGCAGCTCTTCGCGCAGGGCCTGGATGGGGTCGACCGGCTCGGCGGGCTCGGCGTCGGCCTCTTCGGCCTCCGCGTCGTCCTCGGCCTCGGCGTCGTCGGAGGCGTCCTCGTCGGAGACCTCTGCGTCGGCGTCGTCGGCGTCGTCCTCGTCGGAGTCGACGGACTCGTCCTCGTCGGACTGGTCGTCGGCCTCTTCGGCCTCCGCGTCGTCCTCGGCCTCGGCGTCGACCTCACCCTCGACGTGCAGCGCGGCCTCTTCGGCGGCGACACCCGCCTCGGCGTCGGCGAGCTCGGCCTCGTCGGGGTCCACAGCGTCTGCAGCCTCGACGATGTCGAGCGCGTCCTCGACGGACTCGACGGAGTCGGGGCTCGCGTTCAGGTTCGGGTCAGACACGGTGGCTGCTTCTTCCTGGATACAAAAGGTGGTCGAACATGCGAAAACGGGCGGCACCCATCAAGGCGCCGCCCTCCGCGGGGATCAGCCGAAGACGAACTTGATGGCTTCCTGGAACCCATAGTCAATCACGGTCACCAGACCGATCATGATGACGACGAAGACAATCACCACAGTGGTGTACGTCGTCAGCTGGTTGCGAGTGGGCCATACAACCTTGCGGAGTTCCGCGACGATCTGGCGGTAGAACAGCGCGAGACGACCCAGAGGGCCCTTCTTGCCGCGCTTGCCGCCCTTGCGGGCCTTCTTCTCGCGAGTGTCATCCTCGGCGTCAGGCATGTCGATGGAGCCCAGGGCGTCCGTCACGTCTCTCACCTGAATCCGGGTCGTGGCCGTAGCCGCGCCCGGTTGCGCCGCACGGCACTGCATCTAAGTACGTACCTGCGCACACACGTCCGAGAAGGAGTGTGGAGCAGGGCCGGAGGGACTCGAACCCCCAACCGCTGGTTTTGGAGACCAGTGCTCTACCAATTGAGCTACGACCCTTTGCGTGTCCCAACCTACCGCATCCAGGCGAGTGCACGGTGTGCTCACGCTCTGCAGCGGTCGACTTGGGCCAACGACGGTTGAGTGTACGTGGTCCGGGCCCTGACGTCGAACAGCGCCGTCCTGACAGACTCCCGTCCGGTAACTGAAACGGAGTGCGGTGCTCGTTTCGCGTCTGGGACGATTGGCCGCATGACCTCTGAAACGCCTTCCACTGAGCGCCGCGTATCCGCCCGTATCGGTGCCATCTCCGAATCCGCCACCCTCGCCGTCGACGCCAAGGCCAAGGCACTCAAGGCCGCCGGGCGTCCGGTGATCGGTTTCGGAGCGGGCGAGCCCGACTTCCCGACCCCGGATTACATCGTCGACGCCGCGGTCGAGGCCTGCCGGAACCCCAAGTACCACCGCTACACGCCGGCCGGCGGTCTGCCCGAGCTCAAGGCCGCCATCGCCGCCAAGACGCTGCGCGACTCCGGCTACGAGGTAGACGCCTCCCAGGTCCTGGTGACCAACGGCGGCAAGCAGGCCATCTACGAGGCGTTCGCGGCGATCCTGGACCCGGGTGACGAGGTCATCGTCCCGGCGCCGTACTGGACCACGTACCCGGAGTCGATCCGTCTCGCCGGCGGTGTCCCGGTCGAGGTCGTGGCGGACGAGACCACCGGCTACCGGGTCTCCGTCGAGCAGCTCGAAGCGGCCCGCACCGAGCGCACGAAGGTCGTCCTCTTCGTCTCCCCGTCGAACCCGACCGGCGCCGTCTACTCCGAGGCCGACGCCGAGGCGATCGGCCGCTGGGCCGTCGAGAAGGGCCTGTGGGTCCTGACCGACGAGATCTACGAGCACCTGGTCTACGGCGACGCGAAGTTCGTCTCCCTCCCGGCGATCGTTCCCGAGCTGGCCGACAAGTGCATCATCGTCAACGGCGTCGCCAAGACGTACGCCATGACGGGCTGGCGCGTGGGCTGGGTCATCGGCCCGAAGGACGTGGTCAAGGCCGCGACCAACCTCCAGTCGCACGCCACCTCCAACGTCTCCAACGTGGCCCAGGTCGCGGCGCTCGCCGCCGTCTCGGGCAACCTGGACGCCGTCCACGAGATGCGCACCGCCTTCGACCGCCGCCGCCAGACGATGGTGCGGATGCTGAACGAGATCGACGGCGTCTTCTGCCCGACCCCCGAGGGCGCGTTCTACGTCTACCCGGCGGTCAAGGACGTCCTCGGCAAGGAGATCCGCGGCAAGCGCCCGCAGACCTCCGTCGAGCTCGCGGCCCTGATCCTGGACGAGGCCGAGGTCGCGGTCGTCCCGGGCGAGGCCTTCGGCACCCCCGGCTACCTGCGCCTCTCCTACGCCCTGGGCGACGAGGACCTGGTCGAGGGCGTCTCCCGCATCCAGAAGCTCCTGGCGGAGGCCAAGGCCTAAGCCTCCGGCGGCTCCACAGCCAAACCCGAGCGGCGGTTCCCCTACGGGGGAGCCGCCGCTCAGGCGTTCGCGGGCCGACCCCGGCCCTCTCCAGCCCCTCCGGCGTTTGAGGAGCGGGGTCCGCGCGGCGCCAGCCCAGCCTCCCGACCCCAGGATTTACGTTCGGGCAAGCCCCCGTTCAGGGAATCGGGCTGCAGGCCGGGGTGAATGTGCGGCAGGATCAACAAATGGAGCACGTACGCGACCTCACGCTTCTGCCGAAAGCCCACCTCCACCTGCACTTCACCGGCTCGATGCGCCCGTCGACCCTGCTGGAGCTCGCCGACAAGTACGGCGTCCGCCTCCCGGACGCCCTCACCTCCGGTGAGCCACCGAAGCTCCGCGCCACGGACGAACGCGGCTGGTTCCGCTTCCAGCGGCTCTACGACGCCGCCCGCTCCTGCCTCCGCGAGCCCGACGACATCCGCCGCCTGGTCCGCGAGGCCGCGGAGGAGGACGTGCGCGACGGCAGCGGCTGGCTGGAGATCCAGGTGGATCCCACCTCCTACGCCCCCCTCCTCGGCGGGATGATCCCGGCCGTCGAGATCATCCTCGACGCCGTCGACGCCGCCTCCCGCGAGACCGGCCTCGGCATGCGCGTCGTCATCGCCGCCAACCGCATGAAGCACCCCCTGGACGCCCGCACCCTGGCCCGGCTCGCCGTCCGCTACGCCGACCGCGGCATCGTCGGCTTCGGTCTCTCCAACGACGAGCGCCGCGGCATGGCCCGCGACTTCGACCGGGCCTTCGCCATCGCCCGCGAGGGCGGACTGCTCGCGGCCCCGCACGGCGGCGAGCTCACCGGCCCCTCCTCGGTCCGCGACTGCCTCGACGATCTGCACGCCGCCCGGATCGGGCACGGCGTACGGGCCGCCGAGGATCCCCGCCTGCTCAAACGGCTCGCCGACCGGCAGATCACCTGTGAGGTCTGCCCCGCGTCCAACGTGGCCCTCGGGGTCTACGAGCGCCACGAGGACGTCCCGCTGCGCACCCTCTTCGAGGCCGGGGTCCCGATGGCCCTGGGCGCGGACGACCCGCTGCTCTTCGGGTCCCGGCTCGCGGCCCAGTACGAGATCGCCCGCCGGCACCACGCCTTCACGGACGCGGAGCTCGCCGAGCTGGCCCGCCAGTCGGTGCGGGGCAGCGCGGCGCCTTCCGACGTACAGGACAAGCTGCTGGCCGGGATCGACCACTGGATCGCTTCGTAAGGGGGCCTCGCACGGAAGGCGGCGCGCCTCAGCGCGTGAGCCGCAGGTCGCCCTCGTGGCAGTCGGCCCGCACCCGCGCGCCGTCCGGGAAGCCGATCTCCAGGTGGGTGCGGCCCTGCGCGGGCAGCGCGAACTCGGCGACCGATTCCACGGTGTCGCCGAGGTGGCGCAGGAAGGGGTGGTCCCCGAGGTCCTCGCCGACCTCGATGCGGCCCCACTCCCCCATGTCGTAGGGCTCGTGCGGCGCCTCGGATTCCACGATGAGGCAGGCGTCGGACCCGGTGGTGATCCGGGTGGACTCCCCGTCGCTGTCGAAGAGCCAGACGTCGAGGGGTGCCTCGGAGCGTTCGCCGTCGCTGATGTGCCAGGACGCGACGACCCTTCGGATCGTGCGTCCCACCAGCCGGGTGGGGTCCGTACCGGCCCCGTGCAGGGGACAGAGCATGGGCGGGCCGGGACTCCTCAGATGCTGACGCCGACCGTCACCGGCTCGTTGACCAGGGTGACGCCGAAGGCCGCGTGGACGCCCGCGACCACTTCGCGGGCCAGGGCCAGGAGGTCTTCGGTGGTGGCCTCGCCGCGGTTGGTGAGGGCGAGGGTGTGCTTGGTGGAGATGCGGGCGGGGCCGTCGCCGTAGCCCTTGGTGAAGCCGGCCTTGTCGATCAGCCAGGCCGCGCTGGTCTTCGTACGGCCCTCGCCGGCCGGGTACGCGGGCGGGGCGGCGTCGGGGCCGAGCCGGTCCTGGGCGCGGGCGAGGAAGGCGGAGTACGCCGTGTCGCTCAGGATCGGGTTGTGGAAGAAGGAGCCGGCCGACCAGGTGTCGTGGTCGGCGGGGTCGAGGACCATGCCCTTGCCGGCGCGCAGCCGCAGGACGGTCTCGCGGGCCTGGGCGGCGGGCACCCGGTCGCCGGCCTCGACGCCGAGGGCGCGGGCCGTCTCGGGGTACTTGATCGGCGCGGACAGGCCGCCCGCGTCCTCCAGGGCGAACCGGACGCGCAGGACGACGTAGCGGTCGGGCCGGTGCTTGAAGAGGCTGTCGCGGTAGGAGAACGCGCAGTCGGCGGCCGAGAGCGTGACGGTCTCGCCGCTCGTGCGGTCGTAGGCGACGACCTCGGTGATCGTGTCGCAGACCTCCTGGCCGTACGCCCCGACGTTCTGGATCGGGGTGGCGCCGGCCGAGCCGGGGATCCCGGCGAGGCATTCGATGCCCGCGAGCCCGGCGTCGACCACGCGGGCGACGGCCTCGCTCCAGTTCTCGCCGGCCGCGAGCTCCAGCCGGGTCCCGTCGAGCGCGAACCCGGTGGTCGCGATCCGCAGGGCGGTGCCGTCGAAGCCCTGGTCGCCGATGACCAGGTTGCTGCCGCCTCCGATGACCAGGAGCGGGGTGCCGCTGGCGTCCGCGGCGCGCACGGTGGCGACGACCTCGGCGTCGGTGGTCGCGGTGACCAGCCGGGCGGCCGGGCCGCCGAGCCGGAAGGTGGTCAGCGGGGCGAGGGGGGCGTCGTGGAGTTCCTGCACGTGGACAAGAGTACGGTCCGCGTCCCGCCGAGCAGGCGGGGCCACGGACCGTAGGCGTATCGCAGGGCCGTACGGGGCCGGATCGGCCCCTCTCAGCCGCGCCCCTCCCTCTCGTCTTCCTTCTTCCCCTCTTCCTTCTCCGTCGCTTCCTTCTCCGTCCCTTCCTTCTCCGTCGCCGCCTCGGCGAGGCGGCGCTCCGCCTCGGCCCAGCTGATGGGGAGCTCGCTCGCCGGGACGGTCCAGAAGACGAACCCGGCCTCCTTCATGTAGGCGGCGGCCGCACGGGAGCTGGAGCGGTGCGGTTCGCTGCCCGCGAAGCGGTAGAGCGCGCTGCGGTCCTCCCAGGCGGACAGGGTCAGGAAGGTGCGGCTCAGGACCCGGGCCCGCAGGGCGACCCCGTGGGCGCCGGAGGCCTTGCGCGTCTGCAGGACGATGCCGGGCGACTTCAGGAAGAACCGCAGTGCTCCGCCCAGGCTCGCGGTCTCGAAGCGGGAGGCCATGACGTAGACCTCGGCTCCGGGGGCGGGCCGGGTGGGCGTGGACCAGGGAATGTCGGGCATGACGGGCCTCTCCTCTGCGGACGTGTCGTACGGAACGTCGTGCCGGGCGGCGGCTGCGGTCCCCCCGCCGGCCACCGCCCGGGCACGGGCCGGCGAGCGGGACCCGCTCAGACGGTCACCTTCTCGGTGGCGCGCCCGCCGGCCGGGGCCGTGCCGAGGTCGTCCGCCGGCCGGTCCGCCGTCGGCAGGGACTCCGCGGCCCGGTCCTTCTCCGCGGTCCGGCCGGGGAGGAGCAGCGCCAGGACGGCCGCCACGGCGACGGCCGCGCCGCCGATCCAGAGGGCGGGGACGGTGCCGTCGGTGAAGGTCTGCCCGGACTCGTAGCCGCCCCGGGAGGAGAAGACGGAGGCGAGGACGGCGACGCCGAGGGCTCCGCCGACTTCGCGCAGGGCGCTGTTGGCGCCGGCGGCCTTGCCCTGGTCGGCGGGGGCCACGGTGGACATGAGGGCGTTGGACGCGGGGGCGAAGAACAGGCCCATCCCGATGCCGCTGATGATCAGCGCCGGAAGCTGGGCGGCGTAGGAGACGTCGGTGCTCAGGATCATGGCGAACCAGCCGAGGCCGAGTGCCTGGAGCGCCAGCCCGGCGACCACGACGGGGCGGCTGCCGATCCGGTCGGAGAGGATCCCCGAAATCGGGGCGGCGATCATGGGCATGGCGGTCCAGGGAAGCATGCGCAGCCCGGCCTCGGTGGGCGAGTAACCGAGTACTCCCTGGAGGAACTGGCTCAGCAGGAAGATCGACCCGAACATCCCGACGAACATCAGCAGGCTCGCCATGTTGATGCCGAAGAAGCCCCGGTCGCGGAAGAGCCGCATGGGCAGCACCGGGTTGGCGTTGCGGAAGCCCTGGTGGATGAATCCGCCGACGAGCGCGACCCCCACGAGCAGGGCGGTGAGCACGGAGGGGCTGGTCCAGCCGTGGGCGTTGGCGTTGACCAGCCCGTAGACGATGCCGAAGAGCCCGCCGCTGATGAGGAGGGTGCCCGGGACGTCGAGCTTCGCCTGGGGGGCGGTGGACTCGCCGAGCCGCATCCGGGAGAGCGGTATGAGCGCCAGTCCGATCGGGACGTTCAGCCAGAAGATCCACTGCCAGGAGATGTGCTCGGTGAGGCTGCCGCCGATGAGCGGCCCGCTCGCCACGGCGAGGCCGGTGAGGGCTCCGTAGATGCCGAGGGCCATTCCGCGCCGGGCGGCGGGGACCGCGACGGTCAGGAGGGTGAGCGAGAGCGGCATCATGATCGCCGCGCCCACGCCCTGGACGGCCCGGGCGGCGATGAGTTCGTTGATGCCGGGCGACAGGGCCGCGGCGGCGGAGGCGACGGTGAAGACGGCCGTACCGGCCATGAAGAGCCGCCGGCGGCCGAACCGGTCACCGAGGGCGGCGCCGAACATGAGGAGGACGGCGAAGGTGAGCGTGTAGGCGTTCACCGTCCACTCCAGGTCCTCCAGCTTCCCGCCGAGGTCCTCGCGGATGGAGGGGAGGGCGGTGGTGACGACGAGGTTGTCGAGCGCGGCCATGAAACTGGCGGCTCCGGTGATGACGAGCGCCCAGACAGCGGGCCCACGCAGCTTGGTGTCTTGCACGTTTCCCCCAAAACTAGTTATTGATCACTAACTTCAACGGACAGACCTGAGCCCGGCGCCGGCCGTTTCACGGGCGCGGCAGAACGGAGGTACTTACTCGCTAGGCCCTACTCACTGGGCCGCACTCGCCAGGACTTGCGCGCCAAGGCGCGGTCACCCCTACTCGGGCCGGACGCCCGGGTAGCAGCCGTCCCAGACCCGGTGCCCCGGAGGGAACCCCATGGCGGACAGGGTGTTGATCAGCATCCCGTACGCGAGGAAGCTGGTCGTCTCGTTCACGTCCGCCCCGAGCGGCACGTGCAGGGTGTCCCACAGCTCCATCCAGGCGGCCCGCACCATCTCGCCGAACTCGGGCTCCCCGGCGGCCTCGGCGGCGGCGACGGTCACGTACGTCTGGAGCTGCATCTGGAGCTTCTCGGGCTGCTCGGCGATCAGTTTCACGTACGCCACACTCATGGCCTCGACCGCGCCCTCACCGTGGAGGTCCTTGGCGGCTTCCTCGAAGACGCGTCGGATGTCCTCCATGCAGCGGGCGGCCGCAGCCAGGAAGATGGCCTGCTTGTTCGGAAAGAGCCGGAACAGGTACGGCTGTGACACCCCGACGCGCTTGGCGATCGTCTCGGTGGAGGTCCCGTAGTACCCACCCCGAGCGAACTCGCGCATCGCCGCCAGGATGACGCTCTCGCGCCGCTCTTCCGCACTCATCCTTGCCATGCTTCAAAGTTAGTGCTCAATCACTAACTTGGCAACCCCGATTCCGACCTGCCGACCAAAAAGGCCCTGACCTGCGAGCTTCCTCGCCGGTCAGGGCTCTTGGGGATCTGGGGGGACCCTGAGGGGGGTCCGGGGGGATCCGGGATCCCGGGAAGGGATCCTGGGGAGGGATCCCGGGCGGGGACCCCAGGGGAGCCAGTTGGCACCCCAGCGGGACCCAGGAGGCGTCCCAGGGATCCCTACGCGAGAGCAACCACCGCGCGGGACATCCCCAGCACCTTCTGCCCGGCGCTCATGGCCGTCAGGTCGACCCGTACCCGGTTGTCGTCCAGCTTGGCCGCGACCTTGGCCGTGACCTCGATCAGCGCACCCTGCCCGTCGTTCGGGACGACGACCGGCTTGGTGAACCGCACCCCGTACTCGACGACCGCGGCCGGGTCGCCCGCCCAGTCGGTCACCACGCGGATCGCCTCGGCCATGGTGAACATGCCGTGGGCGATCACGTCGGGCAGCCCGACCTCGGTGGCGAACTTCTCGTTCCAGTGGATCGGGTTGAAGTCACCCGACGCACCCGCGTACCGCACCAGCGTCGCCCGCGTGACGGGGAAGGACGCCGCCGGCAGCTCGGTGCCGACCTCGACTTCGTCGTACTGGATCTTGGCAGCCATCTCAGGCCTCCTCGGGGGCGGGAGCGGCGGCGGGCTCGGGCGCCCGGGAGACGAGCTTCGTCCAGGCGGTCACCACGTGCTCGCCGGACTCGTCGTGGACCTCACCGCGGATGTCGATGACGTCGTTGCCCGCGAGCGACTTGATGGCCTCGATGGTCGAGGTCACCGTCAGCCGGTCACCGGCCCGCACGGGACGGGTGTACGCGAACTTCTGGTCGCCGTGCACGACGCGGCTGTAGTCCAGCCCCAGCTGCGGATCGTCGACGACCTGGCTGGCCGCCGCGAACGTGATGGCAAACACAAAGGTCGGCGGGGCGATCACGTCCTGGTGACCGAACGCCTTGGCTGCTTCGGGATCCGTGTACACCGGATTGGCGTCACCCACGGCGACCGCGAATTCGCGGATCTTCTCCCGGCCGACCTCGTACGGATCGGTGGGCGGGTAGCTCCGCCCCACGAAGGACTGGTCGAGCGCCATGACTCCCTACCTCCTTGTTGAAACGATCTGTCGAAACGACACAAGGCCGCCCCCCAATGAAGGGGACGACCTCATGACGGTAAGACTGTGCCTGTTGTACGAGACTTCGCCAGTTGTTAGCGGGTCTCGCGGTGCGCGGTGTGCGAGTTGCAACGCGGGCAGTGCTTCTTCATCTCAAGACGGTCCGGGTTGTTACGCCGGTTCTTCTTGGTGATGTAGTTCCGCTCCTTGCACTCCACGCAGGCCAGCGTGATCTTCGGGCGGACGTCGGTGGCAGCCACGTGAGTGCTCCTTGACGGACAATTGGACGGATGAACGCATAAAAGAGTAGCCGATCGGGAGACCGACCCCGCAATCGGCTACTGTGTGTAGCGGCGACCGGACTTGAACCGGTGACACAGCGATTATGAGCCGCTTGCTCTACCGACTGAGCTACGCCGCTTTGATGAGATCCGCTCCCCACCCGAGGGTGGGGAACCTCTCTCACCAGAGCCCCAATGCGGAATCGAACCGCAGACCTTCTCCTTACCATGGAGACGCTCTACCGACTGAGCTATTGGGGCGAGCGAGGAAGACATTACACGGTTGCCCGCCGATCGCCCAAATCCTTTGCGGCGCCTGGCCTCGGAGCCCCATCGCCGACTTTCTTGATCCGCGGGAAACACGCCTCGGGCCCCTCTCCGGGCGCCTTTCACCCCGAAAGGTGTCCGGCATCACACCGGCGCCCACCCGATCCCCACCCTGA
The DNA here is from genome assembly GCF_042888445.1 of Streptomyces sp. NPDC002886. Classification (NCBI taxonomy): domain Bacteria; kingdom Bacillati; phylum Actinomycetota; class Actinomycetes; order Kitasatosporales; family Streptomycetaceae; genus Streptomyces; species Streptomyces sp. NPDC002886. The sequence continues at coordinate 1,093,840 of NZ_JBIAPV010000003.1, forward strand.
GTCACCACCGAACCCGCTCTCCCCGCCGAAGCGAACCCCTCGCCCCCTCTCCCGACCACCTAGGAGCCGTAGCCCCGCCCCACCGAAGCGGACCGCCGGAGCCCGAACGCCCCCGGAGACCCACGAGGGCGGGGCGGGTCCGGGCCGGCCCGGACCGGGCCTGGCCGTCCGGGCCGACTGTGCTCGGTCGAGCGGGCCAGGCTGTCGGCTCCCGCCCGCGAAGGAGCAGAGCCGGGCTCGGGCGTGCGGACCTGCCTGTGCGGGCGGCACGGGGGCCGTGCCGGGCGCAGGGTGCCGGGGGGAGGTCCCCCCTACCCCGCCCTTCGCCCGTTCCCGGGGCTGCGCCCGGACCCGCTTGGGGCCCGGTCGGCCCCTCGGGGTGGCCTTGCCGGCGGGGTCCGCGCAGACGCACCGGTACGACTATTGCCCTCTTCCGCGAAGGGAGCACCCCCGCCCCCTAGGCTCTGAGCACGCTGCGTGATCTTGGGCCGCGGGCCGCGGCCACGGGCCCCAGGAACCGCCCGAGCCACCGCAGGAGCGCGATGTCCGACAGCCCGCCGCAGCAGCCGTCCCACTCCCCGCGCAACCGCCCCGGCAGCGGCCGGGGGCAAGGGCAGGGGCCCGGCCCCGAGGGCACCCAGGGAAGTCCGGGCCCGGCGGCCCCCGAGGCCTCCAGCCTGCTCCTCACCGGCGCCCGCCTCACCGACGGCCGGAGCGTCGACGTCCGCCTCGGCGGCGGCCGGATCCAGGCCGTCGGCACGGCCGGCAGCCTGCACGCCGCCTCGGGGGCCCGCGTCGACCTCACCGGCTACCTGCTGCTCCCCGCGCCCGCAGAACCCCACTCCCACGGGGACACCGCCCTGACCGCGGACACCGAGGGGCCCGTCTCCTACTCCCCCGACGAGGTGCAGCGCCGCGCCACCGAGGCGTCCCTGCTCCAGCTCGGGCACGGCGCCACGGCCGTCCGCTCGCACGTGCGCATCGGCGACGTACACGGCCTCGGCCCCCTGGAGGCCGTGCTCCAGGCCCGCCGCTCCCTGCGCGGGCTCACCGATCTCACCGCCGTCGCCGTTCCCCGCCTGCTGACCGGGGTGGCCGGGGCCGACGGGCTCGCCATGCTGCGGGACGCCGTGAAGATGGGCGCCTCCGTCATCGGCGGCTGCCCCGACCTCGACCCCGACCCCACCGGCTTCCTCGAAGCCGTACTGGAACTCGCCTCCGAGCACGGCTGCCCCGTCGACCTGCACACCGACGGCGACGACCCCGCCCGCCTGTCCCGGCTCGCGGCCATGGCCGGCGGACTCCGGCCCGGGGTCTCCATCGGGCCCTGCGGCGGTCTGTCCCGGCTCCCGCTGGACGTGGCGACCCGGGCCGCCGACCAACTAGCGGCGGCCGGAGTCGGGGTGACCTGCCTCCCCCAGGGCGATTGCGCAGCCCTGGAGCGTCGGGGCCTGCGCACCGCCCCCGTACGCCTGCTGCGCGCCGCCGGGGTACGCGTCGCGGCGGGCAGCGGGGCCCTGCGCGACGCCGGCAACCCGGTCGGGCGCGGGGACCCGCTCGAAGCCGCGTACCTCCTGGCCTCCCAGGGCGGGCTCCGCGCCACCGAGGCCTACCACTCGATCGCCGGCGCGGCCCGCGAGGCGATGGGACTCCCCGAGGTGCGGGTGGAGGCCGGCTTCCCGGCGGAACTGCTCGCCGTGCGCGGCGACCGGATCGCGAGCGTGCTGTCCCTCGCGTACAGCCGGATCGTGATCCACCGCGGGCGGGTGGTAGCCCGGACGAGTGCCGTACGGGAGTACTGCGACTCCGCCGTCGCGGTGGCCCTGGACCTGCCACGGCAGGGCCGTATGGAGCCCGGCCCCTGAAGGTTCACCGCATGTTCCCGGGCGCGGGCGCCCGGCTCGTCGTACGGTCGTGGCATGCGCATCGTCATTGCGGGTGGACACGGTCAGATCGCGCTGCGGCTGGAGCGCCTGCTCGCCGTGCGCGGGTACGAGGTCGCGGGCATCATCCGCGATCCGGCTCAGGGCGACGACCTCAGGGAGGCGGGCGCCGAACCGGTGCTGTGCGACCTGGAATCGGCGTCGGTCGAGCACGTCGCGGGCATCCTGCAGGGCGCGGACGCCGCGGTGTTCGCGGCGGGCGCGGGTCCCGGCAGCGGGGCCGGACGCAAGGACACGGTGGACCGGGGCGCGGCGGTGCTGTTCGCGGACGCCGCCGAACGGGCCCGGGTACGCCGCTTCCTGATGGTCTCCTCGATGGGCGCGGACACCCGCCGCGAGGGCGACGAGGTCTTCGACCACTACCTCCGCGCCAAGGGCGAGGCCGACGAGCACGTCCGCACCCGGCTGGGCCTGGGGTGGACGATCCTGCGCCCGGGCTCGCTGACCGACGACACGGGTAGCGGACTGGTCCGCCTGGAGGCACAGACGGGTCGCGGCCCGGTCACCCGCGACGACGTGGCGGCGGTCCTCGCCGAGCTGATCGAGACACCGGCGACCGCGGGCCTCACCCTGGAACTGATCGCGGGCTCGACCCCGGTCCCGGTGGCGGTCAAGGACGTGGCGGGCAACTAGGCCGCCCCTCCCCACCCGTCGGCCCCGGCCGGAAGCCGGCCGGGGAACAGGGCGGATGACCGGCCGGTCAGAAGTCGGCGGTCAGGCGGTCGTCGGACCGGCCGACCGAATCCTGCTGGAACCGCCGCTCGTAGGCCTCCCGGATCCGCTCGATGCGCGCGCCGCGCTCATCGGCCTCCTTCTCCGGGTACAGCAGCACGACCTCGTAGGAGATCTCCCGGATGATCTTCCCGCCCCGCTGCCACTGGCCGCGCCCGTCCTGGAGGGTCAGCCCCTCGGGGAAGGCGGGGGTGATCTCCCGTTCGAGGAACCCCATGAACTCCCGCTCCCCGACCGGCGGACGGCCGTCCGGCCGCTCGGTGCCGAAGTAGAGCCGGGTCTCCTGGTAGGGATCCCCCACATCGGCGTTCAGTGCCGCTCCGACCAGAGCCGGGATCCCCGCTCCGAGCAGGGCGATGAGCACCCCGCCACCGACCTTTCCACGCCTGTCAGAAGTCCATTTCACGCCGGATGAACGACCGGAGCCCCCCATCGGCACGCCCGATCCGCCCGATGGGCTCACGCCGATTCCAGCCTGCGCCGCCACCACGGATCTCCCCACGGGGCGTACGGATCGTTGAGCGTTCGGGCAAGGAACCGCGCGTCGATCGGTGCGAGCACGGTCCGCAGCTCCCGGGCCGCCCGTCGGGGCAGCAGGTGGCAGAAGACCTCCAGGGCCTCGCGGTGGTTTCCCCAAGCGGGGTCGCAGCAAGGGCAGTCGTCACCCCAGTCCGGGTAGATCACCCAGGGGCCCCGCTGGTGGACCATGGCGCGCCAAGCGGACAGTGCTCCGTGGGCGGCACCTGCCTGGTACCGGTGGCGTTCGATACGGGCGATCTCGGCGAGGGTCCGGGAGGAGACTCCCTGAATGACTCCCCGGCCGGCCCGGACGGCCTGGACGTTCTGGTGGGAGGATCTGCGTGGCAGGTCCGACCTGACCTGCGAGGGCGCCTTACGCGCCATGGCCCTTTCGGCCGCTGATGCTCATCATGCGAACACCATGCCCTACGCCCCCGGCGGATCCCACGGGGTTTTCCGGTGTACGAGAAAACCCCCGCCCATTGCATTTCTGCAATGAGCGAGGGCTTCACTCGCGTGGCGGCGCCAGGGTTCGAACCTGGGTAGGCTGAGCCGGCAGATTTACAGTCTGCTCCCTTTGGCCACTCGGGCACACCGCCATGATCGCTGCCTTCTTTCCGCCTTGCGGCGGCGCTCCTTGGCAACGACGTAAACGATACCCGATGACCGGGGGTGCTTCGCCACCGGATTGATCAGCGCCGCACGTGGGCGCGGTGGCTAGGCTTTGCCGAGCGGTCCGGGGATGTCCGGCCGCGCCCTTCGGGGCCGCCACCACCGACTTCAAGGAGCCACAGCACATGGCCGACTCCAGTTTCGACATCGTCTCGAAGGTCGAGCGGCAGGAGGTCGACAACGCCCTCAACCAGTCCGCCAAGGAGCTCTCGCAGCGCTACGACTTCAAGGGCACCGGCGCCACGATCGCCTGGTCCGGCGAGAAGATCCTGATGGAGGCGAACTCCGAGGAGCGCGTCAAGGCCGTCCTGGACGTCTTCGAGACCAAGCTGGTCAAGCGCGGGATCTCCCTCAAGGCGCTCGACGCCGGTGAGCCGCAGCTGTCCGGCAAGGAGTACAAGATCTTCGCCACGATCGAGGAAGGCATCTCCCAGGAGAACGCCAAGAAGGTCGCGAAGATCATCCGTGACGAGGGCCCCAAGGGCGTCAAGGCCCAGGTCCAGGGCGAGGAGCTGCGCGTCAGCTCCAAGAGCCGCGACGACCTCCAGGAAGTCCAGGCCCTCCTCAAGGGCAAGGACCTGGACTTCGCGATCCAGTTCGTGAACTACCGCTGATCAACGGCTTCGGCCTGGCTTCGGCCTAGTTTCAGCCCGTACGCCGGCCCGGCGGTCCTTCGAGGACCGCCGGGCCGCGGTCGTTACGGCGCGGTCATTACGGCGCGGTCGTCGCAGCGCGGCCGCCGGGCACGGTCGCTGTCGCTGTCGCCGGCCGTTGTCCCACGACACCGCGCGCGGTGTCGTGGGACCGGCGCTCGGTGGGTGTGTGCCCGGCGTGAGCGGCGTGCGCGCTCGCCGCGCCCTCCGTGTGCACTTGGGCGGCGGGCAGTGCGCCCACCAGGGTGAGGGGTGTCCGTCACCGCCTCGACTGGGGGTTCCCGTATGCCTGGGGCCGGCACGTTACGTGAAGACTTCGGGGCGTCCCTGGTGGTCGCCCTGGTCGCGCTACCGCTCTGCGTCGGAGTGGCCGTCGCCTCCGGAGTGCCGGCCGAACTCGGGATCCTCACCGGGGTGGTGGGCGGGCTGGTCACCGGCTGGTTCCGGGGCAGCTCCCTCCAGGTGAGCGGCCCGGCAGCCGGACTCACCGTGCTCGTCTACGAAGCCGTGCGGACGTACGGGCTGCCCGCGCTCGGCGTACTCGTCCTGGCCGCCGGCCTGGGCCAGCTGGCCATGGGCGTGCTGCGGCTCGGACGGTGGTTCCGGGCGATCTCCGTGGCCGTCGTGCACGGGATGCTGGCCGGGATCGGGCTCGTGCTGATCACCGGTCAGCTGTACGCCCTGGCCGGTGTGGAGGCCCCGGGGCGGACCCTGGAGAAACTGGCCGGGGCGCTGGAGCTCGGCGGGCGCGCCGACTGGACCGCAGTGGCGCTCGGGGCCGGGACCGTCGCGGTCCTGGTGGCCTGGCGGAGGATGCCCGACCGGCTGCGGCTCGTTCCGGGGGCGCTCGTCGGGGTCGCGGCCGCGACCGCCGCGGCCGTGCTGCTGCGCCTCCCCGTGGAGCGGGTCCGGGTCACGGGCGTCCTGTCGGCCGTGACGCCGCCCGGCTGGGAGGCCTTCGGGGTGCTGGCCTCCGTGGGGGCCGTCGGGACCGTGGTGGCGCTCGCGCTGATCGCCTCCGCCGAGACGCTGTTCAGTGCGGCGGCCGTGGACCGCATGCACGACGGGGCCCGGACCGACTACGACCGCGAACTCGTCGCCCAGGGCGTCGGCAACACCCTCTGCGGGCTGCTCGGGGCCCTGCCGATGACCGCCGTCATCGTCCGCAGCGCCGCCAACGTCGAGGCCGGCGCCCGCACTCGGGCCTCCCGGATCCTGCACGGCGGCTGGCTGCTGCTGTTCGCCGTGGCCGTCCCCGGGCTGCTGGAGTCCGTCCCGCTCGCCGCGCTGGCCGGGGTACTGCTGCACGCCGGCTGGAAGCTGCTGCCGGTCCGGGCGGTGGCCGCCCTGTGGCGCTCGCACCGCGGCGAGGCGGTCGTCCTGGTGGCGACGGCCTCGGCGATCGTGGCCACGAACCTCTTCGAGGGGGTGCTCGCCGGGCTCGGGCTCGCCGTCGCCAAGGCGGCCTGGGAGACCTCGCACGTGCACATCGAGCCGGTGTGGGAGGGCGACGAACTACGCGTGCGAATCCTGGGGAACGCCAGCTTCCTGCGGCTGCCCAAACTGCTCGACGAGTTGGAGGCGCTGCCCCGCGGCGGAGCCGTCCACCTCGACCTGAGCGGGCTGCGCCACCTCGACCACGCGTGCCTGACCGCCCTGGAGGGCTGGGAGCGGAGCCGCACGCCGGTCCCCGGCCGGGAAGGCGTCACCTAGGCCGCACGGTCGCGTCACCCGGCCCGGGTACCCTCCGCCCGTGAACGCCTTGAACAACGAGATGAAGCGCTCCCTGGGGGTCTTCGACGCCGTCGTCGTCGGGCTCGGCGCGATGATCGGCGCCGGGATCTTCGCCGCGCTGGCCCCGGCGGCGCGCGCGGCCGACGGGGCGCTCCTCGCGGCGCTCGCACTCGCGGCCCTGGTGGCGTACTGCAACGCGCACTCCTCGGCACGGCTGGCCGCCCGTTACCCCTCCTCGGGCGGCACCTACGTCTACGGGCGCGAACGGCTCGGGCCCTTCTGGGGATATCTGGCCGGCTGGGGCTTCGTCGTCGGCAAGACGGCCTCCTGCGCGGCCATGGCCCTCACGGTCGGGGCCTACGTGTGGCCCGGGCAGCAGCACGCGGTGGCCGTGGCGGCGGTGATGGCACTGACCGCGGCGAGCTACGGCGGGGTGCAGAAGTCCGCCCGGATCGCGCGGGTGATCGTGGCGGCGGTACTGGCCGTCCTGGCCGGGGTCGTCGTGGCGTGCCTGTCCTCCGGCGCGGCCGACGCCGGCCGTCTCGGTGGCTCGGAGTGGGCGGCGGCCGGGCTGCTCCAGGGCGCCGGGCTGCTGTTCTTCGCCTTCGCGGGATACGCCCGGATCACCACCCTGGGCGAGGAGGTGAGCGACCCGGAGCGCACGATCCCGCGGGCGGTCCCCCTCGCCCTGGGGATCGCCCTGTTCGTCTACGCCGCGGTCTCGGTGGCGGCGCTGTCGGTGCTCGGCGCCGACGGCCTGGGGCGGTCGGTGGCTCCGCTGGCCGACGCCGTGCGTGCGGCCGGGTGGCCCGGACTGACTCCCGTCGTCCGGGTGGGGGCGGCCCTGGCGGGGCTGGGCTCGCTGCTGGCGCTCGTACTGGGGGTGTCGCGGACCACCTTGGCGATGGCGCGGGACGGCCATCTGCCGCGCGCGCTGGCCGCCGTACATCCCCGGCATCAGGTACCGCACCACGCCGAGCTCGCGGTGGGTGCGGTGGTGGCGGTGCTCGCGGCCACCACCGATCTGCGGGGCGCGATCGGTTTCTCCTCCTTCGGCGTGCTCGCCTACTACGCGATCGCGAACGCCTCCGCGTGGACTCTCGATTCAGGTGTCAAGGACCGGGCCGTGGCAGCGGTGGGACTGTCCGGCTGTGTGGTGCTGGCCTGTTCACTGCCCGCCGCGTCGATGGTCACGGGGGCCTCGGTGCTGGCGCTGGGCGCGCTGGCCTACGGCGTGCGCCGGCGGCTCACGCCCGTGCTCTGAAGCCCTTCCGAGCGGCGGTCCACGCAGGCGCGCAGGGCGCATCCGTAGTCGGCTATGGGCGGGACTCCCCCGGGCCGGAGCCAGGCCGAGGCACGCATCGCGGTGTGTTCGCGGACGGCGCGCTCCAGGGGCGGCGGGCCATACTCCGGGCCGAGGCCGCCGTCCGCCACGCGGGTGTGGAGGGCTGCGAGGAGGGGTGGCAGGGCGAAGCCCAGGGCTGCTCCGGCCCGGCGCGGCTCCGCGCGGGACAGGGGCGCCGGAAGGGGCGCGCTCCGGGTGCCGGTGTCCGCGTACCGCCCCTGACGGGAGCTGCGCGCGCGGCCGGCGACTCGCTTCGGCGACTTTTCGATGTCATTCATGCACACAGAGTGACATCCCCCACTGACAATCGCTCTGACCTGCGATTTCAGCCGCAACAGCCGGGCCTCAGTCCGCTTCGCGCTCCGTGTTCGGCGCCGGGGCGTGCGAGTCGTACCCGACGAAGAAGGTGGGTCGGCGCTGCACCGCCGTGTAGATGCGGCCGATGTACTCACCGAGCAGGCCGACGCAGATCAGCTGCACTCCGCCGAGGAACAGCATCACGATGAACAGTGAGGTCCAGCCGGGGACGGTCTCGCCCTTCAGGTAGATCGCCAGCGTGGCGCCCACCATCAGCAGGCAGCCGAAGAAGCTGGCCACGCCCAGCCAGGTCGCCAGGCGCAGCGGGGCGGCGGAGAAGTTGATGACGCTGTCGACGCCGAGCCGGATCATCTTGCTCAGCGGGTACTTGGTCTCGCCCGCCACCCGCTCCTCGCGCTGGTAGGTGACCTGGCCGCTGGGGAAGCCGAGCCACGGCACGAGCAGGCGGTACACCTGGTGCTGGTCGGGCATCGCCTTGACCGCGTCGACCGCCGCGCGGCTGAGCAGCCGGAAGTCGCCCGCCTGCGCGGGCACCTGCTTGCCGACCAGGCGGCGCACCAGCCAGTAGTACGCGCCGGCCGTGTGCCGCTTGAACCCGGTGTCCGTGCTCCGGTCCGCCCGGACCCCGTAGACGATGTCGAGGCCGTCCGCGCGGGCCAGGTCCAGCATCTCCGGGATCTTCTCCGGCGGGTCCTGGAGGTCCGCGTCGATGCTGGCCACGTACGCGCCCGAGGCGCCGTGCAGGCCCGCGGTGAGGGCGGCTTGGTGGCCGGAGTTCCCGCGCAGCCGAACGACGCGCAGCTCGGGCCATTTGGCCTGGAACTCGGTGAGCAGCTCCGCGGTGCGGTCCTTGCTGCCGTCGTCGACGGCGACGACCTCATAGCGGACGGCCATGGCGTCGAGTACCGGGCGCAGCCTGCCGACCAGGGCCGGCAGCGCGTCCTCCTCGTTGAACATCGGCACGACCACCGAGAGGGTCATGGGGTGCTCGGAGGGCTCGGAGAACTCGGAGGGCTCGGAATGCCCGGAGGGCTCAGTCGACATCGGTTCTTCCCTGCCCGTTGTGCGTGCCGCTCGTCCGCGCCACTCGTCCGCAACCCGGAACCTTAATACGAGCGGATGAACCGGCTCCTGGAGCGGCGCGGCTCAGCGCGAGGCGAACGGAGCGTCCGTGGGGACGATCTCGCGGCCCAGCGGGAGCAGGGAGAGCGGAACCATCTTGAAGTTTGCGATGCCGAACGGAATGCCGATGATCGTGAGGCACAGCGCGATGCCGGTGACGATGTGGCCGAGGGCGAGCCACCAGCCGGCCAGGACCAGCCACAGCACGTTTCCGACGCAGGACGCGGCGCCCGCGTCACGCCGCTCGACGGCGGTGTACCCGAAGGGCCACAGGGCGTACACCGCGATGCGGAACGAGGCTATGCCGAAGGGGATTCCGATGATGGTGATGCAGAGGATGACACCCGCCAGGCAGTAGCCCAGGAAGAGCCAGACTCCGCTGAGGACGAGCCAAATGACGTTCAGGATGGTCTTCACTGGCTGCGTCCTGCCATCTGTTCGAGCCGGGCGATTCGCTCGGCCATCGGGGGGTGCGTCGAGAACATCTTGGACAATCCTTCGCCGGGACGGAAGGGATTGGCGATCATCATGTGGCTCGCGGTCTCCAGCCGCGGCTCGGCCGGCAGCGGGAGCTGCTTGGTGCCCGCGTCCAGCTTGCGCAGGGCGCTGGCGAGGGCGAGCGGGTCACCGGTGAGCTGGGCTCCGGAGGCGTCCGCCTCGTACTCGCGCGAGCGGCTGATGGCGAGCTGGATCACGGAGGCCGCCAGCGGCCCCAGGATCATGATCAGCAGCATGCCGAAGAGTCCCGGCCCCTCGTCGTCGTTGGAGCGGCCGATGGGGATCAGCCAGGCGAAGTTGACCAGGAACATGATCACGGAGGCGAGTGCGCCCGCGACGGACGAGATGAGGATGTCGCGGTTGTAGACGTGGCTGAGCTCGTGGCCGATGACCCCGCGCAGCTCGCGCTCGTCGAGTATGCGCAGGATGCCCTCGGTGCAGCAGACCGCGGCGTTGCGCGGGTTGCGGCCGGTGGCGAAGGCGTTGGGGGCCTCGGTCGGGGAGATGTAGAGGCGGGGCATGGGCTGGCGCGCGGACGTGGAGAGCTCGCGCACCATGCGGTAGAGCTCGGGTGCCTCGAACTCGCTGACGGGGCGGGCCCGCATCGCGCGCAGGGCGAGCTTGTCGCTGTTCCAGTACGCGTACGCGTTGGTGCCGAGGGCCACGAGGACGGCGACGATCAGGCCCCCGCGGCCGAAGAAGCTTCCGATGAGGATGATGAGGGCCGACAGACCGCCGAGGAGTACGGCGGTCTTCAGCCCGTTGTGCCGGCGGTGCACGGTGCGCCCTCCAAGTGGTGCGGCAGGGGGACCCGTCCAGGATCTGGGGATCGGAGGGCCTCCGGTCCAGTGGACCCTTCCTTCCTGGTCAACGCGAGGTGAGGGCGGCAGGTTCCCCGGGCGCGCCCGTGCGCCCCGCCCCGGTGGGCCGGGGGGCGGGGCTGTGGCGGGCGCGGTGGGGATTAGGCCGTACGGGTTACGGGCGCGGGGCCGGGCACGGCTCCGACCGGGCCCGGCGGGGCTCGGGCGCGGCTCCGGCGGGGCTCCGGCAGCCCTCCGTCGGCGGGGTCTACAGGGGGAAGAGGCTGCCCGTCGCGAAGCGCAGGACGAGCTGCGGGGCACCCGAGAGGACCAGGGCGGTGGCGGCGGTGAGCACGATGGCGGCCGTGACCGGCCAGGGGGTGGCCGTACGGGGCTGCGCGCCCCCTTGTGCGCCCTCCTGAGCGCCCTCCTGCGCCGTGTCCGCGTCGGGGCCCCGGAAGAGCAGGGCGGTCCAGCGCAGGTAGTAGTACAGCGCGACGACGACGTTGACGGCCATGACCACGGCGAGCCAGCCCAGGCCCGCGTCGACCGCCGAGCGGAAGACGGTGACCTTCGCGAAGAGCCCGATGATGCCCGGCGGCAGACCGGCCAGGCAGAGCAGGAAGAAGGCCAGCGCGAGGGCGGCGAGCGGGTTCTCGGCGTAGAGCCCCCGGTAGTCGGAGAGCCGGTGCAGGGGCTTCGTACGGGCCACCAGGGCGGCCACGGCGAAGGCGCCGAGGTTCACGGCCGCGTACATGAGGGCGTAGGCGACCGTGGAGCCGATCTGGTCGCGGCCCGCGTAGGCGGCGGCCGCGATCGGGACCAGCAGGTAGCCGGCCTGGCCCACGGAGGACCAGGCGAGCAGCCGTACGGCGCCGCCCGGCCGGTCCGCGGACTGGCGCAGGGCCGCCGCGTTGCCGAGGGTCATGGTGAGCGCGGCGAGGACGGCGAGGGCCGGGCCCCAGACGTCGGAGTACGCGGGGAAGGCGATCACGGTGACGAGGATGAGGCCGGTGAATCCGACGGCCTTGCCGATGACCGACAGGTACCCGGCGACGGGCAGCGGGGCGCCGACGTAGGTGTCCGGGACCCAGAAGTGGAAGGGGACGGCGGCCGTCTTGAAGGCGAAGCCGACCAGGGTGAGCGCGACGCCGGCCATGGCGAGGGTGTCGAGCTGTCCGGGGACGCTCCCGAGCCGGTCGGCGACCTGGGTCAGGTGCAGGGAGCCGGTGGCGGCGTAGACGAAGCTGACGCCCATCAGGGACACGGCGGTGGCGGTCACGGAGGACAGGAAGAACTTGAGCGCGGCCTCGGAGGAGAGCCGGTCGCCGCGGCGCATGCCGACGAGGGCGAAGGCGGGCAGCGAGGCGACTTCGAGGGCGACGATCAGGGTGGCGAGGTCGCGGGAGGCCGGGAGCAGGGCCGCGCCGGCGGCGGAGGAGAGCAGCAGGAACCAGTACTCGCCGGCCGGCATGCGCGCTTCGCGGACGGCGGTGACCGACAGCAGCGCGGTGACCAGGGCGCCGCCCAGGACGAGGAACTGCACGACGAGCGCGAAGTGGTCGGCGGCGTAGCTGCACGCGGCGGGGTCGGCCGTACCGGGGCCGGTGAGGCAGAAGGTGGTGCGGTCGCCGTCGCGCAGCGGCAGCAGGGTGGCGGTCGCGGCGGCCAGTCCGGCCACGGAGATCCAGCCGAGCAGGGGTTTGCGGCGCTCCGGTACGAAGAGGTCGAGGACCAGTACGAGGAGGCCCACGGCGGCGGTGATGACGACCGGCGCGATGGCGAGCCAGTCGACGGACTGGACCAGGTTCGGGGCGTCGGCGTCGGCCGCGGCGATGACGAGCGGCTGGACGAAGGGCTGAAGGACCGTCATGAGTTCCCTCCCGCGAGGAGCTTCTGGACGGCCGGGTCGGTGAGGCCGAGGAGGACCGCGGGCCACAGGCCTGCGAGGAGGGTGAGGGCGACGAGCGGGCTCCAGGCGGCGTACTCGTAGCGCTGGATGTCCGCGAGGACCACCGGGGCGGCGGAGTTCTCACGCGCGGCCTTCGGGTCGCCCATGCACACCCGCCGTACGACGATCAGAAGATAGGCGGCGGTGAGCAGGGTGCCGAACGCGCCGAACGCCATGTACGTGAGGAACGCGGGCCGCGGCAGGCCCTCGGCGGGGTCGAACGCGCCGAAGAGCGCCAGCATCTCGCCCCAGAATCCGGCCAGGCCGGGGAGGCCGAGCGAGGCGATGGCGGCGAAGGCGAGGAGGGCTCCGAAGCGGGGGGCGCGGCCGTAGAGGGCCGCTCCGGTGGCTCCGGCGAGGGTGTCGAGATCGGCCGTGTTGTAACGGTCTTTGAGCGAACCGACAAGAAAGAAGAGAAGGCCGGTGATCAGACCGTGCGCGACGTTGGCGAACAGTGCGCCGTTCACGCCGGTGGGGGTCATGGACGCGATGCCGAGGAGGACGAAGCCCATGTGGCCGACGGAGGAGTACGCGATGAGGCGCTTGAGGTCGCCCTTGTTGCCCTTGCGGGCGAGGGCGAGACAGGCCAGGGACCCGTAGACGATGCCGACGGCGGCGAAGGCGCCCAGGTACGGGGCGAAGGTCGCCATGCCGTCGGGGGTGGCGGGCAGCAGGATCCGGACGAACCCGTAGGTGCCCATCTTCAGCAGGACGCCCGCGAGGAGGACGGACCCGACGGTGGGGGCGGCCGTGTGGGCGTCCGGCAGCCAGCTGTGCAGCGGCCACATCGGGGTCTTCACGGCGAGGCCGATCCCGATGGCGAGAACGGCCAGGATCTGGGTGGTGTGGGACAGTTCGCGGCCGTTGTCGGAGGCGAGTGCCACCATGTCGAAGGTGCCGCTGTTCAGCCCGATCAGCAGCAGGCCGAGCAGCATCACCACGGAGCCGAGGAGGGTGTAGAGGATGAACTTCCAGGCGGCCGCCTGCCGCTGAGCACCGCCCCAGCGGGCGATGAGGAAGTACATCGGGATGAGGACCATCTCGAAGGCGAGGAAGAACAGCAGCAGGTCGAGGACGGCGAAGGTGGCGAGGGTGCCGGACTCCAGGACCAGGAGCAGGGCGACGAAGGCCTTCGCGGAGGGGCCCGCGGGGAGCTTGAAGTAGCTGTAGAGCGCGCAGAGGAAGAACAGCAGCGCGGTCATCAGGAGGAGGGGGAGCGAGATGCCGTCGATGCCGAGGTGGATCCGGACGTTCAGGGCCTGGATCCAGCTGATGTCCGTCGTCGCCTGGAAGCGGGACGGGGCGTCGTGGTCGAAGCCCACGGCGAGGACGATCGCCGCGGCGAGGATGGCACCGGTCACGGTCACGCCGTGGCGCAGTACGGCCTGTTCGGGGCTCTTGCCCTTCAGTCCGGGCGGGGCCGGCAGGAGGGCGGCGACGGCGCCGACGAGCGGGCCGGCCACGACGAACGCCAGAAGGAACTGCATCACGGACGGGCTGATATCAATCACGGCTGACTCACGGCTCACGATCCGGCGTTGACGTTGGCGAGGACGGCGGTGGCGATCGCCAGGACCACGGCGCCGGCGAGCAGGGCACTCAGGTAGCTCTGCACGTTGCCGGTCTGGGCGCGGCGTACGAGGCCGCCGAGCAGCCGGGGGCCGAGGCCGGCGCCACGGACGTACGAGTCCACGACCTCGCGGTCGAGGAAGCGTACGAGGGCTGCGGCGGCTCGGACGGGGCGGACGAACAGGCGGTCGTAGACGGCGTCGAGGTGGAAGCCGACGGCGGCGTGCCGGTGCAGCGGGCCGAGCAGGGCGCGGCCGGGGTCGGCGGCCGGGGCCGTGGAGACGACCGGGTGGTCGTGGGTGACCTCGGCGACTTCGGGGCTCTCCGCGGCGGACTCGGCGGCGGCGACGGACGCGGGCACCGCGGCGGTGGCGGGCACCTTGGCGGAGCCCGCTCCGGACGGAGCCGGGGCGGCCTGGACCTGGGTGGCGGCCTGGGCCCGGGCTCGCTGCCACAGGGCGTAGGTGAGCACCGCGCCGACGGCGGCGGCGCCCGTGCCGAGGACCGAGGTCGTCAGCGACGGGGTGAGCTCGCGGCCGTCGAAGAAGTCGGAGAGGGGCCCGGCCAGCAGGCCGAAGCCCACGGACGGGACGGCCAGCAGCCACAGCACGCCGGTCATGGCGACGGGCTCCTTGCCGTGGTCGGGGGCCGCGGCTCCCCGGCCGCGGAAGGCCATCAGCCACAGCCGGGTGGCGTAGGCGGCGGTGAGCAGGGCGGTCAGCACTCCGGCGACGAGGACCACCCAGCCGGCCGCGCTCGGGGCGAGCTCCGAGTGGCCGCCGGCGGTGTGCTCGGCGGCGACGAGGACGGCTTCCTTGGAGAAGAAGCCGGCGAAGGGCGGGAAGGCGGCGAGCGCGAGGAGCGCGATCGTCATCGTCCAGAAGGCGTCGGGGATGCGCTTGGCCAGGCCGTCCATGCGGGACATGGCGGCCAGGGAGTTCGTCCCCGCGGCGTGGATGATCACGCCGGCGCCGAGGAACAGGAGCGCCTTGAAGGCGCCGTGCGACAGGAGGTGGAAGACAGCGGCCGCGCGGTCGCCGACGGCCAGGGCCCCGGTCATGTAGCCGAGCTGGCCGATCGTGGAGTAGGCGAGCACCCGCTTGATGTCGTCCTGGGCCAGGGCGGCGAGGGCGGAGCCGACCATCGTGACGGCCGCCATGACGGCCAGGACCACCAGCGCGGCCCGGGAGGCCGCGAAGACGGGGAGGAGGCGCGCGACGAAGTAGACACCGGCGGCGACCATCGTCGCGGCGTGGATCAGTGCGGAGACCGGGGTGGGGCCCGCCATGGCGTCCGGAAGCCAGGTGTGCAGCGGGAACTGCGCGGACTTGCCCGCGACTCCGGCCAGCAGGAGGAGCGCGATGAGCGTCGGGTGGTCGAGTCCGCCCGCGGCGACGGTGCCCAGGATCTTGGTGATCCGGAAGGACCCGGCGTCGGTGGCGAGCGCGAACAGGCCGATGAGGAAGGGGACGTCGCCCAGCTTGGTGACGAGGAAGGCCTTCAGGGAGGCGGATCGGGCCGCCTCGGTCTCCCAGTAGTGGCCGACCAGGAAGTACGAGCAGATGCCCATGATCTCCCAGCCGACCAGCAGCACCATCAGGTCGCCGGAGTAGACGACGAGCAGCATGGCGGAGGTGAACAGTGAGACCAGAGCGGCGTAGGACGGGTAGCGCGGGTCCTCGCGCAGGTACGCCGTCGAGTAGATCTGCACGCAGGTGGCGACGAGGCCGACGAGGACGGCCACCATGACGGCGAAGCCGTCCAGGTGGAGCGAGAGCTCGATGGGTACCGAGCCGGTCGGGGTCAGCTCGGTCGCCGTGTCGATGGCCTTGCCGCCGCCCTGGCGGAAGGCGACCAGGACCGCGAGGACGCCGGCGGCCAGCGTCGGCAGGACGGCGAGCGGCTTGACGAAGCCGGGGGCGGTGCGGCCGAGCAGCAGTCCCGCCAGCGCGCCCAGGAAGGGCAGGAGGGGGACCAGTACGGCGAGGGTCGGGGTGCTCACGCGGCGGCTCCGGTCGCAGGGTTCGCGCTGTCCGCGCTGTCGGAGGCAAGGCCGCCCTGCTCGTGGCCCTCGACGGTGTCACGCAGTCGGTCGACGTCCGCGGTGCCCCGGTTGCGGTAGACCATCAGCACGATCGCGAGGCCGATGCCGATCTCGGCGGCGGCGATGGCGATGGTGAAGAGGGTCAGGGCCTGGCCCGCGTGCAGGCTGTCGCGCAGCCAGACGTCGAAGGCCACCAGGTTGAGGTTGACGGCGTTGAGCATCAGCTCGACGGACATCAGGACCAGGATGGCGTTGCGGCGGGCGAGCACTCCGTACAGGCCCGTGCAGAAGAGGAGCGCCGCCAGCACGGCGGGGTAGGCGAGGTGCATCAGCGCTGCCCCTTCTTGTCGGTGGCGGGCGCGGCGGGGGGCGCGGTGTCGGCGCTCTCGGCGGGTTCCTTGCGGGACAGCACGATGGCGCCGATCAGGGCCGCGAGAAGGAGGACGGAGAGCGCCTCGAACGGCAGCACCCAGTGCCGGAAGAGGATCTCTCCGGAAACCTTGGTGGAGCCCTGGGCGGGGCCGTCGAGGTCGATCCAGGTGGCGCGGAAGGCGTCGACGACCACCCAGACGAGTGCGGCGGCAGCAACGAGGGCGACGCCGAGCGCGACCGGGCGGTTGCCGGAGTCGGCGTCCGGCGAGCGGCCGATGGGGGCCTTGGTGAGCATCAGCCCGAAGAGGAGGAGGACGACCACGGAACCGAGGTAGATCAGTACCTGGACCCAGGCGATGAACTCGGCGGTCAGCAGCAGGTACTCGACGGCGATCCCGCCGAGGGCGACGACCAGCCACAGGGCGGCGTGCACGAGCTGCTTGGTGGTGACCGTGACGGCGGCCGCGCCGAGGGTGGCGAGGCCGACGAGGACGAAGGCGATCTCGACGCCGGTCGGGGAGAGGAAGCCGTTGCCTTGGGCGGCTGCGGTGATCACGCGTCTCCTTCCGGGGCCGGGGGCGTGGTGTCGGGGTTCGCCTCGGCGGCGGCTGCGGCGGCGGCTGCCGCGGCAGCGGTCTCCGCCTTCTCCACGGCCTTGCGGGCGGCCGCGATCTCCTTGGGCTCCTCGGCGGCCGGGTCCAGGGCGGGCGGGGCCGGGACGGTCCACATCCACTCGCGCAGCTTGTCGCGCTCGTGGGTCAGTTCGTGGATGTCGGTCTCGGCGTACTCGAACTCCGGCGACCAGAACAGTGCGTCGAAGGGGCACACCTCGATGCAGATGCCGCAGTACATGCAGAGGGAGAAGTCGATGGCGAAGCGATCGAGGACGTTGCGGCTGCGCTCACGCCCACCGGGGGCGGCGGCCGGGAGCGTCTCCTTGTGGGAGTCGATGTAGATGCACCAGTCGGGGCACTCGCGCGCGCACAGCATGCAGACCGTGCAGTTCTCCTCGAACAGGCCGATGACCCCGCGCGAGCGCGGCGGGAGTTCGGGCTGTACCTCGGGGTACTGGGCGGTGTGCGAGCGCTTCGTCATCGTGCGCAGCGTGACGGCCAGGCCCTTGGCGAGGCCTGAGCCGGGGATGGGAGGCATTTACTGGATCGCCACCTTCACGATGCCGGTGAGCGCGATCTGGGCGAGCGCGAGGGGGATGAGTACGGTCCAGGCGAGCTTCTGCAGCTGGTCCTCGCGGAGCCGGGGGTAGCTGACCCGGAGCCAGATCACCACGAAGGAGAGCGCGGCGATCTTGAGCAGGGTCCAGGCCCAGCCGAAGCCGTCGCCGCCGAAGGGGCCGTGCCAGCCGCCGAGGAAGAGGACGGTGGTCAGGGCGCACAGGACGACGATGCCGGCGTACTCGGCGAGGAGGAACAGCGCGAAGCGCAGGCCGGTGTACTCGGTGTACGCACCGAAGATGATCTCGGAGTCGGCGACGGGCATGTCGAAGGGGGGCCGCTGGAGTTCGGCGAGGCCTGCGGTGAAGAAGACGAGCCCGCCGACGATCTGCCAGGGCAGCCACCACCACTCGAAGGCGCCGACGATGCTGGGGAGCGACACCGTTCCGGCGGCCATGGCGACCGAGGCCGCCGCGAGCAGCATGGGGAGCTCGTAGGCGAGCAGCTGGGCGGCGGTGCGGAGGCCTCCGAGGAGGGAGAACTTGTTCGCGGAGGCCCAGCCGGCCATGAGCGAGCCGAGCACGCCGATGCCCATGACGGCGAGCGCGAAGAAGAGCCCGGCGTCGATGACCTGGCCGACGGCGCCCTCGCCGGGGCCGATCGGGATGGCGAGGAGGACGAGGAGGTACGGGAGGAGCGCGACGGCGGGGGCGATCTGGAAGACGCGGCGGTCGGCGTTGGCCGGGACGATGTCTTCCTTCTGCGCGAACTTGACCCCGTCGGCGACGAGCTGGGCCCAGCCGTGGAAGCCGCCGGCGTACATGGGGCCGAGGCGGCCCTGCATGTGGGCCATCACCTTGTGCTCGGCCTGCCCGACGACGAGCGGGAGCACGAGGAAGACGGCGAAGACGACGATCAGCCGCAGGGCGACGTCGAGGACGTCGTTCACGCGGCGCCTCCGGTGGGGTCGTTGGGGGTGGGGTCCGTCTCGGCCGGATCCGCGGGGTCCGCGGGGTCCGCGGGGTCCGCGGGGTCCGCGGGGTCCGCGGGGTCCGCGGGGTCCGCGGGGTCCGCGGGGTCCGCCTTGGGGGCGGACTCGGGATCGGGCTCCTGCTCGGACTCGGCGGAGCCCGCCGGGGCTTCGGCCGGAGCGGCCGGAGCTACGGGGGCGGCTGAGGCTGCCCGGTCCGCCGGGGTGGCCGGAGCCGCCGGAGAGGCCGGGTTGGCCGGAGCCGCCGGGGTGGCGGGGGTGGCGGGAGCCGCCGGGGTGGCCGGAGCCGTCGGGGTGGCCGGAGCCGTCGGGGTGGCCGGGGTGGCCGGAGCCGCCGGGGTGGCCCGGGTGGCCGGAGCCGCCGGGGTGGCCGGAGCCTCCGGGGTAGCAGGCTCCGCCGGGGTAGCGGGAGCCGCCGGGGTGGCCGGGGTGTCGAAGGCGGGCTTCGGGTTGTGCCAGGGGGCGTCCGCGCTGCCGCGTACCGGGCGCACGGGGGCCTGGGGGTCCGCGGCGGGCGCGCCCTCGGCTTCGGCCGGAGCCGTGGCGGCCTGGCTCGCGGAGCCTTCCGTCACCGAGCGGGAGCGGCGTACCGGACGGGCCGGGGCCGGGGTCGTCCCAGGTGTCGTCGGCGTGGCTTCGGCTTCGGCCGGGGCGGCTGCCGCCCGGGCCTCGTGGGCGGGAGCCGCCGGGGCGTCCGCCGCAGGCGGGGTCGCTCCGGAGTCCGGGGCTTGCGACTGGCTCGCGGAGCCGTCCGCCACCGAGCGGGAGCGGCGTACCGGGCGGGCCGGGGGTGCCTCGGACGGGGACGGGGACGCTTCGGGTTCGGCCGGGGTGGGCGCCGAAGGCCGGGTCGCTTCCGTCGTCGGGGCTTCCGCCTGGCTTGCCGAGCCGTCCGCCACCGAGCGGGAGCGGCGTACCGGGCGGGCCGGGGGTGCTTCCGCCGAGGCGTCCGCCGAAGGCGGGGTGGCTTCGCGGGGGGTGCGCGCCGGGCGGTCGCCGGGGGCGCCGGCCGCGGCGCGCGGGGTGCGGGCCGGGCGGTCGCCGGCCGCGGCGCCGGCTGCCGCGCCTCGGGGGGTGCGGGCGGGGCGGGCGGGGGCCGGGGGGAGCTGGCCCTTCATCGGGCCCCAGTCGTTGGGGTCGGGTACGCCCGGCGGGAGCATCTGGCGACGCTTCGGGGCGTCCGGGTCGTGCGCCTCGCCCGGCTCCTTCGCGCCCGGCCACGCCTTGGCGACCCGCGCCGCGAGGACGAAGTCCTTGCGCAGCGGGTGGCCCTCGAAGTTCTCGGGGAGGAGCAGCGGGACCAGGTTCGGGTGGTCCGTGAAGACGACCCCGAACATCTCGAAGGTCTCGCGCTCGTGCCATTCGGCGCCCGCGTACACGGCGACGGCCGAGGGCAGGGAGGGCGCCGAGTGCGGGACGGTGGTCCGCAGCAGGAGGCGGCGTACGCGGTGGTTCTCCAGGGAGACGACGTGCGCGCAGACGCGGAAGCCCGTGCCCGGCTCGTCGACCGCGCTCAGCCAGTCGAAGTAGGTGCAGCCCAGCTTGTCGCGGGCGATCTCCAGCGCGGGGATCCAGCTCGCGGTGGGGACGTCGACCGTGAGGACGGAGTAGGCGAGGGTCGCGACCGCTTCCTCGCCGAAGACCGTTCCCGCCGCGTCGGGGAGGGAGTCGTAGAGGTTCACGCGTTCGTCCCGGGAGCAGGAGGAGGAGACACCAGTCCGCTCGTGAGCTGCGCCGGGGACGGCGCGGGCGTGTTCGCGTAGCGCTCCGCCAGCGATTCGCGGGCGATCTTCTCCTGGAGCTTGAGGATGCCCTGGAGGAGGGCCTCGGGGCGGGGCGGGCAGCCGGGGACGTAGACGTCGACCGGGATGATCTGGTCGACGCCCTTGGTCACCGAGTACGAGTCCCAGTACGGGCCGCCGCAGTTGGAGCAGGCGCCGAAGGAGATGACGTACTTGGGCTCCGGCATCTGCTCGTACAGCCGCTTGACCGCCGGGGCCATCTTGTCCGTCACCGTGCCGGAGACGATCATGAGGTCCGCCTGGCGCGGGCCGGGGGCGAAGGGGATGACGCCGAGCCGGATGAAGTCGTGCCGGGCCATGGAGGCCGCGATGAACTCGATCGCGCAGCAGGCGAGGCCGAAGTTGAAGACCCACAGGCTGTAGCGGCGGCCCCAGTTGAGGACCACCTTCATGGGCTCGGGCGCGAGGCGGGACAGGACGCCCAGCCGCTTCGGCTCCGGGAGCAGCTGCGGCTCCGACGGCACGGCCGGGGTACCGGCCGGGGTCACAGCCATTCGAGGACGCCCTTCTTGTACGCGTAGAGCAGGCCGACGGCCAGGAAGCCGAGGAAGATGAACATCTCCACCAGCGTCGTGGCGCCGTAGCCGGCGGCGGCGAACACCGTCGCCCAGGGGAAGAGGAAGATCGAGTCGACGGCGAAGATGACGTAGAGGAAGGCGTAGACGTAGTAGCGGACCTGGGTGTGCGCCCAGCCCTCGCCCACCGGGTCCACGCCGCACTCGTAGGTCAGCAGCTTCTCGCGGGTCGGGACGGACGGGCTCAGCAGGCGGTTGGCGCCGAACGCCACCGCCACGAAGAGCACACCGAGCGCGGCCAGGAGGCCGACGACCGAATACGTCCGGAAGTAGTCCGCGGCGAGCACGGATACGGTCGATACCGTTGGTTCGGGCACGTCCGTTCCTCGTTCCTCGGCCACTGTCGACGATCAGGTTGATCTGGTACGGACGGGAGTCTAGGGCCTGGGCTCCACGGGGTGGGGTTATCCCCCGTTTACCTCGGCCCGGCTACCCCATGGCACGGGGGGCGCGGGCTTGGCAGGGTAGGCGCATGACCGCGACCAAGCACACCCCCGACGACGGCGCTCCTCCGCCCGTACGCGCACCCTTCGATGCCGTGACGTGGAAGGAAATCGCCTACCTGTTGAGCAATTTTCCGGCCGCGCTCATCGGGTTCGTCTACACGGTGTTCATGGTGGCGACCGCCGGCGGTCTGTCGGTGACCGCGATCGGTCTGCCGCTGTTCGCATGCGGTCTGTTCGTGTCTCGCCAGTTGGGACGGCTGGAACGGGCGCGGGCCCGCGACCTCTTGGGCGTACGGGTCGACGAGCCGACGCCGATGCCGGGGCCGCGGCGGTCCGGCGGGTTCTTCCCCTGGCTGTGGGCGACCCTCAAGGACCCGGTGGCGTGGCGGACCGTGCTGTTCGAGCTGATCCGGCTGCCGTGGGCGATGGTCACCTTCACCGTGGCGCTGACCGGGCTGTTCGTGCTGTGGCCGGTGCTGCCGTGGGTGGTGCGGGGGCTCGCGAACGTGGACCGCGCGATGGTACGGGGCCTGCTGTCGCCCTCCGACGAACTGGAGCGGCGCATCGCCGAACTGGAGTCCGACCGGGGTGTCGTGGTCGACACGGCGGCGGCGGACCTGCGGCGCATCGAGCGCGACCTGCACGACGGGGCGCAGGCGCGGCTGGTGGCGCTGGCGATGGGGCTGGGCCTGGCGAAGGAGAAGCTGCTGGAGGACCCCGAGGGGGCGGCGGCGATGGTGGACGAGGCGCACGGAGAGGTGAAGATCGCCCTGCAGGAGCTGCGGGACCTGGCGCGCGGGATCCACCCGGCGGTGCTGACCGACCGGGGGCTGGACGCGGCGCTGTCCTCGGTGGCGTCACGGTGCCTGGTCCCGGTGAAGGTGTCGGTGGATCTGCCGGGTCGCCCGGCGGAGGCGATCGAGGGGATCGCGTACTTCGTGGTCTCGGAGCTGCTGCAGAACGTGAGCAAGCACGCGGGGCCGGGGGCGCGGTGCGCGGAGGTCGAGGTCTGGCGGGCGGGTGGCTCCGCGGACGGGCGGCTCCTGATCCGGGTGTCGGACGACGGGCGGGGCGGGGCGGATGCGGCTGCCGGGTCCGGGCTGGCGGGGCTGGGCGAGCGGCTCGACGCGGTCGACGGCGTGCTGGTGGTCGAGTCTCCCGAGGGCGCGGGGACCGTGGTCACGGCCGAGCTGCCGTGGCGGGAGCGGGCCTCGCGATAGCGCTCCGCGGGGGCCGGCCCTTGGCCGGCCGGGGGCCGGGGTCCTGAGGGCGGCTGCGCCGGCCCCGCCGGGGGTGGCGTGCGGCACCGTTGCCGGGGACCGGCCCCCGGACCCCGGCGCCTCACAGGCCGACGGGGTTGGATTTTTTGGGCGGCTTCAGCGCGCACGTGCGGGCTCGTGAAGGTGGATTCGGCACGTGCGAGCGCGCGGGTGCAGCGGCGGGCGGGGCTGGAATTGGCCGGCGCCCGCGCCCGGTCCCTCCGGGGGCCGGGTGTGTCGGGCAGGGGCTGGATCGTCCTCAGGGCGATCCAGCCCCTGCCTGCGTTTGAGGCCCGGGGCTGGGCGGAGCCCAGGGAACGGGCGAACCGGGGTCACCCCGGAGGGAGTCTGGGGGGGAGGGTAGGGACCCAGCCTCCACCCAGACTCCGTCAGGGGGGAGGTTAGGGGACCTAGCCTCCCCCCAGCGGCTCCGAATAGCCGCGGCCGCAAACGCGAGATCCGCCCCCAAGTGGCCAGGCCGGGCCGGGCCGGGAACGGGGCCAGGACCGGGGCCAGGACCGGGGCCGGGGCCGGGGCCAGGACCGGGGCCAGGACCGGGGCCAGGGCCGGGGCCAGGGCCGGGGCCAGGAACGAGACCGGGGCCGGGACCAGGGACAGGAACGAGACCGGGGCCGGAGCCAGGACCAGGGACCGGGACCGGGAACGGGAACGGGGTCAGAGCCAGAGACCGGGGCGAAGGCCGGGCCAGGGGACGGGAACCGGCTCGCCGTGCTGGACCAGTGTCAGCACCGGGGCCGGGCCAGGCCCAGGCCGGCCCACCCCTGGCCCCGGCCCCACGCCTGGCCCTGGCCCTGACCCTGACCCTGACCCTGACCCTGGCCTTGGCCTTGGCCTTGGCCTTGGCCTTGGCCCTGACCTTGGCCCTGACCTTGGCCCTGACCCCTGGCCTCGGCCTTGGCCCTGACCTTGACCTTCGCCCTGGCCCCTGGCCTTGGCCTTGGCCTTGGCCTTGGCCTTGGCCTTGGCCTTGGCCTTGGCCTTGGCCTTGGGCCTGGGGCCGGGGCAAAGGCCTGGGCCTGGGCCTGGGCCTGGGCCAGGGCGAAGGTCAAGGTCAGGGCCAAGGCCGGGGCCAGGGCCAGGGCCTTGGGCCGGGGCAAAGGCCAAGGCCAAGGCCAGGGCAGGGCAGGGCAGGGCAGGCCAAGGGTGGGGTTAACCCCCCGGGGAGAGGCCTACCTGCCGGATGGTTTGGGGGGGGCGGGGCGCGGGAGGGTTGGGGGACACAGTGGAGGAAGGGCGGGTCGGCGACATGGGTAGCAGTGAAGCGGGCGGTAGTTCGTTCGGCAGGGTGGTGCGGGCTCCCTTCGAGGGGCGGGCCTGGCGGGAGTTCGGGTACCTGATGCTCGGGCTGCCGCTCAGCACGCTGTACTTCTCGCTCGCCATCACCGGCGTCAGCCTCGGCGCCGGACTGCTCGTCACCTTCCTCGGAGTCCCGGTGCTGGCGGGGGTGCTGGCCATGTGCCGCGGGTTCGGGCGCGTGGAGCGGGCCCGGGTGCGCGGACTGCTCGGCCACGACATCGCCGAGCCGGCTCCGATCCGGCCGGCGAAGGGCGGGGCGATCGCCCGCATGGCGGCGCTGCTCAAGAGCGGGAGCGCCTGGCGGCACGTGCTGTACTCGCTGATCCACTTCCCGTGGGCGGTGTTCGCCTTCTGCGTGGCCCTGACGTTCTGGACCTACGGGTGGGCCATGCTGCTCTACCCGCTCTGGTTCTGGGTCTTCCCGGCGTTCACCGATCAGCCGGGGCTGCAGCTCTTCCAGAACGGCGACACCTACAGCTTCTACCTGGACTCCCCCCTCGCGATCGTGGCGACCTGCGCGACCGGGCTCGCCCTCACGCTCGCCACCCCCTGGGTGGTCCGCGCCCTGACCACCGTCGACCGGGTGCTCGTCTCCGGGCTGCTCGGGCCGTCGCGGCTCGACAACCGCGTCAGCGAACTGGAGTCGGACCGGGGCGTCATGGTCGACACCGCCGCGGCGGACCTGCGGCGCATCGAGCGCGATCTGCACGACGGGGCGCAGGCCCGGCTGGCGGCGCTGGCCATGGATCTGGGGCTCGCGAAGGAGAAGCTGGCGCAGGATCCGCGGGCCGCCGCGCGGATGGTGGACGAGGCGCACGGGGAAGTGAAGATCGCCCTGCAGGAGCTGCGGGACCTGGCCCGCGGCATCCATCCGGCGGTCCTGACCGACCGGGGGCTGGACGCGGCGCTGTCCTCGGTGGCCTCCCGCTGCGCGGTGCCCGTACGGGTGGCAGTGGATCTGCCCTCGCGGCCGGCGGCGGCGATCGAGGGGATCGCGTACTTCACGGTGTCGGAGCTGCTGCAGAACGTGAGCAAGCACGCGAGGGCCCGTACGGCCGGGGTCGACGTGTGGAAGTCCGGCGAGCGGCTGCTGATCCAGGTCGCCGACGACGGCGTGGGCGGAGCAATAGCAGGAGCAGGAGTAGGGGTGGGGGTGGGCGGCGGGTCCGGATCCCTCGCCGGATCCGGGCTGGCCGGGCTGGCCGGGCTGGCCGAGCGGCTCGACGCCGTGGACGGGGTGCTGGTCGTGGACTCCCCCGCCGGTGGCGGCACGACCGTCACCGCGGAGCTCCCCTGGCGGACCGCCGTCTGACCCCGTACCCCTGCCGATCGACCGACGACCGCACGGATGCCCCGTACGTGGGTGTCCGTGCCGTCGCATGCCCCCCCCCCCCGGCCCTCCGGCCCCGGCTCCCCGACCGGCCCCGACCCCGTGCCCTTCGTCCCGTCGCGCCCGGGGGCCAAAGGCCTGACTTTCCGGGCCGGGGGCGGCGAGGAGCCTCACGGGGCCGGAAACAGCCGGTTCGGGGCTGCGCGTTGATCGCGCTCCGGCTACATCCGGGCTCAAGACTGGGATGCTTGGCTGCGTCAGGGAACACGTGGTGTGAGCTAACGCGGGAGCAACGAAGTCGTGGAAGACAGGGTGCGGGTGGTCATCGCCGAGGATTCAGTGCTGCTGCGTGAGGGCCTGACCCGGTTGCTGACCGACCGGGGGCATGACGTCGTCGCAGGCGTAGGGGACGCGGAAGCCCTGATCAAGACGGTGGCGGAGCTGGCGGCGGAGAACGCGCTGCCGGACGTGGTGGTGGCCGATGTGCGGATGCCGCCGACGCACACCGACGAGGGCATCCGGGCGGCCGTGCGGCTGCGGCGCGATCACCCCGGGATAGGTGTGCTCGTGCTGTCCCAGTACGTGGAGGAGCAGTACGCCACCGAGCTGCTGGCCGGCTCCAGTACCGGGGTGGGGTACCTGCTGAAGGACCGGGTGGCCGATGTGCGCGAGTTCCTCGACGCCGTCGTCCGTGTGGCCCGGGGCGGCACCGCCCTGGACCCGGAGGTCGTGGCGCAGCTGCTCGGCCGCAGCCGCAAGCAGGACGTGCTGGCGGGGCTGACCCCGCGCGAGCGCGAGGTGCTCGGGCTGATGGCCGAGGGGCGGACCAATTCCGCGGTGGCCAAGCGGCTGGTGGTGAGCGACGGGGCGGTGGAGAAGCACGTCAGCAACATCTTCATGAAGCTGGGCCTGTCACCCAGTGACGGGGATCACCGGCGCGTGCTGGCCGTTCTCACCTACCTAAGATCTTGATCAACTGACACTCTGTCAGGTAAGGCCGGATTCGGACAGACCGCCGAAGGGGCGGTCCAGAAAATGAGCAGCCCGGGAAAGCGATCCCTACGGTCGTAGGGTGGACCTTGGGCAGTGCTCACGCCTCGAAGGAGGTCCAGTTCAGTGACCAGCCAGGTCAGTAGCCCAGCCGAACAGTCCGACGGGGCCGAAGGCACAGTCGTCGGCGAGCAGCGGACGTCCCCGGGCCCGAACGGCGAACCCGCGGGCCATTCCGGCCACGCGGGCCCCGAGGGCCACACGGGCCCCGCGGGCCCGGGCGACACCGCGTCGAAGGAAGTGCGCCGACTCGATCGGGTGATCATCCGCTTCGCGGGTGACTCCGGTGACGGCATGCAGCTCACCGGTGACCGCTTCACCTCGGAAACCGCCTCCTTCGGCAACGACCTCTCGACGCTGCCGAACTTCCCGGCCGAGATCAGGGCGCCCGCCGGCACCCTTCCCGGTGTGTCGTCCTTCCAGCTGCACTTCGCCGACCACGACATCCTGACGCCGGGCGACGCCCCGAACGTCCTGGTGGCGATGAACCCGGCGGCGCTGAAGGCGAACATCGCGGACGTGCCGCGCGGCGCGGAGATCATCGTCAACACCGACGAGTTCACCAAGCGCCCGATGGCCAAGGTCGGCTACGAGACCTCCCCGCTGGAAGACGGCTCCCTGGACGCCTACAACGTCCACCCGGTGCCGCTGACCACCCTCACGGTCGAGGCGCTGAAGGAGTTCGGGCTCTCCCGCAAGGAGGCCGAGCGCAGCAAGAACATGTTCGCGCTCGGGCTGCTGTCCTGGATGTACCACCGGCCCACCGAGGGCACCGAGAAGTTCCTGCGGCAGAAGTTCGCGAAGAAGCCGCAGATCGCGGAGGCGAACGTCGCCGCCTTCCGGGCGGGCTGGAACTTCGGCGAGACCACCGAGGACTTCGCCGTCTCCTACGAGGTGGCCCCGGCCACCCGCGCCTTCCCGACCGGCACCTACCGCAACATCTCCGGGAACCTGGCCCTGTCCTACGGCCTGATCGCGGCCGGCCAGCAGGCCGATCTGCCGATCTACCTGGGCTCGTACCCGATCACCCCGGCCTCGGACATCCTGCACGAGCTGTCGAAGCACAAGAACTTCGGCGTACGCACCTTCCAGGCCGAGGACGAGATCGCCGGCATCGGCGCGGCGCTGGGCGCGGCCTTCGGGGGCGCGCTCGGCGTGACCACCACCTCCGGTCCGGGCGTGGCGCTGAAGTCCGAGACGATCGGCCTCGCGGTCTCCCTGGAGCTGCCGCTGCTGATCGTGGACATCCAGCGCGGCGGCCCCTCGACCGGCCTGCCGACCAAGACGGAGCAGGCCGACCTGCTCCAGGCCATGTACGGGCGCAACGGCGAGGCCCCGGTGCCGATCGTGGCCCCGCGCACCCCGGCGGACTGCTTCGACGCCGCGCTGGACGCGGCCCGGATCGCGCTGACCTACCGGACCCCGGTGTTCCTGCTCTCCGACGGGTACCTCGCCAACGGCTCCGAGCCCTGGCGGATCCCGGACGTGGCGGACCTGCCGGACCTCAAGGTCCAGTTCGCCGCCGGACCCAACCACGAGCTCGCCGACGGCACCGAGGTCTTCTGGCCGTACAAGCGCGATCCGCAGACCCTGGCCCGCCCGTGGGCGGTCCCGGGCACGCCGGGGCTGGAGCACCGGATCGGCGGCATCGAGAAGCAGAACGGCACGGGCAACATCTCGTACGACCCGGCGAACCACGAGTTCATGGTCCGCACCCGCCAGGCCAAGATCGACGGCATCCTCGTCCCCGACCTGGAGGTCGACGACCCGGACGGCGCGCGGACCCTGGTGATCGGCTGGGGTTCGACGTACGGGCCGATCACGGCCGCCGTACGCCGGCTGCGGCTCGCCGGGCTGCCCATCGCGCAGGCCCACCTGCGCCACCTCAACCCGTTCCCGAGGAATCTGGGCGAGGTCCTGAAGCGTTACGACAAGGTAGTGGTGCCGGAGATGAACCTCGGGCAGCTCGCGACCCTCCTGAGGGCGAAGTACCTGGTCGACGCACAGTCGTACAACCAGGTGAACGGCATGCCGTTCAAGGCCGAGCAGCTCGCCAACCATCTCAAGGAGGCCATCAATGACTGAGGTGACCGACAGCCCCTCCCTGCTCTCGCTGGTGCCCAAGGCGGCCGCCAAGCAGTCGATGAAGGACTTCAAGTCGGACCAGGAAGTCCGCTGGTGCCCCGGCTGCGGCGACTACGCGGTGCTCTCCGCCGTCCAGGGCTTCATGCCGGAGCTGGGACTGGCGAAGGAGAACATCGTCTTCGTCTCGGGCATCGGCTGCTCCTCGCGCTTCCCGTACTACATGGACACGTACGGGATGCACTCGATCCACGGCCGCGCCCCGGCCATCGCCACCGGGCTCGCGACCTCGCGCCGCGATCTGTCGGTCTGGGTGGTCACCGGTGACGGCGACGCGCTCTCCATCGGCGGAAACCACCTGATCCACGCCCTGCGGCGCAACGTCAACCTCAAGATCCTGCTGTTCAACAACCGGATCTACGGGCTGACCAAGGGGCAGTACTCCCCCACCTCCGAGGTCGGCAAGATCACCAAGTCGACCCCGATGGGCTCGCTGGACGCCCCCTTCAACCCGGTCTCGCTCGCGATCGGCGCGGAGGCCTCCTTCGTGGCCCGTACGGTCGACTCCGACCGCAAGCACCTCACCGAGGTGCTGCGCGCGGCGGCAGCCCACGAGGGCACGGCGCTGGTGGAGATCTACCAGAACTGCAACATCTTCAACGACGGCGCCTTCGAGGTCCTCAAGGACCACGAGCAGGCCCAGGAGGCCGTGATCCGCCTGGAGCACGGGCAGCCGATCCGCTTCGGCGTGGACAACGCCAAGGGCGTCGTGCGCAACGTGGCCACCGGTGACCTGGAGGTCGTGACGGTGACCCCGGAGAACGAGTCCCGGATCCTGGTCCACGACGCCTCCTCGGCCTCCCCGACCAACGCGTTCGCGCTGTCCCGGCTGGCCGACCCCGACACGCTGCACCAGACGCCCATCGGGGTCTTCCGCAACGTGCGCCGGCCCGTCTACGACACGCTCATGGCCGACCAGCTGGAGACGGCCGTGGACCGCAGCGGCAAGGGCGACCTGGGCGCGCTGCTGAGCGGGAACGACACCTGGACCGTCGTCGGCTAGTCGGCCGTACGGCGCCCGGCGAAGCGCACCGAAGCCCGGATCCGCGAGGCGGGTCCGGGCTTCGTCGCGTCCCGGCCGCCGGGCCGCCACCCAGGTGTCATGAGCATCTCGCCTGAGACTAATGACTTTCGGCGTGTACGGCGCTACCGTCGTCAGGTTGGCTTGAAGTAGCTCTGGAGGTCCCGTGAAGGCACAGAACGACCAGCGCACGGGGTTGCTCTACGGCTTCGCCTCGTACGGGATGTGGGGGATCGTGCCCCTCTTCTGGCCGCTCCTCCAGCCCGCCGGGGCGATCGAGATCCTCGCCCACCGCATGGTGTGGTCCCTGGCCGTGGTCGGCGTGGCGCTGCTGGCCCTGCGCCGCTGGGGATGGGTCTCCGAGCTGCTGCGCCAGCCGCGCAAGCTCGCCCTCACGGCGGTGGCCGCCGCCCTGGTCACCGTGAACTGGGGCGTGTACATCTGGTCGGTCAACAACGGCGCGGTCGTCGAGGCGAGCCTCGGCTACTTCATCAACCCCCTGGTCACCATCGCGCTCGGCGTCCTGGTGCTCGGCGAGCGCCTGCGCCGCACGCAGTGGGCGGCGGTCGGCATCGCCGTCGCGGCCGTGCTGGTCCTCGCCGTCGGGTACGGGCGGCCGCCGTGGATCTCGCTGATCCTGGCCTTCTCCTTCGCCCTGTACGGGCTGATCAAGAAGCAGCTCGGCATGGGCGGCCTGGAATCGCTGACGGCCGAGACCGTGATCATGTTCCTGCCCGCCCTCGGCTACCTGCTGTGGCTCGGCTCGCGCGGCGAGTCCACCTTCACCGCGCAGGGCCCGGGCCACGCCGCCCTCCTGGCTTCGGCCGGGCTGGTCACGGCGATCCCGCTGATCTGCTTCGGCGCCGCCGCGATCCGTGTCCCGCTGTCCACCCTCGGACTGCTCCAGTACATGGCCCCGGTCTTCCAGTTCGGCCTCGGCGTCCTGTACTTCCACGAGGCCATGCCGGCCGCGCGCTGGGCCGGTTTCTCCCTGGTCTGGGTCGCCCTGTCGATCCTCACCTGGGACGCCCTGCGCACCGCCCACCGCTCCCGCGCCCTGCGCCTCGACGGCCTGCCGATGCCGCCGGCGGTCCCGGCCCCGCTCCCGACCCCGGCCCCGGCGCGCGAGACCGCGTAGGGCCGGAGCCGGGGCCACCAGCACCGACGGGCGCGTCTTCGGACGCGCCCGTCCGCGTGTCCGCCGGACCCGGGCGGCCCGCGCTCCGCCGGCCCCCGGGCGGCCTACGCCTCCATCGGCAGCCCCGTGGCGGCGAGCCGGAGGCGGGGCGGTACGTGCGTGACCACCAGCGTCACGGCCTCCCCGGCCGTGGCCACCTCGCCGAGCTCCGCGGAGGGATCGCGCCGCATGACGCGGAACCGTCCGTCGGGCAGCGGGATCACGAAGGGGACCGCCACCTCGTAGGGGAAGCGGGTCGTGCTGCTGAAGTTCACGTGGCCATGGCTCGTGTACGGGTACAGCTGCCGCAGGATCGGGTCCTCGTAGGCCGCCTCCAGCACCTCGATGGTGCCGGCGCGCCAGTCCTCGGAGCCGAGGCGCTCCAGCTTGTCCGCCCAGGCCCGCCGCGTGCCGGCCCACTGGGCCTCGACGACCGCCGCACGGGTCTCTTCGTTCACGTTCATCCCCCCAGTGTGCTCCCGCCCCGGCCCCACGGGCCGCTCCGTCCGCTTTCCGAACGGGTGTGACCGGATTGAGGTCTTGACGGACTGTCATGTCCTCGCTGACCATCAGGCTCGCACTGACGCACGTTGCTCACTTGTTCCACCCCGCACGTTTCCGCACACATCCCCAGTACGGAATCCCGGAGCCCCCACATGAGCCTGTCCGTCTCCCGGCGTCTGGCCGCCGTGACCGCCCTCGCGGTCGCCGGCCTCCTTTCCGCCACCGCCCCCGCCGCGCTCGCCACGCCGACCTCGGTCGCCGCCGCGCCCACGCCGCCCGACATCCCGCTGGCCAACGTCAAGGCGCACTTGACGCAGCTGCAGTCCATAGCCACCGCCAACGGCGGCAACCGCGCCCACGGCAAGGCCGGCTACAAGGCCTCGATCGACTACGTGAAGGCCAAGCTGGACGCGGCCGGTTTCACGACCACCCTGCAGACCTTCACCTCCAGCGGCGCCACCGGCTACAACCTGATCGCCGACTGGCCGGGCGGCGACCCCAACTCGGTCCTGATGTCCGGCTCGCACCTGGACTCGGTCAACGCCGGCCCCGGCATCAACGACAACGGGTCCGGCTCGGCCGGCATCCTGGAGACGGCGCTCGCCGTCTCCCGCGCGCAGCTCCAGCCCACGAAGCACCTGCGCTTCGGCTGGTGGGGCGCGGAGGAGCTGGGCATGATCGGCTCGAAGTACTACGTCAACAACCTGCCGGCCGCGGAGAAGTCGAAGATCTCCGGCTACCTGAACTTCGACATGATCGGCTCGCCGAACCCGGGCTACTTCGTCTACGACGACGACCCGACCATCGAGCAGACCTTCAAGAACTACTACGCGGGCATCGGCGTCTCCACGGAGATCGAGACCGAGGGCGACGGCCGGTCCGACCACGCGCCGTTCAAGAGCGCCGGGATCCCGGTCGGCGGCCTGTTCTCGGGCGCCGACTACACCAAGACGGCGGCCCAGGCCACGAAGTGGGGCGGCACCTCCGGTCAGGCCTTCGACCGGTGCTACCACTCCTCCTGCGACACCACGGCGAACATCAACGACACCGCCCTGGACCGCAACTCCGACGCCATCGCCTACGCGATCTGGAACCTCGGGGCGTCCACCCCGGTCCCGCCGGGCCCGTCCTTCGAGAACACCGCCGACGTGAACATCCCGGACTCCCCCGCCGCCGCGGTGAACTCGCCGATCACGGTCTCGGGCGTCACGGGCAACGCGCCGGCCACCACCAAGGTCGACGTGAACATCGTCCACCCGTACATCGGTGACCTCGTGGTCGACCTCGTCGCCCCCGACGGCACCCTGTACAACCTGCACAACCGCACCGGCGGCAGCGCGGACAACATCATCAAGTCCGTCACGGTCAACGCCTCCTCCGAGGTCGCCAACGGCGTCTGGAACCTCCGGGTCAAGGACGCGGCCGCGCAGGACGTCGGCTACATCAACAGCTGGAAGATCACCTTCTAGGGGACCGGCCGGGCCGACCAGCCGGACCAACCCCCCAATTGGTCTAGTCCTTTGGAGCTCCGGTGTGATCTGATCGGATCATGCCGGAGCTCCTCGCTGCACTGTTCACCCTGCTCGCCCAGTCCCTCGCGGCCCTCAACCCCGTACCGCTCGTACAGGGGCGCCGGCGGCGGGCTCGACTGGCGGACCACGCGCAGGGCCGCGCGGTCCTCGTCCCCTGCGATCTGCGCGACCGCGAACTGACCGGGGGAACCTGGGCCGAAGGCCTGCTGGAGCTGCCGCCCGGCGGGTCGGCCGGGCCGGGCGGGCCGGTCCGCTGGCGCGCGAAGGGGCGTACGGGCGCCGCGCGCGCGGCGGAGTTCCCGCCCCTGGAGGCCGCCTCCGCCGACGGGACCAGCGTCGCGTTCCGCTCCGCGGACGGGGCCACCGAGCTGCGGCTGCACCCGGACGAGGCCCCGATGGTGCTGCGTGTCCTACGTGTCCTGCGCGAGGCCCCGTAGCGAGGCCGACAGCGGCTCCTGGATCCGGGCCCGCAGTTCCTCCGCGACCGCGGCGACGTCGGCGTGCCCCAGCTTCGCGGCCTCCACCAGATCGCCGAGTTCCTCCGGCGACGGCAACTGCTTGGCCCCGGCGACCCGCAGGTACGAGCGGGTGGCGGCGGCGGCGTAGAACTCGTTCATCGGGGATTCGAGCGCCGGGCACACCGCGAGCGTGTGCAGAAACGCCGCGGCCCGCCACGCGGTGTCCGGGGCGGGCTGCTCGGGGACCAGGACGAGGTCGTTCTGGTGCCGGGCCACGGCGGCGGCCACTCCGGAGGGATCCCACACGGCGGGATCGGACGGGAGATGGTGAGCCAGGGCTGTCCAGGCCCACTCCATGGTGATC
The DNA here is from genome assembly GCF_042888445.1 of Streptomyces sp. NPDC002886. NCBI lineage: Bacteria > Bacillati > Actinomycetota > Actinomycetes > Kitasatosporales > Streptomycetaceae > Streptomyces > Streptomyces sp. NPDC002886. The sequence continues at coordinate 1,127,252 of NZ_JBIAPV010000003.1, forward strand.
TTCAATGCCCGAACCGCTCCTGGAAGTAGCCCCAGTGGTCGGCGAACTCCTCTATCCCGGACAGGAAGTTCTTCCGGTCCTCGTCGAGCTCGCGTTCCGTGACTTCGGTGATCAGCGCGGTGACCGTCGTGCCCAGGGCCGCCGCTCGCGCCTTTAGGCGTTCGTGGAACTCTTCTTCCAGGCGGATGGTGACGTGTCTCGACATGCTTTTCACGGTACAGCGGGGCTGCTGTACGCAGGGCCGGAACGGCACAAGGGTGGGCAGGGACACAGTCCCCGCCCACCCTTGGGTGCCTCTATCGACCCCGTGCCGGCGTCGGCTACTTGTTGGCGTCGGCCGCCTTGACCAGCTCGGCCTTGGTGACCGCGCCGACGTAGACCTTGCCGTCGTCCGTGATCAGCGCGTTGACCACGCGGGTCTTCAGGACGCGGCCCTCGCCGAACTTCCCGGAGACCTTCTCGCCGAGCGAGTCGAGGAACTGGGCGGCACCCTTGGGCGCGTTCTTGTCCTTGGCCGCGTCGTCCAGGCCCTTGAGGGTGTTGGTCGCGCCGGTCTCGATCCGGGCGATCGACGTCCAGCCCTCGCCGAGGACCTTCGGCTCGCCCTTGGCGCCGTCGGCGCCGCCGGTCAGGCCGCCCAGGCCGGGGATGGCTTCGAGCGCGTCCAGGCCCTTGTCGGCGCCCTTGCCCTCGCCCTTGCCCTTGCCGTGCTCGCCGGCCGCGCCCTCGGTCACCTTGGCGTCCTTGGGCGGGGTGAAGGCGAAGGTGTCGGCGGAGGGCTTGGAGAAGTCCACCTTCGTGAAGCCGGCGTCCACGATCGGCTTGCCGCCGTCGGTGGAGAGGACCTGCACGCGCAGCGGCACGCCGTTCTTCGCGTCCACCGCGATCTTCACCGAGGCGACCGTCGAACCGGTCCCCTTCGGCTTCAGGACCAGCTGGTAGGCGTCGCGGCCGGCCACCTGGGCCGTGTCGCCGACGGTGATGCCGGTGGTGGGTCCGGCGGCCTTCAGGACCTCCTGGGCGATCTCCTGCGGAGAGGCCGGGAGGCCGTCGCCGGCCTTGCGCTCGGCGCTCTTGCCGGCGTCCGTCCTGTCGGTGGGGGCCTTCTCGTGGAAGGCCTCCTTCGACTTGGAGTCGTATCCCCAGACGTCGTCGCCGTTGTGGACGAGGGTGTACTCGTCCTTGCCGTCCACGAAGGTGAGCTTCTGGCGGTCGGGGCCGTCGGCGGCCACGCGGAAGGTGTGGGTGCCGCTCGCCAGCTGGGCGAGCTTGTCCTGCGGGTCCGCGGAGCCGCCGGTCACGCCGCCACCGCCGCCCAGCAGGCCGGCCGGAAGGCTCGGCAGCCCCAGGTCCGTGCTGATCTTGGCGCTGCCGGACAGCTGCTGCACGTCCGAGGCCGCGATCTTCTCGATGAGCTGCTGGGCCGTGACCTTCGGAAGGTCCGGTCCACCGGCGTTCGCGAAGGCCGGGACCATCGCGATCGTGCCGGCGACCACACCGAACACCGCGACCGGTACGGCGTACCGAGCGGCCTTGCGGGTCTTTGCGTTCGTTCCCATGTCTGTCTGCCCTACCTCTGTGTGTACGGCGGCGACCTACCCGTCTTGATGTGGCCGACAACCGCGACCACGTCCACCCCTCGCCGCCACTCTCACCCGATCTGGTGGGGATGTGCCTCTATCTGACCAAAGAAGAGGGGGTCGGGGCGTCAGCCCCCGGAGCCAAGTGTGCGTACGCCCCAGGGATGACATGACGAGGGCCCGGCCTCCCCCACCCGTAGGGGTCGCCGGGCCCTCGCCCCTGATCTCCGGTGTGCGCGTCCCGCCGGTCAGCCCGCGCGGTGGACCACGGCGTCGCACAGCTCCACCAGCGCCGACTTCGCGAAGCACTCGGGCAGCGGGGCCAGCGTGGCCCGCGCCTCCTCGGCGTACCGCACGGTGTCCTTGCGGGCCTGCTCCAGGGCCGGGTGGACCCGCAGCCGGGCGAGCACGTCGGCGTGCCGGGCGTCGTCCGTCAGATCGCCGTCCAGGAGCCGTACGAGCTCCAGGTCGTCGGGGTCGCCGCCCTGGGCCGCCATCTCCCGCAGCCGCAGGACCGGCAGCGTCGGGATGCCCTCGCGCAGGTCGGTGCCGGGGGTCTTGCCGGACTCGTGCGAGTCGGAGGCGATGTCGAGGACGTCGTCGGCGAGCTGGAAAGCGAGGCCGAGGCGCTCCCCGTACTGGGTGAGGACGTCGACGAACATCTCGTCGGCGCCGGACATCATCGCGCCGAAGCGGCAGGAGACGGCAACCAGCGAGCTGGTCTTGCCGGCCATGACGTCCAGGTAGTGCTCGACCGGGTCGCGGCCGTCGCGCGGGCCCGCGGTCTCCAGGATCTGGCCCGTCACCAGGCGCTCGAACGCCTCGGCCTGGACCCGTACGGCCTCGGGGCCGAGGTCCGCCAGGATGTGCGAGGCGCGGGCGAACAGGAAGTCACCCGTCAGGACGGCCACGGAGTTGCCCCAGCGGGCGTTGGAGCTCTCCACGCCGCGGCGCACGTCCGCCTCGTCCATGACGTCGTCGTGGTAGAGCGTCGCCAGGTGGGTGAGCTCCACGACCACGGCGGAGGGGACGATCCCGGGTGCGTAGGGATCGCCGAACCGGGAGGCCAGCATCACCAGGAGCGGCCGGAACCGCTTGCCGCCGGCGCGGACCAGGTGCTGCGCGGCCTCGGTGATGAAGGGGACTTCGCTCTTGGTGGCTTCCAGCAGACCCGCCTCGACGGCGGCCAGTCCGGCCTGGACATCGGTCTCAAGAGCCTGGTCCCGCACGCTCAGTCCGAACGGCCCGACGACGGTCACGAGGGGTACTCCTGTCTGCTGACGATCACCTTGACGATCACACGGATTGTCGATGTGTCGCTGCCATCACTCAAGCCAGCGTATCCGGTCTGTTTTCGATCACCCAGGGCGCCCGCCCGGCCACGGGCACCCTACCGGCCGGGCGGCGCCCCATGCGCCCCGGTATGTTCTAGAGCAGCCGAAACAACCGGAGAATGCGTTTTGTCCAGAACTGCTACCGATATAGACGACTCGTCCGACCCGGAGGCCGACCAGCCGCCGCCCGGCGACGACCACGCCTTCCTCGGGCACCCCAGGGGCCTGGCCACGCTCTCCGGGCTGGAGGTCTGGGAGCGCTTCTCGTTCCTGGGCATGCAGGCCATCCTCGTCCTCTACTTCGCGGACGCGGTGGCCAACGGCGGCCTGGGGATGAACCCGGGCACCGCGGCCTCCGTCTCGGCGGCCTACGGGACCATGGTCTACCTCGTCTCCGTCGCCGGCGGGTGGCTCGCCGACCGGATCCTCGGTTCGTACCGCGCCGTGCTCTGGGGCGGCATCCTGATCGCCTGCGGCCATTACGCCATGGCCGTGCCGACCGCCGCCATGACCTGGGTGGGCCTCGGCCTGATCAGCGCCGGCACCGGCCTGCTGAAGCCGAACGTGGCCAGCATGGTCGGCAAGCTCTACAAGACGGACGACGACCGGCGCGACGCCGGCTTCGCCCTCTACTACATGGGCATCAACATCGGCGCCTTCGCCGGCCCCCTGATCACCGCCTGGCTCGGTGAGCACGAGGGCTGGCACTGGGGCTTCTCGGCCGCCGCGATCGGCATGACCGCGGGCCTGATCCAGTACGTGGCCGGCCGCCGCCACCTGGCGGGGCGCAAGCACTCCGCCGAGTTCGCCCTGGCGCCCGACGCGATGCGCGCGGCCGTGATCAAGATCATTGCCGGAATCCTCGTCTTCGCCGCCCTCGCCACCCTTCTGGCGGTACTGGGCTGGCTGACGATGGACCGGTTCGTCGACCTGCTCACCCTGATCTCGGTGATCGCGCCGATCGTCTACTTCGCCGTCATGTTCCGCAGCGACCGGGTGACGGCCGCCGAACGGGGGCGCCTGCGCCCGTACGTCGTGCTCTTCCTGGCCTCGGTGGCCTTCAATTTCATCCTCTTCCAGGCGTACTCGACGATGATGCTGCTCGCCTCGACGAACGCCCGCACCGAGATCCTCGGCTTCACCTTCCCGGCCGGCTGGTACGCCTCGGCGCTCGGCGCGTTCGAGGTGCTGCTGGCGCCGGTCGTCGCCGCGCTGTGGGTCCGGATGGGGCACAAGCAGCCGCACGCCTCCAACAAGATCGCCATCGGCGTGATCCTGGGCGGCCTGTCCTTCCTCCTGATGGTCATCCCGACCTCGGGGCACTCGGGCGACACGTACAAAATGGCCGCCTGGTGGATCATCGGCTCCTACCTGCTGCTCGGACTCGGCGACGTCCTCCTCGAGACCTCCGGCATGTCGGCCACCACGAAGCTCGCACCCAAGGCCTTCGCCAGCCAGACCATGGCCCTGTGGTTCCTCTCCCTCGCCCTGGCCAACGGCATCCAGGCGCAGGTGGTCAAGCTCTACGGCCAGGTCTCCAACCCCGCCTACTTCGGCGTCAACGGCGCCATCGCGGTGGCGGTGGGGCTCGCGGTGATCGCGGCCGCCCCGTGGCTCAAGCGCACGATGCACCCGGTGCACTGACCGTCCCTTGTTGGCCTCATCCGCCTTGTCTGCCTTGTTCGCCTTGTTCGCCTTGTTCGCTGACCGCGGTTGTCCACTGACCCTCCCGAGGAGATGGGCGAGAGAGCTCCGATGATCATCCGTACCGATTTCCCCTACGGGACCACCCACGAGGACGTCCGGATCCCCCTCCCGGACGGCACCGAGCTGTACGCCCGCATCTGGCGGCCGGTCACCGACGAGCCCGTCCCGGCGCTGCTGGAGTACCTCCCGTACCGCCTCACCGACTGGACCGCCCCGCGCGACTGGCAGCGCCACCCCTGGTACGCGGGCCACGGCTACGCCTCCGTACGGGTCGACGTGCGCGGCCACGGCAACAGCGGCGGGAACCCGGGCGACGAGTACGACGCCCAGGAACTCGCCGACGGCGTCGCGGTCGTGGAGTGGCTGGCCGCCCAGCCCTGGTGCACGGGGTCCGTGGGCATGTTCGGGATCTCCTGGGGCGGCTTCAACAGCCTCCAGATCGCGGCGCTCGCCCCCGAGGCGTTGAAGGCCGTGGTCACCGTCTGCTCCACGGACGACCGCTTCGACAACGACGTGCACTACATGGGCGGCTCCGTCCTCGCCGTCGACATGCACGCATGGGCCGCGACCATGCTCGCCTTCGCCTCCCGCCCGCCGGACCCGCTCTACGCGGGCGAGGGCTGGCGCGACCAGTGGCTGTCGCGCCTGGGCGCCGTCGAACCCCTCGTCCACACCTGGCTCTCCCACCAGACCCGCGACGCGTACTGGCGCCACGGCTCCGTCTGCGAGGACTACGGCGCGATCGGCGCGGCCGTCCTGGCCGTCGGCGGCTGGCACGACCCGTACCGCGACACGGTGCTCCGCCTGGTCTCGGCCCTGCCCGCCGACCGGGTCCGCGGCCTGATCGGCCCCTGGTCGCACCAGTACCCCGACCGGGGACTGCCCCCGGGCCCCGCGATCGGCTTCCTCCAGGAGACCCTGCGCTGGTGGGACCACTGGCTCAAGGGCAAGGACACCGGCGTCATGTCCGAACCCCTGCTCCGCTCCTGGATCTCCGAGTCGCACCCGCCGGCGACCACCTACCCGACGCTGCCGGGCCGCTGGGTCGGCGACCCGTCCTGGCCCTCGCCGAACGTGGACCCCGTCACCTACGCCTTCCAGGGCGCGCCCGTCGTCGTGGCCTCCCCGCAGCACACGGGCCTGGACGCCGGCCGCTTCTTCCCCTTCGGCAACGACGCCGACCTGCCGCCGGACCAGCGCGAGGAGGACGCGAAGTCGGCCTGCTTCGAGTTCCCCGTCGCGGACGGCTCCGACCCGGTGGAGATCCTGGGCCGCCCGGTGGTCCGCCTCCGCCTGCGCATGGACGTCCCGTACGGCCAGGTCGTGGCCCGCCTCTGCGACGTGGCCCCGGACGGCTCCTCGACCCTGGTCACGCGGGGCGCGCTGAACCTCTCCGCACGCCAGGGCCGGGACAAGGCGGTGCCGTGGCCGGTGGGCTCGTACGAGGACGTGGCCTTCGAGCTGAACGGCATCGGCCACTCCTTCCCGCCCGGCCACCGGATCCGCGTCGCCCTCTCCTCGGCCTACTGGCCGTGGATCTGGCCCCGCGCCGGCTCGGAGGCGGGCTGGACCCTGGACCCCGCGGGCAGCGCGGTGGAACTCCCCATCCGTGACCCGTCCTCCGACGCGGAACCGATCCTCTTCGAGGCTCCCGAGCAGTCGGAACCGCTGGGCGTCTCCTACCCGGAGACCCTCGACGCCCCTCGCCCGGAACGGCTGGTCGTACGGGACGTCGCGCGCGGCCTGTGGCGCCTGGAGGTGGACCCGCGCTACGGCGGCACGCGTGTCTACCCCGACGGGCTGGAGTTCAGCGAGGACGCGCTGGAGATCTACGAGATCCAGGAGGCGGACCCCTTGTCGGCCCGGACCCACTCCACCTGGACGGTCCGCCTGCACCGCCCGGAGCTGGGCTGGGACGTCTCGGTGGTGACCCGCTCGGAGATCTCGTGCGACGAGGGCGGCTTCCTGACGTCGAACGAGGTGGTGTGCCGCGAGGGCGACGAGGTCCTCTTCCACCGCACGTGGGAGCGCCGCCTGCCCCGCGCGGCGGGGTAGCCGGGTCGGGCCCCGGGGCTAGCCGCCCGGGGCCCGGCCCGACGGTCAGACGGCCTTGACGCCGTCCACGAAGGCCGCGAAGGCGGCGGCGGAGACGTCCAGCACGGGGCTCGCCTGGAGCTTGGAGTCGCGGACCGGTACGACACCGCGCGAGGCGACGAGGTTGGTGGCTACCTCGACGCACTGACCGCCGTTGTCGCTGTAGGAAGAAGTGAACCAGCGGGGGGATTCGGTCGTCACGAGGTGCCCTTTCGTAGCTGATCGATCATGGCCACAGATGCCGCCTGGGTGCATGCCTCGGCCTGGAGCTGATGGTAGGCCGTCAGCATGGGCACCACCGAGTTGTTCTCCCGCTCCAGATGGCCCCGTTGGGCGGATTCGGCGTAGGACATGATCGAGCGGTCCGGCAGCGTCAGCACGGTGACGGGCAGGTTGAACGGCCTCAGCTCCCCCATCGCAAACGGTGCGATCTGGAGCACGGTGTTCGGAAGCTCCGCGAATTCGAGCAGCCGCGTGAACTGGTCCCTCATGACGCCGGGTCCGCCGAGGGGCCGCCGGATGCAGCTCTCGTCGAGCACCGCGAGGATCAGCGGCGGAGGGGTCCGCACCAGCACGGCCTGCCGGTCCGCGACGATCGTGACGCGCTCGGCCGCCTGCTCGGGGGTGCTGGCGCCCCGCTTGACCCCGCTCTCGGCGAGGACCGTCGCGTACTCGGGCGTCTGGAGCAGACCCGGTATGACGCCCACCTCGTAGAGCCGGATCTCCACGGCCCGGCTCTCGTAGCCGAGGAACTCGGGAAATCCCTCCAGCAGGACCCCGTGCCGGACCTCACGCCATTGACGCTCGAACGTGTCTTCTGTTCCCGCAATGCCGAAGACCAGGTCCGCACTCCGCGCGAAGCGCAGAGTCGAAATCTTGCGCCCGGTTTCCACCGCCGAGATGTGCGTGGCAGAGAAGCCCATCCGCTCCCCAAGGCCTTCCTGCGTCCAGCCGCGCTCCTCCCGTGAGCTGCGCAGACGCGCCCCGAACGCCGCTTCGGGACCCGCCTCGGGGTTCAACTCCTTGCGATTCACAGCCTCGTGACCAACTTTCCGTTCCGTACTGGCAAGTTGAACTGTCCCCACGGCCGCGCCACGCTGAACTCACCGAGTAGTGAATCCACTACGGAGAGGAACGGCCATGTGTGGAATGCCCATTCCCCCTGCTCCCGCCCCCGGAACCCTGGTGGTGGACACGAGCCGCGACGACCGGGTCGGGGAGTTCCGGGGGCTCGCCGGCCCCTACTGGGCGCTGCGGCCCGTGCGGGGCGGGCCGGAGTGGGAGGCGGAGCCTCGGGACGTGCGGCCCGCCGACCCGATGGAGCGGCTCCGCGCGGAGACCGCCCGGCGCAACGCGCGCAGCGCGGAGGGGCTGCTGTGAGCGGGGGCCCGCTCGCGGAGCCGCGGCGGATCGAGTCGGCCCCCGCCCGCCGGGCCCGGTTCCGCGCGCGGCTGGACGCGGCCCTGGCGCGGCGGGCCGCCGTACGGGCCCTGCGCGGGCTGCTGGAAGCCCGTACGGCCGACGAAGCCGCTGCTGTGGCCGTGACGCTGGGGGCGGTCGCCTGGACCGGCTGCCTGGCGTTCGCGGCTGCCCGGGGCGGGATCACGTGACCGGCGCGTGCGGTGCCTCCGGGGCGCTGTCCGCCGTACACCTCGACGCGCTGGCACGGCTGCCGGCACTCCGCCGGATACTCGACGCCGGACCGGAGCTGCGGTGCTCCCTGGAGCGGCACACCGGCCCGCACATGGACGTGCTCCACGAGGGCCCGAACCCCGGGACCGCGCTCTGGGCCCGCTGGCCCGGGGACGCGGTCCTCACCCTCCCCGACTGCCCGGCGACCGCCCGCGGCGAAGGCTGCGGGCAGTACCTCACCCACCCGGGCGGCCACACCTGGCAGATCACAAGCCGTTGATGACGTCCCACCGCTGCGAGCGACCCCCGGCGCGGAGCGACGGTACGCACGGGGCGGGTTCGGCCGATTCCCGCGAGTGTCCCGGAGCGGACTCGCTCAGGGCGGGCCATCGTGACCGCACCGTCCGGAACGTGTCCAGTGCCGGGGCGTCGTCAGGGGCCCGGCCGGCCGGCGAGCCAGGCGGCGATGCGCTGCGTGGACTCACGGTCGGCGTAGGGGGAGGCGTTGCGCGCCCATTGTTCCAGGTGGTGCAGGACGCTCTCCGAGCGGTCCGGGCGGCCCACGGCGAGCACGTCGATGCCCATCTCACCCGTCGAGCAGCTGATGTAGACGCTGCTGTCCAGGGCCATCATCGCGAAGCCCGGGTGACCCGAGTGCACGCCGAGGAACGCCGACTCGGCGCCCCGGCCCATGACGTCCCAGCGGTCGAGGAGCCGGACCCGGGTCCAGAGCGAGGGCGCCGACCCGTTGCCGAAGTGCATGTGGTGCAGGGCTGCCCGGTGCGAACGGGTGCCCTGCGGGAGCTGTAGGAGGAACTCGCGCCGATCGTCGAACAACCCCGAGGACTCCGCGAGGTCGTACCAGTCGGCGTTGAGCCGTTCGACCAGCCGCGGGGTGTCGTAGCGGTGCGAGAAGCTGCCCGTCACATCCTCTTCGCGGTATCCGACGACGTACGGCATCGCGCCCGCCGGCACCGCGTCCGGGATCACCTGGAGGCCGGCCCTGCGCAGGGGTCGGTACACCTTGCGGTCGCGCTCTTGGATGCCCATCGACGCGCACCCTAGCAACGGCCGACCGCCCCCCGGCCGGCAGACGCCTCCTAGCCGAACAGCCGCTCCAAGACCACCGCGATCCCGTCCGCCTCGTTCGAGAGGGTGACCTCGTCCGCGACGGCCAGCAGTTCCCGGTGGGCGCCCGCCATCGCGACGCCGTGCGCCGCCCAGGCGAACATCGGGATGTCGTTCGGCATGTCACCGAAGGCGATCGTGGAGGACCCGGTGACGTCCAGGAGTTCCGCCGCCACCGCCAGGCCGCTCGCCTTGTCGATGCCCGGCGGCTGGAGCTCGACCGTGTGCTCCCCCGCCATGGTGACGTTGACCAGGTCCCCGACCACGCCGCGGGCGATCTCCGTCAGCTCGTCGTCGGAGAGGCGGGGGTGCTGGAGCAGGACCTTGTTGATGGGGGAGGTCCAGAGGTCGGAGCGCCGGGCCACCGCCACCACCGGCAGGTGCGGATGCCACATCCGGTAGCCCGGCCCTATCAGCATCTCCGCGTCGAGGCCCTCCTGGTTGACCGCCGCGTAGACCTCCCCCACCTCCGCCTCGATCTTCCCGAGGGCGACTTCGGCCAGTTCCCGGTCCAGGGCCACGGAGTGCAGCAGGAGACCGGCCGACGCGTCGTAGACCTGCGCTCCCTGCCCGCACACCGCGAGTCCCGCGTAGCCGAGCCCGTCCAGGACGTGGCGCACCTGTGGGACGGGGCGGCCTGTCACGATGATGTGCCGGGCGCCGGCCGCGCGGGCGGCGGCGAGGGCCGTGTGGGAGCGGGCCGAGACGGTGTCTCCGGCGCGCAGCAGAGTCCCGTCCAGATCGGTGGCCACGAGTGCATAGGGGAGGGCGGAAGTCACGCGTCCAAGGATACGGACCTCCTCGGACAAATCTTACAAATAGTGCCTGAATCCGGCCTCCCGCAGGCCCCACCAGCCCCTTAACCTGTCAAGCAGCTCCCGGGACACCCCCGGGCCGCGTCGAAAGCGAGGCAGCACCCCATGCCCCAGCAGAGCCCCCTCGACCTCCCCGAGGGCGACCCGTTCGGGCCGCACAACCTCCCCTACGGCGTGTTCTCCACCGCCGGGGACGAGCGGCACCGCATCGGTGTCCGCATCGGCGGATACGTGCTCGACGCCGGGGCGGCCGCGGCCGCGCTCGGATCCCCGTACGCCGGACTGCTCGGGCAGCCCTCGCTCAACCCGCTGCTCGCCGCGGGGCGCACCGCGTGGAAGGACGTGCGCCGCGCGCTGACCGCCTGGGTCACCGACCCCGGCCACCGGCCCTCCGTGGAACCGCACCTGCTGCCGCTCGAAGACGTCGTGCTGCACCTCCCGTACGAGGTCGCCGACTACGTCGACTTCTACGCGAGCGAGCACCACGCGACGAACGTCGGCAAGATCTTCCGGCCGGACGGGGACGCGCTGACCCCCAACTGGAAGCACCTGCCCATCGGTTACCACGGCCGGGCCGGAACCATCGTGGTGAGCGGCACCGATGTCGTCCGCCCGAGCGGCCAGCGCAAGGCCCCCGCCGACCCGGCGCCCGTCTTCGGGCCGTCCGTGAAGCTCGACATCGAGGCCGAGGTCGGCTTCGTCGTCGGCACCCCCTCGGAGCAGGGCCGCCCCGTGGCCCTCGGCGACTTCGAGGAGCACGTCTTCGGGCTGTTCCTCCTCAACGACTGGTCCGCGCGCGACATCCAGGCCTGGGAGTACGTGCCGCTCGGCCCCTTCCTCGGCAAGTCCTTCGCCACCTCCGTCTCCGCCTGGGTCACCCCCCTGGAGGCCCTGGACGCGGCCCGCGTCGCCCCGCCCACCCGGGACTTCCCGCTGCTGCCCTACCTGGAGGACTCCGCCGCGGACCGCCCCGGCGGCTTCGACCTGCGGATCACCGTCTCCATCAACGGCCAGGAGGTGGCGCGGCCGCCGTTCGCCTCGATGTACTGGACCGCCGCCCAGCAGCTCGCCCACATGACCGTCAACGGCGCCTCCCTGCGCACCGGCGACGTCTACGGCTCGGGCACGGTCAGCGGCCCGGAGACCGGCCAGCGCGGCTCGCTGCTGGAGCTCACCTGGAACGGCCGCGACGCGATCGAGCTCGCCGACGGCAAGCGCACCTTCCTGGAGGACGGGGACACCGTCACGCTCACCGCATGGGCCCCGGGCGCCGACGGCACCCGCGTGGGCCTCGGCGAGGTCACCGGCCGCATCGTGGGCACTCTGTAGTCCACATCGCGGGACGAGCACCGGCGGCGGGGTGGCGGATCTTTCCGCCACCCCGCCGTTCTCGCAGGTCGCAGCCGTACGCCGGCAGCCGCGGGTGGCGCAACACTGCGGCAACACCACCGGCCCGGCCCCCTCGGTATGTTCCGTGCCATGCCAGCCGAACGCACCCGCGAACACACCGTCCCGGTCGCCGCCGCGCGCCGCCGACGGCTGCGCGCGGACCAAGCGCGACAGCTCGCCGACCTGCTGCGCCACCAGATCCTGGCGGGCGGCTACCCCACCGGCGTCCTCCCCCTGGAGGACACCCTCGCCGCCGACTACGGCGCCGGCCGCAACACCGTGCGCCAGGCACTCGACCTGCTGCGCGGCGAACAGCTCGTCGAACGCCGCCCCGGCGTCGGCACCGTCATCGTCTGCGCCAAGTACCCGCACGGCCTCGACCGCCTCCAGGGCCTGGCCGAAACACTCCACGAACACGGCCGCGTCACCAACGAGGTCCGCACCGTCGGCCCCGTCCGCGCCCCGGCCCCCGTCGCCGAGCGGCTGCGCCTGCCCGAGCACTCCGACGTGCTCTACATCGAGCGGCTGCGCCGCCTGAACGGGCTGCCGCTCTCGCTCGACCTCACGTACGTCCCCCTGGACATCGGCGCGGACCTGATCGGCTGCGACCTGGAGAACACCGACGTCTTCCGGCTGCTGGAGTCCCTGACCGGGCAGCCGCTCGGGCACGCCGAGATCACCCTCGAAGCCGTCAACGCCGACGCGCACTCCGCCGCCGTCCTGCAGGCCCCGCGCGGGGCCGCCGTTCTGATGCTGGAGCGCCTCACCCACCTCGGCGACGGCCGGCCCGTGGACCTGGAGTTCATCCGCTTCCGCGGCGACCGGATCACCATGAGCGGGCTGCTGCACCGCGGTGCGTAAGTCCTCGTAACCCCTCGCCCTCGTAGCCCCCTCCCCCCTTTCCTGGAGACAGCCATGCCTCTGGTCCCCCAGCGCGGCGACGTGCCCGTGACCATCGACGAGTCCCTGTGCATCGACGGCTGCACCCTCTGCGTCGACATGTGTCCGCTCGACTCGCTCGCGATTCGCGAGGACAACGGCAAGGCCTACATGCACGTGGACGAGTGCTGGTACTGCGGCCCGTGCGCCGCCCGCTGTCCCACCGGCGCGGTGACCGTCAACATGCCCTACCTGCTCCGGTGAAAGGCCCGTTCTCGATGCGTACGAAAGCGCTCGCTCCCGCTCTCCTCCTCCTCGTCTCCCTGGCCACGGCGTGCTCCGAGGCCTCCGGCGCGGACGGCGGCTCCAAGACGGTCACCGTGACCGTCGGCTACCAGTCCAAGACCATCAACACCGTCACCGCCGGTACGCTCCTGCGTTCCCTCGGGTACTTCGAACAGGAGCTCGCGGCGCGCGGCAAGAAGGACGGGGTCACCTACAAGGTCGACTGGCAGGACTACGCCACCGGCGCCCCGATCACCGCCCAGATGACCGCCGGGAAGATCGACATCGGCTCCATGGGCGATTTCCCCCTCCTCATCAACGCGGCGCGCGGCAAGGAGCTGAAGCAGCCCACCCGGCTCGTCTCCGTCACCGGCTACAACCTGCGCGGCGGCCTCAACACCGTGGTCACCGCGCCCGGTTCCAAGCTGGCGTCGCTGGCCGACCTGCGGGGCAAGAAGGTGTCCACCTCGGTCGGTTCGGCGGCCGACGGGACCCTCGTACGGGCCCTGCAGCGCGCCGGGATCGATCCCGAGAAGGGCATCGAGAAGCTCAACCAGCAGCCCAGCGTGGGCGCTTCGGCCCTCCAGGCGGGCAGTGTCGACGCCCTGTCGCAGTTCGTCGCCTGGCCGGGCCAGCTGGCCTTCGAGGGACGGGCCAAGGCCCTGTACGACGGGGCCGAGCTGAACCTGCCGACCTTCCACGGGGTCACGGTCCGCGAGAAGTTCGCGGCCGAACGCCCCGGCGTCCTGGACGACTTCCTGCGGGCGCAGCGCAAGGCGACCGAGTACCTGCGCACGCGGCCGGTCGCCGCGGCCGAGTCGGTGGCCAAGGAGACCGGGCTGCCGCCGGAGGTCGTGTACCTCTACAACGGGGCCAACGGCATCGCGACCTTCGACCCGGCCCTGCGGCCCGAGCTGCTGGCGGCGCTGAAGGAGGACGTGCCCGTCCTGAAGGCGGCGAAGCTGGTGGACTCCGTCGACGTGGACGCCTTCGTGGACCCCGCGCCGCTGGCGCGCGCCGCGGTGGGCGCGGCCTACCCGGCCGCGGCGCCGGCCCGGCCGGAGCTGTGGCTGAAGGAGGGCGACCGGACGCAGACCTTCGAGACCCCGGCGGCGCTGCTGAAGGCGATCGCGGCGGCGGGGCTGCCGGGTGGTGGCGGGGTCCGGGCGGCCTACGTCCCCGACGCGGTGACGGGCACGCTCTGGTTCGCCGACAAGGCGGTCTGGGTGGCGGAGGGGGCGGAACTGCGGGCGTTCGTCACCCCGTCGGGCGCCACGGCGTACGCCGACCAGCACGCGGGGTCCGGGGCGCGGATCGTGTCCTTCGCCGAAGCCGGGGCCCTGGCCGGGGCCCTGGCCTCCACGGCCCCGTGACGGCCCGCCGCCGGCTCCTGCGGCTGGCCTCGCTCGCCGCGGCCCTGGCCGCCTGGCAGCTCCTGACCTCCCTCGACGTCAACCTGTGGCTCCGCTTCGAGCAGTTCCCGACCGTGGGCGAGGTGGCCTCGACGTTCGCGGACCGGGCGACGACCGGCCCCTACTGGCAGGACCTCGGCTTCAGCCTGCGGCGCATCGTGACCGGCTTCGCGCTGGCGTCCGTCCTGGGGGTGACCGTGGGCACGGCGATCGCCCGCTCCCGGCTCGCGGCGGACCTGCTGGGGCCTCTGCTCGAAGTCCTGCGGCCGATACCGGCGATCGCGCTGGTTCCGGTGGCCATCCTGCTCTTCCCGTCCAACGAGCAGGGGATCGTCTTCATCACCTGCGCGGCGGCGTTCTTCCCGGTCCTGGTCTCCACCCGGCACGCGGTGTCCGCGCTGTCCCCGGTGTGGGAGGAGGCCGTCCTGACGATGGGCGGCGGGCGGGCCCGGGTCCTCTTCTCGGTGGTCCTCCCCGGAGCCCTCCCCGGGATCTTCGGCGGGCTGTCGGTCGGGATCGGGGTGTCCTGGATCTGCGTGATCTCCGCGGAGATGATCTCGGGTGAGTACGGGGTCGGTTACCGCACCTGGCAGGACTACACGGTCGTCGACTATCCCGGGGTCTTCGTCGGGATGGCCACGATCGGCGCGCTGGGCTGGCTCACGTCGACGGCGGTCGAGCGTACGGGTCGTCGGCTGACCCGGTGGCTTCCGTCGCGGGTGGCGGTGCCGGTGGTGGCGGCTCGGCCGAAGTTCCCCGCCCTGCGGGGTGCTTGACGGGTTCGGCGCGGCGCCGGTGCCGGGGCTTGGTTGCTGCGGGTGGGGGGTCGGTGCCGGGGGCGGGGTGGGGTGTTGGCCTGGACTGCATGATTTAGGCGCCCTACCCCCTACTCCGACAGGGCCCGGCGTGCTCCAGCGCCACAAATCACGTTTTACGTCCAGGCCAACACCCCACCCCGCCCCCGTCCCCGACCCCAGCACGCAGCCCCCGGCTGGGGTCGTTCTTTTCAGCCGTCCGGCGTTTGAGGACCGGGGTCTGGGGCGGAGCCCCAGGGGTCCGGGCGCAGCCCGGGACCCTTGCCTCTCTAGCCCGTCCGGCGTTTGAGGACCGGGGTCCGGGCAGCGCCCGGGGAACGGTGGAAGGGCGGGTAGGGGACACAGCCCCGCAGGGCCCAACCACACGCACCCACAACCAAAGGAAGGACGTGGACCGTGTCCACAGACACCCTCGCCCCCGCCCCACCCACCGGCGCCACCCTCCACCTCGAGGACGTCCGTCTGGGTCACGCCGCCGCCTCCGTCCTCGACGGCGTCGACCTCGCCGTCGGCGGCGGTGAGGTGCTCACCGTCGTGGGGCCCTCCGGCTGCGGCAAGTCCACCCTGCTCCGGACCCTCGCCGGGCTCCTGCCGCCGCTCGCCGGGACCGTCACCCAGGACGGCACCCCGGTCACGGGCCCGCACGCCGACCGCGCGCTGGTGTTCCAGGACGACGCTCTCCTCCCCTGGCGCACGGTCCGGGGCAACGTCGAGCTGCCCCTGGCCATCCGCGGAGCCACCCGCGCCGACCGCCGCCGTACCGCCACCGACTGGCTGACCCGCGTGGGCCTCGCAGAGCACGCGCACAAGCACCCGCACCAGCTCAGCGGCGGCCAGCGCCAGCGCGTGCAGCTGGCCCGGGCCCTCGTGGCAGCGCCCCGCGCCGTCCTGATGGACGAACCCTTCGGCGCGCTCGACGCCCAGACCCGCGAGGAGATGCAGGACCTGCTCGTCACCGTCCTCGCCGGCAGCGGCGCCACCGTCGTCTTCGTCACCCACGACGTGGACGAGGCCCTGTACCTCGGCGACCGCGTCGCGCTGCTCGCCACCGGCGAGCTGATCGACGTACCGCACCCCCGCTCGCGCACGGCGGACCGTTCCGCCCTGCGCCGCCGCATCCTCGACTCCCTCTGAAAGGCTCCTCATGGACATCCCCGCGCTCGCCGACGCCGAGGAACTGACCTGCGACGTCCTCGTCATCGGCGGCGGCACCGCCGGCACGATGGCGGCGCTGACCGCCGCCGAGGCCGGTGCGCGGGTGCTGCTCCTGGAGAAGGCGCACGTACGGCATTCCGGGGCCCTCGCCATGGGCATGGACGGGGTCAACAACGCCGTCATCCCGGGCCGCGCCGAGCCCGACGACTACGTCGCCGAGATCACCCGCGCCAACGACGGCATCGTCGACCAGTCCACGGTCCGCCAGACGGCGACCCGCGGGTTCGGCATGGTGCGGCGCCTGGAGTCGTACGGGGTGAAGTTCGAGAAGGACGAGCACGGCGAGTACGCCGTGCGCCAGGTCCACCGCTCCGGGTCGTACGTGCTGCCCATGCCGGAGGGCAAGGACGTCAAGAAGGTGCTGTACCGGCAGCTGCGCCGCCGTGAGATGCGCGAGCTGATCCGGATCGAGAACCGGGTCATGCCCGTCCGCGTCCTGACCTCCCCCGAGGACGGCCGGGCGATCGGCGCGGCCGCCTTCAACACCCGTACCGGTGCCTTCGTGACCGTGCGGGCCGGGGCCGTCATCCTCGCGACCGGGCCGTGCGGGCGCCTCGGGCTGCCCGCCTCCGGGTATCTGTACGGGACGTACGAGAACCCCACCAACGCCGGTGACGGGTACGCGATGGCGTACCACGCGGGCGCCGCGCTCACCGGCATCGAGTGCTTCCAGATCAACCCGTTGATCAAGGACTACAACGGCCCGGCCTGCGCGTACGTCGCGAACCCCTTCGGCGGCTACCAGGTCAACCGGCACGGCGAGCGGTTCGTCGACTCCGACTACTGGTCGGGGCAGATGATGTCGGAGTTCGCCGCCGAACTGGCCTCCGACCGGGGCCCGGTGTACCTCAAGCTCAGTCACCTCCCCGAGGAGACCGTGGCCGCCGTCGAATCGATTCTGCACACCACCGAACGGCCGACGCGCGGCACTTTCCACGCCAACCGGGGCCACGACTACCGCACGCACGACATCGAGATGCACATCTCCGAGATCGGCCTGTGCGGCGGTCACTCGGCTTCCGGCGTGCGCGTCGACGACCACGCCCGCACCACCGTGCCCCGGCTGTACGCGGCCGGGGACCTGGCCTCCGTACCGCACAACTACATGATCGGCGCGTTCGTCTTCGGCGATCTGGCGGGCGCCGACGCCGCCCGATACCGGGCGGATGAAGGGGACTTGCCCGCCGACCAGCTCGCGGCCGCCCACGAACTGATCTATCGGCCGCTGCGCCACCCGGAGGGTCCGCCGCAGCCGCAGGTGGAGTACAAGCTGCGGCGGTTCGTGAACGACTACGTGGCCCCGCCCAAGACGGGCGCGAAGCTGTCGCTCGCCGTGGAGGCCTTCACCCGGATGGAGCGGGAGATCGGCGAGATGGGCGCCACGACCCCGCACGAGCTGATGCGCTGCGCGGAGGTCTCCTTCATCCGGGACTGCGCGGAGATGGCGGCGCGGGCCTCGCTCGCGCGGACCGAGTCCCGCTGGGGGCTGTACCACGAGCGGCTCGACCACCCCGAGCGCGATGACGCGGGCTGGCTGCACCACCTGGACCTGCGCAAGTCCCCGTCGGGGGCGATGGAGTTCACGGCGCGGCCGGTCGAGCCCTATCTGGTGCCGGTCGCCGAGTTCGCCCCGGCGGGCGGGCCCTCC
Source organism: Streptomyces sp. NPDC002886 (assembly GCF_042888445.1). Lineage (NCBI taxonomy): Bacteria > Bacillati > Actinomycetota > Actinomycetes > Kitasatosporales > Streptomycetaceae > Streptomyces > Streptomyces sp. NPDC002886. The sequence continues at coordinate 1,145,185 of NZ_JBIAPV010000003.1, forward strand.
CGGCACCTGGGCGAGGTCGAGCTGGTCGGCGTGGCCCTGGCCGGAGGCCCGGCGGCGGCCCCCGCGGCGACCGGCCGGGACACCGCGTCCGGGCCCGGCTCGCCCCGGATCCTGGAGCTCCTCACCCTCGCGGAGGAGGCCCCGGATCTGGACGCCCTCCGCCCCTACCTCTCCGACCCCGACCCGGCGGTCCGCGCCACGGCGGTCGCGGTGCTCGGCGAAACCGTCCCGGCGGGCGCCGGTCCCGCCCTCGGGAAGCGGCTGGCCGACCCCGACCCGGCGGTCCGCGCGGCCGCCGCGGCGGCGCTGCGCGAACTGCTGGAGGTGCTCCCGCCCGACCCCGCCCTGGGCGCGGCCCTGCGGGCGGGGCTCGAGGTGGCGGATCCGGCGGTCCGGTCGGCGGCGCTCGAAGCCCTACGGGTCCTGCGGCTCGGGGAGCCCGGCCTGTACGAGCGGTCCCTGCGGGACGCCGATGTGGACGTCCGCATCCAGGCGGTACGGGCGCTCGTCTCGGTGGACGCGGAGGCCGCGCTGGCCGACGCCGCCGGGGACTCCTCGCGGGAGGTACGGGTGGCCGTGGCCAAGGCCCTGGGCACCCTGCGGGCCGGCTCCGCCCTGACCCCGCTGCTCTCCGACACGGACCCGCTGGTCCGGGCGGCGGCGCTGGCGGCGGTGGCCCTGACCGGCGGCCACATGGAGCGAGCCGTCTCCTCCCTCTCCGACCCGGCGTGGCAGGTCCGGGCCGGAGCCGCCGCCGGCCTGGCCTCGGCCCCCGCCTCGGTGGCGGTGCCGCCGCTCTCCCTCGCCCTGTCGGACCCGAACGCGGACGTCCGCAAGGCGGCGGTCCTCTCCCTGCGCACGCACCGCCCGGACCCGGCCGCTTCCGCGGCCCTGGCCACGGCCGCCTCCGACCCCGACGCGGACGTCCGCGCCTACGCGACCCGCCTGTAGCCCGTCCGAACACCACCCGCGGCCCCGGCTGCGGGTGGCCCTGCGGGGCGAAGTCCCCCACCCGCCCTTCCGACGTCACCCGTCCGGCCCCGAAGAAGCGTGCGGCGCCCCCCGTTCGGAGCCCCGCCGCGTGCAGGGGCGGCGCGGCGCCCGGATCGTGGACGAAAGCCCCGACTCCGCCCCGACCCCCGAACGGCAGGAGCACCCATGTCCCTCCGCCCCCGCAAGGCCTTCCTGACCTGCGCCGCCGCCATATCCCTCGGCCTGACCGCCGTCGCCCCCGCCCACGGCGTCGACGGGCCGGCGCCCGACCCGAGGAACGCCCAGGCCATGCGGGACATGGCGACGGCGATCCGGGTGACGGCCAAGTACGGGGACGAGCAGCAGGCCCTGAAGGACGGGTACGTGCCGCACGGCGAGGCCTGCATGACCAACCCGTTCGGGGTGGGCGCCATGGGCTACCACTACGTCAAGGAGGCCTACTGGGGTTCGACGGACCCCAGCAAGCCGGCGGCGCTGCTCTACAGCACCGCGAAGGACGAGCACGGCCGCCGCAAGCTGGAGGCCGTGGAGTGGATGTCCAAGGACCGGGACCAGGACTTCAAGACCACCGACGACCGCCCGACCATGTTCGGCCTGCCCTTCGACGGACCGATGCCGGGCCACTGGGCGGGGATGCCCAAGCACTACGACCTCCACCTGTGGGCGTACCGGGACAACCCGGCGGGCCGCTTCCACAACTGGAACCCGGCCCTGACCTGCCCGAAGACCACCACCCCCATGCCCCACCCGCACTGACTCCAGAGGCCAACGCGGTGCTCCCGCTCACACGTACGGACGGTCCCGAGCGGATCCCCGGCGATACGCTGGGCATATTCGCGAGACTCCGCCCCATGGGAGCACTGATGAGCGTCGAATCCGCAGCGCCACAGCCCGAACCGGATCCGGGGCCCCGCTGGCCGATCCCGCCGGCAGGCGGCTGGACCGCGGACGACCTGGACACGCTTCCGAATCTGCCTCCGCACACGGAGCTGATCGACGGGAGCCTGGTTTTCGTGAGTCCGCAGACCAAATTCCACCTGCGTGCCGTGCGATTCTTCGAACGGCAGCTGGAGTCCCTGGCGCCGGACGGGCTCGAAGTGCTACGAGAGTTCACCATCGACATCGACCGTCAGAACCGTCCGGAGCCGGACGTGATCGTCGTACCCGAGGAAGAAGACGAGGATCCGCACCAGACCCGGCTTCCGGCGGAATCCGTGCGACTCGCGATCGAAGTCGTGTCCCCCGAATCCGTTGCCCGAGACCGCGAGGCCAAGCCCCTCAAGTACTCCCGCGCCGGGATCCCTCATTTCTGGCGCGTGGAGCACAAGGACGGCCGGGCCGTGGTCTACGTCTTCGAGCTCGAACCGGCCACCCGGAAGTACGTGGCCACCGGAATCTTCCACGACCGTCTCAAGGTCTCCGTCCCTTTCCCCATCGACCTGGACCTCACCGAGATCATGCCGAAGCGACAGCGCACCGAGTAGTCCCGCACACGGCGAAGGGCCCGGCCCCCCAGGAAGGGGAAGCCGGGCCCTCGGCCGTACTCCGTACGGTCAGGTCAGCGGACGAACGTGCTCGCGCTGCCCGCCAGGTCCAGGAAGTACTGCGGAGCCACGCCCAGGACCACCGTGACCGCGACGCCGACCGCGATCGTCGTCATCGTCAGCGGGGACGGGACCGCGACCGTGGGGCCGTCCGCCTTCGGCTCGCTGAAGAACATCAGGACGATCACCCGGATGTAGAAGAACGCGGCGATCGCGGACGAGATGACACCGACCACGACCAGCGCTCCGGCGCCGCCCTCCGCCGCCGCCTGGAACACGGCGAACTTGCCGGAGAAGCCGGAGGTGAGCGGGATGCCCGCGAAGGCGAGCAGGAAGACCGCGAAGACCGCCGCCGTGAGAGGGGAACGGCGGCCGAGACCGGCCCACTTCGACAGGTGCGTGGCCTCGCCGCCCGCGTCGCGCACCAGCGTGACCACCGCGAAGGCGCCGATCGTCACGAAGGAGTACGCGGCCAGGTAGAAGAGGACGGACTTGACGCCCTGCTCCGAGGTGGCGATCACACCGGCCAGGATGAAGCCGGCGTGCGCGATCGAGGAGTAGGCGAGGAGCCGCTTCACGTCGGTCTGGGTGACCGCGATGATCGCGCCCGCCAGCATCGTGACGATGGCCACGCCCCACATGACCGGCCGCCAGTCCCACCGCAGGCCCGGGAGGACGACGTAGAGCAGACGCAGGAGGGCGCCGAAGGCGGCCACCTTCGTCGCCGCCGCCATGAAGCCGGTGACCGGGGTGGGGGCGCCCTGGTAGACGTCCGGGGTCCACATGTGGAAGGGGACCGCGCCGACCTTGAAGAGCAGGCCCATCAGGATCAGCGCGCCGCCGATCAGCAGCAGCGCGTCGTTGCCCATGGTGTCGGCGAGCGCCGGGTCGATGTTCGCCACGGTGCCGTCGACGACCTCCGCGATCGCCGCGTAGGACACCGAGCCCGCGTACCCGTAGACGAGCGCGATGCCGAAGAGGAGGAAGGCGGAGGAGAAGGCGCCGAGCAGGAAGTACTTGACGGCCGCCTCCTGCGACATCAGCCGATGGCGGCGGGCGACGGCGCAGAGCAGGTACAGCGGGAGGGAGAAGACCTCCAGGGCCACGAACAGCGTCAGCAGGTCGTTGGCCGCGGGGAAGATCAGCATGCCGGCGACCGCGAACAGCGCCAGCGGGAAGACCTCGGTGGTGGTGAAGCCCGCCTTGATGGCTTCCTTCTCGCTCTCGCTGCCCGGTACGGACGCCGCCTGCGCGGCGAAGGAGTCCACCCGGTTGCCGTGGGCGGCCGGGTCCAGGCGCCGCTCGGCGAAGGTGAAGATCGCGACGACCGAGGCCAGGATGATGGTGCCCTGGAGGAAGAGCGCCGGTCCGTCGACGGCCACGGCGCCCATGGCCGCGATGTGCGCCTTGGAGCTTCCGTACCCGCCGGCGGCGAGCCCGACGACCGCCGCGAAGGCCGAGGCCAGCGCGGCCACGGCGAGGAACACCTGCGTGTAGTAACGGCCCTTGCGCGGTACGAAGGCCTCTACGAGGACTCCGATGATCGCCGCGCCCAGCACGATGAGCGTGGGCGACAGCTGGGCGTACTCGATGTGCGGGGCCGGGATCTTGTCGATCGGCGCCGCGGCCGCCAGGTTCGGCAGCAGGTTCTGGGCAGCAGCAGTCAGGGTGCTCACTTGGCCGCCTCCCCATTCTTGGCTTCGACAGCCACCTCAGGCTTCGGGTCCGTCTGCTTGACGTCCGACATGGTGTGCTTCACCGCCGGGTTGACGATGTCGGTCAGGACCTTCGGGTAGACGCCCAGACCGATCAGCAGCGCGATCAGCGGGGCCACCACCAGGACCTCCCGCAGGCGCAGGTCCGGCATGGTGCGGACCTCCTCCTTGAGGGGGCCGGTCATGGTGCGCTGGTAGAGGACCAGCGTGTAGAGAGCCGCCAGCACGATGCCGAGGGTGGCGATGATGCCGACGACCGGGTACCGGGCGAACGTGCCGACCAGGACCAGGAACTCGCTGACGAACGGGGCGAGGCCGGGGAGCGAGAGCGTGGCCAGGCCGCCGATCAGGAAGGTGCCGGCCAGGACCGGGGCCACCTTCTGCACGCCGCCGTAGTCGGCGATGAGCCGGGAGCCGCGCCGCGAGATCAGGAAGCCGGCGACCAGCATGAGCGCCGCCGTCGAGAGCCCGTGGTTGACCATGTAGAGGGTGGCGCCGGACTGGCCCTGGGAGGTCATCGCGAAGATGCCCAGGATGATGAAGCCGAAGTGCGAGATGGAGGCGTACGCCACCAGCCGCTTGATGTCCCGCTGGCCGACCGCGACCAGTGCGCCGTAGACGATGCTGATCAGGGCCAGGACCAGGATCACCGGCGTGGCCCACTTGCTGGCCTCGGGGAAGAGCCCGAGGCAGAAGCGCAGCATCGCGAAGGTGCCGACCTTGTCGACGACCGCGGTGATCAGGACGGCGACCGGGGCCGTGGCCTCGCCCATCGCGTTCGGCAGCCAGGTGTGCAGCGGCCAGAGCGGGGCCTTCACCGCGAAGGCGAAGAAGAAGCCGAGGAACAGCATCCGCTCGGTGTTGGTCGCCATGTCGAGCGTGCCCGCGGCGCGGGCGGCGGTGATCTCCTGGAGCGAGAAGTTCCCGGCGACCACGTAGAGCCCGATGACGGCGGCCAGCATGATCAGGCCGCCGACCAGGTTGTAGAGGAGGAACTTGACCGCCGCGTACGAGCGCTGCGCGGCCGCGTTCTCGTCCGACCCGGAGTGTGCCCGGTCCCCGAAGCCGCCGATGAGGAAGTACATCGGGATGAGCATGGCTTCGAAGAAGATGTAGAAGAGGAAGACGTCGGTGGCCTCGAAGGAGATGATCACCATCGCCTCGACCAGCAGGATCAGGGCGAAGAAGCCCTGGGTCGGCCGCCAGCGGGAGGACGAGGTCTCCAGGGGGTCGGCGTCGTGCCAGCCGGCCGCGATCACGAAGGGGATCAGCAGCGCGGTGAGTGCGATCAGCACCACCCCGATGCCGTCGACGCCCAGTTCGTAGCGGACGCCGAAGTCGGCGATCCAGGCGTGCGATTCGGTGAGCTGGTAGCGGTCGCCACCGGGATCGAAGCGGACCGCGACGAGCACGGCCAGGGCCAGGGTCGCCACGGAGAAGAGCAGGGCGAGCCATTTGGCGGCGGTCCGGCGGGCGGCCGGGACGGCCGCCGTCAGGATCGCACCGACCGCGGGGACCGCGGCCGTCACCGTCAGAAGCGGGAAACTCATCTCACACCGCCCTCATCAGCAGGGTCGCGGCGATCAGGATCGCCGTGCCCCCGAACATCGAGACCGCGTAGCTGCGGGCGTAGCCGTTCTGCAGCTTGCGCAGCCGGCCCGACAGTCCGCCGACTCCGGCGGCCGTCCCGTTGACCACGCCGTCGACCAGGCTGTGGTCGACGTAGACGAGGGAGCGGGTCAGGTGCTCCCCGCCGCGGACCAGGACCACGTGGTTGAAGTCGTCCTGGTAGAGGTCCCGTCGGGCCGCCCGGGTGAGGAGCGAGCCGCGCGGGGCGACGACCGGGACGGGCTTCCTGCCGTACATCGCCCAGGCGATGGCGACGCCGATGACGAGGACCACCATGGTGGCCGCGGTGACCGTCGTGGCGCTGACCGGCGGGTGTCCGTGCTGGTGACCGGTGACGGGCTCCAGCCACTTCAGGAAGCGGTCGCCGATGCCGAAGAAGCCACCGGCGAAGACCGAGCCGAAGGCCAGGACGATCATCGGGATGGTCATGGACTTCGGGGACTCGTGCGGGTGCGGCGCGTGGCCTTCGGCGTCCGGCTGCCAGCGCTTCTCGCCGAAGAAGGTGAGGAGCATGACGCGGGTCATGTAGAAGGCGGTGATCGCCGCACCGAGGAGGGTGACCCCTCCGAGGATCCAGCCCTGGGTGCCGCCCTTGGCGAAGGCGGCCTCGATGATCAGGTCCTTGGAGAAGAACCCCGACAGGCCCGGGAAGCCGATGATGGCGAGGTAGCCGAGGCCGAAGGTGACGAAGGTGACCGGCATGTACTTCCGCAGGCCGCCGTACTTGCGCATGTCGACCTCGTCGTTCATCCCGTGCATCACGGAACCGGCGCCGAGGAAGAGGCCCGCCTTGAAGAAGCCGTGCGTGACCAGGTGCATGATCGCGAACACGTACCCGATGGGGCCGAGGCCGGCCGCCAGGATCATGTAGCCGATCTGCGACATCGTCGAGCCGGCGAGGGCCTTCTTGATGTCGTCCTTGGCGCAACCGACGATCGCACCGAAGAGGAGCGTGACCGCGCCGACCACGACGACCGCGGTCTGCGCGTCCGGCGCCCCGTTGAAGATGGCGCCCGAGCGGACGATCAGGTAGACGCCGGCGGTGACCATGGTCGCCGCGTGGATGAGGGCCGAGACCGGGGTCGGGCCCTCCATCGCGTCGCCGAGCCAGGACTGCAGCGGCACCTGGGCCGACTTGCCGCACGCGGCGAGCAGCAGCATCAGGGCGATCGCCGTCAGCTTGCCCTCGCCTGCCTCGGACACCGAGCCGAGGACCGGGCCGAAGGCGAAGGTGCCGAAGGTGGTGAACATCAGCATGATGGCGATCGAAAGGCCCATGTCGCCGACCCGGTTGACCAGGAAGGCCTTCTTCGCGGCGGTGGCCGCGCTGGGCTTGTGCTGCCAGAAGCCGATCAGGAGGTACGAGGCGAGGCCCACGCCCTCCCAGCCGACGTACAGCAGGAGGTAGTTGTCGGCGATGACCAGGAGCAGCATCGCGGCGACGAAGAGGTTGAGGTAGCCGAAGAAGCGGCGGCGGCGCTCGTCGTGCTCCATGTACCCGATGGAGTACACGTGGATGAGCGTGCCCACCCCGGAGATCAGCAGGACGAAGGTCATCGACAGCTGGTCGAGCTGGAAGCCGATGTCGGCCTGGAAGCCCTCCACCGGGATCCAGCTGAACAGCCGCTGGTGGAAGGTCCGCTCCTCGGCGGTCTTGCCGAGCATGTCGGCGAAGAGGGTGAGGCCGATGCCGAAGGAGGCGGCGGCGAACAGGGTGCCGATCCAGTGGCCGGTCTTGTCGAGCCGGCGGCCGCCGCAGAGCAGCACCGCCGCTCCGAGCAGGGGCGCTGCTACCAGCAGCGCGATCATGTTCTCCACAGCGACCCCTTACAGCTTCATCAGGCTGGCGTCGTCGACCGAGGCCGAGTGGCGGGTACGGAACAGCGACACGATGATCGCGAGGCCCACCACGACCTCGGCGGCGGCGACGACCATCGTGAAGAACGCGATGATCTGGCCGTCGAGGTTGCCGTGCATCCGGGAGAAGGTCACGAAGGCGAGGTTGCAGGCGTTGAGCATGAGCTCCACGCACATGAACAGCACGATCGCGTTCTTCCGGATCAGTACTCCGGCCGCCCCGATGGTGAACAGCAGCGCGGACAGGTACAGGTAGTTGACCGGGTTCACTTCGAGGCCTCCTCACGGGCGTCGTGGCCGAGGGCGTCGCGGCCGAGCCGCTCGGACGACCGCTGCTCCAGGGCCTTCAGGTCGTCCAGGGCCTTGCCGGAGACGTCCCTGATCTGGCCGCGGGCGCGCAGCGTCTGGTTGACGGTGAGCTCGGAGGGGGTGCCGTCCGGCAGCAGGCCCGCGACGTCCACGGCGTTGTGCCGGGCGTAGACGCCGGGTGCGGGCAGCGGCGGGAGCTGGACGCCCGCGCGCACGCGGCGCTCGGCGAGCTCGCGCTGGGTGGCGGCCCGCTCGGTGCGCTCGCGGTGGGTGAGCACCATCGCACCGACGGCCGCGGTGATCAGCAGGGCGCCGGTGACCTCGAAGGCGAACACGTACTTGGTGAAGATCAGCGTGGCCAGGCCCTCGACGTGCCCGCCGGAGTTGATCCGGCCGAGTCCGTTGAAGTGGGTGAGCTTGGCGTTGGAGATGCCGGCGATCAGCAGGATGCCGAAGCCGAGTCCGCACAGGGCGGCCAGCCAGCGCTGCCCCTTGATGGTCTCGGTCAGCGAGTCCGCGGCGGTGACGCCGACGAGCATGACGACGAAGAGGAAGAGCATCATGATCGCGCCGGTGTAGACGACGACCTGGACGATGCCGAGGAAGTACGCGCCGTTGGCGAGGTAGAAGACCGCCAGGATGATCATCGTCCCGGCGAGGCTCAGCGCGCTGTGCACGGCCTTCTTCATCAGGATCGTGGCCAGTGCGCCGATGACGGCGACCGTGCCGAGGACCCAGAACTGCACGGCCTCACCGGTGGAGGTGAGGGTGGCGGCTGCGGCGAGGGCGCTCATGCCCCCACCCCCTCGGAAGCGCCCTCGGAGGCCGCGGTCTCGCCCTTGGACACGGCCACCTGACGGACCGTGCCGGGAGCCGCCCCGGTCACCAGCCCGCGGTAGTAGTCCGTGTCGTCGGTGCCGGGGAAGATCGAGTGCGGTGCCTCGACCATGCCCTCGGTGAGCCCGGAGAGCAGCTGCTCCTTGGTGTAGATGAGCGCTTCGCGGCTGGAGTCGGCCAGTTCGAACTCGTTCGTCATGGTCAGCGCCCTGGTCGGGCACGCCTCGACGCACAGCCCGCACAGGATGCAGCGGGCGTAGTTGATCTGGTAGACCCGGCCGTACCGCTCACCCGGGGAGTAGCGCTCCTCCTCGGTGTTGTCCGCGCCCTCGACGTAGATCGCGTCGGCGGGACAGGCCCAGGCGCACAGTTCGCACCCGATGCACTTCTCCAGACCGTCCGGGTGGCGGTTGAGCTGGTGCCGCCCGTGGAAGCGGGGTGCGGTGGTCTTTTCCTGCTCCGGGTACTGCTCGGTGAGGCGCTTCTTGAACATGGCCTTGAAGGTCACGCCGAAGCCGGCCACCGGGTTCTGCCACTTCTCGCCCTGCTCGGCGTCAGACTTGTCAGACATTCTCAGCACCCTCCTCTCGGTCACTGTCAGTATTCGCCGCGCCACTGACAATGAGCTCCCGCTCACTGCGGGGCCGCCTGCGCGGTACGGGTGCCAGGTGCTGGCCGGGCTTGGGCGGTACGGGGAATCCGCCCGCCAGGGGGTCGAAGGGTTCGGCGGCGGCCGCCTGTTCGGCGTCCGCGAGGGCCGTCTTCTCCTTCTTGTCGCGGAACAGGTCCGCGACGAAGGACAGCAGCAGGAGCGCGATGACCCCGCCGCCGACGTAGAGCACGATCTCCTGGAAGTCGTAGTTCTCGTTGCGCAGCGCCCGGACGGTGGCGACCAGCATCAGCCACACCACGGAGACCGGGATCAGCACCTTCCAGCCGAGCTTCATCAGCTGGTCGTAGCGCACGCGCGGGAGCGTGCCGCGCAGCCAGATGAAGAAGAAGAGGAGCAGCTGGACCTTCAGGACGAACCAGAGCATCGGCCACCAGCCGTGGTTCGCGCCCTCCCAGTACGTGGAGATCGGCGCCGGGGCCCGCCAGCCGCCCAGGAACAGGGTGACCGAGACCGCGGAGACGGTGACCATGTTGACGTACTCGGCGAGCATGAACAGCGCGAACTTGATGGAGGAGTACTCGGTGTTGAAGCCGCCGACCAGGTCGCCCTCGGACTCCGGCATGTCGAAGGGGGCGCGGTTCGTCTCGCCGACCATCGTGATGACGTAGATGATGAAGGAGACCGGCAGCAGGATGATGTACCAGCGGTCCGCCTGGGCTTCGACGATCTTCGAGGTCGACATCGACCCGGAGTAGAGGAAGACCGAGGCGAAGGCCGCGCCCATCGCGATCTCGTAGGAGATCATCTGCGCGCAGGAGCGCAGGCCGCCGAGGAGCGGGTACGTGGAGCCGGAGGACCAGCCCGCCAGGACGATGCCGTAGATGCCGACCGAGGCCACCGCGAGGATGTAGAGCATCGCGATCGGCAGGTCGGTCAGCTGCATCGTGGTGCGCTGGCCGAAGATGGAGACCTCGTTGCCCGAGGGGCCGAAGGGGATCACCGCGATGGCCATGAAGGCCGGGATCGCCGCGATGATCGGGGCCAAGACGTAGACGACCTTGTCGGCCCGCTTGACGATCAGGTCTTCCTTCAGCATCAGCTTCACGCCGTCGGCGAGCGACTGGAGCATGCCCCAGGGGCCGTGCCGGTTGGGGCCGATGCGCAGCTGCATCCAGGCGACGACCTTGCGCTCCCACACGATGGAGAAGAGCACGGTCACCATCAGGAAGGCGAAGCAGAACACCGCCTTGACGACGACGAGCCACCAGACGTCCCTGCCGAACAGGGAGAGGTCTTCGGCGGCGATCTGAACGGTGTTCACGCGCCCACCTCCGCAGGGGAGTCGCTGGTGTCGGCGGGGGTGGCCGGGCCGATGCGGACCAGCTCCCCCGGGCGGGCTCCGGTGTCGGCGAGGACCCCGGAGCCGGTGGAGTTCATCGGGAGCCAGACCACCCGGTCGGGCATCTCGGTGACGCGCAGCGGCAGTTCCACGGAGCCGGCCGGGCCGGTCACCGCGAGGACGTCGCCGTTCTTGACGCCGGTCTCGGCGGCCGTGGCGGCCGACAGGCGGGCACTCGCCTCGTGCCGGGTACCGGCCAGGGCCTCGTCTCCGTCCTGGAGCAGACCCTGGTCCAGGAGGAGCCGGTGGCCCGCGAGGACCGCCTCGCCCGCGCCGGGACGGGGCAGCAGCGCCCGGTCCCCGGGCCGGCCCTCGGCGCGCTCTCCGGCCCACGGGCCGAGCCCGTCGAGCTCCCGGCGCACGGCGTGTACGTCGGGCAGCGCGATGGGCCGGTCGGCCGCGTCGGCCAGCATGTGCAGCACGCGGGAGTCGGCGGGGGCGAGCCGGCGGGTCATCTGCTCGGGCTTGAGCGCGGCCTCGAACGGCCGGACCCTGCCCTCCCAGTTGATGAACGCGCCGGGCTTCTCGGCGACGGCCGCGACCGGGAAGACCACGTCCGCGAGGTCGGTGACCTCGCCGGGCCGCAGTTCCAGGGAGACCACGAAGGCCTCCTGGAGCGCGAGCTTCGCGCGGGCCGGGTCCGGCAGGTCGGCGAGCTCGACGCCCGCGACCAGCAGGGCCGAGAGTTCGCGGGTCGCCGCGGCCTCGACGATCTGGCCGGTGTCGCGGCCGTAGCGGTGCGGGAGCTCGTCCAGGCCCCAGGCGGCCGCGACCTCGTCGCGGGCGCGCGGGTCGGTGGCCGGGCGGGCGCCCGGCAGCAGGGACGGCAGCGCGCCCGCCTCGACGGCGGCCCGCTCTCCGGCCCGGCGCGGGATCCACACCAGGGTGGCGCCGCTCGCGGAGGCGGCCCGGACGGCCGCGGTCAGCGCGCCGGGCACGCCCGCGAGGCGCTCCCCGACCACGATGACGGCGCCGGGCAGGCGCAGCGCGTCGGCGGCGGCCTGGCCGCCGTCCTCCAGGCCGGCCTGCGAGGCCAGGGCGTTGAGCCACTCGGGCTCGGTGCCGGGGGCGGCGGCAAGCAGGGTGCCGCCCGCCTTCTCCAGGCCGCGCGTGGCGAACGGGGCGAGGGCGAAGGTCCGCTGCTTGTGCTTGCGGTGGGCCTTGCGCAGCCGCAGGAAGACCCCGGGGGCCTCCTCCTCGGCCTCGATGCCGACGAGGAGCACGGCCGGGGCCGCCTCCAGGGAGGCGTTGGTGACGCCGTGCCCGTCGAGGTCCTTGCCGATGCCGGCGACGGAGGAGGCCAGGAACTCGGTCTCCTCCGCGCTGTGCACGCGGGCGCGGAAGTCGATGTCGTTGGTGTCGAGGACGACCCGGGCGAACTTGGCGTACGCGTAGGCGTCCTCGACGGTGAGGCGTCCGCCGGTCAGCACTCCGGCCCGGCCGCGCGCGGCGGCGAGCCCGTTGGCGGCGGCCTCCAGGGCCTCGGGCCAGCTGGCCGGGGCCAGGACCCCGTCGCTCCCGCGCACCAGCGGGGTGGTGAGCCGGTCGGGGCGCTGCGCGTAGCGGAACCCGAAGCGGCCCTTGTCGCAGATCCACTCCTCGTTGACCTCGGGGTCCTCCGCGGCCATCCGGCGCAGCACCTTGCCGCGGCGGTGGTCGGTGCGGGTCGCGCAGCCGCCCGCGCAGTGCTCGCACACGCTCGGGGAGGAGACGAGGTCGAAGGGTCGGGAGCGGAACCGGTAGGCGGCCGAGGTGAGGGCGCCGACCGGGCAGATCTGGATGGTGTTGCCGGAGAAGTACGACTCGAAGGGGTCGCCCTCGCCGGTGCCGACCTGCTGGAGCGCGCCGCGCTCCAGGAGCTCGATCATCGGGTCGCCGGCGATCTCGTTGGAGAAGCGGGTGCAGCGGGCGCACAGCACACAGCGCTCGCGGTCCAGCAGCACCTGCGTGGAGATCGGGACCGGCTTCTCGTACGTCCGCTTCTTGCCCTCGAAACGCGATTCGGCGTTGCCGTGGGACATCGCCTGGTTCTGCAGCGGGCACTCGCCGCCCTTGTCGCAGACCGGGCAGTCCAGCGGGTGGTTGATGAGCAGCAGCTCCATCACCCCTCGCTGGGCCTTGTCGGCGACCGGGGAGGTGAGCTGGGTCTTGACGACCATGCCGTCGGTGCAGGTGATGGTGCAGGAGGCCATCGGCTTGCGCTGGCCCTCGACCTCGACGATGCACTGGCGGCAGGCGCCGGCCGGCGAGAGGAGGGGGTGGTCGCAGAACCGGGGGATCTCGATGCCGAGCTGCTCGGCGGCCCGGATGACCAGGGTCCCCTTGGGCACCGACAGTTCGATGCCGTCGATGGTCAGGGAGATGTGGTCCACGGGCGGGACCGCCGCTTCCCCGCCGCCGGAGGCCGCTGTGGTGGTCACGGTCATGCGGTCACCTCCGTGTCGGCCCAGAGGGTCGACTTCTTGGGGTCGAAGGGGCAGCCCTTGCCCGTGATGTGCTGCTCGTACTCCGCGCGGAAGTACTTGAGCGAGGAGAAGATGGGGCTGGCGGCGCCGTCGCCGAGCGCGCAGAACGACTTGCCGTTGATGTTGTCGGCGATGTCGTTCAGCTTCTCGAGGTCGGACATGACCCCCTTGCCCGCTTCGATGTCGCGCAGCAACTGGACCAGCCAGTACGTGCCTTCGCGGCAGGGCGTGCACTTGCCGCAGGACTCGTGGGCGTAGAACTCGGTCCAGCGGGTCACCGCCCGCACCACGCAGGTCGTCTCGTCGAAGCACTGCAGGGCCTTGGTGCCCAGCATGGAGCCGGCCGCGCCGACGCCCTCGTAGTCGAGGGGGACGTCGAGGTGCTCCTCGGTGAACATCGGGGTGGAGGAGCCGCCCGGGGTCCAGAACTTCAGCCGGTGCCCGGGGCGCATGCCGCCGCTCATGTCGAGGAGCTGGCGCAGGGTGATCCCGAGCGGGGCCTCGTACTGGCCGGGGCCGACCACGTGCCCGGAGAGCGAGTACAGGGTGAAGCCGGGGGACTTCTCGGTCCCCATCGACTTGAACCAGTCCTTGCCCTTGTTCAGGATCGCGGGAACCGAGGCGATGGACTCCACGTTGTTCACGACGGTGGGGCAGGCGTACAGGCCCTCGACCGCGGGGAAGGGCGGACGCAGCCGGGGCTGGCCGCGGCGGCCTTCGAGGGAGTCCAGGAGGGCCGTTTCCTCGCCGCAGATGTAGGCGCCCGCGCCCGCGTGCACGGTGATGTCGAGCTTGAGTCCGCTCCCGAGGATGTTCTCCCCGAGGTACCCGGCCTCGTACGCCTCGCGGACCGCCTCGTGCAGGCGCCGCAGGACCGGCACGGTCTCGCCGCGCAGGTAGATGAAGGCGTGCTCCGAGCGGATCGCGTAGCAGGCGATGATCATTCCCTCGATGAGGGAGTGCGGGTTCGCGAACAGGAGCGGGATGTCCTTGCAGGTGCCCGGCTCCGACTCGTCCGCGTTCACCACGAGGTAGTGCGGCTTGCCGTCGCCCTGCGGGATGAACTGCCACTTCATGCCGGTGGGGAAGCCCGCGCCGCCGCGTCCGCGCAGGCCCGAGTCCTTCACGTAGGCGATGAGGTCGTCGGGGGTCATGGCGAGCGCCTTGCGCAGGCCCTCGTACCCCTCGTGGCGCCGGTAGGTCTCCAGCGTCCACGACCGCGGCTCGTCCCAGAAGGCCGACAGGACGGGTGCGAGGAGCTTCTCCGGACTCGTGCCGTTCTTACTCAGTTCGGTGGACACGGTCATCACTCCCCTCCCTCGATGGTGGCCTCGCCGCGCGGGTGCACGATCGGGGCGTGCGGGGCTTCGCCGCGCGCGATGCGCAGGCCGATCAGGGAGGCGTGACCGGCGCCGCCGGTCGCCTCGACCGCGCCCTCGCGCTCGTCGGGGAAGCCCGCCAGGATCCGGGCGGTCTCCTTGTACGTGCACAGCGGCGCGCCCCGGGTCGGCTCGACGGGGCGGCCGGCCAGCAGGTCGTCCACCATGGCCTTGGCGGACTCGGGGGTCTGGTTGTCGAAGAACTCCCAGTTGACCATCACCACGGGGGCGTAGTCGCAGGCCGCGTTGCACTCGATGTGCTCGAGGGTGACCTTGCCGTCGGCGGTGGTCTCGTTGTTGCCGACCCCGAGGTGTTCCTTGAGCTCGTCGAAGATGGCGTCGCCGCCCATGACCGCGCACAGGGTGTTCGTACAGACACCGACCTGGTAGTCCCCGGAGGGCTTGCGCCGGTACATCGTGTAGAAGGTCGCCACGGCCGTGACCTCGGCGGTCGTCAGGCCCAGCACCTCGGCGCAGAACCGGATGCCGGTGCGCGAGACGTAGCCCTCCTCCGACTGGATGAGGTGGAGCAGCGGCAGCAGCGCGGAGCGGCTGTCGGGGTAGCGGGCGATGACCTCCTTCGCGTCCGCTTCGAGCCGGGCGCGCACGTCCGGCGCGAAGTCGGGTGCCGGAAGCTGGGGCATGCCCAGGCTCACCCCTGATACGGGCTGATTGGCCGTCATCGGTCGACGCCTCCCATCACGGGGTCGATGGAGGCGACGGCCACGATGACGTCGGCGACCTGGCCGCCCTCGCACATCGCCGCCATGGCCTGCAGGTTGGTGAAGGACGGGTCGCGGAAGTGGACCCGGTAGGGGCGGGTGCCGCCGTCGGAGACCACGTGCACGCCGAGCTCGCCCTTGGGCGACTCCACGGCCGCGTAGGCCTGGCCGGCCGGTACCCGGAAGCCCTCGGTCACCAGCTTGAAGTGGTGGATGAGGGACTCCATCGAGGTGCCCATGATCTGCTTGATGTGGTCGAGCGAGTTGCCGAGGCCGTCGGGGCCCATGGCGAGCTGCGCCGGCCAGGCGATCTTCTTGTCGGCGACCATGACCGGGCCCGGCTCCAGCCGGTCCAGGCACTGCTCGACGATCCGCAGGGACTGGCGCATCTCCTCCAGGCGGATCAGGAACCGCCCGTAGGAGTCGCAGGACTCGGTGGTCGGCACGTCGAACTCGTAGTTCTCGTAGCCGCAGTACGGGTCCGTCTTGCGCAGGTCGTGCGGGAGACCGGCCGAGCGCAGGACCGGGCCTGTGGCGCCGAGCGCCATGCAGCCGGTGAGGTCGAGGTAGCCGACGTCCTGCATGCGGGCCTTGAAGATGGGGTTGCCGGTGGCGAGGCTGTCGTACTCCGGCAGGTTCTTCTTCATGGTCTTCACGAACTCGCGGAGCTGGTCCACGGCGCCCGGCGGAAGGTCCTGGGCGAGACCGCCGGGGCGGATGAACGCGTGGTTCATGCGCAGGCCGGTGATCAGCTCGAACACGTCGAGGATCAGCTCGCGGTCGCGGAACCCGTAGATCATGATCGTGGTCGCGCCCAGCTCCATGCCGCCGGTGGCGATGCACACCAGGTGGGAGGAGAGCCGGTTGAGCTCCATCAGCAGGACGCGGATGACGGAGGCGCGGTCCGGGATCTGATCGGTGATGCCGAGCAGCTTCTCGACGCCCAGGCAGTACGCCGTCTCGTTGAAGAACGGCGTCAGGTAGTCCATGCGCGTGACGAAGGTGGTGCCCTGCGTCCAGTTCCGGTATTCGAGGTTCTTCTCGATGCCGGTGTGGAGGTAGCCGATGCCGCAGCGGGCCTCGGTGACCGTCTCGCCGTCGATCTCCAGGATCAGGCGGAGCACTCCGTGGGTGGAGGGGTGCTGGGGACCCATGTTGACGACGATCCGCTCGTCGTCCGCGCGGGCCGCCGACTGGACGACCTCGTCCCAGTCGCCGCCGGTGACGGTGTAGACGGTGCCCTCGGTCGTCTCGCGGGCCGAGGCGTGGTCGGCGGAGGCGTGGTCGGCGGAGGCGTGATTCGGTTGCGTGTTCATCAGCTGTACGACCTCCGCTGGTCGGGAGCCGGGATCTGGGCGCCCTTGTACTCGATGGCGATGCCGCCGAGCGGGTAGTCCTTGCGCTGCGGGAAGCCCTGCCAGTCGTCCGGCATCATGATCCGCGTGAGGGCCGGGTGCCCGTCGAAGATCAGGCCGAAGAAGTCGTACGTCTCGCGCTCGTGCCAGTCGTTGGTCGGGTAGACCGAGACGATCGAGGGCACGTGCGGGTCGGCGTCCGGGGCGGTCACCTCCAGCCGCAGGATCCGGCCGTGGGTGAGCGAGCGCAGGTGGTAGACGGCGTGCAGCTCGCGGCCCTTGTCGTCCGGGAAGTGCACCCCGCTCACTCCGGTGCAGAGCTCGAAGCGCAGGGCCGGGTCGTCGCGGAGGGTCTTCGCCACGAGGAGCAGGTGCTCGCGCGCGATGTGGAGGGTCAGCTCCGCGCGGTCGACGACGACCTTCTCGATGGCGTTCTCGGGGAGCAGGTCCTGCTCCTCCAGCGCCCCTTCGAGCTCGTCGACGACCTCGTCGAAGTACGAGCCGTACGGGCGGGCGCTCGCGCCGGGCAGGGCCACGGAGCGCACGAGGCCGCCGTAGCCGCTGGTGTCGCCGCCGCTGCTGGCGCCGAACATGCCCTTGCGGACGCCGATCACCTCGGGACCGGCCGCTCCGCGGGGCGCGGGCACGTTGTCGCCGTCGCCGGCATGGGGGCCGCTGTGCACGGCCGGGTCCTCGCTCACCGCAGGAGCCCCTTCATCTCAATGGTGGGGAGCGCCTTGAGGGCCGCCTCCTCCGCCTCGCGGGCCGCCTCTTCCCGGTTCACGCCGAGCTTGCCGCCCTGGATCTTCTGGTGGAGCTTGAGGATCGCGTCGAGCAGCATCTCGGGGCGGGGCGGGCAGCCGGGCAGGTAGATGTCCACGGGGACGATGTGGTCGACGCCCTGGACGATCGCGTAGTTGTTGAACATTCCGCCCGAAGACGCACAAACACCCATAGAGATGACCCACTTGGGAGCGGGCATCTGGTCGTACACCTGCCGCAGCACCGGCGCCATCTTCTGGCTGACCCGGCCGGCCACGATCATCAGGTCGGCCTGGCGCGGGGATCCGCGGAAGACCTCCATGCCGAAGCGGGCCAGGTCGTACCGGCCCGCTCCGGTGGTCATCATCTCGATCGCGCAGCAGGCCAGGCCGAAGGTGGCCGGGAAGACGGACGCCTTGCGCACCCATCCCGCGGCCTGTTCGACGGTGGTCAGCAGAAAGCCGCTCGGCAGCTTCTCTTCCAGTCCCATGGAAAATTCAGCCCCTCAGTCCCATTCCAGGCCGCCGCGGCGCCATACGTAGGCGTAGGCGACGAAGACGGTGAGCACGAAGAGGAGCATCTCGACGAGCCCGAAGATCCCCAGCGAGTCGAAGGTGACCGCCCAGGGGTAGAGGAAGACAACCTCGATGTCGAAGACGATGAAGAGCATCGCCGTCAGGTAGTACTTGATGGGGAAGCGGCCGCCACCGGCGGGCATGGGAGTGGGCTCGATGCCGCACTCGTACGCTTCAAGTTTTGCCCGGTTGTACCGTTTTGGACCGATCAGCGTGGCCATGACCACGGAGAAGATCGCAAACCCTGCGCCGAGGGCGCCGAGCACGAGGATGGGCGCGTACGCATTCACGCTCCTCGCTCCTTCCAGTCGTCCTTGACCGTTGGACCGCTGCCGGCGCCGCGCGCCCCGCCTCGCATGTGAGGCAGTTCACAAGCCGGACTGGTGCGCATCTTATGCCCGCCCATCTGTGATCTGCGACACGGGTTACAACAACGAGTTTGTGATCTCCACCACCTGACGAACGATCATGAAGCCCAATGAGTGGTGATCTTCATACGTGAAGCTTCCACATGATCACCAAAGGTGACATCCGCACCTGTCGTCGCAGGTGGAAGGCCCGTCGCACTATCAAATCGTGGCCTCTGCATGCAAATTGGCGAGGGGGAGCGCGTGATGATAAAGGGATCGGCGTCCCCCGGTCGGGGGACCCCGCGCGTACGGGAGTGGACGCGTGCATGCGTTCACGAAGTCGGGGCAGAGGTCGAGACAGAGGTCGGAGCGAAGCCGAAGCGAAGCCGGGCGGAGCTCGGGCGGAGGTCGGGCGGAGGTCGGCGGAGGTCGGCGGAGGTCGGGCAGAGAGAGGCCGGGAGCGTGGCCGGAGGTCGGACCGAGGTCACCCGGAGGTGGCCCGGGGCTCCCCCGGAGGTCGCCCCGGGGCACCCCGGGATCGATCGCGGCCCGGCTCCGAGCCCTCGGCGCGTTCACGGTTCGATCACAGGAGGGCCGCAGCGTCCGCATCGCGTGACACTCCTGTGACCTGTGCCACTCGGAATTCGGGGTACCGAAAGGGGGCTTGGCCATCTGTGCGGGCGGATGGTAGGCCCGGGATCAATTCGGACTAATTGCGGAAACCCCATGATCACAGCCCTGTGAGTGGCTGCCCGATTCGCCCGTTACGGCGTCAATAAGAGGTCCGACGCGCCCGGTTAGCCCGCTTCGCGCACAACTGTGGCGCAGACCACGTTTCTTGAACGCAACCGGCGTGCCCTGATAGCGGTTGTACCCATGTCCCTCACCGCTCACATACCCAGCCACCGGAAGCCCCGCCGCAGCGCCTCGAAGCTCGCGGTCCGCGCCGGAGTTGCCGGTGGCGTCCTCAGCACCCTGGCCATGGCCGGCACGGCGAGCGCCACCCCCTCCGCCGAGCCCGTGCACGAGACCACTCTCGAAATGCCGGTCCTCGACCTGGACCTGGCCGCCGAGGTGTCCTCGTCCGTCAC
The DNA here is from genome assembly GCF_042888445.1 of Streptomyces sp. NPDC002886. NCBI lineage: Bacteria > Bacillati > Actinomycetota > Actinomycetes > Kitasatosporales > Streptomycetaceae > Streptomyces > Streptomyces sp. NPDC002886. The sequence goes on from NZ_JBIAPV010000003.1 coordinate 1,164,780, forward strand.
CAAGGCCGCGGAGAACACCCGCGCCGCCGCCGTCGACGGCGAGCTCAACGCCCTGGAGGAGAGCGCCCGCACGGGCGCCGCCGCCGAGGCCAAGCAGCTGAAGGCCGACGCCCAGCAGAAGGCCGACGCCGAGGCGAAGGCCAAGGCCAAGGCCGAGGCGGACCGCAAGGCCGAGGCCGAGCGCGCCAGCCGCAGCACGGAACGCACCTCGATCCAGAGCAACTCCGGGTCCTCCGCCCCGAAGGGCAACTCCTCCGCGGGCTCCTCGCAGGGCAAGGGCACCGTCACGGCCCCCGCGACCGGCTCCGCCGCCGCCATCGTCAACTTCGCCCGCGCGCAGGTCGGCAAGGCGTACGTCATGGGCGGCACCGGCCCGTCCTCGTTCGACTGCTCGGGCCTCGTCCAGGCCGCGTACCGCCAGGCCGGCATCAGCCTGCCGCGCATGTCGCAGGCGCAGTCCTCGGCCGGCACCTCGGTCTCCCTGAGCGCCCTTCAGCCGGGCGACATCCTGTACTGGGGCTCCAAGGGCAGCGCGTACCACGTCGCCGTCTACGTCGGCGGCGGCAAGTTCGTCGGCGCGCAGAACCCCAGCACCGGCATCGTCGAGCGCTCCCTGAGCTACGACAAGCCGACGGGCGCCGTTCGCGTCCTCTGACATCTCCCCGCAGTCCCGGGCCGCTCCCGGTGACGCACGAAAGGCCGGTACTCCCCCGCTCGGGGGTGGAGTACCGGCCTTTCGGCGTCCTGAAGGCTCCCTGGGGGCGCCCGGAGGCTCCGGGGGAGGTCCCGGAGCCCCGGAGGGGGTCGAGCGCCGTACCGGCCCCGTCAGTCGAGGAACGTGGCGGAGGTGATCTTGTTCTTGAAGTTGACGCTGGCGTTGCCCACATAGCCCGGGGGGAGCGACCCGATGAGACCGGTGAGGTTCGTCTCGGTGGCCACCTTCCAGGTGTACGTGTCCCGGTTCCGGTAGGACGCGGTGTCGTCGTTCGTCACCCGGTTCCGGCCCTCGCAGTTCTCCGGCCCGACGAAGAGGTTGTTGTAGAAGTTCCAGTCCGAGGACATCAGGTCGAAGACACAACCGCCTTGGTTGGAGTTGTAGTAAAGCCCGAACTCGCTGGTTTCCAGATAGCCGTTGCGTTCCGTGTTGGCGGCGGCCGGACCGGCCGAAGCCAGGAGAACGGCGCCGACGGATACCGCGGCGGCGCAGCCGGCGGCGATTTTGTTAAGAGTCGTGCTCATGGGTGATTTCTCCATCTTCAGGGAATTGATTCCGGCCGGGATTAAACCTTCCGGAGCACTGCAGGGCAAGGGTCTTCTCGGCTGTTCAGGCCACAACCAGCATGGCGGGTAACGGACTTGTCCGCTTTCCGGGCACCCGATTACGCTCCCCCGCGGCCTTCCGCCCCCTTTCCACCGCTATCCAGTCGCCGTCCGGTCGCCATCCGGCCTCCCCCTCCCGCACCAACGCGCGCCCTTCCACTCCGCCGACCGCAAGGGAAACACCTCGTGCGTGTACGCGAAATATCCTCGTCACTCCTTTTGTGCCTCGTACTGACCGGATGCGCGGGCGGGGAAGCCGCGGGAAAGTCCGGAACGGGAAAGTCCGGAGTCGCGGCCGGGCCCACCGCCTCCCCCTCGATCGCGGCGGCGGACGTGCCGTTCTACACGTGCATGCGGCAGCACGGGATGACCGTCTCCTACGGGGACGACGGGGCTCCGCACTTCGTGGAGAAGGACAGCCCGCAGTACCCCCCGGCGCAGCAGGCCTGCCTGTCGCTGCTCCCGTCCCCCGTCCCCGTACAGGCGAGCGCGCAGGACCTCGCCGCCGCGCGCAAGTCCTCCGCGTGCATGCGGGAGAAGGGCATCTCCTGGTATCCGGACCCGGATCCGGTCACGGGCGAGGTGCAGCAGAAGGACGGCGGCACCTCCGAACAGTGGCAGGCCCTCAAGCGGGACCACCGCGACGCGTACCGCGACTGCCTGCCCCGGCCCTCCTGACGGGCCCCGCGGCTCAGATGATCCCCGCCGCCAGCTTGTAGCGGGCCTCGCGCTGCTTCTTGTACAGCGCGAGGGTCTCGGCCTGCTCCTCCACCAGCCGCTGCTGGTACGCCTTCTCCACCGCGGCCCAGATGCCGACGAGGTTCACCTCGCGCTTGCAGGCGACGTCGGCCTTGGCCGCGACGACGGCCTTGGGACCGCCCGGATCGGCTTCCAGGCCGAGCTTCTGCACGACCTCGTAGGGATCCTTCAGGCCCGTGTACCCCGACTTCTCCATGCACGCGGACCAGTTCCCCAGCACCGCGACCACCCGCGAGTCTCCCTTGGAGCGTTCGTGCGCCTCCGAGGCCAGCCCGAACGGGAACAGCAGGTCCACGCTGCCCTTCGTCGGCGCGTACAGCTTGCGGTACGCCTCCCGGATGCACCCGCCGGGCGGCACCTTCTGCCCCGCGACGTCGATGCCGCTGTCCACCTGCGCGGCCTCCTCCTCGCTCGCGGCGTCCGGGGGCTGCTCGGCGCCCTGCTGTCCACCCGGCCGTTCGCCGTGCATGACCAGGGTGGCGCTCTCGCTCAGCGGTTTCGCCGGGGGCTTGACCGGCCGTCCCTTGCCCGCGGTCGTGTCGTAGCCGTGGGCCGCCGCGAACTCCGCGTCGACCGCCCCGAAGAGCGCCCGGTGCCGCCCCTCGGGCCCCTGGGCGCCGGCCGCCCCGGAGGTCCTGACCTCCTCGTACGGGAACCCGTACCGGGCCATGCACCGGGAGAGCAGCCGCTGCTGCACCTGTCCCATGCGGGCCGTCTCGGCGTCGGTGTCCGTGTACGCGTCCAGGGGCAGCGAGATCGAGGCGGTCGCCGGGGCGACCGCCACCTCTCCGAGCTTCGGCTCCCCCTGCGCGCTGCCGCCGCCATCCGGATCCGAACAGCCGGCCAGGACCAGCACCAGCAGGACGGCGGCCGGGAGGGCGGCGCGGAGGGCGGTACGGGGCGCGGTGCGGCCGAGCGGACGCGGGCGTATGCCGGAAGACCTGTTCATTCTCGGGAATTGAACAGCCCGGCCGGTACCGGGACAAGGCCTTCTCACCTGCTGGTCAGCCAAACTTCTTGCCTGGAAACCGACTTGCCGCCCCGTCCCGTCCGGCGGACATCCGGTGCCGAACGGGCCGGGCCCTGCGAAGATGGCCGGGGCGAGCACGCCCGAGTCGCCCCAGGAAGTGGTGATCCGTGACGACCAGCCCATCCGGCGGAGCCCCGGTCTCCGGTCCGGGCTCCGCCCCGGCGGCCGCCGGACTCGGCATGCTGTCCCTCGGCGGCTGGCTGCTGACCACCACCCGCCCCTGGCAGAAGCCCGGCTCCCCGCTCACGCTCAGCCTGGAGTGGACGACCTCGGGAACCCTGATGCTCTGCGGCCTGGTCCTGCTGGCCCGCTGCGTCCGCCAGGTCCACGGCGCGTCCGAACCCGAGCGGGAGGCCCCGGACGGACCCCCGGACGGGATCGCGTACGGGGCCCCGCGGGCCAGGATCAGGCCTTGGGGGCGACCTTCGAAAGGCCGTTGATGACGCGGTCCATCGCGTCGCCGCCCGTCGGGTCGGTCAGGTTGGCCAGCATCTTCAGGGTGAACTTCATCAGCACCGGGTGACTCAGACCGCGCTGGGCGGCGACCTTCATGATCTTCGGGTTGCCGATGAGCTTCACGAAGGCGCGGCCCAGGGTGTAGTAGCCGCCGTAGGTCTCCTTCAGGACCTTCGGGTAGCTGTGCAGGGTGAGTTCGCGCAGGGCCGGGGTGGCGCGGGAGTGGGCCTGGACGATGACGTCGGCGGCGATCTGGCCCGACTCCATCGCGTAGGCGATGCCCTCGCCGTTGAACGGGTTGACGAGCCCGCCCGCGTCACCGACGAGCAGCAGCCCCTTGGTGTAGTGCGGCTGGCGGTTGAAGGCCATCGGCAGCGCCGCTCCCCGGATGGGCTGGGTCATGTTCTCGGGGGTGTAGCCCCAGTCCTCCGGCATCGAGGCGCACCAGGCCTTGAGGACCTCGCGCCAGTCCAGCTCCTTGAAGGCGGAGGAGGAGTTGAGGATGCCGAGGCCGACGTTGGAGGTGCCGTCGCCCATGCCGAAGATCCAGCCGTAGCCGGGCAGCAGCCGGTCCTCGGCACCGCGCCGGTCCCAGAGCTCCAGCCAGGACTCCAGGTAGTCGTCGTCGTGGCGCGGCGAGGTGAAGTAGGTCCGCACGGCCACGCCCATCGGACGGTCCTCGCGCCGGTGCAGGCCCATGGCCAGGGAGAGCCGGGAGGAGTTGCCGTCGGCCGCGACCACCAGCGGGGCGCTGAAGGTGACCGGGGTCTTCTCCTCGCCGAGCTTCGCCGTCACGCCGGTGATGTGGCCGGTACGGGGATCGCGTACGGGCTCGCCCACGTTGCAGCGCTCGTACAGCCGGGCGCCGGCCTTCTGCGCCTGGCGGGCCAGGGTCTCGTCGAAGTCGTCGCGCTTGCGGACGAGTCCGTAGTCGGGGAAGGAGGCCAGCTCCGGCCAGTCCAGCTGGAGCCGCTGGCCGCCGCCGATGATGCGCAGGCCCTTGTTGCGCAGCCAGCCCGCCTCTTCGGAGATGTCGATGCCCATCGACACGAGCTGCTTCGTGGCGCGCGGCGTCAGGCCGTCGCCGCAGACCTTCTCGCGCGGGAACGCGGTCTTCTCCAAGAGCAGGACGTCAAGTCCGGCCTTGGCCAGGTAATAAGCAGTGGTCGAGCCGGCGGGCCCGGCCCCGACGACGATCACGTCCGCGGAGTGCTCGGAGAGGGGCTCGGTCACGGCGGGTCTCCCGAAGGCTCGATAAAGGGTGCCCATTGGCACAAGACCTGTGCAGTCTATGCAGCGAGAGAGATCGCGATTCGAAGGGCTGCCCCCTGTGACCACCTCGCCGACCCGGCCGCTCCCCGTCGTCCAGCTCCGTGTGCCCACGGACGAGGACGCGCACGCCTGGCACCGGGTCTTCCACGACCCCGACGTCATGGAGTTCCTCGGCGGCCCCGCCGAGCTGTCCTTCTACGAGGAGATCACCGCCCGGCAGCGGATGCACGACGCCCGGCTCGGCTTCTGCCTGTGGACCCTGCTGGACGCGGACGGTGAGGTCATCGGCTTCACCGGCGCGCAGCCGTGGCCGGAGTCGAAGGCGTGGGGGCCGGTGGGAGAGATCGAGATCGGGTGGCGGCTGGGCCGCTCCGCGTGGGGGCGGGGCTATGCCTACGCGGCTGCGCTGGCGACGCTCGATCGGGTGCGGGGGGCTGGGGTGGGGGATGTGGTGGCGATGATCGACGATGCGAATGTCCGCTCGATCGCGGTGGCGGAGCGCCTGGGCATGACCCTGGCGGCCCGCCACCCCATCCCGGGCGGCCCCCGCACCGCCCGCCGCTACGAGCTGACCCTCTCCCCGTCCTGACCCCCGCTGCACGGGGCCGCCCCTCCGCCGGAGCCGCCCTACGGGTGGCCGCTGCGCGGGGCGAAGTCCCCTGCTGCGACCGTCGCCGCTGCGCGGGGCGAGGTCCCCGCCGCGACCGTTGCCGCTGCCCGGGGCGAAGTCCCCTACCCGCCCTTCCACCGTTCCCCGGGCGCTGCCCGGACCCCGGTCCTCAAACGCCGGACGGGCTGAAGAGCAGGGGTCCGGGCTGCGCCCGGACCCCCCGGGGCTCCGCCCCAGACCCCGGTCCTCAAGCGCCGGACCGGCTGGGAAGGGGTGCCGGGCTGCGCCCGGACCCCCTGGGGCTGCGCCCCAGACCCCGCGCCTCAAACGCCGGCGAGGCTGGATTTGGCCGACGTGGGCCTGAACCCGCGCCTGGGTGGGCAATCCAGCCCCGCCGGCGTTTGAGGAGCGGGGGTCCGGGGGCCCGCCCCGGCAACGGCGCCGCACGCGGCAGGGGTCCGGGGCGCAGCCCCGGGGAACGGGCGAAGGGCGGGTAGGGGACCCAGCCCCGCAGGGCCAACCCACCCGCACCCGCCCACCAGCCCCGCCACGGGCGGCCATGGCGCCACCGCCGACCAGCCACCACCGGACGGAGTCCGGCTCAGCGCCCCGAAGCCCGCGCAGCGGTGTGAGGGACGCGTCGAAAAGGTGCCCGGCGCAGCGGTGCGAGGGGTACGTCGAGAGGGCTTCAGAAAACGCTCAGGCCCGTCAGGGTTGTGAAGCGGTCCAGGGCGGCGACCGCGGCGACGGAGTTGCCCTGGGCGTCCAGGCCGGGGCTCCACGCGGCCAGCGTGCACGCGCCGGGGACCACTGCCACGATGCCGCCGCCCACGCCGCTCTTGCCCGGCAGGCCGACCCGGTAGGCGAACTCCCCCGCCGCGTCGTACGTCCCACAGGTCAGCATCACCGCGTTGACCTGCTTGGCCTCGCTGCGCGTGAGGAGGCGGGAGCCGTCCGCGCGCAGGCCGTGCCGGGCCAGGAAGCGGCCGGCCCGGGCCAGGTCGGCGCAGCTCATCTCGATGGAGCACTGCCAGAAGTAGTGCTCCAGCAGCATCGGCACCGGGTTGTCGATGTTCCCGTAGGCGGCCATGAAGTGGGCCAGGGCCGCGTTGCGGTCTCCGTGTTCCTGTTCGGAGGCGGCGACCTCCGCGTCGAAGGTGACCTCCGGGTTCTGGCTCTCCTCCCGGAGGAAGCGCAGCAGTTCGCTGCTCGCGTCGCCCGTCAGCGTCTGGAGCCGGTCGGTGACGACGAGCGCGCCCGCGTTGATGAAGGGGTTGCGCGGGATGCCGTTCTCGTACTCCAGCTGCACGAGGGAGTTGAAGGGGTTGCCGGAGGGTTCCCGGCCGACCCGCTCCCACAGGCTGACGCCGCCCTCGGCGAGCGCGAGGGCCAGCGCGAAGACCTTGGTGATGGACTGCGCGGAGAAGGGGGTCTGCCAGTCCCCCACCCCGAACACGTTGCCGTCGAGGTCGGCGATGGCCATCCCGAACTGCCGGGGGTCGACGGACGCCAGCGCCGGGATGTACTCGGCGGTGGTGCCGCTGCCGATCAGCGGGGCGATGTCGGTGGCGACCTGCTCCAGCAGGGCCTGGTAGTCCATCTCCGCAGCCCCGTACTACGCGTGCTTGGTGCCGCGGTGCAGGGCCACGATGCCGCCGCTCAGGTTGCGCCAGGCCACCTTGGACCAGCCGGCCTTCTGCAGCAGTCCGGCCAGCGCCGGCTGGTCGGGCCAGGCGCGGATGGAGTCGGCGAGGTAGACGTAGGCGTCGGGGTTGGAGGAGACCGCGCGGGCCACGGGCGGCATCGCGCGCATCAGGTACTCGGTGTACACGGTCCGGAAGGGGGCCCAGGTGGGCTGCGAGAACTCGCAGATCACGACCTGGCCGCCGGGCTTCGTGACCCGGTACAGCTCGCGCAGGGCGGCGTCGGTGTCCTGGACGTTGCGCAGGCCGAAGGAGATGGTGACGGTGTCGAAGACGTCGTCCTTGAAGGGGAGCTTCGTCGCGTCGCCGGCGGTCAGCGGGAGCCAGGGGTTGCGCTTCTTGCCCTCGCGGAGCATGCCGAGGGAGAAGTCGCAGGGCACGACGTACGCGCCGGTCGCCGCGAAGGGCAGCGAGGAGGTGGCCGTGCCGGCGGCCAGGTCGAGGACCAGCTGCCCGGGGCGCGCACCGACCGCCTTGGCGACCTCCTTGCGCCACAGGCGGGCCTGCCCGAGGGAGAGGACGTCGTTGGTGAGGTCGTAGTTCGCCGCCACGCCGTCGAACATGGAGGCGACTTCGTGCGGCTGCTTGTCCAGGGAAGCGGATGTCACTGGCGTGGGCCCCTCGGGTGCGGTGCGAATGGTTCGGCGGGTGGTTCGGCGAGCGGTTCGGCGGACGGTCGGGCAGGGTCCGGCGGACCTCCCCGTCATTCTCGCAGGCCCCCGTCCCCCGCACCCGGCCGCCCGTATTGGCCCAGAAGAGGCACTCACATGGCTTATTGTTCGATAGCCCTAAAAGAGTAGAAACAGACGGGTGGGTGCGTCATGGTGCAGCCGGTGGACGACGGTCCGGTCACGTCCCGGAGAGGGTTCTTCGATCGGCCGACCCTGGGGAAGGCCGTCCTGGTGATCGTCGTATATCTGGCCTACTACCTGCTGGTCGGGCGCGCCATCGGCGCCGCCTTCGGCGACGAGGTGGACGAGGACGACGTACTGGCGACGGGCGCGAGCATCTTCTTCACCCTCGTGCTGCCGATCGCGATCGGCGCCGTGACCCTCCTCGGCTTCTCGGCCGCCATCGGCCGGCTCCGCTCGATCTTCGCCAGGCGGACGGGCTCGGGCCGGCCCTGGATGTGGATCGGTCCCGCGCTCGCGCTCATCGCCGTCGTCGGCCATGCCGCGGCCGCCGACTGGAGCGACTGGCGGCCGGAGCAGCTCCTCCTCATCGCCCTGCTCGGGGTCTGCGTGGGGCTCGCCGAGGAGCTCGCGACGCGCGGCCTCGCGGTCGATCTGCTCCGCGGCGCCGGGCACTCCGAGCGGTTCGTGATGGTGGTCTCGTCGCTGCTGTTCGCCCTCATGCACCTGACCAACGTGCTGTCCGGGATGAAGGTGAACACGGTGCTCGTCACCGTCGTCTACACCTTCGGCTTCGGCGTGTGCATGTACCTCGTCATGCGCCTCACCGGCACCATCTGGTCCGCGATCGCCCTCCACGCCGTCACGGACCCGACGACCATCCTCTCCAGCGGTGGCATCGACGCAGGCGTCACGCACCACACCGGCGGCTGGTCGCTCCTCACCTCGACGGCCACGATCCTGATGGTCGTCTTCGGGTTCGTGGCCGTCTTCCTGGTCCGCGGCGACCGCCGCGGGCAGACGGACTCCGCCGGGCTCAGCGGCGGCGGTGGAGCAGCCTTCCGCCGATGACCGTGGCCACGCAGGTCGTCGGACCCTCCACGAGCAGTTCCGTCGGGCCGGCCACCGCGAAGACCGCGAACCGCGCCGGGGCTCCCGGCTCCAGGACCCCGTGGAAGGCCTCCTCGGCGGTGGTCCGGCCGGCGAGCGGGTCCAGGGAGGCGGGGCCCTCGTAGGGGGCGGGCGGGACGACGGCGAGTCCGGAGCGGACCACGGCCGTCCGGACGGCCGGGCTGGTGAACCGGCCGGCCACCGCGACCACCCCGCGGGCGAGCAGCTTCTGCGTGCCGCGCCGCGCGCTGTTGCCCCAGCGCGGCTCGGTCATCTTCAGGTCCGCCAACGCCTCGGCGCCGCTGATCGGTTCGGTCCCGAGCTCGGTGATCTCGTAGGGGTCGTCCGGGTAGTACGTGCGCTCCAGCAGCTCGTCCCCGCCGCGCACCAGCAGCCCCGGGGTCAGTACCCCGGGCCAGCTGCGGGCGCGCGCGTGCGGGTAGGCCGCGGCGAGCTCCTCGTACGGGCCCACCCGGGCGATGTGGTCGCCCTCCACCAGGACCGCGCCGCCGGGCAGCGGCGCGGGTCCCTGACCGGAGGGCCCGGTCACGAGGAGTTCGGCGGTGTGGATCGTCAGCACGGGCGCGTCAGTTCGTGGAGATGAGCTTCAGCTCGGGGTGGGCGGTGCCGCCCTCGATGGCGGTGGAGGAGATGTGCGAGACCACGCGGTCGTCGACCGGGTCGTTGGCCGGGTCGTCGTGCACGAGGAGGTGCTCGTACGTCGTGGCGCGCTGGGCCGGGGTGCGGCCCGCCTTGCGGATCAGGTCGATGATCTCCATGCGGTTGGACCGGTGCTTGGCACCGGCCGAGGAGACGACGTTCTCCTCCAGCATGATCGAACCGAGGTCGTCGGCGCCGTAGTGCAGGGAGAGCTGGCCCGCCTCCTTGCCGACGGTGAGCCAGGAGCCCTGGATGTGGGCGATGTTGTCGAGGAAGAGCCGCGCGATGGCGATCATGCGCAGGTACTCGAAGACGGTCGCCTGGGTCCGGCCCTTGAGGTGATTGTTCTCGGGCTGGTAGGTGTACGGGATGAAGGCGCGGAAGCCGCCCGTACGGTCCTGCGTGTCGCGGATCATCGCGATGTGCTCGATGCGCTCGGCGTTGGTCTCGCCGGTGCCCATCAGCATGGTGGAGGTGGACTCGACGCCCAGCTTGTGGGCGATCTCCATGATCTCCAGCCAGCGCTCGCCGGACTCCTTGAGCGGGGCGATCGCCTTGCGCGGGCGCTCCGGGAGCAGCTCGGCGCCGGCGCCCGCGAAGGAGTCGAGACCGGCGGCGTGGATGCGCTGGATGGCTTCCTCGGCCGACACCTTGGAGATCCGGGCCATGTGCTCGACCTCGGACGCGCCGAGGGAGTGGATGACCAGCTGCGGGTAGGCCTGCTTGATGGCGGAGAAGTGGTGCTCGTAGTACTCGACGCCGTAGTCCGGGTGGTGGCCGCCCTGGAACATGATCTGCGTGCCGCCCAGCTCGACGGTCTCCGCGCAGCGGCGCAGGATGTCCTCGAGGTCGCGGGACCAGCCCTTCTTGGTGTCCTTGGGGGCCGCGTAGAAGGCGCAGAACTTGCATGCGGTGACGCACACGTTGGTGTAGTTGATGTTGCGCTCGATGATGTACGTCGCGATGTGCTCGGTACCGGCGTAGCGCAGCCGGCGGGCCGCGTCGGCGGCCTGGCCCAGCGCGTGCAGGGGCGCGTGGCGGTAGAGGTCGAGCGCCTCTTCCTGGGTGATCCGGCCCCCAGTGGCGGCTCGGTCGAGGACTGACTGGAGAGCGGCCTGGTCGGTCACCGGTGCGTCACCTTTCGGCTGTGTCGTTCGGCTGGCGCCCGGCTGCGGTCAAGATTCCCCGGACCGATCCAGCCTACGCCAGCCCGTCCGGCTCTCGGTCTGGCCCCCTGCGGGATGTCTCACGGCACCGGCGCCGCGCCCAGGACGGGGCCGGAGCCCAGGTCGAGACCCAGGCCCAGGCCCAGGCCCGCGTAGACGACGCCCGCGAGGGCGCCGCCGGCCATGAACGGCCCGAAGGCCATCGGGGTCCCGCGCTCCACCCGGCGCAGGGCGACCTGGGCGTACCCGTGCACGGCCGCCGCGACGAAGGCGGCGAGGGTGCCCGCGAACAGCACGAACCACCCGTACCAGCCCAGGACCTGCCCCACGGTCAGGGCCAGGGTGACGTCGCCGAAGCCCATGCCGGGCGGGTAGACCAGGTGCAGGACGAGGTACACGGACCCGAGGGTGAGCCCTCCGAGCAGCGCGCGGGTCCAGGATCCGCCGGTACCGGCGAACAGGGCGGCCACGCCGAGCGCGACGGCCGCGGTGGCGGCCAGCGGCAGGGTCAGTACGTCGGGCAGCCGGTGCACGGCTTGGTCGACGAAGCAGAGCAGGACGGTGAACGGCGCCAGCAGCAGCCAGGCGACGAGCTCGGGCCGCGCCCCGACCCCGGTCCCGAGCGCGAGACACACCAGGACGGTCGCGAGAGCGGCCCCTCCGACGGGCGCGTAGCCACCCCGCCGCCGGGCCCGGTACCGCTGCCGGTGGCCAGGCCCGCCGTCCGCGGCGGGGTCCGGGGCCGGGGCCGAAGCCGAGAGCGGGTCCGGGACCTCGGCCGGGACTGGGTCCGGACCTGGGGCCGTCGCCGGGACCGAGTCCGAACCTGGGGTCGGATCCGGAGCCGGGGCCGGGGCTGGGTCCGAGGCCGGGTCCGGGGCCAAGGCCGCGTTCGGAGCCCGTGCCGCGTCCCGAGCCGCAGCGCATCGGGGGCAGAGGGGTAAGCCCAGCCAGCCTCCCGCCGGGCCGGTCAGGGGGTGGCCGGCCGGGCAGGACGAGCGCCGGGGCAGGCCCACCTCGACGGAGAGCCGGTAGGCGGCCCGGGGCAGGAGGAGTCCCGCTGCCGCGCCCCACAGCGTGACCCCGGCCACGAACAGCGTGATGCCCATCTCAGCCCGCCCCCGCGGCTCCGCGGCCCGGTGCGACCGCCCGTTCCCGGAACCTCATCCCATGCCCCCGCCCCACACCCCGTGACTTGGCGACGCACGCTAGCAGCGCCACCGGGCGCCCTCAAGAAGCGGCGGAGCCCGCCGCACCCTCGGGCAGCCGCGGCGGCGGCGCTCGGTTCGAACCCGGCCGGCGTCTGTTCCAGGGCCTGCCGGTCCGGGCCCGCGAAGGGGGGGGCGAGGCCCGGCGCGAGGGCCACCGTCCCCCGGCGGCCCCGCCCGCGCGCCCGGCCCCGCCGCGAGCCGGGGAGTTAAAGGAGGAGGCATTCGCGGTAAACGGCGGGGCGGGCATTCGCCTTTCCGCTCCATTCCGCTCTGCGGAAAGGCGAATACCCTCATAAGCCGCGCTAATGCCCCGGCACGGCCACCGGCAGGAGCTCCACGTTCACATCGGGCGCATAGCCCGTCGTGAGTCCCGTCCGCCGCGCGAATTCACGTACGCCGGCCAGTTGGTCGGCACCGAAGCGGAAGTCGAGCGTCGTGAAGTAGCGCTCCAGGAGTTCCGCGTCGAAGGCCTCCCAGCGGGCCGCCTGCTCCGCGACCTTGCCGACCTCTTCCAGGGACACGTCCCGGGAGGCGAGGAAGGCTTCGTGGACCTTCCGCACGACCTCCGGCTCCCGCTCCAGGTAGTCCTTGCGGGCGGCCCAGACGGCGAAGACGAACGGCAGCCCCGTCCACTCCTTCCACATCGCCCCCAGGTCGTGGACGGCGAGCCCGAGCCGGGGCGCGTCGTGCAGCGAGGCCCGCAGGGCGGCGTCGCCGATCAGCACCGCGGCGTCCGCCTCCTGCATCATCACGCCCAGGTCGGGCGGGCAGGTGTAGTAGTCGGGCCGCACCTCGTACTTCTCCGCGAGCAGCAGCTGTGCCAGGCGTACGGACGTTCGCGAGGTCGATCCCAGAGCGACGCGGGCGCCGTCCAGCTGGTCCAGGGGGACCTGCGAGACGATCACGCAGGACATGACGGGACCGTCGCAGCCGACCGCGAGGTCGGGGAAGGCGACGAGGTCGTCCGCGTTGCGGAGGAACTCCACGAGGGTGATGGGACCGATGTCCAAGCCGCCCTGGACGAGGCTCGCGCTGAGCTTCTCCGGGGTGTCCTTGGTCAGCTCCAGGTCCAGCAGCGTGCCGGTTCTGGCCAGCCCCCAGTAGAGGGGCAGGCAGTTCAGGAACTGAATGTGGCCGACGCGGGGCCGGCTGCGATTGACGTCCACATCGCGAGACTAGCCCCCGCGTCTCCGTCAGCCGTCTGGCGGGTCTCAAACGTCCGAGTGACGTGATCTTTCCCTCTGGTCTCGGCCGGGATGTGCGTGCTAGGCTCGACGCAAGTTGCAGTTTGGTTTCCCTTGCAGTACGAGGCCTGCGGAGAATGTGACCCGCAGGCTTTTGTAGTTTTCAGACTTCTTAGCAGGTTCTGGAGCAGGGCGACCCTTTGGCCCATAGGAGGGCTCATGGCTACCGGAACCGTCAAGTGGTTCAACGCTGAAAAGGGCTTCGGCTTCATCGCCCAGGACGGCGGCGGCCCGGATGTCTTCGTCCACTACTCCGCGATCAACGCCGCCGGCTTCCGCTCCCTTGAGGAGAACCAGCTGGTGAACTTCGACGTCACCCAGGGTCCGAAGGGCCCGCAGGCGGAGAACGTCACCCCGGCCTAGTCGCCTGGGCCAACCAATCGCGGTTGGATATGCAGTACCCAAGGAGCCCTGTCTTCTCTGTGCGAGCAGAGTCGACGGGGCTCCTGCCTTTGCCCTGGCCGGGTCATCGAACGGGCCCGGGCCTCAGCCCACCCCCGGCACCGTTCGACGGTGCCGGGGGCGCTTTCCGTCGGCGGAGCCGACCACCCCAGCCGACACCCCGGCCGACCACCCCCCGGAAACCCCGCTTCCTAGGATTCCTAGGATATTGACTAGACAACCTAGCTACCACCTAGGGATCCTAGGAATCTAGGGACAACAGGAGGGGCACATGGTGCGGATGGGGCTGACGGCCGAGAAGGTGACCGGCGTGGGGGCCGAGGTCGCGGATGACGTCGGGCTGCACCGGTTGACCATGGCGCAGGTCGCGCGGCGGCTCGGGGTGCAGGACGCGAGCCTCTACGCGCACGTCCGCAGCCTGGAGGACCTCCGCGGGCGGATCGCGCTGCTGGCGGCGGACGAGAAGACGCTGCTCATCGCGGAGGCGACGGCGGGGCTCGCCGGAAAGGACGCGCTCTTCGCGTTCGCCAACGCCTGGCGGGAGTACGCCCACAAGTACCCCGGCCGTTACGCGGCCACCCAGGCCCCGGGCAAGATCGACCCCGAGCTGGCCGCGAAGGCCGCCGGGCCGCGCCGCGCCATCGCGCTGACGTACGGCATGCTGCGCGGCTACGGGCTGGCGGAGCCCGATCTGACCGACGCGGCCCGGCTGTTGCGCAGCACGTTCCACGGGTTCGTGGCCCTGGAGGCCTCGGGTGGTTTCGCCCACGCGCGGGAGCCCCAGGCCTCCTGGCTCTGGTCCCTCGAATCCCTGCACCACCTGCTGAGGCAGCGCGGCATCGCCCGGCGGGGAGACTGCGCGTGAGCGCCCCGGCCGTCGGCCGCCTGCGCGTGCCGGGCGCGACCCTGCACTACGAGGTGCGCGGCCGGGGCCCGCTCCTGCTGCTGATCCCCGGCGGGACCGGCGGCGCGGCCGCCTTCGACGGAGTCGCCGAGGCCTTGGCCGCCGAGTACACCGTCGCGTCCTACGATCCGCGCGGCCTGTCCCGCAGCCCGCTGGACGAACCGGAGGCCGGGCAGAGCGTGGCCGAGCACGCCGAGGACGCGCTGCGGCTGTTGGACCTGCTGTCTCCCGGCGAGCCCGCCCGGGTCTTCGCCTCCAGTTCGGGCGCGATCGCGGCCCTGCACCTGCTGGCCGCCCGGCCCGAACGCTTCGTACGGCTCGTGGCGCACGAGCCGCCGTTGGTGGAGGTGCTCCCGGACGCCCCTGCGCACCGCGCCTTCCTCGCCCGCGTACGGGACACCCTGGAGGCGGAGGGGCTGATGCCGGCGATGGGGGTGTTCGCGGCGGGGCTGAAGGGCGAGCCGGACCGGGACGCACCCGTTCCCGATCAGCCCGCGCCGGCCGTCCTGCCGCCGCACGCGGCCGCCCGGGCCGCGCGGACGATGGCCGACCTGCCCTATTTCCTCGGGCGGATCGTGCCGAGCTTCATGGCCCACTCCCCGGACCTCCGGCGGCTGGAGGCGGTCTCGGACCGGCTCGTGCTCGCCGGCGGCCGGGATGCGCGGGGCGAACTGCCGTACCGCCCGGCCGCGTACCTCGCCGAGCGCTTCGGCGGGGAGCTGCTGCACTTCCCCGGCGGGCACACCGGCCTGACCACGCACCCCGCCGAGTTCGGCGGGGTGCTCCGGCAGGCCTTCCGGGACCGGGCCTTCGGGTACTAGGCCTTGCGGGTCCGGCGCTCGGTCGCCGCCGACTGCGTCGTCGCCGGCTTCTCGGTGGCCGGCGGGTCGGTCGGGTCGGTGACCGGGGGCACGGGCGCGGTGACGGTGATCTCCAGGAAGAGCACCACCTGGTCCGAGATCCGCACGCGGAGCGTGTACGTGCCCGCGGCGACGCCCGTGGTGGACAGTTCCGGCAGGGCGATCTTGCCGTCCGCGCCGGTCGCCGGGAGCGCCAGCTCCGTCAGCTTCTTGCCGTCCTTGTCCAGGAAGTACGGGGTCTCCCCCGCCTTGGCCGGGTCCGCCGGGACCCACTTCCCGTCCTTGTCCTTGGCGCCGAGCCCGGCCGTGGCCTTGGCCCCGGCGACGGGCTTGTCCTTCGCCGTCGCCAGGAACTGCACGCCCTTGATCCCGGTGCCGGCCACCGCGGTCAGCGGCTTGCCCGCGTTCTCGTCGCTGCGGATCAGGTGGTCCGCCTCCGGGACGGGGACCGGCGTGGCCGGGGTGACCTTGCCCGCGATCTTCACGGAGGCCTCGCCCGAAGGCGCGTAGGCCGTGGCGCGCAGGATGAAGTCGCCCGCCTTGCGGCCCGCCTTCAGCTTCGGGACCCGGACCAGGCCCTTCGCGTCGGTGTACAGGACCGCGTATTCCTTGCCGTCGGCCGCGAACACGGTGCGGCCGGTGGTGTCGTCGTCGACCGCGACCACGATCTGCTGACCGACGGCCGGCATGCCGTCGCTCAGCACCGCCTTGATGAGCGGAGTGCGCGGGAACTCGGTCCCGGCCTCGGCCGTGAGCTCCCGCGTGCCGATCCTGACCAGCTTGTCCAGGGTCGGAGTGGGCTTCGGGGGCTTCGGGGGCTTCGACGGCGTGGTGGGGGTCGGCGTGGGCTTGGGAGTCGGGGTCGGCGTGGGGGTCGGCGTCGGCGTGGGAGTGGGGGTCGGCGTCGGGTTGTTGGTGGCCGGCGGGTTCGTGACCGGGGTCGTGCCCTGGCCGGCCTGGTACTGCCGCATGTAGCCGAGCACGGTGTTTACGTAGTCGCGCGACCTGTTGTAGCTGAGGACCGCCTCGTCGAGGTCGCCCGCCTTGGTGAGGTCGCGCTGACCCGCACAGAGGTAGAGGCCGGCGCCCAGTGCCGCGTCGTAGATGTTGTTCGGGTCGCGCTTGGCGTCGGCGTTGCCGTCGGCGCCCCAGGTGGACCAGGTGGAGGGGATGAACTGCATCGGGCCGACCGCGCGGTCGTACTGCGGGTCCGCGTCCCACTCGCCCTTGTCGGTGTCCTTGATCTCGGCGAAGCCGTTGCCGTCCAGGCGCGGCCCGCGGATCGGCTTCTCGGTGTACCCGTCGGCCTTGAGCCCGTAGCCGGAGGCGTGCACGGATTCCACCCGGCCTATGCCCGCCAGCAGTTGCCAGGGCAGGTGGCAGCCGGGGAGGGCCGCGGCCACCGAGATCCCGGCGCGCTTGTAGGCGTCGAGGGCGGTCGCGGGTATGCCCGCGGTGGCTCCGTCGGGGCTGGCGGCGCCGGGGATCGCCGGCGGCGGGTCGGCGACCAGGTCCGGGAGCTCCAGCCGGGCGTCACCGCGATCGGTCGCCTGGGGGCTGTCGGGCGTCGGCTCGGCTTCCCCCGCGCCCGCGATCGGCGTGTTGGTCACGACGGCGGCGGTGGTCAGGCTGGCCGCGAGGGCAGCCGTGCACACCACTTTGCGCGAGGTGTTGACGAGGTGACGGTGAAGTGGCTTCACAGTGCGGCGATCCCCCCAGAGCGGCGGCCGGTCCGGGCCCCCGTAAAACGTAAATAACTCACATGTCGCTCCGCGCGCCCCATACTGCTTCGCGCGGACGGCCGAACGGGGCCGTGGAGGTTAACTGTCTATCAGTTCTTCGCCCACGACTCACCGGCACCCCTGGAGATGTGGCCCACCATTCGCCTTCCCTTCACAGGACCTTGCCCGGATGCGGACGAGGGACTTAGGTCCCTGCCCGATTCGCACCAATGGCACCTACTTGAGCGCTCTACGATCTTTATCCTTGGGGAATGGCAACCAGCAAGAAGGACCAGCGGCGCGAGGCCCGGACGCGGATGCGCGAGGAGCGCGAGGCGCAGGCCCGGCGCGAGAAGCTGCGCGGGCGCGTGCTGATCGGCGGCGCGCTGGTCGCCGTACTGGCCCTGGCCGTCGGTATCGGCCTGTACACGGCGAACGCCTCGGACTCCGGTGACGAGGCGGCCGGCAAGCCCTTCGTCCAGCCGGCCAACACCACCGGCAAGGACGGGATCGTCATCCCGTACGGCAAGGCCGACGCGAAGAACGTCCTCTCCGTGTGGCTCGACCCGCGCTGCCCCTACTGCGCGGGCGTGGAGATCGGCCTCGGCAAGACACTCAAGGAGCAGGCCGACGCGGGCACCTACCGCGTCGAGTACCACTTCGCCACCTTCCTGGACAAGGCGCTGGGCGGCGGCAAGGGCTCCAAGCGGGCGGTCAACGCGCTGGGCGCGGCGGTGAACGAGAGCCCGGAGAAGTTCATGGAGTACCTCCAGGTGCTCTACGCGAACCACCCGGAGAAGGAAACGGACGACACGTTCGGCTCCACGGCCACCCTGCTGGACCTCGCCAACCAGGTCCCGGGGCTGCGCACGCCCGCCTTCAACAAGGCGGTCAAGGAACTCACCTACATGCCGTGGGTCGAGAAGGTCGGCCAGGCCTTCTACGACCAGAACATGCAGGGCACGCCGGACGTCTCCATCAACGGCAAGAAGCTCACCGTGAACTCGGGCCAGGGCATCGACTCGATCACCCCGGACGCCTTCAAGAAGCTGATCACCGAGAACCTGAAGTAACGGGCCGGCGGACGGGTCAGGCCGCCTCTGGCGCCGCCTTGGCCTTCTCGTCGAGCTGATCCCCGTACCCGCCGGCCGTCCAGACGTGGTGGCGGAACCGCTCCGGGCTCGCCACGCCCTCCCACGGACCGCCCGACGCGAAGAACACCCCGTCGCACTCGGAGCAGAACCGGGCCCCCTCGGCGGCCGCGGCCGCCCGGTCGGCGCCGGCCCGCACCCGCCGCTTGTCCTTGCCCTCGCTCCGGATGACGGCGATCGTCCCCCACATCACGAGCAGCCCGGCGACGATCCCCACCGGCAGGAGCCACGGCCAGTCCCGGTCGTCGGCGTAGTACGCGGCCGCGGCGACGGCCAGCCCGGCGATGACGGTGCCCTCGACGAAGTTCGAGCAGCCATCGCCGAACGTGTTCGGCGCCGGAGCGAGCCGTATCCGGTCCTTGCCCCGCCGCACGTCGCCGACCGGGACGGTGTCCCCCGTCCCGCAGCCGGGGCACATCACCGGCCCGCCGTACGCTTCCCCGCCGTTGTTCGTCATGGGCTCCATGATGTCGGTGGTCTCGGAACCAACGGCCGCGGCCCGGTGTTTCCTTGGTCGTCACTGATCAACCGGGGGGTGAGTGCGAGGTGCTGGCCGAATCACTGGCGGCGTTGGCCGCGGCGGGAGGCTACAGCGGTGGCGAGGGCGGCGAGTGCCTCGAAGTCGCCTTCGACTGGCGGAAGTCGAGCTACAGCAGTGGCGAAGGCGGCCAGTGCGTAGAGGTCGCCAACTGCGCCCACTCCGTCCACATCCGGGACTCCAAGGTCCACGCCGGCCCCCAGCTGGCCGTCGCCCCCGGGGCCTGGGCCGCGTTCCTCGGTGGGGTCACGGAAGAGGCGTAGGACAGGGGGCCACTGCCCGTGGCCCCCTCGCCTTCCGTTGTCAGCGGGACGGCCAGTGGCCGAGCACGTGCTTCTCCAGCTTCTGCGTCCAGGCCGGCTGGTTCAGCGTCGCGTAGACGAAGGTTTCCGCCGGGAGCCCGCCCGGGTGGGCGTCGAGGGAGTCCTCACGGGCGACGAAGACCGTCTCCAGCTCCTGCCGCCCCGGCTTCCAGGACTCCGGGAAGATGAAGTCGATCTCCTGCCAGCACTCCAGCGTCTGCCGGGACTCCATCCGCGGGGCTATCTCCGGGAGGAACCCGATCTTGACCTCGGCCTCACGCAGCTCGAATCCGAGGTCCGTGTAGCCCTGGAGGATGGCGTCCTGTGCGGGCAGGGCATGCACCTCGATCTCGTCGAAGTCGCCCTGGTCCACGGACTTGTCGACCGCCAGCTCCGTACGGATCGCGGCCCGTCCACCTACGAGGGGCGCACCCAGCGCATGCGTGAGCGGCATCTCCCACGGCAGCACGACCTCACCGCGGACCGTCACCGTCTGACCGGCGGGCAGTCGGAAACCATCGAGATCGACCGTCGCCACCACGTAGGGCTGCTTCCAGGAGGTCTTGCCTCCGAGCTCGCGGTCCTCTGCCCGTACGACCACATCCAGCCGTACCCGCTCGATGTCCACGTCGGCGCCGCCGCCCACGGCGGTGACCACGACGCGCACGGTCCCACCCGGGCTGACCTTCGGGTTCTCGACGACCGTCTCCACGCCCGGCGCG
Organism: Streptomyces sp. NPDC002886; assembly: GCF_042888445.1. NCBI lineage: Bacteria > Bacillati > Actinomycetota > Actinomycetes > Kitasatosporales > Streptomycetaceae > Streptomyces > Streptomyces sp. NPDC002886. The sequence goes on from NZ_JBIAPV010000003.1 coordinate 1,184,553, forward strand.
TTGACGCCGAGGGCGCTCAGGAACTTGCGGAATGCCATGACTCTCCCCGTTCACTGACCGGCTCCCCCGCCAGTCGATGGGGGTCACTCTAAGCAGACTGTTCCGTACGGGAGTTCAGGAGGGCGACCGGTCAGCCGGCCGCTCCCTCTTCGCCGCCCCGCCGCTTCTCCTCGCAGGCGTTGTCGAAGGCCACCAGCGAGATGATGCCGCCGGCCGGCTTCCCCCAGTACTCGGCGACGATCCTCCAGCCGCGCTGATCGAGGAGCACCCTGGAGACGTACACCTCGTCTTCGTCCTTGCGCTCCTCCGATTCCCCGGCGTCCTCCCAGTCGCGCCTGTCCAGTTCGCGCACCGTCGCCTTGAACCGGGCCACGTCGACCGGCTCGGCTTCAGTCCCGTACCCCTTGAAGACGACTGCGCACCTCCAGGCCGACGACTCCTCGCTCCGGCTGAGCCACTCGGGGTCGTTCGCCGGCGCGCCCGCGGCCGCCGCCGAGGTGTCGAGGTCCGCCCGCACGACCTCCCGGGTGAGCAGCCCGGTGCCCTCCGGCCGGGGTGACACCGGGCTGGACCCGGCCCCCGTGCCGCTGCCGCAGCCCGCGGCTCCGAGTGCGATGACCGCCGTCATCACGGCAGCCCACTTCGTCCTGCTCATAGCCCCGCCCCCAGGTCAGGGGGTCGTTCGCCCCCGCGTTCGAGGGAGGGAGTCTGCCACGCCGCCCCGCCGGAGCGGCACCCCGGCCCCTCCGGCGGGAGCGCTGGTCAGCCGTACAGCTCCTCGATCTCCGTCGCGTACCGCTCCGCCACCGCCCGCCGCCGGAGTTTCAGCGTCGGGGTGAGGGTTCCCGCCTCCACGGTGAACTCCCCCGGCAGGACCCGGAAGGCGCGGACGCGGGCCGGGCGGGAGACCGTGGCGTTGGCCGCCTCGACCGCTTCCGCGACGAGGGCCCGTACGGCCGGATGGTCGCCGGGGGCGGCCGGGTCCAGGGTCACCGACTCGCGTACGGCCCAGGCGGCGATCTCCTCCGCGTCCAGGGTGATCAGGGCGACCGGGTGCGGGCGGCGGTCGCCGATCATGACGGCGCGGGAGACGTAGCGGGAGCGCTGCACGGCGAACTCCAGCTCGGTCGGGGTGATGTTCTTGCCCGCCGAGGTGATGATCAGCTCCTTCTTGCGGCCGGTGATGTGGAGGTAGCCCTCGCCGTCCACCTCCCCCAGGTCGCCCGTGTGCAGCCAGCCCTCCCCGTCCAGCGCCTCCGCCGTCGCGGTGTCGTTCGCGTGGTACCCGGGGAAGATCATGGGCCCCCGGGCCAGGACCTCCCCGTCTTCCGCGATGCGGACCTCGCACCCGGCGATCGGCCGGCCCACCGACCCGTAGCGCACCCCGCCCGGGTGGTTGAGGCTGATGACCCCGCCCGACTCCGTCATGCCGTAGCCCTCGAAGACCGCGATCCCGCAGGCCCGCAGGAAGTCGAGGGTGGCCGGGGCGATCGGGGCCCCGCCCGTCAGCGCCCATTTCAGGCGGCCCCCGAAGGCACCCCTGACCAGGGAGTACAGGGATTCCTCGGCAGCCTCGTACGCGGCCGTCGCGGCGCGGTCCTCCGCCGGCAATCGCCCCTCCGCGGCCAGCAGCCCCAGCCGGACCGCCTCCGCGAAGCGGGCGGCGCCGCCCTCCTGGGACTCCGCGAGGGACAGGACCACCGAGTGCAGCTTCTCGAACAGGCGCGGGACGGACGGAAGATGCGTCGGGCGGGCCTCCGCGAGCTCCCCGATGACGTCCTCGATCCGGCCGCCGAAGTAGCAGAGCTCCCCGCCCTCCAAGAGGGTGGTGAACTGGATGAGCTGCGCCAGCAGGTGGGCGAGCGGAAGGTAGAGGTACGTGGAGTCCCCCGGCCCGCCCTTGACCAGCGGCAGCGTCGCGTCCTGGATCGCGCCGAGGTTGGCGTGCGTGAGGCGGCAGCCCTTGGGCAGGCCGGTGGTGCCCGAGGTGTAGACGATGGAGGCGTCGGCCGCGGGGTCCACCGCGACTGCGCGGGCCAGGAGTTCGGCTTCGGGCGCCGCGCCGGGGAGGCCGCGCAGCCCGTCCATCTCCACCACCGCGCGCAGCGCCGGAAGCTTCGGGCGCAGCGCCTCCACCCGGGCCGCCTGCGCGGGGTCGTCGCAGACGACGACCACGGCCTCGGAGTCCGACAGTACCCAGGCGAGCTCCTCCTCCCCGGCCGTCGGGTACACCGGCACGAGGACGGCGCCGGCGGCCAGGACCCCGAAGTGGGTGTACGTCCACTCCGGCCGGGTCTCCGCGAGGACCGCGACGCGCTCGCCGGGGGCGACCCCCAGGCCGAGCAGGGCGCGGCCGGACTCCCTTACCCGGGCGCGGAGTTGCCCGTACGAGACGACCTCCCAGCGGCCCTCGCCGCCCTTGTGCCGCAACGCGGTCTCGGCCGCGTACCGCTCGCCCGTCCACTCCGTGAACAGCGCCAGCGTGCGCGGCCGCACGGCGCCGTCCGTCTCGCTCCCACTCATCGGGCCTATCGGGCTCGTCGGACTCATCGGGCTCGTCGGACTCATCGGGCTCCTCGCGCTCATCGTGGCTCGCCTCCCCCTCGGGTCGTACCGATGACGCTAGGCACCGCGGTGGCGTCCGCGGCATGACCGGAAGCGTCACCCCCACTGACCTCAGCGCTCATTGCGGCTACCGTCGGACCCATGGGGAGGCGGACGGTCACCGTGCACCACGTGCGCGCCGTGCTCGCGGGGGCGCGCGGCCGCGGGCTCGACGTCGTGCCGCTGCTCCAGGAGGCGCAGATTCCGCCGCTGCTGCTGGGCGACGACCGGGCGCGGGTGACTCCGGCGCAGTTCGCGCGACTGTTCCGGGCGCTGTACCGGACCACGCAGGACGAGTTCCTGGGCCTGTCGACCGTCCCCAGCCGGCCCGGCACCTTCGCGATGATGTGCAGGGCCTCGCTCGGCTGCCGCGATCTCGGTGCGGCGGTGGAACGCTCCGCCACCTTCTACGGGCTGTTCCCGGGCGGGCCGGAGCTGGCGCTCGAAGTCGAGGACGGGCAGGCGTGGTTCGTGGTGCGCAACGAGTTCGCGCGGGACGAGGAGCGGTTCCTCACCGAGTGCGTGCTCGCCATCTGGCACCGGCTGAGCAGCTGGCTGATCGGCCGGCGCATCCCCCTGGCCCACGCCTCCTTCGCGTATCCGGCGCCGCGCCACGAGGAGGAGTACGAGCTGCTCTTCGACTGCCCGGTCCGCTTCGGCGGGACGCGCACGGGTGCGGGCGCGGCCGTGGCCTTCGACGCGCACTGGCTGACGGCCCCGCTGGTACGGGACGAGCCCGCGCTCGACGCGATGCTGCGGCGGGCCCCCTTCGACCTGCTCTCCCGGCCGGCGTACGGGACCACGGTCGCGGAGCAGGTCCGCCGGACCCTGACCCAGGCCCTGCGCGGCTCTCCGCGCCTGCCGGAACTGGGCGAGGTGGCGGCGCGCCTGGCGGTGTCCCCGGCGACGCTGCGGCGGCGGCTCCAGCAGGAGGGCACGTCCTTCCAGCAGCTGAAGGACCACGTACGGCGCGATGCGGCGATCGCCGGACTTGCGGAGAGCCGCGAGCCCATCGCGGAGCTGGCGGCCCGGCTGGGCTTCTCGGAGGACACGGCCTTCCACCGCGCCTTCCGCCGCTGGACGGGCACCACCCCGGGGGCGTACCGCATCGCGTCGGGAGGGTAGGGCCTGCCGCCGAGGCGGGACCTACCGCCGAGGTAGGACCTACCGCCGAGGTAGGACCTACCGCCGAGGTAGGACCTACCGCCGAGGTAGGACCTCCCACCGAGGCGGACCAGAAGGGCACGACGACGCGGGTCGCCACCGTCACGAGCTTCTCCACGAGGGACGACTGCTACCTCGGCTGTGACGTCGGCGAGGTCACGTCCCGGTACTACCTGACCGGCCCGCTGAAGCTGGCCGCGCTCGGGGACTACGAGGTCGACGTGGAGTACGAGGGCACCAAGGGCGAGACCATCCTCCGCGAGGACGCGGCAGTTGTGAGGTACCGGCTCCGGCCGGTCTTCGAGGGCCTGCGGGTCTCCCACGGGGTGTCCCTCGCCCAGCGGGAGCGCTGCTCTCGGGGGCCCTGCGGATCCACGACCCGCGCGACGGCTCGCGGGCGCCCTTCGCGGGCGCCGCGATCAAGCCCACCGGTGTCGGCGCCACCCCGTTCACGGCGGACGCGCAGGGGCACTTCGAGTCCAGGATCGCCTTCTCGGGCACCGAGGAGCTCCACGCGTACGAGGAGGGCGGGCCCGACCTCGCCCGGATCGGCGTCTCGACCGAGCTGGACGGCATCAAGGAGCAGGGCTCCGTCCAGGTCTCCGTGGCGCCCGCGGAGGCGCGCATCACCCTGGATTCCACGAAGCTGACCGGCGCCTACGCGACGCGGGCCGAGGTCGGCGGCACCGTCACCTGGAAGGCCGCCGACGGCACGTGGAAGCCGGTGCCCGCCGGCAGCCCGGTCCGGGGCGAGTCGCTCGGCGCCGTCACGAACGGCGCGGGCCGGTTCGCCCTGTCCGCGCAGTTCCTCGGGGACGGCGCGTGGTCGGTCGGCGAATCCTCGGGATGGCTGACCGCGCCGTCCCGGCGCGTGCAGGTGGACACCACGGCGGGGACCCTCCTACGGAACCCCACGGCCACGGTGCGGTCGGACAAGACCGTGCGGGTGGGGGCCTTCTTCGACCGCGGCGAGATCCCGGCCGGCACGACCTCACTGAAGGTGGAGGTCCAGTACTCGGCGGACGGCACCACCGGCTGGACCACCTCCGCCGTCAAGATCTTCCGGACCGAGACGGCCATCCCGCGGTTCGACGCCACGCCCGAGCCGGTCAAGAAGGGGAAGCCGCTCACCCTCAAAGGCAAGCTCACCCACTCCGCCCCGGACTGGTATCCCTTCGCCGGCCAGAGCGTCCAGATCTACTTCCGCCCGAAGGGATACACCACGTGGCTGGCCATGGGCGAGTCCACGACCGCCCACGACGGCACCTTCACCAAGACCTACACCGCCAGCGCGACCGGGTCCTGGACGGCCCGCTACGAACAGGCCGACGCCTTCCACTTCACCGCCGCGAGCCGGATCGACGAGGTCATCGTCAACCAGTAGTGACCCCGTAGGGAACCCGTAGTCACCCCGTAGCCAAGCCGCGGCTATCGCGCGGCGCCGGGCACCTGGAGGGTGAACAGGCCGCATTCGCAGCCCCCGTTGCCGGTGCCGCAGGAGCCCTTCGGGGCCTTGGCGGCGGCCGGGGCGGGGGCGGCGCCGGTCGCGGAGCAGCCCGTGGGGGCGGCCTCCGCGCAGGTGTTGCCCGCGCAGGAGCGGCAGGCGTTCATCTCGCAGCTGCGGCAGGCGGAGGCGGGGGCGTTGCAGCCGCGGCAGGCGCTGACCGCACAGGTGGCGCAGGCTTCGCCGGCGACGTCGCAGGAGGTGCAGGCGTTCATCTCGCACGCGGTACAGGCCGACACGGGGGCGGTGCAGCCCCGGCAGGCGCTGACGCCGCAGGACACGCACAGCTGCGTGCCGCTGCCGCAGCCGCCCCGCTCGGTCCGCTCGCCGCAGTCACAGGCGCGGGCACCGCGGGTGCCCGTCGCGGGGCGGCCGTCGCGCCGGACACCGCCGATGTCGGCGACGCGCAGGTCGGCGACGCGCAGCGTGGTCCGCAGGGTGGGGGCGGGACCCCGGTGGATGACCCGACGCTTGGCCGTCTGTCGCACTGCCGCGTTCATCTGGTGCCTCCTGGGCGGGGTGGGAATCGGGGAGGATTCGGGGGAGGAATCGGGGCGAACATCGCCTACCGAAGCGGACTTTAGCAATTAACTCGTATATGAATGCAAATCGGCGCAACGCAAGAAAGGCTTGCCTTTCCTAAGAAGGCAAGCCTTTCTTGGTCACCGACCCAGAGGATCAGCCAACCCAAACCTATTCGGTTAGCAAATATCCGACCTCGGCTAGGCCAAGCCCAAGAGCTCCACGACCCGGCCCACCGCCTCGATGATCGACCGCCCGGCCTCTCCTCCCACGAAGGTCGCGACGCCCAGTACGGCCATCAGGGCCCCGTGCCGCGCCTCCGGGGCACTCTCCTCGGAGACGATCACCGGCAGGTTGCGGTCGATGGTGCTCGCCCCGGCCGGCGTGACCTGGGCGCGCAGCTCCAGGAGCAGCCGCTCCAACTGCTGGATCGCCTCCTGCGGGAGGAGCGGGGCCGCCTGCCGGGCGTCGATGGTCGGGGACTGGTTCTTGACGATGCCGATGTTGCCCGAACCGTTCACGGTGACCTCGTCCCCGTAGTGGTACGAGTCGCCGCTGCCGCTTCCCCTGGTCATTTCTTCACCACTCCGATGTTTCCCGAGCCGTTGATGTTCGCGGTGTCCCCGACGTGGACGTAGTGCCCGATGTTCACCGTCGGCTGGGCCACGTAGAGGGAGAACTCCGTCTCCGGGTGCTCGATGGCGTCGACGATCCGCGCCACCAGCCTGCGCAGCTCGGCCCGGTCCCCGAGGGTCACCACCGCGCTGGGACCACCGGAGGTCTCCACACCCATGACGTACAGGTCCGGCCGGGTCAGCCGGCGCACGAAGAACCAGGCGAGGAAGGCCACCGGAGTGGCCGTGGCGAGCATGCCCAGCGCGTTGCCGTCCACGGTCTGCGCCGCGAAGAACACCAGCACGAGGAGCAGCCACGGAAGGAAGTCGGCGGCTGCCTTCTTGCGGTCGGGACTGAGCACGTAGGTCTGCACCCGGACGATGTTGTGCAGGGGATAGACCGCCTCCCCCACCCAGAGCAGGCGATTGCTGACCCGCAGCACGAGGTCGGGCGCCTCGAACTCCTCCCGCCGGGCCGCCTTCACCGGCTGAGTCGGCGCGGGCACCCACAACGGCACCAGCGGAGGCGACTGCGAGGGGGGCCGAGGAGACGGCTGAGGCTGAGACGACTGCGGAGGCGGAGACGACGGCGGGGGCTGCGGAGGCTGCGGCGGTACCGTCACGTCTTCACCACCCCCGAGTTGCCCACCCCGCCGAAGATGTTCACGCTGTCGCCGAAGTGGTAGTTCTTCAGGTTCAGTTCCACCCGGTCCATCCGGAGGGAGAACTCCGCCTCCGGGTGGTCGATGGCGTGGACCACGTGCTGGACGACCACGTCCAGCTGGCTTTCGTCGGGCAGCGTCACCACCGCGATGGACGCACTGGCCACCTCCACGACCATGACGTGCAGGTCCGGCCGGCTCAGCCGGTAGACGAGCAGCCCCACGAGGAACATCCCCGCGAGGGCCCCGACGCCCCACAGCGCCTCGACGGTGGAGTTCGAACCGTCCTCGTAGCCGTAGTCGTAGTCGTCCACCAAGTAGTTCGTGTTGTCCTCCACGAACCACGCGACCAGGACGTAGCCGGCGGCCAGCACCGCCGCCCACTTCAGGAACCGGATGACGGCCCTCACCCGGTCCGGCGTCAGGACGGCGCTCTGCACCCGGACGATGTTGTGCAGCGGATAGGCGGCCTGCCCCACCCACAGCAGCCGTCGGCTGATCCGCAGCTGCACGCCGCGCGCCGCCCCCGTGCCCGGCGGAAGGGGCGGCAGATGCCGTCCCTGCGGCGACGGCGAGGCCGAAGGCGGCCGGGCCGGCGGTGGCGGTGGTGCGGTGGCCCCGTTGGATTCCATGGATCCCCCCGAATCGAACGCGCAGTTGACTGCGCGGGGAACCATTAAGCACCCGGACCCCCGACTGTGTAAGCGTCAATTACTCGCCAACTAGCAAGCAGGCAAAGGTTTTTGGCGCTACGAGGCGGTATGGAGTGAGGCCGCCGGGCCGTCAGGCCGCCTGCGCGCCGATACCGATCTCCGTGAGGGCCAGCCCCGAGGCCACCCGGTTCCCGAACTTCCGCATGCGTGTCACGACGGCCACACCTCCCCCACATGGTGCGTCCGCGCCATGCCCGTTGGTCCGCATGGCTGAATTCCGCCCGGAGTGTCGCGCGTCCGTGCCGCCCCCGCGGCCCCGCCGACAAGGTGGGCGGGGCCGGCGGGGCGGCTGCGGTCCCGGGCCAGGAAAGCTGAGCTGTGCGGTCAGCGACGTTCCTACCGGTCGGTCACTACCTTCTCCTCACCCACACCCCCACCGGACCCTTGGGAGAGCCGCCCCATGCGCATCCGAAGCTCAGCACTCGCCGCAGTGGCCGCCCTGGCCCTCTCCGCCGCGATCCCCACCGCCGCCACCGCCCAGGCGGAGGAGGCCGCCGCCCCCCGCCCCGGCGACATCGTCAGCAGCGCGCCGTCCGCCTTCCACCCGCTGCCCGGCCAGCCCACCAACACCAAGGCCTGGAAGATCCACTACAACTCGACGACCGCCGACGGAGCCCCGAACGTCGTCTCCGGCACCGTCGTCGTCCCGCAGGACGGCCGCACCGGCCCGCGCCCGCTGATCACCTACGCCGTCGGCACCGTCGGCATGGGCGACTCCTGCGCGCCGAGCAACAACCTCCCGTACGGCACCGCCATGGAGGCCAACCTCATCCAGCAGCTCACCCTGCGCGGCTGGGCCGTCGTCGTCACCGACTACGAGGGCCTCGGCACTCCCGGCACGCACACCTACACCGTCGGCCCCTCCGCCGGCCACGCCGTCCTCGACGCCGCCCGCGCGGCCACCCGCCTCCCCGAGGCCGGACTGTCCGCCACGACGCCCGTCGGCATCATGGGGTACTCCCAGGGCGGCCAGGCCAGCAGCTGGGCCGCCGAGCTGCAGGGCTCGTACGCGCCGGAGTTGCGGGTCAAGGGCACCGCGACGGGCGGGGTTCCGGCCGACCTGCTGAAGGTCGCCGACTTCAACAACGGCTCCTACGGCTCCGGCCTCATCTTCATGGCCGCCGCCGGGCAGGACGCGGCCTTCCCGGAACTGAAGCTCGACTCCTACCTCAACCCGGCCGGCAAGGTCCTGGTCGGCGCCATGAAGGACAACTGCGTCGCGATCGACTCCATCGCCGGCTCCTTCAAGCGGATCTCCGACCTGACCACCCGCAACCCGCTCGCGCAGCCCGACTGGCAGGCCCGGCTGAACCAGAGCAAGCTCGGGCGCACCGCCCCGGCCGCGCCCGTGTACCAGTACCACGCGCTCGGCGACGAGCTCATCCCGTACGCCGTCGGCAGCCGGCTGCGCTCCGACTGGTGCGCGCGGGGCACGAACCTCGAATTCGACACCATCTGGATCGGTGAGCACGTCAGCGGGGTCATCACGCAGTCCCTGGCGGCGGGCAACTGGCTCGCGGACCGTTTCGCGGGACGCTCGACGCACCCGAACTGCTGACCCGGGAACGGCCGTTGCCGCTGCCCCGTCCGGGAGGTCGCCGTGTTCCACGGTCTCACTCCCCGGCGGGGCAGGAGCGCGTCCCCGACGGCAGCCGGCCGTCGATCAGGAAGTGGTCCACGTACCCCTGCACACAGCGCGAGGCGACGTACCCGGTGTGCCCGTCGCCCTTGTAGTCCACGACCACGGTGTTGCCGAGCCGCTTCGCCGTCTCCTCCGTCCACTCGTACGGGGTGGCCGGGTCTCCGCGCGTTCCGACGAGCAGGATCCGCGGGATGCCCGCGGGGCGGTCGATCCCGCGGATGAAACCGGTGCCCGCGGGGCGCCCGTAGCAGGCCAGGACCGTCATCAGCTGGCGCGGCCCGAAGATCGGCGAGGCGGCGAGGAACACCGGCTGGAGCGCCTCCAGCTCCCGCGCGACGTCCGCCGGGGAGGCCTTGGCGTCACCGCGGTCCGGGTCGTCGGCGCAGTTCACGGCGACGAGCGCGGCGGCGGCGTTGTCGGCGGGCACGGCGGCGGCGCCCGTGCCGGGCGCCTCCCCGGGCGGTGGCGGTTCCTCCGGACCGCCGAGCTGCATCAGCCCCACGGGGTCGCCGCGCCGCTCCACGAGCGCGAGCGCGTCCGCGAGGGCGGGCCAGGCCTTCCGCGAGTACAGGGCGATCCCGATGGCGTCGGCCACGTCCTGGCCGGTGAAGCGCAGTCCGCCCTCGCCGGTCAGCGGCGTGGCGTCCAGTCGGGTGACGAGGGCCTGGACCTTCTCCTTGGCGGTACGGGTGTTCGTGCCGTAGACGCAGTCCTGCCGGTGGGCGCACCAGACGAGGAAGCCGTCCAGCGCCCGCTGCTGGCCGACCGCCGACAGCAGGGCCTGCTCGCCGAGCGGCTCGGTGAGGGTGTCGACACCGTCGAGGACCATGCGGCCGGTGCGGCGCGGGAACAGCGCGGCGTAGACCGCGCCGAGGCGCGTCCCGTAGGAGAAGCCGAGGTAGTCGAGCTTGTCCTCCCCGAGGGCCCGGCGCAGCAGGTCCATGTCGCGGGCCACACTGACGGTACCGACGTACGGGAGCACCGGGCCCGAGTCGAGCGCGCAGCGCTTGGCTTCGGCCCGCAGGGCGGCGAGCTCGGCGGCGGGGCCCGTGGGGGCCGCCGTGCCACCGCCGCCGCCCTGCGTCATCCCACCGCAGGTGACGGGGGCGCTGTGGCCGACGCCCCGGGGGTCGAAGGCGACGAGGTCGTAGCGCTTGTTGAGCTCCGCGAAGGCGTTGGGGTCGGCGGCGAGGGTGGAGACCCCGGGGGCGCCGGGGCCGCCGAAGTTCAGTACGAGGGAGCCGATCCGCTTGCCGGCGGGCCCGGTGGCGGGCAGCCGCGCGACGGCGAGCCGTACGGTTCCCTTGGTTGCGCCACTGTGGTCGATCGGCACGGTGAGGGTGCCGCAGCGCAGGTCCGCGGGCGCGGGCTGCTCGGGGCAGGCGCCCCACTGGATCGGCGCGGGCGCGGGAGTGCGGGCGGGCGTACGCGCGGGTCCCGAGCCGGGCACGGCTGCGAGCAGGGCGCCGGCCAGGGCGGTGCCGACGAATCCGGCGGCTATTCGCGTACGGGCCCGTGATGCCGAGCGGGCTGCGGGACGGGAACGGTGCACTGCACCCTCCTGGAGCGGCCCCCCGGACCAGTGAGCCCACCCTATGCGCGCCCTTCGCGCCCCGCTCTGCGAGACCCTCACCCGTCCGGCCCCTTGACGGGTGCGGCGGGGTGGGCCCTGCGGGGCTGGGGTCCCCTACCCGCCCTTCCACCGTTCCCCGGGCTCCGCCCGGACCCCTGCCGCGTGCGGCGCCGTTGCCGGGGGCCGGCCCCCGGACCCCCGCTCCTCAAACGCCGGAGGGGCTGAATTTTCGGCGGCGTCGGCCATATCCAGCCCCGCCGGCGTTTGAGGCGCGGGGTCTGGGGCGGAGCCCCAGGGGGTCCGGGCGCAGCCCGGGGAACGGGCGAAGGGCGGGTAGGGGACCCCGCCCCGCAGGGGCCACCCCGCCGCGTACACCCACGGGCCCGGCTGCGGCCCGACCGACGGGTCAGGACGGCCGGTACAGGGCCTCGATCTCGCGCGCGAAGTCCCGCGCGACCGCGCCCCGCTTCAGCTTCAAGGAAGGCGTCAGATGCCCCCGCTCCTCCGTGAAGTCCCCTTCCAGCACCACGAACCGCCGGATCGACTCCGCCCGCGAGACAAGGCGGTTCGCCTCGTCGACCGCCCGCTGGATGTCCGCCCGCAGTTCCTCGTCCGCCACCAGCTGCCGGATCGGCACGCCCACCTTCTTGCGCATCTGGCGCCAGTGCTGGAGCCCCTCCGGTTCCAGGGTGATCAGCGCGGTGACGTAGGGCCGGTTGTCGCCGACCACCATGCACTGGCCCACCAGCGGGTGGGCCCGTAGCCAGTCCTCCAGGGGTGCGGGGGCCACGTTCTTGCCGCCGGAGGTGATGATGATGTCCTTCTTCCGCCCGGTGATCGTGAGATACCCGTCCGCGTCGAGCTCCCCGATGTCCCCCGTGGACAGCCACTGCTCCCCGCCCACCGCCACGCCGCTGTTCCAGTACCCCGCGAACACGTGCGGCCCCCGCAACAGCACCTCCCCGTCGTCCGCGATCCGTACCGCCGTCCCCGGCAGCGGCCACCCCACCGTGCCCAGCCGGGGCCGCAGCGGCGGGGTGACGGTCGCGGCCGCGGTCGTCTCCGTGAGCCCGTACCCCTCGAAGACCTCGATGCCCGCACCCGTGTAGAAGGCGGCGAGGCGCCGGCCGAGCGGGGAGCCGCCGCTCAGGATGTACCGCACGCGCCCGCCCAGGGCCGCGCGGATCCGCCGGTAGACGAGCGGTTCGTAGAGCGCCCGGCCCAGCCGCAGGCCCAGCCCGGGCCGCTTGCCCTCCACGACCGCCACCTCCCCGAAGCTGCGCGCGATCCGCGCCGCCCGGTCGAAGGAGGAGGCCCGGCCCATCTTCTCGGCCGTCGCCCGCGCGGTGTTGTAGACCTTCTCCAGGACGTACGGGATCGCCAGCAGGAACGTCGGCCGGAAGCCGGCCAGGTCGGCCAGCAGGTCCTCGCCGCGGATGCTGGGCGCGTGGCCGAGCTTCACCCGCGCCCGGATGCACCCGACGGCCACCATCCGCCCGAAGACGTGCGACAGCGGCAGGAAGAGGAGGGTCGAGGCCGGGTCCTTGCTGACCGATTTGAAGACGGGGTGCAGCAGCTCCACCGAATTGTCCACCTCGGCGAAGAAGTTGGCGTGCGTCAGCACGCACCCCTTGGGCTGGCCCGTGGTCCCGGAGGTGTAGATCAGCGTCGCGACGGAATCCGGCGCGCACCCGGCCCGCCGGGCCGCGACGACCTCGTCGGGCACGTGCTCCCCGGCCTTGACCAGCCGGGCCAGCGCCCCCGTGTCGAACTCCCAGAGGTGGCGCAGCCAGGGCAGGTTGGCCCGCTCCGCGCTGATGATCCGCGCCTGCGCCGTGTCCTCCACGGCGCACGCCACGGCGCCCGAGTCCTGGATGATCCAGCGCGCCTGGATGGCCGAGGAGGTCGGATAGACCGGTACGGTGATCAGCCCGGCCGCCCAGCCCGCGAAGTCCAGCAGGGTCCACTCGTAGGTGGTCCGCGCCATGATGGCCAGCCGGTCACCGGGGCGCAGCCCTTCGGCGATCAGCCCCTTCGCGACGGCGAGGACTTCGGCGGCGAACTCGGCGGCCGTGACGTCCCGCCAGGTCCCGTCCCGCTCCTTGCGGGCGAGTACGGCGTCCCGTGGAGCCTCCCGGGCATTGTCGAAGGGGATGTCCCCGAGGGACCCGCTGACCGGCACCGGGGCCAGCGGGGGCACCCACACCTGGCGCACCCGCCCCTCGATCACGGTCTTGACGGGTTCGACGAGCTTCGGGGAACTGACGACCCTCACCAGGCTCGATTCGGCGGTCACGGCGTGCCTCTCTGGCCGGACGGAGTGTTACCGCCGGTAATTTACTTAGCGGTAACCACCCCTGAACACCCCTGTGCCCGGCTTTTCACCGATGCTCCACGCCACGCTGCCCACACCCCCACCTCACGCGCACGCCGGCCCTCACGCTCGGCGCGCACCCTGGCACCGCCGCACAAACCCGGTGACCGAAGATCATCGATGCACCAGACTTTCCCCATGACCTCTCCCGACCCGAACCCCAAGGCCGAGCTGCTCTTCTACCTCCGGTCGGCCCGCGAAGCCCTCCTCTGGAAGCTCGAAGGACTCTCGGAATACGACGCCCGCCGCCCGCTCACCCCCACCGGCACGAACCTCCTCGGCCTGGTGAAGCACGCGGCCACCACGGAGCTGGGCTACCTCGGCGACACCTTCGGCCGCCCCTCCGGGGAGCCTCTCCCCTGGGTCGCGGAGGACGCCGAACCCAACGCGGACATGTGGGCCACCCCCGACCAGTCGCGGGCGGACGTCATCGGCCTCTACCACCGCGCGTGGGCCCACTCGGACGCCACGCTCGACGCCCTCCCCCTGGACACGGTCGGCACGGTCCCGTGGTGGCCGAGCCACGACAACCGGGTCTCCCTGCACCACGCCGTGGTCCGCGTCGTCTCCGACACCCACCGGCACGCCGGCCACGCCGACATCCTCCGCGAACTCCTGGACGGCACGGTGGGCATGCAGCCCACCAACCCCGGCGTCCCGCCGGCCGACACCACCTGGTGGCAGGCCCACCACGCCCGCCTGGAACGGGCGGCCCGCGAGGCCTAGGCCGTCTGCGCCCCCGGGACACCCGGTCCGGCGCGCCCCGGTGTCAGCCGGCGTCCCAGACGGTGACCGCGACTTCGAACTCGGACGGTCCGGACACCTTGGTGACGGTGAAGTAGCCGAGGCGACCCTCCAGCGTCATCAGGCAGGCCATGCCCCCCGTCCGGGCCACGAGCGAGCGCCCTGCCAGCAGCCCCTTCACCGCGGAGCAGTCCCGGTAGCCCGGCGGCTTCGCCCCTTCCCACGCCACGAGCGCGTGGCCTTCGACCTCACCCGCGTGACAGTCGCACGACAGGCCGAGATCGCCGACCCCCGCGCCGGAGGGCGGTACGCGGTCCAGCCACCAGCCCCCCGGCGCCCCGTTGCTGTAGAGCAGCAGGGGGCCTTGCCAGCGCACCTTCGGGGTCGGGGCCGGCTTCGGCTTCGGCTTCGCCGGCGGCACGGAGGAGCTCGACGGGGCCGACGGGACGGAGGGCGAGGGCGAGGGCGGCGAGGCCGGAGGCGATGACTGCTCCGGCGCCGAAGGGGTGGACGGGGTGGACGGAGGCGCGGCATCGTCATTGCCGGCGCCCTTGCCCTGATCGGCCCCGTTGACGTCGTGACCGGCGCAGTCGGCGCCGGTGCTGCAGTTGTTCTGGGTGCCGATCTCCGTACCACCGCACGACGACAGGGCCAGAACAGCGCTCGCCGCCAGCGCGGCACCTCTGACGGCCCCCGATCGCCGCGCCCTCATCATCCCTTCTCGTTGATGTCGTGGCCCGCGCACTGGGATGAGTTGCTGCAGTCGTTCCTGACGTCCCCCTTGTCGGAGTTCGTAAGGAACATCGCCACCGCGGTGATCAGCGCGGCGACGATCGTGCCCATCACGGACAACACGGCGATCCACTGATTCCTGGTCAAACTGGCCACTATCCATCCTCCCCCTCGGCGACTCCCACAAGAAGAGCACTGTTCGAAACGCCTCCGCCGCACGGATGGTTCCGTAAATCCCTTAAATTCAGGGCGAGTTGACGGGCGAGTCGGACCTGAGCGGAGACACCTGCGCTCAGGCGGCCGCCGTCACCTCGGGGGGCGGGCAGGTACGGCAGCGGCCGGGCTCCGGGGCCCTGAAGGCCCGGTCGCAGCCGTCGCAGTTCTGGAGCGGATCCGGGCGCCGCCGGTCGCCCGCCGCCGATGCCGATGCCGCCGGCCGTACCGGGGGCAGCGGCGGCGGAAGCAGGGCCCGGAGCCGGTAGTCCAGTACGGAGGCCGCGTTGCGCAGCGGCTCGGGGAGCCCGGCGGACAGCGCCCGCTCGATTCCGCCGGGTTCCACCCCCCGCTCCAGCCAGGCCGATACGGCGGGCGCCAGCCGCGCGACGTCGCGCTCGGAGAGCAGCAGCCGGGGATCACGGCGCCGCAGCCCGGCGAGCACGGCGACCGCCTCGGGCTCGGGCTCCGGCGCGGGCTCGGGCTCGGGGTCCGACTCGGGTTCCGGCGTCGGCCCCGGCGCGGGCTCCGGCTCCGGCTTCGGTTCCGGCTCCGGCTCGGGCACGGGGTCCGGTTCCGACTCCGGCTCCGGCTCGGGCGCGGGCTTCGACTCCGGCTTCGGCTTCGGCTCCGGCGAGGCCTCCGGGCCGGGCTCCGGGGCCGGCCCCGGCTTCGACCCCGGCCTCGCCGCGGGGAGCGCACCGCACTTCGCGGCCGGGTGGTTGTAGGACACCGTCCGCGTGATCACCTGCCCGCTCGCCAGCCGGACCCGGCTGCGCTCCAGGTACCCGTGCTCCTCCAACTCCCGTAGAGCGCGCGAGATCCGGATCTCCCCCTCCGGGAACCGCTCCGCGAGCCGCTTGATGCCGATGCGGGCCCCGGCGGGCAGCGACTGGATGTAGGCACCGAGGGCGATCGCGGTCAGCGACAGTTCGCGGTGCTGGATCAGGTGGTTGCCGATCACGGTGAAGTGGCCGGAGTGCCGGATGTTGACGTGGTCGACACCTGATCGGGGGGTCCCGGCGGGAACACGGGACGATGCGCGCGAGGGCGCGCTAAGCTGCGAAGGAGCCATGGGGAAGGTAGTGCTTCCTGTTTGGTCAGACCCTCGTTCGGGATTGCAGTCCCGGCGGGGGTCGTCTCATGTCTGAGGTTGTGTGGGGCGAGCATATGCCCGGCAACCATCCACAAATCCAGCCGAGTTGGCACAGTTCACCCGTGAGAGTGACGAGTCCCGGGCGAGGCCCGACGGGGAGCCGGAGGGGTGGGTGGGGTTGGTTTCACCTGGTCCTTTCAAGGGGTTGTGTCCGGCCCTACCGGGTCCCGGCCCTCACGACGCGGCCCGCACGGCACGTACCCCGGGCAGCCGGATCAGGGTGTGGTCGAAGGCCCCCCGGTGAGCCACCAGTGGATACCAGGGGTCGGGCGGCCCCACAGGGTAGTCGTCGCGCAGAACACCCTCCGGGAGCACCCCGGTCGCCGGCATCGGTGAGGTCTCGCGCGGGTGGACGAGGTACGCCCAGACCCCGCTGTCCAGCGGCACGACCACGGCCTCCTCGTCGCCGGGCGGGCGCCAGGGCTCGCCCGTGAGGGGGTGGCGGGGGACGAGGAGGACGTCGGGGCGGGGGCGGGTCGTGCCGATCCCCGGCCCGGCCGGCCCCACCGACCGGCCCCGGGCGCGACGGGGAGGTACGGGCGGACGGCGTGGCCGAGCAACTCGCCGAAGGGGCCCGGGGGAAGGCACACCGGCTGCCCCTCCGTGGCCACCACGAGGTGGGCCAGCGCCACCCCGAGGGCCGCCTCCCAGCGCCGGCTCCACGACCCGCCGTTCTCGACGGGCGGGACACGGTGCTCGGCACGCTCCAGGTCGTCCCAGTCGGGAGGCGGGCCCGCGGGGAGCCCCGAGGGGGCCCGTACGACCGCCTCCGGCTCCAGCCAGACGGTCTGCCACGATCCGCAGTCGTCCACGCGGGTCGCCACGGCCCGCCCGCAGCCCTCGCACGCCAGGTTGGGGCCGGCCCGGCCGTCCACGCCCCGGCAGTAGCCCTCGCACTTCTCGGGTATCAGGGCCATGGACCGGGAGTCCCCGGGGGCGATGACGATCCTGTTCCGCGCACCGAAGGAGACGGAGTACGTCGGCGCGTACACGCCCTGCCGGGCGGCCGCGTCCTCTCCGACCTCCTCCCACCGTCGCCACGGCGGTCCGGTGGGCAGGGGGTCGACGGCGTACGTCGAGGACTCCATCAGGGGAGGGTGCATCTCCTCCCACGCCCCGTGGTGGGTGTGCACGGGGAGCGCGACCCGCGACACCGGCGCCGTCAGCTCCGTACCGCACTCCGCGCACGCGAACACGTCCAACCGGCTCCCCCTCGCCCTGCCCCGCCCCGCCTCGCCCGATTCCCCCGGATCGTGCCCCGTTCGCGGCCGCGGATCCAGCGGATTTCGCACCGCCCGGGGGACGGGCGCTGCGGTTTGAGATGATCCGGCCATGGACGCTGGGGTGATGGGGAACGGGACGCGAGCGAACACGGCGGTGCCCGTACGGGTGGTCGCGGCCGCGGTGGAGCACGGCGCGGACTGGGCGCTGCGTTCCGCGGTGGCGGCGGACGTCGAGGTGATCGCGGAGTTGCGGGCCGTGGTCATGCGGCCGGACCTGGAACGCCTCGGGCGCTACGACGAGCACCGGGTGCGGCAGCGGCTGCGGGACGCCTTCTCGCCGCAGCACACGTCGGTCGTCGTCATCGGCCGCGAGATCGCGGGATGCGTCGCGGTCCGGCCCGACGAAGGCAGCCTGTGGCTGGAGCACTTCTACCTCGCTCCGCACCATCAGGGCCGTGGGCTCGGATCCGCCGTACTGGGCGCGGTCCTGGAGCGGACGGACGCGCAGGGCATGACCGTGCGCCTGAACGTCCTGCAGGGCAGCGCCGCCCGCCGGCTCTACGAACGTCACGGATTCGTCGTGGAAACCCAGGACCCGGTCGACGTCTTCATGACGCGCCCACCGGGATCGGTACCGAGCCCCCGCACACGAGCCCGACCTGCGACGGACACCGCCCTCAAGCAAGCTCGACGCTGAGCTGAAAGCCCAGTTCCCCGAAGCCCAACACGGTGGCGACCCGCCGGGAGGCGGGAGTGCGCGCCCGCCACCGCGGCAGCAACCGGGCGTCGAGAGCGTGGGCGACCGCCGCCGGTCCCGCCGCCCGGGCCAGTCCCCGCCCCCTCGACCCCGGCGCCGTCAGCACGCCGACATGCGCCACCCCTCCCGGCCACGTCCCGTACCCCGCGGCGGCCACCGCCCGCCCGTGCCCGTCGCGCACGACGCTCCACGGCCAACGCCCCCGCCGACAGCTTCCCTCCGCACCGGAAACGCTCTGTCACACGCCTGTGACGCGGACCGGACCATTCCACCCGCACAAGATCACTAATTTTCTGTCTGCAGCCAACAGCCCGAACTCAACGGCCTCCACCGGAAGAGACCACGGCATACGGCTCTCCTTACACCCACGCAGCACCGCTTCAAGGAGTCGTCATGCGCACCGCCCTCCGCGCCACCACCGCCGCCCTCGCCCTCTTCGGCGCGGTGATCGCCGTCCCCGCCACGGCGTTCGCGGCCTCTTCCCCGGCCCAGCAGGCTTCCCCCGCGAAGAGCAGCGTCGTCGCCGAGAACTGCGTCAAGTCGACGGTCATCCCGTCCGTGTTCCACGGCCTGACCGTCAAGCTGACCAACAGCGCCCACACCGGCGCCAAGGCGCAGCTGCGCGACGAGAACGGCAAGGTGCTGGGCACGGTCGACCAGTCCAAGCCGCTGGACCTCTCCTCCGGCCTGCGGATCGACGGCGTACTGTCCACCGCGCCCGTCTTCAAGCACCGCACCCAGGGCGGCGACATGCCGTGGACCGCCGTCGCGTTCCCGAAGCTCCCCAAGGACTGCAACGCCACCGGCAGCCTCTACTCCACGACGAAGTACGGCAGCCTGACCGTCAAGACGTACAAGGCCGGCCCGCAGGTCTTCAGCTCGTACATCATCGAGAACGGCAAGCGCGTGGGCTTCCTGCACCCGGCGCTCAACACCTACCAGGACGTCCGCAAGGTCGGCGAGCGCTACATCCGCCTCACCGTCGACGGCGGCACCCACAGCTGGACCGGCGCCACCACCACCTCCCCGAAGCTCGGCGTCTACAAGCTCGCCGGCATCGAGAAGGTCCGCCTGGTCAAGAAGGACGGCCTGTACGGCGTCCAGCTGACCTCGCACGGCAGCTGGGACGGTGCCGAGACCGTCTTCGTCAAGGGCAAGTCGCTCATCCTCCAGGACAACAACACCATCCTCGTCCTGAACGCGAACGGCACGCTCTCCAACTACATCTACGGCCACGCCCCCCAGACCGCACCGGTCTGGATCAAGGCCTGACCCACCCGCACCACCCCGACCTGAACAGGGGGCCGCCCCGGCAGACACGCTGCCGCAGCGGCCCCCTGTTCGCGTCGCAGCGGATCACCGGGGCGGCGACGCACGGCCCGACGCCGGAATCCGCCTTGCCCCGGCGGGCAGGACCCTCGCATGATCTCCGCATGGACGATACGCCGAACCAACTCCCCAACTCCCTGCCCGCGTTGCGCGCCAAGGCGGCCGACGCGGGCTTCACCCTGTCCTGCGAGGACCGCACGGGCAGCCTCCTGACGGTGCTGGCCGCCGGCCGCCCCGGGGGCCGGATCCTGGAGCTCGGCACCGGTGCGGGCGAGGGCGCCGCCTGGCTCCTCGGCGGCATGGACGGGGGCTCCCGCCTCACCACCGTCGAACTCGACCCCGCCGTCCAGGCCATCGCCCGCGAGCACCTGGGCGCCGACCCCCGGGTGACCTTCGTGTCCGGGGACGGCGGTACGTGGCTGGAGGACTTCGACGGCCCGCCCTTCGACCTCGTCTTCGCGGACACCTGGCCGGGCAAGTTCACCCACCTCGACCGGGCCCTGGAACTGGTGGCTCCCGGCGGGACCTACCTGATCGACGACCTCCTCCCCCAGCCCGGATGGCCGGACGGCCACAAGGCCTCCGTCGACCGCCTGCTGGCCGAACTCGACGAGCGCAAGGACTTCCGGTGCGTCCGCCTGGCCTGGGCGAGCGGCCTGCTGATGGCGGTACGCACGGCCTGACGGCACCGCAGCCCCCGCCCGGACGGGGGCGGGGGCTGCGGTGGTGGGTGGCGGAGGTCAGGCGGTCGCGAGGGGCTCCGCCTCGGGACGGCGTCACCAACCGAGTTGCTCCTCACCCAGGACCTCGCCGCCGATGTGCGCGGCGAGCTTCTCGGCCCGAGGCAGGTCGCCCCATTTGTCCACATGGACGAAGACGGTGTGATGTTCGGTCCATCGGCCCCACTGGGCGTCATCGCCGTGGAACACGACCTGGACCCCGTCGTACTTCGCGATCCCGTACTGGTCCGCCTCTGGATCATCCGGCCACAGGCCATGCCAGCCGATGGCGGCCGTGCCCTGGCCGAGGGCCGCCACGAAGCGTTCCTCCGCGCTCCCCCTCGCAGCGTCCTCCAGCGTGTACAGCGGCAGGTGCGCTTCCAGTACGACGTCCTCCGTCGTCGCCACATCGAGGTCGAACCATCCGGAGTGACCGTTCGACCCGGTTCGGACGCCGACGTAGTGGAAGGTCGCCCCGGGCAGGACCGCGGCCATCTTCCGCAGATCCTCGACCGTCTCGAGCTCGGCCATGAGCCCGACCTCGTCCTCGCACTCCGCCAGCAGCGCGCACAGGCGCATGGCCTGCGTGTACGCCGCGGTCGCGTCGGTGGTCCGGAAGACGGGATATGCCCTGGAGTTGCCCATGGACCGAACCGTCACACGCTCGCGCAGGCTTCCGCCAGCCCATTTCGCCGGTCCCGTCGCGGCTCTGTGCACGTCACCCCGTCCGGGGCGCACCGCAGCCCCCGCCCGGACGGGGGCGGGGGCTGCGGCAGTCGGGCGGCGGGGCTCAGGCGGTGACGAGGGCCTTCGCCGGGTCGGCGTCCGAGGAGTCCGAAGAGTCCGCGGAGTCCGCGGCGTCGGACTGGGCCGGGATCTCGGTCTGGGCCGGCTCGTCCAGGAGGGACGAGGAGGCGGTGGCGTAGGCCGCCTTGTCCAGGATTCCCTCGCGGGCCGCGACGATGACCGGGACCAGCGCCTGGCCGGCCACGTTGGTGGCCGTGCGCATCATGTCCAGGATCGGGTCGATCGCCATCAGCAGGCCCACGCCCTCCAGCGGGAGGCCCAGCGTGGAGAGGGTCAGGGTCAGCATGACCGTGGCGCCCGTCAGACCGGCCGTGGCGGCGGAGCCGACGACCGAGACGAAGGCGATCAGCAGGTAGTCGGTGATGCCGAGCTGCACGTCGAAGATCTGCGCGATGAAGATCGCGGCGAGCGCCGGGTAGATCGCGGCGCAGCCGTCCATCTTGGTGGTCGCGCCGAACGGGACGGCGAAGGAGGCGTACTCCTTCGGGACGCCGAGGCGCTCGGTGACCTTCTGGGTGACCGGCATGGTGCCGACCGAGGAGCGGGAGACGAAGGCGAGCTGGATGGCCGGCCAGGCGCCCTTGAAGAACTGGAGCGGGTTGACCTTGGCGACGGTCCACAGGAGCAGCGGGTAGACGCCGAACATCACGAGCGCGGAGCCGACGTACACGTCCACCGTGAAGGTGGCGTACTTGCCGAGCAGGTCCCAGCCGTAGGTGGCGATCGCGGTGCCGATCAGACCGACGGTGCCGATCGGGGCGAGGCGGATGACCCACCACAGGGCCTTCTGGAGCAGTTCCAGCACCGACTCGGCGAGGTTCAGCACCGGCTGGGCCTTGGTGCCGAGCTGGAGGGCGGCGATACCGGCGACGGCGGCGAGGAAGACGATCTGCAGCACGTTCAGTTCGGTGAACGGCGTGATGATGTCGGTCGGCACGATGCCGGTCAGGAAGTCCAGCCAGGACCCCTCGCGCTTCGGTAGCTTGCCGTCCTGCGGGGTGAGGCCGGTGCCGGCACCCGGGTTGGTGAGCAGGCCGATCGCGAGGCCGATGGCCACCGCGATCAGCGAGGTGATCATGAACCAGAGCAGCGTGCGGGAGGCGAGCCGCGCGGCGTTGTTCACCTTCCGGAGGTTGGTGATCGACACCAGGATGGCGAAGAAGACGAGCGGGGCGACGGCCAGCTTCAGGAGCTGGACGAAGATGTCGCCTATCTGCTCCAGGGTCGTACCGAGCCAGCTGATCTCCTGGCTGCGGGAGACCCAGCCGAGCAGAACGCCGAGCACGAGGCCGGTGACGATCTGGGCCCAGAAGGGGAACGAGAAGGAGGACTTCTTCGCCGGGGCGGGGGCCTCGGCGGCAGGGGTCTGCGGTGACGCGGACACGGACACTCTCCGGGTGGATCTGCGGTTTCTGCGGGAGGGGGGGTGGTGATGCGGTGCGGCAGCACCCGGAAAAGCGAAGAGCCGGGCGGGCGGACCGCTGCTGCGTCAGGGCCGGTCGCGAGGACTCAGCGACAACAGCAACAGGCCGCGGACACGCGGCGGCAGAGGTCGACGTGCAGGCGCGCCACGAGCGGAACGCTCGGGGTCATCTGGTGCGCGGCTGTCGTCAACATGTTGAAGACGCTAACACTTCACCTTTGGGAATCTCAAAGTCTCCCTTTGGGTCAACCGGTGCCCCCGGGCCGGGAATCCCGCCGATACCCCCCCGGAAAACACCGAAAGCCCCGGCGTTCCGGGGGCGAACCCGGTGCCGAGGCATTTCGGTGTGTGATGAAGCTAACTGCTCCGCACTAGCCGGCGCGCGCGGCCTCGTCGACCGCGTCGTCCTCCTGGCTGCGGTTCGCGGCGAGCTTGTCCTTCGCGCCCGCGACACGACCGGAGATGGCCACGGACATCTCGTCGCGCTGCTTGCGCAGCAGCACGAAGGAGAGCGGCGCGGAGAGCACGAGGGCGAGCAGCACGACCCAGGCGGGGTTGGCGTCACCGAGACCGGAGGGCACCCAGCCCAGCCGGACCAGACCGGCGACGAGGACGAGGCATCCGACGAAGATCCCCAGGCGCATCGCGGTGTAACGGATCGTCGCGCTCGGCTTGAGGGACACGGTGACCCCTTCTCTCTCGTCGTCCTACGGCTGTACGTGCCCGTCCAGTGAAGCACGCCCGGGCCACGGACAAGGGCGCCGGGGGGCTTCGACGGGCTGCGAAGCCGGCCCCCCGGACCCGTGCCGCTAGGAGATGCGGATGTACGACCAGTTCGTGGCCTTGCCGGCCTGCGACCGGTTGCCGAAGCCGCCCTTGCCGTTGCCCGCGTTCAGCCAGGCGTGACCGTCCTTGTCGACCGAGATCAGGTCGGCCTTGCCGTCCCCGGGACCGGGAGGTCCTTGACCGTGGTCCAGCCCGCCGCGCCGGGGGCCTTCTCCAGAGCGACGACGGCATTGCTCGCCCGCCATTGCCACACCAGCAGGGCCGTGCCGTCCTTGGCGACCGCCATGTCCATGGAGGAGATGTCCCGGCTGCCGGACGGCGGCTGCTGGTTGAGGTTGGCCGGAGCGGTCCACTCGGCCTTCGGGCCGGCCTTCCCGGCGGCCTTCACGACGCCGAAGACCGACCACACCGCGACCAGCCGGCCGTCGGGGGCCGCCGCCAGGTGCTGGTAGCCCTTCTCGGGGACCGCGGCCACGCACTCGGGCTCGGAGAAGGCGGTCGCGCCGGGCGCGAGGGTGGCCACCTTCAGCCAGTAGTTGTTGAGGTCGTCGGCCCGCTTGGCCCGCCAGACCAGGCGCACCGAGCCGTCGCCGAGCGCGACCAGCTCGGTGTTGTACCCGACGGCGTCCGGCCAGGCCTGCGGGGCGAGCCAGGCGGTGCTGCCGGCGGGCCGGATCCGGGTGGCACGGGAGAGCCCGTCGTTGGTGAGCGAGACGACGGCGCCGTTCCCCGCCGACACCAGGGCGTTGACGCCGCCCGAGGAGGAGGACGGGTCGGGGTTGGGAGTCTACGGGGAGCTGGTGCCCCACGGGCCCGGCGTACGCGTCGAGGCGGCGGCCGGGACGGCGTCGGCCGCGGCCGAGGTGCCGGCCGCCGTCGCGGTGCCGGCGGCGGCCGGAGCCGCGGCCGCCAGGGCGAGGCCGCCCACTAGTGCAGCGGCAGCAGCATCGTGATGTCGTCGCGGTCGTCGCCCGGGGCCACCCGGATCGCGCCGGGGACGCGGCCGACCTCCTTGTAGCCGCAGGCGGCGTAGAAGTGCTCCAGGCCCAACCCGCCCCGGCAGCCGAGGCGGATCGCGTCGATGCCCTCCATCGTGCGGGCGGCGTCCGCGACGGCCTCCATCAGCGCGCGACCGGCGCCGCCGCCCTGGAGGGCGGGGTCGACCATGACGGTGTAGACCCAGACCCAATGCCGCTGGAGCCGGTGCTGGTTGAGCGCGATGACGGCGACGGCGCGCACCCGCCCGGCCGCGTCGCGCCCGACGAGCAGCCGGCTGCGGCCCTCGGAGGCCGCGGCGAGGTGCGCGTCCAGTGCGGGGCGGACGTCCTCGACGGTGACGGGCGGTACGAAGCCCACCGCGCCGCCGGCGTTGGACACGTCGGTCCAGAGCGCGGCGAACTCCTCGACCAGGGCGGGGTCGACGACCGGATCGAAGACAAAAGTAAGGGTCATGTGGGCAGTTTAGCCATTACTCAATCTCGCGCGCAAAGGGCCCCGGCCCCCCGCCAGGGGGAACCGGGGCCACAGGGCACACCAGGCGTCAGGCGTCAGGCGTCAGAGCCGCATCGCCTGCGGCGTCTCGCGGAGTTCCGCGTCCGGGCCGGGGTACTCGCGGATGATCTCGTAGCGCGTGTTGCGCTCGACCGGGCGGAAGCCCGCCTCGCGGATCAGTTCCAGCAGGTCCTCGCGGCCCAGCTTGTTCGGGGTGCCGTAGTTGTCGGCGTCGTGCGTGATCTTGTACTCGACGACCGAGCCGTCCATGTCGTCCGCGCCGTGCTGGAGGGCGAGCTGCGCCGTCTGCACGCCGTGCATGACCCAGAAGACCTTCACGTGCGGGACGTTGTCGAAGAGCAGGCGGGAGACCGCGAAGGTCTTCAGCGCCTCGGCGCCCGTCGCCATCGTCGTACGCGCCTGGAGCTTGTTGCGTACCTTGCCGTCCTTCATGTCCACGAAGTCGTGCTGGTAGCGCAGCGGGATGAAGACCTGGAAACCGCCGGTCTCGTCCTGCAGTTCGCGCAGCCGCAGCACGTGGTCCACGCGGTGGCGCGGCTCCTCGATGTGCCCGTAGAGCATCGTCGCCGGGGTCTTGAGGCCCTTGGAGTGCGCCAGGCGGTGGATGCGCGACCAGTCTTCCCAGTGGGTGTTGTGGTCGACGATGTGCTGGCGGACCTCCCAGTCGAAGATCTCGGCGCCGCCGCCGGTGAGGGACTCCAGACCGGCCTCGATCAGCTCGTCCAGGATGTCGGAGGCCGACATGCCGGAGATCGTCTCGAAGTGGTGGATCTCCGTCGCCGTGAACGCCTTCAGCGAGACGTTCGGCAGCGCCTCCTTCAGCGCGGAGAGCGAGCGCGGGTAGTACCGCCACGGCAGGCTGGGGTGCAGGCCGTTGACGATGTGCAGCTCGGTGAGGTTCTCGCCCTCCATGGTCTTGGCCAGGCGGACGGCTTCCTCGATGCGCATCGTGTACGCGTCCTTCTCGCCCGGCTTGCGCTGGAACGAGCAGTACGCGCACGAGGCCGTGCACACGTTCGTCATGTTGAGGTGACGGTTGACGTTGAAGTGGACGACGTCGCCGTTCTTGCGCATGCGCACCTCGTGGGCGAGGCCGCCGAGCCAGGCCAGGTCGTCCGACTCGTAGAGGGCGATGCCGTCCTCACGGGTCAGCCGCTCGCCGGAGCGAACCTTGTCCTCCAGCTCACGCTTGAACCCAGCGTCCATGCCGGTCCTCTCCTCTGTCCTCTGTCCCCAGGCCCGCTCTTGCGCGGTCCGCGGCGCGGTACGTGTGCCCCACAACCGCGCCCCAACCGTACTCTCAGCGACCTCAGGCTTCTTCCGGCAGGCCCCCGACCCGGTTCTCCCACTTGGTGGAGAGCACGATCGTCGTGCGCGTGCGCGAGACGCCCTTGGTGCTGGAGAGCTTGCGGATGATCCGCTCCAGCCCGTCCACGTCGCCGGCCCGGACCTTGAGCATGTACGAGTCGTCGCCGGCGATGAACCAGCAGTCCTCGATCTCCGAGAGGTCGCGCAGCCGGCGGGCCACGTCCTCGTGGTCCGCCGCGTCGGAGAGCGAGATCCCGATCAGCGCCGTGACGCCGAGGCCGAGCGAGGCCGCGTCCACGGTCGCGCGGTACCCGGTGATGACTCCGGCCGTCTCCAGCCGGTTGATCCGGTCGGTGACGCTGGGGCCGGAGAGGCCCACGAGCCGGCCCAGCTCGGCGTACGAGGCGCGTCCGTTCTCACGAAGTGCCTGGATGAGCTGCTTGTCCACCGCGTCCATGTACCTGGAACCTTCCATTATTCGGCATTCCCTCAAGTTTACGTATAGAATCAAAGGCACACAGGGTCGACACCCTGTGAATCTTTCAACAGATCAAAGACGATCTGACAATTTTCAGGAGTGGTTCACCGTGTACACGATCGAGATGGCCTACGCGCACATGCGACAGCTCCAGGAGCTGGCCAACCGATCCCGCACCGACCAGCCCGTCGCCGCACACCGTGTCGACAAGATGCGCAAGCCGGGGCGCGCCAAGAAGCGCTAAGCGCCACCGCTCGCCCCCCGGGGAGGGCGGGAGCCTCCGAGCTCCCCTTCCCACCGGCGGTACAGCCCGTGCGGCACCCCTGCCGCGTCGAGCACCCGCCCCGCGACGAAGTCCACCAGATCCTGGATGTGCGTCGCACCCGCGTAGAACGCCGGAGAGGCGGGCAGCACCACTGCGCCCGCCTCGTCCAGGCTCACCAGATGCTTCAGCGTCTGCCCGCTCAGCGGGGTCTCCCGTACCGTCACCACCAGCCGGCGCCGCTCCTTGAGCGTCACGCTCGCGACCCGCTGGAGCAGGTCCTTCGACAGCCCGAGCGCCACCCCGGCCACGCAGGCCGTGGACGCGGGCACGATCAGCATCCCCTTCACCGGGTAC
This sequence comes from Streptomyces sp. NPDC002886, assembly GCF_042888445.1. Taxonomy (NCBI): domain Bacteria; kingdom Bacillati; phylum Actinomycetota; class Actinomycetes; order Kitasatosporales; family Streptomycetaceae; genus Streptomyces; species Streptomyces sp. NPDC002886. The sequence goes on from NZ_JBIAPV010000003.1 coordinate 1,211,731, forward strand.
GAGCCGCTGCTCGGTCCGGCCGCCAGGTCCCCCGCCGCCCAGTGGCGCACGCCGTCCAGGTCCGGGCGCGCGAAGGTGCCGGGCTTGCCGTCGGCCCCCCGCTCCAGCCACTCCCCCAGGTCGCTCTGCCAGTGCGCGTCGCGGAAGGCGATCCCCGTCTCGTCCAGCAGGGTCAGCCTGGACGCCCGGCTCACCACCAGGTCCACGCCCTCGCCAGCCGCCAGCAGCCCGCGGATCACGGCGGCCGCGTACGGCGTCCCGGACGCCCCGGAAACCCCGACCACCCACGGGGTGCGCTTGCCCTCAGTCATACCTCCGAGACTATCCGGCCACCGCCGGGGGGCACTGGCTAAGGTGGCCGCACGTTCAAGGGGTGGACACGGCGGAGGGATCGTCATGAGCGGAAGCAGCACACACCCGGGGGGTACGGGTCGTACGGGCTCCTTCGCCTGGAGCCGGACCGGCCGGGCCGTGGCCGCCGCGAAGCTGATGCTGGGCTGGGTGGCGCTGCTCTGGCTGATCGAGGCCGTCGACTACGCCACCGGCCACGCCCTCGACTCCTACGGGATCACCGCGCGGGAGGCCGACGGCCTGAGCGGGATCCCCGTGGCACCCTTCCTGCACTTCGGCTTCGGCCACGTGGCCTCCAACAGCGTCCCGCTGCTGGTCCTCGGCTTCGTCACCGCGCTGAGCGGCATAGGCCGCTTCCTGGCCGTCTGCGCGGCCATCGTCCTGGCCGACGGGTTCGCCGTCTGGCTGATCTCCCCGCCCCACAGCATCACGGCGGGCGCCTCGGGCCTGATTTTCGGCCTCTTCGGCTACCTGCTGGTGCGCGGCTTCGTGGAACGCAGCCCGATCGGCGTGGCCGTCGCCGTGGTCATCGCCGCCGTCTGGGGCACGACCTTCCTGGCCGGAGCCCTCCCGACGGACTCGATGGTCAGCTGGCAGGCCCACCTCTTCGGCCTCCTGGCCGGCGCCGCGGTGGCCGCGGCGGCGCGGCCGCGCCCGGAGGTGGCGGCGCTCTAGCCTGCGGCGCCGGGGTCGACGGGGAGCCCGGCCGTGCCGACGGCCACCTTCCCGATACCGGTCTCCACGGTGACCGTCTCCCCGTACGGGATCACGTCCCGGCCCCGGTAGCCATCCGGCCCGGGGTTCCACAGCGTGGTGCACTGCGCCTTGTACGGGTCGAAGGCCTCAGCGGAGTCGCGACGATGGCTCCCTCGACCAGCTGCGTCCGATGGCCGGGGAACATGCCCTCGAACCGGCTGAGCCGTGAGTGCGGGCCGTCGTTCTCCGGCATGGTCACGGCTGCACGCTACTCACCCGGGCAGCCCGCGAACCGCCGGATCCCGCAGGGCACACACGATCGAGTTACAGCGACAGCCCCCGCACCACCAGGTCCGCCAGGGCGCACACGAACAGGGCCATGCCGATGAAGCCGTTCACCGTGAAGAAGGCGCGGTTCAGGCGGGACAGGTCGTGGGGCGTGACGATGGTGTGCTCGTAGACGAAGGCCGCCACGACGATCAGCAGGCCCAGCCAGAACAGCCAGCCCGCGTCCGTCGCCACCGCGTACCAGGCCAGCAGGCCCGTGGTCACGACGTGCGCGCCGCGCGCGCCCCACAGGGCGGCCGGGATGCCGAAGCGGGCCGGGACGGACTTGACGCCCTCCGCGCGGTCCGCGGCCACGTCCTGGCAGGCGAAGATCAGGTCGAAGCCGCCGATCCACACGCCCACCGCGAGGCCGAGGATCACCGCGTCCCAGGACCACTCGCCGGTGATCGCGATCCAGGCCCCGACCGGGCCCATCGCCTGGGCGATGCCGAGGATGGCGTGCGGGAAGTTCGTGAACCGCTTCCCGTACGGGTACACCACCATCGGTACGACGGCGATCGGCGCCAGCATCAGGCAGAGCGGGTTCAGCAGCGCCGCCGAGCCGAGGAAGACGGCCAGGGCGATGCCGGCCCCGGTCCAGGCGGAGCGGACCGAGACGGCGCCCGTCACCAGCTCGCGCCCGGCGGTCCGCGGGTTCCGCGCGTCGATCTCGCGGTCGATGATCCGGTTGGCGGCCATCGCGAAGGTCCGCAGGCCCACCATGCAGACGGTGACGAGCAGCAGCTTCGTCCAGTGCATCCGCTCGTCGAGCGTGTACATCGCGGTGAGCGCGGCGATGTAGGCGAAGGGCAGCGCGAAGACCGAGTGCTCGATCATCACGAGCCGCAGGAACGCCTTGACCTTGCCGACCGGCTGCGGCGCCGGGCCGGACGAGCCGAGCAGTTCGTCGGCGGTCGTCATCATGCGAGGCTTCTCCGGAAGTCTTCGAGGTCGGCCAGCAGGTCGGCCGTGGGGAGCGTGCCGAGGTCCAGGGTCCACGGGCCCGCGGCGTGGCCCTCGGGCGGGGTGACGTGGGCGGTCAGCTGCCAGGTGGTGGGGGTCGGGCGCGCCTCCAGGCGCAGGAAGTTCCCCGCCTCCGCCGTGAACGGCTCGCCCGCGACCAGGTCGCGCTGGAGCTGCTCCGCGAAGTCGTCCGCCTCGATGTCCCGCGCGCCGGGCAGCTCGAAGCCGTCGCCTTCGCCGTCCTGGTCGAGCATCAGCGCCCAGACGTTGCCGGGGCCCGCGAACTCCTCGGGCGTGACGCCCGCCTGTTCGGCGGCGAGCCGGACGCCCGGGTCCGCAGGGTCGAGCTCCGGGCGCACCAAGGCCACGTAGACCTCGTCGGTACCGATGAAGAGGGCCGGGCCCCCCATGGCGACAGGACTCACAGTCCGTACTCCTTCCAGCGGCTGTCCACCAGTGCGGCGGTCGCCGGGTCGGACTCGACCATGTCAGGCCAGCCGCCGTCCCGGGTGTACCCCTCCGTCGGCAGCTTCTTCGTGGCGTCGATGCCCGCCTTGCCGCCCCAGAACTGCTGGTACGAGGCGTGGTCCAGGTGGTCCACCGGGCCCTCCACGACGGTGAGGTCGCGGGAGTAGTCCGTATTGCCGAGCGCGCGCCAGGAGACCTCGTGGAGGTCGTGGACGTCGCAGTCCTTGTCCACCACGATGATCAGCTTGGTCAGCGACATCATGTGCGCGCCCCAGATGGCGTGCATGACCTTCTGCGCGTGCTTCGGGTACTTCTTGTCGATCGAGACGATCGCGCAGTTGTGGAAGCCGCCCGACTCGGGGAGGTGGTAGTCCACGATGTCCGGGACGATGATCTTGAGGAGCGGCAGGAAGAAGCGTTCCGTCGCGCGGCCCAGCGGACCGTCCTCCGTCGGCGGCCGGCCCACCACGATCGACTGGATCAGCGGACGCTTGCGCATCGTCACGCAGTCGATCTTCAGTGCGGGGAAGGGCTCCTGCGGGGTGTAGAAGCCGGTGTGGTCGCCGAAGGGGCCCTCGGGGAGGGTCTCCCCGGGCTCCAGCCAGCCCTCGATGACCACCTCGGCGTGGGCCGGGACCTGGAGCGGGACCGTCTTGCAGTCCACCATCTCGATCCGCTTGCCCGCCACGAACCCGGCGAAGAGGTACTCGTCGATGTCCCCCGGCAGCGGCGCGGTCGACGCGTACGTCACGGCCGGCGGGCAGCCGAAGGCGATCGCGACCGGCAGCCGCTCACCGCGGGCCGCGGCCACCGCGTAGTGGTTGCGGCTGTCCTTGTGGATCTGCCAGTGCATGCCGATGGTGCGCTTGTCGTGGCGCTGGAGGCGGTACAGGCCGAGGTTGCGCACGCCCGTCTCGGGGTGCTTGGTGTGCGTCAGGCCGAGGTTGAAGAAGGAACCGCCGTCCTTCGGCCAGGTGAAGAGGGCCGGCAGCTGGTCCAGGTCCACGTCGTCGCCGGTGAGGACGACCTCCTGGACGGGCGCGGACTCGCCCTTCACCTTCTTCGGCGGCACGTGCACCATCGAGCCGAGCTTGCCGAAGGCCTCGCGGACGCCGATGAAGCCCTGGGGCAGCTCGGGCTTGAGCAGGCCGCCGATCTTCTCGCTGATCTCGGCGTACGACTTCAGCCCGAGGGCCTTCAGCAGTCGCCGGTCGGTCCCGAAGACGTTCATGGCCAGCGGCATCGCCGAGCCCTTGACGTTCTCGAAGAGCAGCGCGGGTCCGCCCGCCTTGTTCACTCTGTCGACGATCTCCCCGACCTCTAGGTACGGGTCCACTTCGGCCTTGATGCGCTTGAGGTCGCCCTCCCGCTCGAGGGCCCGGAGCAGCGAGCGGAGATCGTCGTAAGCCATGCGGCAATTGTGGCATCCCCGCTCAGAGCCCGAACCGCGGCGGGGCCTCTACCCTGGAAGAGTCCACGGCGGGCCTGCCCGGTCCGCACCGTTCTTCTGGGGGTCGGTCCCACACCGTGCTGCGCTATCTGCCGTTCCTGCTGATCATCGCGCTGACCATCTATACCTTCATCGACTGCCTGAACACGCCGGAGGAAGAGGTCAAGCACCTCCCGAAGGTCGTCTGGGTCCTGATCATCCTGCTCTTCTCGATCGTCGGTCCGGTGGTGTGGCTGTTCGCGGGCAAGAAGCGCGTGCCCGGCGGCGCCGGCAGGCCGCGGCAGGGCCGCCGCCAGTGGGTGGCGCCCGACGACAACCCGGAGTTCCTGAAGTCCCTCCGCGAGGAGCGGGACCAGAAGGAGCGGGACGAGAAGGAAAAGGACTAGGGCCAGGGCCAGGGCTAGGGCCAGGGCTGGAGCCAGGACCGGGACCGGGCCTGCGATCGGGCCCGGGCCACCAGGGATCCCGCGGGGCTCACACCGCCCAGGGCAGGGGGCGGGCGCCCTCGGTGCCGGGGACCGAGACGAGGCCGTCCGCGCACATGGCGACGTACACCTCGGTGTCGGCCAGGGCGTGGACACGGCGCAGGACGTCCGGGGGCAGCACCACGGCTTCGCCGGCGGCGACCTTCTCGGTGCGGCCGTCGCAGGTGACGTCCAGGGCTCCGGCGGTGACCGTCCAGACCTGCTCGCGGCTGACGGAGTGCTCGGGGCCGGTGATTCCGGCGGGGATGGCGGCGTGCCAGGTGCTCAGCTCCGCGCTGCCCCGGCTGGGGGAGGCGTAGCCGGTCATGGTCGCGTTCGGGGTGGTGATGACCTGGTCGGGGGACGGGGTGATGACGCGCACGGCGGTTCCCTCGCTTCTCGGACAGAGTGAGTCAAGCTGCTTTACTCGCTAAGTAAAGCAGCTTGACTCGCTTGTGTCACCATGTCTGCGTGACCACCCACCAGAGCGACGACATCGAGCTGGCCTTCCTGCTCGGCCTCGGCTTCCAGCTCCTGCTCGGCGAGTTCACCCGACGCCTCGAAGAGGACGGGTACGCCGACGGCCTGCGCCCCCTGCACGGCATGGCCTTCCAGGCCCTGGGCCCCTCCGGCGCCACCGCCACCGAGCTCGCCGAGCGGCTCGGGGTCACCAAACAGGCCGCCGGGCAGCTCGTCGACGACCTGGAGCGGCGCGGCTACCTGCGCCGCACCCCGCACCCCGAGGGCGGCCGCCGCAAGCTCGTGGTCCTGACCGAGGCCGCCACCGCCCACCTGGGAGCCGCCGGCCGCGTCCTGCACGAGCTGGAGGCCGAGCTCGGCCGCGGCAGCGTCGACCTCGGCGCCCTGCGCACCGAACTGGGCCGCCTCGTCCGCACCCTCAACGGGGACGGCCCCCTCCCGCCGCTGCGCCCCTCCTGGTGACGGAGCGGGAGGGCCGGGGAACGCCGGAGGGGCCGGGCGCCTTTCGGCTGCCCGGCCCCTCCGGCCTTCGGTCCATCAGTCCATCGGTCCCGCCGGTCAGACGCCCGCGTACGAGTGCTTTCCGCTCAGCAGGATGTTCACGCCGTAGTAGTTCCAGATCCAGCAGGCGAACGCGAAGAGCGCCAGGTACGCGGCCTTGCGGCCCTTCCAGCCGGCCGTGGCGCGGGCGTGCAGGTAGCAGGCGTACGCCACCCAGGTCACGAAGGACCAGACCTCCTTGGGGTCCCAGCCCCAGTAGCGGCCCCACGCGTCGCCGGCCCAGATCGCGCCCGCGATGATCGTGAAGGTCCACAGCGGGAAGACCGCCGCGTTGATGCGGTACGAGAACTTGTCGAGCGAGGCCGCCGACGGGAAGCGCTCCATGACCGAGGTGGCGAACCTGCCCGGCTTGCCTCCCCGCTCGAGCTTGGCCTCGTACGAGTCGCGGAAGAGGTACATGACCGCGCCGGCCGCGCCGATGTAGAAGACCGCACCGCAGATGATCGCGGTGGAGACGTGGATCAGCAGCCAGTACGACTTCAGGGCGGGGACCAGCTGGTCGCTGTCGGTGTAGAGCACCGTGGTCGCGATGCCCAGGTCGAGCAGGACCGTGGTGACCAGGAACAGCCCGAGCCAGCGGACGTTCTTCTTCAGCACCAGGAGCAGCAGGTACGCGCCGACGGCCACCGTGGAGAAGGTGATCGAGAACTCGTACATGTTGCCCCAGGGGGCCCGCTCCACCGACAGCGCGCGGGCGCCGACCCCGCCCGCCGCGAGGAGGAACCCGAGGGTGGTCAGCGAGACCGCGATGCGCCCGTACAGGTCGCCCTGGACGGTGCCGCCGGCCGCGCCGGGGCCGTCCGGGACGTCACGGGTGCCGGCGGCGCTGCGCGTGACCACCTTGGGCTTGTCGAGGACGGCGGTGCTGCTGCCCTTGCCCCGCACCTGTACGGCGGGGGCGGCGGCCTTGGCCGCGGCCTTGCCGCCGGCCCCGGACTGGGTGAGCGCGGCGGCCGTACGGGCCACCTTGCTGCGGCTGCCGAAAATCCACTCGGCGATGTGGGCGAAGAAGGCGAAGGTGTAGACCGCCATGGACGCGTAGATCAGGTTGTTGCTGAGGTGAGCCAGGTTCTCGTTGGCTGCGGCCGCGAGCTGCATCACGCGCGCTCCCCTTCGACTTCTTCGGCAGGTTCTGCGGGTTCGGGATCGGTTTCGGGATCGGTGGCGGCGGGCGCCGCGCTCGGCGCCCGCTCGTGGAGCGCGCCGGCGAGGACCGCCAGCTCCTCGGGGAGGTTGGCGGACTCGCTGCGGCCCAGTCCCGCCATCTCGACGACGGTCACGCCGTCCTTGCCGCGGGTCGCGCGCACCCAGATCCGGCGGCGCCGGATGAAGAGGGAGCCCGCGAGGCCCGCGATCGCGGCGACGGCGCCCGCGAGGGCGAGACCGCTGCCGGGCTGGTGGGTGATCGAGAAGGTGGCCCAGCGCTCGATGCCCTCGAACTTGACGGTGCCCTGGCCGCCGGGCAGTTCCATGGACTCGCCGGGCTTGAGCAGCTTCTTGAAGAGCTCGCCCTTCTCGTCCTTGAACATCTCCATCTTCGCCGTGTCGAGCTGGTAGACGTTCTGCGGCAGGCCGGAGTCCACGCCGAGGCTGCCGTGGTAGGCGTTGAGCGTCATCGCCGGATTGTCCAGTTCCGGGAACTGGGAGAGCATCGTGCCCTGGTTCTTGCCGGCGTAGGTCGGGATGAACCAGGTCTGGAAGCCGAGCTGCTCGGACTTCCCGTCCTTGTTCTTGTACCCGTCGGTGACCTTGACGGCTCCGGAGGACGTGAGGTTGCCGTCCTGCGGCAGCATCGGCACGGCGTCCTTGTAGATCACCTTGCCGGTGGGGTCGGTCACCGAGATGACCGGCGCGTAGCCGTGGCCGAGCAGGTAGACCTTGGAGCCGTCCACCACCAGGGGCTTGTTGACCTGGATCTCGCGCTTCTCGGGCTTGCCGTGCGCGCCGTCGCTGAAGGTGACGTACGCCTTGAAGTCGCGCGGGGTGCCCTTCTGCGGGCCCGTGCGCTCGAAGGACGCGTCGAACTTGTCCAGGGTGAAGGAGAAGGGCGGCAGGTCGTCCGGGTCGAAGAGACCGCCGGACTTGAAGTCGTCGTACTGGGTGAGCGTGTTCGAGAAGCCCTTGCCGCGCAGGACGAGCTTGCCGCCCTCGGACTTGAAGTACTGGCCCCAGGCGAAGGCGATCAGCATGACGATCAGCGCCACGTGGAACATCAGGTTCCCGGCCTCGCGCAGGTAGCCCTTCTCGGCCGAGACCGATCCCTTGCCCGCCTCGTTGCGGAAGCGGCGGCGGCCGAGCAGGCCGCGCGCGGAGGCGAGCACCTCGTCCGGGGAGCTGTCGGTGCGCCAGGTCGTGTACGCGGGCATCCGGTCGAGCCGCTTGGGCGCGGACGGCGGCCGGCCGGTGAGCTGGCCGACGAACTGCCAGGAGCGCGGCAGGATGCAGCCGATCAGCGAGATGAACAGCAGCAGGTAGATCGCGGAGAACCACACCGAGCTGTAGACGTCGAAGAGCTGGAGCTTCTCGGCGACGGTCACCCAGGAGGAGTGCTCCTTCTTCCAGGCGGCGACCTTCATCAGGTCGACCTGGTTCTGCGGGATCAGCGAGCCCGGGATGGACGCCAGCGACAGCATGAAGAGCAGGATCAGCGCGACACGCATGGAGGTGAGCTGCCGCCAGAACCAGCGGGCCCAGCCGAGCACCCCGATGCCCACGGGGCCGCCGGGGGCGTCCTCCAGCGGGGCGGTGGACAGCTGTGCGCCGGCGGCGGCCTCGGTGGAGGCCTCGGCTTCGGCGGCTGCTTCGGTGGCGGCGGAGTCGTTCGGCGCCTCGGGGGACGCCTTGTCGGTCGTACTCATGTCCTCGTAGTCCTCAGATCCCCACCGTGAAGCCGTTGGTCCAGCTCTGCATTTCGCTGACGATGCTGCTCCACATTCCTGTGACGAGCAGCAGACCGGTCAGGATCAGCATGCCGCCGCCGATCCGCATCACCCACGCGTAGTGCTTCTTCACCCAGCCGAACGCGCCGAGCGCCTTGCGGAAGGCGAGCGCGGTGGCGATGAACGGCAGCCCCAGCCCCAGGCAGAAGACCACGGTCAGCAGCGCGCCGCGGCCCGCGGTGGCCTGTTCGATGGAGAGGCTGCCGACAGCGGCGAGGGTCGGGCCCATGCAGGGGGTCCACCCCAGGCCGAAGAGCACGCCGAGCACGGGCGCGCCGACCAGGCCGACCGCCGGCTTCTTGTGGAAGCGGAACTCGCGCATCGTCAGGCCCGGGATCGCGCCCATGAAGAACAGGCCGAGCAGGATCACCAGCCCGCCGAGCACCTGGGAGATGACGTCCTTGTTGGCGTCGAGGGTCCGCCCGAAGAAGCCGAACAGCGCGCCTGTCGAGGTGAAGACGGCCGTGAAGCCGAGGACGAACAGGCTCGCACCGGCCAGCATCCGCCCGCGCCGGGCCTCGGCGAGGTCGGCTCCGCTGACACCGGTCACGTAGGAGAGGTAGCCGGGGACGAGCGGCAGCACGCAGGGGGAGAAGAAGGAGATCAGCCCGGCGAACAGGGCGATGGGGAGGGCCAGCAGCAGGCCGCCGTTGAGGACGGTCGTGTTCACGGTCTCGTCGGCGGCGAGGACGGCGTCGGAGAGCCCGGCGGGCCCGGTGAGTCCGGACAGTGCGGAGAGTGCGGTGACCACGAGGTCACTTCTCCGCGAGGAGCGGGTCGATCATCGAGCGCAGCTTCTCCTCGTTGACCGCGGCCAGGGTGCGGGCGGCGATCTTCCCGTCCTTGTCGAGGATGAGCGTGGAGGGGATGGCGTTCGGGTTGAGCGTGCCCTTGGGGAAGCGGAGCATCAGCTTGCCGTCCGGGTCGAAGAGGCTCGGGTAGGTGATCCCGAAGTTCTCTTCGAAGGAGGTCGCGCTCTGCTTGGTGTTGTCGCGGGTGTTGATGCCCACGAAGGCTACGGGCTGACCGGCCGCCTCCAGCTCCTTGGCGACCTTCGCGAAGTACTTGGCTTCGGCCCGGCACGGCGGGCACCAGGAGCCCCAGACGTTGAGGACGACGACCTTGCCCTTGAGGGTGGTGGTGTCCAGCGTCTTGCCGTCCACGGTCTCGCCGTCGAGCTTGGGTGCGTCCGTGCGCTTGCCCTTGGCGACCGTGGAGATGCCGTTGGAGCCCATCACGTAGTTGCCTCCGGCGGACCCGGAGGATTTGCTGCCGCCGTCCGCATCGCCGCACGCCGTGAGGGTGAGGGCGCCGGTGAGGGTCACCGCGGTCAGCAGGGTGGCGCGGCCGCTGGTCGAGCGGCTGCGGCGGGGGGCGCGGCTAAGGCTCATGTGAAAAGTTTCGCATGTGCGGTTTGCGGATCTTCCGCGCCCCCCGGGGGGTCTGCCAATCCCCTGGTCAGGTGCTGACCCGGGCCCGGTCAGGCCGCCGTGAGATACGTGCCCCAGCCACCGGTCGGCGCCTGGCCGGGGCCGAGCGTGCGCAGCTTGTCCAGCACCTTGGGGTCCTGGACGTCCAGCCAGTCGGTGAACTGACGGAAGGATACGAGGCGTACGTCCTTTTTGTCCGCCATGCCCTTGAGGGCCTCCTCGACGGCGTCCATGTAGATGCCGCCGTTCCACTGCTCGAAGTGGTTGCCGATGAAGAGGGGCGCGCGATTGGTCTCGTAGGCCCGCTTGAAGCCGCCGAGGTAGGCGGCGGTGGCCTGGGTGCGCCAGGCCGGGTAGTTGGACGGGACGCCCTTGGTGGTGTTCTTGGACTGGTTCGCGAGGATGTTGTAGTCCATCGACAGCACCTCGAAGGAGTGCCCGGGGAACGGGAGCGACTGCAGCGGCAGGTCCCACAGGCCACCGCGCCTGACCGGCCACTGCTGGAGGCCGCCGGGCGAGCTGGAGTCGTAGCGCCAGCCCAGCTTCTTGGCGGTCGGCAGCAGGTTGTCCTGGCCGAGCAGGCAGGGGGTGCGGGCGCCGACCAGCTCCTTGCGGTAGTCGAAGGGCAGCGGGTCGAGGTCGGTCCAGCCGGTGTTGGTGCGCCAGTTGGTGACGAAGGACACGGCCTGGTCGATCTCGCTCTGCCAGTCCTCCGGGGTCCACCTGCCGACCGAGCCGGAGCCGCCGCAGAAGTGCCCGTTGAAGTGGGTTCCTATTTCGTGGCCGTCGAGCCAGGCCTCGCGCACGTACCTGAGGGTGTTGCGGACGTTCTCGTCCTTGAGGTACCCGATGTCGGAGGCGCCGACGGGGTTCTTCGGCGGCCGGTAGAGGTCCTTCTTCGACTCGGGCAGGAGGTAGATCCCGGAGAGGAAGAAGGTCATCGCCGCGCCGTGGTCCTTGGCGAGCTTGAGGAAGCGGGGGAAGAGGCCGTTGCCGATCTCCCCCGCGCCGTCCCAGCTGAACACCACGAACTGGGGTGGGGTCTCGCCCGGCTGGAGGGGTACGGGGGCCGCCGGCTGGTGCGGCTGGGGCCCGGTGTCGGCGGTGGATCCGTCGCCGATGGGCTTGACCACCGGGCCGGACGGGGCGGCCGGGCCTCCCGGCGGCGTACCGCCCGACGGGTCGTTCGCTCCGGCGCCGCCCGCGTCGGACGGTCCGCCGACGCTGCAGCCGGCGATGCCGGCCGCGGCCGCGGCCCCAAGTCCGAGCCCGAGCACTCCTCTTCGGCTGAAGCCGCGCGTATCGCTCATAAAATGTCATACAAACGGACAATTTGATGAAGCGTAAGAGCGACACGGGCCAGTCGGCGTATTTGTATGAAATAAGACTGAGTCTTGACCAGTCTTGACCAGTCTTGGCCAACGGCACACGGCCCGGCCCCAAAGGGGCCGGGCCGTGTCATCGGTACCGCCGGGGCCGGGGCCTACGCCCCGAACGCCTTGGACTTGCCCTTCACCGGCTTCGCCCCCGCGAGGAGGTGCGCCGGGACCAGGTCCCGGGCCGGCTCGCTGTAGCCCACCGACACCAGCGCGTCCCCCTGGTACGTGAACGAGGTCAGCGAGGCCAGCGTGCACTGGCGGCGGCGCGGGTCGTGCCACAGCCGCCGCTTCTCCGCGAAGCTCCGCACGATCCAGATCGGGAGCTGGTGACTGACCGCCACCGCCTCGTGGCCGCGGGCCGCGTCACGGGCGGTCTCGATCGCGCTCATCATCCGCACGACCTGCTCGACGTACGGCTCGCCCCAGGACGGCTTGAACGGGTTCGTCAGGTGCTTCCAGTTCTCGGGCCGGCGCAGCGCGCCGTCGCCGACGCCGAAGGTCTTGCCCTCGAACACGTTGCCGGCCTCCAGGAGGCGGGCGTCGGTCGCCAGGTCCAGCCCGTGCGACTTGGCGATCGGCGCGGCCGTCTCCTGGGCCCGCTCCAGCGGGGACGCCACGACGTAGGTCACGTCGCGGTTCTCCAGGTGCTCCGCGACCCGGTCCGCCATCTTGCGGCCCAGCTCGGAGAGGTGGTAGCCGGCGCGGCGGCCGTACAGGACCCCGTCCGGGTTGTGCACCTCGCCGTGGCGCACCACGTGCACGACGGTGATCTCGTTGCCCTCACCAGCGGCTGCGGCGCTCATGCGGTGGCCTCCGCGGCGGCCCGGGCGGCGGCCGGCAGGGCGGCCGCGATGCGCTCGATCGCCTTGTCGTCGTGGGAGGTGGACACGAACCACGACTCGAACGCCGACGGCGGCAGGTAGACGCCCTGCGACAGCATCGAGTGGAAGAAGCCGTTGAAGCGGAAGGCCTCCTGCTTCTTCGCGTCGTCGTAGTTGCGGACCTCGTCCTCGGTGAAGAACACCGAGAACATGTTCGAGGCGGTCTGCAGCCGGTGCGCGACGCCCTCCTTGGTGAGCGCCTCGGTCACCAGCCCCTGGATCTGGAGCGACACGGCGTCGACCTTCTCGTACGCCGCCTCGTCCAGCAGCCGCAGCTGCGCCAGGCCGGCGGCCGTGGCGATCGGGTTACCGGACAGCGTGCCCGCCTGGTAGACGGGACCCGCGGGCGCCAGGTGGCCCATGACGTCCGCGCGGCCGCCGAAGGCCGCCGCCGGGAAGCCGCCGCCCATGACCTTGCCGAAGGTCATCAGGTCGGGCGTGACCCCGTCCACGCCGTACCAGCCGGCGCGCGAGGTACGGAAACCCGTCATGACCTCGTCGGAGATGTACAGGGCGCCGTTCGCCCGGCACAGGTCGGCGAGCCCCTGGTTGAAGCCCTCCCCCGGGGTCACGACGCCCATGTTGCCGGGCGCGGCCTCGGTGATCACACAGGCGATCTCGCCGGGGTGCGCGGCGAAGGCCGCCCGCACCGATTCCAGATCGTTGTAGGGGAGCACGATCGTGTCCCCGGCCTGCGCGCCCGTCACCCCGGGGGTGTCCGGCAGCGCGAAGGTCGCGAGGCCGGAGCCGGCGGCGGCCAGCAGCGAGTCCACGTGCCCGTGGTAGCAGCCGGCGAACTTCACGATCTTGGCGCGGCCGGTGAACCCGCGGGCGAGGCGGATCGCGGACATGGTCGCCTCGGTGCCCGAGGACACCAGCCGGACCTGCTCCACGGGTGCGATCCGCGCGACGATCTCCTCGGCGAGCGCGACCTCCCCCTCACCGGGGGTACCGAAGGAGGTGCCGCGGACGACGGCGGCCTGGATGGCCTCCACCACGGCCGGGTGGGCGTGGCCGAGGATCATCGGCCCCCACGAGCAGACCAGGTCGACGTACTCGCGCCCGTCGGCATCGGTCAGGTACGGACCGGTACCGGACACCATGAACCTGGGCGTTCCGCCCACGGCGCGGAAGGCGCGCACCGGAGAGTTCACGCCGCCAGGCGTCACGAGGGACGCGCGGTCAAAGAGAGTCTGCGAGACTTTGGCTTCATACGGGTACGGGTAGCTCACACCAGCCATGGTCTCAGAGGCCGCGACTGACTTGCGGACGGGCGTTTCACCGCGCCACCCCGGGGGAGGTCACTGCCATGATGATCAGGCTGCGTGGCGGGGGTCACGGGGCCGGGGCAGGCAAGACACGTCGGGTGGAGATATGCAACGCGGTGGTGGACCGGGCGAGGGCACGGACGGCCTGGACCCGCAGCGCGCCCGGGAACGTCGCCGCGGCAAGCACCGCCGACGTGCCACGGACGCGGCAGAACCCGTACCGGGCAGCGCGCTGGAACCCGACGGCCTCCCCAGGGGCCGCGGCATGGGCGTGACGTACAAGTACTTCGGCGCCCCCGACGGGGCCACGGCCGCGCGCGTCCCGGTGACGATGCGGCCGGAGGAGCTCGGCGGCGACGAGCTCGGCATGGGCGGCATGTTCACCAAGATCAAGCCGGAGACCGTCGCCGCGATGGTCCTGACCGGCATCGAGGGCATACCCCTGCACAAGGTGCCCCCGCTGGAGCTGGTCGTCCTGCACCCCGACTACGCCGTCGTGAAGCTCCCGATGACCGTCGTCGACCCGCTGCGCGGCATCGGCGAGGAATCGGTCGGCGCCGCCGCCTTCATCTGGTCCACGGTCCCCGACCGCGGCGGCCCCCGCGACGCCTTCAATGTCTATCAGCTGCTCCACGAATGGCAGGATTTCAGCCACCGGCTGCACGAAGCCGGGCACCAGCCGTACTGCCTCGTCTGGCCCTGACCGAGCCTCCCCTCCCTGCGGGCGGCCCCCCACGAGGACTCCCCGGCCCCGCCCGACCGCCCGTGGCGCATGAACGGCACCGGCAAGGGCACCTTCGGCAGCCGCGTGAAGGCCGCCACGGGCCGGCAGGTCCGCAAGGGCCTGTACTCATACCGCGACCACCCCTACCGCGACCCCGTGTGCGGCGCCCGGCCCGGCTCCCCCGACCGGGCTCCCCCGACCGGGCTCCCCCGGCCGGGCGTTTCACGTGCGGGAGGGGCTCCTTTCCGGCCGGTAACAAGACGATCACCCCAGGGGCAACTTGCCCCCACCTGGCCCCTGCTGGGGGTTTGGCGACGTTTATTTGATCTTCACATAGAGGGTCGGAGATGACATCGTCACAAGGCAAGCGGTAGCGCCGGGTTCGTCGGGGGGCGAGCATGCTGGCAGCCGCGTCCCCGGGGGAGCATGTCCGGGCGCGGAACCGCGATGCCTCCATACCCATGTCCCGTCCCGGCACTGCCTGTCAATCGAGGGATTGCAAGGCGGAACATGTCTTTGCTCAGAGACGCCGGCAGACGCCGGCGTCGCCTACGGTCGGCCCTGACCAGGGCGACCAGTACGACGGCCCTCCTGACGGCGTCCGCCGTCCTGGTGGGCACCATCCAGGCCGTCCCGGCCGCCGCCGAGACGGCGCCGGAACAGGACGACCCCACCCAGTACCGCAACAGCATCGGCAGCAGCCGGCGGCTCGACCGCTGTATCGCCGGGGTGGCGCTGCACGTCGGCGGCCCCCAGCTGAAGACCAAGGCCATCGAGGGGCTGGCCGGCACGGAGGAGCAGCTCAAGGGGATCGTCAACCCCATCGAGTGGTTCTACGACAGCGCGTTGAAGACCGCCTCCAAGGCCGACGAGAAGGCCGGGTACGAGTACGCCAACATGGTCAAGGCACGCCACGAGGCCTTGACCACCGTCAACGATCCCTACTTGTTCTCGGCTCCTTCCGACGCCGGCCTGACCCGGTACGCACCGGAGTTCGGCCGGGACGTCGCGCACTTCACCTCTGTCACTCAGAGGGATCTCGCCTATCGCCTGGGTGAGGCCGGCCTCAGCACGCCCAGCGCCGAGGCCCTGGCCCGCGCCAAGGTCATCGCCGAGGGGAACCAGGGCAAGGACGAGTTCCACGACTGGGCGTCGAAGTCGATGCTCAGCGACAGCCAGGTCGCGAACAGCGCCAGGACCTCCAGCGACATCGCCGCCTACCTCAAGCGCGGCGGCTTCCCGACCGTGGCGCCCGTCAAGGGCACCCCCGAGTACCGCGTCGAGATCGAGGACCTCAAGCAGGCCTGGGCCGGCTGCGATTACGCCAACCCGTACGACCCGTCGCGCAAGCTCAACGAGCCCGTCATGAACGCGATGGTCGAGTGGGAGCAGGAGTACGCGGGGCAGGCCGTCCAGCGCGCCGGCATCATGCGCGCGGAGGCCGACGCCTCGGCGGCGGCCCGCGAAGCCACCGACGACCTGATCGAGGCCATCGGTCAGGCGTGGCTCGCCGACCAGGTCCTGAAGTGGAGCAAGTTCTGGCGCGACAGGATCGCCCAGAAGCCCGGCTACTACACCGATGCGCCCGACAAGGCCAAGCTCGACAAGGCCGACGCGGACATCGCCCGCTACCGTGCCAACGTCGCCGCCCTCGTCACCTCGGCCAAGTCCTTCTCGGCGACGGCCGCCACCGCCTCACAGGCGGCCGTGACCGCACAGCAGGCCGCCTGGACCATCGCCGACTCGACCTTCGTCCCGCGCGGCCGGGGTCTGATGTACGCACAGCAGTCGGTGCAGGTGGCCCGTGCCTCCGCCGCGGCCGCCACCGCCGCCACGAAGGCGACCGAGACCGCGCTCGCCGCCGCCAAGGGCACCGCCGCCACCAGCTCGGCGCTGCTGGCGAAGGCGCAGACCGAGTCGCAGGCGATCGAGGCCGAGTTCCGCCGGGTCGCCGCCGAGGAGGCCGCCAAGCAGGCGAAGGCCGCCGCCGACAGCGCCAAGGCCAACGCCACTGCCGCCACGGAGAGCGCGAACACCGCGAAGGCCGCGCGGACCACGGCCGAGCAGCAGCGCGACAAGGCCAAGACCGCCGCCACCACGGCCGCCACCGAGCGCGCCAAGGCCCAGGCCGAGCAGGTCACCGCGGGTGACTCCCGGACGAAGGCCGTCACCGAGCGCGCCAAGGCCAAGGAGGCCGAGGAGCGCGCCGCTACCCAGCAGACCAGCGCCACGAGCGCGGGTACGGCCGCGGACACCGCGACCGCTGACGCGACCGCGAAGCGCACACTGGCCGACGAGAAGGCGAAGGCCGCTCAGACCGCGCGGGAGAAGGCGGTCACGGCGCTGCAGGCGAAGCAGGCCACCGCGGCCCGCGCCGCCGCCCTCGAAGCCGCCGCCACCGCTGCCGCGAGCAGCGCGGCCGCCGCCGAGACCCGTACGGCCGCCACGAAGGCCCGTACGGCCGCCGACCAGGCCACCGCGTCCGCCACCGCGGCCCAGACGGCCGCGGAGCAGGCCACCACTGCCGCCGTCACCGCGCGCGGCGCCGCGACCACGGCGGAGGGCGCCGCCGAGCGCGCCAAGGCCAATGCCGACACGGCCTGGTCCGCCTTCTACGCCTCCCAGGGCGCGGCTTCCACGGCGCACGTCGCCGCGGCCACCGCCCTGGACGCGTCGGAGGAGGCCGCGATCCGCGCGGACAACGCGGCGACGGCTTCGGAGAACGCCACCGAGCTCGCCAAGAAGGCGCAGCAGGATTCGGCCGCCGCCACGACCAGCGCCACGCAGGCCCTCAACTCGGCCGCGATCGTGGTCGGCCGTGCGTACGCGGCCGGTCAGGCCGCCCTGGCCGCCCGGGACAGCGCCAGGGAGGCGATCACCGCCGCCGACGTCGCCATCTCCGTCGGCACGCCGTACCAGGAGAAGGACAGTTCGGCCGCGTTCGCGGTGCTGTCCGGCCAGGCGTCGAAGACGATCGCCGAGCAGCAGGCCGCGGCGGCCAAGGCCACGGCGACCGCCGCTGCCGCCGCCGCCACGTCCGCGCAGCAGACCGCCTCGCAGGCCACGGGTGACGCGAAGCTCGCTGCCGAGGCGGCCTCCCTCGCGGCGGCCGACTCGGCGCGTGCCGTCGAGTCCGTGAACAGCGCCCAGACGGCAGCGGGACTGGCGTCCGCCGCGCAGCAGGGCGCGAAGAGCGCGTCCGACGCCGCCACCGGTCACGTCACACAGGCCGGAAAGGACGCGCTCAGCGCCCGGACCACCGCCGGTGCGGTGAGCGGCATCGCCGCCGAGGCCGGCCGTGAGGCGACCGCCGCCGAGCGGCACGCCGCCGAGGCGAACGGGAAGGCCGGCCGGTCCGCCGAGGAGGCCGCCGAAGCCGCGCGCAAGGCGGCCGCGTCGGAGAAGGCCGCCAAGGACGCCGAGGGCAAGGCGACCGACGCGGCGGGCAACAGCTCGGCCGCCGAGGAGGCCGCGAAGAAGATCGAGCAGGAGCAGCGCGAGAAGAACGAGGCCGCGCACCAGGCTGCCCTCGCCGGGGGCCTCACCCCCATCAAGGGCGGTGCCTCGAACTGGCCGGCGCTCGGTGACCGCGAGAAGCAGATCCTGCTCGACTCGTGTGGGCAGACCTGTGTCGACGACTACCGCAAGGGCCTCACGGCCGTCTCCGTGAACGTCGTCGACTGGGCGACGACCAAGGGCGGGCAGATCCTCTTCGAGCGGCTCGACGCCGCCAAGGTCAAGGAGTGCCTGCCCTCGCGGGACGTCGACGCCTGCCTCTGGGCGCTCGTGGACATCCCCTCGTCCTCCGTGATCGTCGGCCGGATCCCCGCACTCGCCCTGGCGATCCAGAAGGTCTCCGACGGCATGCGGACGATCTTCAACGACGCCGACAACGCACTGCGCCGGCTGGGCGAGCTGGCGGCCGTCATCCGTGACGCCCGGAGCACCCCGCGCCTGGAGCGCTGCATCACCGGTGTCGCCCTGCATGCCGGCGGCGCCCGTACGAAGGCCAAGGCCATCGAGGGCCTCACCGGGACCAACGCGCAGCTGCACGCGGTCATCGGCGACATCTCCTGGCTCCAGCTGATGCCCCTGGGGCAGGCCACCGCCCAGGACAAGAAGGCCGCGTACGAGTACGTGGACGCCATCGCGGCCCGCACGGCGATCCTGGAGGACGCCAACCGGCCGTACGCGATGAGCGCGTTCAGCGATCAGATCACGCTGCACGCACCGGAGTTCGGCGCCGAGGTCATGGAGTTCACCCACTCCACGCAGCCGAAGCTGTCCACCCGGCTGGGCTGGGACGGTCACACGAACCCCGGCACCGGGGCGATCGCCCAGGCGAAGGCGGTCACCGAGCAGAACCGTGGCAAGGACGACTGGCACGACTTCGCGGCGGACTCCATGCTGCGCGACGCCAGTGCGACCAACACCATGTTCTGGGGCGGCACCACCTCCACCGACCTCGCCACCTACCTGCGGTACGGCGGCTTCCCCGCGAAGAAGGTCACCGAGGGGACCCCGGCGTTCCGCGTCGAGGTCGAGAACCTCAAGCAGGCCTGGGCCACGTGCAACCACGGCGACCCCGTGGACCCGCGCAACGCCCTCAGCGACGCCGTGTCCCAGGCTTCGGCCGAGTGGGAGTCGGAGTACGCGGGCCAGAACACGCAGCGCGGCCTGATCATGCGGGCGGAGGCCGACGCCGCCGCGGCGACGAAGGCCGCCACCGACCACATGATCGAGGCCATCGGCCAGGCCTGGCTCGCCGAGCAGATCCTGCTGTGGCAGAAGTACTGGCACGACAAGCTCGCGGCCGACCCGAGCACCATCCTGAAGCCGAAGCAAGCCCTGTTCGACCGGGCGCAGACGGACCTCACGAAGGCCCGGGGCAACGTCGCGGCGCTGGTCGTCAAGGCCAAGGAGCAGTCCGCCCTGGCCACCGCCGCGTCCCAGCGCGCGGTGAGCGCCCAGCAGGACGCATGGACGATCGCGGACGCCTCCGAGGTGCCGCGCGGCCGTGGCCTGATGTACGCGCAGCAGTCGGTGCAGGTCGCCCGTGCCTCCGGCGCCGCCGCCACCGCTGCGGCGAAGGCCACGGAGACGGCGCTGAACGCGGCCAACGCCACGGTCGCGACGTCCCAAACGCTGCTGGCGCTCGCGCAGACCGAGGCCCACGCGGTGAACACCGAGTTCCGCCGCATCGCCGCGCAGGAGGCCGCCGCCCAGGCGAAGGCGGCGGCGGACAGCGCCGACGCCTACGCGGCCTCGGCCGCGGAGAACGCGAAGAAGGCCAAGAAGGCCAAGGAAACCGCCCTGGCGGAGGAGAAGGACGCCAAGCAGGCCGCGGCCGACGCCCAGGCGTCACGGGCCGTCGCCGAACTGGAGCGCGCCAACGCGGCGGCCTACCGGGCCACCGCGGAGAGCGAGCGGAACAAGGCCAAGGGCCACGAGGCCGACGCCGTCGCCCAGGGCCGGATCGCGAGCGACGCCCGCAAGTCGGCGGATGCGGCGGGAGCCACGGCGTCCGACCGCAGGGGTGATGCCGAGAAGGCCGAGCGCGAGGCGGTCGCGGCCCGTGACCGGGCTCAGGAGGCCGAGCTACGGCGTGACTCGCTGAACGCGAAGGCGGCGGCCCTGGAGGCCCAGGCCGACGCCGACGACGGTACGGACGCGGCCGAAGGCTCCCGTGCCGCCGCCACCACGGCCCGGGGCGCCGCCAACACGGCGACCACCGCCGCCACCAACGCCCGCGCGTCGGCGAACGCGGCCACCACCGCGGCCGTCAACGCCCGTGAGGCCGCCACCAAGGCGCAGGGCTCCGCGTCCCGTGCCCGGGAGGCGTCCGACAGCGCTTGGGCCTCCTTCATGGTCGCGGCCGGTTCGGCGGCAGCGGCGCACGCCGCGGCGGCCGAGGCCATCGACGCCTCCATAGCCGCGGCGGCCGACGCCAAGGGAGCCAAGGAGCAGTCGGAGAAGGCTTCCGCAGCGTCCAAGGTCGCCCAGGCGGACGCGGCGGCGGCGCGCAGCGAGGCGATACAGACCGCCAGCTGGGCGGCGACCACCGCCGGCAAGGCCCTCGCGGCCGTGCAGGCATCGGCTGCGGCCCGCGACTCCGCCAAGGCGGTGCTCAACCCGGCCAGCGAGGCGATCAGCCTCGGCGGCCCGTACCAGGAGTCCGACAGTTCGGCGGCGTTCGCGGTGCTGACGGGGCAGCAGTCCCTGACGGCCGCGCAGCAGCAGGCGGCGGCAGCGGCCGCCGCCGCGAACCAGGCGGACGGGTTCTCCGCCGAGGCGAAAGCCCTGGCCGCACAGGCCGCGGCGGACATGCAGGCCGCGGCGCAGTCGTCCGCGGCCGCGGCGACCGACGCGGCCCGTGCCGCCAAGGCGTACCAGCGGGCCCAGGCCTCGGCCTCCGCGGCCGCGGCGGACTCGAAGGCCGCCCAGGACTCGGCGAAGCGGTCCGACGGCTACGTCAAGGCGGCCGGCCAGGACGCCCTGAAGGCGTCGTCGGCGGCGATGGACGCGGAGGCGGACGCCGCAGCGGCGGACTCGGCCGCCACCGAGGCGGAGAAGGACGCCGCCTCGGCCCGCGCCGCGGCCACCCAGGCCGAGAAGGACGCCGCGAGCGCCCGCGCCACCGCCACCCAGGCGGAGACCGACGCGAAGGCGGCGGAGAAGGCCGCCGAGGGTGCGCGCGACGCGGCGACGGAGGCCCAGAACGCCGCGGACCGCTCGGAGAAGGGCGGCAGCGCCGAGCAGATCGGGCAGGGCGTCACCACCGGGATCGGCGATGTGTGGGCGATCCTCGACCACTTCGAGTACATCGGCGAACCGAAGAACGTCAAGAAGGACAACTGCGGCGCGATCTACCACGTCGGGAACTGCACGATCACGGCCGACGTCACGTACAAGGCGCACGTCGACGTGTACATGTGCGCGGTGGGATGGGAGACGTACGCGACCACCACGGGCAGCTGCCCGGCCGAGCACGCGATCTACCTCAAGCCCGACGTGAGCCCGGCGGAGACGAAGACCATCACGGTCACGCTGACGCCGCTCGAATTCAACTCGGGCATCGATCCGATCGACGTCCTACTCGGCGACTTCATCGGCTGCGCCAAGCTGCTCACACCGGGACTCTCGGGTGGCAGCTGGGGCGACTGCGCCTGGGCGGCGAGCTGGTTCGTCGCGGGCCCGATCTTCAGGTCGGCGAAGGCCGCGATCATGGCGGCGGACGCCGCCATCAAGACGGGCATCCGGTTCATGGACGCCTTCATGGCGCTCCGGACCATCGGCCTGACCGAGGCCGCGATCGCGGGCATCGTCAACCGGATCGTCCGGCAGCTCGACAAGGCGTGCAAGGTAGGGGGCGCCGCGACCTTCAAGGTCAAGGCGTTCTCCGTCGCGATGGCCGGCCCCAGCGACGCCGCCAAGCAGTGCGAGAAGATCATCGCGGATATGGCCAAGGACGGCGATCACGTCGTCCTCGGCATCAACGCCGGCCCGAACAAGGCCGGTTCGGACCACCTGGCCGGCGCCATCGGCGGGGGAACCTTCAACCCCAAGATGTTCGCGACGGAGGTACTCGACGCCAATGGCAATGGACTGCGCGCCCTGTGGACGATAGGCGTGGACAAAGCGGTGACCAACTCCAACGTGAAGATCTCGGTGTCCTTGGACGGTGTCCCCGGCGCCAAGAACGCCGACGAGGCGCTGACCAAGCTCCTGGCTCGAGCGGACACACTTCCCCCCGACAGGTTCGATGTGATCCAGGCAGGGGGCAACGGAACGGCCTGGGAGATGGGCAGACTCCGCACGGCCGTCCGGCGGGACCAGCGCACCTGGAAGTCCATCGACTGGTACATGTTCAACCCCGCGAAGGGGCCGAAGGGGGAGTACGAGCGGGTCTATCCCACCCGCTTCACCTACCCTGACGGATCGCTCGTGCCCGAGTAATTCTGAGGAGTGATGGGAATGACGGATTTCGTCCGAGAGGGGCGGCTCTTCAGAGTGACCGGGTTCAACCCCTCGCACCGCCAGCTCTTTCTGACCAGTGAGGCCACCCTCGCGGACCAGACCACGACGAGAGTCGAGGTCTATATCGGGCACGTGGAACTGATGTTCCTCAAGCCCTACTACGACAACGGGCTCCACATCCGGCGGGCGACCGCCACCGAGTTCGCCGTGCTCCACGAACGGCACGGCATTCCGGCGGCGGACGCCGCCTACACCTGGATGCTGGAGGAGGACGGCGACAGTTTCGTCGTCGGCGGTCATCCGAGCTGGCGGGAGGCGGAGTACGAGCTGATGGGCGAACGACAGTCGTTGTACGACCCGAATGAGTCTTGGCCGCCGCAATTCCCGGCGGAATCGGGGAGCGTCTACTGATACGAAAAAAGGGGGGCCTCCCCGGTGCATCGCACCGGGGAGGCCCCCCTTTTTTTAGTTATTCCGTCAGCCCGTCGGGGCGGAGAGACGTTCCAGCTGGGCCTTGATCACCGGCTCCGGGATCGCCGCCTTCTCCGCGTCCAGCATGTTCACGCCGTAGAACGCCGCGATGACGCCCCCGCTGCGCACCACCGTGTAGGTCATCGGCACCTTCTGCTTGCCGATGTCTCCGGTGATCCGGTAGCCGACGGCCTCGTCGCCGAGCTTCGGCGCGGGCAGCCCCTCGACCTTGCCGTACGCGAGGCCCAGCGTCTTGAACCCGTCGGGGCATTCGGCGACGGCCGTGCGCAGTTCCGTCATGACCTTGACGGCGTTGTCCTTCGAGTGCGAGGCCAGCCACATGGAGCCGACGGTCGCGTTCGTCGCCTCGCCGGGCTGGAGGGAGCGGTGCGCCACGCTCACGGCCGGAATGTGCGTGAAACCACCGATCAGGCTGGCGAGGGGCTGGCAGACCTTCTTGTCCGCCTCCATGCCCTGGCCGGCCTCGACGTCCGCCGCGGCGACCGGCTTGGCGTCGAAGCCCGCGGTCGAGCCGGTGATGGCCACCTTTTCGATGGCCTTTTCGTCGAGCGCGCCCAGGCGCTTCGCCTCGGCGGCGTTCTTCTCCTCGGCACTCTGCTCACTCTTCGCGCCGGCGCTCGCGCTCGCCTCCGGCTTCTTTCCGTCGGATTTCGCGGATTCACCGCTGCATCCGGACAGTGCGAGAAGGGCCGGTATGACGGCGGCAATGGGGAGGGCCCTGCGCATTTTCATGGTCTTTCCTGGCGTCTCTCGCTGGCGAAGCATTAGCGGAATGATCTTACCGAGAGCAGGGCCCGCCCTCATTACGTTGCGGCTTCGAATAGGCCGTTTCAGCCCACGCCGGACATATCCGCCAATTCACCGAGTTCGCTCAGGCCGTCAGGACGATGCGGCCGCGCGTGCCCGGGTCCGCGAGGAGGGCGTGGGCCTTGGGGCCTCCTCCAGGGGGAAGGTGCGCGCCACCCTGAGGGTCAGCTCACCCGCGTCGACCAGCGTCACCAGGCGGGCCAGGTGCGCACCGTCCGCCGCCACCTCCTGTTCCACCACGCGGACGCCGCGCTCCGGCGCCGGGGCCGCGTGGGGGATCAGGCCGACGTAGGAGCCGCCGTCCCGGACGAGGGCCAGGGCCGGCCCGCCGAGCACCGCCGTGTCCACGACGCCGTCCACCGCGCCGGCCGGAGTCTCGCCGCGCGGGACGAAGTGGGCCGCGCCCAGGGACCGTACGAGTTCCTCGTCATCGGCTCCCGCCAGGGCCGTCACCACGTAGCCGGCCCGCGCCGCCAGCTGGACCGCCAGCCCGCCGACCGCTCCCGCCGCACCGGTGACCAGGACCGCGGCCCCGGCCGGGAGTTCCAGCAGGTCCACCGCACGGGCCGCGGTCAGGCCGCTCAGCGGCTGCGCCGCCGCTGTCACCGTGTCGACCGTCACGGGGGCCGGAGCGAGCGCCGACGCGTCGAGCACCGCGTACTCCGCGTGCGTACCGAGCGGCTTGACCGGCCCGTAGTGCAGGCCGACCACCCGGTCGGACACCGCCCAGCCGGCCACGTCCGCGCCGAGTTCGTCGATCTCGCCCGCCACGTCCCAGCCGAAGCCGAGCCGCTGCCCCTCGCCGCCGAAGACTCCGGCCCGTACCGCGCCGTCGACCGGGTTCAGACCGGCCGCCCGGACCCGTACCCGGACCTGCCCGGCGCCCGGCCGCGGGACCGGCACCCGTACGATCTCCACCCGCTCGGGGCCGCCGAAGCCCTCGGCCACCGCCGCCGCCATCGTCGTCATCGCCGTAGTCGTCGCCGTCGCCGTCGCCTGGCCGGTCGTCTGCTGGGTCTCGCTCATCGCCATCGCCTCTTCCGCGGGCTCGCTCTCTGGTTCCGGTGTTCCCGGTGAGAACCAACCTAAGGAGAGCTACTCTCTATTGGTAAGTACGTACCTCGAAGTGCGTACCCGACCCGGAAGTGGGGCACCCATGGCCACCCGTACCGCCGAAGCCCGCCGCGAAGAGGCCCGCGAGTCCTACGACGCCTTCCTCAAGGAGTGCCCCACCAGCCAGCTCCTGGCCCGCATCAGCGACAAGTGGGTCGGCCTCATCGTCAGCGCGCTCACCCAGGCCGAGGACCGCACCATGCGCTACAGCGAGCTCGGCCGCAAGATCCCCGGCGTCAGCCAGAAGATGCTGACCCAGACCCTGCGCTCCCTGGAGCGCGACGGCCTCGTCGCCCGCACCGTCACGCCCACCGTCCCCGTCCGCGTCGACTACCGGCTCACCGAACTCGGCGCCAACCTGGGCTGCCTGCTCAGCTCCGTGAAGGAATGGGCCGAGAACCACTTCGACCAGGTCAACGCCCACCGCGAACTGCACGACGCGGTAGCCGCCGGCACGGACGCGGACACGGGCGCGGACACCGATGCGGATGCGGATGCGGACACGGATGCGAGCAAGACCGCGAACGCGCGCGCGGGGGTGTAAATCCCCCGCCTCGGCCCGCCCCGCGATGGCATGCTGACCCCGTGAACGGACCCGGAATTCAGCTCACCCTCGCCCCCGACCTGCACGTGTTCGCCGCGCCCGCGCGCCGCGGCACCCGTGTACCGACCACCACCGACGGCGTCTCCAGCCTCGGCCACGTCGTCGAATCGGCCGGCGTCCCCCTCACCGAAGTCGGCCGGATCCTCGTCGACGGCGCCGAAACGCCCCTCGCCCACGTGCCCCGGGCCGGCGAATCCGTCGAGGTCTTCGCCGTCGACCGCCCCCAGCACCTCCCCGGCGTCCCCGGCACCACCCCGCTGCGCTTCCTCCTCGACGTCCACCTCGGCACCCTCGCCCGCCGCCTGCGGCTGCTCGGCGTGGACGCCGCGTACGAGAACGAGGACATCGGCGACCCGGCCCTGGCCACCCGCTCCGCCGCCGAGCAGCGCGTCCTGCTCTCCCGCGACCGCGGACTGCTGCGCCGCCGCGAGCTGTTCGCCGGCGCGTACGTCTACAGCGACAACCCCGACGAGCAGGTCCGCGACATCCTCGGCCGGTTCGCCCCGGCCCTCGCGCCGTGGACCCGCTGCACCGCGTGCAACGGGACCCTGCGCGAGGCCGACAAGGACAGCGTCGGCGACCGGCTGGAGAGCGGCACGCAGCGCTCGTACGAGGTCTTCGCCCAGTGCGCCGACTGCGAGCGCGTCTACTGGCGCGGCGCCCACCACGCCCGGCTGGAGCGGATCGTCGACGAGGCCATGGCCGAGTTCGGCGGCGTGGGCACGCCGTAGCGGCGGGCCCCGCACCAGCGGGGACCCGTGCCCACGCACGCACCCGCAGGGCACGTACGCGTCAGACCACCCCTACGCGTCAGAACGCGTACGTGTCCCCCGTGTCCAGGGCCAGCACCACGTGCTCGTTGTTGGTGTGGTTCCGGTCCGTCGCGCCGCCGTTCCACCACGTGTCGACCCGCACCACCACCTCCGAAGCCGGCTCCTTCAGCCGCAGCACCAGCCCGATGTGCCGCCCGCGCCCGTGCAGCGGCAGCGCCCCGGTCTCGCACACCACCTCGCGCAGCCCGGCCCGCGCACAGCCCTCCGCCAGTTCCTGCCGGTCCGCGAGATCGGCCGACAGGCGCAGCCGTACGGTCGCGTTCGCCAGGGCGGACGGACCCTCGTTCTCCGGAACCAGCAAGATCCGCAGCCGGCCGCCGTCCAGGGCGACCCGCCCGTGATAGGCCACGTCGGCCTCCGGCCCGGCCCCGGCGAGTGCACTGCCCACGCCACTGCCCAGCCCGCCGAGCAGCACCAGCAGCCCGGCCATCACCACACTCCGTACGGCACCTCGGCGCACCGCGACCACCTCCACGCGCGGACGCTAGCCCTCCCGCCCGCCCGATGGTCGGACCATCACACGAACGAGGGCGAGCCCCCCGGCCCGCGGCCCCCGCGCGGCCGGTGACCTGTGCGGCGACCGGCCTATGCTGGCCAGTACCCACCCGTACAAGCGCACGAGCACACGAACGCACGAGGAGCCCGCATGAGCACGGCCACCCGAACCGCCGTAGTCACCGGCGCGAGCAGCGGCATCGGCGCGGCCACCGCCCGGCAGCTCGCCGCGGCCGGCTACCACGTAGTCCTCACCGCCCGCCGCAAGGACCGCATCGAGGCCCTCGCCGCCGAGATCCAGGCCGCCGGCCACTCCGCGGCCGCCCACGCCCTCGACGTCACCGACCGCGCCGCCGTGGACGCCCTCGCCGCATCCCTCGACCGCTGCGACGTGCTCGTCAACAACGCCGGCGGCGCCATCGGAGCCGACCCCGTCGCCACCGGCGACCCCGCCGACTGGCGCACGATGTACGAGGTCAACGTCATCGGCACGCTCCACGTCACCCAGGCCCTGCTCCCGGCCCTGACCGCCTCGGGCGACGGCACGGTCGTGGTGCTCTCCTCCACCGCCGGCCACGCCACCTACGAGGGCGGCGCCGGCTACGTGGCCGCCAAGAACGGCGCCCGCGTCCTCGCCGAGACCCTCCGCCTGGAGATCGTCGGCCAGCCCGTCCGCGTCATCGAGATCGCCCCCGGCCTGGTCAAGACCGAGGAGTTCGCCAAGACCCGCTTCCGCGGCGACGCCGAGCGGGCGGAGAAGGTCTACGCCGGCGTGGCCGAGCCCCTCTCCGCCGACGACGTGGCCGACACCATCACCTGGGCGGTGACCCGTCCCAGCCACGTCAACATCGACCTCCTGGTGGTCCGCCCCCGCGCCCAGGCCTCGAACACGAAGCTCCACCGCGAGCTGTAGGACCGCGGCAGCTAAGGCACCAGCCCGGCACTCTTCAGGTGCGGCATCAAGGCCGCCGGCTTCAGCCCGGCGGCCTTCGCCGCGTCCAGGGCCCGCTTCAGGTCCGCGCCGAGCGTCGGCGTGAAGTGCAGCAGCACGATGTCACCCGCGTTCAGCCGCGGCGTGGCCGGCGTCTCGCTCCACGTCGTGAAGTCGTGCGTCCACGTGATCAGCGCCTTGACCCCGCACGCCTTGGCGGCCAGCCGCACGTCGTCGTTGACGGCCCCGTACGGCGGCCGCAGCAGCTTCGGCTCCCGCCCGAAGGCCGCGGCGAGCTGCTCCCCGGCCCCGCACACCTCGGTGTCCTTGCCGGCGGCGTCGAGCGTCGTCAGATCGGAGTGGTTGACGGTGTGGTTCTCGACGTTCACCGACCGCCCCTGCGCGACCAGCCCGGTGAAGTACTGGGCGTCGTACGAGAACGCCCCCGGCAGCAGGAACAGCGAAGCGGGCACCCGCTGGTCGACGAGCGTCCGGGCAACAGCCGGATCGTGCGCCCACCCGTCGTCGATGGTGATGAACACGACCTTCTCGCTGGTCGGCACGTGCGATACGACGGGCGGCAGCCCGACGGCCCGCGAGCCGGCGGCAGCGGCCTGAGCGGTGGCCGGGGCGGCGGCCGGAGCGGCCCCCTCGGACGACCCGACGGCATCGGCCGCCTGAGCGGCACCAACGGTGAGCGACAACGACGCGAGCGCGGCAAGAACCGCACGGGATCTCCACATGCGGCACACCTTGGTCTAGACCAACTCCCGTCGTCAATCCCCTAGTAGGGAGTTCCTTGCGCGGAAAGCAGCTCCGCACCACGGGAGTTGACGGTCACCACATCAGCCGCCCCCCGCGCCGGAACCTCGATCACCGCCGTCACCGCCCAGTTCCGGTCCGCGACCGTCCAGTGCCGGGACCCGCCCAGCATCCGCTCGACGTCGCTGCCCTTCTTGAACGCGAACCACCTCGTCCCCGGCTTGTTCTCCGAGTGCTCGGACATCACGTACGTGCAGGTCACCAGCGAAGCGCCGCCCGCGAGCCGCACCACCGGCAGGTCCCCGCCCGTGGGCGCGTACGCGAAGGTGTCCCGCACCAGCCCGTCGACCAGGGCGTCCTTCGCGTTGTACGCGTCGACCACCCCGCCCGTGCGGGAGCCCGGCATGAAGTACTCGCTCTCGCGCTCCCCGTGGGGGGCGGTGAAGCTCAAGTAGTCCCCGTACCGCCCGCAGGCCTTGCGAGCCTCATCGGCCCGCGACGAGAGAACGGCACCCGCGACGACCTCGGTGCTCGGAGCCGCGATCTCCTTCTCCCGCATCAGCAGCTCCTTGCGCTCCAGGAACCGGGCCGGGGGCGCATCCGCCTTGACCGGCGCCCCGAACACCCAGGAAGCAGCGGCCGCCTTCCACGCACCACCGGGCCCGTCCTGGACGAAGTGGTGCACCGCCGTCGCACGGTCCTCCTCGAAGTAGTGGGCCTTGCTGAACACGACGAACGAACGCGGATACCGCGGCTGTTCGCGCTCCGTCGGGATCACGAAGACGGGCCGGGCGAAATCGGTGTCCCCACCGGTGACGATCGCGTGCAGGTTCTTGCGCTCGTGCCGCGCCTTGGTCTCCTGCAGCAGCGCACCGGTCTGGATCCTGGAGATCGCCGCGAAGTCGGCCTTCCCCTCGGCCACCGAGTTCGCCCACCCGTAGTTGTTGAACACCTTCTCGGCATCGGCGACGGAAATCACCCGCGCCGGCGCCACGGGAGCGGCGGAAACGGACGGCGCAGCACCCCTCGCCCCGCCCTCCCCCTTCCCACCCGAACATCCGGAAGCCCCCGCCACGACCACGAGAGCAACCCCGAGCCCACACCACTGACCAGCAACCCCACGCTCCACGACAGATCCCCCCCACGGGCCGGAACAACCAAAACGCGCCGATCACATCACACCCGGCGAGCCGAGCCGGCGGCGCGTACCCACGCCGTCGACACACCCCGCCCGGAGCGACGGAAGGCCGGAACCCATCGGGTTCCGGCCTTCCGTCGCTCCAGACGCCTTTGGGTCAGCCCTTGACGCAGATGACCGCCTTGAGCTTCGCCACGACCTCGACCAGGTCGGTCTGCTGCTCGATGACCTGCTCGATCGACTTGTAGGCACCCGGGATCTCGTCCACGACCCCCGCGTCCTTACGGCACTCGACGCCCTTGGTCTGCTCGGCCAGGTCCTGCGTCGAGAAGCGCTTCTTCGCCGCCGTCCGGCTCATCTTCCGGCCGGCGCCGTGCGAGGCCGAGTTGAAGGACTTCTCGTTGCCGAGGCCCTTCACGATGTACGAACCCGTCCCCATGGAGCCCGGGATGATTCCGTAGTCACCGCTGCCGGCTCGGATCGCGCCCTTACGGGTGACCAGCAGATCCATGCCGTCGTACCGCTCCTCCGCCACGTAGTTGTGGTGGCAGCTGATCTCCTGTCCGAAGGAGACCTTGGCCTTGCGGAACTGCTTGCGTACGACCTCCTTGAGCAGGCTCATCATCACGGCACGATTGAACTTCGCGTACTCCTGAGCCCAGAAGAGATCGTTGCGATAGTCCTGCATCTCCGGCGTTGCCGCGAGGAACACCGCGAGGTCCCGGTCGATCAGCCCTTGATTGTGCGAGAGCCCCCGAGCCACTCCGATATGGAAGTCCGCCAGCTCGTTGCCGATGTTCCGGGACCCGGAGTGCAGCATGAGCCAAACCGACCCGTTCACATCAATTGAAACTTCAACGAAATGGTTGCCGGTCCCGAGCGTCCCCATCTGCCGCAAAGCCCGCTCCCGCCGGAACTTCACCGCGTCCGCGACATAGTCGAACCGCTCCCACAGGTCCCCGAACCCCCGCTCCGAGACGCCGTACAGCCGTCCCGGATCCACCGCCTCCCGGTGCATCCCCGCTCCCACCGGGATCGCCTTCTCGATCTGCGAGCGCAGGCCCGACAGGTCGCCCGGGAGGTCGTTCGCGGTCAGTGAGGTCTTCACCGCCGACATGCCGCAGCCGATGTCCACGCCCACCGCCGCCGGACAGACCGCGTCCTTCATGGCGATGACCGAGCCGACGGTCGCGCCCTTGCCGTAGTGGACGTCCGGCATGACGGCGAGGCCCTTGATCCAGGGGAGGCCGGCGGTGTTCTGGAGCTGGCGCATCGCGCTGTCCTCGACCGACGCCGGGTCGGTCCACATCCTGATGGGAACCTGCGCCCCGGGAACTTCTACGTACGACATTTCACCCTCAACACCCCGTCAACACCACAAAAGCCTGAAAACGCAAAAAGCCTCGCTCATAGCCCTAAATACGACAGAGGACCGGCGCCGGCACCAGCGTGTGCGATAGACATTGTGTCCATCCGCGCCCGAGCCGCGGCAACGCATTTTCCCGAAGGGAGCCGGTGGAACGTGCAGCGCAAGACGGTACGAGTACGTGGAGTCCTGCCAGCCGTCGCGATGCTCGCCGCCCTCACGGCCGGCCTCACCGCCTGCACCGACGGCGGCGGCGGGATCGGAATCAACAGCGGCGACTCGAAGCCCGGCGGCAATCCCGGTACGACCCCCCAGCCCGGCAAGTACCGCAGCCTGCCCATGCCCTGCAAGGCCGTCGACGGCAAGAAGGTCAAGGCCATGCTCCCGGCCGCCGAGGGGCTCGCACCCGAGGCCCTGGCAGCCCTCTACGCCGGGGTCGCGGACCCCTCCTACGACGCCGACCGGCGCGTCGGCTGCCGCTGGACCGCGCAGACCCCGACCGAGACCCGGCTGCTGTCGGTGGACTTCGAGCGCGTGGTCTCGTACGACCGGGCCACCACGAGCGACGACGACAAGGCGCGCCAGGTCTACGGCCGCAAGCTCACCGCCGCCAACCTGCCCGCCCCGGTGCCGTCGGCGAGCCCGACGCCG
Organism: Streptomyces sp. NPDC002886; assembly: GCF_042888445.1. NCBI lineage: Bacteria > Bacillati > Actinomycetota > Actinomycetes > Kitasatosporales > Streptomycetaceae > Streptomyces > Streptomyces sp. NPDC002886. Next base: position 1,243,281 of record NZ_JBIAPV010000003.1, read on the forward strand.
TCCGGGGCCGCGCCGTCCGGACCCGCGCCGTCCGGGGCTCCGTCACCGGCCGCGGGCACGAGCGGGAGCGCCGCTCCGGGCGCGAGTACGAGCCCGAGTCCGAGCAGCAGTCCCTCCGCCCCGCCGGAGCTCGGTTCCCGCGTGCTCGACGGGCTCGGCGACGAGGCCTTCGTGGACGACAAGCTCGCCGCGGCCGGGGCCACCGCCGCGCAGGCGCGCACCGTCCGCATTGTGTTCCGTACCTCGAATGTCATCGTCTCCGTCGAGTACAGCGTCCAGCCCGCGCTCCCCGGCACGGTCCCGCCCAGCGGTGAAACCCAGGACAGGGCACGGCAGTTGGCGCAGGCCCTCGTGGAGCGGTTCGACGACTAGCCGGCCTCGGCCCAGGGGGGCGTACGGGGCCGCCGTGACGGCGCGCACAGCAGCCGGGCGCCGGGTCGGGCTACCGTTGCTCGGGTCCCGCGCCCGCCGGAGGGCCCGAACGAGCCCGCACGAAGACCCACAACGTCTGAAGGAATCATGCACCGATCAGCCTCGCGCCTCACCCGCGTCCTCGCCTGCGCAGCCGTCCCGGTGATCCTCACGGTCGCCGGCTGCTCGTCCGACTCGGGCAAGAAGTCGGGCACCGACAGCGGCAAGAAGTCCGAAAGCTCCTCGTCCTCCCAGCCGAGCGCCAAGCCCTCCAAGGAGGCGCTGGAGAAGGCCGCGTACGCCACGCTGCCGGAGCCGTGCAAGGCGGTCTCCGCGAAGACCATCGAGACGATCGTCCCCAAGGCGAAGGACGCGAACGGCACCGCCGCCAAGTCCAACGACCTCACCAGCCGTGCCACCTGCACCTGGAACGGTCTGGACGAGGCCGGTCTGAAGGGCTCGCAGTACCGCTGGCTCTCGATCTCCCTGGTCCGCTACGACGCGCTCGCCTCGGTCGGCACCGGCAACAAGCGCGCCGAGGACGAGTACGCCAAGCAGGTCGAGAAGGCGAAGGCCGTCGAGGGCGCGGAGAACGTGAAGCCGGAGGAGGCGGGCGGCATCGGCGACCAGGCCACCTCGGTCACCTTCACCACCAAGAAGGACGGCGCCTTCTTCAACACCTCGGTCATCGCGCGCACGGAGAACGTCGTCGTCACGCTCGACTACAACGGCACGGCCTACGAGGGCGCGACCGCTCCGGACCAGGCCAAGCTGCTCCAGGACGCCATCGCGGCGGCGAAGGAGACCGTGGCCTCGGTCCAGGCCGCGAACGGTGCGCAGCAGCCGGAGCAGTCGGCCCAGCCGTCGCAGTCCGCGCAGCCGTCGCAGTCGCCCTCTCCGTCGAACTCCTAGGACCGGGCTCCTGGGACCGAGCTCCTGGGACCGGCTCATAGAGCCCGGCTCCTGGGACCCCTCGTAGAGCCCGGCTCTCGGAGCCGAACTCCTCGGACGTGCCACGTCGTCGGCGGTCCGGCCGGTGCCCGGAAGGGCCGGGTCCGGACCGCCGACGTCGTGTTCCCCGTACGCGCGTACGCTGTGCCCTGCCGTAGCTCGACAAGGGGAGGGGATCGCGGGTGGCCGCGATGCAGCTGACTCGTACGCACCGGATATTGATCGGTGTCGTGGTCGCCGGAGCCGTCGTGATCGCGGGGATCGGATTCGCCGGTTCGTACTCCGCCGTGCGCGCCCTGGCCTTGAAGAAGGGCTTCGGTTCCTTCTCGCTGGTCTTCCCGATCGGCATCGACATGGGCATCTGCGTCCTGCTCGCGCTGGACCTGCTCCTGACGTGGATCCGGATCCCGTTCCCGCTGCTGCGTCAGACGGCGTGGCTGCTGACGGCGGCGACGATCGCCTTCAACGGCGCTGCCGCCTGGCCCGATCCCCTCGGGGTCGGCATGCACGCCGTGATCCCGATCCTGTTCGTGGTCACCGTGGAGGCCGCCCGGCACGCGGTGGGGCGGATCGCGGACATCACCGCGGACCGGCACATGGAGGGCGTCCGCATCACGCGCTGGCTCCTCTCGCCGATCCCCACCTTCAAGCTGTGGCGCCGGATGAAGCTGTGGGAACTGCGCTCCTACGAGCAGGCCGTCGGCATGGAGCAGGACCGGCTGATCTATCAGGCCCGCCTGCAGGCCCGCTACGGCCGTGCCTGGCGCCGCAAGGCCCCCGTCGGGGCCCTGATGCCGCTGCGCCTCGCCCGCATCGGCGTCCCGCTGTCCCAGACCGCCCCCGAGGGCCTGGCCGCGGCGGGCATCGAGCCGCTCCTCATCCCGCCGCCCCCGGCCGCCGAGCCGACGGCCCCGGCCCTCCCGGCGGGCGCCGAGGGCGCGGAGGCCGCCGAGGGCGCGCAGCAGCCGGCCACGGCGGCGGCCCTGCCCGCCGCTGCCGCCGCCCCTGCCGCCGCGGGAGCCCCCGCGGACGCCGCGCAGCAGCAGCACCGGCTCGCCGGCCCCGGGACGCAGTACGCGGAGGGCCCGGCGGGGGCCGTGGCCCCGCAGGGCCACCCCGACGCCGCCCCCTTCGTGGTGGACCCGACCGCGATGCCGGCCGCGCACAACAGCGCCTGGTTCGCGGCGCCGCGTGCGCCGCAGGCCGCGTACGAGGGCGGCTACAACCCGCAGTACGTGGAGGGCCTGGAGCCGACCCCGGTCATGCCCCCGTCGGGCCCGGAGCAGCAGGAGCAGCAGGAGCGGTCGGAGCAGGAGCGGGAGCCGGAGCCGCAGGAGCTGCCGATACCGGGTCCGCGCCAGGAGGAGGCCTTCCCGGAGGGCGAGCCGCCGAGCGACGACGACGTGAAGTTCGCGGAGGCGGCGTACGAGGTGTTCCGCTCCCACCTGGAGGAGAACGGCGAGGTCCTGACCGCCGAGCAGCTCGACATACTGCTGGCCGACCGGTACGGCGTGGTGCATCCGCGCAGTGCCTCGCTGATCCGCAAGATCTTCCCGCAGCTCAAGCAGCGCTACCAGACCGAGCTGGAGAACGAGCACATCGCGTAGGCCCCCGGAGGACCGCGCATGAGGAAGGGCCCGCACCCCCCGGGGGGTGCGGGCCCTTCCTCATGTCACACGTCCTCAGACGGCGAGCAGCTTGCGCACCCGGTCCGCCCCGACCGCGAGCAGCAGGGTGGGCAGGCGCGGCCCGGTCTCCCGGGTCACGAGCAGGCGGTACAGCAGGGCGAAGAAGGTCCGCTGCGCGACCTTGAGCTCCGGCGTCGGCTTGGCGTCCGGCTCGAGGCCGGCCATCACCTTGGGCACGCCGTAGACGAGGGTGGTGAGCCCGTCGAGCGACCAGTGCGAGTCGAGCCCGTCGACGAGGCGGCGCAGGGATTCGCGTCCCTCGTCGTCCAGGGAGGACAGGAGCTCCGCGTCGGGCTCCTCGCGCACCAGGGTCCGCTGGTCGGCCGGGACCTGGGTGGAGATCCAGCTCTCGGCGCGGTCCAGGCGCGGGCGCACCTCGTCGAGCGAGGTCAGCGGCCGGTCCGGCTCCAGGTCGCTGAGGATGCGCAGGGTCTGCTCGTCGTGTCCGCCGGTGATGTCGGCGACCGAGGCGAGGGTCCGGTACGCCATGGGGCGCGGGGTGCGCGGCAGCTCGTGGGAGGCGACGCGTACGGCGCGGGCGTGGGCGGCGGCGTCGGCGGGCAGCACGGAGCCGTCGGCGACCTTGGCCTCCAGCTTGTCCCACTCGTCGTAGAGCCGCTGGATCTCCTGGTCGAAGGCGATCTTGAAGGACTGGTTGGGCTTGCGGCGGGCGTAGAGCCAGCGCAGCAGCTGCGGCTCCATGATCTCCAGCGCGTCGGCCGGGGTCGGGACCCCGCCCTTGCTGGAGGACATCTTGGCCATGCCGCTGATGCCGACGAAGGCGTACATCGGTCCGATCGGCTGCTCGCCGCCGAAGATCCCGACGATCTGCCCGCCGACCTGGAAGGAGGAGCCGGGCGAGGAGTGGTCGACGCCGGAGGGCTCGAAGATCACGCCCTCGTAGGCCCAGCGCATGGGCCAGTCGACCTTCCAGACCAGCTTGCCGCGGTTGAACTCGCTGAGCTTGACAGTCTCGGTGAACTGGTCCTCGGTGCAGACGTAGGTCAGCTCGGTGGTCTCGTCGTCGTAGGACGTCACCGTGGTGAAGTCCTTGCCGCACTCGGCGCAGTACGGCTTGTACGGGAAGTACTCCGTGCCCTCCGCGCTGCCGTCGTCCTCGGCGGCCGCGCCGGAGCCCTCGGCGGCTTCCAGTTCGGCCTCGTCGACCTGCTTCTGCTGCGGCTTCTTGCCGCCCGGCTTCTGCTTGGTCCGGTACTGGTCGAGGATCGCGTCGATGTCGGCGCGGTGCTTCATCGCGAACAGCACCTGCTCGCGGTAGGTGCCGGCGGTGTACTGCTCGGTCTGGCTGATCGGGTCGTACTCGACGCCCAGCTCGGCCAGCGCCTCGACCATGGCGGCCTTGAAGTGCTCGGACCAGTTCGGGTAGGCGGAGCCCTCGGGCGCGGGCACGGCGGTCAGCGGGCGGCCGATGTGCCGGGCGTGGGACTCCTCCGTGACGCCGGGGATGCCCTTGGGCACCTTGCGGTACCGGTCGTAGTCGTCCCAGGAGATGAGGTGGCGGACCTCGAAGCCCCGGCGGCGGATCTCGTCGGCGACCAGGTGCGGGGTCATGACCTCGCGGAGGTTGCCCAGGTGGATCGGGCCGGAGGGAGAGAGGCCGGACGCGACGACAATCGTTTTGCCGGGGGCTCGGCGCTCCGCCTCGGCGATGACCTCGTCCGCGAAACGGGAGACCCAGTCGGTCTCGGTGTTGCTCGGGGCGCTCTGAGCCACGACACGTCCTTCGTTCTCGAATGCTGGCTTCTCGTCATTCTCCCAGACGGAAGGGAGCGCTCCGAGGTTTATCGCGGCGCGGGCGGCGGGTGGCCGGCGCCGCCCGGGCGCCCGTATATCCCGGGATGTGGACAGCCCCCGCGTGGGATACTCGGTCCTTGTCGGAAACCCCAATCGAAACCCCGGTGCGCGCATCGGCACGACCTCACAGGAACGGCAGCTCATGGCCTCGGTCCCTTCCCTCGCTTCCTCCGTCAACCAGCGCGTCGCCGACGCACTCGCCTCCGCCCTGCCGGACGCCGGTGCGAGCGACCCGCTGCTGCGACGAAGCGACCGGGCCGACTTCCAGGCCAACGGCATCCTGGCGCTCGCGAAGAAGGCCAAGGCCAACCCGCGCGAGCTGGCCACTGCGGTGGTCGAGGCCGTCGAGGGCTCCGACACCGACGGTCTGATCCGGGAGATCGAGGTCTCGGGCCCCGGCTTCCTCAACATCACGATCACCGACAAGGCGATCGTCGAGACGCTGGCGGCCCGTGCCGCGGACGACCGCCTCGGCGTGCCGCTCGCCGCGAAGCCGGGTACGACGGTGATCGACTACGCGCAGCCGAACGTGGCCAAGGAGATGCACGTAGGCCACCTGCGGTCGGCGGTCATCGGTGCGGCGATGGTCGAGATCCTCGAGTTCACCGGCGAGAAGGTGGTCCGGCGTCACCACATCGGCGACTGGGGCACCCAGTTCGGCATGCTCATCCAGTACCTGCTGGAGCACCCGCACGAGCTGGACCACAAGGGCGCCGGGGACGGTGACGACGCTGTGGAGGTCTCCGGCGAGGAGGCCATGTCCAACCTGAACCGCCTCTACAAGGCCTCGCGCTCGCTCTTCGACTCCGACGAGGAGTTCAAGACGCGGGCCCGGGCCCGGGTGGTGGACCTCCAGGCCGGCGAGCCCGAGACCCTGGCGCTGTGGCAGCGGTTCGTGGACGAGTCGAAGATCTACTTCTACTCCGTCTTCAACAAGCTGGACATGGACATCCAGGACCCCGACGTGATCGGCGAGTCCGGCTACAACGACATGCTGGTGGAGACCTGCAAGCTGCTGGAGGACTCGGGCGTCGCCGTCCGTTCCAACGGCGCGCTGTGCGTGTTCTTCGACGACGTCAAGGGTCCGGACGGCAACCCGACCCCGCTGATCGTCCAGAAGTCCGACGGCGGCTTCGGTTACGCCGCGACCGACCTCTCGGCGATCCGCGACCGGGTCGGCGAGCTGGGCGCGACCACCCTCCTGTACGTGGTGGACGCGCGGCAGTCCCTGCACTTCAAGATGGTCTTCGAGACGGCCCGGCGGGCCGGCTGGCTGAACGAGGACACCAAGGCCGTGCAGCTGGCCTTCGGCACCGTGCTGGGCAAGGACGGCAAGCCGTTCAAGACCCGTGAGGGCGAGACGGTGCGGCTGGTGGACCTGCTGGACGAGGCCGTCGAGCGGGCGACCGCCGTGGTCCGCGAGAAGGCGGAGAAGGTCGGCCTGACCGAGGCGGAGATCGTCGAGAACGGCCAGTACGTGGGCATCGGCGCCGTGAAGTACGCGGACCTGTCGACCTCGGCCGCGCGCGACTACAAGTTCGACCTGGACCAGATGGTCTCGCTGACCGGCGACACGTCCGTGTACCTCCAGTACGCGTACGCCCGGATCGGCTCGATCATCCGCAGGGCGGGCGACCGCGAGCCGGTCGCGCACCCGGAGCTGGAGCTGGCGCCGGCCGAGCGCGCGCTGGGGCTGCACCTGGACCACTTCGGCGAGCTCATCGCCGAGGCGGCCGCGGAGTACGCCCCGCACAAGGTGGCCGCGTACCTCTACCAGCTGTCCTCGCTGTTCGCGACGTTCTACGAGCAGTGCCCGGTCGTGAAGCCCGAGCCCGAGCTCGTCGTCGGCGAGAACCGCCTGTTCCTCTGCGACCTGACCGCCCGCACCCTCAGCAAGGGCATGTCCCTCCTCGGCATCCGCACCCCCGAGAAGCTCTGACCCCGGGCCCACGGCGCAGCGGCGGCCCCGTCTCCCCTCCGGGAGGCGGGGCCGCCGCGCTACACACGAGAGCGAAGGAGCACGCCCCCGTCATGGAGGCAGAACCGCCCGCGTGAGCCGAGCCGCGCGGACTCAACCCGCCCCGAACACCTCGACCTTGCAGCGAGCACTCCCGGACCGTGCGATCCGGGCATCGCAGGTGACGAGCGGTACTTGGAGCCCTTCGGCCAGGGCCACGTAGGTGGCGTCGTACGCGGAGAGGTTCGCGTACAGCTCGCGCACCCGGGGCAGCACAGGAAGATGCTCCATCCGCCGGACCGGCAGTGCAGCGAAGTCGTCCCAGGCCACGTCCAGCTGGCGGTCGGAGAGCTTGCCTCCACGGTGCCGCCCGAGCAGCGCGTGCGCGACCTCCACATCGAGCAGGTAGGGGGCGACGAGGCGTTCGCCCACCACCCGCTCGCGCACGGCCTCGCCCGCCGGACCGGCGTCGGCGACGAGCATGACGAGTGCACTCGCGTCGATCACGATCATTCGCGTCGCCGTCCGGCGTCGAGGTCACCCAGGACCTCGTTCACGCTCAGCTCGGCGGACACCCGGGAACGGATCCGTGCGACGACATCCTCGACGGACGGCGTGGCGGCCTCTTCCTCCAGCAGCGTCCGGGCGTACGCCTGCAGCGACTGGCGGTTGCGAGCGGCTCGTATCTTCAGCTCGGCGAGCGCTTCATCGGACAGATCGCGGACATACAGAGTGGCCATGCAACAAGAGTAGTCGCACCGCAAGCATTCTGCTAGCAGTCCAGAATCTCGCCAGCGCTTCACCCGTACGGTCCGATTTCGGCCACATCTGCCGGGTAGGGGACGGGCCGTCCAACCCCTACCCACCTCGACGGAGGGCCCCGTGCCCGACATGAACGGCCCCTACAAGCCCGGCACCCCCTGCTGGATCGACCTGATGGTTCCCGACCAGCAGGCCGCCATCGACTTCTACGCCGACCTCTTCGGCTGGCAGGGCGAGATCGGCCCGCCCGAGACCGGCGGGTACTCCGTCTGCACCCTCAAGGGCAAGCCGGTCGCCGGGATCATGAAGGCGATGACCCCGGACGGCGCCGTCCCCGACCCGGCGCCCCCGACGGTGTGGACCTCGTACCTGGCCACGGACTCCCTCGACTCCACCCTCAAGTCCGTCACCGACGCCGGCGGCACGGTCATGATGGGCGCGATGGACGTCATGGACCTCGGGCGGATGGCCGTCATCGCCGACCCGACCGGTGCGGTCGTCGGCCTGTGGCAGGCCGGCACCTTCGACGGGGCCGGCATCGTCAACGAGCACGGCGCGCTCATCTGGAACGAGCTGAGCACCGGCGACGTCCCCGCCGCGAGGGCGTTCTACGGGGCCATCCTCCCGGTCACCACGGCCGCCTCCGAGATGCCGGAGGCCGCGGGGTACACGGAGTTCCAGGTCGACGGCCGGGCGGTGGCCGGAATGATGGACCTGAAGACCCTCCCGCCGGGCACCGCGCCGAACTGGATCCCGTACTTCAGCGCCGACGACGTCGACGAGATCCAGGCCGCCGCCACCCGCGCCGGAGGCTCCGTCATCGCCCCCGCCTTCGACATGGCGGCCGGCCGCATGGCCGTCCTGGCCGACCCGCAGGGCGCCGTCTTCTCGGTGATCAAGGCCCGCCCGGAGATCGTCGACTGACGGGTCGCCGCCCGACGGCGTGACGGGGCTCACAGGGAACGTTTCCCCTGTGAGCCCCCTCCTCCGTGTGCCGGAACGTTGCCGAAGCGTTCCACCACCGAGGGGGCCACCATGAACAACGCGACACGCACGCGCAGACGCACCGGGCGGGCGCTCGCCGCGCTGCTCGCCGCCGACGGACTGGTCCACCTGTACTGGGCCACGGGCCTGACCTGGCCCGCCCCCGACGAGCGGACCCTGTCACTGGCCGTACTCGGCTCCGAGGTGTCCTTCGGCCCTCCCGTGGTCCTGCCGCTCGCCGCGCTCACCCTGACCGGAGCCGCCGCCGTGCTCGCGCACGCGCACGGCCGGGGCGGGCGGCCCGCCCGCCTGGTGACGTCCGCCGTCGCCGCCGGGCTGGCCGTACGGGGCCTCGCGGGCCTGGGCTGGGCCGCCGGCCTCCTCCCCACCCCCGCGGAGGGCCCCTTCCGCACCCTCAACCTCGCGCTGTACACGCCCGCCTGCCTGGGCTTCGGCTGGGCGGCGGCGAGGCTGGCCAGGGCCCGTTGAGGCCGCCCGACAGCCCGGCCACGGGCCCGGTGAGGCCGGTGGACCCTGTGCCCGGCAGCCCCGCCGCGGGCCCGACAAGGCCCGTGCGCCCCGCGCCCGGCAGCCCGGCCGCGGGTTCCCTCACCCCCGCCGCCCGGGACCGCGGAGTCGCCCTCGCGCGCGCGGCCCGGGGCGGAGACACGCTCGCGCTGCACGACCTCCTCGACCACCTGACCCCGTACGTCGCCCGGATCTGCCACCCGATCGCCCTCGCGGACGGCCCCGACGCCGCGCAGGAGGCCCTGCTCGCGGTCTTCCGGTCGCTCCGCGCGCTCCGTGACCCGGAGACGCTGTACGGCTGGGTCCGGTCCATCGCGGTCCGCGAAGCCGTCCGCACCGCCCGGCGCGCCTCCCGCGACCGGCCGGCCGAGCTGGCCGACGTACCCGCCCGGGACGATCCGCAGCTGGCCGCCGACATCGCGGACGTCCTGGCCCGCCTCTCACCGGCCCACCGGGCCGTCCTGGTCCTCCGCGACGTCGAGGGCCTCGACGAGGAGTCCGCCGCCGCCCTGCTCGGCGTCCCGCCGGGCACCGCCAAGTCCCGGCTGCACCGGGCCCGTACGAGCTTCCGGAAGGCGTGGTCCGCATGACGCACGCGCACGCAGTGGACACCATCGCCCGGCTGCACATCATGGCGGCCGCGATCCCGGGGGCGAAGGTCGTCGAAGCGACCCTCCCCGCCCCCCTCCCGGAGGTCTGGTCGGTGATGTCGGACCTGGAGGGCGAGTTCGGCCGCTTCCAGCCCGACATGCGCACGGTGCGCGTCCTGCACCTCACCGGCGACCGCGTGGAAGCCCTGGCCCGCAGCAAGTACGGCCTACGGGCCCACTTCCACGGCGTCCTGCGCCCCGGCTGGTGCTGGCTCCAGAGCCGCTTCCTCATCATCGGCATGGCCGCCGCCCCGGCCCCCGACGGCACCACCCGAGTAGCCCTGACGGGCGGCGTCCGCGTCCCCGGCCGCGCCGCGATCGTCCCCCTGGGCGCGGAACGCGAACTCCGCGAGGCGATGGCCCGGTTGGCGGGCCGGGTCAGCGCCTGCAGCGACGCCGGGACGGCGCGGCTGCGGTGAGCACACGCAGCCGGCCCGTTTCGACACCGTCACTCGGGCGGGCGGCGCCGGCCATGCGGCCTGCTCCAAGCAACCGTGGGGTCAGGGACGCCGCGCGGCCGCGGCAATCTCCGCTCGCCCATCGGCCCGGCTACGCCGAACGCGCCAGCTCCACAGTGCGTGTCCCATGAGCGCCACGGCGACCATGCATGCTGCGACGCGAATGACGTTCCAGGTCGTGGCGAAAACCGCCCCCTGCGAGTCCGCCTCCGTACTCAATCGCTGAGTGGCCTCGAAGAAGGCGATCAACGGAACAAGCAGGCGAAACAGGAGGCCACCCACTCCGGGAATTCGCGCCACGTTCCCCATGAGCCCCAAAGGCCCACCAAACACGAAAGCAGCTACTCCCCAGACGAGAATTTGATCACCACTGGAGCCGCGATCGAGGGCGCCAGATTCCATTTCGACCGGAACAGAGGCAGTAGCTTCCATTCCAGCCGGAAGGGTGGGATTCATATCCTTGAAGAGGTAGTAGGCGACTACGCCGACAGTCAACCCCAAAGACGCCAGCAGTACGGACTCCATCTTCGATTGACGAAGATATCCCACCAAAAATGCGTAACAGGCCCACGGCCAACCACTGGAAAAAACAATACCCACGGCGACAAAAACCGGGTTGTCCCACTTTCCGGCCATGGGGCCCGCCAGGCCCAGCAGCAAACCCGCCCCGAGAGATACGGCGACCGGCATGACTCGAGCACGCATAAAGCACATCATTCCCCCCTCCCCGCTCAGTGAGTAATTCCGAGTCGGAGGTGACACCGCTCCGAGGCCGCGCAGACAACCGAACAGCCCGGAGCGGTGCACCAACCCATCGCTTGGCGCGGAGATCAAAACCTCTTCGACGCTATAGTAAGTCCAGCCGTTACAGGCGCGTCCGCGGCGGCCGGCGCCGCGAGGCCCACGGCCGCAATGACTGCGCCCTCAAAAGCGAAAATGGCAGATCTACCGGCGATGTTCTCGAAATCCCCTCCCATGATTCCCTTGCCGGGAGCGGGAGAAATTTTCCACAGATCCATGCCCGGACGCGACATTGACCCAACCCCCCTCGGCCGAACTTCCCCGGGAGCCGAAGCTAGCAGCCGAGCCCCCGGAATTCGCACCAGACGACCTTCCCGGGAGCCCGTGGCAGCACGCCCCAGGCATCGGCCAGCGCCCCGACCAGGAGCAGTCCCCGCCCCGGCGGCTGCTCCCGGATCCGCGACAGCCCGGGCCCGCTGTCGTGCACCTCGATCCGGACGGTCCCGTCGTACGTGAGCAGCCGCAGCAGGTAACCCCGGCCGCGCGGGACCCCGTACCGCAGCGCGTTGGTCGCCAGCTCGCTCACGCAGAGCAACAGGTCGTCCCGCCGGGAGGCCCTGCCCCACGCGTCCAAGGTGTCACGTGTGAAGTGGCGCGCGGCGCCGATGGTTTGGGGTGAGCGCAGGTAGAGGCGCTCTTGCACGAGGGCGGGTTGAGTATGCAGATTCACGCGCCGATCGTCGCGTTACGTGACTAGCGTGGAGCAGTACGGCAACCCGTACTCAGTGATGAGTACGGGTTGGCACGGGGTAGTGCAGCCGCGAGGGTGGGGAGTTCATCGTCATGCCACCGAGGAAACGCGCACGGCCGAACGCGACGGCCATGAAGATGGTCGGGAAGATTGTGGCCACCGCCCGGATCGCCAAGAACCTGACGCAGAAGCAGCTCGGGGGGTTGGTCGGTTTGGATGCGGAGACGATCGCGTCCATCGAGCAGGGGCGGCGGGCGTTGATGCCGGATGTCGCGGAGCTGATGGATCAGCACCTGGGGCTTCCGGGACTGCTCGCCGTGGCAGCCAACGAGATGCCGGCCGTTGACGTGACGCCGCCGTGGGCAGAGGAGTACATGAACCTGGAGGAACAGGCCGTCGCGCTGTCCTGGTACGAGTCCATGCGATTCCCGGGACTCCTCCAGACCGAGAACTACGCCAGGGCGCTCTTCCGCGTTCGCGTTCCGGCCCGCGCAGAGGAGGACATCGAGAACCTGACCGTCAGGCGCGTGAAACGGCAGGCGATCCTGCACCGCAAGGTCCCGCCGAGTCTGAGCTTCATCGTCTGGGAAGCCGTATTCAAAGACCGTATCGGCGGCGACGAGGTGTACGCAGAGCAGCTACGCCACCTGATCGCGTGTATGGACCTTCCGAACGTCACCCTTCAGGTGATGCCCTTCGGCCGTACGACGCACGCCGGTCTGAACGGGCCGTTCACCATCCTGGAAACACCGGATCACAAGCACCTCGCCTACTCCGAAGCACAGCACGGAAGCCTGCTGATCTCGACCCCGGACGAGGTCAGCATCCTGGCCCGCAAGTATGCGATGCTGCGAACTCAGGCCCTCAACACCGAGCAGACGAGGGCCCTGTTGGATCGCCTGCTAGGAGAGCCATGAACCCCACCGCCGCCCTGAGGTGGTTCAAGTCCAGCTATAGCGACACCGACGGCGGCCAGTGCCTGGAAGTCGCCATCGCCTGGCAGAAGTCCACGTACAGCGGCAGCGAAGGCGGCCAGTGCGTAGAGGTCGCCACCTGCCCGGACACCGTCCACGTCCGCGACAGCAAGGTCCCCCACGGCCCCGTCCTCGACCTGGCCCCCGCCGCCTGGGTCGCCCTTACGGAGTGGACCGCTCGCTGATCAGCGCGGCCAGGCCGTCCAGGATGCGGTCCAGGCCGAAGCGGAACTGGAAGTCCGGCTCGTCCGCGCCCGTGAACGCGTCGGACTCCAGCAGGCGCGTCACCGCCGGATGCGTGTCCGGGCCGGTCATGAGCCGCAGGGTGCGTACGTAGCGACCCAGTACCTGGTCCGGTGAGACGCCGGACTTCACGATGGCGGCGATCATGTCCGCGACCATCGTCGCCTCGTTGCGGACCAGGCCGCCGATGAGGATGATCGCCGAGACCTTCTCGCTCTCCCGCAGGGCGGTCCCGGTCATCGCCGCGAGCCCGCGTTCCATCCAGGCGAGCTGGTTCGGGCTGACCGGCGCCCCGGTGAGCGGGATGCGCACGATCCAGGAGTTCGCCATCAGGACGGCCCGCTGCGCGTACGCCCACTCGGACAGCAGCTCCCGCCAGTCCCGCTCCTCCCCGCCGGCCGGCTCCGGCGGGGTGCCGACGCCGGCGTCGGCCATCAGGATGTAGAGCTCTTCCTTCGCCGTGACGTACCGGTAGAGGGACATCGTGGAGGCGCCGAGCTCCTTGGCCACCCGGCCCATGGAGACGGCGTCCATCCCCTCCGTGGCGGCCAGCGACACCGCCGCGTCCACGATCCGCTGGAGGGTGAGGGTGGGGCGCGGGCCCTTGCCGGGGCGTTGGCGCAGACCCCAGGCCACGGCCAGGCTCGCCGGGAGCCCCGTGCCGTCGTCCTCGTCGCCGTCCGCTTCGTGCGCCATCGCCGCTCCCTCCCTCCACCTCTCCGTCATGTGTCGTTGACGCACATCCTAGGTCCGTGTATTACTTACGCAATGGCGCGTAACCCATACGCAGAACGCAGATCGGAGTCCGCCATGGCCGACCTCGGCACCGACCTCGGCATCCACGCCACTGCTCTGACCAAGTCCTACGGCGCCCTGCGCGTCCTCGACGGCATCGACCTCGCCGTGCCGCGCGGCAGCGTCCTCGCCCTGCTCGGCCCCAACGGCGCCGGGAAGACCACCACCGTCCGGATCCTCGCCACCCTCACCGAGCCGGACTCCGGCACCGTGCGGGTCGCGGGCCACGACACGGCGTCCGCGCGGGCCCTCGTACGCCGGGCCATCAGCCTCACCGGGCAGTCCGCGGCCGTCGACGGCCTCCAGACCGGCGCCGAGACCCTCCGCATGGTGGGCCGCCTCCACGGACTGCGCCCGCGCGCGGCCCGGGTGCGGGCCGAGGAGCTGCTGGAACGCTTCGGGCTCGCCGAAGCCGCCGGACGCACGGCGAAGACCTACTCGGGCGGCATGCGCCGGCGCCTCGACCTCGCCGCGAGCCTGGTCGCCCGCCCCGAGGTGATCTTCCTGGACGAGCCGACCGCCGGGCTCGACCCGCGCAGCCGCCAGGACCTGTGGGAACTCGTACGGGAACTGCGCACCGACGGCACCAGCATCCTGCTCACCACCCAGTACCTGGAGGAGGCCGACCGGCTCGCGGACCGCGTGGCCGTCCTGGCCGGCGGCCGGATCGCCGCCGAAGGCACCCCCGCGGAGCTCAAGTCCCGCGTGGCCGGCCACCGCCTCGACCTGACCTTGGCCAGCCGGGCCGTCTACGACGCCCTGACCCCGCGCGCGCTCGAGCTGACCGCGGGGCGACCCGCGGCCTCCGCGGACGGCCTGACCCTCGCCCCGGAGGAACTCGGCCTCAGCCTGCCCACCGACGGCAGCGCCGCCCACGTCCGGTCCCTGCTCGACGCACTGGACCCGGACCACACGGCCGTGGACCGCTTCTCGGTCCGCGGCGCCACCCTCGACGACGTGTTCCTCACCCTGACGGGAGCCGCTCCGTGACCACTGCCACCGCGACCGCGACCACTGCCACCGTGACCACTGCCACGCCGACCCGCCCCACCGCCGCCACGGCGGCCTTGGCCCTCACCGGCCGCAGCCTGCGCATCAGCAGCCGCCAACCGGACGTCCTGATAACGGCGTTGATGCTGCCGGTCGTGCTGATGCTGATCTTCGTCTACTTCTTCGGCGGAGCCATCGACACCGGGACGTCCTACGTCACCTACGTGGTCCCGGGAGCGATGCTGCTCTGCGCGGGCTTCGGCGCGGCGAACACCGCCGTCAGCGTCGCCGGCGACATGAAGGAAGGCGTGATCGACCGCCTGCGGTCCCTGGACATCGGCGGCATCCCGATCGTGGCCGGGCACGTCGCGGCCTCGGTCCTGCGCAACCTCGTGTCCACCGGCCTGGTCCTGGCCGTCGCCCTCGCCATCGGCTTCCGGCCGCAGGCCTCTCCGTCCGGCTACCTGGCCGCCGCCGCACTGCTGGTCGCGTACATCACCGCGATCTCCTGGCTGGCCGCGACGCTCGGACTGCTCGCCGGCACACCGGAGGCGGCGGGCGGCTTCACCTTCCTGATGATGTTCCTGCCGTACCCGTCCAGCGCGTTCGTCCCCATCGACACCATGCCCGGCTGGCTCCACGGCTTCGCCGACCACCAGCCGCTGACCCCGGTGATCGAATCCCTGCGGGCCCTGCTCCTCGCCCAGCCCGCGGGCGACGCCCCCTGGACCGCCCTGGCCTGGTGCGCGGGCATCGGCCTGGTGTCCGTAGCCCTGTCGGCCGTCGTCTTCGAACGGCGGACGCGGTAGCCGCGATCGCCGCGGCCCGCCCGTGGACGGGACCACGGGCGGGCCGCGACCTGCGGATCTCGGTGCGTCAGTGCAGCGGGTACGAGTGCCGGCCCGTCGCCGCATCGATCTCCGAGTGCGCCTTCTGCAGCATCTGCGACGCGATGTCCATCAGCGCGCGAGCGCCCGCGATCTCCTCCCCGACCCTCAGCTGCTCCGGGTCGGAGGGGTGTCGCATGGCGTAGCCGTGCGCCCGTATCTCGGAGCCGTCCCCGAGTCTGACCAGGGCCGCCGCACCGGTGCGGTGGCCCTCCTCGGTGAATTCGAGCTCCACGTGCCATCCGACGAGAGTGGACACGGCACATCACCTCCAGGGGGTCACCCCGTTCCCAGGGTGCGCCCCCCGGAGGCGGACCGCGAGTCCGTCAGTCGATGCCCTGGGCGAAGCGGAAGAAGCGGTTCGGGTCGTACGCGCGCTTGACCGAGCGGAGGCGGGAGTAGTTCTGGCCGTAGTAGGCCTGGCGCCAGTTGGTCAGGGCCGGGTCCATGTAGTTCTGGTACGACTCGTGCGCCGAGTACGGGTCCATGGTCGTGAAGCCCCGGTCCACCCAGGCCTGGCCGCGGTCCTTGTCCTCCTGGACCAGGTTCGGGCTGGTCAGGCCCACCGTGTAGCCGGCGTTGAACAGCGAGTCGCGGTGGACGAAGGCGGTGGCGGTCGGAGCGGTGTCGTTGATCTTGCCGGCGTACGCGAAGAGGCCCATGAAGCGGAACTGGCCGGGGCGGAAGTCCGCGGTGAAGGCGGCCAGGGCCGCTTCGGCGGCGGCGCGGGTCCACTTCTGCTTGAAGAACATGTTGCGGCCGGTGGAGTAGTTGTCGCGCGGCAGCTGGGCGTCGGGCGAGTAGCCGACGCGGTGGCATTCGGTGACGGTCTTGGAGCCGCAGCCGAAGACGTTCATCATCGCGTCCCGGTACGGGGCCTCCACGACCTCCCGGGTCGCGGCGGGCTTGCCGACGGCGGCGACGAGCCGGTCGAGGACCCGGTCGGCGTCGGCCTTCGGGCCGGCGTAGGCGCCGGTGAGCACCACGTACGGCTCGGTGCCCGCGGGCGCGTCGGTGGAGAGCAGGAACAGCAGTTCCGCGGAGAGCTCGCGCGGGGCGGTGGCCACCCAGTCCTGCCAGGCCAGGATCACCTGGACGGCGTCCGCCCAGGTGTAGTTGAGGTTGTAGGTGGTGAGCGAGGGTATCTGGACGGGCCGCACCTCGAAGTCGGTGACGACGCCGAAGTTGCCGCCGCCACCGCCGCGCAGGGCCCAGTACAGGTCGGGGTTCTCGTCCTGCGCGGCCCGTACGGTGCGCCCGCTCGCCAGCACCACCCGGGCCGAGACCAGCCGGTCGGCGCCCATGCCGAACTTGCGGGACGCGAAGCCCAGTCCGCCGCCCTGCAGCCAGCCGCCGACCGCGACGGTGGCGCAGGTGCCGGAGGCGACCTGGATCCCGTACGGGGAGAGCTGGTCGAGGACGTCGACGCCCTGGGCGCCGGGGCCCAGGTGGACGGTGTCGCCGGGGCGCACGGAGTTGAGCCGCGAGACGTCTATGACCAGGCCGGGGGTGGTCGAGTAGCCGGCCTGGCTGTGGCCGCCGCTGCGTACGGCGGGGGCCAGGCCGTACTCCTGGGCGAAGCGGATACAGGCGGCGACGTCCGCCTCGCCGGTGCAGTAGGCGATGGCCTGCGGGTGGATCGCGTCGAACTGGGCCAGCTGCAGCTGCTTGGCCGTCTCGTACGTGGCGTCGGAGGGCAGGACCAGCCGACCGGTCAGCCGGCCCTGGAGGGTCTTCCAGGGGGTGGGCGTGACGGCCTGGGCGGGGACGAGGCCGGCGGTGCCGGCGGTCAGCGCGGCAGCGGCACCGACACCGGCTCCCACGCGGATGAGCGAGCGCCTGCTGAGCACGTGGACCACACTCCGTTCCGTCCCGCTCGCACGCATGCGTGCGGGACAAGGGCTGATGACTTGGGGGGTGTTGAGTGGCTTCAGCCTCGGTGAGGGGTGCCGCTCCCGGGCGCGGCCCGTCGGTAGTCCGTCACAAACCGCGGCGGGCCGCGGCGAGCTGACGGAGTCGGAGCGCGGGCCGCCGGATGGCCGGATGGCGATGTCTATGGTGACGCTCCGGATCAATGAGCAGGGGTGATCGTCCGATATGGGCACGTTGCGTTGGCTGACTGCCGGGGAGTCCCACGGACCGGCGCTGGTGGCGACCCTGGAGGGTCTTCCCGCCGGCGTTCCGGTCACCACCGCGCTGGTAGGCGAGCACCTGGCCCGGCGGCGGCTCGGTTACGGGCGCGGGGCGCGGATGAAGTTCGAGCAGGACGAGGTGACGTTCCTGGGCGGTGTCCGCCACGGTCTGTCGCTGGGTTCTCCGGTGGCCGTGATGATCGGCAACACCGAGTGGCCCAAGTGGGAGAAGGTCATGTCCGCCGATCCCGTGGACCCTTCCGAGCTGAAGGAGACCGGGCGCAACGCTCCGCTCACCCGGCCCCGGCCCGGCCACGCGGACCTCGCGGGAATGCAGAAGTACGGCTTCGACGAGGCCCGGCCGATCCTGGAGCGCGCCAGCGCCCGCGAGACCGCCGCCCGCGTCGCGCTGGGGGCCGTCGCCCGGTCCTTCCTGGCCGAGGCCGCCGGGATCGAGATCGTCTCGCACGTGGTGGAGCTGGGCGCGGCCAGGGCCCCGTACGGTCTCCACCCGGTCCCCGGCGACGTGGAGCGGCTGGACGCCGACCCGGTGCGCTGCCTGGACGCCGACGCCTCGAAGGCGATGGCCGAGGAGATCGACCGGGCCCACAAGGACGGCGACACCCTGGGCGGTGTGGTGGAGGTGCTGGCGTACGGGGTCCCCGTGGGGCTCGGCTCGCACGTGCACTGGGACCGGCGGCTCGACGCCCGCCTCGCGGCGGCGCTGATGGGGATCCAGGCCATCAAGGGCGTGGAGGTCGGCGACGGCTTCGAGCTGGCGCGGGTGCCGGGCTCGCTGGCGCACGACGAGATCGTCTCCGCGCCGGAGGGCATCCGGCGGACCTCCGGGCGGTCGGGCGGCACCGAGGGCGGGCTGACCACGGGCGAACTGCTGCGCGTCCGCGCCGCGATGAAGCCCATCGCGACCGTGCCGAAGGCGCTGGCGACCGTGGACGTGGCGACCGGTGAGGTCGCGGCCGCGCACCACCAGCGCTCCGACGTGTGCGCCGTGCCCGCCGCCGGGATCGTGGCCGAGGCCATGGTCGCGCTGGTGCTGGCCGACGCCCTCGTGGAGAAGTTCGGCGGTGACTCCGTACCGGAGACCCGGCGCAACGTGCGCTCGTACCTCGACCACCTGAAGATCCGGTGACCGCCAGACCGTACGTCCTGCTGTCCGCCGCGATGAGCGTGGACGGGCGGCTGGACGACGCGAGCCCCGACCGGCTGATGCTGTCCTCGCCCGAGGACTTCGACCGGGTGGACGCCGTACGCGCTTCCTGCGACGCGCTGTTGATCGGCGCGAGCACCGTGCGCAAGGACAATCCCCGCCTCCTGGTGGGCGATCCGGGGCGGCGCGCCGAGCGCGTCGCCCGGGGCCGGCCCGCCGATCCGCTCAAGGTCACCGTCACCGCCTCCCCCCGCCTCGATCCGGAGCTGCGCTTTTGGCACTGCGGCGGGGACAAGGTGGTGTTCACCGTGGACGCGAGCGCGCCCGCGCTGCGCCAGGCGCTCGAGGGACTGGCCGACGTCGTGAGCGTCGGGCCGGAGTTGGACTGGGTGCGGGTGCTGGAGGAGCTCGCCCGGCGGGGCGTGGAGCGGCTGATGGTGGAGGGCGGCACCTCCGTGCACACGCAGCTGCTCGCCCTGGACCTGGCCGACGAGCTGCAGGTGGCCGTGGCCCCGCTACTGGTGGGCCAGGAGGGCGCGCCCCGGCTGGTGGGCACGGGCGCGTTCCCGGACGGGCCGTCCGCCCGGATGAGGCTGCTCGGCGTGCGGGTGGCGGGAGACGCCGTCGTCTTGAGCTACGCGCCCAAGGAGCGTGCCCTGTGACCCCGTTGCACCTGTCGGACGAGGAGTGGATGCGGCGGGCGATCCGCCT
The DNA here is from genome assembly GCF_042888445.1 of Streptomyces sp. NPDC002886. NCBI lineage: Bacteria > Bacillati > Actinomycetota > Actinomycetes > Kitasatosporales > Streptomycetaceae > Streptomyces > Streptomyces sp. NPDC002886. The sequence goes on from NZ_JBIAPV010000003.1 coordinate 1,262,877, forward strand.
GTCGCGGCGCTGCCCGCCGAGCGCGGGCGCCTACTCGGTCGGCGCGGTGCTCGTGGACGGTGCCGGCATGGAACTGGCGTACGGGTACAGCCGCGAGGGCGACCCCACCGTGCACGCGGAGGAGTCCGCGCTGGCCAAGCTGGAGCCGGGCGATCCCCGGCTGCGCTCGGCGACGCTCTACTCGACGCTGGAGCCCTGCTCGGAGCGGCGCTCGCGGCCCGACCCCTGCGCCCGCCTGGTGCTCGCGGCCGGGGTGCGGCGGGTGGTCATCGCCTGGCGGGAGCCGGACCTGTTCGTGGCGGCCTGCTCGGGCGTGGACCAGCTGCGCGCGGCCGGCGTGGAGGTCGTGGAGCTGCCCCGGCTCGCACCGGAGGCGCGGCGGGTGAACGCGCACCTGCTGGACGCGCTTGACGGGGAAGGGAGTTGAACGGCGGGCAGGCCGGGCGCAAGCCTCCGGGCGCACGGTTTCGGCCGCGAGCTGACGTACTCCCCCATGCGGACTTGATCATTCTGCGTCCCCTGGAAAAGAGTGGAGTCCATCAGCGCGGATCGGCGCCGTCCGACACCGGTACGGCCGGGCACCGCCGCACACATCCGGAGGTATTTCCATGTCTGAGCCGCTTCGCGTCGCAGTCATCATCGCCAGTGTCCGCGACGGCCGTTTCGGCCCGGTCATCGCGAACTGGTTCGCCGACTTCGCGCGCCAGCGCGAGGGCCTGAGCATCGACGTGATCGACCTCATCGAGCACGACCTGCCCCACCAGCTTTCCGGTACGCCCTCGGACGAGGTCAAGGCCGTGCTGGCCGGCGTCTCCCCGCGCCTGGCCGCCGCCGACGGCTTCATCGTCATCACCCCCGAGTACAACCACTCCTTCCCGGCCTCGCTGAAGACCCTGATCGACTGGCACACCACCGAGTGGCACGCCAAGCCGGTCGGCTTCGTCGGCTACGGCGGCCTCGCGGGCGGCATGCGCGCCGTCGAGCAGCTGCGCCAGATCTTCGCCGAGTGCCACACCGTCACCGTCCGCGACACCGTCGGCTTCCACGGCCCGTGGGGCCAGTTCGACGAGCAGGGCACCCTGATCGACCCGACGCAGGCGGAGGCCGCGGCCAAGACCCTGCTCGACTCCCTCGAATGGTGGGGCACCGCGCTGAAGGCCAAGAAGGCCCTCGCGCCCTACGGCAGCTGACCGCCGGCCCACCCCCCTCCGAACCGGCGCACCCTCCCGGGGTGCACCGCAGCCCAGGAGCAACGATGAGCCATCGCACGGCATTTCCGCACTACACCGACCTGCCCGGAGCGGAGCCACCGGCGTTGGGGAAGGGCGGTCCCGCCCCTGCGGCGGCGGTACCGTCCGTGGCCCGCGTGGTGGCGGCCATCTCCGTGCTGGGGATGCTCGTGGTGGGGCAGCTGTACGTGGCGATCCCGCTGCTGCCGGACATAGGCCGGGCGTGGGGGGTGGACCAGGCGTCGGCGACGTGGGCGACCTCCGCGTACGCGGCGACGTACGCGGTGACCTCGCTGTTCAGCGGGGCACTGGCCCGGCGCTTCGGCACCCGCGCGGTGCTGGTCGCCGGGGTGTGCGCGCTGGCCGTGGCCACCGCGTGCGTGCCGCTGGCCCAGTCCTTCGAGGCGGGGCTGGCGCTGCGGGCCGGACAGGGCCTGTTCGCCGGCGTCTACGTACCGCTGGTGTACGCGTACCTGAACGCGCACCTGCCCGCCTCGAAACTGCCGACCGCGCTGACGATCGTGTCCGCCTGCATGGCGGGCACGATCGTCGCCGGCCAGGTGGAGTCCCAACTGCTCGCCGCCGTCGTCGGCTGGCGCGGCACCTTCTGGGTGACCGCGCCGCTGCTGCTGGCCGGGGCGCTGGTCCTGCGCCGGGTGCTCGCCGCGGCGGACCCGGCCGAGGAGCCGGACGCCGCCTCGCGGGCGGGCGCCGGGCGGCGCAAGCTCTGGACGGGGCTGCTGCCGCTCTACATCGTCGGCTTCACCTGCTCCAGCACCATGACCGCGGTCTACACGAGCGTGCAGCTCTACGGGCCCGCCTCGCTGGTCGGTGACGGCCAGGCGATGCTGACCCTGCGCGCGACGGCGATCCCCGCGCTGATCCTGGGCGTCCTCGTCTCCCCCCTGCTGGGCCGGATCCCCGCGCGCCCGCGCGGCGCCGGGGCCTTCGCGGTGGCCGCGGCCGGCATCTGCGGGGCCGGGCTGTTCGGCGGTACGGCCGCGGGGCTGGCCGGGGCGATGTTCGTGTTCATGCTGGGCGTGGCGGCGATCGGGCCGGCGGTGGTCCAGGAGATCGGCACGGCGGCCGGTACCGCGCACGGAGTCATGGCGACGGCCCTGTACGGCTTCACCCTGAACATCGGGGGCGGGGTGGGGGCACAGATCCCGCTGGCCTTCGGCGAGGTGCGGGGGGTCGGGCTGTTCATGTCGGCACTGCTGGGCGGGTGCGTGGTGCTCCTGGTGGCAACGGGTCGCAGCCGCCGGCGGCGGCGGGCGCTTCACGACGGCTGACCGGCCCGGAACCGGCCCTCGGACCCCGCCCAGGGGTGGCCGGTCCGTAGGGCCCCGGGGGCGGCTGCGGGTGTGCCGCCGCGCGGGGCGGCGTTCCCCTACGCACCCTTCCACCGGTCCCCCACGCACCCTTCCACCGTTCCCCTCCGCACCCTTCCACCGTTCCCAGGGCCCGGCCCTGGGAACGGACCACGCACCTCACACCCCGGCGGGGCTGGACTCTCCAGCCCCGCCGCGTTCGCGTGTCGGTCGGCCCACCCGCGCTCGCGTGCGGCCCGGCCCGGGCCGAAGCCGGCCCCGCCGGCGATCGAGGCGCGGGGTCCGGCCCCCGAAGCAGGGCCGCGCGAGCCCCCCTGAACTCGCGTAATCGAGGTGGGAGTTGACGGGCTTCGGGGTGGACCTGATGGATCGGGGCCGTGACCTGACGGACTGCGACAGGAGGCCTCGGCTCCGCGGGGGGTGAGCCAACAGGATCTTCTCAAGGCCCCGGCACACGAAGACCGGATACGAGCGGGGGCGGTCGAAAGGGAGTTCCGTACGCCATGACGAACATCGCTGTCATCTACTACTCGTCCACCGGCTCCACCTACAAGCTCGCCGAAGCCGCCGCCACCGCGGCCGAGAAGGAGGGCGCCGAGGTCCGCCTGCTGCGCATCGCGGAGATAGCCCCGAACGGCGAGTCCGCGAGCCGCGACGGCGCGGCCGGCCACCAGGACGCCACCAAGGACGTCCCCGTGGTGACCCTGGCCGACCTGGAGTGGGCGGACGGCATCCTGCTCGGCACCCCGGTGCACTTCGGGCTCGCCGCCCCGCAGCTGATGCACTTCATCAACTCCACCTCGAAGCTGTCCATCGAGGGCAAGCTGCTCAACAAGGCCGTCTCCGCCTTCGCCTCCGGCTCCGCCGCCCACGGCGGCCAGGTCTCCGCGATCCTGGCGCTGCACAACGCGATCACCCACTGGGGCTCGGTCATCGTCTCCACCGGCTCGACCGACCCGGTCCTCTACAAGCCGAAGAACGGCAACCCGTACGGCGCCTCGGCCGTGGTCGGCGCCAACCCGGGCCAGGTCCCCGAGGAGAACCTCGAAGCCGCGGCCTTCCAGGCCCGTCGCACCCTCCAGGTCGCCTCGGTGATCAAGACCTTGGACGCCGCCTGATGCTCGACGACGTACAGGTCTCGGCCTATCTGACCCACATCGGCGCCGCCCGCCCCGTACTGCTGGACCTGGCGACGCTGTCGGACCTGACCGAACGCCACGTGCTGACGGTCCCCTTCGAGAACCTCGACTACCACATCGACGGCCGCGAGATCTTCATGGACGAGCGGATCTTCGAGAAGATCGTCCACCAGGGGCGGGGCGGTGCCTGCTACGAGGTGAACCCTTCCTTCGGGATGCTGCTCACCGCCCTCGGCTTCCAGGTGGAGATCCTCTCCGCCCGGGTGCACCGCCCGGGCGGACTGGGCGCCCCGCTGGGCCACCTGATGCTGCGCGTGACCATCGACGGCTCCGCGTACCTGGTCGACGTCGGCTTCCGGCGCAACCCCTGGCGCCCGCTGGTGCTCGGCACCCACGTGCCGCAGTACGACCCGCAGGGCGTGTACTCCTTCGGGCAGGAACACCGGGGCGAGTTCGACCTGTTCATGGACGGCGAGCCGATGTACCGGGTCGACGGCCGGCCGCGCGAACTGGCCGAGTTCCGCCCGTCGCTGTGGTGGTTCCGCACCTCCCCCGACTCCCCCTTCATGCAGGACGTGTTCTGCTCGCTGCCCACCGTCGAAGGCCGCGTCACGCTCAAGGGCCGCACCCTGACGAAGCGCGTGAACGGCGGGTTCAGCGAGGAGCTGCTGGCGGACGACTCCGAGGTGTTCGACGCCTACTACAAGTACTTCGGCCTGGTGCTGGAGCGCCTGCCGGACGAGCCCGTGCGCCCCGAGGGCTCGACCGGCATCGCCGTCGCGTAGTTCCCGACCCCCCTTCCCTGTCCGACGCCACCTCCCCCCACCGGGCCGCTCCTTCCCATCCCTCAGGAGAGATTCATGACCACCCCAGTCGCGCCGGCCTCGACGGCCACCCGGGTCACCGAGCCCGCCGAGCTGCCCCCCGCGTTCCTCCGCGCCTTCAACGACCGTGACCTAGAGGCGATAGACCGCCTCTTCGAGCCCGGCGCGGTGCGCGTGCTGACCCCCGGGAACGTCGTCACGGGTGACGGCCGGCGCGCGGCGACCAGCAGCTTCATGGCCCTCGGAATACCGATGAAGCTCACGGTCCGCCACTGTTACGAGTACGGCGATCTGGCACTGCTGTTGTGCGACTATCTGATCAAGGGTGTCACGCCGGACGGAACTCCCGTACTCCACGAGGGAACGGCCACCGATGTGGTGCGTCGCGGCGCTGACGGCACGTGGCGCTATGCGATCGACAATCCGCCGGGAATTGACCGCGAGACCGTCAACCCCTGATCCCACGAAGAGAGACTGAAGAGCCGATGACCAACGTCGCGATTGTCTATTACTCCGCCACCGGAAACATTCACAAGCTCGCCGTGGCCGCCGCCGAAGCCGCGGAGAAGGCCGGTGCCCAGGTCCGCCTGCGCCGCGTCGCCGAGATCCAGGAGAGCACGCTCGCCCCCAACTACACCGAGTGGACGCAGGCGTACGAGGAGCACACCGGCGGCAGCAGCCGCGAGGTGGAGATCGCCACCATCGACGACCTCGACTGGGCCGACGCGATCATCTGGGGCACCCCGGGCCGCTACGGCTCGATGGCCGGCCCGCTCAAGCACTTCATCGACCAGACCTTCGAACTGCACGCCCGTGCGGGCCTGAAGAACAAGGCGATGTCCTCGTTCACCTCGACCGGCACCCAGCACGGCGGCCAGGAGTCGACCCTGCTGTCCCTGTCGAACGTCTTCTACCACTGGGGCGCGATCATCGTGCCGCCGGGCGTCACCGACCCGATCCTGCTCGCGCCGAGCAACGGGAACCCGTACGGCGTGAGCGCCACGTCCGGCCTGCAGGCCGTACCGGGCCACCTCGCGCAGAACGTGACCGACGACAATCTGGCGGCCATCGGCTACCAGACCGTCCGCACGATGGAGATCGCCGCGGCGATCAAGGCCGGCCTTCAGAAGTAACGTGTGATCATCTAGGAATCCAGGCGTTCAGGCCCGTGGCGGGAATTCCCGCCACGGGCCTTTTTTCTGCCTGCGGGGACGCATTAACGCCAAGATCGATGACTTGATCCCATCGAGCTGACACAGTCAAACTTCTGCTATTGGGCCCGCAGTTCCCCGGTGGGAACGTGAACACATGCTCCGGATACCCAAGAACAAGACGCCGCTCTATCTCGGCCTCGTCGCCGAGGAGGCCGCCGCCGAGTTCGGCGCCAACACGATCACCCTCGACCGCCCCATGGACGCCCTCCCCGAGGTCGGACAGGTCCTCACGGTCGCCACCTTCGCCGACCTGATCGCCGAGATGGCGAACCGTCTCTGGGCCACCGGTGTCCGGCCCAGCGACCACGTCGTCATCCACAAGACCAACAACTTCGACATCACCCTCTTCGCCTGTGCCGCCTCCCGCATCGGCGCCGTCCCGGTGATGCTCTCCGCCCACCTCGACGGGGAGACCATCAACGCGCTGCTGGGGCGCCTGCCCTCCCCCACCCTGCTGACGGACGCGGCGAAGCTGACCGGTTCGCTGGCCGAATCCCCGCTCACGGAGCTCACCGCACGGGTCATCTCCGTGACCGAGCCGGTCGAGGGCGCCATCACCCTCGCCGACCTGGCCGGCTCCCCCGTGCGCACGCCGGTGACGCTGCACCCCGATTCGCACGCGCTGATGACCCACACCTCGGGCACCACCGGCATCCCCAAGCTCGTCGTGCACTCGGCCCGTTCCGTCGGCTCGCGCTACCGCTGGCAGGACAAGGTCGTCAGCATGCTGCGCCAGCGCGAGCCGATCCTGATGCACGTCTCTTATGTCCACTCGCGCATGTACCCCGGCATCGCCGCGATGATGAAGCGCAACAAGCCGATGGTGTTCCTGGACGACGCCGAGCCGGCGAAGGTCGCCGACGCGATGGTCAAGTACCGTCCCGGCGTCTTCGAGACGCACCCCAACTCCTTCCTGGAATGCGAGTCGATCCTCGACGACCCCCGCAAGCCCTTCAAGACGGTCCGCTTCTACAACAGCACCTTCGACGCCATCCACCCCGGCACGATGGACAAGTTCCTGCGCGCCTCGGAGCGTACGAACCCGGTCTTCCTCCAGGTGTACGGCCAGAGCGAGTGCGGCCCGCTGGTGGCCCGCCCGTACACCCGCAAGACCGTCATGAAGGCAGACGGCCGCTGCCAGGGCTACTCGACCCCGGGCATCACCAAGTACCGCCTGGTCGCCCGCAACGGCAAGAAGCCCTCCCGCGAGAACCCCGGCTACATCGACGTGGCGACCGCGGGCCGCGCCCTGACCTACTACGGCGAGGGCGAGCGCTTCGACAAGCAGGTCGACGGCGAGTGGTGGCGCGGCGGCGACGTCGGCTACCGCACCAAGTGGGGCTGCCTGCACCTGCTCGACCGCGAGGTCGACCAGATCCCGACCATCCACTCGACCCTCGAGGTCGAGGACACCGTCCTGCACCGGCTGCCCGAGCTCACCGAGCTCGTCATCGTGCCGGGCCCCAAGCAGGAACCGGTGCCGGTCGTCTGCACCAAGGACGACGCACCGCTGGACCTGGCCCGCTGGCGCAAGGCCATAGCCGACCAGTCGGACATGGCCGACCCCATCCAGATGAAGCTCGGCGAGCTGCCGCGCACCGCCACGGCCAAGATCAAGCGCCTGGAGCTGGCCCGCCGGCTGGCAGACCAGGTGACGCACGAACTCGCCTCCTGAACACACCCCTGATCCACCGAAACCCCCGACCACGGAGCCGAACACCATGTCAACGAACACGGACGGCCGGCGCAAGCGCCTCGGCCTCACCCTGGCCCTGCTGGCATTCGCCCAGCTGATCATCTCCATCGACTACAACATCGTCTACGTGGCCCTGCCCGACATCGGCAGCGGCCTCGGCTTCTCCGCCCAGAACCTCCAGTGGGTCGTCAGCGCCTACGCCGTCGCCTTCGGCGGATTCCTCCTCCTCGGCGGCCGCGCCTGCGACCTCTTCGGCCCGCGCCGGATGTTCGTGCTCGGACTCGGCCTCTACGCCGGCTCCTCCCTGCTCGGCGGCCTCGCCGGCACCCCCGAGGTACTGATCGCGGCCCGCGCCATCCAGGGCATCGGCGGCGCCTTCCTCTTCCCGGCGACCCTGACCCTGGTCTCCACCAGCTTCGCGGAGGGCAAGGAGCGCAACCGCGCCTTCGCCGTCTGGGGCACCGCCGGCGGTAGCGGCATGATCGTCGGCTCCCTGCTCGGCGGCGTGCTCACCGAGTCCTTCGGCTGGGAGTCCGTCTTCTACGTCAACGTGCCGCTGGCCGGCATCGCGATGCTGCTCGCCTTCCCGCTGATCAAGCCCGACGTCACCAACAACAGCGGCCGCAGCTTCGACCTCTTCGGCGCCCTGACCTCCACCATCGGCATCACGGCGATCGTCTTCGCCCTCGTCCAGGGTCCGGAGTCCGGCTGGACCGCCCCGGTCGTCCTCGGTGCCCTCGCCCTCGGCGTGATCCTGCTCGTCGCGTTCTTCGTCATCGAGAAGAAGTCGGCCGACCCGCTGCTGCCGCTGAGCCTCTTCGGCAACCGCAACCTCACCACCGCCGTCGGCGTGACCTTCTTCTACATGGCCAGCTTCGGCACCCTGCTGTACTTCCTCACCGTCTACTTCCAGGGCGTCCACGGCTACAGCCCGCTCGAGACCGGCATCGCCTTCCTCATCCCGATGGTCGCCATCGCCATCGGCGCCCAGACCGCCGGCGGTCTCGCCACCAAGTACGGCATCCGCGCCATCATGATCGCCGCGATGGTCATCGGTGTCATCGGCACCGTCGTCCTCGGCATCACCATGGCGACCGACGCCTCCTACTGGGCCCTCGTCCCCGGCCTGCTGGTCATGGGCCTCGGCCAGGGCGCCGGCTACACCCTGATGTTCGGTGCCGCCGCGATCGGCGTCGCTCCCGAGGACCAGGGCATCGCCTCCGGTGTCGCCTCCACCACCCAGCAGATCGGTGGCGCCGTCGGCCTCGCCGTCCTGGTCGCCATCGCCAACTCCGGCCTCGAGGGCCGGACCGGCGACGCCCTGCGCTCCGCCACCACCGACGGTCTGCAGACGGCGGTCTTCATCGCCGCCGCCGGCATCGCCATCGTCGCGCTGATCGCCCTGGGCCTGAAGAAGCCCGAGCAGCAGACGCCGGCCGCATCGGCCGACGAGCGCCGGCCGGAGACCGCCGGGGTCTGATCCCCCCGGCCCGGCCCGGTCGCTGCCGCACGGCGACGCTCGAACGGCGAGAGCCCCCACCCTCCCGGGTGGGGGCTCTCGCCGTGCACGGGGCGGCGCGCCCGCCACGTCCCGAGGCCGATGTCGAAGGCGGCGCCCCCGGTGACGGAGAGCCCGGTGGGGCCGCGGGCCGGGCTCGGCCGAGGGCCCGTGGCGGTCAGCTCGTGCGTGCCGTACGGCAGGGTGAACTCGGGGCGGCCCCGGGCGTCGGTGGCCGACGGGGCCGGGAGGCGGTACGTACCGTCGGCGGCCGTGCGCACCGTACGGACGGTCGGCCCCGCGGTGGCGATCTCAGCTCCCGCGACGGGCCGTCCGCCCGAGCGGACGATGCCGGTGAGCGCGCCGAGGGGGGCGGCGGTGGTGTCCAGGAGGGGCTCGGTGGCCGCCGTGTCCTCCGTGAGGGCTGGCTCGGCGGACCAGAGCAGGCCACGGTCGCGGCGGTGTCGCCGTCGTCCAAGGCCGGGAAGATGCCGGCGGCGCGGCAGGTGTCGGCGAGCTCCTGGACCGGGCCGTCGCCGCCGGGGCCGCCCCGGAAGCTGTCGACGATGTGCGGGGCGAGGTCGGGGCGGGGGTTCCGGCCGTCCAGGTCGGTCGGCGCGAGGATCCACTGGGCGGCGGCGAGCAGCGGAGGGGCCGGGAGCAGCCCGCGCCGATGCCCTCGCGGGCCTTGGCGGCGAGACCGGTGGCGTCGGGGGCGGCGCCGGCGCGCCCGATGCCTCTGTGCCGTGTCCGCGTTGTAGCAAGGGGCCGCGGTGGGGCAGATGCCGGCCGGGTCGTACCGGTTGTGGTCGTGGTCGTGGCTCCCGTCCGCGCTCAGGCCGCGGTACCGGCCGGCCACGGCCGGGTGCGTGTGGTCGAGGGAGGCGATGACGAGGCCCTCGCCGTGCGCGCCCGACAGGTCCGGGACGCGGGACCTGGGGGCGCACGGCGCATGCGGCGGTCGGCTGCCGTGCGCCCGCGTCCGGCTCGGCCGGCCGGATCGTGTCGTCGGCCCCGATCCGGGAGACCTCCGGGTGCCGGGCGAGGGCCAGGGCGGGCGGGCGGGCGCGCGGGGATCGGTCTGCCACCGGGGGGGGGATCCGGCCGTACCCCCGGGGGAGGCCCGGGGGTGGCACCAGGGTGGTGGGTGTGCGGACTCGGCCGTCAGGCGTGGCTCAGGTGGCGGCCAGCAAGGACTCGGGCGAGTCCGGGAGTTCGCGGCCCAGGAGGGAGCGCAGGAGGAGGTAGGGGGTGGCGTCGCCGGCCAGGATGCCGCCGAGGAGAGACTCGCCGTCCGCGTCGAGGACGAGCTTGGCGTAGACGTCGCCGCCCGCGGATTCCCGTACGAATTCCAGGGCGCCCGGGGTCTGCGCGTGGGCGTCGCCGAAGGAGGCCACGTCCACGCCCATCAGCTTGAGCTTGGTGGACATGTCGGCGCCCGGGAAGCGCGTCGGACCCTGCCCGAGGAGCTGTCCGGCGACCGCTTCGGCCATCCGGTAGCCGGGGGCGACCAGGCCGTAGCAGCGCCCTTCGACGGCCGCGCACTCGCCGATGGCCCAGACGTACGGGTCCTCGGTGCGGCAGTGGTCGTCGACGAGGAAGCCCCCGCGCTCGCCGCGCGGCAGGCCGGCCGGGCCGGCCAGGGAGTCCTGGGGGCGCACCCCCGCGGAGAAGACGACCAGGCCGGTCTCGATCGCCGTGCCGTCGGCGAAGACCAGCCGGGCCACCCTCCCGTCGGGCCCGGCCTCGATGTGGCTGGTCGCGACGCCGAGGTGGGTGGTCACGCCGAGGCGGCCGACGAGCCGGTCGAGCACGCGGCCGCCGCCCTCGTCGACCTGTACGGGCATCAGCCGCGGCGCCATCTCCACGACGTGCGGGGTCAGCCCCAGCAGCCGCAGGCCGTTGGCGGCCTCCAGGCCGAGCAGACCGCCGCCGATCACCACGCCGGTGGTGGTGCGGGTGGCGGCCTCGCGGATGGCGTCGAGGTCGTCGAGGGTGCGGTAGACGCAGGCGCCGGGCAGGTCGCGGCCGGGCACGGGCGGGACGAAGGGGGTCGATCCGGTGGCGAGCACGAGGGCGTCGTAGCCGATCCGGGCGCCGTCCGACAGCGTGACGGTGCGGGCCCCGCGGTCGATGCCCGTGACGGTGGTGGAGTGGCGGAACTCCACCAGGGGGTCTTCGAGGAGGCCCGGCCGTACGAGGCTCAGCTCGGCCGGGGTGGTGCCGTCCAGGGCGGAGGAGAGCTTGACCCGGTCGTAGGCGGGGTGCCGCTCGGCACCGACGACGACCACCCGCCACGCGTCGTCGCCTTCGCCGTCGTCGCGGGCGCGGATCTCCTCCACGAGGCGGTGGCCGGCCATGCCGTGGCCGATGACGACCAGGGTGCGGAGGGGCGTACGGGTACGGGCGCTCATGCGGTGTCCTTCGTGGGGTGAGTCCACCGCGACGGCTCAACCGCCGGTCGCGGCAGCCGGGGTGGTCGAGGCCAGGTTCTTGCAGATCGACTCCACCTGGCGGGTGCAGCCGCCGCAGCCGGTCGTGGCGCGGGTGGCCGCGGCGAGGTCGGTGACCTCGCGGGCTCCGGCGTGCCAGGCATCGGTGAGGTCCCGGTGGGTGACGTTGTTGCACAGGCAGACGACGGAGTCCGGGCAGAGTTCGACGGGGCCCTTCCTCGGAGAGCGGGGGGCGCGGCCCAGGAGCAGACTCAGCCGGTCGCGCGGGACGGGCAGGTCGTGGACGTACAGCTCGGTGGTGGTGGCGATGGCCCGGTCGAAGCCGAGCAGGACCCCGGCGGTGATGCGTTCGCCGGTGAGCTCCAGGCGGGCGTAGCGGCCGTTCGCCGCGTCGTTGAGGATGACCGTCTCCTCCGCGGGGGCGCTGCCGGGCATGCCGAGGACGACGAGGCCTGGCCCGGCGATGCGGGGCCGCAGGACGCGGCGGGCGGCGGCCACCCCGCTGGTGCCGGTGGCGAGGTGGCGGGCCAGGGCCTCGGCCTGGGCCCAGCCGGAGGCGAGGGAGCCGCCGCGGTTGCCGCGGTGCTCGGCGCAGTCGCCGATGGCATGGATCAACGGGTCGTCGGTGCCCAGGCGGTCGTCGACGACGATCCCGGTGCGCACGCTCAGCCCGGCGGCCCGGGCCAGCCCGGCCTCGGGCAGCACCCCGGTGCACAGCAGCAGGGTCGGGGCGGGCACGGCGCGACCGTCGGCGAGGGTCAGGGTGGCGCCGGAGCTGGCTGCTCCGGTGGTGCCGGTGGCGCCGGTGCCCGGGGTGTACGAGGCCGCCGCCGTGCCGGTGACGACCTCGACCCCGGCGGCGGTGAGCCGGTCCGTGACCAGGGTGCCGGCGGCCCGGTCCAGGAGGTGGTCCATGGGCCAGGGCCCGGGGTGCACGAGGGTGACGGGCCGCCCCTTGGCCGCCAGAGCGAGGGCCGCCTCCACGCCCAGGGAACCCGCGCCGAGGATGGCCACCGGGGCGCGGGCGGCCACCGCCGCCGGGTCGGTGAGCCGGGCGCAGTCGGCGAGGGTCCGCAGGACGGCCACCCCGTCGGCGGGGCCGCCGTCGGGCGCGCGCAGGCCGGGCAGCGCGGGGACCAGCGGGGTGGCCCCGGTGGCCAGGACGAGGCGGGAGTACGGGAAGACGCGCCCGTCGTCGGTGTGCACCAGGCGGCGGACCCGGTCGACGCGGACGGCGCACGCGCCGGTGTGGAGGGTGGTGTCCCCCGGCGGCGGGGGCAGTTCCATCGCCCCGATCGGCAGGCTGCCGTCGAGCGCGGAGGTGAGCAGCGCCCGGTGGTACGCGGGCACGCCCTCGGCCCCGAGCACGGTGACGGGCCCGTCCCACCCGAAGTGGCGCAACCGGTCCAGCAGTTGGTGCGCGGCGGGCCCGTTCCCGACGATGAGCAGCGGGGCTCCGGCCGGGTCGGGCGCAGGCATCGGCATCGGCATCGGCTTCGCGGTCATGAGCGCGCCTCCTGGAGCACGGTGCCGCCCTCGCGGCCGTCGACGGATCCGACCCCGGCGGCCACCGCTTCGAAGTGCTCCGGAGCGGGGTCCGGGAGTTCCGGCTCGGCGGGGGCGATCCGGACCGCGCAGACCTTGAACTCCGGCATGCGGCTGCGCGGGTCGAGGGCGTCGTTGGTGAGCAGGTTGGCCCGCCCGGCGCCCGGGAAGTGGAACGGCAGGAACACCGTGTCGGTGCGCAGCGTCGGGTCCAGGCGGACCCGGGCCAGGGTGCTGCCGCGGGCCGAGGTGACCCGGGCGTGGCCGCCGTCGGTCAGGCCGGCCCGGGCCGCCGTGTCGGGGTGGACCTCCACGTGCGCCTCGGGGGCCGCAGCGAGCAGCTGGGGCACCCGTCGGGTCTGGGCCCCGGACTGGTACTGGGCGAGCACCCGGCCGGTGGTGGCGTAGAGCGGGTGCTCCGCGTGCGCCTCCTCGGCGGGCGGGCGGTGTTCCACGTCGGCGAAGCGGGCCCGTCCGTCGGGGTGGGCGAAGCGCTCCAGGAAGAGGCGCGGGGTGCCCGGGTGCTCCGCGGGACCGTCGACGGAGGGGCACGGCCAGTGCAGGGCCTCCCCGGCGTCGAGGCGTTCGTAGCTGATCCCGGAGTAGTCGGCGGGTCCGCCCCGCGAGGCGCGGCGCAACTCCTCGAAGACGGCGCGGGGTTCGGCGGGGTAGCGCTCGGGAAGGTCGCCCAGCCGGACGGCCAGGCCGCGCAGGACGGCGAGGTCGGAGCGGGCACCGGGCGGTGGGGAGAGCAGCCGGCGGCGGCGCAGGACGCGGCCTTCGAGGTTGGTGAGGGTTCCCTCCTCCTCGGCCCACTGGGTGACGGGCAGGACCACGTCCGCCATGCGGGCGGTCTCGGAGGGCACGAAGTCGGCGACGACGAGCAGGTCCAGGCCGGCCAGCCGCCGCTCGACGTGGTCGGCGCGCGGGGCGGAGACCACGGGGTTGGCACCGAAGACGAGCAGCGCCTTGGGGCCGGTGTCCGTGCCGAGCGCGTCGAGCAGCTCGTACGCGCTGCGCCCCGGGCCCGGCAGGGTGTCCGGGTCCACGCCCCAGACCCCGGCCACGTGGGCGCGGGCGGCCGGGTCGGTGATCATGCGGTAGCCGGGCAGCTGGTCGGCCTTCTGCCCGTGTTCGCGGCCGCCCTGGCCGTTGCCCTGGCCGGTGAGGCAGCCGTAGCCGCTGCCTTCGCGGCCGGGCAGTCCCAGGGCGAGGGCCAGGTTGATGAAGGCCGCGACCGTGTCGGTGCCCTTGCTGTGCTGCTCGGCGCCGCGGCCGGTGAGGACGTACGCCCGCTCGGCGGCGGCGAGCATCCGCACGGCTTCGCGCTGGTCGCTGACGGGGACGCCGGTGACCTTCTCGACGCGCTCGGGCCACCAGGACGCGGCGCGCTTCCACGCGGCGTCGAAGCCGGTGGTGCGCTGGTCCACGTACGCCCGGTCGGTGTGGCCGTCGACGATCAGGATGTGCAACAGGCCGAGCGCCAGGGCCAGATCGGTGCCGGGGCGCGGCTGCAGGTGCAGGGCCGCGCGCTCGGCGGTGGGTGTGCGGCGCGGGTCGATGACGATCAGCCGGGCGTCGGACAGGTGCCGCATCAGGGGTGGCATCGTCTCGGCCGGGTTGGCCCCGGCGAGCAGGACGGTGTCGGCGGAGCCGAGGTCGGTGACGGGGAAGGGCAGGCCGCGGTCGAGCCCGAAGGCGGCGTTGCCGGCGGCCGCGGCGGAGGACATGCAGAAGCGGCCGTTGTAGTCGATCTGCGAGGTCCCGAGGGTGACGCGGGCGAACTTACCGAGCAGGTAGGCCTTTTCGTTGGTCAGTCCGCCGCCGCCGAAGACGCCCACGGCGTCGGGTCCGTGCTCGGCGCGGATCCGGGCCAGGGAGGCGGCCACGAAGTCCAGGGCGGTGTCCCAGTCGGTGGGGACCAGGGCGCCGGACGCGTCGCGGACCATGGGGGTACGGATCCGGTCGGGCGTGGTCAGCAGGGCCGGAGCGGTCCACCCCTTCTGGCACAACCCGCCCTGGTTCACGGGGAATTCGGGATCGGGGCGCACGGTGACCGCATCGGGCCGGACGCGGACCCCGTCGGCCCGGCCGTCCCCGCCGCCGTCACGGGCCGCGTCACCGGCCGCGAGCAAGGTCCCGCACTGCAGGGCGCAGTAAGGGCAGTGCGTGCGTACCTCCGCACCACCGGACCCGGTCCGCTCAGGCATGGATGCTCTCCGTCGTGCGGACCTCGCCGGACGCTCCCGCTCCCGCCGCGGCGACCGGCGGCTTCGCACGCTCCCGGCGCAGGTACACGACCGAGGTCACCGCCGCGCACAGGCCGTAGTAGGCGATGAAGGTCAGGAAGGCCGGGGTGCCGCTGCCCGCGCCGCCGCCGTAGGCGCCGCGGAAGGCCAGGTTGATGCCGACTCCGCCGAGGGCGCCGATCGCGCCCGAGATGCCGATCGCGGCGCCGGCCAGGCGACGGGCCGAGGCGAAGGCCCCGGTGGCGTCGTGACCGGCCACGATGCTGGCCTCGGCGCGGCGGGCGAAGGCCGCGGGGATCAGCTTGTAGACGGATCCGTTGCCGATGCCGCTCAGCACGAACAGCACGGTGAACCCGCCGATGAACACCGGCAGCGAGTGCCGGTCGGCGGCGAGGAGCAGGACGCCCGTGCCGACCGCCATGCCCGCGAAGGTGGCGAGGCTGATCAGGGCGCCGCCGAAGCGGTCGGCGAGCCAGCCGCCGAACGGGCGGGAGAAGGAGCCCAGCAGCGGTCCGAGGAAGGTGTACGAGGCCGCTTCCAGCGGGGTGGAGCCGAACTGCGTCTGCAGGACCAGCCCGAAGGCGAAGCCGTAGCCGATGAAGGAGCCGAAGGTGCCGATGTAGAGGAGCGAGATCAGCCAGGTGTCGCTCTGCGCGAGCGCCTCCCGCTGGGCCCCGGGGTCGGTCCGTACGGCGGCGATGTTGTCCATCTTGGCCGCGCACAGCAGGGATATGAGGGCGATGAGCGGAAGGTAGAAGGCCGCGATGTACGCGGGGTGGGTGTCGCCGGCCACGGAGATGACGAGCAGGCCCAGCAGCTGGACGGCGGCGACGCCGAGGTTGCCGCCGCCGGCGTTCAGGCCGAGCGCCCAGCCCTGGTGGCGGCGGGGGAAGAAGCTGGTGATGTTGGTCATGGAGGAGGCGAAGTTGCCGCCGCCGACCCCGCCCAGCGCGCTGATCAGCAGGAACACCCACAGCGGGGTGCCGGGCTGCTGGATGAAGTACACGGTGAGCAGGGCCGGGACCAGCAGGATCGCGGAGGCGAAGACCGTCCAGTTGCGGCCGCCGAAGCGGGTGACGGCGTAGCTGTACGAGGGGCGCAGCAGGGCGCCGACGAGGGTGGGGGTGACGACGAGGAGGAACTTCTCGTCCGGCGCGAAGCCCAGCCCGATCTTCGGCGTCATGAACAGCACCAGGACCGACCACATGCTCCAGACGGAGAAGCCGACGTGCTCGGAGGCCACGGACAGGTAGAGGTTGCGGCGGGCGATCTTCTTGCCGCCGTTCTCCCAGTACTGCTCGTCCTCGGCGTCCCAGTCCTCTATCCAGCGGCTCTTGGCGGATGCGGATCTCGGGGCGGTCATCGGTTCCTCCTCGTGTGCGGTCCGGGTGTGTGTCCGGTCAGGAATGCGAAGGGGGTGTGACGGGTGAAGCGGGCGAAAGGGCGGGGACAGTGGGGGCGGCGGGGACAGTGGGGACAGTGGGGGCGGCGGGCTCCGCGTCGGCCAGTGCCCGGTCCACGAGCGCGCCGGCTCCCCCGCTGTACCGGGCCGGGTCGCACAGCTGCGCGATGTACGCGGCGTCGAGCCCGTGCCCGGCGTCGGTCATCCCGGTCAGTACGGTGCCCAGCGGCTGCCCGCTCGCGGCGGCCACCGCCGAGGCCTCGGTCAGCAGCTGCTTGGCCGCGGCCTTGCCCAGGCGGGGGGCGAGGCGGGCGGCGATCCGCTCGGAGACGACCTGGCCCCCGGTGAGGCCGAGGTTGGCGCGCATCCGGTCGGCGCGGACCTCCAGGCCCTCGGCGAGTTCCACCGCGGTGTGCGCGGCGCCGCCGGTCAGCCGGAGGCATTCGCGCAGCAGCTGCCATTCGGCGTGCCAGACGCCGCCGGAGCGCTCGTCCTCGGTGACCAGGCACTGGGTCAGCCCGGCGGCCAGCACCGGAACTTGCAAGGCGGCCGCGCGGATCAGCGTGGCGAGCACCGGATTGCGCTTGTGCGGCATGGCGGAGGAGCTGCCGCGCCCGACGCCGGCGGGTTCGGCGACCTCGCCGACCTCGGTCCGGGTCAGCGACTGCACGTCGACGGCGATCTTGCCGAGCGCGCCGGCGGTGAAGGCCAGCGCGGCGGCGAGGTCGGCGAGCGGGGTGCGCAGCGCGTGCCAGGGCAGTACGGGCCGGGCGAGCCCGGTCTCGGCGGCGAAGGCGTCCACCAGCCGGTCCAGGTAGGGGTGTTCGGTGTCTGCCGCGAGGTCGGGGCGGTCGATGTCGGCATATTCGAGGTACCCGGCGAGGGTTCCGGCGGCTCCGCCGAGCGAGACCGGCAGGCCCTCCTCCAGCACCCGGGCGAGCCGGGCGTCGGCGTCGAGGACGAGCCGGTGCCAGCCGGCGGCCTTGAGCCCGAAGGTGGTGGGCACGGCGTGCAGGGCCAGGGTGCGGCCGGCCATCAGGGTGTCGCGGTGGGTGGCCGCGAGGCCCGCCAGGGCCCGCGCGGTCCGGGCCAGGTCGGCCCGGACCAGGCGCAGGGCCCGGGCGGCCACCAGCATGGCGCCGGTGTCGAAGATGTCCTGGCTGGTGGAGCCCCGGTGGACGTACTCGGCGGCCTCGGGGTCCTCCTCGCGGACGACCGCGGTGAGGGCCTGGACCAGGCCGACGACCGGGTTGGCGGTCTCCCGCGCGGCGAGCGCGAGGGCGCGCAGGTCGAAGTTCTCGGCCCGGGCGGCGCCGGTGATGGTGTCCGCAGCGGTCTTCGGCAGGGTGCCGAGTCCCGCCTGGGCCCTGGCCAGGGCGGCCTCGGCGTCGAGCATGGCCTGGAGCCACGCTTCGTCGCCGAGGGCCGCCTCGGCCGGGGTGCCGGCCCGCACGGGGGAGAGCAGGCCGGCGTCCATGAGGGGGTTTCCCCCGGTCGTGAGGTCTCCCTCGGTCATACGATCACGCCGGGCAGGATGCCGTCGGCGTCGTCGTCGATCACCGCGCGGATGCCGGCCGGGGCGTGTGCGACGGTCGGCAGCGCCAGGACGGCGCGGGCGATGGCGTCGGAGTCGCCGAGGGTGACGGAGTCGACGCCGGGCCGGATGCCGGCCGCCGTGACCCAGTGCACGGACTCGGTGGGCACCCCGTAGGCGAAGCGGCGCGGGTGGGCGGTGCCGCGGGCGTCGATGAGCCGGTAGGGGCGCTCGGTGACCGCGAGGCCGCCGGTCTGGTAGCCGCCCTGGCCGCCGGTGATGACGTACGGCTTGGCCTGGTCGGTGTCCAGCAGGTGCTGGAGCAGCGGGTCGGCGGTGCGGCGCAGGTCGGGCTCGGGCAGGCGGGCCTCGATGAGGACCTGGGCCCGGATGGTGGCGCCGGGGACGGCCGAGGACTCGGCCAGGTACGTCTGGGAGTTGGTGTCGATGCGGACCTGGGTGCCGGGGCCGGTGAGGGTGAGGATGCCGGCCTCGATGAGGGCGACCATCTCCTCGATGCGGGTGGCCGGCGGGCCGATGGAGAGGAAGCCGTTGAGCGGGGTGTACCAGCCTTCGAGGTCGTCGCGGTGCGAGTCCCCGTCGAGGCCGCCGTGGTCGACGGCGAGGCGGACCTCGTTGCGCAGGTCGCGCAGGACGTCGAGGGCGGACTTGACCGGGCCGGTGACGTTGCCCTGGCGGGCGGCGGCCACGTCGTCCAGGAGGTAGCCGGTCAGCCAGCGCTGGAAGTCGTCGCGGTCGGCGAACTGGGTGTCCCCGTACGGCAGGGAGAGCTTCTCCCAGCTCCAGTGCTCGCTCTCCTCGATGCCGGTCTCCGCCAGCAGCGCGACGCGCTCGGCCGGCTCGGCGAGGGACAGGTAGCGGTCGGTGAACTCCTCGCGCTCGGCGCCGCGGCCGCGGGCCTGGAGGACCGCGCCGTAGTAGACGCTCTCCACCTCGCGGGAGATGAAGGGCCACAGGTCGCCGTTGAAGGTGACCGTGCCGCCCTCCTCGGCGCGCCGGCGCAGGCCCTGGACGTAGGCCGGGGTCAGCAGCTTCGGGTAGTAACGGCCGTACGCGCCCTTCTCGTTGTCGCCGCGGGCGTGGTAGGGGATGCCGCGCCGGGAGAAGGCGTACAGCCGGGGCTCCTGGCCGGAGGGCTGGTAGGTGAGGTGGCCGTCGGCGTCGCGGGAGAAGGTGCCGCCGCGGCCGTGGCTGAACAGCGACATGTAGTCGAAGAAGTTCAGGCCCAGACCGCGCAGCAGCACGGGCTCGCCGGGCTTGATCTGCGCGAGGTCGGCGTCGGCCGGGTTGCCCGGCGTCAGGTACGTCAGGTAGTGGATGCGCGCCAGGGAGGCGGTGCGCGCCTCGCGCGGGGTCAGGCGGGCGGGGACGTGGCCCTGGGCCAGGATGATCGCGTCGAGGTTGTTGAGGCGGGTGCCGTCCTCCAGGCGGATGCCCTGGGGGCCGCCGGGGATGCCCTGGGTGTCGGCGAGGGCGACGGCGCGGGAGCCGTAGACCTGGACGCTGACGTGCTTGGGGGCGCCGACGATGACGCGCTGGAAGCACTCTCCGAGGTAGCTGCCGTAGAAGGCGCGGGTCGGGTACGTGTCCGGGCCGATGGCCGCGGCCTCGGCGAGCGTGGCCTCGTCGTAGTCGTCGAACTGGCCGAGTACGGAGAGGGACTTGGCCCACTCGTAGAGGCTCGGGCCGGGCTCGATGGGGCCGTCGATCTTGCAGCTCTCGTCCGTGTAGACGGTGATCTGGCAGGCGACGGTGTTCATCAGCAGGTGGCGGGACTGTCCGGAGCGCCAGACCTTGCCGGCGCCGGGCGCCGACGGGTCGACGACGTGGATGACGACCGAGCCGTGCGAGGGATTCTCGCGCTCGTTGGCGGCGAGGCGCTCGACGACGGACAGGCCGCGGGGCCCGGCACCGACGACGCCGATCTCGACGGATGACTTGCTCATGCTGTTTCTCCGATGCTGTGAGGGTCGCCCGTGGGGGGCGGGGCCCGTGCGGCGGTCGTGCAGCGCCTGCTCCCCGGCGGCGGGGGCCGGCCTGCGGAGGAAGGTGGTGAGCGGGACGGGCGGGCCCGGCGGTGGCGCCGGGTCCGGCGCCCGTCCCGGACTAGACGGTGGAGCCGGCGGCGACGAGGCGGGCGAGCTCCAGGCGCTTGATCTTGGTCGTGGAGGTCTGCGGGACGTCCTCGAGGCGCCACTGGACCGGGTCGGCCAGCTTCGGCAGGCCGATGACCGCGGACTTCCACGCGATCACGTCGAGCGGCTTGTCGTCGCGGGTGCAGACCACGGGGATCGGGACGCCGTCGGCGCCGGGGATGATGATGACCTCGATGAGTTCGTGCAGCCGGGTGAAGAGCTTGTCCTCGATCTCCAGCGTGGAGCCGATGCCGGGGATCTCGTCGACCTCGCGGTCGAGCAGGTGCAGGCAGCCCCACTTGGTGCGGTAGCCGAGGTCGCCCATGCGCCACCAGCCGTCGTGGACCTGCTTCTCCCAGCGCTCGTGCTCGTCGAGGTAGGTGATGATGCGGCCGTCGGACTTGATCTCGATGAAACCGGGATTGGTCTTGGAGACGGGGTTGCCGTCGCGGCTGACGACGCGGACGCCGGTCATGCCGGGGAACGGCGATCCCACGCAGCGGCCGTCGAAGTCCGCGCCGCCCTTGCGGGTGTAGGTGCGGGCCGCGATGGGGCCGACCTCGCTCTGGCCGTAGGCCTGGGCGAAGAGGGGGCTGCGGCGCTTCGTGGCGTTGAGCAGGATGCTGACCGTGCGCGGGTGGATCGCGTCGAAGGTCGAGCTGTAGTACTTGACGTTGGCGAGCGGGCCGCGCGGGTCGTCGGCCAGCACCTCCCAGCGCAGGAACGTGTTGGGGTGGGCCTCGATGAACCCGGGCGGGACTTGGGCGAAGATCTCGCCGACGGTCTCCGGGTCGTCCTCCTTGAGGACGATCAGGGTGTGGCCCTGGAGGATCGAGATCGGCATGGCCGTGAACAGCCGGGAGTGCACGAACGAGACGTGCAGGGCGACGGGTTCGCGCTTGGCGACGGCCGAGAACACCGTGGCCTGCGGGCGGTAGCGGGACTCGAAGGTGTGGCCGGTGTGCACGGCCAGCTTCGGGGTGCCGGTGGTGCCGGAGGTGTGGGTGATCAGGGTCGGGTGGTCCGGCGGCATCGGGATGGCCGGGACGCGGGCGACGCCGGCGAGGTCGGCCAGTTCCACGGCCCCCTCGTGGGAACCCGTGGTCAGCAGCACCTTGGCCGTGATGTCGAAGATCTCGGCCGGCAGGTGGTGGTCGAGCTTGTCCTGGTCGGTGATCAGGAAGGGCCGGTCGATGCGGCGGACCAGCACGGCGACCGTCTCACCGTCCAGCTTCGGGGAGAGCAGGGCCGGGATCGCGCCGATGCGGGCGATCGCGCAGGCCAGCAGGGAGATGTCGAAGCCGTCGGACTTGTGCACGACGACGTGGTGGTTGGGCCGTGCCCCGGCCGCCCACAGACGGGAGGCGAAGTCATCGACCAGGTCGGCGAGTTCGGTGAAGGTGGCGCGGCGCCCGAGCTGCGGGGCGATGTCCAGGTCGTGGTCCAGGACCACGAGGCCGGCGGGGGTGCGGTCGGCCGCTCGGTCGAAGAGCGTACCCAGCCGGATGCCCTTGTTTCCTATGCGCTGGAGAAGCATGGCCTCGTTCTCTCAAGAGTGTCTTCGGGGGCGTACGGGAAGTGGTCCGCCGACGGCCGGGGGGTGGCCGGAGCCGGCCGCCGACGGTGCGGCGAAGGGACTCAGCGGCCGCCGGCGGCCCGGGGGGGGTGGCCGGAGCCGGCCGCCGGCGGTGCGGCGAGGGGACTCAGCGGCCTTCGACGACGTCGCGGATGCGGGCGAGGGTGGCGTCGAGGTCCCGCTCGAGCTTCTCGGTCCAGTCGGTGATGAACTGCTTGCGCTGGACCTCGTCGAGATCGGCGACGATCTTGTGGATGCCGGCGGTGGCCTCGCCCATCCGGAAGTGGTGCACGAGGACCGAGCCCTGGCCCTGCTCGGCCGGCTCGATGTCGAAGCCCCAGATGGACTCCTGGTCGCCCTGGACGTGCGTGAGCATCATCCAGCGGAAGGTGCGGCCCGGCTCGGCGGCCGTGACGCGGGCCTCGGTGTACCAGGTGCCGCGGACCAGCGGGGCCCAGCCGACGACGTCTTCGGCGCGCAGGTTCTCTCCGCGGAAGATCGCGCCGACGCTGGAGGGCTCGCCCGAGATCCACTCGCCGCCCTTGCACTCCGGGCTCCACTCGGCGCTGCGCGTCAGATCACTGACGACGTCGTAGATCTCCTGTGCGGTGGCCGCGACGGGAATGTCCGCACGGACCTCGAAAAGCGGGGTCGAATCAATGATGGAGTTCGTCATGGCCAGAAAACTAGCTGCCGGAAATTCGACGGCCAATGGCCTTCCACCGGGTCCGTCAAGTCAATGACGAAAACACACCGGGGCGCATCCGGGCATGCCGGAACGGCGTCGCGAAATCAATTCCACGACGCCATTTGAATTCAGGATGCACGTAAATCCGACCGCCGACGGATCGGCGGATGTACGGACTTCCGGACTTCCGGAATTACCGACTCCGGCTTCCGCTCAGGCCCCTGTCCGCAGGACGAGCTTTCCCGTCACCTTGCCCTCGTCCAGCAGCCGGTGCGCCTCGGCGGCGGCCGACAGCGGCAGCACCTCGGTGGCGCGCGGACGCAGCAGCCCGGCCGCCATCAGCTTGCCGACGTGGGCGGCCGCGACGGCGAGCCGGCCCGCGGTGGCGTGCGAGATGGCGAACCCGCGCACCGAACAGTCCTTGAGGTAGAGCGGCCCCACCGGCAGCACCGGACGGGTGCGCAACCCCGCGAGGAGCACGATCCGGCCCCGGCCGGCCAGCAGGTCCACGGCCGTCTCCAGGTCGTTGCGGCCCGAGGTGTCCACGTGGATGTCCACCCCGTCGGGGGCGAGTTCGCGGATCGCCCCCGGCAGGTCGGGGTGGTTGTAGTCGAGGACCTCGGCCGCGCCCAGACCCCGTACGTACGCGTGGTCGCGCGGCGAGGAGGTGGCGATCACCCGGGCTCCGGCGTGCGCCGCCAGGGTGACCAGCGCACTGCCCACGTTGCCCGCGGCGCCGCCCACCAGCACGGTGTCCCCGGCGGTGATCCCGCCCTGGTCGAAGAGGGCGAGATAGGCGGTGACGGCCGGGTGGGCGAGGGCGACTGCGTCCTCGGGCTCCACCCCGTCGGGCAGCGGGTAGAGGCGGTCGGCGGGCACCACGACCTGGTCGGCGGCGGCGCCCTGGCGGCCGTCGTGGCCCAGGCTGTTGCACCAGACCCGGTCGCCCGGCGCGAAGCGGTGGGCGACGGCGGGGCCGGCGCCGAGCACCGTGCCGACGAGGTCCCTGCCGATCACGAAGGGGAAGTCGAGCGGGGTGCTCCAGGCGCCGGAGCGCACGAAGGTGTCGACGTGGTTGACGGAGACGACCTCGACCGCGACGAGGACCTCGGACGGTCCCGGCCGCGGAGCGGGGAGCTCGCCGTAGCGGATGACCTCGGCGGGGCCGAGCTGTTCGATATAGGCGGCATGCATGAATCGGATTCTGATCGGGCCGGCCGCTTAGGGAAACCCCGCGCTCCGCGTTTGTCAGGTGACGTGCACCGGATAACGGGCACCGCCTCCGTTCCCGGACACCACTTGACGAAGTGACCCACCCACCGTGGAAGCTGGCGCAAATTGAGCCCAGCATCCGTATTCCGCCGCACTTCCATTTCGACAATTGCGCCCCCCGCTGCCCACGACTGGGAGTTTCCCGTGGTTACCGCCCCACTTACCGTCAGGACAGAATCCGCTCTCCAGCAGCCCGACTGGGCTGATTTCCCGGAGCTACCGAAAGTAAAGGAGGAGCTTTCCCGGCGACCGGCCCTGGTCAACGCCGGGGACGTCCGCCGGCTCCGCTCCCACCTCGCCCGCGTCGCCACGGGTGGGGCCTTCGTGGTCCAGGCGGGAGACTGCGCCGAGGACCCCGTCGAGTGCGACGGCGGGTACATCGCCCGCAAGTCCGCGCTCCTCGACCTGCTCGCCGGCACGCTGAAGATGATCACGCACCGCCCGGTGGTCCGCATCGGCCGGCTCGCGGGACAGTTCGCCAAGCCCCGCTCGCGCCCGACCGAGATCGTCGACGGACTGGAACTCCCGGTGTTCCGGGGCCACATGGTCAACGGCCCGGAAGCCAGCCTCGCCGA
Organism: Streptomyces sp. NPDC002886; assembly: GCF_042888445.1. Lineage (NCBI taxonomy): Bacteria > Bacillati > Actinomycetota > Actinomycetes > Kitasatosporales > Streptomycetaceae > Streptomyces > Streptomyces sp. NPDC002886. The sequence goes on from NZ_JBIAPV010000003.1 coordinate 1,287,258, forward strand.
GCGGATCCCCGACCCGCACCGGCTGCTGGCCGGCTACGACTCCGCCGCCGAGGCCATGGCCCACCTGGGCTGGACCGACCCGGCGCGCCGTTCGGGCATCTGCCCGGCGGTGTGGACCAGCCACGAGGCCCTGCTCCTCGACTACGAACTGCCCATGCTGCGCTGGGACGAGGAGGGCAGCACGCTGCTGACCTCGACCCACTTCCCGTGGATCGGCGAGCGCACCCGGCAGATCGACGGCCCCCACGTGGACATGCTGGCCGGCGTCGTCAACCCGGTGGCCTGCAAGGTCGGTCCGTCCATGGATCCGGAGGAGCTGGTCGAGCTGTGCCGGCGACTGGACCCGTGGCGCGAGCCCGGCCGCCTCACCCTCATCGCCCGCATGGGCGCGGACCTGGTGGCCGAACGGCTGCCCGCGCTCGTCGACGCGGTCGTCCAGGCCGGCCACCCGGTGATCTGGCTGACCGACCCCATGCACGGCAACACCGTCTCGGCCCCCGGCGGCCTCAAGACCCGCCTCGTCGACACCGTCATCGAAGAGGTGCGGGGCTTCCAGGAGGTCGTGGTCCACCACGGCGGCGTCGCCGGTGGCCTGCACCTGGAAACCACGCCGGACAAGGTCACCGAGTGCGCGAGCGACGTCGACCGCATCGAGTCGGTCGGCGAGAACTACACGAGTTTCTGCGACCCCCGCCTCAATCCTCACCAGGCCTTCGCCGTGGTGTCGACGTGGCGGACCTAAGCGAGCAGCAGGGAGTTGGGACATGGACAACAAGGTCGCCCTCGTCACGGGAGCAGCGGGAGGCATCGGCCTGGCCGTCGCCCGCCGGCTCGCCGAGGAGGGCGCGACAGTGGCCGCCGTGGACCGCGACGCCGAGCGCCTGGAGGAGGCGGTGGACAAGCTGAGAGCCGACGGGCTGAGTGCCCGCGCCTACCCGGCCGACGTCACCGTCACCACGCAGGTCGAGGCCGTGGTCGACACCGTCGAACACGAACTCGGACCGCTCGACATGCTCGTCAACACCGCGGGCATCCTACGCATGGGCGAGATCAAGGACTTCAGCGACGAGGACTGGCTGCAGACCTTCGAGGTCAACGTCAGCGGCGTCTTCCGGGTGTCGCGCACCACGGTCAACCGGATGATCCCGCGCAGCCGCGGCGCGATCGTCACCGTCGCCTCGAACGCCGCCGGCACCGCGCGTGCCGCAATGGGCGCCTACGGGGCTTCGAAGGCCGCCGCGACGATGCTCACCAAGTCACTCGGCCTGGAAGTCGCCAAACACAACATCCGCTGCAACGTCGTCGCCCCCGGGTCCACCGACACGGCGATGCTCGCCTCCATGTGGGAGGACGAGCAGGGCCCCTCCAAGACCATCGCGGGCTGCCCCGACGCCTTCAAGGTCGGCATCCCGCTGGGCAAGCTCGCCCGCACCACGGACATCGCCGAAGCCGTGCTCTTCCTGCTGTCCGACCGCGCGGCCCACATCACCCTGCACGTTCTCACCGTGGACGGCGGAGCCACGCTCGGCGCGTGAACTCCCCCTTCCGCTCTACCCCTTTGAGGAACGAGACCCCGAGAGGAACCCCATGGCCGGCATACCGACCATAGAGCCCTATCCCCTCCCCACCGCGGGAGATCTCCCCACCTCCGTACCGCAGTGGTCGTTCGACGCGGACCGGGCGGTGCTGCTCGTCCACGACATGCAGCGCTACTTCCTGGCGCCGTTCCCCGACGGGCTGCGCGAGGAGCTCACCGGCAACGCCGTCCTGCTGCGCGAGCACTTCAAGGCGGCCGGAGCCCCCGTCGCCTACACCGCCCAGCCCGGCGGCATGACCCCCGAGCAGCGCGGCCTGCTGGCCGACATCTGGGGTCCCGGAATGCGTACGAGCCCCGAGGACCGGGAGGTCGTGCCCGCGCTCGCCCCCACCGAGGAGGACTGGGTCTGCACCAAGTGGCGCTACAGCGCCTTCTTCAACACCGACCTGCTGGAGCGGATGCGCGCCGCGGGCCGCGACCAGCTGGTCATCTGCGGCGTGTACGCGCACGTCGGCGTCCTGACCACGGCCATCGAATCGTTCAGCCACGACATCGAGACCTTCCTGGTCGCGGACGCCATCGGCGACTTCAGCGCGCAGGAACACCGGCTGGCCATCGACTACGCGGCCAAGCGCTGCGCCGTGGTCACCACCGCGAAGGAGATCGCCGGATGAGCTCACCGCTGCTGGCCCGCGTACTGGGCGCCGACCCACCCCCGTTCGCACTCCTCTACCGTCCCGAGGCCACCGGCCCCGGCATCCTCGACGTGGTCGTCGGCGAGACCGCGACGGCGGCGACCCTCGCCGAGCTGCGCGCTCCCGGCGCCGCGGCCGCCACGGCGCCGGCCACCGGCGCCGCCCGGCACGAGGTGCTCGCGCTGGTCCCGTACCGGCAGATCGCCGAGCGGGGCTTCGCCGCCCCCGAGGAGGACACCCCGCTGGTCGCGATGACCGTCACCGACCAGGAGAGCGTCTCGCTGGTCGAGGCGCTGTCGCTCATCCCCGACCTGCCGATCGAGCTCGACGGCGGAGCGTTCGACATCTCCGACGAGGAGTACGCGGACACCGTGCGCCGGGTGATCTCGGACGAGATCGGCGAGGGCAAGGGCGCCAACTTCGTCATCAAGCGCTCCTGGTCCACGCAGATCCGCGAGTACTCCACCGGCCACGCGCTGACCCTCTTCCGGCGGCTGCTGGAGCGGGAGTCCGGCGCGTACTGGACCTTCGTCGTGCACACCGGCGAGCGCACGCTGGTCGGCGCCAGCCCCGAGCGCCACGTCAGCCTGCGCGAGGGCACCGCCGTCATGAACCCGATCAGCGGCACCTACCGCTATCCGGCGTCCGGCCCCTCCCTGCCGGAGGTCATGGACTTCCTCGCCGACACCAAGGAGGTCGACGAGCTGTACATGGTGGTGGACGAGGAACTGAAGATGATGGCCCGGATCTGCGAGGGCGGCGCCCGCGTGGACGGCCCGTACCTCAAGGAGATGGCCCGCCTCGCCCACACGGAGTACTTCATCGAGGGCCGCAGCGGGCGCGCGCCGGAGGAGATCCTGCGCGAGACCCTCTTCGCGCCGACGGTCACCGGCAGCCCGCTGGAGAGCGCGGCCACGGTCATCGCCAAGTACGAGCCCCAGGGGCGCGGTTACTACAGCGGCGTGCTGGCCCTGATCGGGCGTGACGAACAGGGCGGTCACGCGCTGGACTCCTCCATCCTGATCCGCACGGCCGACATCGGCACCGCCGGCGAGGTCCGCATCGGCGTCGGCGCCACCCTCGTGCGTCACTCCGACCCGTGGTCGGAGGTGGCCGAGACCAAGGCGAAGGCGGCCGGACTGCTCGCGGCGCTCGAATCGCGCGGCAACCGGGCCAGATTCGCGTCCCACCCGGACGTGCGGGCGGCGCTGGAGGGGCGCAACCGCACGATCGCCGACTACTGGCTCAAGGAGGACCAGGACCGGCTCACGGTGGACCCGGCGCTGTCCGGACGGCGCGTGCTGGTGGTGGACGCCGAGGACACCTTCACCGCGATGATCGCCCGCCAGCTCGTCTCGCTGGGCCTGGACGTCACGGTCAGCCGGTTCGACGAGGCGTACTCCTTCGACGGCCACGACCTGGTCGTGATGGGCCCCGGCCCCGGCGACCCGCGCGACGGCGGCCACCCGAAGATCGACCACCTGCGCTCGGCCGTACGGACCCTGCTGGACGAGCGCCGGCCCTTCCTGGCGGTCTGCCTGAGCCACCAGGTGCTCTCCACCACCCTCGGTTTCGAACTGGTGCGCCGCGAAGAGCCGAACCAGGGCGTGCAGCGGGAGATCGACCTCTTCGGCCGGACGGAACGGGTGGGCTTCTACAACACCTTCGCCGCCAGATCCTCGGTGGACTCCGCCATCGTCCCCGGAATCGGGCTCGTGGACATCAGCCGCGATCCGCAGACGGGTGAGGTGCACGCGCTGCGCGGTCCGCACTTCGCCTCGATGCAATTCCACGCGGAATCGGTGCTGACGCTGAACGGCCCGAGCATCACCGGGAACCTGCTCGCCGCGCTGACGGCGCGCATGCTCGCCGCCTGATCGCGGACCGCGAGCAGCTCTACCTGACAAGGTCCCGCGGACGCCGTTGTCGGCTTTTCTCCGGGACGGAACCATAAGTTTCAAGCTGTTGAGGAGCCGACAAAATGATCACGACGGGAATGCACGGTGCTCAGAATTCTGTTCCGGTGGGCGTGCTGGGTACGGGCTCTTACGTACCGTCTCACATCGTCTCCAACGACGAAGTCGGGGCACCTGCCGGAGTCGATCACGATTGGATCCACGGCAAAACCGGTATACGCAATCGCCGTTGGGCCAAGTCCGATGAGGCCACATCCGATCTCGCGGTGATCGCGGGGCGCGAGGCGCTGGAAAGCGCCGGCATTCGCGCCACGCAGTTGTCGCTGATCGTGGTGGCGACCTCCACCCCCGACCAGCCGCAGCCGCCGACCGCGGCCGTGGTCGCCGCCGAACTCGGCGCCGACCAGGGCACGGCCGCGTTCGACGTCAACGGTGTCTGCACGGGGTTCCTGTTCGCCCTGACCACGGCCCAGAGCATGCTGGCGGCCGCCGGGGGCGGGGGGTACGCGCTGGTCATCGGCGCGGACGTCTACTCCCGCATCCTCAATCCCACGGACCGGCGCACCACGATCCTGTTCGGCGACGGCGCGGGCGCGGCCGTACTCGGCACGCCGGCCGAGTACGAGCCCGGGTCCCAGCCCGGGCCCGAGCGCGGCGTGCTCGCCAACCGGCTCGCCAGCTATGCCGCCGACCGGCACCTCATCGAGGTGCCGGGCGGCGGCAGCCGGATCCCGACCACCGCCGAGACCCTCGCCGAGGGCCTCCAGTACTTCACCATGAACGGCCGCGGAGTCCGCGACTTCGTGGCCGACAACGTCCCGCCCGCCATCCGCGGGTTCCTCGCGGAGCACGGCCTGACCCCCGCCGACCTCGACCACTTCGTCCCGCACCAGGCCAACGGGCGGATGCTGGACAACCTCTCCGTCGACCTGGGCGTGGGCGAGGGGCGTACGTGGACCACGTACGAGGAGTACGGCAACACCGGCTCGGCCTCCGTACCGATCACCCTCGACCGCGCGGCGCGCTCCGGCCGGCTGAACGCCGGCGACCTGGTCCTGCTCGCCGGCTTCGGCGGCGGCATGGCCCTCGGCCTGTCGCTCATCCGCTGGTAGGCCGCTCTCCCCTCTCCCCCCTGCACCCAGGGGACGACACCCCTCAAGGAGATTCCATGCTGGACGCAACCGTGATCGACGACGCCGCCGTCGACGCCTACCTGACCCGGATCGGCGCGAGCCGGCCCGCACGCCCGGACGCCGCCGGGCTCAAGCACCTGGCCGAACGCGCCGTGCTGTCGGTGCCGTTCGAGAACCTCGACTACCACCTCGAAGGCCGCGAGATCCACATGGACAAGCGGTCCGTCGACAAGGTCGCCCGGGAGAACCGCGGCGGCGGCTGCTACGAGGTCAACCCCGCGCTGGGCTTCGTACTGGAGGCCCTCGGCTACGAGGTGGACATCCTCCCGGGCCGCGTGCACCGGCCGGACGGCCTCGGCCCGCTGCTCGGCCACCTCGCGCTGAGGGTGACCATCGGCGAGGAGGTCTACCTCGTCGACACCGGCTTCGGCCGCAACAGCCGCTTCCCGCTCGACTGGACCAGCCGCGAGGTCCAGAGCGACCCGCACGGCGAGTACCAGCTCAAGGACGTCGAGGGGCAGCCCGGCACCGTCGACCTGTGGCTCGGCGGCCGCCCGCTCTACCAGGTGGTCGAGACCCCGGTCCGGATCGAGGACTACGGGCCTTCGCTGTGGTGGTACCGCACGGCCCCCGACTCCTCGTTCCTGCAGGCGCTGTTCTGCTCGATCCGCACGGAGAACGGCCTGGTCACCCTGAAGGGCCGGCACCTGAACATCGTGGACGGCGACCAGCGCACCAAGACCGTCCTCGGCGACGACGCCGCCGTCATCGCCGCCTACAAGACCCACTTCGGCATCAGCCTCGACCGGCTGCCCACCGAGCCGGAGAACTCCACCACCACCGGCGTCCGTACCGACTGAGAGAGTCCCAGAGGCCATGGCTGACCTGATCACCGGCGAGATCCGGACCACGAGAGAGAGCGAAGCGGCGCCCGCCGCCCGGCCGTCCGACCTGGACGTGCTGGTCGTCGGGGCGGGCCCCACCGGCCTGCTGACCGCCGTAGAGCTGCTGCGGCGCGGCATCCGGGTCCGGGTGATCGACCGTTCCGCAGAACCCATGCTGACGCCCAAGGCGCTGTCCGTCTGGCCCCGTGCCCTCGACATCCTCGAGGACACCGGGCTGGGCGTGGCGGTCGGCGCGGAGTCCGTACGGGTCAACACGCTGAGCTATTTCTCCGAGCGGCGGCCGCTGGCCTCGTTCGGGTTCTCCGACGACCTGGCGTGCCGCACCCTTCCGCAGCACGTCACCGAGCGGCTGCTCACGGAGAAGCTGTACGAGCTCGGCGGCAAGATCGAGCGCGGGGTGCGGCTGCTGGCCCTGGACGGGGTGGACTACTCCGGCCGGATCGAGGCCACCGACGGCGTGACGGCCGTCCTGGAGACCTCCCAGGGCCTGGAGCGGGTACGCGTGCCGTTCGTCGTCGGCGCCGACGGCGCGGGCAGCGCGGTGCGCGGCCAACTGGGCGTGGGCTTCGAGGGGTCCACGTACGAGATGGCCTTCGCCCTGGTGGACGCCCACATCGAGGGGTATCTGCCGCCGGACGAGTGCCACTTCTACCAGTCGGCGAACGGCGCGCTGGTGATCGTGCCCATCCCGGGCGGGATCTTCCGGTTCCTGTCCGTCATGCCGCAGGGCGACGGCGAGGTCGACGCCACGATGATGCAGGGAATCATCGATGAGCGCGGGCCGCGGGGCGTACGGATCAAGGAGGCGGTCTGGAAGGCCGTCTTCCGGGTCCACGCCCGGCGGGCGACCGAGTTCCAGCGCGGCCGGGTCTTCCTGGCCGGCGACGCCGCCCACGTGCACAGCCCTGCCGGCGGGCAGGGCATGAACAACGGCCTCCAGGACGCGCACAACCTCGCCTGGAAGCTGGCCGCGGTGATCCGCGGCGAATCCCCCTCCTCGCTGCTCGCCTCCTACGGGGACGAGCGCTCGGAGGTCACCCGGCAGATCGTGCGCGACACCGACCTGCAGACCAAGGCGTGGGTGGCCAAGGCCAAGGCGACCGTGGCGGCGCGCGACGCGGCGTTCCGGCTGCTGGACCGCACCGGGATCGTCTCGGAGTTCTACGCCCCGGTGATGGCCGGCCGCCGGCTGTCCTACCAAGTCACCCGCGACAGCCAGCAGCCCTCGGGCTGGACGGCCTGCCGCGTGCGCAGGGCCCTGCCCGGCGCGTTGGAGGTCGGCGCGGTCTTCCCGCGGCGCCTTGCCCTCGCGTACGGCATCTCGGGTCCCTCGGCGGACCCGCACTCCTGGCACTTGGCGGTCGTCTCCGACGGCAGCCGGGAATGGGAGCGGGAGCTGGGGCACGTGGTGGCGAAGTGGCCGCAGCTGCGACAGGTGCTTTTGCGGCGCCAGGACGCGGCCTCGCAGGCGGGTTGCCGTGCCGCCGGTTACTACCTGATCCGACCGGACGGCCATATCGTCGCCCATGGCCACACGCGTGACCTGGCAAGTCTCGAAACGGAACTGCGTATTTCGCTTTTCTGACAGGAAGTTCACAAGAAATTTATCTGCCCGATTCCAGCCAATGTCCAATTCTTGAAACCCGCGCATTCTCCCTTCCTTCCCGCCCGTTCCCTCCGTTACCTTCACCCCGGTAACCGAGTAGGAACGGCATGGGAACGCCCCTTGCGAATCTCTGTTTGTCGAAAGCGGCACGGGACTCAAACGACAACTAGGGGAACGAAATGCGCGGTAAGCTTGCTGGTCTGGTCGGTATCTTCGCGGTTGCTCTCACCTTCGGTCTGGGTGTGGCGTCCGAGCTTGACGGCCAGTCCAACGGCACCAGCACAGGGCACACCGTCCTGGCCGACGAGCGCGGCCCCAACGCTCCGTCGCCGGCACCGTCCCCCCAGCGGTAGATCCCCGCCGCGCACACCAGTGGTGCCCCGTCCGGATCCGGACGGGGCACCACTGTTTTGTCCGCGCTCCCGCGCTCCCGCGCTCCCGCGCGCGGAGCACGGGAGCCCGATCAGACGACCCGACGGCCGCGCGAAGGCACTCCCATCGTCTCGAAGAGCGCGTCGGCCCGCTCCTGGTACTCGGCCGCGACCGGCCGGCCCAGCTTCTGGCAGGCCTCCGCCATCCCGTTCAGCGCGTGGGCCACCTCTATCTGGTACCCGGCGGCCTCCGCGTAGTGGAGAGCCCGCTCGTGCAGTTCGAGGGCCTCCTCGTACCGGCCGTGCCGGCTGTGCTTGAGCGCCAGGAAGTTCGCCGCCCTGGACCGGCGCTGCGGCGGGGTCGCCGGGCTGATCAGCGACAACGCCTTGTCCTCGCACTCCTGCGAGCGCTCCGCGTCACCGAGCCGGTCGTAGACGTCCGCCGAAACCGCGTGGGCCAGCGCGCGGTTCTCCGGCATGCACGCCGCGCTCTCCAGGGACATCGCCTTCGTCAGGCTGGCCGCCGCCTCGTCGAACTCGCCCATTCCGCACTGGGCCATGGCCAGGCCCGTCCACGCGACGAGCTCCTCGCCCGGCACGTGCAGCTGTCTGCATCTCTCGATCGACTGCCGCGCGGCATCGGCCGCCTCTTCGTAGCGGCCGAGCGAGGTACACACCGAGACGACCGTGTTCAGGTCCTCCATCCGCGAGTGCGGCATGCGGACGTCGTCCCGTCCCTCGACGAGCTTCAGCGCCTGCATCGTGTAGTCGTACGCGCGCTCCAGGTTGCCCAGCGCGTAGTGGACGAGCCCGAGCAGGCCCAGCGTCGCCTCCTGGTCCTCCAGGTCTCCCGACTTCCTGGTCCAGTCGAGCGACTCCTCCCCCGCCTCCACGGCCTCGGTGAACCGGCCGAGCTTCCACCGCGCCACACCGAGGTTGTTGAGGGCCCGGGAAATGAGCTGGGAATCGCCCATGTTCCGCGTCGCCACCAGACCCGCCCGGCACACCGCCTCGAACTCGGTGTGCCTGCTGCGGATGTTCAGGTGGAAGGAGGCGTTGCGGGCCAGGACGAACACCTGCTGGGGGGACCCCTCTTGGGCGACCTGCGCCAACAGGGCCTGGATGCCCGTGGCCTCCCTGTCGAACCACTCCAGGATCCGGTCCTCGTGCCGCATCGACGGCAGCGCGAACCCGGAGTCCGGAGGGGTGAGGTCCATCTTGCGGCGGGTGGGGAACAGCAGCGCGCACGCCGCCTCCGTCGCCCCCGTGTAGTACCCGAGCAGCCGCTCGGCCGCCTCCCGGCCCGCCCCGCCCTGCCGCCCGTCGCCCAGCGAGAGCGCGTACGTGCGCACCAGGTCGTGGAACGCGTACAGACCCGGCTCGTTCTGCACCATCAGGTGCATGTCGAGGAGGTCCTCCAGCATGTCCTCCGCGTCGCGGACCTCCGCCTCCAGCAGCGCCGCGGCCGAGTAGACGTCCACCTCCGCGCCCGGATGCAGCCCTAACAGGCGGAAAGCGCCCTGGAGTTCGACCTCCATCGCCCGGTAGGACAGGTTCAGCGTCGCCGCCACGCTGCGCTCGCCCGCGCTGAGCTCGTCCAGCCGGCGCGTCTCGTCGTCCAGGCGCTCGACCAGGTACCGGACGGTCCACCGGGGGCGGTTGCGCAGCCGGGCCACCGCCAGCCGCAGCGCCAGCGGCAAGTGGCCGCACAGCTCGGCGAGTTCACCGGCGGCCTCGGGCTCGCGGGAGGCACGGTCGTCGCCGAGGATCTCGGTGAGCATCGCGCGGCTCTCCTCCGGCGGCATCACGCCGAGCGAGATCCACCGGGCGCCGTCGAGGTCGAGCAGCCGGGCCCGGCTGGTGACCAGGACCAGGGACTCAGAGGAGGACGGCAGCAGGGGCAGCACCTGGCCGGCTTCGAAGGCGTTGTCGAGCAGGAGCAGCAGGCGCCGGCCGGTGAGCGTGGACCGCCACAGCCCGATCCGGCCCGCCTCGTCGTCCGGGATGCTGTCCGCGGGAACGCCCAGGACGCGCAGCAGGCCGCTGATGGTGACGCCCGGGCAGATCGGCTCCTCGCCGGGGGTGAATCCGCGCAGGTCGATGTAGAGCTGGCCGTCCGGGTACTGCTCGGCCAGCTGGTGCGAGGCGCGCACCACCAGCGAGGTCTTGCCGGCGCCGCCCATGCCGTCGACCGCGACGACCCGGGGGCCGTCCCCCTCCACGGGGCGGCACGCCTCCAGCACTTCGGCCAGTTCGCGCTCGCGGCCCGTGAAGTCGGGGAGGCTGGGCGGAAGGGTGCACGGCGCGCCGCGCACTCGGGCGGCCCAGGGCGGCGGTCCGCTCGCGTCCACCTCCCCGTCCGCTTCCTCTGTTCCCGCTCCGTCCACGGGACCGACCGCGGTCCCCGGCGGCGCGGCGTCCGGTCCGGTCAGTTCCGGGGAGGCGCGCAGGATGTTCTCGTACATCTTGGTCAGCCGCGCGCTCGGGTCGATGCCGAGTTCTTCCACGAGCAGCTCGCGCACCTGCGCGTACTCCGCCAGGGCGTCCGCCTGTCTGCCGGAGCGGTAGAGGGCCAGCATGAGCTGGCCGCGCAGGGTCTCGCGCAACGGGTGCTGTGCGATGAGCGTGCGCAGGTCGCCGACGACCTCCCCGGACTCCCCCTGGGCCATGCGCATCTCGCAGAGCTGTTCGGCGGCGGCCAGCCGGCGCTCCTCCAGCACCGCGGCGGCCGACTGCACCACCGATCCACCTGCCCCCGACAGCACCGGACCGCGCCACACGGCCAGGGCGGACCGTAGGCTTTCGGCCGCTTCCTTGGTACGTCCCTCGCCGGCGGCCGTCCGGGCCTCCCGCACGTGGCTCAGGAATTCGTGCAGGTCGAGCTGCCCCTCGGCCACCTCGACGCGATACCCCGGGCCGTCCGTAATGATCAACTTCCCGCCATCCGGTATCCGGCGACGGAGGTCCGCTACGGCCTTGCGTACCTGGTGGGAAGCGGTGACCGGCGGTTCCTCATCCCAAACGGCCTCGACAAGGCGGGCGACAGGGACAACATTTCCCGGTTCGAGCAGAAGTGTGGCCAGAACTCGCTCATGGATCTGGCCACTGAGTCTGATTCTCTCCCCTCCGACCCAGCCCTCCAATGGCCCGAGGATGTTGAACCGAACGTGCGTCCCCACCGAATTCGACATGCCGCCCCTGCCCGGTCATCAAATAATTCCTGGTCGAGACCATTATTCCGGATCCCTCGCGTTACGGGGCAGCGGTAGCAGAACGGGAACGAGGCGGGAACGCCCGGTCCGAGAGTGGCTTCCTGACTCGGACTCGGGAGCAGAGATGAAGACATTTGGCCCCGGTGGCGGACACCGGACCGTACGTCGCACGGCGCACCATTCCGGCACTCGGCCGGCCGCCGCGCACAGCGCCTATCAGGCACCTGTCACCACGACCACCGCGCCTCCGGCGCACCCGGCCCACGCGCAACCCGAACAGCCCGGCATGAGCCCCGCCGCCCTGGCGGAGCAGCACACGCGGATGACGGAGGCCCTGATCGCGGAGTTGAGCCCGCAGCTGTTCTCCTTGCTGCGCCGCAGCGACCAGCGGGCCCGCGGCGAGCAGTACCTGCGCGGCCTGCTCTACGCGGAGGGGCGCAAGTCCATCCGGAACCTGGCCGGAGTGGTCGGCGGGGCGGGCACCGAGCAGTCGCTGCACCACTTCATCACCGAATCCACCTGGGACTGGGCCCCGATGCGCGCGGCCCTGGCCCGCCACGTGGACCGCATGATCCGCCCCAAGGCCTGGGTCATCCAGTCCATGCCCATCCAGAAGGCCGGCGAGCGCTCGGTGGGCATAGACCGCCGCTTCGTCCCCGAACTGGGGCACTCCGTGCACGGCCAGCACTCCTTCGGGCTGTGGATGGCCTCGGAGGCCATGAGCGCCCCGGTGAACTGGAGCCTGTCGCTCTCCGCCCCTTGGCTCCAGGACGAGGAGAAGCGCCGGCAGGCCAACATCCCGGACTGGGTGGAGGAGAAGTCGCCCGGCGAGTCCGCCGCTCAGGTGGGCCTGGAGGTCCTCGGCTGGAACGTCGAGCGCCGCCCGGTGGTCATCCCCTCCCGCGACTACGTCAGCAGCACCGTACTGGGCCGCTTCCACGCGGCGGGCGTTCCCGTCATAGCCCGGCTGCGGGCCATGGACCAGCTGCGGGTCGCCGACACGGCGATGCCCGGGTACGGGGCGGGCCCCATCCCGGTCAGCGACATGCTCCAGCACATCCGGGGACTGCGCCGGCCCGTCGAGTGGCTCGACGCGGCCACCGGCACCCCGACCGTGCGCACCGGCCTGGTCGCGGGCATCCGCGTCGAGCTGCCGCAGGCCCGCCGGGCGGCCCCGAGCCCCCAGCAGTGGCTGCTGATGGGCCACTGGACCAACCCGAACAACCCGCCGACCGAGTTCTGGCTCACGGACCTCACCACCACCTCGCTCGACGCGCTGACCCGGATGGCCAAGCTCACCCACCGCACGGCCCTCGACAGCGCCGCCACCGGAGAGGAGGCCGGCCTGCGCGACTTCGCCGGCCGCTCCTTCCAGGGCTGGCACCGTCACCTCACTCTCGCTTCGGCCGCCCACACCGTCGCGATCGGCGCCTCCCACGCCGCATACCGCACTCGGGCGGCGGCTTCGTCCGGCAGTCCGACCGGGGTCCGGCAGCGGCCGCAGGCGGGCTGAGCCATGTCGTACGAGGGTGCCGGTAGCCCGCGCAGAGGGGATTGTGCGGGGCCCGCTCCAGCGCTGCCTCGACCCGCCTCACGCGTCGGCTCCGACGGTGTGCGCCACCTTGGCGCCGGTCGCCGGGGGAGCCGGGACCCGCATCGCGACCAGTCCGACCGCGGCGAAGTAGACCGCCCAGCCCAGCCAGCTCCAGACGGCCCAGCCGACGGAGGCGGTGATGAGCGGGGGCCCGACCACGGTCGTGACGGCGAAGCCGAGGTTGAAGGCGGCGAGATAGGCGGGCTTGCGGCCCTCGGGGATGTGCAGCAGGGCGGCGCCGGTGGTGCCGGCGATGACGTACAGCTCCCCAAGGGAGAACAGCAGCGCCGCTGCGACCACCAGGGCCAGGTCCGCGGTCGGGCCTCCGAACGCCGTCAGCGGTACGACCACTGCACCCAGCGCCGAGACGAGTCCGCCGCGCCGCATCATCCTGCGGGCGGTGGAGAAGTCGTCGGAGCCCTTGCTGACACGGACCTGCAGGGCGATGACGAGAGCGGTGTTGAGGAGCTGGACCAAGGTGACCGTCCAGGCCGGGGCCTGGGTCTCCTGGACCACCCACAGCGGGATGCCGAGGCCGAGGACCAGCGCCGACATGGTCAGGGCCCCGTAGAGGGCGGTGATCCGCAGGAAGGCACGGTCGCGTAGGACGCTGGTGCGCGAGACACCGGCCTGCGCGGTGTGCCGGCTGTCGGCGAACGTACGGCAGAGGGCGGCGCACCCGACGAACAGGACGGCGGACAGCACCATCACCGCCTGGTACGCCCAGGCCTCGCCGATCGCGATGGCCGCCCCGGAGGGCAGCGCGCCCGCGGCCATGCCGGCGTTGCGCAGCGACCGGAGCCGGGCGAGCGAACCGACCGCCTCCTCGGTGCCGGCCCGGGCGATCAGTCCCGACTCGATGAGCGGACTGATGCCCCGGCTCAGCAGCCCGGCCACGGCCGAGGCGAGCAGAGCGGCGACCAAGGTGGTGGAAGCGGCCAGCCCCAGGAAGGCCGCGGCCCGCACCAGGTACAGGATCGTCAGCATCCTTCGGGTGCCGAAGCGTTCGGCGGCCCGCGCGATGGGCATGGCGCCCAGCAGCGAGGCGACACCGGCGACGCCGAGGACCAGCCCGATCTGGGCATTGGGCAGGTGGACGGCTTTGTCGAAGAAGAGGACGGACAGGGAGAGGTGCATGCCGAGCCCGACGGCGTCGGCGAGGCCGGTTGCGTAGAAGCGCTTCTTCATGAGTGCGGTCCCAACGTCGTGAGGGAGGGGAACGGACCGGCCCGGCTCACGCGGCCGGCTCCAGTTCGATGCCCAGCGCCCGCTCGATCAGGTGGGACCGCTCGCGCGCCGCGTCGGGCGTCGGCGCGCTGAGCATGAACGTGGCCAGGTGCAGCGTCCGCTCGCGGACCGCCGGCTGTCCGGGTCCGAACCGCGGGGCCACGTAGACCAGCTCGGGGAAGGACGCCAGCAGCTCCGGCGTCGGGGTCTGCGCGGCCACCCGCCAGTCCCCCTCCGGGATCGGCACCATCCGCAGCAGCGCGGCCCGCCCGAACTCCGGCCGCGCGTCCGGCGCCAGCCCCAGCGCGCTGCGCCCGATCTGCGCGGCGTAGTCGTAGCCGGCCGATACCTCGAACAGGACCGGCATCGGCCCGCCCGCCCGGGCGTTGACCTCGATCACGCGCGCCCCCGCCGGGGTCAGCGCGATCTCCGTGTGCACGGCCCCGGTCGTCAGCCCGATCGCGGCGATCGCCCGGTCCGCGCAGTCGACGGCCGCCGCCTGCGCGGCGGGGTCGAGCCTGGACGGCATCGACGCGCCCTCCTCGGCGTAGCCGTGGTGCAGCGCCAACCGGTCGGACACCACCAGGTGGTGGCGCTCCCCGGCGGCCAGCAGCGATTCCACGCTGCAGTACGAGGCCCAGCCGGTCTCCCCGTCGGCCTCCAGCTCCAGCCGCTCCTCCAGCAGGAAGACGTCCTCGCTCTGCAGGAACGCCGACACCGTGGCCCGGCCGGCCCGGTAGGCCTCCAGCAGCTCCTCGTACGTGCGCACCAGGCGCACGCTCTGGCTGCCCGCGCCCAGCGAGGGCTTGAAGACGGCCGGGAACCCGATCCGCCGGGCCGCCGCCGCCAGGTCCTCCTCCCCGTGCAGCTCCGCGAACCCCGGCGAGGGCACCCCCTTCTCGGCGAAGACCCGCCGCTGCCGGGACTTGGACTGGGCGACGGCCACCGCCTGCGGGGTGTTCCCCGGCAGCCCCAGCCGCTCGGCGAGTTCGGCCTGCGGGCGCAGCAGCAGCTCCGAGTAGGTGACGATCCCCGACAGCGGGAGCCGCTCGTTCAGGTCGAGGCCCACGGCGACGGCGTCGTCGAGGTCGGCCGCGGTGCGGAACTCGCCGCTCAGCCCGCGCGCGGCCCAGTCCGCCCGCACCGGTTCCGGGTCGCCCCAGGCCGAGATGTGGACGACGGAGACCGTCGTGCTGATACGGGACAGCGAATCGAGCGCCTTGGCCGGCGCGTGGCCGCCGACGCCGGAGATCAGCAGCAGGTGCGGCTGTTCGGCGGCCTCGGCGGACGGGCGGGCGGTGTGGGAGGTCATGGCGCGTCCTTTCTGCGACGTGCGTCGGTGGGGTTGGGCGGGTGCGTCGGTGGGGTCGGTCGGGTCGGTCGGGTCAGTGGTTGACGAGGGGCGCGGAACAGCAGGCGGGCGGCCGCGGACCCGGTACGCGTACGGATTCACCTGCCGGGGCCGGCGCGAGGGCGCGGGCCGAGCGGAAGGACAGCAGCTGGGCGACCAGGTCGTCCATCCGCTCGTGCAGCCCCTCCAGCGCGGGCCCCGGCACGAAGTCCGAGCCGGTGGAGGCCACGTGGGTGGGGACGGCCCAGCCGCTGAGCGCCCGCACCACCGACCGCATCTGGTCGCAGGCGGTGCCGGCCCCGCGGGGCCCGCCGCCCGCGGCGATCAGGCCCACGGCCCGGTCGGCCAGGGCGTCGTTCGTCAGGTGGTCCAGGGCGTTCTTGAGCAGCCCGCTGTACGAGCCGTGGTAGACCGGCGTGGCCAGGACCGCCCCGCTCACCCCGGCGATCCGGGCCCGCAGCCGGGCCGTCTGGCTGCCCGGCGGCGGGGTCTCGTAGTGCTCGATCCGGTGCCGTTCGGGGTACTCCACGCTCAGGTCGAGCAGCTCGTACTCCGCCCCGGCCGCCCGGATCCGGGCGGCGGCCAGCTCCAGGACCCGGCGCGAGACCGAGTTCCGGGACGGGCTGCCGAGGATGCCGAGGATCATCCGCCGGCCTCCTCGGACTCCGGCGACCCGACCACCAGCCACACCTCCTGCTCCGCGCGGGCGACCAGCCGCTTGACCTCGGCGTGCGAGTCGCCCGCGAAGACGTGCGTGCTGGCGCCGGTTCCCGAGAACTGCTGGACGGGGACCCGGTCCCCGATCCGGTAGGGGACGTGGCGGAAGTACGCGTCCCCGGCCACCGCCGAGTCGTCGAAGTCCAGCAGCACCCCGCCGGTCGTGAAGTGCACCGTCCAGCCCGCGTACGCGCCCACCGGCTCGACGCGCCCGGTCCTCGGGTCCAGGCCCACGTCGGTGAGGATCTTGGCGTGGACGAGGTCCACGCCGGTGGTGGCGCGGAACGCCTCGCCGATGCCCGCGCCGCCCGGCCGGCCGGCCACCTCGCAGAAGGTGAACGTCCCGGAGGCGTCCACGAACGCCTCCAGGTGCAGCACCCCGGACTCGACGTGCCAGGCGTCGACGACCTGTCCGAGCAGGTCGCGGGCGGCCGCGCGCACGGCGGGGTCGGCGACCGTGACCGAGGACAGCGGCTCCAGCCGGGAGACGCACAGGGTGTCGGTCTCGTAGCGCGACACGTCCCAGATCACCTCGCCGTCGTGGACGACGGCGTCGATGTGGCACATGTCGCCGTCCACGAACCCCTCGCACAGGTGGGTGCCGGGGCTGAACTCCTCGCGCACCCACCGCTCGACGTGCGCGGGCTCGGTGAGCACCGACACCCCGAACGACCCGGAGCCGTCACGCTGCTTGACCACGACCCGGCCGTGCCGGTCGAAGAGGTCGGTGACGTCCTCGGGCGTGTGCACGAGGTGCCCGTCGGCGGTACGGATCCCGGCCCGGCGGGCGATGCGCTTCATTACCGCCTTGTCGGTGAACTTGCGCGCCGTGGCCGGGTCGCCGCCGGCCGTCCCGAACAGCGTGCGCAGTTCGGCGGCCGGCGCCAGCAGCTTCTCGGAGACGGTCGCGACCCGGTCCACCGGGTGCAGCGCGTGCACCGCGCCGGCCAGCACCCGTACGGAACCGTGGTCGAAGACGTCGGTCCGCGCGGCGAAGTCGGCGGCGGCCCCCTCAGCGTCGGCGGCGGCCGAGCTCAGGATGCTGACCCGGAACCGCTCCGGGTCCAGCAGCGGTGTGCCGTCGCCCCTGGTCCACACCTTGGGGCCCTGCCGGTCCAGCACCAGGACGTGCGTCCGGTCGGCCGGTTCGGTCTTCCACACCAGCGCCCGTTCGACCCGGGCGGCCGCCTGTTCGGCGTGGGCGGCGCTCGGGCCCGCCACGGTGTACTCCAGGCGCGTCACCGGTCCGTCGTGGACGCCCTCGCGGGCGAGCGGGGTCCGCGCGCGCGCCAGTTCGGGAAAGTCGTGGAGCTGGGCGGCGTCGGTCGCGGCGACGATGCGGAAGCGGCCCTGCTCCGAGGGGACGTGGCGCTGGATGGCGACCCGCCCGGCGTCGGGCAGCGCCGCGCGCACGGGCCGGCCCAGCGCGCTCTCGGCGACCGCCGTGACCAGGCTCCGCCGGTGGGCGGCGTCGTAGAGGTCCAGGACCTGCCGGTCGAACCCGGCCAGCACCAGCGGCGGCTCCGCGTCCCGGCCGCCGAACACGACCCGGACGGGCCCCTCGATCCCGGCGGCCCGCACGGCCCCCTCGGTACGGCCCCGCAGCCGCGCGGGCACCGGCCCCGCGACCAGCCGCCGCTCGGATCCGGCGTCGTCGGCGGCCTGGTCGCCGCTCTCGTCGATGACGGCGAGCACGTCGACGCGCCCACCGCCGGCCACGGCCAGCACGGTGTGCACGGGGTCGGCAACGAAGACGGTCTCCTCCAACAGCCCGTCGCCGAACGGATCCTCGCCGAACGGATCGTCGCCGAACAGGTCGTCGCCGAAGTCTGCGCCGGACCCGCCCGCGGCCAGGGCCCGGAGTTGCCGCGCCTCCCGCTCGTACTCGCCCGACCAGGACAGCACCCCGGCCACGGGGTGGCGCTCGTGCGCCGCCAGGAACCGCGCGCGCACCGCGTCGAAGGTGAGCCGGTCGCGCCGCAGCACGGTCAGCCTCGCCGTCACCGCGGCCGCGGCCCGCGCGACCCGCTCGGCCTGCTCGTCCCCGTGCAGCAGCAGCACCAGGTGCTCACCGCCCGCGGGTTCGGGCCCCTCCCCGGCGCCGGAGGCGACCGGCGCGACGGCCAGCGACTCCCGCACCAGGTCGACCGCCTCCTCCGCGAGGCCGACGGCGCTCGCCACGTCGGCGCCGCGGACCATCACGTACCCGTACCGGTCGTGGTTGGTGGCCAGCGCCCGCACCCGGTCACCCGGGTGGACGGACACCTGGCAGTCGATGACCCCGGCGGGCAGCTCGGAGACGGCCGGGGCGGCACCGCGCACGATCCCGCCCTCCGGACTCCACAGCGTCCGCAGCGCCACCGTGGCCACCGGCGGCGCCGCGTCCTCGACCCGCGTGCCGGTGGCGACGGCCACCAGGTCCCGGGTGATGGAGCGGTCCAGCGCCAACGACATCTGCCGCGGTACGACGTAGCCGGCGATCCGGCCGTTCACCTCGATCAGCTCGGGGCCGGTCGCCGTGATCAGCAGCTCCACGTGGAGCGCGCTGGCGCGCACCCCCAGGGCCTCGACCGCGTCCAGTACGAACCGGCGCGCCGCGCCCATGCCCTCGAAGCGGGCCGGGAAGTGCCCGCCCAGCTCGGCGGTGATCCCGGGCGCCGCCGCCGACCGCTCGGAGAAGCCGAGCAGGACCGTACGGCCGTCCTGGACCAGCAGTTCGGCGCTGACGTGCCGCCCGGCGGCGTACTCCTCGACGAGCGCGACGGGCCCGTCACCGGAGCCGGACCCCGAGCCGGAGCCGGACCCTGAGCCGGACCCCGACCCCGAGCCCCCGGCGGGATCCGCGAGCAGCCCGGCCAGCGCGCCGGCCGCCTGTTCCCGGGTCCAGGCCACGGTGACCCCGACCGAGTGGCGCCCGACCGTCGGCTTGACCACGCACGGCAGCCCGATCTCGTCGACCGCCGCCAGCCCCTCCTCCTCGGTGACCACCCGGCGCCAGCGCAGGCTGCCGATGCCGGCCTTCCCGAGCCGTTCCCGTACGGCCGCCTTGTCGCCGATCAGCCGCGCCGTCTCCGGCAGTTCGTGCGGCACGCCCAGGTCGCGGGCGAACAGGGCGGCGCGGTAGTGGAAGTTGTCGTCGCGACAGATCACCCCGTCGACGGGGGTGGGGCCGAGCAGGCCGCGCAGCGTGGCGGTCAGGTCCTGGCTGTCGGCCAGGTCCGCCACCTCCACCACCCGTGCGGCCCGTGCGATGTGTTCGAAGCCGGGATCGGCGCGGTAGGCGTCCAGGCTCGCCGTGACAAAGCTGACCTCGATTCCGTCGTCGGCCATGTCGGCAACGACGTCAAAACCTCTGACGTATGACGTCCCAAGCAGAACAACATGCATGTGCTCAGCCCCTTGAGTCTTCTTCTTCTCCTGCAGCATCGAGGGGAATGCGGGACGCGGGCAAGGATGAAGGGGAATAACCCCGTTCACTCCATCACGTCTTCCCGGTCTGTTCCTGTTTCGTTCCCGCTCCGATCCCCTCCGATAACCACTCAGAAGTTTATCGAAAGGTCAAACAGAAGCATCCGAGTACATCAGGTCCATCGACTTCCCATATTGCTCCGAGCCGCATTGTCGGGCCCCCGCCTTCCCCTTAACTTGCAGCTTAGAGAACTGGACAACCACCAGCGGACCCGGCCTCCCGAGGTACCTGGAGAAAAGGACAGAGACAACGTGCGCACCATCTCGATTCCAAAATCCGGTACCGGACACTCGGCCCCGATCACCCACGTGGCCTTCAGTCCGGACGGTTCCCGCCTCGCCACCTGCTCCTACGACGGAACGGTAATCGTCTGGAATACGGACGACCCCTCGCGTCCCGCCGAGACGGCGACTCTGCGCCACCGCCGGCTGGTCAACTCCTCCGCCTGGAACCCGGCCGATCCGACCCTCCTCGCGACGGCCTCGGCCGATAAGACGGTCGGCATCTGGCGCGTCCCCCTGGAAGGCCCCGCCACGCTGGTCAACGTCCTGGCCCGGCACACCGACGACATCAACTCGGTCGCCTGGCTCCCCGACGGCGAACGCCTGATCTGTGTCTCCGAAGACGGCCGCGCCACCCTGTGGTCCGTGCTCGACGGCACCTTCCTCACCGAGGTCGGCTCGCACGAGGCCCACTGCATGATGGTCTCCGTCAGCGCCGAGGGCCTGGCCGCGACCGTCGGCGAAGACGGCCTCGTGGCCGTCAGCGACCCCGCCTCCGGCTCCTTCGCGGTGCGCAAGCGCCACTACGACTCCTCCATCGAGGGCTGCGCCTGGTCCCGCGCCGGCGACCTGCTCGCCGTGGCCCGCGACGACGGCTCCGTCGACCTGCTGAGCCGCGAGCTGGACCTCGTACTGACCGTCGAGGTCTCCACCTCCGCCGCCCGCGCGGTCGACTGGGCCGACGACGACTCCGCGTTCGTCGTCGGCGCCTACGACGGCTCCCTGCACTGGTTCGACCGCTCCGGCACGCGCCTGCGCACCGTCGCGGACCTGCGCGTGTGGCCGCGCTCCGTCTCCGCCGCGCAGGGCCTGGTCGCCGCCGGCTCCTTCCGCAACGCCCCGCACCTGTACGCGATGGCGAGCGCCGAGGAGCTGTCCGGACCCGATCGCGCCACCCACGGCCCCAACGCCCTGGCCGCCCGCGGCGAGGAGCTCATCATCGGCGGCGACAGCGGCACCGTCTTCGCCGTGCACCTCGAGGACGGCACGCAGTCGCGGGCCACCCCGATCGAGCTGACCGACGGCCCGATCCTGTCCCTCGCCACCGACGGCGACACGATCTACGCCGGCACCTACTCGGGCCAGGTCATCCGCTACGACGGCGCCCGCACCACCAGCGCCCGGCTCGGCGCGCCGATCCCCTCCCTCACCGTCGACGGGGGCCGCATCGTCGCGGGCACCTACAACGGCGAGTTCCTCGTCCTGGACCCGGTGACCCTCGAACTCCAGGAGCGCGTCGAGGCCCACGGCGGCTCGGTGAAGTCCCTGGCCCAGCTGCCCGGAGGCGGGTTCCTCTCCGCGGCCACCGACCGCACCATCGAGGCCGGCGCGCTGCGCGGCCGCGCCAAGCTGTGGGAGCACGGCAACCTGGTCAACGCGGTCGCCGGCCTCCACGGCCCGCACGGCTCCGCCGTCGCCAGCGCCTCCCGCGACCACACCGTCAAGGTCGGCCGGGTCTCGCGCGCCGAGGACGGCGCCTGGCGCACCGAGGAGCTGCAGACGCTGCTGGGCTCCGACGAGTCCGTCAAGTGCGTGGCGCTGCTCGGCGACACCCGGCGCCCGGTCGTCCTGGCCGGCTCGTACGACTTCAACCTCTACTCCTGGCAGGTCGACTGGGCCGACTCGGCGGGCACCCTCGCCTCCGGCCGCGTCCTCGCCGACTTCACGCAGGGCCTGTCCTGCATGCTCCAGCTCGCCGACGGCCGGGTGGCCGTGGCCGGCTGGGACGGCCGGATCGTCATCGTCGGCCAGGACGCCGCAGGCTCCGCCCGCATCGAGCACTCCCTCCACATCGACGACATCGCGCTGAGCGCTGACCGGAAGCAGGTGGCCGCATGACGCGCCCGGCCGACTCCCCCCACCACGCCCCACCGGACCCGACCACGGCCACGGCCGCCCCCGGGGCCGTCCCGGCCGCCGTCCGGGCCCGTGTCCCCGTGACGCTCTCACGGGTCCGCGACCGCAGCGCCGACCTCATCACCTTCCACCACCTGCCCGACCCCGGCGAGCACTTCGCGATCACCGTGCCGACCCGCCCCCAGGACACCGAGGCGCCGCTGGTGCGGCTGCACAGCGAGTGCCTGACCGGCGACGTCCTCGGCTCGGCCCGCTGCGACTGCGGCCCCCAGCTCGACGAGGCCCTGCGCCACATCGCGGAGCACGGCGGCGCCGTCCTGTACCTGCGCCAGGAGGGCCGTGGCATCGGCCTCTACAACAAGCTCGACACCTACGTCCTCCAGTCCCAGGACTACGACACCTTCGCCGCGAACCGCGCCATAGGCCGCGGCGACGACGAACGCGACTACGCGTCCGCCGCCGCGATGCTCCACGCCCTGGGCCTGACCCGGATCCGCCTGCTCACCAACAACCCGGACAAGGTACGGGAGTTGCTCGCGCACGGCATCGAGATCACCGGGGTCGTCCCCACCGGCGTGTACATCACGGCGGAGAACTCCCGGTACCTGTCCGCCAAGGCCGAACTCGGCGGTCACACGCTCGCCCTGCTTCAGGAGGCCGCGGCATGACGCTGAGCATCGAAGACCTGGCCCACTCCCCCCACTTCAAGGAACACGCCGAGCTCGCCGACCCCGACCGGCTGCAAGCCGTACGACCGCCCGGCACCCCCGTCGGCGACGGCACCGGCGCCGACGCACTCGCCGCCGCCGTGGAAGACCCCGCGCTCCCGCTGTCCGAGCGGCTCGCCGCCGGCACGGTCCTCGGCCTCATCGGCGACCCCCGCATCCCCGACCCCGCCACCGGAGCCGGCCCGGCCACCTCCCACGTGCCCGGCGCGAGCGTCCGCATCGGACTGCCCGAGAACGAGACCGGCTACGTCACCGCCGCCTGGGAGCACGTGGGCGTGGAGGAGGCCTGGATCCTCAAGGAGTGCCCCGAGCACACCGTGGAACTCGACGCGTTCTGGATCGCCACCTACCCGGTGACCAACGGCGAGTACCGCGCCTTCCTGGCCGACACCGGCCGCGAGGAGCGCCCCACCACCTGGTACCTGGGCGCCTACCCCTGGGACCGGGCCAACCACCCCGTGGCCGGCATCCGCCCCCAGGACGCCGACGCCTACGCCGCCTGGCTCACCGAGCGCACCGGACACCCGTGGCGGCTGCCGACCGAGGCCGAATGGGAGTACGCCGCCAAGGGCCCCGAAGGCCTGCCCTACCCGTGGCCCGGCGGCTTCGACCCGGCCGCGGCCAACACCCGCGAATCCGGCGTCCACACGACCACCCCGGTCGGCGCCTTCCCGGCCGGCCGCTCCCCGTACGGCGCCCACGACATGGGCGGCAACGTCGAGGAGTTCACCGCCGACGACTACGCCCCCTACCCGGACGGCCCCTTCGTCGCCGACCACCTGGTCGAGTCGATGGGCACCTACCGGATCGCCCGCGGCGGATCCTTCTCCCGCTTCGGCGACCTGACCCGCACCCGGCGCCGCCACGGCGCCTTCCCCGGCCCGCTGTACCCCGTCGGGTTCCGCCTCGCCACCGGCGAGCGACCCACATGAGCACCGCCGTCTCCCCCGGGGCGACGCCCGTCCTGCCCGGCTTCGAAGCCATCTGCCGGGCCCTCACCGACCGGGCGCCGGCCCCGGCCGACCTGAACCGGGCCTTCGCCCCGCTGGAGGCCGCCGCGCACCGCCTGCTGCCGGGGCTCGCCGCGATCCGCACCGGCATCGGGGACACCCCCCTGGTCCCGGTTCCCAGCCGGGCCGGACGCGGCCGCGTCTGGCTCAAGGCCGAGGCCGCCAACACGGCGGGCACCGTCAAGTCCCGTACCGCATACGCCCTGTTGTGTACGGCCGTGGCCGCGGCCGGCACCCCCGAGGTGCGCGTGACCGAGTACTCGGGCGGCAGCCTCGCCGTCTCCCTGGCCGAGCTCTGCGGCCAACTCGGCCTGGACCTGCACCTGGTGGTCCCCTACGGGGCGTCCGAGCGGCTGCTGACCTCCCTGCGCCGGCACGGCGCGCGGATCACCCTCAGCCGCGAGGGCACCGGCTTCCTCGGCGCGATGGACGAGGCCGTCCTCGTGGCCGAACGCGAGGACCGGCAGCTCCTCCTCCAGCACTGCTCGGCCGAGAACGCCGCCATGCACCGCGAGCACACCGGCGCGGAGATCATCGGCCAGCTCTCCGGCTACGGGGTCGAACCGGTCGCGCTGGCCGCGGCCGTCGGCACCGGCGGCAGCCTGGCCGGCACGGCGATGGCGCTGACCGGCACCTGGCCGCAGTGCCGGCCCATCGCCGTCCTCCCCGCGGAGGCCACGTACGGAGACCGGCGCGCGCCCGACGGCGCCCGCCGCATGCAGGGGACGGGCGGGCTGGGCCACGGCATCCGCCAACCCCTGCTCGCCGCCTTCCCGGAGGACTTCTTCACGTACGAGAACGTCGCCTATCCGCAGGCCCTCCAAGCCATGCGCCACCTGCGTCACGAGCACGGGATCTCCGTCTCCAGCAGCGGCGCCGGGGCCTGGCTCAGCGCCTCGGCGGAAGTCGACCAAGGCCCGCAAGGGCGCAACGCAGTCGCGGTCGTCGCAGGCCGCGGAACAATCGAGGAGTGGGAGCATGCCGCAGGAAACTGATACGCGCGAAACCGTGAACGGCCGCAGCGCCGCGGACGCGGAAGCGGCCGAGCGCGACTACTGCGGCTACCGCGAGGTCGTCCGCAGCTCGTTCAAGCAGTGGTACAAGGACAACCGCGACTCCTGGTCGGGAGCGGTCACCAACGACCGCGTCACCCACTTCACGATCGCGGCCGCCCCCACCGACAAGACCGAGCCGGGCGCCGGCCCCGCCCGGGTCCTGGACATCGGCTGCGGCCGCGGCCTGCAGACCGCCTCCCTCGCCGAATGGCTGGACGCCGACGTCACCGGCCTCGACCTGCTCGACGTCTGGGACACCCCCGATGTCGCGCACGGAAAGACCCGCTTCCACCAGGGCGACTTCCTCGGCTTCCACGCCGAGGGCCTCGACCTGCTGGTCGACAACGGCTGCCTGCACCACCAGCGCCGCGAGGACTGGGCCCCGTGGGTGGAGCACGGCCGCAAGATGCTGCGGCCCGGCGGCGTCTGGGTGGTCAGCGTCTTCCTCAGCCCCGACGGGGCGATCACCCCCCACCCGCTCGCGGACGGGCGCCTGAACTGGTGGCTCACCGAGGAGCTCGTCACCGAGCTCTACGAGGCGAACGGCTTCCGCTCCACCGGCCGGCTGGAGATCGACCGCCACTTCGTCTACGAGGGCCACCACCTCAAGTACCTGACCCTGTCCTTCGCCGCGGTCTGAGGCGCAGGAGGAGAGAGGAGAGCCCGGCGATGCTCAAGGAGATCGCACTCGGCACCACCGGCGGCGACGAGCACGTCCGCGCCGCACTGCGCGACGGATTCTTCCTGGTCCGCAACACGGTGCCGGAGACCCTGCTGGACGAGGCCTACGGCCGGCTCGGCACGTTCTTCGAGCTGCCCGCGGAAGTCAAGGCCGGTTCCCGGCTGCCCGGCTCCAACGGCCAGTCCGGGTTCCTCCCGCCCCTGATCGAAAAGGGTGAGAAGGGCCGCACCCCCGACTGGAAGGAGCTGTTCCACTGGGGCGCCCAACTGCCCGCCGCCCACCCGCTGCGCGAGCGCTACCCGGCCCGCTACCCCCCGGCCGCCTTCCCCGACCACCTGGTCCCCGGGATCGGCGCCGTCCTCGGCGAACTCCACGCCCGGATGGCCGCCTTCCAGCTCGACGTGGTCCGCCGGATCGCCGGGGCGCTGGGCGCCGCCCCCGGCTACTTCGAGGAGATGCTGGAGGACGGCCCCGTCGTCAACCGGGCCACCTGGTACCCGCCGATGGACGCCGCACCCTCCGGCGAGCACGTCTGGATGGTGGAGCACCAGGACTTCGACCTGATCACCGCCCTGCCCCGGGCCACCGCCGCCGGACTCGAAGTGCTCGTCGACGGTGCCTGGATGCCGATCGAGGTTCCCGAGGGCTATGCCGTCCTCAACGTCGGCATGGTCCTGGAACGGCTCACCGGCGGACTGGCCCGGGCCGCCGTCCACCGCGTCGTCGCGGCACCCGGCCAACAGGGCGGAAGGCTCTCCATCGTGCAGTTCTGCCACCCCACCCCATGGACCGTCCTCTCCCCGCTCCCCGGCCGGCCCGCGGTCCGCGAACCGGAGCGCTACCCGGTACTGACCGCGCAGGACCTGTTCCAGCGCACGATGTACCGCATCAACCGGCTGGACTCCCAGCAGGCGACGGCGGTCCGGCCGTGAGCGGCTTCCGGTCCCTACCCGGGACCGCGCCCTGCCCCGGGGCCGGGCGGATCACGCTCCTGCGGCAGATCCGCGAGGACCTCGACGCGGTCGTCGCCCGCGACCCCTCCCGCCCGCGCCGGCGCGACGCCATGCTGCACGCGCCCTGGCACGGGCTGGCGCTCCACCGCATCGCCCACCGCCTCCACCTGCGCGGACACCGGACGGCCGCCGGCCTGCTCACGCTCGTCGGCCGGCAGCTCTCCGGCATGGAGATCCACGCCGGCGCCCGGCTCGGCCGCCGGGCCTTCATCGACCACGGCTTCGGAGTCGTCATCGGGGAAACCGCCCGCGTCGGCGACGACGTGACGCTGTACCACGGGGTGACCCTCGGCTCCCGCGGCTGGTCCCACGCGGGAGAACCCGGCGCGCGCCGCCACCCCGTCGTCGGCGACGACGTGCTGATCGGCGTCGGCGCCTCGGTGCTCGGCCCGGTCACCATCGGCGACGGCAGCCGGATCCGCGCCCACTCCCTGGTCCTGCGGGACCTCCCGGCCGCCGGCCTCACCTCCCGGGTCACCCCGATCCGGTCGCTCGCCCAGCCCGTCCGCCGCACGACCCTCTGACCGGTCCGGGCCGACCGCCTCGCCGCCCGCGCCCCGCCCTCCACGCCCCCCACCCACGAAGCGAAAGCAGGCCACGCCATGACCCCGACCGCTCTCCGCCGCCACACCCTCGACCTCGCCAGGGACCTCGACAGCGGCGCCTGGGTCCCCACCGACCTGGAACGCAGCATCGCGAACCGCCTGCTGACCGCCGCCGTCCCGGCCGGCGGCATCACCGACACCTCCGTGCGCGACGCCGCCTGGGAGGGCTCCGAGCCGCTGACCCGCGTCAACGACGGCCGCCTCTCGGTCCTGCTCGCCGAGATCATGTACAGCCTGGCGGAGACGGAGCGGGACGCCGCCGGCCTCGCCTCGGCCCAGGCGCTGCTCGCGACCGTCAACCGCCGCCGCTGAACCCGCCCCGCGCCCGCGGGGCGGCCCCGGTCACCGCTCCGCGCGCAGCCATCCCGCGACCTCGGTCGCCCAGTAGGTCAAGATCGTGTCCGCGCCGGCCCGCTTGATGCCGAGCAGGGTCTCCAGGATGGCGCGCTCGCGCTCGATCCAGCCCTTCTCCGCCGCCGCCTCGATCATCGCGAACTCGCCGCTGATCTGGTACGCCGCCACGGGTACGTCGACCGCCTGGGCGACCCGGTACAGGATGTCGAGGTAGGGGCCGGCCGGCTTGACCATCACCATGTCGGCGCCCTCCTCCAGGTCGAGGGCGAGCTCGCGCAGCGACTCCCGCGCGTTCGCCGGGTCCTGCTGGTACGTCTTGCGGTCTCCCTGGAGCGAGGAGGCGACGGCCTCGCGGAAGGGACCGTAGAAGGCAGACGTGTACTTGGCCGTGTACGCGAGGATCGAGACGTCGTCGTGGCCCGTCTCGTCCAGCGCGTCGCGGATGACGCCGACCTGGCCGTCCATCATGCCGCTCGGGCCCACCACGTGGACGCCCGCGTCCGCCTGGACCTGCGCCATCTCGGCGTAGCGCTCCAGCGTCGCGTCGTTGTCCACCCGGCCGTGCTCGTCCAGGACACCGCAGTGGCCGTGGTCGGTGTACTCGTCCAGGCACAGGTCGGACATGATCACCAGATCGTCGCCCACCTCCGCCTTCACGTCGCGGATCGCGACCTGGAGGATCCCGTCCGGCTCGGTGCCGGCCGTGCCCCGCGCGTCCTTGTTCTCGTCCGCCGGAACGCCGAAGAGCATGATGCCCGCGACCCCGGCCTCGACCGCCTCCACGGCCGCCTTCCGCAGCGTGTCCCGGGTGTGCTGGACCACGCCCGGCATCGCCGAGATGGCGAGCGGCTCGCTGATGCCCTCCCGGACGAACGCCGGGAGGATCAGGTCCGAGGGGTGCAGCCGGTTCTCCGCGACCATCCGCCGCATCGCCGGGGTGGTGCGCAGCCGGCGGGGCCGCGAGCCGGGGAAGGATCCGTACGTGCTCATCTTCTAGTCGCCTCTTCGAGCTTCGACAGCAGTCGGGACCAGCCTAGGCCGTCTCTTTCGGATCTTGCCGGGCCCGCCAGGCCCAGAGCGCGTTCGCCCGGTGGTCCGGCCCGCGGAGCGGGCCCAGCTCCTCCACCCTCTTGTACGCCTGCGGGGTGCCGGGATGGTCCCGCAGAGCCAGGCCGTAGGCGCCGATCATCCGGGTCAGCCGATCGTCCGCGTCCAGGAGGGACAGCAGCAGCTCCGTGGCATCGGCCGTGCGGTCGGCGGACTCCGCCATGCCGTCCGCCGCCACCCGCCGCATCGGGCTGAGCGGGTCCCGGACCAGGTCGCGGATCACACCGCGCATGGCGTCCACATCCGTCTCCCCCGCCAGGAAGCGCAGGGCGACGGAGTACCGCACCACGTCGTCGGGGTCACTCACGAGGAGCCGCAGGGCCCCGTCCTCCGCGGCCGGGCACGGCCCGCCGGTCCGGCCCAGGCAGTCGACCGCACGCAAGCGCACCCCGGGATCCGGGTGTACGGCGTACCTCAGGCCGATGGCCCCCAGCCTCGGATGTCCCACGTCGTGCTCGGTGAGGGCCCACAGCACCACCGCGAGGACCGCGGGGTCCGCCTCCACGTCCGCCCAGGCGGCGAGGAGCTCCCGGTCCTCCTCGTCGTACGGGTACGCGTCGGCCGGGGAGTGCCACTGCCGGGTCAGCAGCCAGTCGGCGGCGAAGCCGCGATGGACGGGGGACGGGTGGTGCCGCAGAGCCGTCACCACCTCCCGGCTGCCCTCCGCGAGGCGTTCGCCGAGCCGGTATGAGGAAGAGAACCAGTCCACGTGCGAGTCGGTGTGCCGGACGGCGCGGGCCACCAGCTCCTCCAGGGCAACCGGAACGCCGAACACCCACTCCAGGGTGGTCAGTACGGCTCCGTGTCCCGCGCGCACCGTCAGCCCGCCGAGCGCGATCTGCTCGACCTGGCACCACTCCTCCTCGACCGACGAAACGTCCGCCGGCCCCGCCGCCCCCGTCAGCCGCCGCAGCTCCGCCTCCGCACCCGCCCCGTACCAGCGTCGGGCCGCGTCCAGCAGCCGTGCCCGCTCCCTCTGCGACAGCCGCTCCTCCGGCGCCGGCAGGTCCTGGGACCACAGCAGCGCGCCGACCACCGCCCGGGAGCCGCTCTCGACGGCCCGCAGCAGCGGGGTCGTACCGTCGGGCAGCACCCGGTCCGGGTCCGCGCCGGCCCTCACCAGCACCTCTGCGGCCCGGTACGCGAACGCCGCCACCGCCGCGCACAGCGGCGGCAGTCCGTCCCCGTCCGGGGCGTCCGGATCCGCGCCGCCCTCCAGCAGCTCCCGTACCGCCTCCGGGTCGCCCGTCCGTACCGCTTCCCCCAGTGCCGTCATGCCCGGAACATGCCACACGGCCGTGGGAGCGCGCCACGCGATTAGGGGTGCGCTACGAAGGGTCGGGATCGGGCTCGGGGTCGCGCATGTTCCGCCACTTCCACCGCCACAGCCCGTCCGCCCGGTAGTCACCCTCGTACTCGGGGCCCAGCGGGCCGACCTTCGCATAGGCCTCCGGGGTGCGCGGGTCGTCCCGTACCGCCAGGCAGTGGGCCGCGCCCAGCCGGACCTCCTGGTCGTCGGAGTCGAGGCACCGCACCAGCAGTTCGGCGACCTCCGGCACACCGCGGGTGACGGAGCCGAGGCCGCGCAGGGTCCGGAGTACGACCTCCGGGTCCGGGTCCCGCAGCAGGTCCGGCAGGAGCGCCAGGTCCTCCTCCTGCGGCTCCTCGCCGGCCAGTACCCCCGCGGCCGCGGCCCGCACCCCGCCGTCCTCGTCGCGGCACAGCACCCGCAGCGCCCGCCGCACCTCCGGGGACAGCACCCGCGTCGCGTCCTCGGACGGCCACCAGTCGAAGAGGCCCGGCACCCAGCGCCGCACCCCCGGCTCCGGATGCCCGGCGCGCCGCAAGCCGATGGCCTCCCGGGCGGGCACCTCCGCCTCGCCCAGCGCCTCCAGCACCCCGCCCAGTACGCCCGCGTCGGTCTCCTCGGCCTCCCACTCGACGAGGATCCGGTTGCACTCCTTCTCGTACCAGCCCGCGTGCGCGGTCTCGAACCACCCCCACAGCCGGTACCGGACCACGTCGACCACGAAGGCCCGCCGCAGCGGATCCGGATCGTGCCGGAACGCCACCGCCTGGCCCCACGTCTGCGCGCTGACGCGGCTGCTGAGGACATACAGCGCCGCGTTCCGGTCCACGTGCTCCGTCCTCGGGGACCGGGCCCCGCGGGCCACCAGCTCCGCCACCGGCGCCAGGACGCGGAAGGCCCACTCCAGATCGGTCAGGACCGCGCCGTGTCCGGCCCGTACGCGCCGCCCTCCGAGGGTGATCTCGGGGACGGTGGCGTACTCCGAGTCCGTCACCCACGCGACGTCCGCCGGGCCCGCCGCCCCCGTCAGCCGCCGCAGCCGCTCCTGCGCGCCCTCCTCGTACCACTCCCGGGCCGCGTCCAGCAGCCGGCCGCGCTCCGCCTCCGGCAACCGCGGGCGGGCGTCGTGGCCGAGCAGCGCCGTCGCCATCGCCGGGGAGCCACCCTCGACGGCCCGCAGCAGCGGGGTCGACCCGTCGGGCAGCACCCGGTCGGGGTCCGCGCCGGCCTCCAACAGCGCCCTGGCCGCCTCCTGGTCGTACGCCGCCACGGCCGCGCACAGCGCGGCCACCGCCTCATCGGGATCCGTGGGTTCCGTCACGGCCCGAACATGCCACAGGGCCCGGGTGCGCACCGCACCCGGGCCCTGCCAACTAACACCGCTGAAGCGGCCGCTAAGACGGCCATCAGGTCGTACGGCGCCTGCGCGCCCCCGGCCGCCGCTCGCTCGGCCGGTACACGCTCTCCCCGGCCTCCTTCGCGGCCTCGCGGCGCGCGGCCCCGTACTCCGCCAGGGCCTCCGCCAGCTTGCCCACGCTCGGCTCCGGCGACAGCACGTCGACCCGGAGCCCGTGCTCCTCGGCCGTCTTGGCCGTGGCCGGGCCGATGCACGCGATCACGGTGACGTTGTGCGGCTTGCCGGCGATGCCGACGAGGTTGCGCACGGTGGAGGACGACGTGAAGAGCACGGCGTCGAAGCCGCCGCCCTTGATCGCCTCGCGGGTGTCCTGCGGCGGCGGCGAGGCGCGCACGGTCCGGTAGGCGGTGACGTCGTCGACCTCCCACCCGAGCTCGATCAGCCCGGCCACCAGGGTCTCGGTGGCGATGTCGGCGCGCGGCAGGAAGACGCGGTCGATCGGGTCGAAGACCGGGTCGTACGGCGGCCAGTCCTCCAGCAGACCGGCCGCGGACTGCTCGCCGCTGGGCACGAGGTCGGGCTTGACGCCGAACTCCACCAGCGCGGCGGCGGTCTGCTCGCCGACGGCGGCGACCTTGATGCCGGCGAAGGCACGGGCGTCGAGCCCGTACTCCTCGAACTTCTCGCGGACGGCCTTGACCGCGTTCACCGAGGTGAAGGCGATCCACTCGTAGCGGCCGGTGACGAGGCCCTTGACGGCCCGCTCCATCTGCTGCGGGGTGCGCGGCGGCTCCACGGCGATGGTCGGCACCTCGTGGGGCACCGCGCCGTACGAACGGAGCTGGTCGGAGAGCGAGGCTGCCTGCTCCTTGGTGCGCGGCACGAGCACGCGCCAGCCGAACAGCGGCTTCGACTCGAACCAGGACAGTTCCTCGCGGCGCGCGACGGCGCCGTGCTCACCGACCACGGCTATGACGGAGCGCGCGCCCTCGGGCGAGGGGAGGATCTTGCCCTGCTTGAACACCTGCGCGATGGTCCCGAGGGTCGCGCTCCACGTCCGCTGGCGGGTCGTCGTACCGGCCACGGTCACGGTGAGCGGGGTATCGGGCTTGCGCCCGGCGCCGATCAGCTCGGCCGCCGCCGCCGAGACGGTCTCCAGCGTCGCGGAGACGACGAGGATGCCGTCGCTGGCGCCCACCTCGCTCCAGCAGCGCGTGGAGGCGGTCCGCGCGTTCACGAACCTCACGTCCGCACCCTGCTTGCCGGCCAGCGGGACACCGGCGTACGCGGGCACGCCGACGGCGGTCGCGACGCCGGGGACGACCTCGAAGGGGATGCCGCCGGTGGCGCAGGCGAGCATCTCCTCGGCCGCGTTCCCGTCGAGCCCGGGGTCGCCGGTGACGGCACGGACGACCCGCCTGCCGGAGCGCGCGGCCTCCATGACAAGATTGGCGGCATCTCGGATGACCGGGACTCCGGCGGCTGCTGACTTCTCGTCAGCAATCGTCAGCTGTGGCGTGTCCACCCCCGCGCGCGCATGCGTACGTACGACCTCGAGCACCTCGGGCTCCGCGATCAGTACGTCCGCGGCGGCCAGGGCCTCCACGGCGCGAAGCGTCAGCAGTCCCGGGTCGCCCGGGCCGGCACCGAGGAAGGTGACGTGCCCCTGGACGGCGACGGACGGAAACGCGGAGGTGGTTGGGCTTGTGGGGTTCAAAGCGACCGCTCCCCCATCAGACCGGCCGCGCCCTTGGCCAGCATCTCGTCCGCGAGTTCGCGGCCGAGCGCCATGGCCTCGTCGTACGACTGGGGCACGGGACCGGTGGTGGACAGCTGCACCAGCGTGGAACCGTCGAGGGTTCCCACGACTCCACGCAGGCGCATCTCATTGACAATCTGCCCGTCGGCCAGCAGGTCGGCGAGCGCGCCCACGGGGGCGCTGCAGCCGGCCTCCAGGGCGCCGAGCAGGGCGCGTTCGGCGGTCACGGCGGCCCGGGTGTACGGGTCGTCGAGCTCGGCGAGCGCGGAAATCAGGTCCGTGTCGGACGCCAGGCACTCCACGGCCAGGGCACCCTGGCCCGGGGCCGGCAGCATGTTGTCCACGGAGATCAGGTCGGTGGCCTCGTCGCCTCGGCCGATCCGGTTGAGCCCGGCGGCGGCCAGCACGACCGCGTCGAGCTCGCCGTCCCGCACGAACCCGATCCGGGTGTCGACGTTGCCGCGGATGGCGACGGTCTCGATGACCTTCCCCAGCGAGCGGGCGTACGCGTGCAGCTGCGACCTGCGGCGCGGCGAACCGGTACCGATCCGCGCACCGTCGGGCAGCTGCTCGAAGGTCAGGCCGTCCCGGGCGACGAGCGCGTCGCGCGGGTCCTCGCGCTGCGGCATGGCCGCGATGACGAGGTCGTCGGGCTGCGTGGTCGGCAGGTCCTTCAGCGAGTGCACGGCGAAGTCGACGTCCCCGCGTACGAGGGCCTCGCGCAGGGCGGTGACGAAGACGCCGGTGCCGCCGATCTGGGAGAGGCTCTCGCGGGACACGTCACCGTAGGTCGTGATCTCCACGAGCTCGACGGGCCGGCCGGTGATCGCCCGTACCGCCTCGGCGACATGCCCGGACTGGGACATGGCCAGCTTGCTGCGCCGCGTGCCGAGCCTCAGTGGCTGGTCGAGACGTGGATTCATGATGCCCGTCCTGAGTCGTGGTTCTTGTCAGCCTCGTCGGCCCGGCTGACGGAGGCCACCGTCTGCGGGTCGAGATCGAAGAGTTCGCGCAGCGCCTCGGCGTACCCGGCGCCGCCGGGCTCGCTCGCGAGCTGCTTGACGCGCACGGTCGGCGCGTGGAGGAGCTTGTCGACGACGCGCCGCACGGTCTGAGTCACTTCAGCCCGCTGCCGCTCGTCGAGATCGGGCACGCGTCCGTCGAGCCGTGCCACTTCCATGGCGACGACCTCCGCGGCCATGGCGCGCAGGGCGACCACGGTCGGCGTGATGTGCGCGGCCCGCTGGGCGGCCCCGAAGGCGGCCACTTCCGCGGCCACTATCGCGCGTACGGCGTCGACGTCCGCGGCCATGGGCGCGTCCGCGCTCGTCTCGGCGAGCGACTCGATGTCGACGAGCCTGACTCCCGGGATCCGGTGCACGGCGGCGTCGATGTCGCGCGGCATGGCCAGGTCCAGCAGCGCGAGCCGTACGGGCTGCGCGTCCGCCTGGTCCCGTACGCCCTTGCGCGGCTGCTGCCGCTGCGCGGCGGCCTCGCCCTGGTCGGCCCAGGTCCCGTGCAGCTCCAGCGACCCGGCGTCCACTCCGGCGAGCGCGGCCCGCCCGTCGGCGGTACGCCCTGGATCGGAAGCAAGGGCCTCGAGCCCGACGGGACACCCGTCCCGCTCCTCGACGACCGCCTTGCTCCGCACGGCCCCGCCATCGGCGATCCGCCGCCCCTCCCCCGCGAGCACGGCAAGCCGCGCAACGAGGTCGGCGTCAACGGACGCGGCCACATCCAGCCCCGCCGGGGTCTCGGCACCACTCAGCCCCGCCGGCGTGTGAGGCGCGGGGGTCCGGGGGCCGGCCCCCGGCAACGGCGCCGCACCCGCGAAGGGGTCCGGGGCGGAGCCCAGGGGAACGGTGGAAAGGCGGGTAGGGGACGGCCCCGCAGGGCTCCCCTCCACGGCCGCGGCCACGTCATCCCCGGTCAGCACCAGCCCAGTGGCCCCGGTACAGGACACGACGACATCCACCCGGGCCAGCTCATCCGCAACCGCGGACATCGGCACGGCGGAAGCCGTAACCCCGGTGCCCGAGGCAACCAGAATCTCGGCCAACCGCTCCGCCCGCTCGGCGGTCCGGTTGGCGATCACGATCTCGCCCACACCCACCCGCGCCAGCGTCGCCGCGGCCAGCGAAGACATGGACCCGGCCCCGATGACGAGCGCCCGCTTCCCCGCGGCCCACTCCTCCACCGGCACCCGCACGGCGAGCTGCTCCAGCCCGAAGGTCACCAGCGACTGCCCCGCCCGGTCGATCCCGGTCTCGGAGTGCGCCCGCTTGCCGACCCGCAGCGCCTGCTGGAAAAGATCGTTGATCAGCCGACCCGCCGTGTGGAGCTCCTGCCCCAGCGCCAGCGCGTCCTTGATCTGCCCGAGGATCTGCCCCTCACCGACGACCATCGAGTCCAGCCCGCAAGCCACCGAGAAGAGATGGTGGACGGCCCGGTCCTCGTAGTGCACGTAGAGATAAGGAGTGAGCTCCTCCAGCGCGACACCGCTGTGCTGCGCCAGCAGCGTCGACAGCTCGGCCACGCCCGCGTGGAACTTGTCCACGTCCGCGTACAGCTCGATGCGGTTGCAGGTGGCGAGCACCGCCGCCTCCGCCGCCGGCTCCGCGGCGAGCGTGTCGTGCAGCAGCTTGACCTTGGCATCGGCGGCCAGCGAGGCGCGCTCCAGCACGCTCACGGGCGCGCTGCGATGGCTCAGCCCAACGACGAGCAGACTCATGCCGGCATCACCGCCGGAACGTCCCCGTCGGGGCCGCCCTTGCGCGCGACGGCGGCGGCCCGGCCGGCGGGCGGCACGACGGCGGCGGCCGGAGCCGCACCGGTGCCGGTGCCGGCGCCCGCGACGGAACCGCCCGCGGCGGCCTGGGCGGCGGCTTCCTCGCCGGCCTTGCGCTGCTCGTGGAAGGCCAGGATCTGCAGCTCGATCGACAGGTCGACCTTGCGCACGTCGACGCCCTCGGGCACGGAGAGCACGGTGGGCGCGAAGTTCAGGATGGAGGTCACTCCGGCGGCGATGAGCCGCTCGCTGACCTGCTGGGCGGCCCCCGCCGGGGTCGCGATGACCCCGATCGAGACGCCGTTCTCCTCGATGATCTTCTCCAGGTCATCGGTGTGCTGCACGGGCATCCCCGCCACCGGCTTGCCGGCCATGGCCGGGTCGGCGTCGATGAGCGCGGCCACGCGGAAACCGCGGGACGCGAAGCCGCCGTAGTTGGCCAGCGCGGCGCCGAGGTTACCGATGCCGACGATGACGACCGGCCAGTCCTGGGTCAGCCCGAGCTCGCGGGAGATCTGGTAGACGAGGTACTCCACGTCGTACCCGACGCCGCGGGTCCCGTAGGAACCGAGGTAGGAGAAGTCCTTGCGGAGCTTCGCGGAGTTGACTCCGGCGGCCGCGGCCAGCTCCTCGGAGGACACCGTGGGCACCGATCGCTCGGAGAGCGCGGTGAGGGCACGCAAGTACAGCGGAAGCCGGGCGACAGTGGCCTCGGGAATACCTCGGCTGCGGGTCGCCGGTCGGTGAGTTCGGCCAGTTGCCACGATGCTCCTGCGGGATGAGCGGGGCTGCAGGTGGCCACTTGTCCCAGGACCACCCCGTCGAATGCAGGCTATGTCTTTGTGAACGCGTGCACAAAGATTGTGTCCGCTTTGTCCGAGCAAAGTGACCGGGGTCACGCGCCTTGGGCGTATGGACCGGGAACCGGCGACACGCCGAACCCGTTCAATTCCCGAAGGGGGCAAAACGGTACACACTCCTCACCAATACGCCCCCGAGACCCCATAAATCGCCCACGATGGTAACCGCCCGACGGCTCAAGCCTGCAATGCCCGTCGCAGCCGGTCAGGGTTCACTCTCCAGAAGGTGTGCTGCTCGCCGTCCACCAGGACGACCGGGATCTGCTCCCAGTGCAGTCGGTACAACTCCTCGTCCTGAGAAATGTCCTTCTTCTCCCACTGTGCACCCGTCTCGGCGCAGACCTTCTCGACCACTTCCTGGGCGTCATCACAGAGATGGCACCCCGGCTTCCCGATGAGCGTGACCAACCGCTCCTCCGGACGCTTCTTCTGGGCACGGCGCAGCAAAGGACTCATGCGCCCATTCTCCCGCGCCTCCGCCGCGACCGGCCCGGTCCGTCGCGGCGAAGAGTTCACACCCCCGACTCCCATCGGTTCGGGAAGTCCCGAACACAGTGGCTATGCTCGCGTCATGGCCGCTCTGGGATGGCTCACCCCCCGTAGGCGCTCCGCCACCGCGCGGAGCGTGCTGGCAGGCGAGGCCTCGGCCGAGGCCGCCCGCAAGTCCGCACTGGCCGACGAGGACTTCGACGGCGCGGACTCCCTCGAGACGGACTCCCGTGACCACGTGGAAGCCGGACCGGACGCGACCGCCGGGCCACAGGCCCCGCAGGCGCCCGCCGAGGCCGATGAGCCCGCCGAGCCGGAAGAGCCGGAGTTCCCCGTCGCCGGGGACGACCTGGCCGCCGCTTTCTTCGACCTCGACAACACCGTCATGCAGGGCGCCGCGATCTTCCACTTCGGCCGCGGCCTCTACAAGCGGGAGTTCTTCCGCCGCCGCGAGCTCGCCCGCTTCGCCTGG
The DNA here is from genome assembly GCF_042888445.1 of Streptomyces sp. NPDC002886. Lineage (NCBI taxonomy): Bacteria > Bacillati > Actinomycetota > Actinomycetes > Kitasatosporales > Streptomycetaceae > Streptomyces > Streptomyces sp. NPDC002886. The sequence goes on from NZ_JBIAPV010000003.1 coordinate 1,324,717, forward strand.
CAGCAGGCCTGGTTCCGGCTGGCCGGGGTCGAGGACCCCGAGCACATGCAGGACGCCCGCGACAGCGCGCTGTCCATCGTCAAGGGACACAAGGTCTCCGAGCTGATGTCCATCGGCGAGGAGATCTACGACGAGTACATGGCGACCCGGATCTGGCCGGGCACCCGCGCCCTGGCCCAGGCCCACCTCGACGCCGGCCAGAAGGTCTGGCTCGTCACGGCCGCCCCCGTCGAGACCGCCACGATCATCGCCCGCCGGCTCGGCCTGACCGGAGCCCTCGGCACCGTCGCCGAGTCCGTGGACGGCGTCTACACCGGGCGGCTGGTCGGCGAGCCGCTGCACGGGCCCGCCAAGGCCGAGGCGGTCCGCGCCCTGGCCGCCGCCGAGGGGCTCGACCTCGCGCGCTGCGCGGCGTACAGCGATTCGCACAACGACATTCCGATGCTGTCGCTGGTCGGACATCCGTACGCGATCAATCCCGACACAAAACTGCGCAAGCATGCCCGCTCCAACGACTGGCGCCTGCGCGACTATCGGACCGGCCGCAAGGCCGTGAAGATCGGCGTCCCGGCCGCCGCGGGCGTCGGCGCGATCGCGGGCGGCACGGCCGCCGCGATCGCCCTGCACCGCCGCCGCAAGTAGCGGCCACGGGGCCCTGCCCGGCCTCCCGCCCCACCACACCCGGCGCACTCCCCCGCCCCGGGCATTCGCTCACCTCTACCCGCGCCCCCGGCGCGGCACTCCGCGCTGCCCCACTCGGTCGCGAGCCACTGTGGAAGCAGGCATTCCGCGCACCCAACCGATCAAGAATCGATCACCATCCGTGCCTGAATATGCCCTCGACACGCAACAGAAGTGTCGTAACCGGTGATTTGAGCAACTGGGTGTAGCGCTGCCTGTACGAAGCGTTATTCTCCTCAAACGCATGCCACCGCCATCTGTCGCTACGACGGGTGAACGGTCCCGCACTGCACGTGATGGAAGCTCTGCCTCTGGGAGTCCCGTGTACCCACCTGTCGGGGTTGACGCCTCGGGCCTGGCTACGCTGCGCGCAACGGTCCTCGACCAGCTGCGCGGCTTCGTCCCCACCGCGTACACCGCCCCCGCATTCGCCACCGCGGTCCCCGCCGGACTCGGCCCGGCCGGTCCTTGCTATGCCCTGACCGACGGCGGGGCAACGGTGGGCAGACGCGGTCGCGCCGGCGGCTCGTCCGCCGGGGGCGCAGCCTCCGGGACCACCGCGCCGGCCGCCCGCCGCCCCACCGCGGACAGCGACCAGGCCCGCATGATGGACCTGGTCGAACGCGCCCAGGCCGGCGAAGCCGATGCCTTCGGACGCCTGTACGACCAGTACAGCGACACCGTCTACCGCTACATCTACTACCGCGTCGGCGGCAAGGCGACCGCGGAGGATCTCACCAGCGAGACCTTCCTGCGTGCGCTGCGCCGCATCTCCACCTTCACCTGGCAGGGCCGCGACTTCGGCGCCTGGCTCGTGACGATCGCCCGCAACCTGGTCGCCGACCACTTCAAGTCGAGCCGCTTCCGCCTGGAGGTCACCACAGGCGAAATGCTCGACGCCAACGAGGTGGAACGGTCCCCCGAGGACTCCGTCCTGGAGTCCCTCTCCAACGCGGCCCTGCTGGAAGCCGTACGGAAACTCAATCCGCAGCAGCAGGAGTGCGTGACCCTGCGCTTCCTGCAGGGCCTCTCGGTCGCCGAGACGGCCAGGGTGATGGGGAAGAACGAGGGTGCCATCAAGACCCTCCAGTACCGGGCGGTCCGCACGCTGGCCCGCCTGCTCCCCGACGACGCCCGCTGACGCCACCTCTCTCACATTCCGGTACCCCTCCCTGATGACCTTGATGACACCGACTCCACCGACGTCCCCGCCGTCCTCGACGACTGGGACGGCGGGGACGGCAGTGACGAATCCGACGTCGCTGTGGTCCGATCATCCTTCGTCCGTAACCCAAGTGCCGCGCCGCTCGTTGTGGGGAATGCAGGCTCCCTTTGGACAAGCCCTGCTTGAAGCCGCTCACTCGAAAGTGTGGATGTGCTCAAGGAAGGCAACCTTCCGGACACCTTGGGGAGTCGATCGTCATGACGAGAGGAGGTGCCGCCAGTGATCGCGAACGTGACTCCGCACCGGCGGGCGAACGCCTTCGCCCAGGCCCTGGAGGAGCGGACCCCGTCCGACCTTTCGGAACCGGACCCGGCGGCCGAGCAGTCCGAGGCACCTGCCGAACCTGCCGACCACGACCGGTTGTTGGCCCTGGCGAGCGTGCTCGGCGAAAGAATGCCGCGCCCGGTGCTGGACCCCGAGGTCAAAGTGGTGCAACGAGCCCAGCTCATTGCCGCCATGGAAGCCAAGGTGATGGAAGAGAGGGCCGGGGGCGGCGTGGCCGCCGACCCTCAAGTGCCCGAACAGCGGACCGGCCGCGGCGCCCACCGGGCGACCTCGCTCCGGAAATTGCGGCCCCGCTCCCGCTGGTCCAAGGGCATTGCGGCAGGCGGTCTCACCGTAGGTGTGGCCGCGGGGGCCTTCAGCGGAGTGGCCGCTGCCAGCACGGACGCCCTGCCGGGTGACCATCTGTACCCCGTGAAGCGGGGCATGGAGGACATCCGGCTCGGGATGGCCGACGGCGATTCGGACCGGGGCGAGCTCTATCTCGACCAGGCCTCCAGCCGCCTGTCGGAAGCCCGTCGGCTCATGGAGCGCGGCCGTCTCGGCGCGCTCGACCACGAGTCCCTCGGCGAGATCCGCCGAGCCCTCGCGGGCATGAAGCACGACGCGTCGGAGGGCCACCGGCTGCTCCAGGCCGCGTACGAGCGGGACGGCTCGCTCGGCCCCATCCAGGCGCTGTCCTCCTTCTCCCGTTCGCACCGGGACGCGTGGGCCAAGCTCCGGGGGAACCTCCCGGCGCAGCTCACCGACGTCGGCGGTGAGGTGGAGTCGGTCTTCCAGGCCATAGACCAAGAGGTCGCGCCGCTCCAGAGCCTGCTCCCGAAGCCTCCGGAACAGACCCGCGGCTCCGGTCCGTCCACGAAGCCGAGCGCCCCGGCGGGCAAGCAGCAGACGGCGCCCTCTCCGGGCACCCCGTCGGCGGCCCCCAGTCCACCCGCGGGGCAGACCTCGGGTTCCCCGAAGGCCCCGCCGTCGGACGGGCGCGGTCTCCTGGGCGGCACGGGCAACCTCCTGGACCCGCCCACGGGCCAGGGCCAGTCCACCCCGTCCGAGCCGGACGGCACCCCGCCGCCCGCCCACCCGGACATCACCCTCCCGCCCCTCCTCCCCGGCCTGCTCCCAGGCCTGGGCATCAAGGCGGAGGACGCCGACTAGTACCGGTCGGCACCACCGGCACCACACGCCGAAGCGCCGGCAGGTCTGGGAAATCCAGTCCCGCCGGCGCTTCGGTGCGTCACCAACCGCGCCGGTCACCAACCCTGCCGGTCAGAAGAAGACGGACCTCCGCTGCACCAGCAGCTTGTACAGCGTGTGCTGGATCTGCTCCCGCACCTGATCCGTCAGGTTGAACATCAGCATCGGGTCCTCGGCGGCCTCCGCCGCGTACCCGTCCGTCGGGATCGGCTCCCCGAACTGGATCGTCCACTTCGTCGGCAGCGGCACCGCCCCCAGCGGCCCCAGCAGCGGGAACGTCGGCGTGATCGGGAAGTACGGGATCCCCAGCAGCCTCGCCAGCGTCTTCGAGTTCCCGATCATCGGGTAGATCTCCTCGGCCCCCACGATCGAGCAGGGCACGATCGGCGTCCCCGCACGCAGCGCGGTCGACACGAACCCGCCCCGCCCGAACCGCTGGAGCTTGTACCGGTCCCCGAACGGCTTCCCTATCCCCTTGAAGCCCTCGGGCATCACGCCCACCAGCTCCCCGGCCTCCAGCAGCCGCTGCGCGTCCTCCGCGCAGGCCAGCGTGTGCCCGGCCTTGCGCGCGAGCTCGTTCACCACGGGCAGCATGAACACCAGGTCCGCCGCCAGCAGCCGCAAGTGGCGCTGCGCGGGGTGCTGGTCGTGCACGGCGACCTGGAGCATCAGACCGTCCAGGGGCAGGGTCCCGGAGTGGTTCGCCACGATCAGCGCACCGCCCTCCTTCGGGATGTTCTCGATGCCCTTGACCTCGACCCGGAAGTACTTGTCGTACAGCGGCCGCATCAGGGACATCAGGACCTGGTCCGTCAGCTCCTTGTCGTAGCCGAAGTCGTCGACCTCGTACTCCCCGGTGATCCGCCGCCGCAGGAACGCCAGCCCGCCGGCGATCCGCCGGTCCCAGCCCTCCCCCGGCTCGGCCGGCTCCGGTACGGCCTCCACCGCCGGCTCCACCAGCTCCACCGGCTGCGCGGCGGGCGCGAGCGGCGCCTCCGGCGCGACCCGTACCCGCCGGGCGGGCGAGGACCGCCGTCGCGGCCGGTCCTCGTCGAACGGAATGACCTTGGCGTCCGCCACTATCGCTTCGCTCCATCCATGTCCACGTCCAGCATCCCGGCCACCCGGTCCACGGCCCGCGCGACCCGCTCCGGAGGGAGCAGCCCGCCGCTCCGGCTCCGCGTGAAGTCGGCGAAGGTCTCGGCGGTCGTATACATCGGCTCGAATCCCAGCACCTCCCGCATCCGCGTGGTCTCCACGACCCGCCCGTGCGTGAGGAGCCTTATCTGCTCGGGCGAGAACTCCGTCGCCCCGACCGCCCGCAGTGCCGCGCCCACCCACGTCACCGCGGGCAGCAGCAGCGGCACCGTCGGCCGTCCCAGCCGCCGGGCGCACTGCGACAGCAGCAGCACCCCGTCGCCGGCGATGTTGAAGGTCCCGCTGAGCCCGCCGGGCCCGCTGGTCTGCGAGGCGAGGCGCAGCACGTCCAGTACGTCGTCCTCGTGCACGAACTGCAGCCGCGGGTCGTAGCCCAGCACGGTCGGGATCACCGGCATCGAGAAGTACTCGGCGAGCGCCGAGTCGGCGAAGGGCCCGAGGATGTTCGCGAACCGCAGCACGCACACCGCGACGTCGGGGCGCCTGCGCGCGAAGCCCCGTACGTACCCCTCGACCTCGGTGGCGTCCTTGGCGAAGCCGGCGGTGGGCAGCGACTTGGGCTGCGTGGTCTCGGTGAAGACGGCCGGATCCCGCGAGGTGCCCCCGTACACACTGGTACTGGACTTCACCACGAGCCGCCGTACCGTCGGGGACTTCTGGCAGGCTCCCAGGAGCTGCATCGTCCCGATGACGTTGGTTTCCTTGACGGTGCCGTACGAGACGGAGCCCGCGCCCGTCGCCGCTCCCCCGGTGACCGCGAGATGGACGACCGTGTCGACGGCGTTCTCCGCCAGCACCCGGGCGATCCCCGACTGCCTGATGTCCGCACGGACGAACTCGGCCGAGCCGAGCCGGTGCGGCGGGGTCACCGCGTCGACCGCGATCACCCGCTCGACCTCGGGATCCCGCTGGATCCGCCGCACGAAGCGGCCCCCCAGCTGCCGGGCAGCCCCGGTGACCAGCACGACCTTCCCCACGAGCTCAGCGCCTCCCTAGATCGGAACAACCGTCTCCGGCTGCACCGCAGCCCCCCCACCAGAATGGTGGGGGGGCTGCGGAGAACACGTACAGCTGCCGTTTACTTCTTGTTACGGCGCTGGACGCGGGTGCGCTTGAGCAGCTTGCGGTGCTTCTTCTTAGCCATCCGCTTGCGCCGCTTCTTGATAACAGAGCCCACGACTACCCTCGCTCACTTCTCTTCATTCGGTGCGGGGCGTCGGGGCCCACACGACCTACGTCGGCCTAGCCTACCCGCCCGAGCTCTGAGCTTGTAATCCGAGTGCCCCCGAGGGGTAACCACGGGCTCCCGACCCTTGCCCTCAGGCCGATTCCACCCCCACAAAGGACTCGCGGAGGTACTCGTGCACCGCATTTTCGGGGACCCGGAAGGACCGGCCCACCCGGATTGCGGGCAGATGTCCGTTGTGCACCAAGCGGTACACGGTCATCTTCGACACTCGCATCACCGAGGCGACCTCCGCCACGGTCAGGAACTGAACCTCACTGAGAGGCCTCTCGCCAGCAGCCATGACACACCTTGACCTTCCGCGCATGACGGGCACCGGCTTCCCCTCCGGTTACGCCCCGTCGTCGCACGCTCACTCACCAGAGTAGGGGCGTGTGATACGAGTGGGGAAGAGGAGCTACGTCCACTCCTGACGAAGCGACAGACTCGCCCGATTGAGTACATAGCGAGTGAGCGGTCGGTAGTAGTCCGCGCGCACCGCGTCATCAAGCGGAACCGCCACCGACACCTGCCCCTCCGCCTCCCCCACGAACAGCGCGGGATCATCGGTGTCGGCCAGCCCGATCGCCTCCACACCGAGCTGACCTGCGCCGCAGACCCACCCGTGATCCCCCACCACGAGCTCCGGCAACGGCCCGCCGGCCTCCGCCAGCGCCCCGAGCGCGATCCGAACCGGCAGCGGCGAATGGGAGTGCGCGCCGGTGTCACTCCCGTCGGGCCGCACGCCCTCTTCCCGCACCAGTGCGACCCCTCGTACGTAATCGATGCGGTGCGTGCGTACGCCGAACCGGGTCTGCATGTCGACAGGTGCCCCCCGCGCCGGAGTGAGGACATCACATCCCACCGCCGACAGGGCAGCGGCCAAGCTGGCGTAGAACCCCAGGAGCCGGTGCGGGTGACCGGTCCCGAACAACACCGGGGCCCGCGCGTCCGCGGCCGCCCGCAGCCTCTCCGCGAAGGCCTCCAGCCCCGCCACCGTCAGCTCCGGATCGATCACGTCCGGCCCCCTGACGTGCGCGGGATCCGCCGAGACCCCGCACTTCTGCGCCATCAGCCGCAGCAGATCCCCCTCGCCCCACCCCCACGTGGGATCCAGCCCCAGCAGCACCCGCGGATCCCGCGCCGCGAACAGCCGGTAACTGCGCAGGCTTTCCTCCCGCGAGGTGGCCACGGGCCCGGCCAGACGGGCGGCCAGAAGATGCGCACGCAGCGCGCCGGTACTCAACACCCTCCCGATGCTCCCGCAAGAACCCTGACACCTCGCCAGTTCTGGCCAATCCCGCACCCGTTGGCCCAACGCCAGCCGTATCCAGCCTCGCCGGTGTTTGAGGCGCGGGGTCTGGGGCGGAGCCCCAGGGGGTCCGGGCGCAGCCCGGGGAATGGTGGAAGGGCGGGTAGGGGACAGCCCCGCAGGGCTCCTCAGGCCAGCAGCCCGCGCAACGGGAACACCGCCCGCCGGGTGGCGAGCACGGCCTGGTCGATCCGATCGGCAGGGTCGTAACCACCCTCCCAGTCCCGAAAGCCCGGCACCCGCCCATCCGTCATCCGCCCGGGCGCCACCTCCCGGGTCCGCGCATACACCGCATCCCGCCAAGACCCCGGCACAGCCGTCTCGGGATCGATCGGCCGATGCCCGGCAATGGCCACCAGGTGCGTCCAGGACCGCGGCACCACGTCCACGACGGCGTACCCGCCCCCACCGAGGGCGAGCCACCGCCCACCCTCCACCCAAGCGTGCGCCAGCTCGTCGCACGCCTCCATCACCGCCCGCTGCGCATCCAGCGACACCGCCAGATGGGCCAACGGGTCCTCGAAGTGCGTATCCGCCCCGTGCTGGGTCACCAGCACCTGAGGCCGGAAGTCCTCCAACAGCTCCGGCACCACCGCGTGGAAGGCCCGCAGCCACCCCTCGTCCCCGGTCCCGGCGGGCAGCGCGATGTTCACCGCCGACCCCTCCGCCGCCGGCCCGCCCGTCTCCTCGGGCCAGCCCGTCTGCGGGAACAGCGTCCGAGGGTGCTCGTGCAGGGAGACGGTCAGCACCCGCGGGTCGTCCCAGAACGCCGCCTGGACCCCGTCCCCGTGGTGCACGTCGACATCCACGTAGGCGACCCGCTCGGCCCCGAGTTCCAGCAGCCGCGCGATCGCCAGCGCCGCGTCGTTGTACACGCAGAACCCCGCGGCCCCGCCGGGCATCGCGTGGTGCAGCCCGCCGGCGAAGTTCACGGCGTGCGCGGCTTCCCCCCGCCAGAGCGCCTCGGCCGCCGCCACCGACTGCCCGGCGATCAGCGCGGACGCCTCGTGCATCCCGTGGAACGCCGGGTCGTCCGTCGTCCCCAGCCCGTACGAGCCGTCCGCGACCCCGGGGTCGGCGGACACCTCGCGCACCGCCGCGACGTAGTCCTCGCGGTGGACCAGCCTCAGCGTCGAGTCCCCGGCCGCCCGGCCCGCCCGTACCTCCAGCTCACGGTCGAGCCCGAAGGCCCGTACCAGGCCCATGGTCAGCTCGAGCCGCACCGGGTCCATCGGATGGCCCGGCCCGAAGTCATACTTCGTTACCGCCTCGTCCCACATCAACAGCCCGGTCACCGGTTCGCCGCTCATGCCGGACACCGTATCGGGCGGGCTCCGCGGCGAACGAGCGGGCATAGAAAAGAGTGACGAGTACCAGCACCATCGGCACGAGCATCGCCCCCCGGTAGCTCCAGGCGTCCCCGATCCCGCCCACGAGCGGCGCCCCGATGAGGAATCCGACGTAGTTGAAGATGTTGAGCCGCGCGATGGCGGTGTCGGAGGAGTCCGGGAAGAGCCGGCCCGCCGCCGCGAAGGTCTGCGGCACGATCACGCACAGCCCGAACCCCAGCAGGGTGAAGCCGAGCATCCCCACCGCCGGCCCGGGCGCCGCCGCGACCACGGCGAATCCACCCGCCGCGACGACCGTCCCGATGCGTACGACGGCCACGGCCCCGAAGCGCCGCACCCCGAGGTCCCCGACGGCCCGCCCGAGCAGGGTGGTCACCATGTAGACGTTGTACGGAACGGTGGCGGCCTGCTCGGAGCTGCCGAGCACGTCCTGGAGGTACTTGGCGCTCCAGTTCGAGACCGTCGAGTCCCCGATGTACGCACACGCCATCACCAGGCACAGCGGCAGCAGCAGCTTGAACCCGCCCGGCCCGAGCCCCTTGGCCGCGTCGGCCCCGGCGGCCTTGCCGTCCCGGTCCACGTAGAACCGGCTGGCGAACAGCGCGAGCGGCAGCAGCACCACCACGGCCGGCAGATAGGAACTGAACAGCGAGAGGTGCCAGTGCGCCCCCGCCCACGCGGCGGAGGCACCCAGGATCCCGCCGAGGCTGTACGAGGCGTGGAAGCCGAGCATGATGCTGCGGCCGTACGCGCCCTGCAGGCTCACCCCGAGCATGTTCATGGAAGCGTCGAGCGCCCCCACGAACAGCCCGAACGCCCCGAGCGCCAGCGCCACGTGCCACATCCGGCTGCCGGCGCCGACCCCCAGCAGAGCGAGCAGCACGAGCGGCTGCGCCCACCGCAGTACGGTGCTGGGCGCGACCCGCTTCACCAGGTGCTCGGTGGCCACGCTGGACACACCGGCGAGGATCGGCACGGCGGCCAGGAAGACGGGCAGCAGCGCGTCGGATATCCCGTACCGGTCCTGAATGGCGGGGATCCGCGTCACGAGGAGCGCGAAGGCCACGCCCTGCACGAAGAAACTGAATCCCAACGCCCCGCGCCCGCGGCGCAGCCGCACGTCTGCTGTCATGGCGGCTCAGCGTAGGCGCCGGACCTACCGGTGGGTAGAGCGATCACATATCGATTGGGTCAGCGCGATCGCCGCACTGCGATCGCTGCACTGCGATCGCCTCACTTCGGTCGCCTCAGTGCGAGAACCCGCCGCCGTACCCCGTGTACCCGGACCCGGTGGTGTCGACCTCCAGGCCGAGCAGCCCGGCCAGCTGGTTCATGTCGCCGAAGTAGGCCGTGGCGCCGGGCAGCCGGTCCGCGGGCACCATCGCGGTGTACCCGAGCACGTCCATCCCCGCGGCCAGCGCGGCCTGGACACCCAGCGGGCTGTCCTCGACGACCACGCACCGTGCCGGGGCCACGCCCATCTGGTCGGCGGCGTGCAGGAAGAGATCGGGGGCGGGCTTGCCCTTCCCCACATCCTCCGAGCTGAAAATCCACTCCTCCTCGAACCACTCGTCGAGCCCGGCCGCCCGGTGCCCGACGCGGATCCGCTCGTGGCTCCCCGAGGACGCGAGGCAGTACGCGGTCCCGCTCTCCACCAGAGCCGCCAGCACCCCCTCGACCCCGGGCACGGGCTTGAGCTCCCGCTCGAAGGCCGCGAAGGTGCGGGCGTGCAGCGTGCTGTCGAAGTCGGCCGGCAGCGCCTGCCCGGTCCGCTCCCGCACCAGGTCGTGGATCCGGTGAACCGCGGCACCCATGTAATCGCGAAGCGATTCCTCGTACGAGGTCGGGTGCCCCAGCTCGGTCAGGTAACCGGCGAGGATGCTGTTGGCGAGCGGCTCACTGTCCACCAGCACGCCGTCGTTGTCGAAGATGACGAGGTCGTAGCCCATGCGACAACCCTACGAGCCGTCAGGGCCAATCCATCCGGACCCCATGCCGGGCATCCGCAGGACTTCCAAAGATCCTCACGGCGGATCCTCACCGACCGCCCGCCCGGTCGGACTCGCTCCGCAGGACACAAAACTCGTTGCCCTCGGGATCGGCGAGGACCGCCCAGCCCGAACCGTCGGGGTTGCGGTGATCGGCCAGGAAGCCGGCGCCGAGGGCCAGCAGCCGGTCCACCTCCCGGTCGCGCGAGGTCCCGGGGCGCAGGCACAGGTGGATCCGGTTCTTCACGGTCTTCGGCTCGGGCACCTGGTTGAAGTACAGCACCGGCCCTTCCGCCATCACCACCTGCGTCTCCCGGTCCCCCGGCCCGTACTCGGGATCCAGGGGACGGCCGGTCACCCGGCTCCAGAACCGGGCGAGCTCGTAGGCGTCCGCACAGTCGATCGCCACGTTCTGCACGACCGAGACCTCGCCCGCCGGATGGGCGGCGCCCCGCCAGACCCTCCGGTAGCCCTCGCGGAGCGGTCCGCCCACCAGCTCGAGGACGCGGTACGCCGCTGCGGCCAGGGCCGTCGGGTCCCCGGCCGTACAGGCCTCCAGGTGCCCGGCGAGCAGTGCGTCCCCCAGCTCGGGGTCCGCTTCCAGCAGCCGCCGCGGCAGCCACTTCCCGTCCCCGCCCCGCCAGGCCCGGTGGTGGTCGAGCAGCAGCTCGGCGGCGCCGGCCAGCACCGACCCGGCGATGACCACGCGTTCCACCGGATCGCTCGCGTCGCCCAGGTCGTCCAGCGCGTCGGTGAGCCCGTACCGCTTGGTCTCCACGGTGTCGGCGTCCAGCGCCACCGGCCCCCGGCGCAAGTCCGCTTCGGCCAGGGCCCGGGCCCGGCCGGCCTCCCCGTCCCTGTCGACCAGGACGAGACCGGAAACGTACATCGCCTGCAGCACGGGCCGGCGGGCGGCCAGGTCCATCGCGAACAGCTCCGCGAGCCCGGCACGCGTGTGGACGAAGAGCTCCACGACCCGTCCCTCGAAGCGGATCGTCTCCCGGCAGGTCTTACCGCCGTCCTCGATGAGCACGGCGATGTCCAGATCACTACTTCCCGTCGCCCGCCCCGCGGCCGTGGATCCGGCGAGGATCACGGCGAGCGCGTCGGGAAAGCGGTCGTGCGCGAGGCGTCGCGCCTGGTCGATCGGGTCCACGGCGTTCATGCGGAACAGGTTTTCACGCCCCCGATCCCGAGACCACACATTAATTGGCCCGTAAACGCAGAAAAGCCCCGTACCAGTTCCCTGGTACGGGGCTCTCTACAATGATTGTTCGGCGGCGTCCTACTCTCCCACAGGGTCCCCCC
>NZ_JBIAPV010000004.1:0-477582 GCF_042888445.1 Streptomyces sp. NPDC002886
GGGACGTTTAAGGACTACTATCCCGCCTCGTATGTGACCTAGGCCCTGTGGGGCGGGTCACCGCCACAAGGACCGGATCTCACCCTCCGTGCCTGGCCGTACCCTTCTCAGGGGAAGGTGAGGCGGCCCTACGGCCCCCGGATCGAAGGCCACGTACCGCGCATCCGTTGGGAACCATCGCCGCGGGACATGCGTGGGTGAAGGTTGAGATCTTGGTCCGGAGAGGAAGAGGACGACGACCGTGAACAACACAGGGAAGAGCCCGTCCCGACGCACCCTGCTCGCCCTCGGGGCCGGAGCGGCGCTGGCGGCCTCGCTGCCGGCGGGCGGCAGCGCGTTCGCCGCGAGCGGCTCCGGCAGCGGTGCCGTGGCGCGCCGGCTGGCGGACCTGGAGCGGGAGCACTCCGCCCGCCTGGGCGTGTACGCCCGCGACACCGCCACCGGCCGCACCGTGCGCTACCGGGCTCAGGAACGCTTCCCGATCTGCTCGGTCTTCAAGACCCTGGCCGTGGCCGCCGTACTGCGCGACCTCGACCGGGACGGGGAGTTCCTGGCCAAGCGCATCCACTACACCGCCCAGGAGGCGGCCGCCTCCGGGCACGCGCCGATCACCGGCCTGCCGGAGAACCTCGCCCGCGGGATGACGATCGAGGAGCTGAGCGATGCCACGATCCGCTTCAGCGACAACGCCGCCGCCAACCTCCTGCTGCGCGAGCTGGGCGGTCCCGCCGCCGTCACCCGATTCGCCCGCTCCGCCGGGGACGCGAGCACCCGTCTGGACCGGTGGGAACCGGACCTGAACAGCGCCGAGCCCGGGCGGGTCACCGACACGACCACCCCGTACGCCATCGGGCGGACCTACGAACGGCTCACCCTCGGGACCGCCCTCGGGGCGGCGGACCGGCGGCGGCTCACCGGCTGGCTGCTCGGCAACACCACGGGCGGCGAGCGGCTGCGGGCCGGGCTGCCGGGAGGCTGGACCGTGGCGGACAAGACGGGCGCGGGCTCGTACGGGACCAACAATGACGTGGCCATCGCCTGGCCCCCCGGTCGGGCACCCCTCGTCATCGCCGTCCTGACGACCAAGCCCGATCCCGGCGCCGCGCCCGACAACCCCCTCATCGCCCGGACCGCGGCGCTCCTCGCCGCCGCGCTGACCGGGAACTGACCCGGACCCGAGGCGCTCCCGGAGCGGGAGGCCCCGCTCTCAGTGCTCCGTCATCCGAAGCTCCACCGCCAGCCGGCCCGGCCGCCCCTCTTTCGCCACCAGCGGGCGGCCCACCCGGGCGGTCTCCGCGCACAGGAAGCGCAGGTGCTCCTGCGGCGCGACGTCGGCCATGCCCCGGGCGAGTTCCGCGCCCGGGTTCCAGACCACCACGTCGCTGTGGTCGTGGTGGGTGAGGGCGACGATCCTTCCCAGCACCTCGTCGCGCACCGTCGTGACGGGCGCCGGCGCCGTCTGGAACCGCTCGACGTGGTCCACGGGGGTCAGCGTGCCGTCCTCGTCCTCGTAGTGGCGCCGGGTGAGCCCATCGGTGTGTTCGGGGCCGAGGCCCGCGAGGTGGGCCCGGCCGAGGTCGCCGATGCGTACGTAGGTGTGGAGCGCGGCGGTGGCGGTGTGGTCGCCGCGGTCCTCGATCTCGATGAGGCAGGTGTCGGTCAGGGTGTACCGCGCCACGAGGACGAACTCCTCGGGCCACACGGCGCGGGTCGCCGGCGAGGGACGCAGCGTGCATTCCACGACGACCCGGTCGGCGTCGTCCTCCCATGCCGTCAGCTCCCAGTCCCTGGTCCGTGCGAACCCGTGCGAGGGCGAGCCGGCGGGGCCCGACGGGCCGAACCACGGCCAGCACAGCGGGACGCCGCCGCGCACGGCCGTTCCGCGCCGCCACAGGTCCGGGTCGGCGGACCACAGGACGCCCGGGTCGTCGGAACGGGCGGCGGCAGGGCGCCAGGTGACCAGTTGTCCGCCCTGGAGGCTCACGCACGCCTGTCCGGCGCGCGGGTGGTCCACGACGAGAACGGGGAAGTCCGCGTACCTGCGGCGGGTGAGGGCCGGGGAGAGCTGCTCCTCGACGGGCAGGGTCCGGAACTTCTCGAAGATCTGATCCATGCCCCGACCTTGCTTGACGGCGCAGACCGGGTCAAATCTTCTCGGTCGTGAGGGGCGTTCGGTTCGTGGTGCTGGCGGCCGTGAACCTTAATTTCCTCGCTCCTCTTCCACCCCCTCTTGCACGATGGCCACATGAGCACCTCCCCGCAGCCCCCGCACGACTCCGCCCGGCCCGGTCGGGAAGCCGCGGCCCGGCTCCTCGCCTCGCTCGCTCCGCTCGCCCACCGCGAGCGGGTCCGCACGGCCGTCGCCCGGGTGCGCGCACTTCCCCCGGCCGAGGTGCCCGACCTGCTCGCGGAGCTCGCCGACCCCGGCCGCCACGTCCCGGACACCCGGGCCACGGCCCTGATCTGCGCCCGCGCCGTCCCCTCCGACCCGGCTCACGGTGCGCGGCTCGCGGATCTGCTCGTCGCGGGGCTCACCGATCCGCACGGGGCCGTACGCGCCCAGGCGCTGGTCGCGCTCCGCAGCGGCCGCATACGTCCCAGCGCGGATGCCCTGCTGACCGGCCGGGTCACGGCCGCGGCCCGGGAGCAGCTCGTCGTCGCGCTTCTCCGGACCCCGGCGCCCCTGCCCGCCGCGCTGACCGATGCCCTGATCGACTCCGTCCGCGCGACCTGGGGCGACCGCGAGGCGGCCCGGCTGCTGCCCGCCTGCTCCCCCGCGACCGTGCGGCGGGTGCTGCCGGGGCTGCGGCACGCCCTGCACTCCTGGCTGCCGTTGGCGCGCCGGGTGCCCGAAGTCGTGTACGAGACCGTGGTCCGGGAGGCCGAGTCGCAGGCCCCGGCCGCGCGGCAGACCTGGTGGCTGACCGCGGCGCACGGTCCCCTGGGCGCGCTGGCGCAGGTCGACCCGGGCGCGACGCTGGACCTGTTCGAGCGGGTCGGCCCCGAGCGGCTCACGGCCGGGCTGGTGCCGTACCTGCCCGGGTTCGTCGCCCACCGGCCCCGGCTCGCGGCGCGGTTGTGGGGCCAGGGCCGTCTCGTACTCGATGCGCGGACCCTGTCCGGCAAGGGTGTGCGCCGGTTCGTCGCCGCCGTCCCCGAGGACGAACTCGTGGCGGCCGTCCGCGGGGCGGCCGCCCCCGCCGCGGTGCTCGCGGCGCTCCTGCCCGCCCTCCCGCCGGGACGGCGCCGGGCGGTCCTCGACGCGGTCCGGACCGAGCGGGGCGCTGGCCCAGCCCTTCCCGACGGCTCCGAGACCGCGGCGCTCCCGCCCGAGCTGATGCGCGTACTGCCCGCCCGGGACGCCGCTCACTTCGCCCGCCACGCCCTCGAACGGGCACGGGCCCGGGGCGCCGAGCCGATCGAGCTTCTGGTGCTCCGGGGCTTCCTGCCGTACGAGGCCGAGGCCGCCGCGCTCCGGGAGGACACCCGCCGGGCCGACTCCGGGGAACGCGCCGCCGCCTGGAGCGCCCTGGTGCGCGCGGCGGGCCGGGCACGGTGCCCGGAGGCGACCTCCGAGGTCCTGACGGAACTGTCCCGCCTGCGCTCGGAACAGGATCCGGTCCGCCAGAGCGCCGTGGGCGCTCTGCTCGCCCTGCGGACGCACACGTTCACGGCGGCGGCGGTGCCCGCGCTGGAGCGGATCGCCTCGGACGCGCTCGCCGCGCGGGACCTCTCGCACGGCACCCTCGCGCCCCTGACCCGTCTCGCGGGCCGCCTGCTGCACGCGGCCGGGGAGGGGACAGACGACACCGATGGCGCCGAGCTGCCGGCGGTCGCCGCGTGGGCGGTCCGCACGCTGGTCCGTGCGGACGGCCCCGACGTGCTCGGCGGCGGATCCGTCAGGTTCGTGGCGCAGGCCCTGGGCACGTCGCCGCCGGCCACCGCGGCCCGGGCGCTGCTCGACGCCGTGCGACCCGTGGTGACGGAGTCCCTCGACGCGGGCGATCCCGTACCCGCGCTCTCCCTCGCCAAGTCCCTTTCCTCTTCCCCCTCCCCGCAGCCGCGTTGGGAACGGGCCGAGCCCTGGCTCGCGGAAATCGTGGAGCGGATCGCGCTGACCGGCGAGCGCGGGCCGGCGGAGCGCGCCTGCGCGCTGTGGCTGGCCTCGGCCGGTCCCCGGGCCGAGCGGGTCCGCACCCTGCTCGCCGCGGACCCGTCCGCCGTCCTGCTGCCCGGCGTGGTGGACCTCGTGGCGCGTCAGGCCGACGACCTGATGCCGGTTCTCACCTCGACGCCCCTGGACTCGCCTCCCCCCGGCCGCTTCCACGGTCCGGGGCGGGCCGCGGGCGAGTTCCCGCGGCAGGTCCTGCCCCCGGTACGGGCGTACGCGCACCGGTGGACCGACGCGACGTGCGCGGCCGTGACCGACTGGCTCGCGGCCGGGCTGCGGGCCCGGGCGCATCCGGAGCGGTCCCCCGGTGACGAACTCCTGCGCGAGCTCGCGGCGGTGCCGGGCGGCGGTGGGCTCGCGGCCGTACGGGAGGCCGCGGCATCGGCACACGTCCCCACGGCCGAGGCGGCCCTGGCGGCGCTGCCCGGCGCCGACCGGCCCGGCCTGGTCCTGCCCGACCTGCTCGCGCGGGCCGACGGGGACCGGGCGCGCGTCGCCGTGTACGGCATCGGACGGATCTGCTCGCACGTACCGCCGTCGGAGCTCGCGGAGCGGTTCCGGCCGGTGCTGGAGCGGGCGACGGGCACCAAGGTGACGAGCCGCAAGGAGATCGTCCGACTGGCGGCGGACCGGCTGCCGGCGGCGCTCGCCGGCGAGTTGCTGGTGGCGGCGTTCTCGGCGCCGGGGCAGCACCGCGACGTACGGGCCGCGGCGGTGACGCGGGCGGCGCGGCTGGTCACGCTGGAGCCGGTGGAGGCGTGCCTGCGTGCGGTGGTGCGGGAGGGTTCGCGGGCCGAGCGGGCGGCGCTGCTGCGGGTGCACCCGTTCGATCTCCCGGCGCTGGCGCAGGAGCCCTACGGGGAGCTGGTGGCCGAGGTGTGCCGGCGGATCCTCACGGAGACGCCCGCTCCCCCCGCCGTCCCCGACCGTGCCGGGGCGGACGCGCTCGGCGCTCGGACGGTCGCCGAGGCCTGCCGGGTTCTGCGCCGTTGGGCCCTCGCGGTGCCGACCGTCGTGGACGCGGGCCTGCTGCCTCGTCTGGCGATCGAGCCGCAGAGCCCCGAGGTCGTGTGGAGAGCCGCCCTGGAGGCGGTCGTGGAGGCGGCACGGGACGATCCGGACGCGTACGGTCCGCTGCTGGGGGCGGTCACGTCGGCGCTGCTCGGCCGGCACGTACGGGAAGCCGGGGCCGGGGCCGAAGCACGGGTACGGGGGCGCGGCGCGCGGACCGCGGGGTACGAGCGGGGCGACCAGGTCGCACGGATCGAGCGGCTCGAGTCAGCGGGCCGGGTCGACCCGGCCGGACGGGACCCGCGCGATGCCCTGCGCCGGATCGCGGCGCTGGCGGGCGGCCTCGAACGGACGGCCGGGCAGGGCCTGCCCGCGGCCTGCCTGCCCGTCTGGCGGGACGCGGTCGCGTTGATCGCGGAGCAGGACGCGAGCCTGCGGTGGGCCGTCGCGGCCCGTACGGCACTGTGGGACCCGGCCGCGCCCGCGACCGAACGGGCACGGGAGCTCCGGGCGCAGGCCCGCGCGGTACGCGACCGGCCGCTGCTCGCGGCCCGTACGGCGGTGGCGATGGCCCGGCGCTCGCCTCGGGTCTCCGCTGCCGCACTGGCGGAGGCGCGGGACGCGGCGCTGGCGTCGGGGACGCGACGGTTCGCACGCCGCCGGGGCGGCAGGATCCCGCCCCGGGACGGGCTGTTCACGGGCCTGTACGCGGTGGGCCTGGCGGCGGACCACGCGAGCCGGGCGGCGTCGACCGGCGGCGAACTCGGCCCGGCCCTGCAGGTGTTGCGGGACCTCCGGGCACACCCCGTCCCGGAGGTCCGCGACGCGGCGGACGAGGCCCTGACGACTTGGGAGCGGCGCTGACGGCCTGCCTCCCCGTCTGACGACGGCGCGGACCACGGCCCGGAACCGGCCCCGCGCCCGGGCGGCGGTGGCGCAGGGGTCGTACGGCCGGGAGGGGACCGGGGCGGGGGCCAAGGGCCCTCTCGGGGGGACCATCGGCGGGCGGGGGCCGGGCTCGGCGTGGCTAGGGTCGTAGACATGACCACTCAGCGCATCCTCGACCTCGACCGCGACGCTCTCTCCGCCCTGCGCGGCCGCGAGCTGACCCGGGCGGTGGCCGCCGCCGAGGGCCGGACCATGGTGGCCGAGGTCTTCGCCGAGCGCGCCGCGCTCTCCCCGCACCCGGACGGGCGGGGTGTGCACAACGCCGAGCTGGTGGCCGCCTTCGGCGCCGACATCGTCATCCTCAACCTCATCGAGCGGGCCTGGGACGGGGAGCGGCTCGTCATGCCCGGCCTCGGTACGTTCACGTCGTTCACCGATCTCGCCCGCCTGATCGGCCGCCCCGTGGGCGTGAACCTGGAGCCCGGCGACGTCCCGGAGATCCGCCGCGCCACCTCCGAGCACGCCCGGCGCCTCGTCGACATGGGCGCCGCGCTG
Source organism: Streptomyces sp. NPDC002886 (assembly GCF_042888445.1). Taxonomy (NCBI): domain Bacteria; kingdom Bacillati; phylum Actinomycetota; class Actinomycetes; order Kitasatosporales; family Streptomycetaceae; genus Streptomyces; species Streptomyces sp. NPDC002886. The sequence goes on from NZ_JBIAPV010000004.1 coordinate 6,626, forward strand.
CTGTGCATCACCGCCAACCCCGGTACGGGCGGCACCTACGACGGCATGGCCCGGGTCACCGAAGAACTGCGCAAGGGGCTCGGCGACGAGGCGGCCCTGTGGTCGGGCAAGATGCACCACGCGGGCTGCCCCGAACGCGTCACCCCCGCGCGGCTGACCGCCCTCGTGGACGCCGGGGCGGACGGCGTCGTCGCTCCGCTGCCGGGCACCCTGCCCGGCATGACCCGCGAGCTGGCCGCGACGGCCGTCGCCACGGTGCAGGACGCGGGCGCGATCGTCATGGGCGCCATCGGCACCAGCCAGGAGGGCTCCCACGCGAACGTGGTGCCGCAACTCGCCCTGAACGCCAAGGAAGCCGGCTTCGACGCCCACCACTTCGGCGACTCCTACCTTCCCGGCATGTGCGACCCCGAGGTCATGTACGCCTACTCGGTGGCCATCCGCGGCCGCCGCCACACCTGGAACCGCATGTCCTTCGCCCCGGGCCGCTCGGCCCACGCCGATGCCGCACCGGGCGGCGCCTGGTAGCCCTGACGCCGGATCCGGGGAGTGGGGCCGCGCGGGGCGGGCATCCGCAAGGCATGGACAACTCAGCGCACGACGCGGAGCGCGAACCCGCCCCGCGAAGAGAGCCGCGGCGGCTGCCGCGGTGGGGACGGGCCGTCGGTGGGCTGGTGGTACTGGGGGTGCTCCTGGTGCTCGCCGGCCGGTTCAGTCTGCTGCCCGGCTTCGGCGATCTGTTCCGCCAGGACACCGTGGACCGTTCGGGTCCCGTCCTGCTCAAGTCCATCCAGGACATGCACCGTTACGAAGGCGCCGCCGGGAACTTCCAGGTCGTGGTGGACCTGGAGAAGGACGCGGCCTTCCTGCCGGACTCCATCCGGGGAACCCGGACCCTCTACGTCGGGGCCGGTTCCGTGAGCGGCTACGTGGATCTGGGCGGGCTCGGCGAGCAGGCCGTCACCGTCGACGAGGAGCGCACCAAGGTTTCGCTCCGGCTGCCCCACGCCGTCCTCGGGACGGCCGCGCTGGACCTGGACCGCTCGTACGCCGTGTCCAAGCAGCGGGGGCTGCTCGACCGGCTGGGCGACCTGTTCACCGACAATCCGGCCGGTGAACAAGCCGTACAGCGGCTGGCCGTTCAGCACATCACGGATGCCGCCCGCGACAGCGGCCTCGCGGAGCGCACGGAGAAGAACACCACCACGATGCTGGAGGGCCTGCTCCGGTCCCTGGGCTTCCGGGAGGTCACGGTCACCTACGTGTGACCCCGCCGGGCGGGACCCTTCAGCCCGACGTCCGGCGCAGGACCAGGGAGACGAAGCCCCAGGTGTCCCGGTAGGTGCGCAGCCATTCGGTGCGGCGGGCGGTGGCCGTGGCCAGCACGTGCTCGCTGTCCGGATCGGCGGGGCGGTCCAGGGCCCAGGAGGCGAGGGATCCCCAGCAGGCCCATTCGTAGTCGTCCAGTTCGCGGCGCGTGCTGACGTGCCCGTGGACGGGGGTCCACCCGTCGGCGACGACCTGGTCCACGGTGGTCGCCAGATCGGCCTGCTCCCCGAAGAGTTCGACGGCTTCCGGGGACGGGGAGCGATCCCAGAATCCCTCGCCGATCAGGACCCGGCCGCCGGGGGCCAGGTGCTTGCCCGCGCCGGCGAGGGTGGGCAGCAGACCGCCGAAGGCATGCGTGGAACCGACGTTGAGCACCAGGTCGAACGGCCGCGCGGAGACGAAGTCCGCGGCCTCCTGGTGGTGGAGGACCAGCCGGTCCCGGACACCGAGGCGGACCGCCGCCTCGTGGGCCTGCGCCAGGGCGTCCTCGGAGACGTCGACCCCCTCGGCGTGCAGCTCGGGGTGGATGGTCAGGGCGCGCAGCAGCCATTCCGCGGTGCCGCACCCCAGATCGAGCACGCGCTCGTCGCCGCGCGGCAGGCCCCGTTCCAGCAGCCGGCGTACCGAGTCGTCGTCGAGCGGGGATTTAATCGGGTGGTCGGCATGGGCGATTCTGGAGATGTGTTCACGGTTCACCGGTGCACCCTGCCAGCCCGCGGAGGCCGTGCGCACCTCGATTTCGATCACGGATCCGAACATTCGTGTACGCCACATCCGCGGATGCCGTGCCCCGTACGATCTCTCCCAGTGGATCTCCACAGCCGCGCGCGGACGCTCAAGTACCGCGTCGAAAAGGGAGCTTGGACGTTGTCGGACGTGGGTGCGGACGTGGGTGCGGGCGTGGGTGCGCGTGCGGTGGGGAGCGGCGTGGACGTGGTGCGGGAGTCGGCCGGTGCCGGACGGGTCGTGCTCTTCGAGGAGTCGGCACGGGACGGCGCGCAGGCGAAGACCTTGATGAGTGCCGGCTTCCGTGTGCGGCTCGCCCGTGAGCAGGGGGCGGTGTTCGGGGCCGACGGTCCCCGGCACGTGGTCTTCGCCGCGGGATTCCCCTCCGTGTGCGGTCAGGAATTCGAGGCGACCCGGCAAGTCGCCCTGGAGGCACAGGAATCGGTGAGTCCGTCCGCGATCTGCCGGGGCACGGTGGAGGACGTGCGGCTGGCACTGAGCGCGGTACGCGGTGCGGCGCACGGGCGGATCATGGTGATCGTGGCCGCCTCGGAGGCCACGGCCCGCGCCCTGGTGCACAGTGACGCCCGCACGGCCCTGGAGCGGGGCCTGGACGTGGTCAAGGAAGCCGTGGACCGCGCCGGCGGCACGGCGGTGGACGTGTGCCTGGTGGACGCGCCGCGCGCGGACCACGCCCTGGTGGCCGAGTACGCCGGCCGGATGACGGCGCAGGGGGCGGCCACGATCGTGCTGGCGGACACCGTCGGCGACCTGCTGCCCGGCCAGACCCGGGACCTGTTCCGGCGGGTGGCCGCCGGTGCCGGTCCGGACACGGTCCTGGTCTCGCACCTCCACAACGACCTCGGCCTGGGCCTCGCCAACACGCTGGCCGCCCTCGAGAGCGGGGCGCGGGTCGCCGCCTGTTCCTGGCTGGGCATGGCCGAGCGCAGCGGCATGGTCGCCACCGAGCAACTGCTCTTCCTCCTCGCGCACGACCGGGCCAAGGCCGCGTACGTCCTGGGGCCGGCCTGCGAGCCGTGGTGGACCGCGCCGGATCTGACGCGGCTGCCCGGCATCGCCCGGATGGTGGCCGCGGAGACCGGGGTGCCGCTCACGGTCACCACTCCGATCGTCGGCACCGGCGTCGCCACGATCTCCACCGGGACCCCCTTCACGCACCCGGGCACCTTCCAGCCCTACGACCCCGAGCAGCATCTGGGCCTCGCGCCGACCGTGGTGCTGACCCACCTCGCCAGTCGGCGCGTCCTGCGCGCGGTCGCCGGACGCCTGGGCCACCACCTGGACCCGGACCAGACCGGTGAGGCCCTGACCTGGGTCAAGGACCGCGCCTACCGCCTTAACCAGGCCCAGATCCCCGACGCGGACTTCGCCGCGTACCTCGAAGACCTCACCGGCGCCACGCCTGTGCCCCACACCCAGACCCAGACCGCACCCTGAACGGACTCACCTCATGTCGGACACCCGCCTTCCGGACACCAACGCCGCCGCCGACGCGCTGCGGGCCGGACGGGCCGTCATCCTGCCCAACCCGAGCCCGCTCACCTACGTCGTCGCCGCCACCACCCCCGGGGCCGTCAACGACGCGAAGGGCCGCCCCACCGGCCAAGAGGTCGCCCTGTGGGTCCATGACGACGCCGTCTGGAGCGACCTCGGCCAGGAACTGGCCCTGACACCGGCCGCGCTGCGCACCGCGTTCGCCCTGCTGCGCGACGAACGGGTCACGCTGCTGGTGCCCGTACGCGCGCAGGCGCGGCCGTCGCCCTGGACCGGACCCGCCCTGCGCGACGGCCACCTCCTGCTGTTCGGCGCACACTGGCGGCCGCTGTCGCCGCTGCTGACGGGCTTTCCGCACCTCTACGTCAGCAGCGCCAACCGGACCGGGCAGCCACCGGCGGACACCGCGGCCCGGGCGGCGGCCATGTTCGGGCCCGGCGTCCCGGTCGTCGACGCCGACGCGCTGCGCCGCCCGGGCACCCCCCACGCGGCCACCACCATGCTGCGCATCGGCGCCGGAGGGGACCTCGCGCACGTACGGGGCGGAGCCCAGGACCGGGCACACGGCCCCGGCCCCGAGGCCTATCTGACGCACCTTCGCGCGGCGTACGCCGGCGGGTGACGCGGGACGGCGGGTGACGCCTGATCCAGTGGTCAGCCCCTGCGCGTCCCTTCCAGACGGCCGACCCGCCCCTTCTCCCCCGCCGCCCAGCAGCCGCCGTCGGCCGTGCAGGCGACCGTGTCGAAGGAGCCCGGGTCGAGCGTGCTCCAGGTGCGGCCGCCGTCCCGGGTCACGTCCGTGCCCGTCGGGCCCACCGCCAGGGCCGTGCCGGCGCCGTACGGAAGCCAGGCCGCGCCCGAACGGTAGGCGGGCGGCGGGGTCGACGCCGGGCTCCAGGTGCGGCCCGCGTCAGTGGACACCGCCGCGGCCTGCGGGGAGGGCTGCCCGGTGCGGTAGTCGCCGCCGACCGCCAGGCCCCTCGTACGGTCCTTGAAGGCCAGGGCGAAGACCCCGCGCGCCGGGTCGCCCGCGGGGAGGGTGGATTCGGCCGCCCGCCAGGTCAGCCCGCGGTCCGCGGAGTGCAGCACCCGTGCGACCGGGCCCCCGCCGGTGGCCAGCCAGACGTCGCGCGGCCCGGCGGACACCAGGCACTGGCCGCTCGCCGCGAAGCCCGCCTCGCCCGGCAGCGCGTCCGGCATTCCGGCATCGGGCAGGACCCGCCAGCTCCGGCCGCCGTCCTCGGTGGACAGGATGCGGAACCTGCCGTCCACCGGGTCGCTCATCGCGAGCCCGTGGCGGGAGTCGAAGAAGGTGAGGCAGTCGTAGAAGGCCCGCGGGTCGGGATTGCGGAAGGTCTCCTTCCATGTGGCGCCGCCGTCCTCCGTGCGCAGGACCCTGGAGGCCTCGCCCTCGCCGATGGACAGGGCCACGGCGCGCCGCCCGTCGAAGGCCTCGATGTCCCGCAGTTCCAGTCCCTCGGCGACGGCCCCGGGCGGTGACACGTCGCGCCAGCTGCGTCCGCCGTCGGAGGTGCGCAGCACGGTCCCCTTCGAGCCGGCCACCCAGGCCGTGGACCGGCTCACGGCGGCCAGTCCCCTGAACCGGGCGTCCTTGCCGGTCTCCTTCAGCGCCCAGCGCGCACCGCGCAGGTCCCGCGACCCGTCCGCGGCCTGCGCCGGGGCGGCCACCACCCCGAGCAGCAGAGCCGCGGCGCACATGCCAACTCCCAGAAGTCTCATGGCGCCGGAAGCTAACGCACCCCGGATTCACCGTCCAGGGCGCTTCCCGGCCACCGGCCGGGGGCGTGGCCTTCCCCTCGACCAGCGGTTCCGCCCGGGAGAGCACGCCGGCGCCGGAGTCGTCTCCCGGCGTCGGACAGGGCGGCGGTCCGGCGGCGTCCTCGTGTCAGAGGAGCAACCCTCGGCGCGTGCGGTACACCCGTAGCCGGGAGACCTCGTAGGACAGTTCCGTGACCCCGGGCTCCGGCGCCGGGTGGTACCGGCCCGCGCAGACGGAGAGGTTGACGATGAGGTGGGCGGACCAGCTCCGCCCCACTCCCCTGCCGTCGCTGAAGACCCGGTCGCCGTTGACCCACCAGATGACCGAGTTCCTCCCGAACTCGACCTTGAGGTCGATCCATGCTCCGGGCCGCACCGCCGGGTCACGGTGATAACGGTGCGCCTCCCGGACGTGGTTGGAGAGTTCGAGGAGGTCCGGGTTGTCGGGGTGGTACTCGAAGACGTCGATCTCCTGGCCTCCGTCGCGCCAGGTCCAGATGGCCGGCCAGGCGCCGAGCCCCTCCGGCAGCCGCACCCGGGCCTCCAGCACGTCTCCGGTGCGCACTTCGAAGCCCTCGTCGCTGCCCTCGGTGGTGAGCAGCCCGCTGTCCCAGTTCCCGTCGGGACGCGGTGTCGCCCGGAAGATCCCGGCGCGGCTGTAGGCGGGGTCATCGGTGAGGTGGTCCAGCTTGTTGTCGCCCGGGTTGACCGGGCCGCCGTCGGGATACGCCCACGAGCGGCCGGCGATCCACTGGGCGGGAGAGGCGAAGTCGGCGGTGAAGACGGGGGTGCGGCGCGGGCGCGGCAGGTTCCGCAGCCGTTCGATCATGTCCGAGAGCATGGCGGATATCTGCCCGCCAGGAGTCGCCGCACACCCGGATCGTCACTTGTGGTGATGAGATAAGCACCCTGAGTTCCCATGGGCCGTCCGGCGGGGCGCTACTCGGCTTCGAGTTGATGGTCGGCCCAGACGTAGGTCTCGGGCAGCAATTCGGCGATGAGGGCGGTGCGGACCCGGCCGCCCTTGCCCACGATCACCTTCAGGGTGGGGAAGTAGTCGAGGAGGACTTGCCGGCACCGGCCACGCGGGGGGACGACCCCCCGGTCTCGGTCGCCCACGGCGACGATCGCGTCCAGCTCGTAGGCGCCCTGGGCGGCCGCCGCACCGATGACGACCAGCTCGGCGCAGGGACCTCCGGTGACACGCAAGCCGATATCCACACCTCTGGCCAAGTCGCATCCTCGATATGTAAGGTTCATCCATAGCTACCACCTATTACTCAGCGGGGGCGCGCGGCGATGCCGGACACCAGGATCAATGAGCTCGTACGGATGTGGATCGACGGCTGGGTCGTCTCCCGCGGCAGCTCGGACCCGATCGTCGAGCCGTGGGGGTGGACGATCGACGTCGGGCAGTCCAAGCACGTGGCCCGGCACGTGCTGCCGGAGCCCTCCGAGGCCGATGTGCGCAAGATCGTCGCCGTGACGAGCGCGCCGGGGACCTGGCTGAAGCTGTTCGCCGAGGAGGAGGCGGTCCTGCCCTGGGTCGGACCGGGCTGGCGGAAGGACGTCCCCGGGTTCCTGATGACCTGTCGTCTCGTAGCGGAACGCCCTGAGGTGCCGGCCGGCTACACGCTCACCCGGTGGACCCGGGGCGGCGTCAGCCGCGTGCTGGTCCGCACGCCCGAGGGGCACTTCGCCGCCCGTGGACAGATCGCCCGTGCCGGCGCGCACGCCGTGGTCGACCAGGTCGAGACCGCCGCCGAGCACCGCCGCAAGGGGCTCGGCGGCCTGGTGATGCGCACACTGCAGAGCACCGCGTACGAGACCGGCGCGAGGACCGGCGTCCTGGTCGGCACGCCCGATGGCCAGGCGCTCTACTCCGCGCTGGGCTGGACCACGCGTTCCCCGATGACGAGCCTCTGGTACGAGCCGACCGCGGAAGCCGGCCGGGCCGCCGCGCCCCCCTACGGGAGCAGGTCGTCCACGAGTTCCGTCAGGGCCGCCGCCAGTGCGGCGAGGCCGGGACCGGCGGGACCGCCCGGCTCCGACATGTAGGTGTCCCGGCGGATCTCCACCATCAGCGCGCCGACCCGGTCGTCCTTGCCGTAGTGCTTCAGCGGCACGTACGTACCGCTGAAGGGGCTGTCGAGCCCCGTGCCTCCGAAGCCGGCGAAGGCCTTCCCGGCGGCGGCCAGGAGGCCGGCCGGGGTGTGGAAGGCGTCCGTGCCCAGGCAGATCGGCGGCCGGTGGCCGTCACCGTGGAGTTCGTACGGGAGGCGCGCCGTCGGGTACGAGTGCACGTCGATGATCACGGCTCGCCCGGCGGCCTCCAGCCGGTCCTCCACCGCCCGCGTCATGGCGTGCGCGTACGGGTGGAAGTAGCGGTCGAGCAGAGGCCGGACGTCGAAGCCCTCGGGGCGCAGCCGCTCCCGGTGGGTGGAGTGCGTGTACACCGCCCCCATGCCCACGGCCGTCATCTCCTCGCGCTCGTCGGGGAACCGCTCCGGGTCGATGACCAGCCGGGACAGACCGTTCACGAACCGCCACGGAGTGACGGCGCAGGCGGCCGCGGCCGCCGCGGCGATCTCGGCGGTGTGCGCGTCGGTGATGTGGTCGAGTTCCCGCTCGAGCGCCGGGTCGGACAGGTGGATACCGCGGCGGACGGACTCCGGTATGGCGCGCGAGGAGTGCGGCACGTGCAGGATCACCGGCGACGCCTCGGCGCCGGTGAGGATCTCGAAGGACTCCAGGGACTGGGCTCGGTGGTTCACGTGTCGTTCCTCGGTTCGCTGTGGGGTGATCGGCCTGGCGGGCCGGGGCCGTCAGCCGACCCGGATGCCGATCACGCACGTGTCGTCGTCCGTGTCGGAGCGGCTCTCGGCGAGCAGCCGGTCCAGTTGGCCGTCCAGGTCCCCGGCGGCGGCGGCCGCCGCGTGCACGAGGTGGCCGAGGGACTCCTGTACCGAGGAGTCCCGGCGCTCCACCAGCCCGTCCGTGTACATCAGGAGCGTGTCGTCCGGTTCGAGCTGCACCTCCCGCTCGACGTAGGTGACATCGGGCAGGGCGCCGAGGAGCAGCCCCTCGATGAGCGGGAAGGCCTCCGCCTCCCCGCCCCGGACCAGTACGGGGGGCAGGTGGCCCGCGCGGGCCCAGCGCATCACCCTCGTGCGCGGGTCGAAGAGGCCGCAGACGGCCGTGGCCGTCACGTTCTTGGCCAGGTGATGGGTGACCGTGTTGAGCCAGGACATCAGCTGGGCGGGGCCCGCCCCGGTGACCGCGAGACCGCGCAGGGCGTTGCGCAGGACGACCATGCCGGTGGCCGCCTCGATGCCGTGCCCGGCGACGTCGCCCACCGAGAGCATGATCAGTCCGGAGGGCAGGACCACGGTGTCATACCAGTCTCCGCCGACGAGCGCCTCGATCTCCGCCGGCCGGTAGCGGACGGCGACCCGCAGGCCCGGGGCCTCGATGGCCGGCGGGGTGGGGGGCATGATGGCGTGCTGGAGCTGGAGGGCCAGCCGGCTGCGTTCGGCGGACTCGGCCTCGGTGTGGGCGAGTTGGTCCCGGGTCGCGGCCAGGGCCACCTCGGTCCAGTGCTGGGCGGAGATGTCCTGGTAGGCGCCGCGCACGGTGTGCAGCCGCTGGTCGGCGTCGAGGACGGGCTCGGCGACGACCCGGATGTGACGGGTGATTCCGTCGGGTCTGCGCAGGCGGAGGTTGACGGAGGCGGGGCGGCGGTGGCGCAGCACCGCGCGCAGGAAGCGATGGACGGCCGCGGAGTCGTCGGGGTGCGCGTAGCCGGGGAGTTCGCGCAGCCGGACCGGGGGCGCCGTGGGCGGGAGTCCGTGGAGATCGTAGAGCTGGGCGTTCCAGGTGGTCTCGCCGGTGACGAGGTCCTCTTCGAAGCCGCCGATCCGGCCCAGGCGCTGGGCGTGCTGGAGGAGGCCCGCCAGGCGGGCGGTCTCGTCCTGGATCCGCCAGATCAGCAGGACGGCCGAGCCGTGGCGGCTGACGCTGATGTTGGCGACGGAGGTGATCGGGATCTGGTCGACGAGCGCGGTCAGGCTCATGCGTTCGGCGCGGAAGGGTTCGCCCGTCGCGTGCACGCGCTCGATGATGTCGAAGAGCCCGCTCTCGCCGGCGGCCAGGGGGTAGGCCTCCAGCAGCAGGGCGCCGTTGACGTCGCCGCGCGGACGTCCCACCGGGTCGACGAAGCGGCTGCCGGTGTGCCGGATCCGGAAGTCGGCGAGCCGGCCGTCGGAGTCGAGGACCGGGGTGAGGACGACGGCCGGGTCCTGGAGCCCCTCGGCGAGGTCGATGAGCTCGGCGACGTCCGGGAGGACCGCCTCGGCGGTGGCGGGATCGTGCGGGGGCGCGGCGTCCATGGTGCGGGCGCACAGCTCGGCGAGTGCCTCGACCTGGCGCTCGATCTGGGGTGCCTGTGGCTCCAGGGGCCGCGGCCAGCAGATCTCCAGGACTCCCTGGATCCGTCCGCCCGTGCCCGTGGGCACCGCCATCCGCCCGCCGCCGGGCCACTCGGCGCGGCCGACGGAGGGGAGACCCTCCCGGTCCATGGCGGTGAGGGTGACCAGCCGGCGTTCCCCCAGGGCGAGTCGGGCGACGGTGGAGACGCCCGGGGGGACGTGGCGCCAGCGGGCAGCCTCCCGGGGCGGGAAACCGGCGTGGCCGGCCAGGGCCAGCGACCCGTCGGGCTCCGCGGCCCACACGGCCACCGCCACCGCTCCCAGGGGGCCCAGGGCGTTCGTCAGGAGGGATTCGGCGACCGCCTGGGTGTCGGCGGCGACGGCGAGCACCCCGCTCTCGGCGGTGCGCAGGCGCACGGACACCGCGGACGGCTGCTCGGCCGGGTCCCCGCCGTGCGCCCCTGCGCCAGCGCTGTTGCCCGTAGCCGTAGCCGTAGCCGTACGTTCGACGAACTCCGCGGCGATCTCGCTGACGTGGTCGCGGGAGGCCTGGTTGACGATGTCGGCGGCGAGTTCGAGGGGGGACATCCCGCTCTCGCGGCACAGTACGTCGAGCTGGCGGGCCGCCGCGGCCGGGGTGCAGCGCAGCTGCCCGATGAGGATGCCCTTGGCCAGTTCGACCAAGGCCCGCCCGTCGGCGGCCGCCTGTGCGTCCAGCACCTCTCGGCGCAGACGTTCCACGGTGGCGACGAGACGGCCGAGGGGGGTCGGAGCCTGCTGCGGGATGACGCCCGCGGGGAGGTTGCCGTCCGGTGTTCCCGGCCGGAGCGCATCGTCGTACGGGTGGGCGTCCTCGCACCGGCGGGCGGCTTCGTACCGGTGGGCATCGTCGTGCCGGCGCGTGTCGCCGGTCATCGGGTGAGCCTGCGCCGGATGCGGGCGATGAGGTCGTCGGCGTCCACCGGCTTGGTCACGTAGTCGCTGGCGCCCGCGGCGAGGCTCTTCTCCCGGTCCCCGGGCATGGCCTTGGCCGTGACCGCGATGATGGGCAGGTCCGCGTACTGCGGCATCCGCCTGATCTCGGCGGTCGCGGCGTAGCCGTCCAGTTCGGGCATCATCACGTCCATCAGGACGATGTCGACGCCGGCGTTGCGGACGAGGGCGTCGATGCCCTTGCGGCCGTCCTCGGCGTGGAGCACGCGCATGCCGTGCAGTTCCAGGACCCCGCTGAGCGCGAAGAGGTTGCGCGCGTCGTCGTCGACGACGAGCACCGTGCGTCCGGCCAGGCCGCTTTCGGGCACGTGATCGGCGGGCCGGCGCCGCGCGTCGCCGTGCACCAGCGGCAGGACGTCCCCGGGCTGTTCGGCGGACAGGTGGAGCGCGATGCGTTCGCGCAGCTCGTCCAGGCTGGAGAGCAGTTCCAGGCGGCGTGACGCGGACCGCCGGCGCAGGGCCTCCTCCTGACCGGGCCGCACCCGCGGGTTGTTGTGGGCGAGGACGGGGAGCGAGGCGAGGGCCGGGTCTCCGTCGAGGGCGTCGAGGAAGCGGAGCGCCTCGCCGTCGGGCAGGTCCAGTTCCAGGACGACGCAGTGGAAGGAGTGCGCCGCCAGGGCGGCGGCCGCCTCTCGGGAGCCGGTGGCGGTGACCACGTGAATGCCGCCCCGCTCCCCCGGCGTCAGGTGGCCGGGGGCGAAGTCCCGCTCGGCGCTCTCGGCGACGAGGGAGAGCAGGCCGTTCGGCCGCTCCTCGATCACCAGCAGGCGCCGGGGCCGCCGCTGCTCCGGGAGGACGGGCCGGGCCGGACGGCCGCCCCGCTCCGCCGACGTCCGGTACGAGGACCCGGACGGGAGCGCCAGGGGGGTCTCGGTGTAGGTGGCGCCCTCGTAGTCCGCGCGACTGACCGGCAGGTAGAGGGTGAAGGTGCTGCCCTGGCCTGGGGCGCTCTCCGCGGTGACGGCCCCGCCGAGGAGCTGGGCGATCTCACGGCTGATGGAGAGCCCGAGGCCGGTGCCGCCGTACTTGCGGCTGGTGGTCCCGTCGGCCTGCTGGAAGGCCCCGAAGACCGACTCCAGTTGCTGTTCGGGGATGCCGATGCCCGTGTCGCGGACCCGGAAGGCCAGCATCGGGCCGCGCCGGGTGAGGCCGGCGGGGATCTCGGGGGCCGCGGCCGGTTCGATGCGGAGCTCGACGCCTCCGCGCTCGGTGAACTTCACGGCGTTCGACAGGAGGTTGCGCAGGATCTGGCGCAGTCGCGAGTCGTCGGTCAGCAGGTCGTCGGGGGCACCGGGGGCCGTGGTGACGGTGAAGTCGAGGCTCTTCTGCGTGGTCATCGGCCGGAAGGTGGCGTCGACGTACTCCAGGAGCTGGGGCAGGTGCACCCGCTCGGGGTTGATGTCCATCTTGCCGGCCTCGACCTTCGACAGGTCGAGGATGTCGTTGATCAGCTGGAGGAGGTCCGAGCCGGCCGAGTGGATGATGCCGGCGTACTCGACCTGCTTGGGGGTGAGGTTGCGCGCGGGGTTCTGGGCGAGCAACTGGGCCAGGATCAGCAGGCTGTTGAGCGGGGTGCGCAGCTCGTGGCTCATGTTGGCCAGGAACTCGGACTTGTAGGTGGAGGCCAGCGACAGCTGTTGCGCGCGGGTCTCCAGCTCCTGCCGGGCCTGCTCGATCTCCAGGTTCTTGGCCTCGATGTCGCTGTTCTGGCTGGCGAGGAGGGCGGCCTTCTCCTCCAGCTCCGCGTTGGAGCGCTGGAGTTCCTCCTGCTGGACCTGGAGTTCCTCGGAGCGGGCCTGGAGTTCGCCGGTCAGCCGCTGGGACTCGCCGAGGAGTTCGTCGGTGCGGGCGTTGGCGACGATCGTGTTGACGTTGGCTCCGATGGCCTCCATCAGCTGGGCCAGGAAGTCGCGGTGCACGGGGTTGAAGGCGGAGAAGGAGGCCAGCTCGATCACGCCGAGGATCTGGTCGTCCACCACGATCGGCAGGATGATCAGGCTGCCCGGGGTGGTGTGGCCCAGCCCGGAGGAGATCACGTACCCGCCCGGGACCTGGTCGGTGGCGATGATCCGGCGGCTGCGGGCCGCCTGGCCGACGAGGGACTCGCCGAGGGCGAAGGCGGCGCCCTCCTGTGCGGCGGCGGAACGCCCGTAGGAGCCGACGAGGGTGAGCACGGTGCCGCCGGGGCGGTCCTCGGCGAGGTAGAAGGCTCCGTACTGGGCGGCGACCAGCGGCGTCAGCTCGTCCATGACGAGTTCGGCGACGGCGCCCAGGTCCCGGTGGCCCTGCATCAGGCCGGAGATGCGGGCCAGGTTCGATTTGAGCCAGTCCTGCTCCTGGTTGGCCCGGGTGCTCTCGCGGAGCGAGCCGACCATGGAGTTGATGTTGTCCTTGAGTTCGGCGACCTCGCCCGAGGCGTCGACCGTGATGGACCGGGTCAGGTCGCCCTCGGCGACCGCGCTGGCCACCTCGGCGATGGCGCGGACCTGGCGGGTCAGGTTGCCGGCCAGCTCGTTGACGTTCTCCGTCAGGCGCTTCCACGTACCGGAGACGCCTTCGACCTCGGCCTGACCGCCGAGGCGGCCCTCGCTGCCCACTTCGCGGGCGACGCGGGTGACCTCGGCGGCGAAAGCGGAGAGCTGGTCGACCATCGTGTTGATGGTGGTCTTCAGCTCCAGGATCTCCCCGCGGGCGTCCACGTCGATCTTCTTGGACAGGTCGCCGTTGGCGACGGCCGTGGTGACGAGGGCGATGTTGCGGACCTGACCGGTGAGGTTGTTGGCCATGGAGTTGACGTTGTCGGTGAGGTCTTTCCAGGTGCCCGCCACGTTGGGGACCTGCGCCTGGCCGCCGAGCCGGCCCTCCGTGCCCACCTCGCGGGCCACCCGGGTCACCTCGTCGGCGAAGGCCGACAGGGTGTCGACCATCGTGTTGATGACACCGGCCAGCGCGGCGACTTCGCCCTTGGCCTCCACCATGATCTTCTGCGAGAGGTCGCCGCGGGCGACGGCGGTGGCCACCTGGGCGATGGAGCGCACCTGTCCGGTCAGGTTGGAGGCCATGACGTTGACGTTGTCGGTGAGGTCCTTCCAGGTGCCCGAGACGCCCCGGACCGTGGCCTGACCGCCCAGGTTGCCCTCGGTGCCGACCTCGCGGGCCACTCGCGTCACCTCGTCGGCGAACGCGGAGAGCTGGTCGACCATCGTGTTGATGGTCTCCTTCAGCTCCAGGATCTCCCCCCGCGCGTCCACCCGGATCTTCTGGGTCAGGTCGCCCTGGGCCACGGCGGTGGTGACCTCGGCGATGGAGCGCACCTGGGCGGTCAGGTTGTCGGCCATGACGTTGACCGACTCCGTCAGGTCCTTCCACGTACCGGAGACGCCCTGGACGTCCGCCTGGCCGCCGAGCCGGCCCTCGGTGCCGACCTCTCGGGCCACCCGGGTGACCTCGCCGGCGAATCCGGAGAGCTGGTCGACCATCGTGTTGATGGTCTCCTTCAGCTCCAGGATCTCTCCGCGCGCGGTGACGTTGATCTTCTGCGAGAGGTCGCCCTTGGCCACGGCGGTGGCGACCTGGGCGATGGAGCGCACCTGGGCGGTCAGGTTTCCGGCCATGAAGTTGACCGAATCCGTGAGGTCCAGCCAGGCGCCGCCGACTCCCGGTACGTCGGCCTGTCCGCCCAGGGTCCCCTCGGTGCCCACCTCGCGGGCGACCCTGGTCACCTCGGAGGTGAACAGGGAGAGCTGGTTGACCATGCCGTTGAAGACGGTGGCGATCTCCCCGAGCAGCCCGTCCGCCGCATCGGGAAGCCGGGTACGGAAGTCCCCGTCGCGCACGGCGGTCAGCCCGGCCAGCAGCCTGCGCAGCTCCGCCTCACCGATCCCGCCCTCACCCGCGAGCGGGGACACCCCGCCCGCCGAACCCACGCCCGCCCGCTCGGCCATCCGCCCCAACCTCACACTCGAAACCGACACTCCGCCGAACGGGACCAGAAGGACCCCCGGCGCCGGGCGCGGTGACGCGCCCGGCTCCGCGGTGATCCGTCTGCGCCGCACCACCGGTCCGGTGAAGGCTAGCGCCGCCGAAGGGACGATAAGGCACGGTCGATCACACCGGGGACAGCGCATCCCGCCTGCGGGAAGGGGAGGGGGCGGGCGGCCTTCCGCACGCGGCCCGAACACGCCTCCGGGCCGCGCGATGTGGACCGCTCGGGGGTGACCCGCCGGGTTGCGGGTAGACGAACTGGTGACACTCGCACACAACGGAAGAAACGGGGTGAAGCGGATGACGGTCAAGGCAGTGGGCTGGGCCCGGTCGTTCCCCGTCTCGCAGGGGGTCCGGGCGGCGCGGGAGTGGACGGCGGGCCATCTGGCGTCGCTGCCGTGGAGCGGTTCGGTGGCCGACACCGTGTACTCCGTGCTGATCTGCGTCTCCGAACTCGTCACCAACGCGCACCTGCACGCGGTCGGGACCGCGCACCTCGTCCTGACCTGGGACGGTTCCTGCCTGCACGTGAGCGTCTCGGACGCCGATCCGCGGGTGCCCCCGTACCGGGAGCCCGACGCCGGCGCGGAAGCCACCTCGGGCCGCGGGCTCGGGATCGTCACCACCCTGGCCGATTCCCTGGACATCCACGCGTCGCACGGCGGGAAGGCCATCACCGCCTGCTTCCGGCCGGGCGGCGGACCGGACCCGCACGGGCCGGAGCCTCGGCGTACCGGGGAACCGCGGCCCACCCGGGAATCGCGGCACACCCGGGAATCTCCCCCGCACCACCGGTGGTCCGGGGCCCCGGAGACCGGATGACCGGGGCCGCGGCCGGGCGGCCGATCCGGGTTCACGTCCCGGCGGCGGCGTCCACGCTCGCGTGGAGGGACAGGACCGTATCGGCTCCGGTCACGGCGAACAGCCGGCGCAACTGCTCGCCGGGGGCGGCGATGCGCAGGGTCGTGAGGCGGTGCAGCCGCAGGAGCAGGTTCAGGAAGGAGGAGTCCCCGAAGGTGATGGAAGCGGCGTCGAGGACCACCAGCGGATGCAGGTCCGCGGCCGCGACAAGAGCCTCCTCCAAGGGAATGAGGGTGTCCTGGTCGAGCTCTCCGCGGGCGACCACCACCCAACCGGCCCCGACCGGGTAGCCGTCCCCGACCACGCCCTGCCCGTATCCGTCCCCTGCTCCGGTCATGTCCGCCTTCCCGGATCGTCCGTCGTATGTCCTTCCCAGGGAGTATGCCTGCTCCTCGCTCCTGCACCACCGCCCCCCGGGCCGCGGCCCCTCTCCGAGCCTCGGCGCGCCACGGGGTGGAACTCCCCTGCCCTCGAAGTGTGTAGACCCGCGAAGGCGGGGCAGAAGCGCTCCCGGCAGCCGTCAGTCAATCGGGAGGGAGCGGCCACCATGAATCGCTCGGCCACCGTCGTGGGCCCCATTCGTGCAGCAGACGCATCGGTACCCGCGTGTGACCTGGAGTCCGCGGGAGCGACCACGCAGGACACCGACCTGATCCGGGTGGAGAACCCGCGGGAGATGGCGCCCTCGGACGCCCGGGAACTCTCGCGGCTCTTCTTCGTGAGGCTGCGCACGCTGGAGGAGGGGACGCGCGAGTACCAGTACACGCGCAACACCCTGATCGAGATGAACCTGTCCCTCGTCCAGTTCGCCGCACGGCGCTTCCGGGCCCGCGTGGTGGGCGGCGGCCTGGACATGGAGGACGTCATCCAGGTCGGAACCATCGGCCTGATCAAGGCCATCGACCGCTACGACACGGAGCGCGAGGTCGAGTTCTCCACCCTCGCCCTGCCGTACATCACGGGTGAGATCAAGCGCTACTTCCGCGACACCACCTGGGCCGTGCACGTACCGCGCCGCCTGCAGGAGCTGCGTACGGAACTCGCCAAGTCCCAGGACGCCCTCAGCGACGTCCTGGGCCGGGCGCCGACGGTCAAGGAGCTGGCCCAGCACCTGGAGTTGTCCGAGGACGAGGTCATCGAGGGGCTGGTGGCCGCGAACGGCTACACGAGCAGTTCCCTCGACGCCGCCACGACCGACGGCGACAGCTCCCCGGTGGCGGGCCGCGGCGCCCGGCCGATGGCGGAGCGCCACGGCTCCGTGGACCCCGGCATGGAACTCTTCGAGGACTTCCACACCCTGGCGCCCCTGCTGGAGGAACTGGACGAACGCGACCGGCTGGTCCTGCGGCTGCGCTTCGGACTGGAGAAGACCCAGGCGGAGATCGGCGCCGAGCTCGGCGTCTCGCAGATGCAGGTCTCCCGCATCCTGTCCCGGACCCTGGCGCGGCTGCGCACCGGCATGCTGGCGGTGTAGGAAGGGACCGTGAACTCCTCATCCGGCGCGCGGGAGCGCGCGGGCTCGTCGGAGCCGGCGGACTCGGCGGCGGCAGGCCCGGAATCGGCGGGCCCGGAATCAGCAACGGCCTCCGGGGCGGCAGCGGGCGCGTGGGCACCGCTGACCGCCCGGCCGTGGCAGGACCGTCCGGGCGCGCGCCTGAGCGGCAGCTGCGACCTCGACACCCGGGAGTGCCTGTCCGCCGCGCTCGGCGTCGTGACCGCGATGCCCGGACCCGTCGTCCATCTCGACCTGTCCGCCGTGGTCTTCCTGGACACGGCCGCGGTCGCCGCGCTCGTACGGGCATCCGCGGCCCTCGGCGGGCAGGGGCGGCGTCTGCTGCTCCACGACCCGCCGTACTCGCTCCGCAAGGTCGTGGAGATGTTCCCGGACGAATGCGCCGCGCTGGAGGTCGCAGCATGATCGAGGTCGCAGCATGATCACTGTTCCTGAGCCCGCCGGGCCCGGGGCCTTCGTCCATCCCGCCTTCTTCTACGAGGACTTCGACGGGTACGTGGCCGGCGTGGGCGCCTTCGTGCGCGCGGCGGTATCGGCCGGCGAACCGGTCCTCGTCGCCGTACCGGGCCAGAGCCTGGACGCCTTGCGCGAGAGCCTCGGCGGGAACGCCGACGGCGTCACCTGGACGGACATGACGGGGCTGGGCCGCAACCCCGGCCGCATCCTGGCCGCCCTGCAGGATTTCGCCGACCTGCACGTGAGCCGGCCGGCCCGGATCGTCGGAGAGCCGATCTGGCCCGGCCGCTCCCCCGCCGAGGTCCTGGAGGCCACCCGGCACGAGGCCCTCATCAACACGGCCTTCGCCGGCCGGCCCGCCACCGTCCTGTGCCCGTACGACGTACGGGGGCTGGCGCCCGAGGTCCTGGCCGACGCCCGCCGCACGCACCCCACCCTCATCGAGGGGGGCTCGGACCTGCCGAGCACGGCGTACACGGACACCGCGCGGGTCTCGGCGGACTGCGACCGGCCGCTGCCCGAACCCGGGGGCGAGGTGCCCTGGTTCGCGTACGCCCACGGAGGGCTGGCCGAGGTGCGCGAGTACGCCGACGCCTGGGCCCGCGGCACCGCTCTGAGCGCGGCGCGGCGCGGCGACCTGGTCCTGGCCGTCAGCGAGGCCGCGGCCAACTCGCTTTCCCACGGGGGCGGGAAGGGCACGCTGCGCCTGTGGGCCACCACCGGGCCCGGTGCGGAAGTCGTCGCCGAGATCCACGACGGGGGCCGCCTGGCGGATCCCCTCGCGGGGCGCCGCCGCCCGTCCCTGGCCTCGGCCAGAGGCGGTCGCGGCCTGTGGATGATCCACCAGCTCTGCGATCTGGTCGAGGTCCGGGCCCTGCCCGACGGCTTCACCTTGAGGCTCCACATGGCGGCGCCCTGACAGGGGAGGTCACCTACACTCGGGGTCTGGCCCGGGTGTCCCCGGGCCGCTCGGGGGCATACGGACAGTCCCGGACACCGGCCACGACCTCGGCGGACGGTCTTCCGGGAACAGCGAGCAGAGCAGCGTCGGCACGGGGGTGCGAGAGCACGGTGGAGACCATCGGAGCGCAAACGGGAGATCCAGTGAGCGTCGGCCTGCCCGGCGGAGGCCAGCGGCGCCGCCTCGCCCTGACGGGCGTCGGGGGCGCGGTGGCCAAGGGACGCGACTTCACGCGCCGGGCCCTACGCGACTGGGGCTGGGACGAAACCGAGACCTCCGAGGACGCCCTGCTCCTCGTGTCCGAGCTGCTGACCAACGCCTCCCTCCACGCGGACGGCTGCCGGGAACTCGTCCTGACGGCCGGGGAAACGCTGCGCATCGAGGTGTACGACGGCTCGACGACCCTGCCCCTCCTCCATCCCGCCCCGCGGCGCGGCATGCCCGGGGGTCACGGTCTGCACATCGTGGAGCGACTGTCCGACCGCTGGGGCACGCACACCCATGAGGGCGGCAAGGCCGTCTGGGCCGAGATCGAGGCGGAGCGTCTGATGTCCGGCAGGCCGGCGCCACGCTGACCGACCCGGCGGACCCCTGGGTCCGTTCCTCGGTCGTCGCGCGCAAGGGCGTCGATCCGCCCGTCGGGGGCAGGAGCGCCTCATGACCTCTCATCAGTTCAGCTCCCTGTCCCTGGCCCCGGCGATCGGGCCCTCCTGGGTGCACCTGCTCGTCATCGCGTTCGCGCTGATCGTGCTCGTGCACACCCTGGCGCGGCACCGGTAGGAACGCCCCGTCCGGCCACGGGCCGGACCGTACGGGCGCCGCCCGGCGCCGAGTTCCGTCAGCGAGGGTGCCCGTCGGTCCCTCCGGGCCCGGTCGGAGCCGGGTCCAGCAGGATGCGGGGCAGGGCGGCGGGGTGCTTCTCCGCCAGCCAGGCGATCAGCTGCTCGCGTACGGCGCAGCGCACCGTCCACACGTCGTCGGCGTCCTTGGCCGTGACGATGGCCCGCACCACGATGGTGGAGGGCGTCGTCTCCGTGACGGCGAGGTCCCAGCCGCGGCCGTCCCACTGCGGGCAGTCGCGCAGGATCTCGTGCACCTTGTCCCGCATGAGGTCCACGGGCGCCCCGTGGTCGCAGTGCAGGAAGACCGTGCCGGTCATCTGGACACCGCCGCGCGACCAGTTCTCGAAGGGCCTGGTGGTGAAGTACGAGACGGGCATGGTGATGCGGCGTTCGTCCCAGGTGCGTACGGCGAGGAAGGTGAGCGTGATGTCCTCGACCACCCCCCACTCGCCGGCGACCACGACCGTGTCCCCGATGCGCACGAGGTCGCCGAAGGCGATCTGGAAGCCCGCGAAGAGGTTTCCCAGGGTGGACTGGGCCGCCACCCCGGCCACGATGCCGATGATTCCGGCGGAGGCGAGCACGGACGTGCCGAGCGCGCGGAAGTTCGGGAAGGTGAGGAGCATGGCGGCTCCGGCGATCACGGCCGCGACCACCGTCACGACCCTCGTGATCAACGTCACCTGGGTACGGACCCTGCGCACCCGGGCCGGGTCGCGGGTGCCGGTGGCGTAGCGGGCGTACCCCGACTCGACGACGGCGGAGGCCACGACCACGAACAGCCAGGCCCCGGCACCGATCAGGGCCAGCGCGAGGATCCGGCCCGTGGCGGCCGCGTGGTCCCTCAGCGGCGGCCACGCCGCCTGCCGGCAGGCACCTTTGAACAGTGCGGCGAGCAGGAATATCTGCAGGGCGTGGCGGCAGCGGCGCAGCAGGTGCCACAAGGGCGTCTCGGGGTGTCGCGCGCCAGCGCGGCGGAGCAGCCGGTCGACGGCCCAGCCGGCCGCGGCGGTGAGCAGGATCGAACCCGCCAGGAGGGTCAGGAGGCGTAGGGCGCTGTTCATGTCTCCCCAGTGGGTGGAAGCGGCATGGATCTTCCCGCGCCTGCCCCACTGCACGGACCTGACACGGGGAACCGTCCCCCGCCGGTCGCCCGACCCCGCCGGCGGTCACTCGCCGCGGTGGAAGACCTTCCGCCAACCCGCGCGACTCGGCTTCGCGACGGCCTTTGCCGCCGGGTCCGTCGCCGCCTTCGCTGTGCGCGTCGTTGTCCGTGTCGTTGCCGACTTCGCTGCCGAATTCGGTGCCGGCTTCGTTTCCGGCTCCGCGGGCCTCGGTTCCGGCCTCGGCGAGGCCGCGGGATGGTCCGGTCGGGGCCGGCGGTGCCACCAGTGCCTGCGGCGCGGGTGCACGGCGCGGCCCAGGCGACGGCCGATCAGCAGGTAGCCGAGGAGGGCTCCGGCCGTATTGAGGATGACGTCGTCGATGTCGAAGACGCGTCCCGTGACGAGGGCGCCCTGGATCAGCTCCACCAGCGTCATCAGACACACCGTCACCACGGCGACCCGCAGCAGCCCCCGGGCCGGGGGCATGAGGACGGGCAGCAGCACCCCGAACGGCAGGCCCAGCAGCAGGTTCCCGCCCAGCTGGCGCACCGCCTCCGTGGTCGACGCGCCGTCCAGGTAGGCGTTGATCGAATGGCCGGGCGTCGTGTTGCTGTGCACCAAGTCCACCGAGGCGGCGGAGGGTTCCAGCGTGAGCCGTGCCAGCACCACGCTGAACAGGACGGTCCCGACGAAGGCCGCCAGCATGGCCAGCGCCCGGACGGCCGGGTGCGCGGGTCGGCGTGGTTGCCAGGCGGCCGTTGCTGACCCGCTGTCGGGACTCTCGCCGCGCCGCAGCGCGTCTCTTCTCCATGTCATGGCGGCCGTCTGCCCTGCGAACGGCCCCGTACGCGCCGCGAGCGCCGCGCCTTCGCAACGTCGGCGATCCCGGGCGAATGAAGGACCGGAGCCGGGGCAGGCGAGTTCGGGCGGGGCGCCTACGGCGCCGCGCACGACATCGAAAGAGAGGGACGGCCGGCACCGCGCCGCCGCCCCCTGTCTGGCGAAGGAGTTGTTTTCGCGTGACTGAGCATGTGTGGAGCTACAGGTCGACCGCGGGCCACCTGACCGGCACCGATCTGATCGGGTACACGGTCGAGGCGACCGACGGCAGCATCGGCAAGGTCGACAAGCACTCCGACGAGGCCGGTGACGCCTACCTGGTCGTGGACACCGGGATCTGGATCTTCGGCAAGGAGGTCCTGCTCCCGGCGAGCGCCGTGATCATCGTCGATGTGAACCGGGAGACGATCTACGTCGACGGCACCAAGGAGCAGATCAAGAACGCACCGGAGTTCCACCGCGAGAAGCACCTCGACGACGTCGGGTACCGCGAGGAGATCGGCACCTACTACTCCATCGGCGGCTTCGGCGGCCGCATCATCTGACGCGGTGGGACGGACGCGGGCCCGGACTCCTCGAGTCCGGGCCCGCGTCCGTGTGCGAGGCCGCGTCCGGGTCCGCGCCGCCGCCGGGCCCCCGCCCGCGGCGTGGACCCGGCGG
Organism: Streptomyces sp. NPDC002886; assembly: GCF_042888445.1. NCBI lineage: Bacteria > Bacillati > Actinomycetota > Actinomycetes > Kitasatosporales > Streptomycetaceae > Streptomyces > Streptomyces sp. NPDC002886. The sequence goes on from NZ_JBIAPV010000004.1 coordinate 28,618, forward strand.
CGTCGGCCGTCAGCCCTGTACGAGGGTGCGTACGTTCTCGACGCTGCCGCAGTCGGCTGCCAGCCGGCGCTCCCGCTCCCGCAGGAAGGCCGCCCCGAGCTCGGCCCTCCGCTCGTCCGGGACGCTCTCCCGGGCTCCGTTGAGGATGGTGCGCTCCTCCTCGTCGAGGTGGTGGGAAACCGCCTTGACCAGGTCTTCCAGACGCTCGTCCCAGTCGTCGGAGCCCACTTCGGACACCTCCAGCAGCGCCAGGAGGGCCTCGTTGCCCTCGGCGTGCTCCTTGGTGCCGTGCTCGACCTCCGCGTCGTCCACGCCCTTGAACCGCTTCAGCGCGCCGTACACCTCGGACTCCTCGGCCTCGCCGTGGGCCACGAGGAGCGCGGACAGCTTCGCGAGCGCGTCCGCGCGGTCGGCCTCCACACTGCGCATCCGGCGGAAGAGGTCCTCCATCCTGCGGTGGTCCTTGAGGATCAAGGCGACAACGTCCTGGTTCTCCTGTGCTTCCGCGGCCATGCCACGTTCCTCCTCTTCTCGCAGGATTCGTTCCGCAGGGCGCCTGCTCGATACCGGCGGGTTCAAACCTCGGGCCGGCCGGGGTGGACGGCTCTGGGCCATCCGGAGCAACGGGGGCGTGTTCCCTCCGGGCCGCCGCCGATCCGCCGCCCGCGCGGGGGATAGTCGGTCGGGGCGGTCGGCCGCACGGGCCGCCGGCCCCGCGCCCAGGCGGCAGAGGGAGAGTGGATCCGATGGTGAAGAAGGCATTGCTGACGTACGCCTTGGCGGCCGGGGTAGTGATGGGGCCCCTGAGTACGGCCGGCTGGGCCGCCGACGGGTACGCGCGGGCCGCGTCCGGCCCCGTCGGCGTGGTCGAGACCCGCGCGCCGCTCAACGTCCGCGAGAAGCCGACCGTGTACTCGGACGTGGTGAAGCAGCTGCGTCCGCACGAGCGGGTGCTCCTCGTGTGCCAGAAGCGCGGCGGCTGGGTGGACGGCAACCCGGTGTGGTACCGCCTGCACGGCTCGAAGGGCTGGGTTTCGGCACGCTACGTCCACAACCTCCAGCCGGTCCGCCCCTGCTGAGAGCACGCGGCACGCGGTGACCACCAGTGAAGGGAGCGGCCCCCGGCGTCCGGGGGCCGCTCCCTTCACTGGTGCCGCGGCTCACACGGTGGAGGACGGCGCGTACACGCGCCCGATACGGATGCGTGATCGCTTCCCGTCCGCCCGCAACGGCCGGATCAAACAGCCCGTTCTCGTCGTGCCCGGCGGCTGCGCCGGGCCAGCAGGGCTGCGGTCAGTACGCCGGCGGCCGTGGCCAACGCGGTCCGGTGGCTCCGGACCGCGGTCGCGGCCCGGACGGCCTTGCCCCGTGCCGCGTCGAGCTTCCCGTCCTGGACGAGGCGGCCGACGCGCGATGCGGCCGTCTTCCTCAGCCGCCCGGCGCTCTCGTGGACCCGCGCCGGGGAGCCCGCCCTGGAGGCCAGCGCTTCGACCGTCCGGCCGAGCTCCTTCCGGGTCCGGACGGCCTGCCGGCGGAGCGTCCGTGCGCCGGGGAGCGTCTTGTTTCCGTGCAATCCGGTCGTCGTCATCGCGGTTCCCTTCCTTCGAGTCATCCGCCCGCCCACGGGCCGGCCGGGTGGCGTTCGCCCTGCGGCCTCTGCCGGTGGGCGTGCTGCGCGGATACCCGGCAACGGGCCCATGACACAGCCGAGTTGCCCCTGACATGGGATGGCGGCCCGCCCCGGTCGGGGCGGGCCGCCATCCTGCCGCGTTGCGCGGAGACTTCACCGGCTACCAGTAGTGACGCCGGCCGCCGACCGCGTGTCCGACCGAGCCCATGATCCACAACACGGCCCCCACCACGAGCAGGATGACGCCGATGGTCCACAGGACGGAGATTCCGGTCAGGAATCCGATGAGCAGGAGGATGAGTCCGGCGAAAAGCATGATGTCCTCACTCGCGGGTCGGGAACGCGGCGGAGCGGTGGCTCCCCCGCGGTGCTTCGGCTCGCGTCTGCCCCCGGTCGCCCGCCTTATCCCCGCCGTCGGCCGGTCGGGTCAGCCCTTCAGCCCGTACGCGCGATCCGCCGTCCCCGCGAGGACCTGGCTCCGTTCGTACGGGTCAGCCCGGCGGTCAGTTCGCAGCCCGTGTCGAGGACTTGGGCGTACGAGGTGGCCGTGAGCGTGCACACCGGCCAGTCGGAGCCGAACATCAGCCGGGCCGAAGGCGTCCAGCGCCGTGTCCGCGTACGGGCGCGGGTCGCCGGCAGATCACCGTGCGCGGGCTGCCCGTCGCCCGGGTACGGGAGGCTCGACGAACTCCGCACGGTGGTCGCCGTCGGCCTCGGGCCGGAGCGGCGGTAGCGCGGGGCAGGCGGGCGGGGCGTCGTTCAGGCGGACAGGTCGAGTGCGTAGACCTGTCCGATCAGGTCGGCGCCGAAGCTGTGGTGCGGTTCCTCCTCGACGAGCCGGAAGCCCGCGGCGAGGTAGATCCCGCGCGCGGCCACCAGGGTGTCGTTCGTCCACAGCCGGATCCGGTCATACCCCGCCTCGCGGGCGAAGTCCACGCACCGGGCCACCAGGCGTGAGCCCAGGCGGTGGCCGCGTGCGGCGGGGTCCACGAGGAGGATGCGCAGTTTGGCGGTGCGCCCCTCTCCCGCCGCGCCCTGCCCGCCGTCTTCGTCGGCCACGCAGAACACGCTGCCGACGCGGCGGCCGTCCAGCTCGGCGATCCAGGCCGCCTCGCGGGAGGGGTCGTGGCCGGCCGCGTAGTCCGCGACGATCCGCGCGACCAGGGCCTCGAAGCCGATGTCCCAGCCGAACTCCTTCGCGTACTGCTCGCCGTGGGCCATCACCACCCAGCCGAGATCGCCAGGCTCCCCCAGCGGCCGGATCACCGCGCGGACCTCGTTCATGGGAATCCTCATCTCCAGGCAACTGAAACGATTGTTTCAGTACAGCATAATGGCCGGGTGACCCCCTCCGCCCGCGCCGATTCCGCCCGCAAGCTCCAGCTCCTGGAGCTGGCCTACGCCCACGTGCTCGACCACGGGCTGGCGGACATGTCCCTGCGGCCCCTGGCCGAGGCGATCGGCAGCAGCCCGCGCGTCCTGCTCTTCCTGTTCGGCAGCAAGGACGCGCTGGTGCAGGCCCTGCTCGCGCGGGCCCGGCAGGACGAGACGGGCATGCTCGAAGCCGTGCACCGGGCCCGGCCGGAGCACGGGCTCGCCCGCACGGGCGAACTGGTGTGGAGCTGGCTGGCCGACCCGGGGCACCGCAAGGTGCTCACGCTCTGGGTCGAGGGCTACGCGCGCTCGCTGAGCGGCGCCGAGGGGCCCTGGGCGGGTTTCGCCGAGCGGACGATCGCCGACTGGCTGGAGCTCTTCGCCGCCGCCCAGCCGCCCGCCCGCCGCGACACGCCCGAGGGGCTCGCCGAGCGCACCCTGCTGCTGTCGGTCCTGCGCGGGGCCCTGCTGGACCTCCTCGCGAGCCGTGACGAACCGCGCACCACGGCGGCGGTGACGGCTCACCTGCGCACCCTGGAGGCCCCCGCCGCCCGTGCGCCGGAGCCCCGGAACCGGACCGGGCACGGGTCCCCCGGCAGGACCGACCGCGGCGCCCGGACGGTCGCGGCGCCGCCGGCTTCCGTCTACGCCGCCCTGCTCGACCGCGCGTCCCTCGAAGCCTGGCTCCCGCCGGACGGGATGAGCGGACGGATCGAGCGGTGGGACCCGCGCCCCGGGGGCGGGTTCCGGATGGTCCTCACCCACCTCGATCCCGCCGGGAGCCCCGGGAAGACCTCCGGCTCCACCGATGTGGTCGACGTACGGTTCACCGGTCTGGTGCCGCCGGAGCGCGTGGTGCAGCAGGCCGTGTTCGAGTCCGACGACCCCTCGTACGCCGGCACCATGACGATGACCTGGCACCTCGGCGCCCGCGAGGGGGGCAGGGGCACCGAGGTGACCGTCACCGCCACCGGTGTTCCGCCCGGCATCGACCGGGCGGAACACGAGGCGGGCATCGCCTCTTCACTGGCCCACCTGGCCTCGTACGTCGAAGGGGCCCGATGACCCCGGCAGCCTGAGCGGGGGCGCTACTTGCTCACCGCGGCGGGGGCCGTTTCGGTCGCGGGGCCGGCCTGGTCCCGCAGTTCGAGCCGCTGCGGCCGGAGGGCGGGGATCAGGGCGGCGATGGCGCCGGACAGGAGGGCGAAGCCGCCGCCCATCAGGAGGCCGGTGCGGAAGCCCGCCTCGGAGGTGAAGGTGAACCCGCCCGCCGTGGTGGTCATCTGGGCCAGGACCACACCGACGACGGCGGCGCCGACGGAGGTGCCCAGGGAGCGCATGAGGGCGTTGAAGCCGTTCGCGGCTCCGGTCTCCGCCAGGGGCACCGCGCTCATGATCAGAGCGGGCATGGCCCCGTAGGCGAGGGCGACACCGCTGTTGATGACCATGACGGCGGCCATCAGCCCGACGGCGGTCGCGGAGAAGAGGAGCGCGACGCCGTAGCCCGCGGCCAGCACGAGCGCTCCGCAGACGAGGGTGACCTTCGGGCCGTGGACGTTGGTGAGCTTGCCCCCGAGAGGGGACACGGCCATCATCATCAGCCCGCCGGGGAGCATCCACATGCCGGCCGCCAGCATGGACTGACCCAGGCCGTAGCCGGTGGCGGCGGGGAACTGCAGCAGCTGCGGGATGACCAGCATGCTCGCGTACATGCCGAAGCCGATGGAGACCGAGGCGAGGTTGGTCAGCAGGACCCGCGGGCGGACCGTGGTGCGCAGGTCGACGAGCGGGTCGGTGGTGCGCCACTCGAACCACCCCCAGGCGGCCAGGATCACGACGGCCGCCCCGATCAGGCCGAGGGTGGTGCCGGATCCCCAGCCCCAGTCGGCGCCCTTGGACACGAACAGCAGCAGGGAGACCAGGCCGGCGGCGAGGCCCAGCGCGCCGACCACGTCGAAGCGCTGGCCCTTCGCGGCGGCCGGAACCTCCGGGACGAAGGCCACGATCATGACGGCGACGCAGCCGGCGAGGACCGCGGACCCCCAGAACAGGAAGCGCCAGCTCGTGTACTGGGCGACGGCAGCCGAGACCGGAAGGCCGATGCCGCCGCCGATGCCCATGGAGGCGCTCACGAGGGCGATGGAGGAGCTGAGCTTCTCGGCGGGGACGATGTCGCGGAGCAGGGCGATGCCCAGCGGGATCATGCCCATGCCGACGCCCTGGAGGCCCCGCCCGACGATCATCTGGACGACGCCGCCCGCCAGCGCGCACACCACCGATCCGGCGATCAGCGGTACGCAACAGGCCAGGAGCATGCGGCGCTTGCCGAGCATGTCGCCCAGCCGCCCGCTGATGGGTACGCACACGCCGGCGACCAGCAGGGTGGCGGTGACGACCCAGGCGGAGTTGGAGTGGGAGGTGTGAAGGATGTTCGGCAGGTCGGCCAGCAGCGGCGTGACCAGCGTCTGCATGACGGCTGCGGCGATGCCCGCGAGGGCGAGCGTCGCGATCACCTTGCCGGTGCGGGGGACGGCCATGGGCGGCTGTTGCATTCGGGGTCCTCAGAGCGAGATCGGCGCGAGATCGGCGCACACCACAATCAGTAGTCAACTATCAGTTCGCGGTGTGCGACGTGTCAACCGGATCCGATCGTCGACTATCAGTTGTAGGGTCGGCAGCGTGCCGACCGACAGCCCCAAACCCCTGCGCGCCGATGCCGTGCGCAACATCGAGAAGATCGTCAGAGCGGCGCGCGACGTGTACGCCGAGCTGGGACCCGATGTGCCGCTCGACGAGGTCGCGCGGCGGGCCGGCGTGGGGATCGCCACGCTCTACCGCCGCTTCCCCGACAAGGGCGCCCTCCTGCGGGCCGTGATCGACCAGCAGTTCACCCAGGACGTGCTCCCGGCCATCGACCGCGGACTGACCGACGAGGACCCCCGCCGCGGCCTGGCCTCCGTACTCGAAGCCGCCCTGGCCTCGGCGGCCGACGAGCACCACGTACTGACGGCCGCCCGGAACGCCGGCGTCCTCTCCCCCGAGGTCAGTGCCCGCTTCTTCGAAGCACTGGACCCGCTGGTGACGCGGGGTCAGCAGGCCGGGGTGATCCGGGGGGACCTCGTGCCCGACGATCTGAAGAGGATCATGAGCATGCTCGTCAGCGTCCTGTGGACCATGGACCCCGCCGAGGAGGGATGGCGCCGCTACGTGGCCCTGGTCATGGACGGCCTGAGCCCGGCCGCGGCGACCCCCCTGCCCCACCCGGCTCCCCCGCTGCTGCGCCGGCCGCAGGAGTGAGCTCCTTCGGGCCGTGGAGCGCTGCGGTCGCCCCGGCCTCTCGCTCGTCCGATGATCATCGCGCGCCGCTCAGATCCAGTCGCGTCGCTTGAATCCGAAGTAGAGGGCCACGGAGAGGGTCAGCATCAGCGCGGAGGAGACCACGAAGCCGGTGTGCGTGCCGTCCCCGGGGAAGGGGACGTTCTGGCCGTAGAAGCCGGTGATCGCGGTCGGGACCGCGATGATGGAGGCCCAGCTGGTGACCTTCTTCATGATCAGGTTCAGCCGGTTGCCCTGGACGTTGAGGTTGGTGTCCATGACGGAGTTCACCAGGTCGCGCAGGGACTCGGTCCACTCGGTCGCGCGCAGGACGTGGTCGTAGACGTCCTGGTAGTACGGCAGCATCGCGGGGCTGACGGTGTGCAGGTCGCGGCGCAGCAGGGTGTTGACGACCTCGCGCATGGGCAGCACCACCCGGCGCAGGAGCACCAGGTCCTTGCGCAGGGCGTACGAGCGCCGCTGGACGGTGCGGACCTCGTCGCGGCCGTCCTCGAAGAGCAGCTGCTCCAGGGCCTCGATCTGCTCGTCGAGCTGCTGGACGGCTTTGAAGTGGTCGTCCACGAGGTAGTCGAGCAGTCCGTGGAGCAGGAAGCCGACGCCCTCCTTGGCGAGGTCGGCGGAATCGTCCCAGTAGGCGACGACGCGGTCCATGTCGAAGTGACCGCTCGCGCGGACGGTGATCAGGGCGTTGGGGGTGATGAAGGCGGAGACCTCGCGGGTCTGCAGGGGGCCGCCGGGGGTGTCCGTGTAGACGGCGTAGGCGCTGAGGAAGAGGTGCGTGCGGTAGCGGTCGAGCTTGGCTCGCTGGTGCGCGTGCCGGGCGTCCTCGACGGCCAGCTCGTGCAGCCCGAACTGCTCGGTGATCAGGTCGAAATCCGCTTCGGTGGGATCGCAGAGGTCCAGCCAGACGGTGCAGTCCGGCTGCCCCGCGTACGCGGAGAGGTCCTGGGCGGGGAATCCCTCCAGGGCCAGGACGCCGTCGCGGTAGAGCCGGGTACGTGCCACCCGAGCAGGCTAGGCGGACGGCTCCGGCCGGTCCGCGAGCGACACCCCGGCGGGAGGCGTCGCGGCGCGGGACCGGGCCGGCGGAGCGGTGTCGCCCGGTGCGTGCCGTACGCGGCCACGACGACGCCGCGGTTCAGTCCTTGCGGCGTGCGGCCCAGACGGCGCGCTCGGTCCGTACGGCGAGGTCCTCGCGGCGCAGGATGCTCCCGGGCCCGTCGGTGTCGAGCAGCCGGTCGAGGGCGACGAGGTCCTCGGGCCGCAGGGTGTCGACGATGCTGAGGCGAAGACGCCGCAGGCTGCCGAGGGCGTACGCGCCGACCGCCTCGCTGCGCGAGCCTTCGATGTTCACCTTGATCGTGCGGTCGCCGTCGAGGGCGAATCCGGCCGCGGTGAGCTTGGGCCCCCAGTCGGCGCCGCGGTGGGGCACGTGCTCGGCGTGGTGGCTCTCGCTCGCCGTGTGGCAGCGGTCTTCCAGGCCGGGCCGGTCTTCGGGGGCGTCCGCGGGCAGGAACCGGGGGAATCCCGCCAGTTCGACGACGGCGAACAGTCCCCCGGGCGCGAGCAGTTCACGGACCGTGCGCAGGGCCTGGTCCGGGTCGGCCATGTGGTGCATCGAGGCCGAGGCCCACACGAGGTCCGGTGCGCCGAGGTCGGGCCACTCGGTCTCGTCGAGGTCGGCCTGTACGGTGCGGACACGGTCCTCGACGCCCCGGGCGCAGGCCTTCTCCCTCAGTCGCTGCAGGTGCGCCGCCGAGGAGTCGACGGCCGTGACCTGAGCGTCCGGGAACTGTTCGAGCAGGGCGAAGGTGCCTGCTCCCGTGCCGCAGCCCAGGTCCACGATGTGGCGAGGGGGCTCGTTCAGGGGCAGCCAGGCGGCGATGTCGGTGATGTGGCCGGCCAGGACTTCCGCGTCCAGGTCGAGGATCTCCGCCTGACTGTCGGCCTCGGTGTCGTGGTGGGCGTGGGCGTGGGCGTGGCCGTGCTGCGCTTGGCCGTGGTGGCCGTTGCCGTGGTCCTGCCCGTCGCCGTGGCCGTGGCCGTGGCCGTGGGTCTGGTGAGCTTCGCCGTGGTTGTCGTTCCGGAGTGCGTGCTGTGCGTCGGTCATGGCTCCACCGTAGGACGCTCATGCGCTTGCCGCATCAACTCTTGCCGGTTAGGCAAGAAGATGGCCTCGTGACCCCCCGAACGCGCAAGATGCCCGCTTCGGACACGTCCCGCCCCTACCCCTGATCAGCACCTTCGTCGCTTCCGCCGCCGTCCCGCTGATGGCCGCGGCGGGCGTCCCGGTCGAAGATCCCCAGGATCTCGCACGGTCCCCCCTCGGCGCCGATCGCGTGCGGCATCATCGTCGGGAACTCCGCGGCCTGGTTGGTCTCGATCCGGAAGCGGCGGTGCCCCAGCAGGAGGATCGCGGTGCCGGACAGGACCACGAGCCATTCGCGCCCGGGGTGCGCGCGCATCCGGGAGGGGTTGTCCGGCGGCGGCTCGGTCATGCGCTGACGAATGACGGTCATGCCCGGCTCGCCCTTGATCGGCCAGCGCATCTGCCCACGGGCGGCGTCGATCGTCGGGCTGATGACGACGTCGTCGGTCGCGGTCTCCACGAGTTGGTCCAAAGTGGTGTCCAGCGCGCGGGCGAGCGTGACGAGGCTGTCCAGCGCCAGGCGGCGCTGGCCGTTCTCGATGCGGCTGAGCGTGGACTGGCTGAGCCGGGCCCGTCCGGCCAGTTCCTCCAGGGACCAGCCCTGCGCGACGCGCAGGGCGCGGATGCGTTTGCGTACGAGGCTGTCCAGGTCGCCGTCTTCTTGCGTCATAGGCAACATTGTATGCCCGTGCTGCAAGTCGGGGTTAGCGTCGTATTCAGACGGCCCCGCACCACCGGGCCGGTACGAAGGAAAACCCAGGAAGGAATCCGACGACATGTCCGCGATGACTGCCGCACACCCGGCCGCACACCCGACCGAAGACCCGACCGACGCACTGCCGGACGGGACCGTCGACGCCGTGGTGATCGGCGGCGGCGCCGCCGGTCTGAACGGCGCCCTGATGCTCGCCCGCTCCCGCCGCTCGGTGGTCGTGATCGACAGCGGCACCCCCCGCAACGCGCCCGCCGAGGGCGTGCACGGCCTGCTCGGCCTGGACGGCACCCCGCCGGCGGAACTGTACGGACGGGGCCGCGAGGAAGTGCGCCGCTACGGCGGCCTGGTCGTCTCCGGCGAGGTCAGCGCCGCCGAGCACGCCGCTCCGTCCGCCGACGGCGACCTGCGCTTCACCGTCACCCTGGCCGACGGCCGCGTCCTGACGGCGCGCCGCCTGCTGGTGGCCACCGGTCTGCGCGACGTGCTGCCCGAGCTGCCCGGGCTGGCGGAGCACTGGGGCAACGCCGTGGTGCACTGCCCCTACTGTCACGGCTGGGAGGTGCGCGACGAGCCCATCGGCATCCTCGCCACCGGCCCCGCGTCGCTCCACCACGCCCTGCTGTTCCGTCAGCTCACCGAGGACCTGGTCTACTTCGCGAACGGCACCGAACTCGACGACGAGACCCGTACGCGCTTCGCCGCGCGCGGCATCCGGGTCGTCGACGCGCCGGTCGAAGAGGTCGTAGGGGACGGTGACGGCGGCATCCACGGGGTGCGCCTGGCCGACGGCCGGGTCGTCGGCCGCCGCGTCCTCGCGGTGGCGACCACGCTCCTGGCCCGCACCGAAGGCCTGGCGGGCCTGGGCCTGCGGATGGAGGACGTGCCCGGCGGCGGCCGCCGCTTCGCCTCCGGCGCGGCCGGCGCCACCGACGTACCGGGGGTGTGGGTGGCCGGCAACGTCACCGACCCGATGGCCCAGGTCGGGGCCTCCGCCGCGGCCGGGGCCCTGGCCGGCGCCCACATCAACGCCATGCTCGCCGTCGCCGACACCGACGCGGCCGTCGCGGCCCTCCCCGCGGCAGGGAACACCGCGGTCGCCGCCACCACCGCCTGACACAGGCGCCCGCCCCCTTCCTCCATTCCTCCCCGGCGGCGCCGGACCTGGTCCGGCGCCGCCTTCCGCATGCCCTTTTCGAAGAGGAACCCATGAGCAAGAACCAGCCCCCACGGGTGGCGGCCACCGAAGTACCCGGCCCCGCCCAAGGCGACCGCGGCCCGGACGCGCGCCGGCTGCGCACCATTCTGATCACCGTGTGCATCGCGCTGATGGCCGTCATCGCCTCGGTTTCCGGGCTGAACGTCGCGCAGCCCGACCTGGCCGTCGAGTTCGGCGCCTCGCAGAGCACCGTCCTGTGGATCATCAACCTCTACACCCTCACCCTGGCCGCGCTCCTGCTCCCGCTCGGAGCGCTCGGAGACCGGCTGGGCCGCAAGCCCACGCTGATCGCCGGTCTGGCCGTCTTCGGGATCGCGAGCGCCCTCGCGGGTCTCGCCCCGTCGGTGGAGGTCATGCTCGCCGCCCGGCTGCTCAGCGGCGTGGGCGCCGCGATGATCATGCCCATCACCCTGGCCGTGATCACCTCCACCTTCCCCGCGGAACAGCGCGGCCGGGCCATCGGCGTATGGACCGGGGTCGCCGGAGGCGGTGGCATCCTCGGCATGTTCCTCTCCGCCGCGCTCGTCGACGTGGCGAACTGGCGCTACCTCTTCGTCCTGCCCGTCGCCCTGGTCCTCGTGGCCCTGGCCATGTCGCTGCGCGCCATCCCCGACTCCCGCGAGACCCCGGGGCACTCCTTCGACACCATCGGCGCACTGACCTCCGTCGTCGCCGTGGCCGGCCTGATCTTCGCCCTCCAGGAAGGGCCGGAGCGCGGCTGGTCCGATCCCGCCACCCTGACCGGCCTCGTCGCCGGACTGCTCGCCGGCGCCGTCTTCGTCACCTGGGAACTGCGACTTCGAGACGCCGCACTGCTCGACCTGCGGCTGTTCCGCGAGCGCGGACTGGCCGGCGGCTCCCTGACCCTCCTGACGGTCTTCGGCGTACAGGCGGGCATCTTCGTGGTGCTCTTCCCCTTCCTCCAGGCCGTGCTGGGCTGGTCGGGCCTCAAGTCCACGCTCGCGCTGATGCCCATGGCCGTGGCCATGATGGCGGCCTCCGGCCTGGCTCCCCGGCTGACTCCGCGCATCGGTGCGCGCGCGACCATGGCGACCGGCATCCTGCTGGCGGGCGCCGGCCTCGCCCTCATGGCGGGCATCGTCTCCGTCGACGGCGGCTACCTGTCCGTACTCCCGGGGATGCTCGCCATGGGCCTCGGGATGGGCCTGGCGATGACCCCCTCCACCGAGGCCATCACCGGCTCGCTGCCGCCGGAGCGCCAGGGCGTGGCCTCCGCGCTCAACGACGTCACCCGCGAGTTCGGCACGGCGCTGGGCGTGGCCCTGCTCGGCGCCCTCCTGTCGGCCGGGTACCGCAACGCCATCGACGGGCGGCTCGACGGCATCCCCAACGACGCGGCGGACGCCGCGAGGGAGGGCGTCGCCAACGCCGTCGGGGCCGCGGACGGCGCGGGCGCCGGGGCGCGGGCCCTCCTCGACGCCGCCCGGCAGTCCTTCGTCGAGGGCTGGCAGCAGGCCATGTGGGCGGGGGTGGCCGTGATGGGCGTCCTGTTCCTCTACGTACTCGCCCGCGGCCCGAAGGGCCCGGCCCCGGTACCCGCTCCCGATCCGGCGACCGAGCCAGCGACCGAGCCGGCGACCGAGACGAGGACCGAGCCGGCCGCAGATCGTACGGCGGACCCCGAGGTCTCCTCCGCGAGGTGACGGGGAGAGATCACAGGAGAGGAGGGATCACGTGGGTTGATGTCCCGTTATGTCATCATCCCTTTCATGAGTGAAGTCGAGATCCTTCCGCTGCGACTGACCCACCTCGATGCCGTTCTCGATCTCGGCTACCGGTCCTTCGACGTGAAGGCGATGCCCTACACCTCCTGGTCGCTGTCCTCCGTGGCCGCGCACTGGGACGCCCAGCCGGACGCCTGCTGGATCGCCCGCGACGCGGAGGGGCTGCTCGGTTTCGTCCTCGGGTCGCTGTCCTACGACGAGCGGGAGGACTGGGGCTACCTGGAATGGATCGCGCTGGAGGAGCGCGCCCGGGGCCGGGGGGTCGCGAGCTCCCTGGTCGAGCACTGCTGCACCGCGCTCTTCGCCGCGGGGGCGTCCCGGATCATCACCGACGTGGAGAGCGGCAACGCGGCGTCGGCCGCGATGATGCGGCGCAACGGGTTCGCCGAGAAGGTCACCGTCACCCTCTTCGTCCGCCCGAACCCGCAGGAGCACACGGCCACGGCCTCGCACTCCGCCCAGGACCCGGCCCGCTCCATGCTGCGCCGCGCCGCCAGGGCGGGCCGCGGCCCGGCCACGTAGGCGTCCGGCCCGCAGCCCGCCGGGCTGCGGGCCCCGCCGGACCGCCGGACCGTCGGCCCCGATCGGCGCGTGCGCGCCCTGACGTGCGCCCGCGCGCCTCCGCACGCCCCCGCAGCGGGGATGACCCCGGGCCGTGGCCGCCCCGAACATGAACTGCCGCCATCATCCGCAGCAATTCGGCCATCACGGGGGAACCATGGGACGACGCTGGCTGGTCACGGGATGCTCTTCGGGGCTCGGACACGCGCTGGCCACCGCGGCGGCCCGGGCCGGGGACGAACTGGCCGTCACCGCCCGCAAGACCGCCGACCTGGAGGACCTGGCAGCCGCCTGGCCCGGCCGGATCGTCCCGATCCCCCTCGAGCTGCGGGACGAGGCCTCCTGCGAGGAGGCGGTGCGCACCGCGGCGGAGCGCCTCGGCGGGATCGACATCCTCGTCAACAACGCCGCCGTCGGGCTGTTCGGCGCGGTCGAGGAGGTCTCGGACTCCGAACTCCGCGACCAGCTGGAGACCTTGGTCGTCGGCCCCTGGCGGCTCGCGCGGCTCGTCCTGCCGCTGATGCGCGCCCAGGGGCACGGCCACATCCTCAACGTCTCCTCCGTGGTCGGCCGGATGGCCTTCCCGGGACTCGCGGCCTACACCGCCGGGAAGCACGCCCTCGAAGGCATGAGCCGGACCCTCGCCATGGAGGCGGCTCCCCACAACATCCGCGTCACCGTCGTCGAACCCGGCATGTTCGCGACGCGCTACGGAACCTCCATGGCCGAAGCGGCCCATCGGGTCCCCGCCTACGACGCCACCAACCGCGAGATGCTCGAAGGGGCGAGGGGCCTCGCGGACAGCCCCGAGACCGGACGCCCGGAGTACTTCGCCGAGCGGGTCCTGGAGATCGTCGCCGCCGAGGGCCCGACCCCCCTGCGGATCCCCGTCGGCGACGACGCCTACGGGTACATCGACGCGGCCGAGGAGGTGGACCGCGCCGAGCACGCCGCGGCCCGCCTGCTCGTACAGGGCCCGCCGCCGCAGGCCTGACAGCGGCCCGCGGGGCGGTCGGATCGGCGGGATCAGCGGGCGGCGGGGAAGACCTTCAGCCAGGTGCCGCCCGGACCCCCGGTGGCGTCGGCGTAGCCGCAGCCGTCGGCCTGCGCGGACGCGGCGGCGTAGGACACCTCGATCCGCACCTTGGGGAAGTCCGCGACGAAGGCCGCCACCGCGGCCCGGCCGGCCTGGGCGGGCCCGCGCTCGCCGACGAGCCGGACGGTGCCCTGGTCGATGCCGCGGATCCACTGGCGGAAGGACTGCGGGCGCATCTGCTGTCCCGGCGCCATCGCGTCGCGGATGTGGTCCGCGATCTGGTCCAGGGCGGAGGCCACCTCGTCGAGCGGCGCCTCGGTGCCGCTGGGCGCCGGGTACAGGAACGGGGCGCGCGGCTGCTGGTCGACCGCCGTGACCGTGCCCTGGAAGCGGTAGCCGTCGCGGCCGGCGACCTTGGCGTCGAAGGTCGCGGTGACCGCGGCCAGGGGGCTGCCGGGGTAGCTCTTGACCCACTGACCGCCGTCGCCCTGCTCGGCGTCGCCGATGCCGTAGCTCCCGTACAGTCCCTCGCCGGCCTGGAGGAGTTGCGCCGTACCGCCGCCGAACAGGGCGTTGCGGTAGCGGACCTTGAGGGCGAGGGCCGGGAAGTCACGGCGGAAGTCCTTGATCACCGACCGGCAGGAGTGGCACGGACCCATGTCGGAGGACAGATCGACCGTGCCCTTGCGGACGGCGGCGATCCGGGTCCGGTACTCGGCGGAGCTCCGGCAGCCGAGGTGGCGGTAGATCGCGTCGGCGAGCAGGTTGACGACCTGCCGCTCGGCGTCCTTGCGGTGCTGGTTGCCGCGCAGGGCTCCGGTCCAGTCCGAGGGCTCGGGCAGGTCCTGGTAGTAGTTGTCCCCGCGCAGGTCCTGGTGCGAGAGGCTCTCGAACTCCCCCTCGAGGTCGGCGTACCCGACGAAGGCGATCGAGTACCGCAGTCGCGCCTTGTTCCTGAATGCCGCCGTGGTCATGGGCCCCCCACTCGGTCCCGGCGTACGCCGCGACCCGGCCGGCGGCCGGATCCTTCACGCCGTACCCCACCGCTCCACCATGACGCGGAGTGATGACAGATCACTGAACGAATGCTCAACGTCCGGCTCCGGACCGTGGGTTGCGCGCCAGAATCGTCCGAAATTCGATCATCTCGAGGGAAACCGAGGCGAGAGCGGGTTCGTTCGAACATGTGCCATGACCCTCAAGGAGCCCCGACCGCGCGGTAATTCGGGGCTCCACCCAAGGAGCGATAGCGTGCGCATCCTCTTCACCGGCCCCGCTTCGGTGGGCCACCTGTTCCCGATGGTGCCGACCGCCCAGGCCCTCCAGGCCGCCGGGCACCAGGTGCTGTTCGCGGTCTCGGCCCCGTACGAGCAGATGCGGCAGGCCGGTCTGCCCACCGTCGAGATCGGCGACGGCTCGACGCTGATGGACGCCTTCAAGCGCGCCTCGAACGGCGCGGACCTCGAGTTCGTCACGGACGGCAACAGCTTCGAGGAGACCGAGCGGCAGGCCGCGGCCGGTTTCGCCGAACACGGGCGGGTCACCATCGACGACCTCCTCGCCCTCGCCACGGCCTGGCGGCCGGACGTCCTCGTCCACGCCGCCTTCCAGGCCGCCGCGCCCCTGGTCTCCGCGGCCCTCGGCATACCGGCCGTGGTCCACAACTTCGGCGTGATGTCCGGCCTCGGCATGGTCGACCGGCTCGCCGGCCTGCTCACGGACGAGTACGAGGCCCGCGGGGTCGAAGGCCCGGCCACCCGCACCGTCCTCGACGTCATACCCCCCTCACTGGGCGGGGACGGCACCGGCTGGCGCGTCCGGTACACCCCGTTCAACGGTGGCGGCTCCGTTCCGCGTGACCTCCTGGCCCGCGGCTCCCGGCCCCGGATCGCCATCACCCTCGGGACCGTGGTGCCCGCGTTCGCGGGCGTCGACCCGGTCGCCCGGGTCGTCTCCGAAGCCGCGTCGGTCGACGCGGAGTTCCTGCTCGCGGTCGGCGACACCGATCTGAGCTCGCTCGGCGCGCTTCCCGGCAACGTCCGGGCACTGCCCTGGGTGCCCCTGGCGCAGCTCTTGGACGGCGCGGACGCGATCGTGCACCACGGCGGCTCCGGCACCATGCTCACCGCCGCCGCTCTGGGCGTCCCGCAGCTGATCCTCCCGCAGGGAGCGGACCACTTCATCAACGCCGACGCCGCCACCGACCGGGGCTTCGCCCTCCGTGCGACCGGCGACGAGGTGGACGCCGACCTGCTCGGGCGGCTGCTCACCGACGAACCCCTCCGCAAGTCGGCCGCGGCCACCCGGGCGGAGATCGCCGCGCTCCCCTCCCCGGCCGGCCTCGTCGCCTCCTTCGAGGCCATCGGCTAGCCCGGGAGGCCCGCCCGGCTTCGCGCGCCACCGGGCTTCACGCGGTGACGGCGGGCTTGAGGACCTCGACGCACCACTGGCGGAAGGTCGTGGGCGCGGGTCGGCCCGGGTTCGCGTGGTCGGCGTCGTAGATGCCGTCGTTCTGGGCCGCGGCCATCTCCGCCAGGCCCCGGGCCCAGGCATCGCTCATCCCGTAGCCGGCCATCGTCGTCCGGTACGTGTCGAGGTCGGTCTGGAGCGCCCGGACCGGCCGCTCCAGGACCTCGGACATGATCCGTGCCATGTCCGCGGGGGTCAGGGCGTCGTCGCTGATCAGCGGCACCTCGTCCTGGCCGCTCCAGGAGCCGTCGAGCAGCAGGCCGACGGCGGCCTCGGCGATGTCGCGGGTGGCGACGGTCGCGAGGGGACGGTCCACGGCGTTCGCCGTGAGGAAGCCGCCCTCCGCGATCGCCGCGGCCTGGCTCAGGAAGTTCTCCATGAAGAAGGGCATGGCCAGGGCCCGGTAGTCGACGCCCGTGTTCTCGATCAGCCGGTCCATGGCGAACGCCGGCGACAGCAGTCCGGCGGGCTTGCCGTAGGCGCGGCCGAGGCTGGTGATGCCGACCACCCGTTCGACGCCCGAGGTCTTGAAGGCCTCGCAGGCCGGGCGGGTGAAGTCGAGGTAGTGGGCGAGGGCGTCCTCGGCCCGGGGGTCCGGCGGAACCAGCCACAGGACGCTGTCGGCGCCCTCGAATGCCTCGGCGAGCACCTCGGGGTCGTTGTGCGAGCCCCGGACGACGGCGACGCGCTCGCGGACGGCCGGATCCAGCCGGGAGGGGTCGCGGGCGATCACCCGGACGGGGCGGTCACCCCGGGCCAGCGCGCCGAGGACCTGGTGGCCGATCCGGCCCGTGGGTGCGGTGATGACGATCATGGGGACCTCCTGCGGGATGCACTGCTTCCACTTGTTTCCACTGATAACGAAAACACGTTAGCGCGAGCGAAGCAAATCGCTAACGTGATGCTGTTATCGTTGGAAACATGGAGAGCACCGACCGCGGCACCGACCGCCCCGCCCCGGCCGAGGGCAATCGCGAGCGGATCATCGCCGCCACCGCCGCGCTTCTCGCGGAAGGCGGCCGGGAGGCCGTGTCGACCCGTGCGGTGAGTACCGCCGCGGGGGTCCAGGCCCCGACCATCTACCGGCTCTTCGGCGACAAGCAGGGCCTCCTCGACGCGGTGGCGGCCCACGGCTTCGCGGTCCATCTCGGCCAGAAGGCCGTACTGGAACCCAGTGGCGACCCGGTCGAGGACCTGCGGACCGGGTGGGAGCTCAACCTGTCCTTCGGGCTCGCCCACCCGGCCCTCTACGCCCTCATGTACGGAGATCCCCGGCCCGGGGAGCCGCCCGCGGCGGCCCGGGCCGCGCTGGAGATCCTCGGCGCCCACATCCACCGGATCGCCGAGGCGGGCCGGCTCCGCGTCGACGAGGAGCGGGCCACCCGGCTGGTGTACGCGGCGGGCGGCGGCGCCACGCTCGCGCTCATCGCCACCCCCGAGGACCGCCGGGACCTGAGCGTCTCCCGGCTGGCGAGGGAGGCCGTCATCGCCGCGATCACGACCGAGGCCCCCTCGGCGCCGGCCCCCGGTCCCGCCGGTGCGGCGATCGCGCTGCGGGCGCTGCTCCCGCAGACCACCGGGCTGACGCCGGGCGAGCGGCTCCTGCTGGGGGAGCTGCTCGCCCGCATCGCCGGCCAGGCCCCGGCCCCGGCCTGACGCGATGGCCGGCCGTGAGGCCCGCGAAGCCCGGGCGTCAGGACTTCACACCGGGTGTCAGGGCTTCATCTCGTACGCCCCCGCCAGGGCCTCCACCCGGGCCCACACGCGCGCCGAGCGGTCCGCGTCCACGGCCGGGCGGCGGACCGCGCCGAGGGCCCAGGCCTGCTGGTCCGCGGTGGCGGAGTCCTTGCCGTGCAGTTCGACGGCGTGCGCGGAGAAGTCCCGTACGAGGACGCCGAACAGCTCGTCGAGCACGTCCTCGTCCAGTCCGGTCAGGCGGGCCTGCTCCAGGACGAGCTGACCGTGCACGACCAGGGCGAACAGCTGGCCGACCGCCAGGAGGAGGTCGAGGTCGCGGCTCTGCCGCTCGTCGGGTGCGGCGGTCTCGACGAACGCGCAGAGGGCGTCGGCCTGCGCGCGGAAGCGGGCCACGTTGGGCAGGGCGGCGTACGCCTCGTAGGCGGGACGCCAGTCGTGGAACCGTACGGATCCGAGGCCGCGGGCCGGTCCCTGGCGGAAGAGGAAGGCGTCGTCGGCCGCGTCGAGGCGGGTGGGGACGGGGGCGTAGTCGGCCGGTTCCAGCAGGTGGTTGCGCAGGAACTTGAGGATGAGCGCCAGGTTGACGTGGACCGTGCCCTCCAGCTTGGGCAGGCCGCGGATCTCGACGGCCGCCTGGGCGAAGTAGGTGTCCTTCTCGAAGCCCTTGGCCGCGATGACGTCCCACATCAGATCGATGACCTTCTCGCCCTCCGTGGTCACCTTCATCTTGGTCATCGGGTTGAAGAGGAGGTAGCGGCGGTCGTCGGGGCCCGCGGAGCGGAAGTAGTCGACGGCGCGGTCGCTGAACAGCTTCATCCCGACGAGACGGACGTACGCGTCGGTCAGCTCGCGGCGCACGTGCGGGAAGGCGGTGACGGGGCGGCCGTAGAGGATGCGGCCCTGCGCGTGGGTGACGGCCTCGTACATCGCGTGCTCGCAGATGCCGATGGAGGCGGTGCAGAGGTTGAACTTGCCGACGTTGACGGTGTTGAGGGCCGCGTCGAAGGCCGCGCGGCCGGTGTGCAGGACGTCCTCGGTGCCGACCGGGTAGTCCGTGAGGCGGAACTCGCTGACGTACTTGGAGGAGTCGACGACGTTCTTCACCACGTCGTACGCGGGGTGGCGGCTGTCCGCGGCGAAGAAGACGTAGCCCTCCGGGCCCTCGACGTCGGTGCGGCGGCCGAAGACGGAGACGAGGCCGGCGGCGTTGCCGTTGCCGATGTAGTACTTCGAGCCGGTGGCCCGGAAACCGCCGTCGGCCGTGGGCTCCAGCAGCATGTCGGTGTGGTAGATGTCCGCGCCGTGGGTCTTCTCGGACAGGCCGAACGCGAACACCTCGCCCGCGTCGAGGAGCTGTGCGGCGCGGTCGCGGGCGGCGGCGTTGTCGCTCTGCCAGACGGGGCCGAGACCGAGGATGGTGACCTGCCACGCGTACCAGTAGTCGAGGCCGTAGAAGCCGAGGATCTCGTTGAGGGCGGCGATGCGCGCGGTGTCCCAGCGCTTGTCGGGTCCGTCCTGGCCGGCGGCCGGCTCCGGGGTCAGGAAGGTCGCGAAGAGTCCTTCCTTCGCGGAGAACGCGAGGAAGTCCCCCAGCCAGGCACGGGTGCGGTAGTCCTCGATCAGCCGGCGCTTGCCGCGCTCCTCGAACCAGTCGACGGTCGCGCGCAGCAGCCGGCGGGTCTCGGGGTCGAAGTGCGCGGGGTCGTAGGTGCGCGGGTTGAACAGCAGCTGGTCGCTCATGGGCGTTCGCCTTCCGGTCGGAGGATGAGGGGTGACGAGAGAGTGGGAGGAGGAGGGAGGGCGCGGCGGCGCCGGGTCAAGGGGACGCCAGGCGGTGGAGGGTGGCCAGTACGTCCTCCAGCCAGGCGAGCTGCATGCGCTCGTAGGCGATGCCGCCGCGGAGCACGACGTGCTGGAGCTCCCGCCCCGCGTCAGAGGGATCCGGAGCCGGAGCCTGCGGTCCGGTGAAATCGCGGAGCTCTCCCGCCAGGTAGTGCGTGAGCCGCTCGGCGTGCGTGTGGTGGTGCCGCTCGACCTCGCGGATCAGGGCGGCCGGATCGTCGAAGGCCGCGCCGCGGATCTTCACGGCGAGCTCGTGGCGGACGGTGTCGGCCTGGATCGGCTCGTGGAGCCAGGCCGAAAGGGCGGCCCGGCCGGCCTCGGTGACGGAGTACTCCTTCTTGTCCGGCCGGGTCCGCTGCGGCACTTCGCGGACGTCGAGCCGTCCGTCGCCCTCCAGCCGGCTCAGCACGCGGTAGATCTGCTGGTGCGTCGCGGTCCAGAAGTAGCCGATGGACCGGTCGAACCGGCGGGCCAGCTCATATCCGGATCCCGGCTGCTCCAGCAGGGAGACGAGGATCGCGTGCTCAAGTGCCATGCTCCGATCCTTCTATGCAACTCGTTGCATAGACAAGCGCCGCCACCAGGGTGAGACACGGCTCACCCGCGCGCTCGGTTAGGGTCGGCGGGACAGTGCGGCGCATCCCGTCGCATCGCGAACCGACGAACCACCATGAGGAGCAACCGTGAGCCAGCCGGCGTCCACCGCCCTGCAGCAGGAGATCGCCCGGGAGCTCCTGGTGGCCGAGAGCTTCGACGCCGAGCGCGAGATCGAGCGCCGGGTGGCGTTCCTCGCCGAGCGGCTCACCTCCACCGGCCTGCGCTCCCTGGTGCTCGGGATCAGCGGCGGGGTGGACTCCACCACGGCCGGCCGGCTCTGCCAGCTCGCCGTGGAGCGGGTCCGCGCGGCCGGGCACGAGGCGGTCTTCTACGCGATGCGACTGCCCTACGGGGTCCAGGCCGACGAGCGGGACGCCCAGCTCGCCCTCGGTTTCATCAACGCGGACCGGGTGCTGACCGTGGACGTGAAGCCCGCGAGCGACGCGGCGCTGGCCGCTTCCCTGGCCGGCGGTACCGTCTTCCGCGACGCCCACCACCAGGACTTCGTGCAGGGCAACATCAAGGCCCGCCAGCGCATGATCGCCCAGTACGCGGTGGCCGGCGCGCACGACGGCCTGGTCGTCGGCACCGACCACGCCGCCGAGGCGGTCTCCGGCTTCTTCACCAAGTTCGGCGACGGCGCGGCCGACGTGGTGCCGCTGACCGGGCTGACCAAGCGCCGGGTACGGGCCTGCGCCGACGCCCTGGGCGCACCGGCCGAGCTGGTCTGGAAGACGCCCACGGCGGACCTGGAGACCCTCGACCCGGGCAAGGCCGACGAGGACGCGCTGGGCGTCACGTACGACGAGATCGACGACTTCCTGGAGGGCAAGCCGGTCGGGGAGCGCGCCTTCGACACGATCGTCCGCCGCTACCGCCTCACCGAGCACAAGAGGCAGCTGCCGATCGCGCCGTAGGCCGTCTCTTTTCGGCTCCCGCGTCGGGGTGGCGGGCGTGAAGTCCGCCTCCTCCGGGTACTGGTCGGTCACGGCGAGCACACCGTGCCCGGCTCGCCATGGCGGTGCCGTTCCCACCCGAGGAGTCCCCGTGGCCGTCCTCAGTACGATCCTCGTGATCCTGGTCGCCTGGTGCGCCGCCAGTGTGATCACAGCCGCGCTCTACACGGCCCTGCGCCGCCACCACGTCCGCCGACAGCGGGCGGCGGCGGCCGGGCCACATACGAGGACGGGCCGCGCCGGCCGCCTCCACCGGCCGCACCGCCTCCACCGGCACCACCGGCCCGCTCACCCGTCCGGCCGTTCCGGCTGGGGGCGCCGCGTCCCACCGCCGGATCTCCAGGCGGGCTGAACCTCACGATCCGTGTTTGGCTGACCGCATGACGTCTGCCACCAGCGGAACCCCGTCCGGCCCGATGCCCGGCGCCTCGCCCCGGCCCGCCGACGGCGCACCGGCGGGCCCGCCCGATCCCCGCCGCTGGTGGGCACTGGCCGTCATCGGGCTGGCCCAGCTGATGGTCGTCCTCGACGCGACGATCGTGAACATCGCGCTCCCCTCCGCCCAGCGCGATCTGGGGATGTCGGACGGCAACCGGCAGTGGGTGATCACCGCCTACTCGCTGGCGTTCGGCGGGCTGCTCCTGCTCGGCGGGCGGATCGCCGACCTCATCGGCCGCAGGCGGGCGTTCGTGATCGGCCTGAGCGGTTTCGCGCTCGCCTCCGCCCTGGGCGGCGCCGCGAGCGGGCCGGGGATGCTCTTCGCGGCCCGGGCGCTGCAAGGCGTCTTCGCGGCGCTCCTCGCGCCGTGCGCGCTGTCGCTGCTGGCCACCACCTTCGACACCCCGCGGGAACGCGCCAAGGCCTTCGGCGTGTTCGCCGCCATCGCGAGCGGCGGCGGGGCCGTGGGCCTGATCGCCGGGGGCCTGCTCACCGAGTACCTCAACTGGCGCTGGTGCCTCTACGTCAACGTGGCCATCGCCGCGGTCGCGGTCATCGGCGCCTTCGCCGTCCTGCGCGGCTCGGGACGCACGGGGGCGAGGCTCGACGTCCCGGGGGCGGTCCTCGGGTGCGGCGGCCTCGCGGCCATCGTCTACGGGCTGAGCGAGGCCGAACCGCGCGGCTGGTCCGACGGCCTGGTCATCGGGCTGCTCGCCGGCGGGGCCGCCCTGCTCGCCGCCTTCGGCTGGTGGCAGACGCGGGCGAGCGACCCCATGCTCCCCCCGCACATCATCAGGGACCGGACGCGGGCCGGCTGCCTCGTCACCATGGCGCTGGCCACCGTCGGCCTGTTCGCCCTGTTCCTGTTCATGACCTACTACTTCCAGCTCGTCCTCGGCTACTCCCCCGTCAGGACCGGGCTGGCCTTCCTCCCCATGACCCTGGCGATCATCACCGGTGCGACCCAGGTCTCGGCCCGCTTCCTCGACCGGCTCGCCCCGCGCCGGCTGATCGTCCCCGGGCTCCTCCTGGCCACCCTGGCCCTGGTCCTGCTCACGCGGCTGAGGGTCGACTCCTCCTACGCGACCCACGTGCTCCCCGCCATGCTGGTCCTCGGGTTCGGCATGGGCCTGGTCTTCATGCCCGTGATGTCGACGGCCACCCAGGGCGTGGCGCGCAAGGACTCCGGGATCACCTCGGCCACGCTCAACACGGCCCAGCAGGTGGGCGGGGCGATCGGAACGGCGCTCCTCAACACCATCGCGAGCACGGCCGCGACGGCCTACGCCGCCTCGCACCTCGCCGGACCGGCGCAGGCCGACCCTCACGCCCCCGCCTCCGCGGCGCAGCGGCTGATCGAGGCCCAGGCCGTGGTGCACGGCTTCGGGGTGGCGCTCTGGTGGGCGGCCGGCATCATGCTCCTGGGCGCCGCCACGGCCGCCGTCATGGTCACCGCACCGGCGCCCGCGCCCCGGCGCGAGGTGCGCGGCGCGGCGGTCGCGGCCCCGGCGCCCTGACGGGGGCGCTCGGGGGGACTGCCGGGTCCGCGGGTCGGGCCGGTCCGGTGGGATCTACGGGCCCTGCGGCGCCGGCCGCGCGGTCGGCGGGAGCAGGGTCGAGGCGATGCCCGCGAGCACCGCCGCGAGGCCCGCTTCGAAGCCGGCGTCCTGATCACGGAACATCTCCGGGCCCGCCTCGGCCGTCAGCGGGTAGCCGGCGAGCCGGTCGGCGCGGGCCTCCAGGTCGTATCCCTCGCCGTCCGAGCCGGGCAGCGGGCCCATCGACTGCTCCTCGATCACGTACCCGATGGTGTAGCTGTACACGGTGAACCAGGCCCGGGCCGCCCCCGCCGCCGTGAAGCCGCCCGCGACGAGCGTCCGTAGATGGGCCTCCATCGGAGCGGCGTAGCTCATGTCGGTGAAGTGCGTACCGCTGTAGACCTTGGCCCCGTCCCGGTAGCGCAGCAGGTGCTCCCTGAGCCCCCGCATCGCGGCCTCCAGCGCCTGGGACCAGTCGCGGGGCGGGCGGGCCGCGTCCAGGTCCGCCGTCATCCGGCGGAACATCTCGGTGGCCATCTCGTCGAGCAGCGCCTGCTTGTCCTTGAAGTGCCAGTACAGGGCCGGTGCCTTGACGTCCAGCTCCTTGGCGATGGCCCGCAGGGTCAGGCCCTCCAGGCCCACGTCTCCCAGCAGCCGCAGGGCCGTGGACGCCACCGTCGCCCGGTCCAGGCGGGGCCTTTCGGGTTTTCTCTCGCGTTCTTCTCTCACCACCTTGACAACTTAACAGCGTTAAGCGGATTCTCGTACCCATGACAGCACTTAACAGCGTTAAGGAAATCGACGGTCCCGACGTGCTCGTCGTCGGCGCCGGCCCCACCGGACTGGCCCTCGCCCTGGACCTCACCCGTCGCGGCGTCCGCGCCTTGGTCGTCGAGCGGGCCGACACCCTCTTCCCCGGCTCGCGGGGCAAGGGGCTCCAGCCGCGGACCCTGGAGGTCTTCGACGACCTGGGTGTGGGGGACGCCGTGCAGGAGGCGAGCGCCCACGCGCCCATCGGCCTGATCTGGCAGGACGGCCTCTCCGTGGGCGAGCACGACATGCTCGGCGACGGCGGGGTCGGCGGCCCCACGGACACCGAGCCGTATCCGCGGTCCCGGCTGCTGCCCCAGTGGCGCACCCAGGAGATCCTGTTCGAGCGCCTGACCGGGCTGGGCGGCCGGGTCCGCTTCGGCGTCGCCCTGACCGGTTTCGACCAGGACGCCGGCTCGGTGAACGCTCACCTCTCGGACGGCAGCACGCTGCGCGCCGCCTACCTGGTCGCCGCCGACGGCGGCCGCTCCACGGTGCGCAAGGCCCTGGACATCGGCATGACCGGCGAGACCGTCGATCCCGCCCCGATGGTCGTGGCCGACGTCCGGCTGCGTCCCGGCGCCCTGGACCGCGACCACTGGCACCTGTTCCCCGGCCCGGAGGGCGGCTTCGCCGCGCTGTGCCCGCTGCCCGGCACCGACGAGCACCAGTTCGTCGCGCGGACCGAGAGTCTCGACATCCCCGCCGCGGTCGCCGCGCTGACCCATCTGGAGGCCGAGGACGTCACCGAGGTCCGGTGGGCCTCGGACTTCAGGCCGCGCGCCGCCATGGCCGACCGGTTCCGCTCCGGCCGGGTGCTGCTCGCGGGCGACGCGGCGCACGTGCACTCCCCCGCCGGCGGCCAGGGGCTCAACACCAGCGTGCAGGACGCCTACAACCTCGGCTGGAAGCTCGGACAGGTGCTGCTCCACGGTGCGGATCCCGCGCTCCTGGACACCTACGAGCAGGAACGCCGGCCCGTCGCCGCGCACGTACTGGGCCTGTCCACGCGGATCCACCGCGGCCAGGAGGAGCGCGGCGACGCCACCCGCCAGCTCGGCCTGGGCTACCGGGGAGGCCCCCTCTCCGAGGGGGCCGCGGGCGCCTTGGAAGCCGGGGACCGCGCCCCCGACGGCCCACTGCCGGACGGGCGCCGGCTCTTCGACCTGTTCCGGGGACCGCACTTCACCCTGCTCGCCGTCGGAACCGACGCCGAACTGCCCTCCGTGGAAGCGGATTTCCTGGAGGCGCACCGGATCGGAGCGTACGAGCCGTACGGCAAGGGGCTCTTCCTGGTCCGGCCCGACGGGTACGTGGGCTGGGCGGGCGAGGACGCGACCGGACTGGCCCGCTACCTCGCCCGCCTGGCTCGCCCCGGCTCACCCGGGACGGTGAGCTGAGGCGGATCCGAAACCGAGGTGGATCCCCGGTCAGCGCAGGGTGGGGATCACGTCGTTCGTCTCGTCGACCGGCGCGGGAGCGGTGGTGCGGCGGCCGAGTGCCTCCGGGGGCGTCTCGTCCGCGCAGACGGTGCCCCGTGCGGGCAGCGCCAGGGTGGCCAGGTAGGAGTTGACGAGTGCGCTGACGCACTCGCTCCGGTTGTAGCCGGTGTGCCCCTCGGCGTCGAAGGTCAGGAGCCGGCCGGCGTCCAGCGTCCCGGCCAGGGCCACGGCGTCCTGGTACGGGGTGTCCGGGTCACCGGTCGTGCCGAGGACCAGGATCGGGGCGGAACCGGCCGCCCGGTAGGAGCCCTCGTAGCGGCTGGGGCGTTCCGCCTGCCACTGCGCGCAGGCGGGCGCGTGGTTGTGGTCGTAGGTGGGCGGTCCCAGACCGATGGGCGGTCCGAGCAGCGGCGCCGAGGCGGACTCCGCGCCGACCAGGGCGCCCAGGAGGAGCCGGCTGCTCGGATAGACGCGGTCGGCGCACTCGACGGCCAGGTTGACGTTCAGGAAATCGAAGGAGCCCGGTGAGGGGGGTGAGAGGAGGAAGGAGGTCTTGTGGGCCTGGGCCAGGGCGAGCGCCTCTCCCAGGTAGGGCCAGATTTCCTTGCCCGAGTTGATGTTGAACATCAGGCGGTAGGCGAGGGTGTAGCCGGTGGCCGGGCGTCCGCTCGCGGTGATGACGGGATCGGCGTCGAGGTCCCGCTTGAGCCGTTCGAAGGCCTGCCGGGGCTCGCCCTCCCCGAATCCGCAGGCGGCGGCGTTCCGGGCACACCAGTCGAGGAACCGGCCGACCGCCGAGTCCAGGGCGGTGAACTGCGCGGCGTCGTAGGCGTAGGGCACGTCGGCGTAGCGGCGCGGATCGTAGGCGCCGTCGAGGACCATGGCGCGCACGCGCCGGGGGAACTGGGCGGCGTAGACGGTGCCGACGTAGCTGCCGAAGGAACGGCCGTAGAAGGTGAGGGTCTCCTCGCCGAGGGCCTGGCGCAGCAGGTCGAGGTCCTTGGCGTTGGACCCGGTGCCGATGAACGGCACGAGGCCGCCGGCGCGTTCGCGGCAGGCGGCGGCGAACTCCCGGCCCTGCCGGAGGGCGGTCTGCAGGGCTCTCGGTCCGGGGACTCCGCGCGCGGCGTCGACGGCGGCCGAGTACTCCGCGTCGTTCCAGCACTCCACCTGACCGCTGCGCGCCACGCCCCGCATGTCGTACCCGACGACGTCGAAGCCGTCCCGGAGGGCGGCGGGGAGGGCGTCGTAGCTGTTGCGGGCGAAGTTCACGCCGGAGTTGCCGGGTCCGCCGGGGTGCAGCACCAGGACGCCGGTGCGGTGGG
This sequence comes from Streptomyces sp. NPDC002886, assembly GCF_042888445.1. Taxonomy (NCBI): domain Bacteria; kingdom Bacillati; phylum Actinomycetota; class Actinomycetes; order Kitasatosporales; family Streptomycetaceae; genus Streptomyces; species Streptomyces sp. NPDC002886. The sequence goes on from NZ_JBIAPV010000004.1 coordinate 55,495, forward strand.
CCGGGTCGGCCGCGAGCCGCCGGGTGACGACGATCGGGATGGTGCTTCCGGTGGGGCGGCGGTAGTCGAGCGGCACCTGGGCGGTCGCGCACTCGAAGCCGTCTCCCGGGTCGTCGGCGCAGGCACCCCAGGTCAGTACGGGTACGGGTGGGGCGGGCGGGGCGGTGGCGGCCCCCGCGGCCCCGGGGCCGGCTCCGAGGAGCGCGGTGACGGCGATCAGGACGAGGGCTATCCCCCACACCACTCGCTTGCGCGCATCATCGGCTGAACGGGTCTGCATGCGGTGAACTCCCTTGATGGAAGGTCGGCTGCAAGGGCGCACACCAGATCGGGGGTGAGTGGGCGCCCACGCTCGGCTGAGCGGCAGGGCCAGGTTCCCATCCCCGGGTCGGGCCCGGATAGACGGCGTGCCCTGCGGGATGCGGAACGCACCGCCCCGGCCTGCGGGTTCGGCCCGGACGGCCCGCGGTCGGGGTGGGCCGGGCGGATGACGGCCGGTCGGTTCGGCCGGTTCAGCCGGTCGGTTCGGCCCTGCCGGATCGGCAGGTTGCGGGGGCACCGGCTCGGGCGAGTGGGCCGTGCGCGGCGGCGAGGGCCCGGTGTCAGGCCGTGCCGGATCCCGGGTTCCACACCGGGCGGAGCCGTTCGGCCGCGGCGCCCGCCTGGGCCAGGCCCGCCCGGTACGCCGGCTCCCAGCGCGCCAGGTCCTGCAGGTCCGGCCCGAAGGCCCGTACGGCGTCCGGATCGGGCCCGAGGGTCACTACGGTCCGAGCCCCGGCGGAGCCCGGCCGCCCGTCGAGCGGCTCGCGGGGGAACAGGTGCGCCATGGGCTCCACGACGACGAGCGTCCGGGCCCCGGCCGCGAGGTCCGCGTTCGTCCCCGCGCGCAGGGCGCCGTCCATGTACCGCCGCCCCGCGACCGCGACGGGCGGCTCGGCTCCCGGGAAGGCGCTGCTCGCGGCCACGGCCCGGACCAGCGGCACACCGCTCGCGCGGTCCCACACCACGGGCTCGCCGGTGGCCGCCTCCACCGCGGTGATCAGCAGCCGCCGCTCCGGCCAGCCGCCGGCTCCGATCAGTGCGGCCCGCCCCGCGAGCAGCGTCCGCTCGGCGTCGGGTCCCGATGCCGAGTCGGCGTGCTCCAGGGCTATCCGGCCCACCCGCCGCCGGGCCTCCACCGGTTCCAGCCCGGCCTCCCCGAGCACGGCGAACACGGAGCCCAGCCGGGCGGCGTCCGCCCCACCGCCACCGGGTCCGGTGGCCGGCGGCGGGGCGGCTCCGAGGGAGGCGAGCCGTCCTGGATCCTGGCCGGTGGCCAGCAGGGCGCCGACGATCGCCCCGGCCGACGTACCGACGACGAGGTCGGCGCCGCCCAGGTCGACCCCCGCGCGGCGCAGTCCGCCGACGAGGCCCGCCATCCAAGCCGTACCGACCGGTCCGCCCGGTCCCAGGACGAGTGCCCGCTCCGCGGTGGCTCCGGTATCAAGGTCCACTGGGTCCGCCCCTCGTGTGCTGCCGTCAGGTGGTCGTCGGTGACCGGTGGCCAACGGGACCGACGGTAGGACCTCGACCGGAGTTGAGGTCAAGCGGTCCGGGGCCCCGGCAGCCCCCCCTGCCCGACGCTTGCCGTGTGGATCCGCTCACACGGGAGCACTCCCCTTGGCTCGGCCGCGCCGGTCGGTTCGCCCCCGGACGCCGACTCCTCGTCAGGCGCCAAGGCCCGGGCTGGCACCGCGCCCACCAAGGCCTCGGCCGCGCACACGACCGCCCGCGCCGGTACCGCGACTTCGGAACGGAGCGCCCGGGCCCACCGAGCCGGAGCGGAATTCCACTTCCGCTCCACAGGGGCAAAATGGATCAATTCGGGTGATTTCGATAAAAGATCACCTATCGCCAGATAGCCGACTCGACGGTGTGTCAGGCGCACACGCGCGAGGCATAATCTGGCCCGGTCGTCTCCGGCAAGCGGTGGGGCCAACGGGGCAGCGAACCGCCCCGCACCCCAGTTCCGCACCCGTCCGAACGATCCCCCGAGGCGTAGCAGATGTCCCTGGCCAGCCGCACCCGCCTCGCGGGCCTGCTCGCCGCGCTCACCGTCGGCGCCGTCGGCGTGACGACCTGGGCCTACGGATACGGGAGCACGCCCGAGTCGGCGGCTCCCGGGGCGGCGCTCCGCCCGGGCGTGACCGAGGGCACGGTCCTCCAGGTGGTCGCGCATCCCGACGACGACCTCTTCTTCATGAACCCCGACCTGAGCCGCTCCATATCGACGGGCATCAAGGTCGCCACCGTCTACCTCACCTCCGGCGAGGCCGACGGTCGCAACGAGGCCCACAGCCCGCACCTGCAGGACCCCACGGCCCCCGCCGACCGCGCCGCCTACGCGGAGGCCCGGCAGAACGGCATCCGGGCCGCCTACGCGCAGATGGCCACCGGAGACCGCACCAGCGCCTGGCAGCGCCGCTCCATACCCACCGTCGGCGGCGGCAGCGCCGAGGTGGACGTCCTCGTCGCGCGGCCCGAGGTCAACCTCGTGTGGATGCAGTTGCGCGAGGCGCGCAGCATCTCCGGGGACAATCCGGACAGTCTGCGCGGACTGTGGGACGGCAAGGTCCCCGTGCTGGGCTCCCAGCTGACCTCCGGGACGCCGGTCACGACCCCGTTCTCGTACGACAAGGACCAGGTCGTCGAGGCCATAGCGGCGATCTTCGCGCAGTACCGGCCGACCACCATACGGACGCAGGACCCGACGCCGGGCCGGTCGCGCGGCAGTGGCGCCTTCCTCGACCACCAGGACCACATGTACGGGGCCCGCTTCGTGCAGGCCGCCACCGAGCGCTACGCGAAGTCCACCGGCCGGCCGCACTTCTCGGTCCAGAACTACGTGAGCTATCCCAACAGTGGTCTGCCCCCGGTCCTCGACCCGCAGGCCGGCGAGGAGAAGCTCGGCTACCTCAAGACCTACGCCTGGTCCGACCACCAGGACTGGTGCGGCAGCCCCGCCGGCTGTGGCGACCGCAAGACGGCGACCCGGCCCGCCGGCGCCGGCTGGAGCCGGACCATCCGTTACGGCCGGGGCGATGTCACCTCCTGGATGACCGAGGGCTCCGCCGGCCGGCTGTGGGCCTTCACCGTGCTGGACGGACGGATGGCCTACTGGACCCGCGGCACGGACAAGGCCCCTTGGCAGGGGCCCGAATTCCTCCCCGGGTCCGGCATGGACACCGGGGCGACGGCGGTACGGCTCCCCGACGGCAGGGTCGCGGTCTTCGGCACCCGGACCACGCTGGGCGCCACGCCCCAGGAATACCGGCGCGAGCTCGTGCACTCCGTCCAGGTCGCGCCCGACGGCGCCTTCGGCCCCTGGGTGTCGCTGGGCACCCCGGACACGGACGACGTGTCCGGCACCTCGGCGATCAGCGCACCGGCCGTCGCGGTGGACCGTACCGGCCGGATGACCGTCTACGTACGCGATTCCCGGCGCACCCTGCGCGCCAGCGAGCAGTCGGCACCCGACGGCGGCTTCGGCGCATGGGACTCCCTCGGCGGCTCCGGCCTCCAAGGCGACCCGGTCACCGCGACGGATGCGGCCGGGCGGCGCCACGTGTACGCGGCCACGGCCCAGAGCGTGCTGGCCTGGATCCAGCAGACCCCGGACGCCCCCTTCGGCGCCCCCGTCCCGACCGGGCTGCCGGCCACCACCGGGCCGCTCTCCGCGAGCCCGCGGGGAGACGGCGTCTCCCTGTACTTCCGCCGCCCCGGCACGGGCACCGTCGCCACGAGCCTGGTCACCGCGGGCGGGACCGCACCGCAGTTCTCCCCGGTCACCGAGGAGGGCGGCGAAGGCGGCTACGGCTCCGTCGGCGTCGCGGGGAGCCTGCTCACGGGCCGCGCGGGCGCGGGTACGGTCGGGGTCTCGGACACGGACGGCGGACCGGCCTGGTACGAGTCCCAGATGCACTACACGGGCGCCCCGACGGCCCTGACCGCGCTGGACGGTACGGCCTTCGGCGCCGTACTCGGCCTCGACGCCGTGCTGCACGTCACGACGGCTCCCCCCGCCGGCTCCGAGCCGTCCGGCAGCCGTCCGCCCTCCTCCCCCTGGTATCCGGCGGTCCCGCAGCCGGCGGACGAGGCGGACGACCGCACGGGCTCCGGGTGGCAGCGCTGAGCGCTGCGGGCGACGATGGCGGCGGACGGCGCCGGTCCCGGCCGACGGACCCCGGACCCGCCGTCTGATCCCGGCGGCGGACCCCGATCGACCACCCGTTCCCGCCCGGTCCCCGTCCCACCCCACTCGACTCGCGATCGGGGCTCCCATGACCTCGTGCTCCCCCGTGCGGAGGGAATCCGCGGCCGCTCGTCCCGGCGGCGGGCGCGTGCGCCGGGGGCCGGGTCCGGTCCGTGCCGCGACCTCGGTCGCCGTGCTGGTGTTCCTCGCCACCGGATGCAGGAACGACACCGCGCCGGCCTGGGGGTACCCGGACCTCGGGGCGACCCTGGGCTCGCTGTCCCGGGCGCTGGACGAAGGGTGCGCGGGGGCTGCCCCCGAGCGCTGCGCCGAGGATCTCGACCGGCTCGACGTCCTGCTGGAGCGGGCCTTCGCCCAGGTCCTCGACCACCGGCTCGTCGACGCCGCGTCCGTGGACGCCCGCAACGAGGTGGACCGTACGAGGGAGCTCCGCCGGGCCGCCGCGGTCCGGGCGCGCGCGCTCCGGGATCCGTACCACCCCCCGCTCGACAGGGCGCTGGCGGCCGAACGCCTCGCCTGCCGCGCGCTCCTGGCCGCGCTGGAACACGTCCGCGCCGTGCCGCCGCCGGACGAGGGGGCGCGGCCCGTCTGACCCCCTAGGGGGTCAGGGGCGGGGTCGGAAGCCCCGGGCCGTCCAGCGCCACCAGGGCCAGGACGGCGAGGGAGCCCGTCCACGCGAGGGGGGCGACGGAGCAGGGCCGGCCCGACCCGTCCACCTTCTCCGGCAGTTCGCCGAGCGCGTTGCGCTTCGAGAGGACCCAGTCCATGACCCGTCCGGCCTTCTCGGGCCGGCCCGTGCCGGCCCAGGCGAGCGCGAAGAAGGCCGTGCTGGGCGTCCAGGCGTACGCGCCCCAGCGCGCCCCGGGATCGTTCCCGGGGGTCAGCCCGCCGTTGGGCAGCAGCAGTTCCCGGTACGTGGTGTCCAGTGCCCCGGCCAGGCCGGCGGGGGCCTCGTTGAAGGGGGGCGCCATGAAGGCCACGGCGCTGTCGTGCCCGTGGCGTCCGTCGACGGTCCGCTGGTACCCCAGGGGGAGGAAGCGTGCGGAGATCCCGGCGGACAGCCGCCGCGCGGCCCGGGCCCAGCGGGCCGCCTCCTCGGGCCGGTTCGCCTTCCGGGCGAGGTCGGCGGAGGCGTTGAGCCCGGCGAGGAGGGGTGCGGCCGTACCGATGTTCGCGGTGGGTGTCGTCAGCTCCCAGTAGTCGGGGGACGCCGGGGGCAGCCCGTCCGCCCGCAGGGAGCCCGCCGCGTGGTCGGCGGCCTTGCGGATCATCGGGTAGAGGGCGGCCAGCCGGGCTCCGCGGGTGGCCCGGGGGGCCGCCTGGTACCACTGCCAGGTCGCCCAGGGGACCCAGCCGTTGGCGTCGAGCTGCCAGGCCCTGGCATCGGGCGGCCCGGATCCGTCGAGCTTCGTACGCGCTTCCCAGACGCCGTCCGCGCGCTGGGTCGCGGCGCTGTAGCGCAGGATCCGGTAGGCCTCGGCGTCGTGTCCGGTGTGCGCGAAGGCCGCGGCGGCGAAGCTGGAGTCCCGCGGCCAGGAGTACTTCCAGCCGTGGGTCCAGCCCGCCGCCACCGCGCCGTTCGGGCGGAGCAGGGCGCGCATCGCCAGCAGGGCCCGCTCCGCGGCCGCGCGCCGTTCGGGCGAGGCGCCGGGGATCCGGCCGGAGGCCAGCCAGGCGCGGCTGGCCTCGATCTGCCGCCGGGCCGCCGGATGGCCGGGGGCGACCACGGCCGAGGCCGTCCTGGCGTCGGGGAGGTACATCCACCGGCCCGAGGCCAGCCGCAGGACGTGGCTCCCCCGGACGTAGCGCGCGTCCGCGGCGAGGGACGGCGGAACGCCCTCGGCGGCGGTCGTGTTGGACAGGAGGCCCGCGGTGGGGACCGCGAGGGCAGCCGGCCGTGCGTGGCCGGGCTCCGGCTCCCCCCGGTCCCGGTGGCTCGTGAGCACGGCGAACGACGCCGGGTCGCCGTCGCGGGTGGGGTGCCCGGCCTCATGGCGGGTGGGGTGCCCGGGGTGCCGGGCGGTGGGGTGTCCCGGGGTGCACACGGGTACGGCGACGCTCGCCAAGGCCGCCGTGACGACCGCCCAACGACCGGTCCGGACACCGGGCATCGCCGCTCCCTCCGCCGGGCCCGCGTGCGCGCGGACCCTGGCCCCCATCCTGGGCGCGCCGCGCGAAGGCCGCCACGGAGCGCGCGCCGCGCGGGTGAGCGGGGAGCGCGGGGTGCCCGCGGCCGCGTCACCGGCCTGGCGCTCCCGGGATGCCGGGGGCCGGGGGCCGTGCACACCATGGGTGTCCGCGGGCCGGTCGGTCACCGTGGGTGGGCGGGTGCGTCGGCCGCCCCTCCCGGCCGGGTTCCGCTGCGAAGGGCGGGTACATGAGCACTTCCGCAGGCGAAGGCGAAGGCGAGGGCAAGGGCGAACGCAACCCGCACGAGGGCGCCGGAGTCGGCCGCCCCCGTACGCTCCTGCGCGGGGTGCTCCCCGCCGCGGGTGCCGTCCTCGTCGCCGCGGCCGGTGCGCTGATCGCCGTGGGCTGCTTCCTCGGTCTGTACGTGCGGCCCACGTCCGACGACTGGTGCGCCGGCTGGAAGGCCCGCGACATGGGCGTCCTCGGCATCACCTCCGACTTCTACACGACGCAGAACGGCCGGATCACCAACGCCTTCCTGAGCGGTCTCGTCTACGGTGACGGACTGGCCGGGGCCCAGATCCTGCCGACGGTGATCGCCGTCTGCTTCACCATCGGACTGGTCCTGCTGGGGCGCGAGTTCGTCCGCTTCCTCGGTGGCAGGCCCCGCATGCTGGTCCTGACCGCCTGCGCCCTGGTCGTCCAGGCACTGGTCTATTTCGCGGGACCCCGCAGCTATCAAGTGCTGCTGTGGGCACCCGCCACGATCTCCCACACCGTGCCGAGCGTCGTCGGCGTGTGGGTGCTGCTGCTGGCCCTGCGGACCGCCTGCCATCCCCGTACCGCCGTCCGGGTGGCCGGCCTGGCCGGCGCGTTCCTCATCGGCTTCGCGATGGGCACCCTGAGCGAGCCGTTCACCCTCGTCAGCGGTCTCCTCGCGGCGCTCCTCGGGCTGCTCTGCCTGCCCCGGCTCGGACTGGCGCGGGACTGGCGGCCGTTCACCTGGTGCCTCGTCTGGTGCTCGGGACTGGTCTGCGGCCTGGTCGTGCTCTACACCTCCCCGGGTGCCCGGTGGCGCCGGGCCCAGCAGCCGGCCAAGGAGTCGATGCTGTCCCCGGGCGAACTCCGGGCCACCTTCGAGGACTGGCTGCGCATGTGGGACTCCGTCGCCGGCCGGCCCGCCTACCTCGGAGCCGCGGCCGTCGGCGTCCTGCTGGGGCTGACGGCGGTCCTGGGGAGGGGCGGGCGGTGCGGGCCCGTGCCCGGGAAGCGGGAGGCGCGCGGGACCGTACCGCGCGGAACGCTCATCGCCCTGTTGCTGCTCCCGGTGCCGGTGGTGGTGCTGGGCTCGTTCGCGGTGGCGGTGGGCCTGCGCAGCGGTTACGGACCGGCCGGGTGGACCTACGCCCGGACCTGGACGAGCTACCTGGTTCCGATGGAGCTGGGCCTCTGCGGCTACGGCGCCCTGCTGGGGGCCTGGGGCGGGCGGCGGGTCCGGGCGCACCGGAGCACCGGCACGGCGCTCCCGGCCTCCGCCGTGGCGGCGGGCTGCCTGGCGCTGGTCTCGGTGGCCGTACTGGTCCCCGAGCTCCGGCGGCTGACGACCACCACGGTCACCCGCTCGGTGGCCTGGGACGCGCAGGACGCGCGCATCCGGGCCGAGGCCGGGCGGGGCGCCACGGACGTGGCGTACCGGCCGCTGTACATCGGCGACCTCGCGGAGCCCTTCTACACGCAGACCTACGAGCGGGACTGGGTCGCCGCCTGTGTGTCGAAGTGGTACGGCATCGACCGGATCCACCGCGGCCGAGCGGGCTGACCACGGATGACCGATCTCGCCTCCTCCACGGCGCACCGGGCCGGGCGGGCCCGGGAGCTCCTGCGCACCGAGGGTCCGGCCGCCGCCCGCATCGTGGTCACCGTGGCCGCCGCCTGGCAGGCCGCTCTGTGGCTGGGCGCCGACCAGCCGCCGGTGTTCGCGGCGATGGTGCCCCTGGTGGCGCTGCGCGGTGATCCGATGACGGCCCTGGGCACCTCGCTGCAGCGGATCCTGGGGGTCGTGGCGGGGGTGCTGCTCGCGATCGGCGTCCTGAACCTGTGGCAGCCCTCCACCCTCACCCTGGCCCTGGTCGTGGCCCTCGGCCTGGGCGCCGGCATGGTCCTGCGGGCCGGCGGCGCGCTCAACATCCAGGTCGCGCTGTCCTCGCTGCTGGTCTTCGCCAACGCCTCCCCCGACTCCTACGGACTGGACCGGGTCTGGGAGACCGTCGCGGGCGCGGCGGTCACCATCCTCCTCGCTCCGCTGCTGTGGCCGCCCGACCCCCAGCGCCTCCTGACGGTCATCGCCGGTGAATGCGCCGCACGGCTGAGCCGCTCCCTCACCGCCACCGCGGCCCTGCTGGGCGGCGGGCCGGCCGCCGCCCGCGACAACCTCACCCGGGTGCACCTCCACGTCGACGCGGTGCACGCGGGCGCCGCACGCGCCCGTGAGGCGGAACGCGCCCTGCGGTTCAACCCCTTGCGCCGCCGTCAGCGCGGCACCGTACGCCTCCTGGCCGAGCGCATCGCCGCCGCCGACGGGCTCGCCGCGCACGTGGCGACGCTGGCCGGGGAGGTGGACGCCTTCACCTGCCGGGAGGACCTCGCTCCCGACCTCGCCCGTGCTCGGCTCCGGGTTCCCGAACCGGCCTCGCTCACCGCGCGGGCCGTCGAGGAGGCCTTGTCGGGCGAAGACCCCGGGGCCGCCGTGACCGCCGCCCGCGCCGCGCTGGCCGACTACGCCCGCGCGGACGCCCGGCCCGTCGCCGTCGCCCTGCGCCGGCCCTTGCACCGGGTCCTCGACGCGCTGGAGTTCCCGCCCACAGCAACCCAAAGCCAGACTTATGGATGAATGAGCATAGGGAGATCTCCCTTATGATCGGCGCATGAAGACCATCGGGTTGATCGGCGGTATGAGCTGGGAGTCCACGGCGGAGTACTACCGGATCCTCAACGAGCGGACCCGCGAACGCCTCGGCGGACTCCACTCCGCCCGCTGCGTGCTCTACTCCGTGGACTTCGCGGAGATCGAGCGCTTGCAGGTGCAGGGCCGCTGGGAGGAAGCCGGCGAGGTACTGGCCGGTGCCGCCCGGTCGCTGGAAGCGGCGGGCGCGGAGCTCCTGCTGATCTGCACCAACACCATGCACAAGGTCGCGGACCCGGTCCAGGCCGCCGTCTCCGTCCCCCTCCTGCACCTGGCGGACACCACGGCCGCCGCCGTCCGGGGCGCCGGACTGCGCCGAGTGGGGCTGCTGGGCACCGCGTTCACGATGGAACAGGACTTCTACCGGGGCCGCCTGGCCGCGGGCGGGCTCGACGTCAGCGTCCCGGGTCCCGAGGGGCGTGCACTCGTACACCGGGTGATCTACGAGGAGCTCTGCCTCGGCGTGGTCCGGGAGGAATCGCGCACCGCCTACCGCCGGGTCGTCGGGGAACTCGTCGCCGGGGGCGCCGAGGGGATCGTCCTGGGGTGCACGGAGATCGAGCTGCTCATCGGTCCCGAGGACAGCCCCGTGCCGCTCTTCCCCACGGCCCGCCTGCACGCCGAGGCGGCGGTGGACGCGGCTCTGGCTCCGTGACGCAAGGCCCCGTAAGGGCCCGTCAGGCGGGGCCGAAGAGGTCCTCGCGCGCGTCGTCGAGGATGAAGCCGTTGTCGAAGCGCACCCGGACGGTCACCCGCAGCGGCTCCGCCCGGTAGGCGGTCCATGCGGGCTCCAGCCCGGTGACCTTCTCTTCCAGCTGCTTCCTGCTCTCCGCCGGCATGCCCGCGCCGTAGGCGTCGAGGAGCGACTTGAGCCGTTCGTACTCGCGGGACTCCTCGGTCTGCCGGTCGTGCTCGACCACCCCCACCACGGTGCCCTCGGTGCCCGCCGCCAGGGACAGCGAACCGGCGACGGCCCCCGCCGGTCCCGAAGGGTCTTCCGTCATCGCGACCCAGTCGGTCAGGCGGGTGTCGGCGGCCAGCCTCACCCGCAGGCCCTCTTTCAGCGTCATCGTCTCTTCAACTCTCCGCTCGGTACGTGCGGTGCCATTATCCGTCCCCCCGCTGCGCCGTCCCGCCGGTCCCGGGCGCGGTGATGCGGTAGCCCACGCCGGGGGTCGTGGTGATGATCTGCGGGGCGCCCAGTTTGCGGCGCAGGCGGCCCATGGTGACCGCGACCGTGTTGGTGAACGGGTCGGCGTTCTCGTCCCAGACCTGTTCGAGCAGGGCCTCGGCGCTCAGGAAGCCCGGACTCGCCCGGAGCAGGGCCTCCAGTACGGCGAACTCCTTGACGGAGAGCTCCAGGCGGGCGCCCTCGCGCAGGGCGGTGCGGTGCACGGGGTCAAGTTCGATTCCGGCGGCGCGCAGGGTGCGGGGCCGGGCCGCGGGCCTGCGGCGGGCCAGGGAGCGGATGCGCAGGATCAGTTCGGGGAAGTGGAAGGGTTTGGCGAGGTAGTCGTCGGCGCCCAGGGTGAGGCCGCTGACCCGGTCGCCGGGCGATCCGGCCGCGGTCAGCATCAGCACCATGGCGCGGTCCTCCCGCTCCGTGATCATCCGGCAGAGCGTGTCGCCGTGGATGCCGGGCAGGTCCCGGTCGAGGACCACGACGTCGTACGCGTTGACGTCGAGCTTGGCGGCGGCGGCCAGCCCGTCGTGGGCGAGGTCGACGGCCATGCCCTGGTCGCGCAGTCCTTCGGCGACCACCTCCGCGAGCGAGCGCGCGTCCTCGACGACCAGGATCCTCATGCCGTCCCCCCGCGCGGGCCGTCGGGGCCGGAGGGATCCGCAGGCGGCATCGCGGCCGTCACCTTCAGTCCGCCCTCCGCCCGGACCCGGAGGTCGAGGCTGCCGCCGTGCGCGGACACGATCGCGGCGACGATCGACAGCCCCAGTCCGGAACTCTCCTGCGATCCGGTCCGGTCGGTGCCGAGCCGCTCGAACGGCTGCGTCAGCCGGTTCACTTGGGCCTGGTCGAGAACGTTCCCGCCGGTCTCGACGACGAGTCGGGCCCAGGGGGCGTCACCCGCGCCGCCGTCACGAGAGCCGGCGTCGCCCGCACTGGCGTCACCCGCGCCCGCCCCGTCCTGCGTGGCGAGGCGGATCCAGCCGCCCTCCTGGTTGTGCACGATCGCGTTGTCGATCACGTTCTGCACCAGCCGGGACAGCAGCGCCGGGCTGCCCCGCGTCCACGCCGTCGACGCCAGCTCGGCCTCGACGGTCAGGTTCTTCCCGGCGATGGCTCCGGCCCGGGCGGCCAGCGCCTCCCCCGCCAGCTCGGCGAGCGATACGAGGACGCGGTCGGGCAGGACGCCGTGCTGCGCGCGGGCCAGCACGAGGAAGCCTTCCAACAGGCGGTCCACCCGGTCCAGTTCGGTGCGCACCCGGCCGGCGAGCGCGACGGTCTGCGCCGCGGGCTGCGGTTTGGCCACGGCCACGTCGAGCGAGGCCCGGATCGTGGTCAGCGGGGTCCGCAGTTCGTGCGAGGCGTTGGCCACGAAGCGCCGTTGCGCGGCGAACGAGGCCTCCAGGCGCGCCAGGAGCCCGTCCACCGTGTCCGCGAGCTCCTTGACCTCGTCGGCGGGCCCGGCCACGGCGAGCCGCTGGTCCAGGTTGTCCGCGGAGATCCGCCGCGTGGCCGCGGTGATCAGGCGCAGCGGGCGCAGGACGTGCCCGGCGAGGATCCGGCCGAGCAGGAGCGAGACGGCCGCCATCACCACGATCGCGATCAGCGAGCCGACCAGGAGCTGCCTGGACTGCTGCGCGTGCACCTCCGCGAGCTGCCGTTCGAGGTCGAGGACGTGCTGTGCGACGCCCGTGGCCGGCTCGCCCGGCGGCGCCTGCCCCGGGACGGACCGGATCATGTCGGAACGGGAGAACAGGTAGATCAGGGCGATGAGGCCGATGCCGGACAGCAGGAACACCGTCGCGTAGAGCATCGTGAACCGCCGTCCGACGGTCCCGTTCCGCAGTCTGGCCATGGCGCTTCTCCCCGTCCCGTCCGATGCCGTCCAGCATGCCCGCCGGCACCTAACAGCGTCATGACAGCGACGGTTCGGACCGCGTTACGGGCGGCTGCGTAGAACCGGAGCATGCTCACACACAACGAACTCCTCCGGCAGGAGTGGACCCGCTTCCTGCGTCCGGCCCGGCTGATCGCTCTGGTCACCGCGGCCCTGATGGTCCTCGCCCTCGGCCTGCTCTACGCCTTCGGCAACCACGCGTCCTGCGCCGGCACCTGCCCGGCCGACCCCACCGGCCCGGACGGCACCGCGGTCAGCGACCAGTTCGCCTTCATGCACCGGGACCTGGGGCGCGAGGGCGGCATCACGGTCCGGATGACGTCCATGACGGGCACCATCACCTATCCGCCGCCCCACCACGACCGGATCGTCCCGGGCCTGGTGCCGTGGGCGAAGGCCGGGATCATCGTCAAGGACGGCCTCGGCCCGGGGTCCTCGTACGCGGCCCTGATGGTCACCGGCGCGCACGGCGTGCGGATGCAGTACGACTACGGCCACGACATCGCCGGGAGCGCCGTCGACGGCGCGGCGGTCTCGGAGGCCTCGCCGGTGTGGCTGCGGCTGACCCGGGCGGGCGGCACCGTCACGGGATACGAGTCCTCCGACGGCGAGCGGTGGGCGAAGGTGGCCGCCGTGAAGCTCGCAGGGCTGTCCGGGACCGCGCAGGTCGGCATGTTCGCCACCTCCCCCGGCGACCTCACGCTGCGTCCGGCCGGCCTCGGCGGCGCCACGGAGGAGGTGCGCTTCACCCAGGCCGCCGGTTCCTTCGACCACGTCGGTGTGGAGGGCGCCTCCGTGGGCGGGAGCTGGCGGGCCGGGATGGTCGGGGGCGAGATGAACTCGACCGACTGGGAGAAGCACCACCAGCCGTCCGGGGCCGTGGAGAAGGACGGCAGGATCACCGTCACCGGTGCCGGTGACATCTCACCGGCGGCGACCTCGGGCGGCCGCCCCGTGGAGGGGATGCTGACCGGGCTGAGCCTCGCCCTGCTCATCGTGCTCGTGGTGGCGGTACGGTTCGCCGGTGACGGGTCCGGCCGTGCCGGGTCCGGCCGCCGGCTGCCGGTGGACGGCGCACCGCTCACCCGCGCGGTGCTCGGGGCGAGGGCCGTCGTCGTGGGGGCCGTGACGTTCGTGACCGGGCTCCTCGCCATGGGCATCGTGGTGCCGGTCGGCGTGGCGGTGCTGAAGTCCAACGGGGTTCCCGTCGTGGGGCTTTCCGTGCTCACCGGCGCCCGGGTGGTCGTCTGCGTCTCCGCGGTGCTCGCCCTCACGGCCGTGCTCGCCCTGGCCCTCGGCGCGGTGCTCCGGCGCCGCCGGCTCGCGGTGCTCGTGGCCGTCTCGGCGATCGTGGTCCCGTACGCCGTGAGCACCGTCCCCCTACTGAGCGACGGTCTCGCGCAGTGGCTGCTCCGGGTCACTCCGGCCGCCGGTTTCGCCGTCCAGCAGACACTGGTGGAGTACCCGCAGGTCACCGCCCACTACGCGCCTTCCGCCGGGTACTTCCCCCTGCCCTGGTGGGCCGGGGTCGCGGTGCTCTGCGCGTACGCGGCGGCCGCCATGGCCCTTGCGCTGCGGCGCCTGCCGCGGAGCGGTGCGGGCGCCGGCTCCCCGGCCGAGGTCCCCGTGGGCGAGGCGGCCTAGGCCGGCCACCGCCTACCGGCGGACGGTCCAGCCGACGGTGGAGCGCAGCGTGCGGGTGATCTCCGGGTCGCGCACCGAGGGGGTCCGGTCCTCGGCGGTGACCGACAGGGTGTGGGTGCGCGCGTCGCGGAGCCTCAGCTCCGCGACCGGCACGTCGGTCCGGCCCGCCAGTCGCTTGACCTCCCGCCCGTCGAGGTACCAGCGGACCAGGAGTTGCCGGCCGTCGGCGCCGGTGAGCCGGGGTACGGCCGCCTTCGCGATGTGCCGCGTCCGCAGGGTGCGGTCCGTCGGGGTCAGCGCGGTGACGGTGTTCGCGTGCTGGTGGAAGCCGGCGATCATCGCCTCGACGCCGGGCAGGTTGAAGGGTTTGCCCAGGACCCGCATCAGCGAGTTGTCGGTGGGGCGTTGGAGCCCCGTGACGAAGTAGCCGCCGCCCTCGTAGGCACCGACGGTGCCGCCGTCCGGGGAGGGCTCGCCGAGCCAGCGGTGCCACTTGGTGCGCCGGGCGGCCATCTGATCGGCGGACAGCGTGGAGCTGTTGGACTCGGCGGGCTCGGGCCCGGTGTACTTCTCGTAGTCCGGGACACCGGGGTAGAAGTACTCGTCGGCGAGCTTGCCGAGGGAGTGGCCCGTCTCGTGGATGGCGACCTGGCCGGACTTGGCGTTGTCCGCCGAGGCGGTGGAAATGCCCTCGTAGCCGAGTGCGGCGCTGGGCTCGTTGTAGCCGGCGCCACCGTACTTGGCGCTGTTGGCCAGGACGAGGACCAGGTCGGCCTCGGGCGCCTTGGCCACGTAGGAATCCACCTTCGGCTGGTCTATGCACAGGAGCCGCTCGATCTCCTCGCACCAGAAGTACGCGCCGAGGGCCGTGTCGCGGACGGTCGCCCGGTCGGGGTCGCCGGAGACGCCCGACTCCCGGGACACGGCGTCGACCGTCCAGACGTTGAAGAGGTTCCGGTAGGTGGCGTACGGCTCCACCGCCGTCACCTCGGCCCACTTGGCCCGGGCGTCGGCATGGAACTTCGCCAGCTCGTCCGCCGTGTAGCCGTCGCCGATGACGACGACGTCCAGCCGGTCGGCGGTGGGGCCGTTGTCGACGATCTTGGCCACCTCGCCGTCCGCCGCGCGCTCCGCTTCGGAGAGCCGGGCGCCGGTTCCGGCCGGCCGGTCGGCGTGTGCGGGGACGCGGGTGTGGCCCGATCCGGCGTCACCACCCTGCTCGGGGCCGGGAATCTCCACCACCAGCCGGGGCGCGACCGGGGCGTCGGCCGCGCGGACGGGTCCGGCGGCCAGCAGCGCGGCGGTCGCGCAGGCCGCCGCGACGGCTGCCCGCAGAACCACCCGGGCGGCGGCCGGGCGTCTGACGTGGTGCATGAAGTCCTCCTGCGATGACGGGAGTTGAGCAGAGGCGAAGCAGAGATGTAAGTGGAGATGTAAGCAGACTGAATCGGTTGCTTAAATTAGGTGGCGCACGACGGGTGCGCAATCCCCTGCTCCCCCTGAATACTTGGCAGTTCGAGCAACCAGGGGGATCTCATGGACGAACCGGCCGAGATCGGCCGCAGGGTTCAGCGCATGCGCACCGAACTCGGCCTGACACAGCGCAAGTTGGCGGAGCCCGCGTACACCCCGGCCTATGTCTCCACGCTCGAGTCGGGCAAGGTGCGCCCCTCCGAGGCCGCGCTGCGCTTCCTGGCCGAACGGCTCGGCACCTCCTACGAGGAACTGACCACCGGGCGCCCCGCCGCCCTGGCCACCGAGCTGCGCCTGGCCCTGACCGACGCCCAGCAGCTCCTGGCCTCGGGCGCGGCGGTCGAGGCCGCCGTCCACTACCGGCGGCTGCTCGCCGAGGCCGAGGAGTTCGGGCTCGCCGAGGAACGGGTCGGGGCCCTGCTCGGACTGGGCGACTGCGCCCTGGAGACGGGCGAACTACCGACAGCGATCGGCTACTTCGAATCAGCTGAACGCCTCTTGGCCGACGAGCCGCTCCCCCGCCGCGCCCGCCCGATCCGGGGCCGCGCAGTGGCGCACCTGCTCGCCGGGGAACTCCGTTACGCCTGCTACCTGCTCGAGTCGACCATCGACGAACTGGGGGCGAGCGGGCTGGCCGACCCCGAGGCGCTGCTCCTGCTCTACGCCGCGGTCATCGGGCCGTACATCGACATGGGAGCCCACGCCCGGGCCGCCCACGCCGCCGAACTCGCCCTGGCCCTGGCCCCCCGGGTCACGGACCCGGCCCTGGTGGCGGGCATGCACCGGCAGGTCGCGCGAACCTTCCTGACGGAGGGGCGGGTGGCCGACGCCGACGCCTCCCTGGCCAAGGCCCAGGCGATCTACGGGCAGCTCCAGCTGCGGACCGATCTGGCGCACTGCCACTGGATGCGCGGCTACGTCCAGGCCCAGAACGGGGACCTCGCCTCCGCCGAGCGGGAACTGCGCACGGCCCGGGACATGCTCTCGGCCGGGCGGGCGGCCCTGTACACCGCGCAGGTCGAGGTCGAACTGGCCGACGTGCTGCGCCGGCTCGGCCGGTACGAGGAGGCCGCCGGGCTGCTCTCGGCGCTGCTGGCACTCGGAGACAGCCACGGAGCCGTCCACGCGGGCGGCGCCCACCGGCTCCTCGGGCTCATGGCCGAGGAGCGGGGCGAGCCCGAGTCGGCCGAGGAGCACTACGTACAGGCCCTGGCGCTGCTGGAACGCAGCGGGGCGACGGGCGACCTCGCGGATCTGTGCCGCCTTCTGGGCGATCTGCTGCGCCGGGCCGGCCGCACCGAGGCGGCACTGGACGCCTACCGCACGGGCCTGGGCCACCGGGCCGCCCCGGGCACCACCACCCTGGGCCCGGCACCCGCGACCCCGGCGTTCCCGCCCCACCCGCAGCGTCCCGCGTCACGGTAGGCGCACGCGCGGTCCGCGAACTCACGACCCCGCTACGCCGAGGAGCACCTGCGCCAATTCGCGCGGCTGGGAGAACATCGGCCAGTGGCCGGTGTCCATCTCGATCAGGCGCCAGCTCTCGCCGGTCAACAGCTCGGCCACGTCGTCGCCCGGCTCGGGGTCGCCGAGCGTGCACTTGATGTAGGTCGTCGGGAGGTCGCCGAGCGAGCGGTCCACCACGGCGGGTTCGGTCAGCGTGGCACCCGGGTGCGGCGTCGAACCGCTCACGATGCGTGCGATCTGGTCCTCGGTGAGACCGTGGCCCTCGAAGTGGGCCGCGGGCGCGACCGGCCAGAACCCGCCGTTCTCGGCGATCGCCGCCCTCATCATCGCCCCGCCGTCCGGCCACTCGGCGACGAAGGATGCGCCATCGGCCGGAACGCTGGAGTCGAGGAAGACCGCATGGGCCAGCCGGTCACCGATCCGCCCGGCGGCCTGACCACTTGGGATGCCCGCGTAGCTGTGGCCCACCAACACGACCTGACGCAGGTCCTGGCGCTCGACCTCATCGACTATGTCCTGGACGTGCCGCTGCTGCCCGGCGGGAACGCCGCGCTTCTCGGCGAGACCGGACAGCGTCAACGGGTGAACACCGTGGCCGGCCGCACGCAGGTACGGCACGACGTCGTCCCACGCCCACGATCCGAGCCGCGCACCCGCGACGAGCACAAAATTCACCATGGCCACACCGTAACCGCTGCGAAAATTGCGGTGCGTGCCGGCACCACGCTGGGCAGACTCGCGGACATGACCGAGAAGATCACCCGCATCAACCCCGAGCAGCTGCACGAGACGCCCGGCTACCACCACATCACGGTCGTGGAAGCAGGGCGTACGGCCTATCTGGCGGGACAGTGCCCGCTCGACCGGAACGGTGACCTCGTCGGTGCCGGTTCCCTCGAGACGCAAGTCGACCAGGTGGTCGCGAACGCGCTCACCGCCCTGACCTCGGCGGGCGCCCGGCCGCAACACGTGGTGCGGTCGGTGATCTACGTGCGGAGCGAGGAGAGGGACATGCTCGGAGCCGCATGGCGTCGGCTCACCGAGTCTGCCCTGGGTCCGGCGTTCACCACCGCCAGCACCCTCTTGGGCGTGGCCCAGCTGGGCTTCTCCGGACAGCTCGTCGAGGTGGATCTCACCGTGGCGCTGCCCGACTGACTTCGAACGGCTCCTCGACCCGGGTGGCCGGGAACGCGCCTAGAGGTCGATCCAGTAGCGCCGCTTGGGGCCGATGAGGGTCTCGCGGACGTCCTCCAGGACGCCGCCCTGGCCCTCGATCGTGCGGATCGAGGCCTGGTTCCCGGGGTCGCAGGTGAGGAGGACGCGGTCGATCCCCAGCAGCCGGGCCTCGTACTTGACCTCGCCCAGGGCCCAGGTGGCCAGGCCGCGGCGGCGGGCCGAGGGGCGGACGCTGTAGCCGATGTGGCCTCCGGCGTCGAGCAGGAACCCGTTCAGGTGGTGGCGCAGGTCGATGGCGCCCAGGTACTCGTCGCCCTCGGCCATCCACCAGTACGTGGCGTGGACGCGTCCGGACGCGGGCGGGACCGAGTGGTCCCCGTACGTCCGCAGCCGCTCCGTCCACGCGGCGAAACCCTCCGGGCTGTCCACGTCGTCGTCGGAGGAGAGCCCGGCGCCGTCCATGTGGGCATCGAGCCCCCATTCCTCCTGCGCGGCGAGCCAGGAGGCGTGCAGACGGGGGGTGGGAGCGATCAGTTCGGGCATGAACGGACGATAACAGTCCACCGACACCGCCCCCCGGCGAGCACCTGGGGGCGGCGGCGACCTGGGCTTCCTCCTCTTTTAGGCCATGGACGTCGTTTATATTGGGGCCATGCCCGACCAGCCCCGCGATGTGGATGCCCAGCGCGTCCACCACGCCTTGGCCGTACCGTCTCGCCGACGTCTGATGACCCTGCTGCGGGAGGCGGACGGGCTGCTGGGGGTGGCCGACATGGCCGCCGCCACGGGGCTCTCGGTCGCCACCGTCCGCCATCATCTGGCCGCCCTGGCCGAGGCGGGCCTGGTCACGGCCACCGCCTCGGCCGGGCCGGGCCGGGGCCGCCCGAGACTCCGGTACGCGGCCACCGGGCCCGATCCCCGGGAGGAGCCGGCCGACAGTGCGTTCCGGGAGCTGGCCCGGGCCTTGGCCGAGGCGGTCGGGGGCGGTCCCGGCGCGTCCCGGGAAGCGGGCCTCGACTGGGGCCGCCGACTGACCGGGAGCGGGCCCGCGGCGGAGCGGGTGTTCGCCGCGGCCGCCCGGATGGGCTTCGCGCCCCGGGACGCGCAGGGGCCCGACGCCGGTACGCGGCGGGTCCTGCTGGACGCGTGCCCGTACCGGGAGCTGGCCCGGGCCCGGCCCGAGGTCGTGTGCGCCGTCCATCAAGGCGTCCTGGACGGCCTGCTGGAGGCCGACGCGACCACGGTGCGGCTGCTGCCCTTCATCGGCCCGGACCTGTGCGCGCTGGACCTGCGCGACACCTGACCCGCACGCCGCCGGAGCCCGTGCACCGCCCGGCCCCGCGCACACCGGGTGGTGTCCGGCCTCCGTACGGGACCGGCGTCAGTCGCGGGCGCGGTTGCGGCGGCGGTACTCGTCCGTCGGGACGCCGCCCACGCCCCAGTCCTCCAGCGCCACCTCCTCGATGAGGACGAACGTGGTGGCCGGGTCCTTGTCGAGGACCTTGACCAGCAGGTCGGTGACGCCTGCGATGATCTCGGCCTTCTGCGACGCGGTGGCGCCTTCACGGGTGATCTTGACGTTGACGTAGGGCACGGAAGTTCCTCTGATCGCGGTGGTGCCGGACGCCCGCCCGCTCGGGAACCAGCGCGGGCGGGGACGAGGGGCAGGGGTGTCAGATGCGGCGGCCGGTGACGTGGCCGCCGTCCACCCGCAGGGCGTGGCCGGTCACGAACCCGGCGCCCGCGAGGTAGAGCACCGCGTCGGAGATCTCGGCGACCTCACCGACCCGGTCCTGGAGCGCGAGACCGCCGTAGGTGTCCACGTCGGAGCCTTCGTGCAGGGGGGTGCGGATGATGCCCGGCGCGACCAGGTTGACGCTGATCCCGTCGGCGGCGAGCTCGGCGGCGAGGCTCGTCGTCAGCGCGTGCACCCCGCCCTTGCTGACCACGGGCGCGCTGGCCGGGAAGCCCGCCAGCGCGTGATCCACCAGCACGGTGCCGATGTTGACGATGCTGCCGCCCTGCCCCTGGGTGCGCAGGGCCCGGACGACCGACTGCGTAGTGAGGTAGGTGCCCTTGAGGTTGCCCGTCAGATAGCCGTCCAGCTCGTCCTCCGTCACCTCGGTGAAGGGCTTCGGCTCGAAGGTGCCGGCGTTGTTGACGAGGACGTCGATCCGCCCGAAGCGATCGAGCGCCGTGCGGACGAGGGCTTCGCCGGTCTCCCGGGCGGCGGTGCTGCCCGCGACGCAGGCGGTGCGCTCGGGGTGGCCGAGGCTCGCGGCGGCCTTGGCGAGGCGGTCCGCGTCCCTGCCGTTGAGTACGACGTTCGCGCCGGCCGCCAGGAAGGCGCGGGCGATGTCGAGGCCCATGCCGCTGGAGGATCCGGTGACGATGGCCGTGGTGACGGTCGCGGCGGCAGTGGCAGTGGCAGTGGCGGTCGTGGCCGCGGTGGTCTGGTGGGTCGTCATGTGGCTCGTGCCTTTCGTGGGTGAGGCCGGGGAGTCCCGCGGCCGACTCCAGAAAGCTATGGGCCCTCAATCCATAACACCACGACGGAATTGGAGCATGTGATAATCCAGCGTTATGGATGTGGATCTGCGTGACCTGGAACTCCTGGACGCCACCGCGGAAGCGGGCTCCCTGACCGCCGCCGCCGAGCGGCTCTACGTCAGCCAGCCGGCGCTGAGCCAGCGGCTCACCCGGCTGGAGGCCCGTCTCGGCATGCAGTTGTTCGACCGCAAGGGCCGCCGCCTGATCCCCAACGCCGCCGGCCGGCGGCTCCTGGTCGCCGCCCGCCACGTCCTCGGCGAACTCGAATCGGCCTCGCGGGACCTGCGGGAGCTCCGCGACGGACGGGACAGGCGCGTGCGGTTCGCCGCGCAGTGCAGCACCACCTTCCCGTGGCTGCCGCCGGTCCTGCGCGCCTTCCGGGTGCGCGAGCCGGACATCGAGGTACGGATCGAGACCATCGTCGACGATGCGCCGATTCCGGCGCTGCTGGCCGATCTGGTCGACGTGGCCCTGGTCACGAAGCCGGATCTGCAGATGGACCGGGTGTCCCTGACCAGGCTGTTCGACGACGAGATGATGGCCGTGGTGCCCGCCGGGCACCGGTGGGCATCTCGCGCGCACCTGACCGCCCGCGACTTCGACGGCGCGGACCTGGTGCTCTACGACTTCTACGACCAGAAGCGCATCCCGTCGATGCCCCTGCCGATCCCGGCCGGCGCCCGTCCCGCCCGCATCACCACCATGCCGGTGGTGACCGATCTGGTGGTGGAGATGGTGGCGGGCGGCCAGGGCGTGACGGTGCTGCCGAACTGGGTCGCCGCCCCATACGTCGCCTCGCACGGTCTGGCCCTGGTCCGGATCGGCGCGAAGCCGCTGACCCGGACCTGGTTCTGTGCGACACGGACCGGCCCGCGCCCGCCCCACCTGGAGGCGTTCGTCGAGGAACTCGTCTCCCGCCTCGAAACTCCCCGCGTGGACTGAGGGGGCGCGGCGCGGGACCGGCACGGCCATGGTTCTCCTTTCGGCTCGGTGATGAAGGCGTACGGGGAGGATGGGCACAAGCTCTGAACCAGTGGGAGCGCTCCCACTGTGCAGACGAGACTCAACGCCGTCAAGGTCCGTGAAGAGTCGAAGGCATTCCGGCGGGAATTTCCTCAACTCCTCTGTTGCTTGGCATCAGTTGCCGCTACGGTCTGGCCCCAACCAGTGGGAGCGAATCCATCAGTCGGCGCGCCGTCACAGCGCGCCCTCGCTGCAAGGACTCGCTCATGCGACACCCCCCACGCACGTCCGCGCTGCTCACAGCGGCAGCATTGGCGATGGTGAGCTGCGCGCTCGCCGTCACGGGTACGGCCGCAGGAGCCGCGGCCTCACCCTCGTGCACGGTGGCGTACTCGGTCGTCGGTCAATGGGCCGGCGGCTTCCAGGGTTCGGTCACCGTCACCAACAACGCCTCCGCGCTGAACGGCTGGAGCCTCGGCTTCGGCTTCCCGGCGGGTCAGGTTCTCAGCCAGGGCTGGGGCGCCAAGTGGTCCCAGACCGGGTCGGCCGTCACGGCGGCGAACGAGAGCTGGAACGGCACGCTCGGCACCGGTGCGAGCGTGACCACCGGTTTCATCGCCTCGTGGTCGGGCGTGAATACGGCGCCCGGCGCGTTCACGCTCAACGGAGCCGCCTGCACCTCCG
Source organism: Streptomyces sp. NPDC002886 (assembly GCF_042888445.1). Lineage (NCBI taxonomy): Bacteria > Bacillati > Actinomycetota > Actinomycetes > Kitasatosporales > Streptomycetaceae > Streptomyces > Streptomyces sp. NPDC002886. The sequence goes on from NZ_JBIAPV010000004.1 coordinate 77,873, forward strand.
GCTCCGGACCCGGACCGAATCCGACGCCCACCGACCCAACGCCCACGGCGACACCCACGCCGACGGGCCCGACACCCACACCCACACCCACCGACCCGATCTCCGGGGCGCCGGAACTGAGCGTCACCGGCAACCGTCTCACCGACCGGTCCGGTGCCACCCGCCGCCTCCTCGGAGTCAACCGCTCCGGCGGCGAGTTCATGTGCGTCCAGGGCCACGGCATCTTCGACGGTCCCGTCGACGACGCCTCGGTCCGCGCCATCGCCGACTGGAAGGCCAACACCGTCCGCATTCCCCTCAACGAGGAGTGCTGGCTCGGCGCTGACACCATCAAACCCGAGTACCGGGGCGCGAATTACTCCGACGCCGTCAAGGGACTGGTCGACCGGGTCCTGGCGCACGGCATGACCCCGGTCGTCGAACTGCACTGGACGTACGGCCAGTACACCGGCAACTCCTCGGGGTGCGCCGACGTGCACGCCTCCTGCCAGAAGCCGATGCCGGACGCCCAGTACAGCCCGGCGTTCTGGACCTCGGTGGCGAACACCTTCAAGAACGACCGGCGGGTCGTCTTCGACCTGTTCAACGAGCCCTATCCGGACCGGGCCACCCCCACCACCGCCCAGGCATGGACCTGCTGGCGCGACGGCGGCACGTGTCCGGGCATCGGCTACGAGGTCGCCGGCATGCAGGACCTCGTGGACGCCGTCCGCGCGACCGGCGCCCGCAATCTCGTCCTCGTCCCCGGCATCGCCTACTCCAACGACCTGAGCCAGTGGCTCGCCCACTCCCCCACCGACCCGACGGGCAATCTCGCCGCGGCCTGGCACGTCTACAACTTCAACACCTGTTCCAGCGAGGCGTGCTGGGACTCCACTCTCGCGCCGGTCGCCGCCCGGGTCCCGCTCGTGGCGGGAGAGATCGGCGAGAACACCTGCGCGCACGCGTTCGTCGACCGCGTCATGAAGTGGTTCGACGACCGCTCCCTCTCGTACCTCGGCTGGACCTGGAACACCTGGAACTGCAACTCCGGCCCGGCCCTGATCACCGCGTACGACGGCACCCCCACCGCATTCGGCACCGGGCTGCGCGACCACCTGCGCGCCCTGAACTGAAAGGCATTCCACGAAAATGAGCCGCACAGCAGAAATCGGCACGACTCCCCGCACCACGTCCCGCACGACCCGGCGCACCGCCCTGTTGGCTGCCCTCAGCCTCGTCACGGCCGCCGGCGCGACGGCCACCGTGTTCGGCACCTCCGCCGGCGCCGCCACCGCGGGCTGCAAGGTCGAGTACCAAGTCACCAACCAGTGGAACACCGGCTTCGGCGCCAACGTGATCGTCACCAACACCGGTGACCCGGTCGCCTCCTGGACCCTGGAGTGGTCCTACGCGAACGGCCAGCAGGTCACCCAGGGCTGGAACGCCACCATCACCCAGTCCGGGGCGGCCGTGACGGCCAAGAGCCTCTCGTACAACGGGAACCTGGCCACGGGCGGTTCGACCTCCTTCGGCTTCAACGGTTCGCACACCGGCACGAACGCCGTGCCCGCGACCTTCAAGCTCAACGGCGTCACCTGCAACGGCGCGACGGACCCGACCCAGCCGCCGACCACTCCCCCGACGACACCGCCCACCACGCCGCCCACGACCCCGCCGACCACCCCGCCACCGTCGGGCGGCAAGGCCGACAACCCGTACGCGGGCGCCAAGGTGTACGTGAACCCCGAGTGGTCGGCCAAGGCCGCCGCCGAGCCGGGCGGCACCAAGGTGTCGAACCAGCCCACCGGCGTCTGGCTGGACCGCACCGCCGCCATCGCCGGGACGAGCGGATCGATGGGACTGCGCGCCCATCTGGACGCGGCGCTGGCCCAGAAGGGCAGCGGCGAGCTCGTCGTCCAGCTGGTGATCTACAACCTGCCCGGGCGGGACTGCGCCGCGCTCGCCTCCAACGGTGAGCTGGGCCCGACGGAGATCGACAAGTACAAGACGCAGTACATCGACCCGATCGCCGCCATCCTCGCCGACTCCAAGTACGCGGGGCTGCGGATCGTCACCACCGTCGAGATCGACTCGCTGCCGAACCTGGTCACCAACGTCTCCGGACGCCCGACGGCCACGCCCAACTGCGACGTGATGAAGGCCAACGGCAACTACGTCAAGGGGGTCGGCTACGCACTGAACAAGCTCGGCTCCATCGCCAACGTCTACAACTACGTGGACGCGGGCCACCACGGCTGGCTCGGCTGGGACGACAACTTCGGCTCCTCCGCGGAGATGTTCAAGCAGGCGGCGACCGCCGAGGGCTCCACGCTCGCCAAGGTGCACGGCTTCATCGTGAACACGGCCAACTACAGCGCCCTGAAGGAGGATCACTTCAAGATCGAGGACTCCGTCAACGGCACCTCCGTACGCCAGTCGAAGTGGGTCGACTGGAACCGGTACACGGACGAGCTCTCGTACGCCCAGGCCATGCGGACCAAACTGGTGTCCCTCGGCTTCGACGCGAACCTCGGCATGCTGATCGACACCTCCCGCAACGGCTGGGGCGGCACGGCGCGGCCGACCGCACCCGGCGCGCTGACGAGCGTGGACACCTACGTCAACGGCGGCCGCTACGACCGCCGCATCCACCTCGGCAACTGGTGCAACCAGTCGGGCGCCGGCCTCGGCGAACGACCGCAGGCCGCCCCGGCGGCGGGCATCGACGCGTACGTGTGGATCAAGCCCCCGGGCGAGTCGGACGGCGCGAGCAAGGAGATCCCGAACAACGAGGGCAAGGGCTTCGACCGGATGTGCGACCCGACCTACACGGGCAACGCCCGCAACGGCAACAGCATGTCGGGGTCCCTCCCGAACGCGCCGCTGTCGGGCCAGTGGTTCTCGGCGCAGTTCCAGGAGCTCATGAAGAACGCCCACCCGGCGCTGTGACGCACCGCCGGTAAGAGGCCCGGGACGGTACGGAATCCGGATTCCGTACCGCCCCGGGCCCGTCGGCCGGAGCCGTCCGTCCCGGGTCTCAGACGGCGAGGTGCCGCTCCATGCCCGGGTCGCCGGCGACCGGCTCGGGGGCGACGCCCTGATGCTGCTGCTCCTCGGGGCGGCCCTTCTTCGGCAGCAGGAAGGTGATCGCGAGGAACGCCACCAGCAGACCTGCCTGAACGATCAGCGCGCGGTGGAATCCGCCGGTGAAGTCACCGGTCTCGGCCCGGGCGAAGAACACCGAGCCGAAGACCGCGACGCCGATGGAGCCGCCGACGGCCTGGACCGCCGACAGCACGCCGGAGGCGGAGCCGATCTCGTCGTCGTCGACCGCGGCGAGGATGAAGCTGAACAGGGCGGCGATCACCATGCCGGCGCCGACGCCCGCCACGGTCACACCGGGAACGATGTCCCAGATCGAGAACGAGGCCGCGTCGAGGCCGTCGAGCTCGAACCACAGCACGGCCGCGCCCCCCAACTGGACCAACGGTCCGATCTGCAGCACCTTGCGGCCGATCCTGTCCGCGAGGAACGCACCGCTGACCGCGCCGCCGATCGCGGTTCCCACCGCGAGCGGCAGGTTCCCCAGTCCCGCTTCCCCGGCGGTGAAGTGCCGGCCGAGCTGGAGGAAGAGGGTCAGCACGAGTTGCGTGCCGATCAGCCCGCCGAAGAACAGGGCGATGCCGCCGAGCCCGACGGTGAAGGCCGGCTTGCGCAGGAGGCCAGGGGTCACCAGCGGTTCACGGCCCGCGGCGACCCTTCGGCGCTGCTGGACGGCGAACAGGGCGAAACCGATCACCGAGGCGGCCATGGACAGCCACGTCCACAGCGGCCAGCCGTCCTCCTGCCCCTGGTTCAGCGGCAGCACGAGCAGGGCGCACGCCGCCATCACCAGGACCGCGCCGGTCAGGTCGACCCGTACGGTGCGGTCACCCGCCTTCTTGGGCACGAACTTCGCCGCGACGATCAGCGCCGCGATCCCGATGGGCAGGTTGATCAGGAACACCGACCTCCAGCCCAGACCGAAGAAGTCGCCCTCGATGAGGAAGCCGCCCAGGACCGGGCCGATGATGCCGCCCAGGCCGAGGACGGGGCCGAAGATCGCGAAGACCTTGGTGAGCTCGGGGCCGGAGAAGTTCTCCCTCAGCAGACCCAGTCCCTGGGGCAGCAGCATCGCCCCGGCAGTGCCCTGCAACAGGCGGAACGCGATCAGCGATTCGATGTCGGGCGCGATCGCGCACAGGAGCGAGGCCGTGGTGAAGGCCGCCAGACCGATCAGGAACATCCGGCGCCGCCCGTAGCGGTCGCCGAGCCGGCCACCGAGCACGAGCCCCGCGCCCAGGGTGAGGGCGTAGCCGCCGATCACCCACTGCAGTCCGACGGAACCGGCACCGAGGGACTTCTCCAGGTCCGGCCCCGCGACGTTGACGATCGAGGCGTCCAGGAGATCCATGATCTCCGCGACGATCATCACCGCAAGGATCAGCCACCGCCACCGGTAGGGGTCGGTCGTCTCGTCGGGGCCGAGGGATGGGTCACGCACGCCAGATACCTCCATGGTGAAGTAATTCCACCATGAAGGTAAAGTGATCGCGATAGGTTGTCAAAGCACGGTGACCGCGTGATCCGCACGGCACTGGAGGAAGGCGGAGGCCCGGCATGGAGGAAGCGGTGGACGACGGCGTCGCGGAGCAGCGTGAGCGGCTGATGGAATCGTTGAGGACCTACGGCGGCCACTACACCGAGCTCGGCCGGCGCTTCGCCGCCCGACTGGGGCTGCACTCCACCGACGCGACCGCCGTACTGGAGATCGCCGCCGCCGAAGAACGCGGAACGCCGCTGTCACCGGCGCGGCTGAGCGAACGCATCTCCCTGTCCACGGGAGCCACCACCGCGCTCCTGAACCGCCTCGAGGCGGCGGGGCACGTCACCCGCACCCGCGAACACTCCGACCGGCGCGTCATCACCCTGCGCAGCGGTGCGCACATCCAGGAACGGGCGGACGAGTTCTTCGACCCCCTCGCCCGCCGCCTCGACACCGCGATGTCGCACTACCCGCCCCGGCTCCTGGAACAGTTCGAAGCGTTCATGGCCGACCTGAACGCCACCATGGACACCCACCTCGCGGAACCGGACGCGCCGGCACCGAACTCCCCCGCCACCCCTGGCGGCGGAACCCCCTGACCGGAGGCCGAGGCCGGCCGCCTCCGTGTCCGCACGTGACCGCGACGAGCTGCCGTCGATCCCCCGCGGCACTCACGCGCAGTGGGGACAGCCGGTGACGTGGGTGGCGTGCAGGGCCTTGATCAGGGCGAAGTCGCGGTCGACGATACGACTCGAGGACGAGGCGATGGCCCCGAGTCCCACCGACGTGCCGTCCTTGAGGAGCAATCCGGGAGCCTGCGCGGGGGCCAAGCCCGGACCATCACCGGTGCCGACCGTGTCGATCGCACACCACGGAATGACTTTCGATCGTCCCAGGCCACGCTCGGTCAGACCCGTGGAGTAGATCTCCACCCCCAGGACGCAACTGCGGAACACGATCCAGAAACCGCCTGCGCCAATGACGACGGAGAGCACGACGCCGAAGGGATCTCCGGCGGCCAATCCATCGACCAGCATCACCACTCCCAACAGCGCGAACACGCCCCCCACGAGGAAGAGGGCCATCCGCTGCCCCGACCTGTGGATGCAGGTGGGCATCGGGGGCGGGGATGTGGGCTCCATGGCCACGACCCTAGGCCCCGGCTGTACGCCGCGTACGGGTTTCCAGGATCACGACGTCGGCGACGGAGCCCATCGACGTGCAGGCCGACAGGCATGCCGGAATTGGCGGCGGGCGACAAGTGCACGGTGCTCAGAACCCGTCGGCGGAGGAGCGTCGCGGCGGGTGGGGATCAGGCACTCAGGAGGAATCCCGCACGACCAGTTCCGTCGGAAGCACCCGGCGCGCCCCCTCGCCCTGCCCGTGCCCCGGGGCCCCCTCGTCTCCGGGCCCGTCGGCGATCTTCTGGAGAAGCAGCCGGGTCATCGTGCGGCCCATCTCCTCGATCGGCTGGCGCACGCTCGTCAGGGGCGGATCCATCAGGCGGGCCACCGCGGAGTCGTCAACCCCCACGAGGGCCACGTCCTCGGGGATGCGCCGCCCCGCCTCGCGCAGCACCCCGCGGGCACCGGCCGCCATCACGTCGGAGGCGGCGAAGACGGCGTCCAGGCCGGGTGCGCGCTCCAGGAGCTCGCGCATCGCCAGCCGGCCGCCCTCCTCGGTGAAGTCCGCGGTCACCACCAGGGACTCGTCGGGCCGGATCCCCGCCTCGGCGAGCCCCGCGCGGTAGCCGCCCAGCCGCGCCCGGGCCACGTACATGTCCAGCGGCCCGCTGATGGTGGCGATCCTGCCCCGGCCCCGGCCCACCAGGTGGGCGACGGCCGCGCGTCCCGCGCCGATGTTGTCGGAGTCCACGTAGGCGACGGGTTCGGCCTCGGAGCGCCGACCGTTCATGACCACCGGCAGCCCGAGCTTCATGATCCGGTCGGGCAGCGGGTCGTCGCCGTGGACGGAAGCCAGCAGCACGCCGTCGACCCGCTGGGCGGCCAAATAGTCCTCGAACCGCCGGCGCTCGGCCTCGGTCCGCACCAGGGTGAGCAGCAACTGCTTGTCTGCTTCGGCCAGTTCGGCGCTGACCCCCCGGATCAGCTCGAGGAAGTACGGCTCCGAGAACAGCCTGGCCTCGGTCTCCGGGATGACGAGGGCGACCGCGTCGGTCCGGCTCCCGGCCAGCGCCCTGGCCGCCTGATTGGGAACGTACCCCAGCTCGGCCACCGCGCGGGCAACGGCGTCCTTGGCCTGCTCGCTCACCCGCGGCGAGCCGTTGATCACCCGGGAGACCGTGCCCCGGCCGACGCCGGCCAGGGCCGCGACCTCTTCCAGGGTGGGCCTGCCGTTCTGCCGTCCGCTCACGGTGCTCGAACTCCCCTCGTGCGCTGTCGCGGTCCGGTCCGGTACGTGCCGGCGGGCGCGACTGATCAGGTAAGAAGCGGATCCCGCCCCCATCTCGCGCGGAACACGTTACGCCGCTCCGGCGCACGGAAGGCTCGGATGGGAGCGCTCCCACACTACTCATGATCCCACCTTGGCGCCATGACCGCCGCCAGAACCCGCCGAGCCCGCACCGGAAAGCGGGGCCCGGCCCGCACCGATCGCCCCTGCGTCACCAATTCGCGTTCATCCCTTGACACCCGCCCCCACCAAGCAGCAACCTTCCGGCAACGACGTGGGAGCGCTCCCATCCCTGGATGCGGGGACGCGCTCCACATCAGGTCCTGGCAGGGCCCTCGCCGAGCCGCGAACAGCCCGCCGGACCTCCTGGCGCACAACGAGCACCACCTTGGACGAGGAGAGTGGAATGCGCACTTCCAGCAGCAGACACGGTCGCGGACGCCGCATGGCGGTCAACGCGGCCGCCGCGATCGCCGTCGTGGCGACCGGTACGGCCCTGCTCACCGGCTGCGGCAGCGACGGTGACAGCGGGAGCGGCAAGGGCGACGGCACGGCCGCCAAGGAGCAGATCACGCTGCGGATCGGCACCTTCGGTTCCTTCGGATACGACGACGCGACCGGGGCCAAGCTCTACGCGGAGTACACGAAGACGCACCCGAACATCAAGATCGAAGAGTCGAACGTCGCGGACGGCCAGAAGTACTGGGACACCCTCAAGCTGCGGCTCTCGCGCGACAGTGGTCTCGCGGACATCCAGGCCCTGGAGGTGGGCTACATCGCGGAGGCGACCGGTCCGGCCATGGCGGACAAGTGGACCGACCTGGGCAAGACGGGCGGCGCGGACCTCGGCGCGTTCCTCGACTGGAAGGTCAAGCAGGCCACCACCGGCGACGGGAAGGTCATCGGCCTCGGTACGGACATCGGCCCGATGGCCATCTGCTACAACAAGGACCTCTTCGCCCAGGCCAAGCTCCCGACGGATCGCACCGAGGTCGCCAAGCTGTGGGCGGGCGACTGGGCGAAGTTCATCGCCACCGGCGAGACGTACAAGAAGAACGCCCCGGCCGGCACGGCCTTCCACGACTCCGCGAGCGGCCTGTTCAACGCGGTGATCTCCAGCGAGCCCGTGCAGTACGCCAACACCAAGGGCGAGCTGGACTACGAGAACAGCCCGGGCGTGAAGAAGGCCTGGGACACCGCCGTGGCGGCGACGAAGGGCGAACTGACGGGCAAGCTCCGCCAGTTCGACGAGAAGGGCACCTGGAACGCGGCCTTCAAGAACGCGAAGTTCGCCACCGTCGCCTGCCCCAGCTGGATGACGGGCATCATCAAGGACCAGGCGGGCCCGGAGAACCAAGGGAAGTGGGACATCGCCGCGCCGCCCGTGGCCGGCAACTGGGGCGGCTCGTTCCTGGCCGTGCCGAAGTCGGGCAAGCACGTCAAGGAGGCGGCCGAGCTCGCCGCCTGGCTGACCGCGCCGGCGCAGCACGCCAAGGTCTTCGGCGTGAACGGCAACATCCCCTCGACCAAGGACACGCTCACGTCGGCGACCGTCCAGAACGCCAAGCTGCCGTACTTCGGTGACACCCCGGTCGGCAAGATCTACTCGGAGGCCGCCGCCGGCATCACGCCCGCCCCGATCAGCCGCTGGGACGGTCAGGTGAAGACCTTCCTCACCGACAACGGCATCCTCGACATCGAGCAGCGCGGCACCGACCCGGTGAAGGCCTGGGAGAACGTCAAGAAGCTGGTCGACGACAAGATCGACCAGTAGCGGAGTGGCCCGCGGCCCGTCGCCGCCCAGCGAGGGCGGCGGGCCGCCGCCCGGACCGCCGCCGTGACCGCCGCCGTCCGCCTCCCCGGTCCCCACACCCGCGGTCCCACACCCGCCGGACACAGATCCGTGGACACAGACCCGTGGACACCGACCCGTACGCATCTCCCCGTACGCACCTCCTCCCGTACGCACCGACCCGGAAGGACGCCCCCGTGGCCACCTCCGTACGGGCGACGCGTGGCGGCTCCCCGCCGCCCGCCGGCCTGCGCAGCACGCTCTACCGCCTGGACCTGAAGGCCGTCCCCTACGTCTTCGTCGCCCCCTTCTTCCTCACCTTCGCCGCTTTCGGCCTCTTCCCCCTGATCTACACGGGCTGGCTCTCGCTCCACCGGGTCGAACTCGGCGGCAACGCCCAGTGGAAGGGACTGGACAACTACAGTTCCCTGGCGACCAGCGAGTTCTTCTGGAACGCGCTCGGCAACACCTTCACCATCGGCGTGATCTCCACCGTTCCCCAGCTGCTGATGGCCCTCGGCCTCGCGCACCTGCTCAACTACAAACTGCGCGGCCGGGGCTTCTTCCGCGTCGCGATCCTCGCCCCCTACGCCACCTCCATCGCGGCCGCCACACTCGTCTTCGCCCAGCTCTTCAACACCGACTACGGGCTGATCAACACGGTCCTGGGCTGGGTCGGCTTCGATCCGGTCGCCTGGGAGTCCTCCAAATGGCCCGCACAGATAGCGATTTCCACGATCGTGACCTGGCGCTGGACGGGCTACAACGCACTCATCTACCTCGCCGCGATGCAGGCCGTGCCCCACGACCTCTACGAGGCCGCGGCGCTGGACGGGGCCTCGCGCTGGCGCCAGTTCCTCAGCGTCACCATCCCCTCCATCCGGCCGACAATCCTCTTCACCGTCATCGTCTCCACCATCGGTGCGACCCAGCTCTTCGGAGAGCCCATGCTCTTCGGCGGCAGCGTCGGCATCAGCGGGGGCAGCGGGAACCAGTTCCAGACGCTCAGCCTGCTCATGTACGAGAAGGGCTGGGTGACCGGCGCACTGGGCCAGGCCTCCGCCATCGCCTGGGTCATGCTCCTGCTCCTCCTGCTCATCGGCGGCATCCAGACGCTGATCACCCGCTCGCACCACCAGCGCAAGAAGTCGGGGAGCTGAGCTCATGGCGCGCACGCTCGACACGTCCACACCCACACCCACACGTCCGCCCGGACCCGCCGCCGCGGCCACCCCGGTGGCGCCCCGCCGCAGGCTGATGCGCCAGTCGGCCGGCCGTCAGCACCATGCGGGACCGCTGACGTACGTCCTCCTCGGCCTGGCCGCCCTGGTCTCTCTCTTCCCGCTGTACTGGAACCTCGTGGCCGCCTCCCACACCGGCGAACGCGTCGTCGAGGCCCCGGCCCCGCTCCTGCCCGGCCCCCGGCTCTTCGACAACCTCACCTTCGCCTGGAACCAGGTCGACATGGGCCAGGCCCTGGTCAACACGACCATCGTCGCCTCGCTCGTGGCCCTGTCCACCGTCCTGTTCTCCACCCTGGCCGGATTCGCCTTCGCCAAACTGCCCTTCAAGGGCCGCGGCGCCCTGCTGGGCCTGGTGGTGGCCACCATGACGATCCCGCCACAGCTCAGCGTCATCCCGCTCTACCAGATCATCACCGACCTCGGCTGGGTCGACCAGCTCCAGTCGGTCGTCCTGCCCTCGCTGGTCGCCGCCTTCGGCGTGTTCTTCATGCGCCAGTACCTCATCGAGGCGCTGCCGGTGGAGCTCGTGGAGGCCGCCAGGATGGACGGCGCACACAGCCTGCGCATCATCTGGCACGTGGTGTTCCCCGTGGCCCGGCCCGCGATGGCCGTCCTCGGGATGCTCGTCTTCGTCCAGGCCTGGAACGACTTCTTCTGGCCGTTCATCGCACTGACCCCGGACGGCAACCCCACCCTCCAAGTCGCCCTCGCCGGCCTCGGCGCGGGCAACCACACCGTCGACCAAGCCGTCGTACTGACCGGCGCGCTCATCTCCACACTGCCGCTGCTGCTCGTCTTCGCCGTGCTCGGCAAGCACATCGTGGGCGGCATCACGGCCGGCGCCGTCAAGAACTGACCCCTTCATCCGCACTCGCGTTGGGAGCGCTCTCCTATGACCGCGTCCGAGACCCGGCCGCTCACCGCCACCCGCACCTTCCCGCCCGACTTCCTCTGGGGCACGGCCACCGCCGCGTACCAGATCGAGGGCGCGGCCCGTGAAGGCGGCCGGACCCCGTCCATCTGGGACACCTTCTCCCACACCCCCGGCAAGGTCTTCGAAGGCCACACCGGTGACGTGGCCGTGGACCACTACCACCGCTACCCCGACGACGTCCGGCTCATGTCCGAACTCGGCCTGGGCGCCTACCGGTTCTCCGTGTCCTGGTCACGCGTCCAGCCGACCGGCCGCGGTCCGGCCGTCCAGAACGGCCTCGACTTCTACCGCAAGCTCGTCGACGAACTGCTCGCCGCCGGCATCACCCCCGCCCTCACCCTCTACCACTGGGACCTCCCCCAGGAGTTGGAGGATGCGGGCGGCTGGCCGGAGCGTGCGACGGCCGAGCGCTTCGCCGAGTACGCGGGGCTCGTCGCCGATGCCCTCGGAGACCGGGTGAAGCACTGGATCACCCTCAACGAACCCTGGTGCAGCGCGTTCCTCGGCTACGCCTCCGGCGTGCACGCCCCCGGCCGGACCGACCCGGTCGCCGCCCTGCGCGCCGCCCACCACCTCAACCTCGGTCACGGCCTCGCCGTCCAAGCCCTGCGCGCCGCACTGCCCGCAGACGCCCAGCTCGCCGTCTCCCTCAACCTCCACCAGGTGCGCCCCCTGACCCCCTCGGCCGAGGACCGGGACGCGGCCCGGCGCATCGACGCCATCGGCAACCGGATCTGGCTGGGCCCCATGCTCGAGGGCGCCTACCCCCAGGACCTGCTCGCCGACACCGCGCACCTCACCGACTGGTCCTTCGTCCACGACGGCGACACCGCCACGATCCACCAGCCCCTGGACCTGCTCGCCGTCAACTACTACACCCCGACCGTCGTCTCACACGTCGCACCCGGCGACCCGAAACCGCAGGACGACGGCCACGGCAACAGCGCACACTCCCCCTGGCCCGGCGCCGACGAGGTCGCCTTCCACAAGGCCCCCGGTGAACGCACCGCGATGGGCTGGCCCATCGACGCCGGCGCCCTGCACGCCCTGCTGACCCACACCGCCGCCCGATACCCCGGACTGCCGCTCGTCATCAGCGAGAACGGAGCCGCCTACGAGGACGAGATCGGACCCGACGGCACGGTCCACGACCCGGAACGCGCCGCCTACATCCACGCCCACCTCGACGCCGTACACCGGGCGATCACCGACGGAGTGGACGTACGCGGCTACTTCCTCTGGTCACTGCTCGACAACTTCGAATGGTCCTACGGGTATGCCAAACGGTTCGGTGCCATCCACGTCGACTACGAAACCCTGAAGCGCACACCCAAATCGAGCGCACACTGGTACGCCCGCGTGGCGAAGACCGGGGAGCTGCACGCCCCGTCGTAGGGGGTACGAGCGCCGGGTGCCCGGCTCAGGCGGGCGGCGCGGTGGGCCGGCCTCTCAGGGAGCGGTGCATCAGGAGCCCGTAGAGGAACGCCGACACGATGATGCCGACGGGCAGGGAGAGGTCCACGCCGCCCAGGGCCCGGGCGACGGGGCCCGTGTACAGGGTGTCCACGCAGAGCGCGGATGCCGCGATCCCCGCCGTCAGGGCCAGCGCGCCCGCGGGGTTGACGCCCCGGGCGTACCAGAAGGGACTGCCCGGGGTCTCGTCGGTGAGCGCGGGGCCGTCGTAGCGGCAGCGGCGCAGCAGGATGTCGGTCGCGTAGACGGCCGTGCTGGGCCCGAGCACGACGACGGTGAGCTGGAGGAGGTTGCCGACCGTGTCGAGGAAGTTGGAGACGAGGAGCGCGTACAGGGTCACCGCGACCCCGAGCGCCCCGTCGACGACGACCCCCAGGGAGCGGCGGACCCGGACGCCGGCGGCCTGCAGGGCGAGGCCCGAACTGTAGGCGGTCATCGCGTTGTTGGCGATCGTGCCGAGCACGATCGCCAGCAGGAACACGGGTGAGAACCAGGCGGGCAGGATGCCCTCGAGTCCGGCCTGCGGTTCGGACATGTCCACGACGGTCGCGGCGAGCGCTCCCAGCGAGGTGAGGAGGACGCCGGGCAGGAACCCGCCGAGCGCGGTCCAGCCCGCGACGGCCCACGGGGAGGTCTCCCGCGGCAGGTAGCGGGAGAAGTCCGCGCTGTTGGTGTAGGAGAGGGGGCCCGAGGCGACGAGGGTGAGGCCTGCCGCGAGGGTGGCCCACAGGTCGACTCCCGTCAGTGGCCGCGCGGGCTGGTGGCCGAGGTCGGCGCGGGCGCACACGAACACGGCGACGACGGCGAAGGTGGCCGTGAGGGCGATGGCGATGGGCGGATAGAGCTTCACCATGGTGGCGTGTCCGTAGACGCCGATGGCCAGGGTGAGGGCGGCGATGACCACCACGACGGCGACCTTGACGCCGCTGTTCGTGTCGATGCCCGCCTTCTCGACGAGGACGAAGGCGGCGACCGCGGCGGCGGCGAGGTTGAGGGCGATGTAGCAGATGCAGAGCGCCCAGCCGTTGACGGCGATGTTGACCCGGTTGCCGCGGATCCCGTACATCGCCCGCGCGATCACCTCGCTCGGCGTGCCCGAGGCCGGTCCCGAGACGGCCAGCAGGCCGATCGGCGCCCAGAACAGGCTGCCCAGCACGATGACCGCGACGGCCTGGCCCAGGCTCAGACCCATGAGGATCAGGGCGCCGCCGACCACCATGCTCAGGTAGTTGACGTTCGCCGCGGCCCAGACGGGGAACAGCTCGCGGGCCCGGCCGTGGCGTTCCCGGTCGGGGACGTGGTCGATGCCGTGAGCCTCGATCCGGCCGGGCCGGTCCGTATCCGTGCCCGTACCGGTGCCCGTATCCCTGGATGCCATGGAGCCCTCCGTCTGCGGTCGTACCCACCTGCGATCTTCACGCACCCGGGGAGGGCCGGCGTGCGACGACATCAGCGCACTCGGGCGCGGCGCTGGAGGGCGGCCAACCGGCCCCGCCCCGGAGGACCGTGCCCGGGCCGCCGTTGCCGCCGCTGTCGCCGGCCGTAGCGGCCTTCGGTGGCGTGCAGGGGTCCCCGGGAGGCGTCCTCACCGGGCGGGTTACGGTGTCCCTTCATTCGAGGGGGAACCGTCATGTCGCACCACGCTGGGTGGAATCAGCACCCGGACCGGCCCGTGCCGCCGCAGTGGGGAGGTGGCTGGATGCCTCCCCCCGCACCGCAGCCGGGCGTCATACCCCTGCGCCCGCTCACCACGGGCGAGGTGCTGAGCGGAGCCTTCGCCACCTTCGGGCGGTACTGGAAGCCCCTGATCGGCGTCATGGCCGCGGTACAGGGCATCGGGATCCTGGTCGTGGCAGCGGCGCTCGGGATCACCTTCGCGGCCACCTACGACCGGTTCTCCGCCCTCTTCGATCCCGCCTCCGGAGAAGGCCTCGAGGGATCGGACGTGGCGGCCCTCTTCCTGTCCTTCATACCGGCGGGCGTGGTCATGCTCGTCACGATGACCGTGGGCGCCGCGATGTTCACGGCGCTGTGCCCCGCGCTGGTCCAGGAGGCGGTGCTCGGCCGCGCGGTGACCTTCGGCGCGCTGTGGCGCCGCGGCTGGTCACGGCTGCCGGCGGTGCTGGGCACCGTACTGCTCACCGCGCTCTCGGCGGGCGGGCCGGCGATCCTGCTGTACGCGATCTGCGTCCCACTGCTCATCATGTCCGCGGACCTGGACGGCTCCGGCCCGCCGGCCGTCTTCTTCCTGCTCCTCCTGGGCACGCTCCTGTGCATCCCGTTCTCGGTCTGGCTCACGGCCCGGTTCAGCCTCGCTCCCGCCGCGGCGGTGTGCGAAGGGCTCGGCCCCGTCGCGGCGCTGCGGCGCTCTTCGCATCTGGTCCGCGACGGCTGGTGGAAGGTGTTCGGCACCTGGCTGCTCGGACATCTGGTGGCGATGGTCGTGGGGTACATCATCCAGATGCCGTTCGGCTTCGTCGGCATGTTCGGCTTCTTCCCGAACATGCCGGGGCCGGACGATCCCTCGCCCGAGGTCAGCGCGCTGATCTTCCCGATCCTGTTCTACGTGGTGACCCTGACCCTCGGCGGTGTCGTCAGCTCGCTGTTCCAGTTCAGCTTCCCGCAACTGGTCGTGGCCCTGATCTACGTCGACCAGCGGATGCGCAAGGACAACCTCGCGGCGGCGCTCACCGCCACCGCCTTCCCCGCGCCGTCGGCGGCCCCCGAGCAGGGCTGAGGCCGGCACGAGCCGCGGGGGCTCGCGCCTACAATGGTCGAATGATCTTCATTGTGGTGAAATTCCCCGTCAAGTCCGAGTACGTCGAGCAGTGGCCCGAGCTGGTCGCGGAGTTCACACAGGCCACCCGCGCCGAGCCGGGCAACCTGTGGTTCGAGTGGTCCCGCAGCCTGGAGGAGCAGGACACCTACGTACTGGTCGAGGCGTTCCAGGACGACGCCGCGGAAGCGCACGTCACCTCCGCGCACTTCCGCGCGGCCCTCGAGACCATGCGGCCCCTCGTCACCCGGACGCCGGAGATCGTCAGCACCACCATCGAGGGCGCGACCGGCTGGAGTCGGATGGGCGAGCTCCAGGTCGACTGACGACCGTCCGGCCGGGAGGAGTGCGCGTGCAACACGTTCAACAGGCGCACCCCTCCCCTGCCGTTGCCCCGGGCCCGTCGAAGCGGTTGTGGGTCCGGAAGTGGCACCACCATCCCAACGCCACCATCCCAGCATCACCATCAGCACCACCCCAACGTCAGCAAGACGCCTGGACAGCCGTACCCGGTTCAGCCTTTGGGGCGATACCCCGATGGCCCATCGGCCGTAACGTTTCTTCCTGCACGCCCGTGAGCTGCGGCAATGACGTCGAACAGGGTGTCCAGCACATCCGTTCCCCTTCGCCTCCGCACCCGCCGTGATCTTGACCCGCCCTACAGTCGTGCCGCTCCCCCGAGATCCCTCCTGAGAGACGTGCGTGACTTCCCTCCTGCCTTGCTCAGAAGACCAGTTGACACCCCCCGCCACCCGCTCCGCCCCGCCCGCGGCGGTCCTGGAGGGCATCGCCGGATACGTTCCGCCCCGGGTGGTCGCCAACGCCGGACTCCCCTCGGCATGGGGCATCGACGACGCCTGGGTGCACCGCCGCACCGGAATCCGCGAGCGGCGCCGGGCCGAACCCGGCGTGTCCACCGGCGAGCTCGCCCTCGAAGCCGGGCGCCGCGCCCTGGCCGTGGCGGGCGGCGCTCCGGTGGACACCGTGCTCGTGGCCACCTCGACCCCGGACCGGCCCATGCCCGCGATGGCCCCGCAGCTGGCCACCCGTCTGGGCCTGGGCGGCGCTGCGGCCTGGGACGTGAACGCCGCCTGCAGCGGCTTCCTGTACGGGCTCGCCACCGCCGCCGGCGCCCTGCTCTCCGGCTGCGCCGACCGGGTCCTGCTCGTGGCGGCCGACCTGTACTCGACCCTCCTGGACCCCGAGGACCGCTCGGCCGGCATCGTCTTCGGCGACGGCGCGGGCGCCGTGGTGCTCCGCCGGGGCCGCTCCGGGGAACCGGGGAGCATCCTGGCCTTCGACCTCGGCAGCGACGGCTCGGGCGACGAGCTGATCGAGGTGCGGGGCGGCGGCGCCCGGGAGCGGTCCGACCCACAGGCATACGGCCCCGGCGACCGCCACTTCCGCATGCAGGGGCGCGAGGTGTTCCAGCACGCGGTGACCCGGATGACCCAGTCCTCGCAGACCGTACTGAAGCACGCGGGCTGGTCGCCCGAGGACGTGGACCGGTTCTGCGCCCATCAGGCCAACGCCCGCATCGTGAAGGCCGTCGGGGAGCGCCTGCCCGTACCCGGTCCGCGCCGGATCACCAATATCGAACGGGTCGGCAACACCGGCGCCGCGTCCATCCCGCTCGCCCTGGCCGACGCGGCTTCGCGCGGCGAACTGCACGCGGGGGAAAGGGTGTTGCTCACCACCTTCGGCGCCGGGCTCACCTGGGGGTCCGCGGCCGTGCTCTGGCCGCGGCTGGAGCGTGCGGTGCCCGGGATCGAACCGGCGCCCTGAGGCCCGTTCCCCGTTCCCCGTTTCCCCTTCCCCGCGCACCACCGGGCCCGCCCGTACCCAGCCGTGCTGCGACCGACCGCAGCGCCCTCTCCCGAGAGGCTCGCACTGAGCTCCGGGCGGCCCTCTGCACCCCCGCCCAAATCCCCCTCTCGCACGACGATCCCGGCTCCCGGCTGCCCGCTACCCGCCGGCAGCCGACCCCGGCCTGTTTCAGCTCACCCCCGTCCCGGAAGGACACATCGCCATGCCCCCGGTCCAGACCGTGCTCACCACCGTGCTCACCGAGAAGTTCGAAGTCTCCCCCGAGAGCGTCCTGCCCGACGCCACCCTGGAGAGCCTCGACCTCGACTCGCTCGCCCTCGCCGAACTGGCGCTCGCCCTCCAGGAGGAGCTCGGCGTGAAGGTCGAGGAGCACGAGGCCGCCCGGCGCACCACCATCGGCGAGCTCGTGGCCGTCCTCCACTCCAAGCGGACCGAACGGGACGCCCTGTGACGGGCTCCCCGCTCCGCCGCGCCGTCGCCGTCACCGGCCTGGGGCTGATCACTCCGGCCGGGTTCGGCCGCGAGGAGACCTGGGCCGGTGTGCTCCGGGGCCGTTCCACCGCGGAGTCCGATCCCGAGCTGAAGGACTGCCCGGTCGACTTCTCCTGCCGCATCCCCGCCATGACCCCCGACCAGGGGCGCATCGGCGGCCGCAAGGCCTGGCGGATGGGCCGCTTCACGCAGCTCGCGGTGCTCGCGGCCCGCGAGGCCGTGGCGGACGCCGGGCTCGACCCCGCCTCCTGGGACGGGGCGCGCGTGGCCGTGGTGATCGGCTCCGGACTGGCCGGCGCCGCCCATCTGGAAACCCAGACCCTGCGCCTCCACCAGGGGGGACCCGACCTGGTCGCTCCATCCCTCATCCCGATGCTCATCCCCAACATGGCCGCCGGCGAGGTCTCGGCGGACCTCGGCGCCCACGGTCCCTCCCTGGCCACCGAGACGGCCTGTTCCTCGGGGGCGACCGCCCTGGCCATCGCCAGGGACCTGCTGCTCTCCGGCGCCTGCGACATCGCGATCGCCGGCGGCTCGGAGGCCGCCGTGACCCCGGTGATCACCACCGGGTTCGCCCGGATGGGCGCCCTGTCCGGGCGGTCGGACCAGCCCGCGCTGGCCTCCCGGCCGTTCGCGGCGGACCGGGACGGCTTCGTCATCGCCGAGGGGGCCGCAGTGCTCGTACTCGAGCGGCCGCGGGACGCGGCGGCCCGCGGGCGGCGCGGCTACGCGCACCTTGCCGGAGCCGGCCTCACCTCGGACGCGCACCATCCGACGGCTCCGTCCCCCGGCGGGGAGTACGCCGAGGCGGCCCTGCGGGCGGCGCTCGCCGAAGCCGGGCTGTCCGCGGCCGACGTCGACCACGTCAACGCCCACGGAACCTCCACCCCCCTCAACGACCGCACCGAGGCCGAACTCATCGCCCGCGTCCTGCCGCACGGCCCCAGCGTGACCGCCCCCAAGGGGGTGCTCGGCCACAGCCTCGGCGCCGCCGGCGCGGTGGAGGCCGCCCTCGCCGCACTCACCATCCGGGACTCCCGGGTGGCACCGATCGCCAACCTCACTGCGGGCGGCTCCGGTTGCGGCTCCGGCACTCCGTACGACATCGACTGCGTGACCGGCACGGCGCGCGAGCAGCGGGTCACCACTGCCGTCAGCCACTCCTTCGGCTTCGGCGGGCACAACGTGGTGCTCCTCCTCACCGCGCCCTGACCTCCGCCGTCCCCCACCAGCAGAAGGCTTCGTACCCTTGGCCCTTCACAGTGCCGTCGTCCACGCCACCGTCCACGTACCGGAGGGGCGCCAGAGCGTGTCCGCGGTCGAGGACCGCTTCCGGGCCGGCAGCCCCGGGATCCCCATGTCCCGGGGCGTGCTGCAGCACATGTACGGGCTGTCCCAGCGCACGGTGGCCCCCCACGAGGAGCAGCCCTCCGACCTGGCGGTGCACGCCGCCCGCAGCCTCCTCGAGGAGAGCGGCACCCCGGCCGGGAAGGTGGACCTGCTGCTGTACGCCGGCATCCTCGCCGATATGGAGGAACCGGCCACCGCCCATGTGGTGGCCGCCAAACTCGGCCTGGACTGCCCGGTGTTCGACTTGAAGAACGCCTGCAACGGCGTACTGAACGCCCTGGAGGTGGCCGACTCCTTCATCCGGACCGGACAGTACCGGCGGGTGCTGATCTCCAGCGCCGAGGTCAGTACCCGGGAGAGCCGGTGGAGCGTCACCGACCCGGACGAGGTGATGGGCGCCCTGCCGAGCCTGAGCACCGGCGACATGGGTTCGGCGGTGCTGGTCTGCGCGAGCACCAGGCCCGGGATCCTCGGGAGCCGGTTCTTCGCCAACTCCTGGGGCTGGCAGGCGGCGACGCTGCCCAATCCGTACGCGAACCACCGCACGATGGGCCGCCTCGAGATCGACTCGGCCCGGCTCGTGGACTCCTTCGACGGGATGCCCGCCAAGGTGCGCGCAGCGGTGCGCGAACTCGGTGTGGACGTCGATGACTTCGACCTCGTCTGCGTGCACCAGCCGTCCGTGCCGTTCACCCGGGTGGCGTGCGGCTGGGTGGGCGTGGACCCGTCGCGGATCCTCTCCACCTTCCCCGCGCACGGCAACGTCGCGACCAACACCATCCCGCTCCAGCTCGCCACCGCCCTGAAATCGGACCGGCTCCATCCGGGCGACCTGGTGGGCATGTTCGGGTTCGCGAGCGGCGCGAGCGCCGGCGTCGTCATCTGCCGGTGGTGAGCCCGATGGCCACCGAACCCCCGAGGCGTCCCGTACGCATCGCCCCGCTGCCGCCCGAGCGGTGGACGCCCGCGCTGCGCGAGCTGCTGGCCGGATCCGCCCAGGACGGACCGGGCCGGGTGAACCTCTTCGGCACCCTCGCCCACCATCCCGCTCTCGCCCACGCCTGGCTCTCCCTGGCCCGGGTCCTCACGCACGAGGGGACCTTGTCGAGCCGGCAGCGCGAACTGGTCGTCCTGCGGACCGCGCACCGCCGTGGCGGATCCTTCGTGTTCGACCGTCACCGCGCGGTCGCCGCGGACGCCGGGCTGGACTCCGGGGAGGTGGCGGCCACGGCCGCTCCGCTCGCCGAACACCCCTGGTCCGCGGCCGATCTGGCCCTGCTGGAGACGTCCGACGCGCTCGCGGCCGGTGAGCAGCTGCCGCAACCGCTGTGGGACCGGCTGGCGGCCGGACTGCGCCCCGACCAGTTGATCGAACTGCTGCTCCTCGCCGGGCAGTGCGCCACCATGTGCGCCACCCTCGGCGCCCTCCACACCCCGCCCGACGGCGGCCGAGCCCCCTCCGGATGAGATCCGCCACCATGACCGTCACCGCCACCGCCACCGCCGCCACGCCGACCGCCGCCGCTCCCGGCACCGCGGCGCCGCTCACGCTCCCCGCCCCCTACGGCTCCTGCCCCTACGACCCGCCGCCCGGCTATACACAGGCCGCTGCCGGGGCTCCGGTCAGCCGTGCCGAGCTCCCCGACGGCACCCCCTGCTGGCTTGTGACGGGCCATCAAGAGGTACGGGCGGTGCTCGCCGACTCCCGTTTCAGCGCCGACGCACGCACCCCGGGATTCCCCTTCCTCTCCCCCGGCCAGCGTCAACTGGCCACCGCGCAGCCCAGTTTCATCCGGATGGACGACCCGGAGCACGCCCGGCTGCGCCGGATGGTCGCCAGGGACTTCCTGACCCGCCGCGTCCAGGAACTGCGCCCGGCCATCGTCGAGGTGGTGGAGGCCGCCGTCGAGGCCATGACCGCCGACGGCCGCCGGAGCGCCGACCTCGTCGCGGACTTCGCGCTGCCCGTGCCGTCCCTGGTCATCTGCCTGATGCTGGGGGTCCCGTACGAGGACCACGCACTGTTCCAGTCGCTGAGCCGGACCCTGCTCGACAACACCACCGCCCCCGGCCGGGCCTCCGAGGCGCACCGCGAGCTGATGGGCTACCTGGCCGGGCTGGCCGAGCGGAAGCGGCGGGATCCCGGGGACGACATCCTCAGCCGGCTCGCGGTCCGCCCCGACCTGACCGCGCGGGAAACGGCCTCGCTCGGCTTCATGCTCCTGATCACCGGCCACGAGAGCACCACCAACATGGCGGCGCTCAGCGTCCTGGCCCTGCTGCGCCACCCCGAGCAGGCCGCCCGGCTGCGGGCCGAACCGGCCCTGATCCCCGGGGCGGTGGAGGAACTGCTCCGCTACCTCACGATCATCCACCTCGGGCTCGGCCGGGCCGCCACCGAGGACGTCTCGGTGGGCGGGGCGCCGATCAGGGCCGGGGACGGGGTGATCTGCATGCTGTCCACCGCCAACCGGCAGCCCGAACTCTTCGCCACCCCGGACACCGCCTCGGACGCCACCTCGGACGCCGCCTCGGACGCCGCCTCGGACGGCGTCCCGGCCTGCCCCGCCGAACTGGACGTGACCCGGGACGCGGCACGCCGGCACGTGGCGTTCGGCCACGGTCCGCACCAGTGCCTCGGCCACACCCTGGCGCGGGTCGAGCTCCAGATCATGCTGGAGGCCGTCCTGCGCAAGCTGCCGGGCCTGCGCCTGGCCGTACCCGAGGAGCGGCTCGTTTTCCAACGGGACACCATCGTCTACGGGTTGCGGGAGCTGCCCGTGACCTGGTGACACCGGTTCCGGTCAACCTCCGTGTACTGCACCGGAATTTGTTCGGGGGACCGAGAACCGAACGGGGCTCCGCCGCGTGATAGCCGACACGATCGGCATGTACACGAACACGGGGGAACACGGGTGGGATTCGTAGGGAGAGCCAGGACCGCTGCGCTCGCCGCGGCGGTGACCGGGACACTGATCGCCGGGACCGTGTCGGCCGGCGCCCAGCCGGCGCAGGACGGTAGGGGGGCTTCGGCGACGGGCAGGCCGAAGAGTGATGCGAAGCCCCCGGCGACGGTGACCCTGATCACGGGTGACCGGGTCGTCGTCAAGGGCGACGGAAGCGTCGAGCGGCTACTGCGCGGCGCGGGCCGTGAGGGGATCGCCTTCTCGGTGCGTCGCGAGGGCGCGTACACGTACGTCATTCCGCAGGACGCCCTGCGCCTGGTCGCCGACGGGGTGCTCGACCGGCGCCTGTTCGACGTCGCGGGGCTGGTCCGGGACGGGTACGACGACGCGCACCGCACCACGCTGCCCCTGATCGCCGGCTATCGGCGCGACGCGTCGGGGGCCAAGACCTTCGGTGCCTCCGGCGACACGCTGGCGGCGGTCGCCCGCGACCGTCGCGAGCTGCCCGCGGTGGCGGGCGAGGCGTTCAACGCGCCGAAGGCCGACGCCGCGGCCCTCTGGACGGCGGTCACCGGCCGGAAGGACGCCCGCACCCTGGGCTCCGCGCCCGTACCGCCGGTCGCGCACCTGTGGCTGGACGGCAAGGTGAGCGCCACCCTGGACAAGAGCGTGCCCCAGATAGGCGCGCCCGCCATGTGGAAGGCGGGCTTCACCGGCAAGGGCGTCAAGGTGGCGGTCCTGGACACGGGGGTCGACGAGACCCACCCGGACCTCAAGGGCGTCGAGACCCTGCAGAAGAACTTCAGCAGTTCGCCCGACTCCAAGGACCGGTACGGGCACGGTACGCACGTGGCCTCCACGATCGCCGGATCGGGCGCGCGGTCGGGCGGCCTCTACAAGGGCGTGGCACCCGGGGTGCAGCTCCTGGACGGCAAGGTCCTGGGCGACGACGGTTTCGGATCCGACTCCGAGATCGTCAGCGGTATGCAGTGGGCCGTGGACCAGGGCGCGACGGTGGTCAACATGAGTGTGGGCTCCCCTGACCAGCCCGGCACCGACCCCATGGAGGAAGCGGTCGCCCAGCTCTCCGGCAAGGCGCTGTTCGTGGTGGCCGCGGGGAACGAGGGCCCCAAGGCGGGCACCCTGCGCACGCCCGGCAGCGCTCCCGCCGCGCTCACCGTGGGCGCGGTGGACAAGCAGGACCAGCTCGCGGAGTTCTCCAGCCGCGGACCGAACGCCGACGGGGTGACCAAGCCGGACATCACCGCCCCGGGCGTCGACATCACCGCTGCCGCCACCACGCAGGGCGAGTTCCCCTCGCCCGACGGCTACCGCAGCATGTCCGGCACCTCGATGGCCACCCCGCACGTCGCGGGCGCCGCGGCCCTGGTGCGCCAGCAGCACCCGGACTGGAGCTCGGCCCAGATCAAGGCCCTGCTGACCGGATCGGCCAAGCCGAACCCGGCGAACAACGCCTACGAGCAGGGCGCAGGCCGCACCGACCTGGCCCGCGCCGTCAAGGCCGTCGTGAACGCCGCACCCGGGTCCCTCGCCTTCGGCACGCACTCCTGGCCGCACGCCGACGACAAGCCGGTCACCAAGACCCTCACGTACCGCAACCACGGCACCAAGCCCGTCACGCTCAAGCTGAGCACGGCCGCCACCGACGCGACGGGCCGCCCGGCCCCGGCCGGGATGTTCACGGTCAAGGACTCCACGCTCACGATCCCGGCCGGCGGCACCGCGAAGACCACCGTGACCGCCGACACCCGCAAGGGCACGAAGGACGGCATCTTCGGGGGCAGCGTGCTGGCCGCCGGGGAGGGCCAGGAAGTGCGCACCGGCCTCGCGGTCGAACGCGAGGTGGAGTCGTACGACATCTCCCTGCGGCATCTGGACGTGAACGGCGCGAACCCGGCCACCTACTACACCACCGTCACCAAGCTCGGCACGGGTTTGGAGGGCCGCTTCGAGGTCCCGTACGACCCCAGCGGCACGGTCGTCCAGCGGCTGCCCAAGGGCGACTACCTGCTGGAGGGCGTCGTCTGGGGCCCGGGCCCCACCCTGGGCTTCTTCGTCCAGCCGGTGCTGAAGGTCACCGGGAAGAGCACGGTCACCTTCGACTCCCGCAAGGCCAAGCCGTTCGCCGTGACCCCGCCGGATCCGGGCGCGAAGCTGGTGAGCGCCTACGCCGGGTTCTCCGACGACGCCGCGATGGTGTCCGACATGTGGGCCACCGACGGGACGACGAAGATCCTCACCCAGCACCTGGGCCCGGCCGCGCCCACGCTGCGGGCGCAGTACAACGGCTTGTGGAAGACACCGGGCGCGGCGGGCAAGAACGTCGACTACCGGCTGGCTTTCAACCGTACGGGCACCTTCTTCAACGGGCTCGACCGCAAGGTCACCCGGGCCGACGTCGCCGAGGTCAAGCTCGGCTTCGGGTCCTCGGTCGCCGGAACGAAGGGCCAGATCACCGCGATGGCGACGGACGACCGGGGGTACACCGCCGGGGTGCATGACGCTCCGGTACAGAGCCTGCCGCTGGCGAGTACCCAGTACGTCAGCACGGAGGGAGTGCGCTGGTCCTGGACGGCCTCGCAGCTCGACTCCGGAGGCGAGGTGCGCACCATCTACACGCACAACCGGGTGTCCTACAAGCCGGGCAAGAGCTACACGCTGAACTTCAACACCGGCGTGGTCGGCCCCGACCTGGATGCCGGGGACGAACAGGGCGGGTGGCGGACCGGCAACTACCTGGACGCCAACGTCGGGGTGTTCAACGACGGCGGCGGGCACGAGGGCTACTCCATCCCCACGGGGGGCTTCACCCGGCTGGAGTCGGGCGGCAAGGTCATCGCCGAGACCCCGTCCACCGGCTGGTTCAGCGCCGAGCTCCCGGCCGGGTCCGCCGTGTACCGGCTGACCAAGGAGTCCACCCGGTCCGCCAAGGACACCGCCACCAGCACGAAGGTGCGGGCGAGCTGGACGTTCACCTCGGCCCGCCCGGCCACGGACCAGCCGGTGAAGCTGCCGCTGTCGTCGGTGCGGCTCTCGCCGAAGCTGAGTCTGAGCGGAACGGCGCCCGCGGGCGGCGCGCTGAAGGTGCCGCTGCGGATCGGTGGGGCGGCCGCCGCGAAGGACCAGGTCGCCGCACTGACGGTCAGGGTCTCCTACGACGGGGGCAAGACCTGGCAGCTCCTCGCGGTGGCGACGGACGCGGAGGGCGCGCGTTCGGTGACCGTGCATCACCCGGCATCGGCCAAGGCCGTGTCGTTCCGGGTGGATCTGAAGGACAAGGCCGGCAACACGGTGCGGGAGACGATCACGAACGCCTACCTGCTCGCTCCCTGAACCGACCGTACGACGCTCCGGCCCGGCCCCGCATCCAGCGGGCGCCGGGCCGGACCCGTTCCCGACCGCCCCGCCGGGGAGGTCCCGGCGGGGCGGCGGGGGTGGGTCAGGAGATGGTTGTGAAGCGGGCCTGGCTCGGGACTCCCTGGGGGTCCAGGGCGAAGAGCATGTAGGTGCCCGGCAGGACCACGCCGGGGTCGGCGGGTATGGACACCGTGTAGGTGCCGGTTCCCGTGGCCGTGGAGGTCAGGGGGACCCTTCGCTGGTCGTTGTCGGTCGAGTGGGTCGCGGCCGCCGCCCGCATCAGGACGAAGGACGCGGCCGGGGTGGAGGTGGACAGGGTGAGGGTCGCGCCGGGGGACGTTCTCGCGGGGACGTTCCCCGTGATCTCGGGACGCGGCTTCGGGGATCCGTCCTGGTTCAGGAGGTACGGCGGTGTGAAGACGGCCCCGTCGGCGTGATTGGTGGCGCAGTCGCCGCACAGGCCCCCGCCGCCGGAGAAGACCCGCCCGTCCGGCAACAGGTTGGCCACGCTGTGGTAGTTGCGTGGGACCGCCATGGTGGCGAGCGGGGTGAAGGCGCCGGTCGCCGGGTCCCACAGCTCGGGCGTCAGGACCGAGGTCGCGTCGCTGAAGGGGACCGGGTAGCTCTGCCCGCCGAAGACGATGACCTTGCCGTCGGGCAGGACCACGCTGTTGGCGAAGGCCCTGGCGTATTCCATGTCTCCGGTGCGGGCGGTTTCGACCTGGGTGCCCGCGATGCCCACGGTGTAGGCGCGGCGCGTGGCGGGGGTGTTCTGGTAGGCGGGCGAGCCGCCCAGGGTGAGGAGTTTGCCGATGTCGTAGGCGACGGCGTTGCCCGTCATGGCGTCGGCGCTGTCGGACCGGGTGCCGGCGGGGGTGATGCTGCCCGTGCCGGTGGTCGAGATCCAGTTCATCTGCTTGCTCGGGCCCAGTTGGAGCACCTTGCCGCCCGAAGTGGCGTGCAGCCACATGTGGTTGTCTGCGCGGTAGGGCCCGGCCGGGTCGGCCGTGGAGGCCTGGAGCGCCGGGACTCCCGGGAGGCCGCGCCAGGTCCGGGTGTCCGGCGACCAGACCTCGGCGGCCTTGTCGCCCGCGGGTCCGCTCCAGGATCCGCCCAGGACGAAGGCCTCGCCGGTGGAGAGCAGCGTCATGGACTGGTAGCCGCGGGGGATGTTCATGCTGCCGGTGGCGGACCAGTCGTCGGTGGCGGGGTCGTAGATGCTGGCCTTCTCCGCGTTGCTGCCCCCGGTGACCAGCACGCGGCCGTCGGCCAGCATGGCTATGCCGGGGCAGAACATGTCGTGCCCGGTGTTGTCGATGCGGCGCTGGGTGACCTTGCCCGTCTTCAGGTCGAGGATCGCCGTCTGGGTGTAGCCGTTGCTGCCGCCGAAGCGGTCCACCGCGTACGCGGACCAGGCCAGGAGCTTGTCCCCGGGGAGGACGGCGGTGGCCACGGGGACCAGGGGGAATCCGGTGATCCGGCCCCAGGATCCGTGGACGGCGGGGGCGGCCGGCCCGCTCAGCCGGATCTCGGCGGCGGAGGTCCACGGGCCGCGGGCGCCGGCCTCGGTGGTCACGGTCAGCCGGACGAACCTGGCGTTCGCGGCACGCGTGAAGGTGGCGGTCTTGACGGTGTCGTCGTCGCGCCAGGTGCCCGCGGCCACCGGTGCGCCGAAGGCGGTGCCGTCGGTGCTGGTGGTGACGGTGTAGGCGCCCGCCCGGCCGTTGGGGCCGTTCGTGCGGGGGTGGTAGACGAGCGCCGAGACCGCGCTCGTGCGGTGCATGTCGATGGTGACGCTGTGCGGGAGCGGGGCCGGGGTGCCGGACCACTTGCTGTGCCAGAGCGTGCCGGTGTCGCCGTCGAGGACATTGGCGGCGCGGCCGTTCTCGCTGCCCGTCTCCTCGTCGCTCGCCGCGGCCGTCCATCCGGTCCGGGCCAGGTCCACGGTGGCTTCCGGGGTGCCGGGGTCGCCCAGCAGGTTGATCTCGGAGGCGGAGGTCCACGGGCCGCGGCCGCCGGCCTCGGTGAGTGCCGTGAGGCGAACGAACCGGGCCCCCTGCGGGGCGAAGCCGAGCGTCTTGGCACTGCCGTCGTCCGCGAGCGTGCCGCCGGCGACCGGGGCGGGCCAGTTCACTCCGTCCGCGCTGACGCTGAGGGTGTACTCGCCGACGCGTCCGTTGGCCCCGTTGGTGCGGGGGGTGTAGACGAGCGCCGAGACCACCGCCGTACGGTGCATGTCGATGGTGACGCTGTGCGACAGCGGGGCCGGGGTGCCGGACCACTTGCTGTGCCAGAGCGTGCCGGTGTCGCCGTCGAGGACGTTGGCCGCGCGGCCGTTCTCACCGGCCGTCTCCTCGTCGCTCGCCGCGGCCGTCCATCCGGTCCGGTCGAGCACGGGGGCCGTCGGCTCCATGGCGTTCGCCGGCGCCACGCCGTGGTGCGGCGACTGCTGCGCGGTCTCCTCGGCGGGGGGCGCGGGGGTCGGGGTGGGCGTCGGGCTCGCGACCCCGAGCCACGGCGTGAAGCCGATCAGCAGCGCGCCGAGGCCGAAGACGATGAGCAGCCGGGATCTGCGGAACGCGCGGGGTAAGGCGAGGAAGCGCCTGGACTGCAATCTGACCTCCTGGGGCGAACCGGTATGCCCCATGGAAGATAGGTCAGCACGTCAGCAACTCACCTAAATGAGCGTGGAGTTGACGCAAAACTGCGGCCACCGGCGCGATCCGGCGGGGCGGGGTCAGACCGGCACCGGACCGTCGGCGGCGAAGGGACCGCCGTGGCCCGGGACGATCAGGTCCGCCGCGGCGAGCACCCGCAGCCGGGAGGCGCGCAGCACCTCGCGGTCCGGGGCCACCGGGTCGTCGGCGGGGCCCTGCGCGTGCCACCACAGGTCGCCGGCGAACGCCACGACGCCCGTGTCCGTTCCGGCCAGCAGGGTGATGTCCTCGTGGCTGTGTCCCGGCGTGCGGATCAGGCGCAGGGAGGGGGTGAGTTCGTAGCCCTCGGCGTCCCGGTTCGTCCACTGGTCGCCCTGGTACTCGACCTTGTGGTCGTGCACCCGTGCCCCGCCGAACAGGCCCACGTTCATGGTGTTGTCCGGGTGGTGGTGACTGAGCACCACGTCGGTGATGTCCTCGGGGCCGAGGCCCAGTTCCGCGAGCGGGCCGAGGATGTCCGCGTGGCTCGCCACCATGCCCGGGTCGAAGATGAAGTGCCGGCCGGCGTCGGATACGTAGGAGACGGTGGCGGCGACCCCGGGGCCGGTGGAGCCGACGTAGCCGGTGGTGAGGATCTTGTAGACGGCGCCGCGGCCCAGCGGTGCGTCGGCACGGAGGCCCTGTGCGACGTCTGCGTTCGTGCCGGTCGTCGCGTCCGTCTTCGTGCCGGTCGTCGCGTCCGTCTTGGCGTCTGTCTTCGTGTTCGTCATGGCTGTAATCCTTCCGCGTCGGCGGGGAGCCCACGAGTGGCACACCTGCCAGTGATCGCAGGATTCGTGCCACGGTGGCAGACTGCTCCCGTGCCCCCTTTCAAGACCGTCGCCGCGTACGTCCCGCCCGGTGTCGGCATGCTCGCCGTCGGGATCGTCAGCGAGGTCTTCGGACCGCACGGACAGGGGCTGCCCGGCTTCGAGTTCGCCCTGTGCGCCGAGCGGCCCGGGCCGGTCCCCACCGACATCGGCGTGCCGCTCGCCATCGAGCACGGCCTCGACCGGCTGGCCGCCGCCGATCTGGTGATCGCCCTGCCGGGGGCGGGTTTCCGTACACCGCCCGGTCCGGCGGTGCTCGACGCACTGGTCGCCGCGCACGGGCGCGGCTCCGTGCTCGCGGCCCACTGCGTCGGCACGTTCGCGCTCGCCGAGGCCGGGCTGCTCGACGGGCTACGGGCCACCACGCACTGGCGGTTCGCCGAGTTGCTGGCCGACCGCCATCCGGGCGTAGCCGTCGAACCGGACGCCCTGTACATCGACGAGGGCAGGATCGTGACGGGCGCCGGAGCCGCCGCCGGATTCGATCTGTGCCTGCACCTGCTGAGGCGGGAGTACGGGGCGGCGATGGCCAATGGTGTCGCCCGGGACATGGTGCTGCCCTCGCACCGCGACGGCGGGCAGGCCCAGTACCTCGCCGCGCCCGTCCCCGAGGACTGCCTCGACGAGCGGCTCTCCGAGGTGCTCGCCTGGGCCCGCGAGCACCTCCACGAGCCGCTCCCCGTCACGGAACTGGCTCGCCGTGCCGTGATGAGCAAGCGCTCCTTCGCCCGCCGGTTCACCGCCGCGACCGGCACCACCCCGCACGCCTGGTTGCGGAACCTGCGGCTGAGCAGCGCGGAGGAGCTCTTGGAGAGCACGGACCTGCCCGTCGAGGAGATCGCCCGCCGGGTCGGCTACGGCAGCGCGGCGGTGCTGCGCGAACAGTTCGTACGGCGCAGGGGAGTTCCGCCCCGCTCCTACCGCCGTTCCTTCACGAGCACGCCGTAGCCCTGGTTCGGATCTGCTTCAGGCCCGCGTCAGGCCCGCGTCAGGCCCGCGTCCGGCGCCCGGGCGCTGCCGCACCGCTGTCCTATGATCACTCCCGTGACCTCCGCGCTGATCCTCATCGACCTGATGCCCCGCATCATCGCCATGCCCTTCGCCCCTCACTCCGGTGAAGAGGTCCTGGCCCGCTGCCTGCGACTGGCCGAGTCCTTCAGGTCGGCCGGGCGCCCTGTGGTGCTCGTCCGGGTGGACCGGCCGGGCGTCGCGGAGCAGCCTCCGGGCAGCGGATTCGCCGACGGGCTGGTGCGGGCCGGCGACGTTCTGATCGTCAAGCAGACCGTCGGGGCCTTCCACGGCACCAGGCTGGACGAGCGGCTGCGCGGCCTGGGCGTGGACACGGTGGTGCTCGCCGGGCTGGTCACCACGATGGGGGTCGAGTCCACGGCGCGGGCCGCGAGCGACCACGGCTACGAGCTGGAGTTCGTGGCCGACGCGATGTCCGGATTCACCGCCGACGAGCACGAGTTCACCGTGCAACGGATCTTCCCCCGCTTCGGGGACGTGCACGACACGGCCGACTACGCCTGATCACCGTGAACGACATGAACGACATGAACGACATGAACAGCGCGAACAACGTGCCCGATGTGAACGACTCGACCGAAGAGACCCGGCCCGCGACCGTTCGCGTGTTCATCGCCCTCGCCCCGCCCGACACCGCGAAGGAGGAGCTCGCGCGCGAGCTGGGCCCCGCGTACGCCGCGTACCCGGACATGCGGTGGAACCGCATCGAGGACTGGCACATCACCCTGGCGTTCCTCGGCGAACTGCCGGTCGAGGCCGTCCCGCCCCTGCGGCCGCCGCTCGCGGAACTCGCGGCGGCACGCGGTCCCGTACGCCTGGCCCTGCGCGGGGGCGGCCATTTCGGCGAGCGGGTGCTGTGGAGCGGGATCGACGGGGACCTCGACGGGCTGCACCGACTCGCCGCCGATGTCCGCGCCGTGGTCAAGGAGTGCGGCATCCCCTTCGAGGACCGGCCGCTGCGGCCGCACCTGACGCTGGCGCGCGCCCGCCGCAACGACGCCTCCTCGGCGGTGGAGGCCGCGGCCGGACTCGCCGGGTTCACCGGCCGACGCTGGCGGACGGAGCGCCTTCACCTGGTCGGGAGCAACATCGGGCGCGGACCGGGACCGATCCACTACCGCGACATCGAGGCGTGGAACCTCGGCGGCGAGGAATCTCCTTGACGCTAAGCCACTTACCGCTAAGCTACTTCCCGGCAATCTAATCGGGGGAGAGAGCGACGTGGTCAAGGGCAAGCGCGAGGAACGGGTGGCGGGCGAACGCTCGCTGCTCCTCGGAGTGGGCATCAGCTCGATCGGGATCGGGATGTACATCCCCTTCTCGCTCGTCTTCTTCCACCACGTCACCGGCCTCTCCTTCGCCGTCGTCGGCATCGTGCTGACGGCGACCGGCCTGGCCGGGCTCGCGGTCATGCCGCTCGCCGGCTCGGCCGTCGACCGGTTCGGGGCCAGGAAGGCCAACCTGCTGCTCTACGCGGTCCGGGCCCTCGGCTTCGCCCTCTACCCGCTGGCCGGGTCGCTCCCCGCCTTCGCCGCCGTCGCGCTGATCACGGCCCTCGCCGACCGCTCCTTCCCCGTCGTACAGCAGTCGCTCATCGGGGAAGTGGCCCGGGGCGGCGCCCGCGACCGGCTCCAGGCCTCCATCCGGGCCCTGCAGAACGCGGGCATGGGCGCCGGCGCCCTGGTCGTCTCGGGAGTCCTGGCCCTGTGGGGCACGGACGGGTTCACCTACACCGCCTGGGGCAACGCGGTCGCCTTCGCGCTCGCCGGTCTGCTCGTCAGCCGCGTGAAGGCGGTACGGGAGCACGCGCACGGCGAGCTCGGCGCGGCAGGTTCGGTCGGACCCGTCGGCTCGGCCAAGCGTCCGCCCGCGGGCTACCGGATGGTGCTCGCCGACCGGCCCTTCCTGGGCCTGACCGCCGCCAACTTCCTGACCGCGCTCGGATACTCGGCGCTGTCCGTCCTCTTCCCGCTCTACATCAGCACCTGGCTGCACGGACCCGACTCGCTCACGGGCGCGGCCTTCACCGTCAACACCGCGCTCTGCGCCGGGATCGGCGTCCTGATCGCGAGCCGGGTCCGCCGTTCCGGAGCCCGCCGCACCCGCTCCGCGGCCCTCGGCGCGCTGCTCTTCGCGGCCGCCTTCGCGGGGCAGATCGTGCTCGGCACGGTCCGGCCCGGACAGACCGCGACGCTGGTCGCCCTCCTGGCCATCGTCGTGGTCTACACCGTCGGCGAACTGGTCCACAGCCCTTCGGGCGGCGCCCTGTCGGTCTCGGCCGCGCCCGAGGCCGTACGCGGCCGCTACCTGGCCACCTACCAGCTCTCGTACTCCCTGGCCACCGCGCTGGCGCCGTCCCTCTTCACCGGGTTGCTCGCGCTCGACGGGCGCCTGCCCTGGGCCTTCCTGACCGTCGCCGCACTGGGCGCCGCGCTCGCCCTGACCCGACTGGAGCGCCACCTCCCGCCGGAGGCGGTACACGCCGTCCGCCCGGCGCCGGTGTCGGCGTCGACTCCGGCCACCACCCCGGCTTCGGCTCCCGCTCCCGTCTGAGGGGCGTGATCAGGCGGGCTGCCACAGCTCGATCCGGTTGCCCTCCGGGTCCGTGACCCAGCCGAAACGGCCGACGCCGTCCATGTCCTGGGTTTCGGGCGCCACGTCCGCGCCCTTGGCACGCAGCTGCGCGAGCATCGCGTCCAGGTCGCGGACCCGGAAGTTGAGCATGGTCTGCTGGGCGGGGGACCCGAAATAGTCGGTCCCGGACTCGAACGGCGCGAACACCGTCGGCCCGGCTCCCTGACGCCACAGCCCGTGTTCGTCCGAGTCCAGCCCCAGGCAGTCCCGGTACCACGCACCCAGGGCCGCCGGATCCGCGGCCCGCACGAAATACCCACCGATTCCCAGCACACGTTCCATGCCGCGATCCTGCCAGGACGCCGTCAGAATCCCTTGCCGAGCGCGCCCAGCAGCACGGGGTTGATTCCGTTCTCGACTTCCGGGAGCGGCCGGGGCTCGGGTCCCCGCCCCTGGAACATGGGGCGGATCCCCCTCAGCCCCTGCGTCCCCTCGGCCGCCCACGGCGCGTCCGATTCCGGCAGCGACACCGTCAACCGGTACGGACCGACCTCCCAGTGCACCTCGGTCATCGCTCTCGCCTCTTCCTCGAACCGATCAAGTATCCGTTTTGCCCAATCTACGACCGGCTCGATCCCCTGCGAGAGACCAAAGGTCCCCACCCAGGGTGTCGTTGGCCCCTGGAGCTGCCGCCCCGGCTCAGTCCCGCCCGGACTCCGCCGTCAGCGTGGCGTGGAAGCGGTAGCGGTCGGCGCGGTAGACGACGCGGTTGAACTCGCACGGGCGGCCGTGCTGGTCGTAGGTGAGCTGCTCGATGTGCAGGACGGGCGCACCCTCGGGCAGCTCGAGCAGGGGGGCCTCGTCCGGTGGGACGAGGGCGGAGTGGACGGTGTAGCTCGCGCGGGTGGGGGCGACGCCGCGCGCGGTGAGCTCGGTGTAGAGCGAACCGGTGGTGTAGTCGGGCTCGCCGATGCCCGGTGCACGCTCAGCCGGGACGAGGGTGACGGAGTGGCACATGACCGCGTCGTCGAAGAGCCGCACCCGGTCCAGCTCGAAGATTCCCGCACCCGGCAGGACCTGGAGGGTCTCCGCCTCCTCGAAGTCCGCCGGGCGCAGCCTCGCCCCGATGACGCGGGCGGTCGGAGTGAAACCGAGCCTACGGCCGTACTCCTTGAGCCCGCCGATCAGCTCCGAGGTGTGCTCGAAGGCCGGGACGGGTCCTGCCCCGGCGCCGGCGGCGACGTGCCAGCCCGCGCGTTCCGCCGACCCGACCCGCCCCTCCTCCTGGAGGGCGTGCAGCGCCTTGCGGAGGGTGACCCGGCTGACGCCGAGGCGCTCGCAGAGGTGGCGCTCGGAGGGGAGGCGCGTGCCGGGGGCGAGGGCGCCTGCGGCGAGGGCGTCGGCGAGGGCGTCGCGCGCCTGCAGGTGGACGGGCCTCGACCCGTCCCGGAGGACGGGGCGCAGGTCGAGGGGCTGATTCACCCCTCCAGTATTCACCTGGCCAGACCATCTCTGTACCAGGAATGGACCAGAAGGATGAGCCGCGATCAGGGTCTCCTCAGTCCACGGACCTGGAACTACGGGACCTTGGACCGAGTTCCGCCCATCCCCCGTGGTCTAATTTTGGTCTATATCTGGTCCACACACACGGAGGAAGCGCACGGATGAGCAGCCGACGGGGTTCCATCAGTCTGGCCACGGGCAAGCTGACCGCCACGTCCCGCCGGCACCACATCGTCGAGACGGCATGCCGCGAGGGGTACGTGTCCCTCGAACGGCTCATCCGCGAACTGGACGTCAGCGCGATGACCATCCACCGCGACCTACGGCTCCTGGACTCCCGGGGCCAGCTG
Organism: Streptomyces sp. NPDC002886; assembly: GCF_042888445.1. Taxonomy (NCBI): domain Bacteria; kingdom Bacillati; phylum Actinomycetota; class Actinomycetes; order Kitasatosporales; family Streptomycetaceae; genus Streptomyces; species Streptomyces sp. NPDC002886. Next base: position 112,006 of record NZ_JBIAPV010000004.1, read on the forward strand.
CGCCGGGTCCGCGGCGGCGCGGTCGCCCCCTGGCCGACCACGGCCCCGTGAGGAAGACGAAGACGACGAAGACGACGAACGCCGCCCGCGGTCCCCACGGGGACCACGGGCGGCGCGTCACGTCACGTCCTGCCGCCGGCAGTGACTAGTCGGTGCCGAACTCCATGGCGGCACGGTCCAGCAGCTCGTCGTCGCCGGAGACCTCGCCGCGCGAGGCGATGGCCTCGGCGCCGCCCTCGGGCATGGCGCCGATCAGACCGGAGCCGGGCGCCTCGACGGCGCCGATGAGCGCGGGGTGCGTGGTGCCGACGATGCCGAGGCCGGCGTACTGCTCCAGCTTCGCGCGGGAGTCGGCGATGTCGAGGTTGCGCATGGTGAGCTGGCCGATGCGGTCCACCGGGCCGAACGCCGAGTCCTCGGTGCGCTCCATGGAGAGCTTGTCCGGGTGGTAGCTGAACGCCGGGCCCGTGGTGTTCATGATCGAGTAGTCCTCGCCGCGCCGCAGGCGCAGCGTCACCTCTCCGGTGATCGCCGTACCGACCCAGCGCTGCAGGGACTCGCGGATCATCAGCGCCTGCGGGTCGAGCCAGCGGCCCTCGTACATGAGGCGGCCGAGGCGCCGGCCCTCGTTGTGGTACTGGGCGACGGTGTCCTCGTTGTGGATCGCGTTGACGAGGCGCTCGTAGGCGGCGTGCAGCAGGGCCAGGCCCGGAGCCTCGTAGATGCCGCGGCTCTTGGCCTCGATGATCCGGTTCTCGATCTGGTCCGACATGCCCAGGCCGTGGCGGCCGCCGATGGCGTTCGCCTCCATGACCAGGTCGACGGCGGAGGCGAACTCCTTGCCGTTGATCGTGACCGGGCGGCCCTGCTCGAAGCCGATGGTGACGTCCTCGGTGGCGATCTCGACCGAGGGGTCCCAGAACCGGACGCCCATGATCGGGTCGACGGTCTCCACACCGGTGTCGAGGTGCTCCAGGGTCTTCGCCTCGTGGGTGGCGCCCCAGATGTTGGCGTCGGTGGAGTACGCCTTCTCGGTGCTGTCGCGGTAGGGCAGCTCGTGGGCGAGCAGCCACTCCGACATCTCCTTGCGGCCACCGAGCTCGGTGACGAAGTCGGCGTCGAGCCACGGCTTGTAGATGCGCAGGTGCGGGTTGGCGAGCAGGCCGTAGCGGTAGAACCGCTCGATGTCATTGCCCTTGAAGGTCGACCCGTCGCCCCAGATCTGGACGTCGTCCTCCAGCATCGCGCGGACCAGCAGCGTGCCGGTGACGGCGCGGCCGAGCGGCGTCGTGTTGAAGTACGCGCGACCGCCCGAGCGGATGTGGAACGCGCCGCAGGCGAGAGCCGCCAGGCCCTCCTCCACGAGCGCCGCACGGCAGTCGACCAGACGCGCGAGCTCGGCGCCGTACGCCGTGGCCCGTGCGGGCACCGACGCGATGTCGGGCTCGTCGTACTGGCCGATGTCGGCGGTGTAGGTGCAGGGGACGGCACCCTTGTCGCGCATCCAGGCGACGGCGACGGAGGTGTCGAGGCCGCCGGAGAAGGCGATTCCGACGCGCTCGCCGGTGGGCAGGGAGGTGAGAACCTTTGACATGGGATGAGTATGCGCGATGACGCATGTTCATGCAAAATCCGGGCCGGAGAACTTTCGGGCACCGAGCGGCGTGCCGTCATTCTGACCCCGGGCCGGGTCCGCGGCGAGTCCGGCGGAGCACCCGGAGGGGGCACCCCGCCGGCCGGCGCCGCGCGGTGGTTCAGGCCGTCTGCGGGGCGAAGGGGCCGCCGGCGGCGAAGGCGTGCCGGACGAAGTTCCCGGCGATGCGCACATGGCCAGCGGGGTCGGGGTGCAGGTCGTCGGGCAGGGGCAGTTCGGCGTGGTCCGCGGCCCCGTAGAGCTCACGGCCGTCGAGGTGGTGCAGGTGCGGATCCCCGGCCGCCCGCTGCGCGACGATCCCGGCGAGCGCCTCGCGGACGACATTGAGCGTCAGCCGCCCGGCGGCCCGTTCGGCCGGGTCACCCAGCGCCCTGAACCGCAGGGTCCCGGTACTGAAATCGGTGGTGAGGGGGCCGGGGGTGTCCTCCTGGATGGGGCACAGGAGGGGCGAGACGACCAGGAGCGGAGTCGTCGGATGGCCCTCGCGGAGGGTGTCGAGGAAGCCGTGGACCGCGGGCACGAAGGCGCGCAGCCGCATCAGGTCCAGGTTGACGATGTTGATGCCGATCTTGACGCTGATCAGGTCGGCGGGGGTGTCGCGCATCGCGCGGGCGGTGAAGGGGTCCAGCAGGGCGCTGCCGGAGAATCCCATGTTGACCAGGTCCACCGCCCCCTGCGCCGCGGCCAGGGCGGGCCAGGTGCCGGTGGGGCGCTCCGCGTTCGAGCCGTGGCTGATGGAGCTGCCGTGGTGCAGCCACACCCTGCGCCCGCTCTCGGGCGCCGGCGTGACGGGGGCGTCGGTGCGCAGCGCGATCAGCTCGGTCGTCTCGGTGTGGGGGAGCCAGATCTCGACGTGCTTGTCCCGCGCGGGCAGGTCCGCGAAGCGGGCGGTGCCGGGCGGCCCCTCTTCGAGTTCGACCGCCTGGGTGACCAGATCGAGGGTGCGGAGCCTGCCTCCGGGCACGGTGGCGGTGGCCGTGAGCACGCCGTCGATCACGAGGTCGTACGCGCCGTCGGGCGAGACCGGGAAGCCCCGGTAGGCCCGCTTCGTGGGCAGGGCGTCCAGCTCGATGACGGTCGCCCGGGTACGGAAGACCAGGCGCACGCCCGACGGGCGGGACTCGGCCGTGGCCAGTTGGTCGTCGGGGATCTGCGGGCGGACCCGGGCGGGCAGCCGGTGCGGCAGCAGGCCGCGCTCGGTGCGTTCCGCGTCGGCCGCGCCGCGCAGGAGGTCCTCGGTGACCGGGGTGATGATCCGGTCTCGGTCGGTGGTCATCGCATCGGCCTCGTCGTGATCGGGGTCGGGGTCGTGATCGGGGTCGGGGTCGTGATCGGGGTCGGGGTCGTGATCGGGGTCGGGTTACGCGGTTACGCGGTTACGCGGTTACGCGGTTACGCGGTTACGCGGTTACGCAGCATCGCGTCGAGCGAGTCCACCATCCAGTCCCAGGACTCCCGGGAATCGACGGCGGTGTGGCTGAAGCCGCCGGCCAGCTCCAGGCTGACGTAGCCGTGGAAGGCGCTGCCGAGCATCCGGACCGCGTGGGTCTGGTCGGGTTCCGTGAGGTCGTAGCCGCGCAGGATCGCCCGGGTCATCTGGGCGTGCCGGACGCCCGCACTGGCGGCCGCCGTCTCGGGGTCGAGCCGGAGCCGGGCGGCGTCGTAGCGGCCGGGGTGCTCCCGGGCGTAGTCCCGGTAGGCGTCGGCGAAGGCCGCGAGGGCGTCCCTCCCGGCCCGCCCCGCGAGGGCGGCCGCGACCCGGTCGGCCAGTTCCTCCAGCGCGAACAGGGCGATCCGGGTCCTGAGGTCCTGGGAGTTCTTCAGGTGCGAGTAGAGGCTCGCGACCTTGACGTCGAACCGCCGGGCGAGCGCCGAGACGGTCACCTGGTCGAAGCCGACCTCGTCGGCGAGTTCCGCGCCGGCCCGGGTCAGCCGCTCGGTGGTCAGTCCTGCTCGAACCATCATGTGCCTCCTAGCTGGCGATAGCCATTATGCGTTTGCCTAAAACCTTTAGGCAAATTAGCCTGCCACTCATGAAGCCGTTGACCGAGCAAGAGATCCGTACCGCCTTCGTGAACTGCACCAAGGGCGAGGCCAAGCGCCTGTCCGTCCCCCGCGATCTGGCCGAGCGCCCCTGGGACGACCTGGACTTCCTCGGCTGGTGGGACCCCAAGGCCCCCGAGCGCGCCTACCTCGTCACCGAGCTGGACGGTCGCGCGGTCGCCCTCGCGCTGCGTTCCTCCGGCGCCGGCCCCTCCCAGGCGCGGCGCAGCATGTGCTCGCTGTGCCTGACCACCCACACCGGGGGCGTCTCCCTGATGGTCGCGCCGAAGGCGGGCAAGGCCGGGCAGCAGGGCAACTCCGTGGGCGCCTACATCTGCTCCGACCTCGCCTGCTCGCTCTACGTACGGGGCAAGAAGAACGCGGGCCCGGACGGACGGCTCCACGAGTCGCTCACTCTGGAGGAGAAGATCCAGCGGACGGTCGCGAACCTCGCCGGCTTCGTCTCCAACGTCACGGCCGTCGGCGCAGCCACCGCCACGGCCTGACCTCGACGGCCTGACCGGCATGACCTGACCGCGACCGCCCGAGGCGCCCCTCCCCTACTCCGTACGAGCCCTCTTCGGTGCCCATTCGGCCCCACGGGCCGAGTTCATGATCATCAGGCTGCCCGGAAATCGTTTTGATGCTGCCATCCGGCCGAAGGCGATCTGGGAGGGCTGCGTGGCGCGCATGCTGTCATCGACACACCGTGGAGGACTCGGGCGACGGGGCAGGACGTGGACCGCGGCGGGGGCGGTGGCCGGCCTGGTCTTCGTCGTCGCCGCCGCGCCCCAGTCCGCGTCACCGTCCGGGGCCGGGGCGCGGAACCCGGGCGAGCACTCCGGCTCCGTCGAGCTGCTGGTGGGCCGGGCCCTGGAGGACGGGGGCCGGCGGTGCGCGATGGACGCCTTCCGGGCCGGGCTGTGCGGCGGGCTGGAACAGCAGCTGGTCCGGGCCACCGCGAGCGGGGCCGGTTCCGTGGTGCGCGATCCCTCCTCCCGCGGCGCGGCCCGGGCGGCGGCGCACACGGTCGTCCTGCCCACGGACGCGGCCAGCCCCCTGGAAATCACCCTGGCCGGCCCGGGGCTGCTCACCTACGTCACCGTCCACGACGGTCACGGCCGCTACGTGGGCGGCGCCCTGGGCGCACGGGGACACCACTGGGGCAACACCGAGCCGCTGCGCGCCGGGGAGACCTACACCGTCCGGGTCGGCGCCCAGGACGCGGCGGGTACCCCCGTCGGCGTGACCATGGCGTTCCGGACCGCGGAGGCGGCGCAGGACGACCGGCTCACCGCGGAGTTCGGGCCGCGGCCGGGCACCTACGGGGCGGGGATGATCGTGACGGCCTCCCTGAGCCGGCCGGTCCCCGCCGCCGATCCCGCCGCGCGGGTCCGGGTGGAGCGGGCCCTGCAGGTCACCTCGGAACCGGCCGTCGAGGGGGCCTGGCACTGGGTCGACGACTCGACCCTGCACTACCGCCCCCGCACCTACTGGCCCGCCCACGCCGTGGTGCACGTGGTCAGCGGTCTCGACGGGGTCGAGGTCGGGGACCGGGAGTACGGCGGCCCCTCGGAGCCCCTGCGGCTCACCGTCGGCGACCGGATCGAGGCCGTCACCGACGCCGCCGCGCACGAGATGACCGTACGGCGCAACGGCCGGACCGTCCGGACCATTCCGGTGACCACCGGCAAGGCCGGGTTCCTGACGCGCAGCGGCATCAAGGTCGTGCTCGGCAAGGAGCGCAAGGTGCGGATGCGCGGGGACACCGTGGGCATCAAGCGCGGCACCAGCGAGTTCTACGACCTGCCCGTCCTCTACGCGACCCGGGTCACCTGGAGCGGGGAGTACGTGCACGCCGCGCCCTGGTCGGTCGACGCGCAGGGCGAGGAGAACGTCAGCCACGGCTGCACGGGCATGAGCACCGCCGACGCCGCCTGGTTCTTCGACACGGTGCGGGAGGGGGACGTGGTGTCTGTGGTCAACAGCGGCGGTGAGCCGATGGCCCCGTTCGCCAACGGGTTCGGGGACTGGAACCTCGACTGGAACGCCTGGCTGGCCGGCAGCGCGCTGGGCGCCGCCACCGATGCCCCGCTGGCCTCCGCCGCCGCGCTCGCGTCGGCGCACGGACCGTCCCGGCTGCTCCCCCTCACCTGAGCGGGCCCCGCTGCCCGGAGGGGCGGGCACGGCCCTTCCGCTAGCATCCGGTCCGTGCCCGCCTCCTCCTCACTCCCCTCCCCCGCCGCCGCCACGCGGATCGACGTCGTCCTACTGACGATGAACGACCGTCCCGACGAGGAGGCGGCGGCCGTCCGTACGCTCCTCGCACAGGAGGACGTCGAGCTCCGCATCGTCATCGTCGGCAACGGCTGCCGCCCCTCGCTGTCGGTGGACGGCGCCACCGTCCTCACCCTCCCGGAGAACCTCGGCATCCCCGAGGGCCGCAACCGCGGCGCGCTCGCCCTGCGGGACACGGGCAGCGAGTTCCTCTTCTTCCTCGACAACGACGCCTCCTTCCCGCGGCCCGACGTCCTGTCCCGGCTGGTGGCCGAGGCCCGCCGGCGCCCGGAGGCCGCGTACGTCCAGCCGCGGCTGACCGGACCCGACGACACCACGACGCCGCGCCGTTGGGTTCCCCGGCTGCGCACCGGCGATCCGGGGCGGCCCGGCACCATCGCCACCATGACCGAGGGCGTGGTCATGGTCCGCCGGGACGCCTTCGACGCGGCCGGGGGCTGGCCCGACTTCTTCCTGTACCACGAGGGCATCGACCTCGCGTACCGGCTCTGGGAGCAGGGCGGCACCGGCTGGTACGCGGCGGGGGTCCGGATGCACCACCCGGTCACCAGCCCCACCCGGCACGCGCTCTTCCACCGGCTGGCCGCCCGCAACCGCGTCTGGCTCGCCTATCGCAACCTCCCCGCGCCCCTCATCCCGGCGTACCTCGGCATCTGGACGGCCGTGACGGCGCTGCGCGGACTGCGCGGCGGCGGTCTGCGGGACTCGCTCCAGGGGCTGCGCGAAGGATGGGCGGCCCGGCACGCCCAGACGCGGCGGCCCATGCGCTGGCGCACCGTACTGCGCCTCACGGCCGCGGGCCGTCCGCCGGTGCTCTGAGCCGCCCGGTCACGGGAACCGGCCCGCCGGTGCGTCTCAGGCGCCGGTGCGGCGGGCCGCGCCGTATGCCGTCAGGGCGGCCGCGAGGTGGCGGGCTCCCGTGGGGTCGGTGGCGTCGTGGCCGGTGAGCAGGCGGATGCGGCCCAGGCGGTAGGTCAGCGTGTTGCGGTGGACGGTGAGGGCGTCGGCGGCATCGGCTCGCCGGTAGCCGGCCGCGATGAACTCCCGCAGCGTGGCGATCAGATGGGGCTGGTCTTCGAGGGGCGCCAGGACCCGGGCCAGGGCGTCTCGGGCGGGGCCGGGCTGTACGAGCTGGTACTCGACGGCCAGGTCGGCCAGCCGGTAGAGACCCGGCGGGCGTCCCAAGTCCTCGGCCAGGGACAACACTTCGGAGGCCTCGGCCTGGGCCCGGGGGATCGATTCGTGGTCCTCGGCGACGGCGGCCGCCGCCGTGCATCGCAGTTCGGCCGCCGTATCGAGGCGGGCGAGCAGGCGCCTGGTCGCGCCGTCGGGGCCGGTCGGGCCACGGAGGCCGGGCGGAACCGGGCCGAGCGGAACCAGAAGGACGCCTCCCTCGCCCTTGAAGGTGGCGAGCACTTCCGGGTTTCCGTCCAGTTCGGAGCGCAGGGCGCGCAGGATGCGGTTCGTCGCGCCGCCGGGTGCCTCGGGCAGCCGCAGGACGACCACCTCGTACCGCTCGGCGAGGGTGCGCCCGTACCGTTCGGCCGCGCGCCGGGCCGGGCGGCCCGCGAGCAGGACTCCGGCGAGGTTGCGGCCGTGTTCGCGCTGTTCCCAGTCGAGGTCGGCCTGTTCGCGCAGATAGGCCTCGGCGACCTTGGGCATGACCTCGCCGAGGAACGTCAGCAGGCCCGTGACCAGGGCGTACGGGTCGTCGACGGGATCCGGGCCGGTTGCGGCGAGCTCCCAGGCGCGGCGGGCGCCGAGCGGGTAGACCCGTAGCACCGCCTCCAGGGGAACCCCGTCCCGGGCCCGTTCGGCGCCCCAGGCCACGGGGGCTGCCAGCTCGGCTTCGGTGGGCGCCCGCCCTTCGGCGACGGTGGTGAAGAACAGCTTCAGCACGGCTTCGGTGTTCGCGACCAGGTCGCCGCCGAGGACGCTGTCGGGCAGCAGCCGGTAGGCGGGGATGTCGGCGGTCAGCCGGGCGACGGTCTCGGCCGCCATCTCCGCTATCCGGGGCAGCAGCACGGCGGCGAGTCCCGGCGCACCGCCCGATGCCGGACCCGCCGTACCGCCCGCCGTACCGCTCGCGTCGTCCATCCCCGCATTGTCACCGTGCACAAACGCGGGAGGAAGCATTCTGCGCGTACCGCCAGGGGACACGGGCCGCGCACCGGAGCATTCTGTGCAGTCCGACCAGTGCATGACCCCCCGTCAGGAGATGTCGTATGGCTCGCCGTACCCGTGCGTCGCGCACCCGCACCCTGCTCGCCAGGGCCGCCCTCCCGCTGGCCCTCCTGCTCGGAGCCGCCTTCCCGGCACACGCCGCCGGCGAGGGCGTCACGGGAGGCGGGGTCAACGACTTCTCCTGCCGGCCGAGCGCCGCGCACCCCGAGCCCGTGGTGCTGCTCCACGGCACCTTCGCCACCTGGTACGAGGACCTCAACTTCCTCCAGCTGGACCTCGCCGCCCGCGGCTACTGCACCTTCGCCCTGACCTACGGCGCCTACGACGGCTTCCCGCTGGTCGGAGGCCTCAAGCCGGTGGCCGTCTCCAACCTGGAGATCAAGGAGTACGTCGAGAAGGTGCGCGGCGCGACCGGCGCGGCCAAGGTCTCGGTCGTCGGCCACTCCGAGGGCGGACTGCAGGCCCTCTACCTCGCCAAGATGCAGGGGATCCAGCCCCACATCAAGGCGGTCGTGGCCATCGCTCCCCCGACCCACGGCACGAACGCCGCCGGGCTGCTGGAGCTGGGCGACAAGCTCATCGGCCGGGCGACCATGGAGAAGATCGTGACCACCATCGGCATCCCGGTGCTCGCCGACGAGGTGCCCGGCGGTCCCGCGATCCTCGCGCTGAACGACGGCCCGGTGGCCCAGCCCGGGATCGCGTACACCGTGATCACCTCGCGCTACGACGAACTGGTGACCCCGACGGAGACGGCGTTCGTCCGCGAGCCGGGGGTCAAGAACCAGTACGTGCAGGACTTCTGCCCCTTCGACCCGGTGGGCCACATCGGCGAGGCCTACGACCTGAACGTCTGGCACATGGTCCGCAACGCGCTCGACCCGCGCCGCGCCACCCCGATCCTGGTGTGCGCGGTCGGCTCGCCCGGCTAGGTCGTCTCCGGTTGCCGCCCCTGGTTAGGGAAGCGGTCCGCCCCGGGCCGTGAGCCACAGGGAGTACCACTCCTCGTGGCCGAGGTCCGGGGTCCGCAGCGCGGCGTCACGGCAGGCCCGGATCCGCTCCGGGCGGCCGGTGCCGATGACGGGGGCGATCCGGGCCGGGTGGCGCTGCAGCCACCACAGCAGGATCGTCTCCGGTGTCGTGTCCTTCGCCTTGGCCAGGGCCCGCAGGTGCTCGGCGGTCGCGTGCTCCCCGACGCTCGACTCCCGTCCGGTGAAACGTCCTTGGGCCAGGGGACCGTAGGCCTGGAGGCGGACCCCGTTCGCCGTGCAGTACTCGACGGTGCCGGCCGGGAAGCCGACGGCGGCCGCGGCCGGGGTGTTCACGAGGACCCCGTCCTCCAGCCAGTCCCGCCGGTCCAGGCTCATTTCCAGCTGGTTCGCGACGAGCGGGATGTCGAGGTGCCGTTGCAGGTTCGCGATCTGCGCGGCGTTCATGTTGGAGACGCCGAACTGCTTCACCAGGCCCTGGCGGTGCAGCGAGGTGAGTGCCTCGGCGATCTCCGCCGGATCCGCCAGGGGGTCGGGCCGGTGCAGGAGCAGGACGTCGATCACGTCGGTGCGCAGCCGCGTGAGGCTCTCCTCGACGCGGCTGAGGATGCTCGCGCCCCGCAGGTCGTAGATGCCGGGACGGTCGCCTTCGGCGAGGCGGATGCCGCACTTGGTCTGCAGCGTGATGCGCTCGCGCAGACCGGGGGTGCGGGCCAGCACCTCGCCGAAGACGGCTTCCGCCTTTCCGTGCCGGTAGATGTCGGCGTGGTCGAACATCGTGATGCCGCTGTCGAGGGCGGCCTCGATCACCGCCTCGGCCTCGTCGATGTCCTCGGCCTGGTACGGGCCGCGCTCCCAGCTCCCGCCGAGAGCCATGCAGCCGTAGATCAACCGGGTGTCGCCTGTCACTGGTTCCGTGATCGCCATGCGGTCACCCTACGAGGCGGACGCCTTCCACAGAACCCGGGTCCCGTCCAGGATCACCAGCTCTCCGGAGGGGCGCAGCAGGAGGCGCGCGCCCGGGCGGCCGCCGGTCCCGCTGGACCATACCGTGGCGCCTTCGGCGTCGCGCACGAGCAGTTCGCCGTCCTGCGTGAGCACGGCGTCGTGGCCGACGCCGCCCGTGTACGTGTGCCAGGTGCGGGTGCCCCGGGCATCGAGCAGGGCGAGGTCGCCGGAGGCCTCGAGGGTCAGCCTGGCCTTGCCCGCGTCGAGGACGTCGCCGGGGCGCAGGACCGAACCGGTGTGGAACTCGATGGAGACGTCGAGTTCGCCCTTGGCCAGGGCGCGCAGGACGGGGAGGGAGGGGCTGAAGGCGTATACCGATCCCTCGGTGCGGACGAACCGGCCGAAGTGGAGGGTGTTGGCCCGGCTGCCGGTGCCGTCCGCCGAGGGGGTTTCGAAGGCGATGGCCGAATCGGGGCCGAGCACGGGGTCACAGCCGGCGCGCGGGTTGCGGCCGGCCGGGAAGTCGGGTTCGTTGACCCACTTGCGCATCACCAGCTCGAACTGCCCCACCAGGTCCGACTGGTGGCAGACGAAGACCAGCCCGCGCGCGGTCTGCGGACCGTGCTCCTCGCCCAGTTCGGGCTGGTATACGGGGCCGTACGGGATTCCGCGCCGCATCAGGCGCCGCGCGTCGAGCTCCGCCTGGGCGACGGGAGGACGGCCCGGGGTGAGGACCAGGCCGTCGCGGGGGTTCCCCTTGCGGATGTGCGCGAAGAGCGGCATCCCCCAGCCCTGCGGGTCCTGGCCGTAGGCGAGTCCGGCGTCGGGGTGCTTGCCCGGCGCGGGCAGTTGCTCCGCCGCGGGGCACAGGGAGACGGGCATGCCGCCCGGCCAGCGGCCCATCAGGCGGGCGCCGAGCCATTCGCGGCCGGCGTCGGCGGGCGCGGCGCCGGCGCGCTGGAGTTCGGCGAGGCGCAGGGCCACCTGGGTCCACCAGCCGGGCACGTCCTGCGCGAGGCGGCGTACCACCTGGAAGGCGCCGCCGGTGGCCCAGGCGGGCAGGCCCGTGGGGCGCTTGTTCACCCTCTCGGGGCCGACGACGAACTCGCCCGCGGGGATCAGCCGGGTGCCGGGCTTGCCGAACACGCCGGAGGCGTCAGCCGGGTCGGGCTCGTCGAAGCCCCGTACGCCGGGCTGGCTGATGCAGTCGAGGAAGCCGAAGTGCTCGTGCCCGCGCAGCTCCCCGGGGAGGGTGGCCCCGTCCTGGCGGAACAGGACCGTCGCGCCGTCCGCGGCCGCACCCGCGCTGTGTTCGGCGACCGCGGCGGCGAGGCGTTCGGGCTGGTCGGCGGCGAGTGTGAGGACCACGTGCACCGCGCGGGCGGGCTCCTCGGCGCCGAACAGCCAGGACTGCGGGGCGCTGGTTCCGGTGTCGCCGAGCTGCTGCGCGCGGGCGGCGGAGCCCTGGGTGAAGGCCTCGGCGCTGGAGCCGGCCGGGGCGGCGGGGAAGGGCTCCTTGCCCGAGAGCAGGCGCAGCCCGGGATGGGTCAGGCCGATCCCGGTCCACAGGGTGGCCATGGATTCGGGGTCGATGCCGCCCCTGAGTCGGCGGGCCCTGCTGAAGGCCCGGTTGAAGCGGGCCACCTCCTCGGTGGTGGAGACCGAGGGCAGCAGGCGGGTCAGCCAGCGCCGGGCCTTCGCGGCGTCGCCGAAGTGGAGGAACAGGAAGCAGGCGTGGTCCTTGCGGAACCCGGCGAGGATGTCGCCCTGGGAGTCCCGGTCGGTGCGCAGCGGGAGGGGAGCGGGGGCGGTGTCCCCCCGCGCGGGCTCCGCGCCCGGGCCGGCCGCTGCCGGGCGGGCCGGGGACCCGGCCGCCCACGCCGTGGGCGCGAGGCCCGTGGTGAGACCGGCGGCGGCGAGGGCCGCCGCCTGGACCACGGTCCTGCGGGCGGGTCCGGTGTGGGGGCAGCCCGGGGGCGGCGACGGGGCGAGGACCATCGGCTTGCTCCAAGTGGCGTGGGGAGGCGGGAAAGGGAATCGCGTCGGGGAAGGACGGGGAAGGACGAGCCACCGCGGGTCCCGGGCCGGGGCAGGGGTCGCGGGGCACGGGTCGCGGTGGGCGGGGCACGGGTCGCGGTGGGCGGGGCACGGGTCGCGGTGGCGCGTACGCACGGCACGACACGGCACCGCACCCGACAGGCCGCACCGCACGGGGAGCGGCGTCGGCTCAGATGCCGCGCACGGTCACGAACGCCGTGCGGCGCGGCAGTACCCCGTGCGGGGGGACGGGTCCCCGTGCACGCCCGGGGCTTTGGCGCGGGTGAGCCGGAGGGGCGTCCGGCCTCCGCGCCCGCAGGCGCCCCCGAGCCCGGCGGCGGTGAGGCCCCGGCGCGGCGCCGGCGGCCGGCCGGCCGCGTTCCGCGCGTCTTCGACGGGCTTCGGCGCGGCCGCACGGTGGCCGGGCTTCGCGGCATCCCCCGCGATCGGGGTGGCGGACGGGACGGAGGGAACGGCGGCGACAGCCATGGGGCCGGGGACTCCTCAGTGCGGGGGCCGACGGGCAGCACGCGCTGCCGGTGATCCACACACTCGGTGATCAACGCCGAGCGCGCGCGCCGGGGGCCCCGATGGGGTGATGCTCCGCTGTCGGTCCGTCACCCGTACGCACCAGGACGGGGTCTGTCGGCCCGTCCGGGCATGGCGGGGTCCGGTCGCCGGGTCGGCCAGGCGCCGCGCCGGACGAGGCGAAGGGCAGCGCCGGACTGGCCCGGCGCCACACCGGACGGGGCAGGCTCGCCGCCGGACGGGGCAGGCACCACACCGGACGGGGCGGACGAGGCGAAGGAGAGCGCAGGGCCGGTCGTGGGCGGCGCCGACCGGAGGGGCGCGGCGGCCGGTCAGCCCTCGGCCGTGAGTGCCCGCCGGTAGGTCAGCCCGGGGCAGCCGTTCAGGACGGTCTCCCCCACCACCGTGAATCCGGTCCGCCGGAGCACCGCCGCCGATGCCGGGTTGTCCAGGGCGGCGGACGCCGTGAGGGAACCGAGCCCGTACTCCGAGGCGGCGAGCCGGCAGACCTCGCGGACGGCCGCGGTGGCCGCGCCGCGGCCCGCCGCCCGTTCGCCGATCCGGTAGCCGAGGTCGGCGGCGCCGTCCGCGAGGTCCACCAGGTTGACGCGCCCGATCAGCTCTCCGGAGGTGTCCAGCACCAGGTGGAACAGGCACGCGCCGGTGTCCTGTTCGGCGAGCAGGGCTTGGTGGCGGGCGGCGAACTCCGCGAAGTACGCGTCCCCGCGGTCCGGTACGGAGCGGGCGAAGTACGCCCGGTTGTCCCGCTCGAAGGCCAGCAGGGCAGCCTCGTGATCGGCCCGCAGGCGTTCGAGTCGCAGCATGCCGGGCAGGATATACAGGCCGCGCGGACGCGCGCCCGCGCATTTCCGGGGGCCTTCGGGGAGCGCCCCGGTCGGCGGTGGGGTCCCTTTTTTCCCTCCCGTCGATGAAGTGTGCGAGCGTGTCGCGTTCGCGTCCCGACCCGGGGGGGCTGGGACGGCAACCGACCAAGGGGTGGGGAAATGAAGGCAGGAACGGTTACCACGGGCATCGCGGCCGCCGTGATCGTGTCGGCGGGCCTGAGCGGCTGTACGTCCGGCGCCGCCGTGGGCAAGAAGGCGGCCGACTCGGCGCAGACGCTGGTCTCGACGCTCGCCAAGGCCTCCGACGAGGCCTCCAAGGCGGGCTCGGCCGAGGTCGAGATGAGCGTGACGATGCCCGACACGGGCGGCAAGCCGGTCCAGCTGAACGGCGTCTACTCCTGGGGCAACGGCCTCGCGATGGAGGCGGAGATGCCGGCCAAGGACCTCCACATGGAGAACCTGGTCGCCGACGGCACGATCACCTACCGGGTCGTCCAGGGGGCGTACTACTTCGGCATCGACCCGGCGCCGAGCGGCCCCTTCGCGGGCAAGACCTGGCTGAAGATCGAGCCCTCGGCCGTGCTCGGCGAGAAGGGCGCCGCCGGGATGAACACCGGCAACAACGACCCGACGGCCGGACTGAAGGCGCTCAAGTGGGCCAGCGACGTCACCGAGGTCGGCCGGGAGGACGTCAACGGGAAGAGCTCCGTCCACTACCGGGCCACGGTACCGGCGGACAAGGTGGACGGTGCCGGAGCGGTGTTCGACGCGGTGGGCGGCGCCGCCGCGACCGAGCTCGTCACGGACGTCTGGGTCGACGACAAGGGCATGCCCTCGCGGCTGAACCAGACCTTCGGGAACGTGGCCGTCCACATCGACTTCTTCTCCTTCGGCCTGGCGAAGGACATCGCGGTCCCGCCGGCCGCCGAGACGGGCGACATCACCGAGGCCGTCAAGAACGGCCGCTCGACGCAGGGCTGACCCGCGCGCAGAGCTGACGCGCGCGGGACGAGGCGGGCGGGCCGAGGCGTGCGTGCGCGCGCGCGTGTCGAAGGCTCCGGTTCCTACACTGGCCCCGGTACGCACCTCCCCCGCACGCCACCCGCACGTACGAAGGACTCCCCCATGGAAGCCGAGCCGGCGAACGCCACCGACGCGTACGGCATCCCGGCCGCCCCCGCTTCCTCCGACGCCGTCCGGCGCAAGCGCCGGGCGATCGAAGACGCGGCGGCCGCGGAGTTCCTCGCCGAGGGGTACGCGGGCGCCTCCATGGACGCGATCACCAGCCGCTCCGGGGCCTCCAAGGCGACGGTGTACAAGCATTTCGGCACCAAGGAGCGGCTGTTCCTCGCCGCCGTCGGCGGCATCCTGCGCGAGACCTACGCGGACCTCGAACCGGGCGGCTCCGCCCTCGTGGAAGCCCCGGATCTGCGCGCCGCCCTCATCGCCCTCACCGGCGACTGGACCGCCCTCCTGCTCCGCCCCGACATCATGGCGCTCCGCCGCCTGGTGATCGGGGAGATCCACCGCTTCCCCCAGCTGGGCCGGCTCTGGTACCGGGTCACGTACGACATGTTCAACGGGCCCCTCGTCGAGGCCATCGCCGAACTCGGCCGGCGCGGAAGGCTCCAGGTCCCCGATCCCGTGCTCGCCGTCCGGCAGCTCGTCGCCGCCACCGTCGGCGTCCCGCAGCTGGAGCACACCTTCGCCCCCGGCACCGAGACCGACCCGGCGGAGCTGACCCGCCTCGTCACCTCGGGAGTCGACCTCTTCCTGGCCCGCTACGCCTCTTCGTAGCCGCGCGGCCGCGTACCCCGCTCCGTGCGTACGGAGCGGGGCGCGCGGGCCGGCGGTCCCGCGGGTCAGCGGTCCTGCGAGAGCCCGTACAGCTCGGCGAAGGTGCCGCCGAGGGCGGTCAGTTCGGCGAAGGTGCCGGTCTCGGTGACCCGGCCCTTGTCCAGGACGATGATCCGGTCGGCCAGCCGGCAGTTCTCCATCCGGTGGGTGACGATCATGGTGATCCGGTCCTCCTTCATCTCCTGCAGGCCGGTGAAGATCCGGTGCTCACCGCGGGCGTCCATCGCCGAGGTCGGCTCGTCCATGATCAGCAACCGGGGCCTGCGGTGGAAGGCGCGGGCGCAGGCCAGGCGCTGCCACTGGCCCCCGGACAGTTCGTGGCCGCCCCACAGGGAGCGGGCCAGGAGCGTGTCCAGGGCGTGCGGGTAGCCCTGCACCTGCCGGCGCATGCCGACCGCGTCGAGCGCCTCCCACACCGCGTCGTCCCCGCGGGCGTCGGGCTGGCCGAGGGTGACGTTGTCGCGCACCGTGAACGGCCACTGGGCGTAGGACTGGGCGACCAGCCCGACGTGCGTCCACAGGGTCCGCTGGTCGTGCGCCCGGGTCGGGATGCCGTCCCAGTACGCTTCCCCGTCGCTGGGGACCGTAAGGCCGGTCAGCAGGCGGATCAGGGTGGACTTCCCGGCGCCGTTCTCGCCGACCACGGCGATGATCTCGCCCCGGGACAGGGACAGGCTGACCGGGCCGAGCGCCGGGGTGTCCTTGCCCGGGTAGGTGTACGAGGCGTTCTCCAGGCTGACCTTCTCCGGCGGCCCCGCCTCCACCGCGCCCCGGGTGACGGCCAGTTCGCGGGCCTGCTCCAGGAAGAGGCGGTAGTCCTCCAGGTAGAGGGCGTGCTGGAACATGGCGGCGCCGTAGACCACCAGGCTGGAGAGGGCGGAGGCGGAGGTCCGCATGGCGACGATGGCGGTGCCCGCCGCCGCCAGGGCCATGGACCCGGCCAGGACCAGCGCGCCCAGCGCGGCCCAGGTACCGAGCTGGAAGAGGCCGCCGAGGGCCGCGGCGAGGAGCGAGACCCTGAGGTAGCGCGGGGCGGAGCCGACGAGTTTGGAGTCGATGCGGGCGCAGACGGCGGCGTACCAGGCGTGGGCGTGGGGGCGCATGGAGTTGCAGCGCAGCTCGTCGCCGAGCTTGTGGGTGGTGAGGTACCAGCGCATCATGCCGCGGATGTTGCGGGAGGCGATCGTCTCGTTGTGGAGGGCGTAGTCCAGCCGGGCGGCGATGACGGCGCCCACACCGCGCGGGACGACGGAGAGCAGGAGCAGCGGCATCAGGACGGGGTGGACGACGGCGAGGACCCCGGCCACCGCCACGAGGTTGACCAGGCCGTTGACGAAGGCCATCGCGTCCTTGACGAGCATGGAGGAGCGGGCCGCGCCGATCTCGGCGGCCTCCGAGCGGTCGGAGAACGCGGGCTCGTCGTAGGCGGACACCTCCACGTCCATGTGGGCGTCGACCATGTCGAGGTCGGCCGTGGTCGCCAGGCGCGGGGTGAGCCTGCGTGCGGCGCTCCCGGACACGATCTGGGCGGTCGTACCGGCTCCGGCCGCGACGGCGGCCACGGCAAGCGGCCAGGCGGCGTCGGCGATGCGCTCATGGGCGCCGCCTCCGGTCAGGAGCGGTCCCATCGCCTCGGCGACGGCTCCGAGGGAGACGGCCGTACAGACCCCGGCGAGGATCTGGCCCGCCAGCAGCCGGGTCGCGGAGGCGCGGTCGAGCCGCCAGGCCATCCGCGCGGTCTGCGCCAGGGCGGCGGGCAGTCGCGCGGCCATCGCGCGGAGCGAGAGCTGCTCCATGACCTTCTGGTGGGCACCGAAGGCGAACGTGAACTCGGGTGGGTCGGCGGGCGCCGGGGCGCTCGGCGCCGCCGGTCCGCCCTGGGTGCTGCGTGCCGTCTTCTCAGCCACGTGCGGCTCCTTCACGTCGTCGTCGAACGGCGGCGGTCCGTCCCGGGGACCCCCGTCGGGTGGTCGAGTGAGGGAGTACATCCGAGCCCGGAGCGCGGAGTAACGAGAACCGGCCTTCGTCGCGGACCGGCGGGAACGGGCACGCGAGGCACGCGGGGACGGGGGTCCGGAGCGGGCCCGGGGACCAGAACGGCCTGATCCCGACGGAGCGCGGGGGAAAGGCCTTGCACGCCCCCGGCTCACGCCGGGAGCCGGGTCCGGAGGCGGGTCCCGAGGCGGTCCGGAGACGGGTCCGGAGGCGGTCCCAAGGCGGTCCCGAGGCGGGTGCTCACAGCTCGTCCGCGAGGCCGTCGGCGGTGCTCGTTCGCCGACAGGGTGAAGTTCCCCGGCATTTCGCCCCGGCACCGGACCGCGCACCGCGGAAGGTCACCGGACGCGTACAGACTGCATCCGGATGTGCGGGAGTTGGCCCGCCGGCGGATCGGGAGCGTTGATGGAGGAGTTCGGCCGGCGCCGGTTCCTGGCCCGGGCCGCGGGAGCCGCCGGGGCCGCCGTCGGCGTCAAGGCCCTCACCGGAACCCCGGCAGCCGCCACCCCCGCCGCGGACGACGCCGCGAGCGCGGCCGGGTACGTGGACGTACAGCTGCTGCACATCACCGACCTGCACGGCTACCTGTCCGCTCCCCCGGCCCGGGACGCGGTCCTCACCGGCGCGGGCGGCCGTACGTACACGGTCGGCGGGGTCGCCTACATGGCCACCCATCTGGCCCGCTTGCGGGCCGGACGGGCCAACTCCTTCTTCTTCGCGCCGGGCGACCTGTTCTCCGGCTGGGAGTTCCCCGCCTTCACCCTCGCCGACGAGCCGACCATCGAGGCCCTGAACCGGCTCGGCCTGGACTTCGCGACCGCCGGCAACCACGAGTTTGACCGCACGCCCGGCTTCCTGCGCCGGCACATGGAGGAAGGCCTCCCCTACGACGGGGCGGGAGCGACCAACACCTTCCCCGACTCGGGCGGCGCCCCCTTCCACGGCGCCGACTTCCGCTACTACAGCGCCAACGCCGTGTCCACGGCGAGCGGGGAGACGGTTCTCCCCCCGTACAACATCGAGTGGGTGGACGCCCCGGGAGGGCAACGGCTGCCCATCGGGTTCATCCACCTGACGGCCACCGGCACCGAGACCTTCGGGAACTCCTTCCAGCCCGGCCTCACCACCCTGGACCAGCTCGCCTCCGCCAATCTCTGCGCCGCCCGACTCAAGTCGCTGGGGGTGGGCGCCATCGTGCTCAGCATGCACGACGGGGCGGTCGCGGGCAGCGACTTCGATTCCGGCAGCGAACCCAGCGGTCCGGCCTACGAACTGGCGCTGCGCGTGTCCCCGGACATCGACGCGATCGTGACCGGCCACTGGCACTACGCCTTCAACATGATGCTCCCGGATCCCGACGGCCGGCCGCGGCCCTTCGTCGAGGCCGGCTGCCACGGGCAGATCATCGGCGAGATCACCCTGCGGCTCGACCCCGCCACCGGTACGGTCGTCCGCGCGCTCACCAGCTCCGTCAACCACCCCAACACCCGTGACGTGGCCCCCGATCCGGTGCTCAAGGAGGTCGTCGACCACTGGACCGGCTTCGCGCAGCGGCACGGGGCGGGTGTCATCGGGCGCCAGCGCGCCTCCTTCCAGCGCCGGCTCTCCGCGGCCGGGGAGTCCACCATGGGCAACCTGGTCGCCGACTGGGCGCTGTGGGCCGCCCGCCAGGCGCCCGACTCCTTCGACACCAGCCCCCGGCCGGCCCGGTCCGGCGCGGACCTGGCGCTCATCGCGATCGCCCCGCGCGCGGGCCGCAGCGTGATCAACACCGACCTGCTCGCCGGCCCCGCCCTGGACGACCCGGTGACCTTCGAGCGGGCCTGGCGGGCCGTGGGCTACGGGTGCCCGCTGGTCAGCGTCGAGGTGAGCGGGCACCGGCTCCTCGAGGCCCTGGAGCAGCAGTGGGCGCTGGACGCCTCCGGCGTGCTGACGTACGCCCCGCTCGCGGTGTCGGACAACGTCCGGTACTCCTTCGACGCGGCCGGGCCCGTCGGAAACCGGGTGGCGCCGGGCGACGTGCTCCTCGACGGCCTCCCGCTGCGGCCGGAGGCCTCGTACCGGGTCGTGACCACCTCGTACACGCTCACCGGGCAGGACGGCTACCCGGCCCTCGGCGACCACCGGGAGCCGGCCCGCCACCGGCGGGACACGGACAGCTTCCCGGCGTACGTCGCGGCCCTGGGCACCCTGGAGGCCGTCTCCACGGGCCGGGTCTCCGTGAAGCCCGCCGCGTTCCTCGATCCCCCGGGTCGCGAAGGCCGGCTGTTCCCCCCTGCAGACCCGGTACCGGGAGTACCCGCGCCGGTCGCGGCGGAGGAGGAGGCCGCGCGGGACGCGGGACGCCGCCCGGTGTGCTGAGCCCACTCCCCCGGCCAGCCGGGCGCCGTCACGGGCCGAGCGGGAGCCTGGCGACCAGGCGGGCCCCCTTCGGGGAGTCCCGGACGGCCAGGGTGCCGCCGAGGCGCAGGGCGATGTCGCGGGCGATGGCCAGGCCCAGGCCGGTGCCGCCCTCGTCGCGGGCGCGGGCGTCGTCGAGCCGGGTGAAGCGTTCGAAGACCCGTTCGCGGTCGGCGGGCGCGATGCCGGCTCCGTCGTCGGTCACTTCGAGTACGGCCTCGTCCCGGAACCCGTCAACGCGCAGGACGAGGGTGACGTGCTGCTCGGCGTGCCGGCCGGCGTTGTCCAGCAGGTTGGTGACGAGCCGCGACAGCCAGATCGTGCTGCCGCGGACCGTGATTCCGGGGGCGATGTCCGCCCGGACGGGAACGCGCCCTCCCCTGCGCGCACGGGCCGCTTCGCCGACCACCTCGGTGAGGTCGACGGCGGTGGCCGGCGGCGGCTCCGAGGTGTCGAGGCGGGCGAGCAGGAGCAGGTCGGCCGCCAGGTCCTGGAGCCGTACGGTGTCCTCCAGGGCGCCGCTGACCAGTTCGCCCCACAGCTCGGGATCCGGGTGGGCCTGCGCGACCTCCAACTGGGTGCGCAGCACCGTGATCGGGCTGCGCAGTTCGTGCGAGGCGTCCGCGATGAAGCGGCGCTGGCGGATTCCGGCGGCCTCCAGCCGGTCCAGGGTGGCGTTCATCGTGACGGCGAGCCGGGCCACCTCGTCGCGGGTGGCGGGTACGGGCACCCGGCGGTGGAGTTCGCGGTCGCCGATCTCGGCGACCTCGGCGCGGATCGCCTCGACGGGCCGCAGGGCCCACCCGGTGACCCGCCAGGTGATCAGGGCCACGACGAGGACGAGCAGCGGGACCACGACGGCCAGCACCGCCATGATCGTCGCGTCGGCGGTGTCGGCGTCCCGGAGCGAGGTGCCGGCGTAGACCGTGACGAGGCCCTTGGAGGTGACGGTGGTGACCTGCACGACGCGCTGGCGGTGTTCCTGGCGGACCCGGCCGCCCTTCCAGGTGTCGCGGACCGTACCGGGTGCGGCGGGCGGTTCGGGCACCAGGGCGGGGCGGCCGGTGAGGTTGGGGCTGGACGCGAGCACCCGGCCCTGACCGTCCACGACCTGGATGAAGTCCGATTCATGGCCCGGGACCGGTACGGGCCCCAGCTCCCCGGTGGCCGCCAGCGCGGCCACCTTGACGGCCCGCCGTTCGGCGTCGTCTTGGGCGCTCATGGTCATGTTGGTCTCCAGGGCCCCGAGCAGAGCGACGGAGGCGACCCCGAGGGCCAGGGCCACCACGGCGGACGCGCCGAGGGTGGCCTGGGCGCGGACGGACCGCGGACGGAGCCGGGACGCGGCCCGGCGCAGGCGGTGCGCGAGCGCGCGGGGGCGTGCCCGGTCCTCGCCGGCCTGACCGGTCTCGTAGGCCCGGCCGGTCTCGTGGTTTTGGTCGGTCTCGTTGTCGTGGTCGGTCTCGTGGGCGTGGTCGGTCTCAGCCACCGTCGGCCGCCAGCCGGTATCCGGCGCCGCGCACGGTTTCGACCGCGGCCCGGCCGAAGGGCGCGTCTATCTTCCGGCGCAGGGCGCTGACGTGGACCTCCACAACGTTGAGGTCCCCTTCGTAGGCGGCGTCCCAGACGTGCTCGAGGATGTCCCGCTTGGGTACGACTTCGCCGGCCCGGCGCGCCAGGTGCACGAGCACGGCGAACTCGCGCGCGGTCAGCCGGGCTTCGACGCCTCCGCGCGTGCAGCGCTGCCGGGCCGGGTCGACGAGGAGGTCGCCGAACTCCATGACCTGCGGACTGCGGCGGCCGGTGCGCCGGATCAGCGCCCGCAGGCGGGCCACGAGGACCACGTAGGAGAAGGGCTTCGAGAGGAAGTCGTCGGCTCCGGTGTCCAGCGCCTCGGCCTCGTCGTACTCGCCGTCCTTGGCGGTGAGCATGAGGATGCCGGACTCGCAGCCGGCCGCGCGCAGCCGGGCGCAGACCCGGTAGCCGTTGAGGCCGGGCAGCATGATGTCGAGCACGATCGCGTCGTAGTCGTGTTCGCCGGCCATCCACAGGCCTTGCGGACCGTCGTGTGCCGTGTCCACAGTGAAGCCCTCGGCCCGCAGACCCCGTTGCAGGGCGGCGGCCAGCCGCCGCTCGTCCTCGACCACCAGTACGCGCATGGTGCAAGGTTCTCAGGTCGCGCCGCGGGCTTGCTGAAGGGTTCTTCAGCTCGCTTCAGCGGGGCTTCAGCATCCTGCTCGCAGGATCGGCCGAGCCGGGCACGACGCCCGGAGAACCCGAGGAGCATCCAGATGACTCAGTCCAGTCCGCAGCCGCCCGAGTTCCCCCCGGCCACCGTTCCCGCCGAGGGTGGCGGCGAGGGCGCCGGCGACCCGGCCGGCAAGCCGGCGGGGCGCGGCGCTCGGATCGCCCGCTTCACCCGGTTCGCCCGTCAGGGCCGGGGACGCTGGGTGGCGCTCGGGCTCGTGGTGGTGGCGTCCGCCGGAGCGGGCGCCGCGGTCGTTGCCGTGGCGGACCACGAGCACGACGTCCGCCGCACGCGGGCGGAGCGGGTGTGGGACCGGTTCGACGTCGAGCGGGAGGGCGGGGGCAAGATGGCGCTGCCGATGCCCGCGCACCCCGGAAAGCCCGGCGAACCGGGCAAGCCCGGCCTGCGGGGTCAGAAGGGCGAGCGGTTCGCCTTCCCGCCGGACGGACCCGACGGGGTGCCCGGCGGGATGCCCGACGGCAAGGAGAAGTTCGTCATGGACGGGCCGGACCGGGCCCCCGTACCGCTGCCGGCGCTTCCGGCGGCCCAGGCCCTGGAGAAGGCGGAGGCCGCCGTGCCCGGCGGCAAGGCCGAGGCACTGCGCGTGGTCGCCCAGGAGGGCGGCGGCAGCGCCTGGCGCGTGGTGGTCCTCGGCTCCGACGGGGTCCGGCACGCCGTGACCCTGGCCGGCGCCGACGGCGCGGTCACGAGCAACACGGTCGCGGGCAAGGGCGCCGGAGCGGCCCGCTGACCCGGAGTCGAACACCCGCCCGGTGTCCCGTAGGGCCGCGACGGCGGTACTCGGCACCGGGCGGACGGCGACAGGCCGCCGATGCCCCCTGCCAGTCGGAGACCCCTGTCAGCCGGTGACCCCTGCCTGCCCTCCTGCCGGCCGGTGACCCCCTGTCAGGAGGGCAGGCCCAGCAGCCTGGCGGCCGTCTCCCGCATCTCGATCTTGCGGATCTTGCCCGTCACCGTCATGGGGAACTCCTCCACCACGTGGACGTAGCGCGGGATCTTGAAGTGGGCCAGCCGGCCCGCGCAGTACGCGCGCACGGCCTCGGCGGTCAGCGGCTCGGCGCCCTCGCGCATCCGCACCCATGCCATGAGCTCCTCCCCGTACTTCGGGTCGGGTACGCCGATCACTTGGACGTCCATGATGTCGGGGTGGGCGTGCAGGAACTCCTCGATCTCGCGCGGGTACAGGTTCTCGCCGCCGCGGATCACCATGTCCTTGATGCGGCCGGTGATGCTCAGGTACCCGTCCCCGTCCATGACGGCGAGGTCTCCCGTGTGCATCCAGCGGGCCGCGTCGACGGCTTCGGCGGTGCGCTCGGGCTGGTCCCAGTAGCCGAGCATGACCGAGTAGCCCCGGGTGCACAGTTCGCCCGGTTCGCCGCGCGGGAGGGTCCGGCCGGTGGCCGGGTCGACCACCTTGACCTCCAGGTGCGGTCCGACGCGGCCCACGGTCGAGACGCGGCGCTCCACGGAGTCGTCCACGCGGGTCTGGGTGGACACCGGCGAGGTCTCCGTCATGCCGTAGCAGATGGACACCTCGCGCATCCCCATCCGGTCGATGACCTCCTTCATCACCTCGACCGGGCAGGGCGAGCCCGCCATGATGCCGGTGCGCAGGCTGGAGAGGTCGTAGGTCCCGAAGTCCGGGTGGGCCAGCTCGGCGATGAACATGGTGGGGACCCCGTAGAGCGAGGTGCAGGCCTCCGCCTGAACGGCGGCCAGGGTCGCTCCCGGGTCGAAGGCGGGCGCCGGGATGACCATGGCAGCGCCGTGACTGGTACAGGCGAGGTTCCCCATGACCATGCCGAAACAGTGGTAGAACGGGACCGGGATGCAGACCCGGTCCTGCTCGGTGTAGTGACACAACTCGCCGACGAAGTAGGCGTTGTTGAGGATGTTGTGGTGCGAGAGGGTCGCGCCCTTGGGGAAGCCGGTGGTCCCGGACGTGTACTGGATGTTGACGGCGTCGTCGGGGCTCAGCGCGGCTTGGGCGCGCAGGAGTTCGGCGCGGTCCGCGCGGCGGCCGCGTTCCTGGAGGGAGTTCCAGAGCGGGCCGTCGAGCAGGGCGGTGAACTCCAGGTCCGGACAGCGCGGCCGGACCTCCTCGATCATGGCCGCGTAGTCGGAGGTCTTGAACCGGTCCGCCGCGACCAGCAGCCGGATCCCGGACTGGCGCAGGACGTACTCCAGCTCGTGGGACCGGTAGGCCGGGTTCACGGTGACGAGGACCGCGCCGATCCTGGCGGTGGCGTACTGCACCATCGTCCACTCGGGACGGTTGGGAGCCCAGATGCCGACCCGGTCCCCCTTGGCGATCCCGAGGTCCAGGAGGCCGAGCGCGAGGGCGTCCACGTCCGCGGCGAACTGCGCGTACGTCCACCGGCGCCCGGAGGCCATGTCGACGAGGGCGTCGCGGCCGGGGAACCTGCGCACGGTGCGGTCCAGGTTCTCGCCGATGGTGTCGCCCAGCAGCGGCACCTCGCAGGCCCCGGACGCGTAACTCGGCTCGAAGGACGGCACGGACGACACATGGACCCCCAGGGCTCGGTGGCGGGCGCCGGAGCCCCATCGCCCCGGCGCCCCCTCATGATCCACGCGACCCGCGGCCGGGGCCAGCCCCCGGCGGGACGCGGTGCGGCGGCGCTGCTCGGCCCGCCCGGGACCCGGCGGGCGGGTGGCCCGAGCCCTCGCTCGCGGCCACCCGCCCGGGTGTTCCGTACCGCCTACGCCGGCAGAGCGAGCAGGAGCAGGGGGCTGGTCGTCGGCTGCGGGGATCCGCCGGCGGGCTCCAGCGTCAGGCCGACCGCCGTGGCCGTACCGAGGTCGCCGTCGAGCACGGCGGCCCCGTCGCCGGTGAGGAAGCCGGCCGGGCGCATCGCGTCGCCGTCCGCCAGCCAGAGCTGGTACGTACGCCCCTCCCCGGCGGCCGGCAGCCGGTCGGCGAGGAACACCGCCCGGTCCCGTGCGGCGGAAGTGATCACCGTGGCGGCGGCTCCGCCGCTGGTGCGGCCGTGGACGGTACGGGCGTCCGGGGCGGTGACCACGGCCCGCAGCTCCTGGCCGCGCGCCTCGGCCTGCCGGGCCTCCTGCCGGGCACGGTCCGCCCGCCCGTTCTCGTAGAGCGCGGCGCCGCCGAACAGCGCCGCTCCGACGAGGGAAGCGGCGACCACGAAGGCGCCGGCCCTGCGCGGCAGCCGGTCCAGGAATCCGGCCGCCCTGCGGACGCCGACCCGCGGGGGCAGCTGGCGGACGGTCTCGATGCGGGCGAGCACCTCCGCCTTCAGCTGCGGCGGGGGTACGAGGGCCACGGCGGAGGCCAGCCGCCCGGCCGTGGCGGAGAACTCCGCGACGTCCCCGGAGCACGACGCACAGCGGGCCAGGTGCCGGGAGAAGGCCTCCTGTTCACCCGGGCCGAGCGCGTCCAGTACGTAGGCCGCGGTGAGGGTGTGCAGTTCTTCGTCGTGCTTCACGTGGTCACCCCCATGCAGTCGCGCAGGCGGATCAGTCCGTCGCGCATCCGGGTCTTGATCGTGGGAAGAGGAGTCTGGAGGGTCTCGGCGACCTCACGGTAGGTGAGCCCCTGGTAATAGGCGAGGGTGACGGCCTGCCGCTGGAGCTCGGTCAGCCGGCGCAGGCAGCGCTTGACCTGATCGCGTTCCAGCCGGGTCTCCACCTGTTCGCTCACCTCGTCGAAGGGCCGTTCCTGCCCGCGTACGCCCATGTCGTGCTCGCGGTTGGCCGAGGCCTGGGCCGAGCGGACCCGGTCGACCGCCCGGCGGTGGGCGATCGTGGCCACCCAGGCCATGACGCTTCCCTGGTCGGGGCGGTAGCGGGCGGCCTGGCGCCACACGTCGATCATCACCTCTTGGGCGACCTCCTCCGACTGCGCGCGGTCGCGCACCACCTTGACCGCGATGCCGAAGACGGTTCCGGCCACGGCGTCGTACAGGGCGGAGAAGGCGTCCTGGTCGCCCTGCGCCACGCGCGCCATCAACTCCGCGAGCTCGGCCGCGGCCGATCCGGGCCCGGCGGCGGGGCCCGGACCGCTGCCCGGGCCGGGTCCGGGGAAGCGCATCCTCTCGGGGTTCACCTGAGCTCCCCCCGTGTACGGCCGGGCCCGGGCGGGCACGGCGGTGCCGCGAGTGGTTCTCGCCGGTCCATCCATCGCATGAACGATCCTTCGTGGCAGGCGCACCTGTTCCCCGTCCGCCGGGGTCGCGGTGCGCGCCGGGTCCTTGCTGTCTCACCTTGTCTTCGGAGCCGGCCCGCGAACGGATTGGCCGACATACACGCGAAAGGCATCCGTTCGGGGGAACCGTCCCCCCGGGACCAAACCGTGCCGGGGGTCCGGGCCGAAGGAGGGCTGCGGGCCCGGTTCGGGGCCGCCGCGCGGCGGGTCACGGGGCGAAGAGCCCCGGAGTCCGCCGCCGCACAGCCAGCAAGGAGATCTGTCGTGTCGCGTGTCCTCAAGAGTGCCGTACTCGCCCTCGCCTCGGGCGCCCTTCTCGTGGGCGGGGCCTCCGCGGCCTCGGCCGACGCCGGTGCCCAGGGCATCGCCGCCTACTCCCCGGGGGTCGGCTCGGGCAACCTGATCCAGATCCCGATCCACATCCCGATCAACGCGTGCGGCAACTCGATCAGCGTGATCGGGCTGCTCAACCCCGCGTTCGGCAACACCTGCGTCAACGCCTGACGCAGGACCCGGGCCACAGTCTCCGGCCCGCCGCCGACAAAGGGGCGGCGGCGGGCCGGTGGTCCTGCGGACCGGCGGGGAGTGGGTCGCCACTCCTGAGCGCCGCCGGAACCCGCGGGACCCGCGCGGGCGGCGGCCGTCGGCGCCGCCGCCCGCGTGCGGGGCCTCGCGGGGTGAATCCGCGGGGAGCGCCGGTGCACGGGATCGCTTCCGTACGGGTCCATGCCGTACGGGTCCATGCCGTACGGGCGCCGCACAAAGGTCAACACGCCAACGGATTTTCACTTGATCGGATGACCGACCCATCCGGAAGCGATCCCGCGCCGAATGAGAGTCGTGAGCATCGACCGAAGGACACGCGAGCGGGTCGGGGTCCGGACCGCGCCGCGGGCCCCCGCCACGCCGGACGGCGCGAGCGGCGGGCACGGCGTCATCGTCACGGTCGACCGACCGAACTGAGCCCGTTTCATCACCATTTCACACACTTTCCCCTTTCCTTCCGCACGCACCGCCCCCCGACCCCTTCTCTGGAGAACGCCATGAGCACCCTTCGTTTCCGCCGCACCGCCCTCGCCGTCGCCACCGCGGCCGTACTGCCCTTCGCGCTGGCCGCCTGCTCCGACGCCGACTCGGGCAAGGACTCCGCCGCCGGTGCGGCCGCCTCGGCGAGCGCCGACGCCTCCACACCCGCCGCGGACGCCTCGACGCCGATGACGGCGGACGGTCCCTTCGGCGCCGCGTGCGCCGGTGTCCCCAAGGAGGGCGCGGGCAGCTTCGACGGCATGGCCAAGGACCCGGTCGCGACCGCCGCGTCCAACAACCCGGCGCTGTCCACCCTGGTGGCGGCCGTCAAGCAGGCCGGGCTCGTCGACACCCTCAACAACGCCAAGGACATCACGGTGTTCGCGCCGACCAACGACGCCTTCGCCAAGATCCCGAAGGCCGACCTCGACAAGGTCCTCGCCGACAAGGCCACCCTCACCAAGATCCTCACCTACCACGTGGTCGGCGAGAAGCTGACCCCGAAGCAGCTGGAGAACGGCTCCTTCACCACGCTGGAGACCGGAAAGGTGACCACCGCCGGCTCCGGCGAGACCTACAAGGTGAACGGCACGTCCAACGTGGTCTGCGGCAACGTCCCGACCGCGAACGCCACCGTGTACATCGTCGACACCGTCCTGATGCCGAAGTAGCGGTGGCGCCGAACCGGTGACCCGCGAGGGCGCCGGTCGTTGTAGAAGCGGTCAGCGAAGTGGCCCCCGGAGTCCCGGACCCGTCCTCAGGGTCCGGGACTCCATGCTGTGCCCACCGAAACGTCACTTGGTCCGCACACGGACCGGCACATGGGGTGGCGGATTGGACAAGTGGCCGATGTTACTAACACCATGGCCCCCGCAAGTTCGCGGCTGCGCAGGGGGCAACCCGCTCGTCCCACGTCCCTCCGCACGTGCCGCTCGTCCCCGCCACACCCCTGGAGAGACTTCGCCATGAGCTTCGGCGACCCGAACAACCCCTACGGCCAGCAGCAGCCCCCGCAGGGTCAGCCCGGCTACCCGCAGCAGGCCCCGCAGGGTGTCCCCCCGCAGTACGGCTACCCGCAGCAGCCCATGGGCGTCCCCCAGCAGCAGCCGTACGGCGCGTACCCGCCGGCCGGCATGCCGCCCATGCCGGGCGCCGGAATGCCGCCGCTGGCGCACTGGGGCCTGCGCGTCGGCGCGACCCTCCTCGACGGTCTGATCATCGCGGGCCCGATGTACGCCCTCATGTTCATCGGCATCGCGCTGAGCGACGACTCGAGCAACTCCGCTGCCGGCATCCTCCTCATGCTCGGCAACCTCTACGCCCTCGGCATGTTCATCTTCCAGCTCTACAAGGAAGGCTCGACGGGCCAGACGATCGGCAAGAAGGTCGTCGGGATCAGCGTGCGCCGCGAGGCCGACGGCAACGTCCTCGGCTTCGGCATGGCCTTCGTCCGCAAGATCGCGCACTTCCTCGACGGCATCTCCTGCTACATCGGCTACCTGTGGCCGCTGTGGGACGAGAAGAAGCAGACCTTCGCCGACAAGGTGTGCAGCACCGTCGTCATCGTGGTTCCCAAGGGCTGACCCGGCCCGACGTCGTCGGGGCCCGTCCGGATTCCGGGCGGGCCCCGACGCGTTCGCTACGGCTTGGGGAGCGTGCAGCCGGGGCGGCTCAGGTCGATCGCGTTACCGGGGCCCACGCAGGGGACGATGATGTAGGTCTGCTGCGCGTAGTTGATGCCCTTCCGGACGGTCACGGCCCCGCTCTCGGACACCTCGCACGGGTTGTTCACCGTGCACGACGCGCCGTCCTCGTTCCCCGTGTTGTTCACGGCGACCACTTTGCCCGTCGTCGTGTCGATCACCGGGGAGCCCGAGGTGCCGCCGATGGTGTTGCAGGACGAGGTGTAGCGCAGGGAGTCCTTCCAGGTCCACTCCCCCTCCTTGAGGCGGTAGGCGAACCCGTCGACGGTGCAGCTGTACGTGCGCTTCCAGTACCCGGAGACCACCTTGATCGAGGTGCCCTGGACCGGGTGGGCGTCGTTCAGGGTGAGCGCGTTGATGCCGTACTGGCTGCTGATCTGCGCGTAGGTCTTGGTCAGCTGGTAGATCGATATGTCGGTGTCGGTCATCGTGGCGTACGAGATCTTGCTCGCGCGCAGCGTCGCGACCTTGGAGCCGGAGGCGTTGAGCAGCGAGAAGGAGCGGCTGGAGGCCTTGTCCTTGACGACCTGTCCGGCCGCCGGCATGCCGGACTCCAGACAGTGGCCGTTGGACAGGACGAGCGCCGGGTCGGACGGCAGCGAGTTCGGCACGCGGACGACGGAGCCGGAGCAGTTGCTGAGCGCGACCGTACCGGCGAAGTTGACCGCCACGGCCTGGGCTGCCGTGTCCCGGGGTGCCTGGGCCACGGCCGGCGAGGCCGCCGCTCCGGTGAGGAGCAGGGCGAACGCGGCGCCGGCGAGAGGCTTGTTCATGTGGGGGTTCCCCTCTGGGTGACAATGCGACCGAAGATCCTTCGGTTGTCATGCGCATTGTTAAGAGGTGGACCTCAACCCACAAGAGGGCCTTGGCAGTTCAGGCCTCTCAGGCCTTTCAGGGGAACGGCCGTAATCGGACTTGCGGCGCGGGCGCCTCGACCGATAGGAGGACGGCGGGCCGGGAGCCTCCCCCGCACCCGCCGCCCGGGAACCTAGGCGCCTACACCGACATCGGGGTGTCGCGCAGGGTCACGTTGGCGTGGCTCTCCTGGAAGCTCTGGTCGGAGACCAGGGTCAGCCGGGCCGTGGAGCGGAACTCCTCGAGGGTGGTGGAGCCGCAGGACACCATCGTGGTCTTGAGCTTGGCGATGGTCACGGCGAGCCCCTCGTCGAGGTCGCCGGCGTACGGGACGTAGCCGTCGACGCCCTCCTCGAAGATCAGGCCCTGGCCCCCCTGCCCGTAGCGCTGCCAGTTGCGGGCACGGTTCGAGCCCTCGCCCCAGTACTCCTTCACGAAGCCGTCCCGGGTGGGGAGCTTCGCGCCGGCCGCCTGGTCGAAGCGGGCGAAGTAGCGCCCCATCATGACGAAGTCGGCGCCCATCGCCAGGGCCAGGGCCGTGTGGTAGTCGTGCACCAGCCCGCCGTCGGAGCAGATCGGCACGTACTCGCCGGTGCGCTCGCCGAAGGCGTCCCTGGCGGCGGCGACGTCCAGGACCGCGCTGGCCTGGCCGCGGCCGATGCCCTTCTGATCGCGGGTGATGCAGATGGAGCCGCCGCCCACGCCCACCTTGACGAAGTCCGCACCGGCCTCGGCGAGGAAGGTGAACGCCTCGCCGTCGACCACGTTGCCGCCGCCGGTGGGGATCTCCGGGTAGTGCTTCTTGACCCAGGTCAGGGCCTGCGCCTGCCAGTCGCTGTAGCCGTCGGAGGAGTCGAAGCACAGGGCGTCGGCGCCCGCCTCCAGCAGGGCGGGAACGCGCTCCCGGTAGTCGTGGGTGTTGATGCCCGCGCCCACGCGCAGGCGCTTCGCGGCGTCCACGGCCTGGTTCGGGAAGCGCTTGTTGTCCGCGTAGTCGGACCGGAAGACCAGGTACTGCAGGTGGCCCTCGGCGTCGAGCACGGGAAGGCAGTCGAGCCGCTGGTCCCACAGCCGGGCGTTGGCTTCGGAGAGCGTGGTGTCGGCCGCCGCGTGCGGAAGGTCGGCGACGGCGGTCATCCGGCCGCTCACCGGTCCGTCGAGGTCGTGGCGCTGCGGGTGGAAGTCGCGGGAGGTCACCAGACCGAGCAGGCGGCCGGTGCCGCTGCCGTCGTGGGTGACCGCGGCGGTGCTGTGCCCGGTGCGCCGCATCACGGCGACGAGGTGGCTCAGGCTGTCGTCGGGGCGGACGTTGGTGTCGCTGGTGACGAATCCGGCCTTGAAGTTCTTCACCTGGCGGACGGCCGCGGCCTGGTCCTCGATGGACTGGTTGTGGTGCAGGAAGCTCAGACCGCCGTTGCGCGCGAGTGCGATGGCGAGTTCCGGTGTGCTGACGGCCTGCATGATCGCGGAGGTGAACGGCGAGCCCAGTTCGATCGCCGACGGTTCTCCGACGACGTGCCGCACCAGGGGCGTGCGCAGGGTGACCGTCGCGGGCGAGCAGTCGCTCCGGGTCCGGTTGGGAAGGAGCAGAAACTCGTTGAACGTCCTTGATACCTCGGCGATGACCTGTGCCACTCGTTCCTCCTACCCCGTCGGCCGGAACCCGGCTGCCCGGCCGTGAAGACCGCCCCGTGTTCCAGGACCCGGGCAGGCAGGTGTCGGCGCGGCAGCCGCGGAGGTCTTCACGCGCTGCGGCGGAGCCCTGACCTGCCCGCGGCTCGCACCGGAGGCGGTCGTGACCTGGCACCTTATCCACAGCCCCGCCACCACGCGAAATCCCGCCCGCCCCGACGGCCAACGCCGCCCGCGAGCGGCCCGGTTGCCCTCCTCGCGAAGGCCATCCGCGCTCACCCCGCCCGGACACGCCGGCGGGCCCCGCACCCTGGTGGGTGCGGGGCCCGAGGCCTGCCGTTCGCGCGCGGGGTGGTCCGTACGGTCAAGCCGTGCGGGTGGCGCCGGGGCGCTCCCAGCGGTAGAACTCCTGGGCCATGGCGTCCTTCGGGCTGCGCCAGGTCTCCGGGTTGTGCGGGCTGACGTAGGCGGTGAGCCGGTCGCTGAGGTCCCGGAACTCCGGGTGGCCGGTGACGTCGGCGATGGCCGGACCGGGGGGCCGGTCCGACTCGATGAAGTGCATGTACACGTCGCCGAACTGGAAGAGGCTGCGGCGGGTGACCCCGACGAGGTGCGGCAGTTCGCCCGCGTCCGAGGCCGCGAACAGCTCGGCGATGTCGGGGGCTGACTGCGGCGCCATGCGGGCCACGATGAGAGCGCGGTGCATCCGGTGTGCTGCCTTTCGTCTCAGACGCGGCTGGCCGCGGGCGTGCGGCTCTCGCGTTCGCGCTGTTCGATCTTCTCCCTGATCAGTTCCATCTGGATCTTGGAGTTCCGGTTGATGTTCTCGGTCATCCAAGCGTCGTCGACGGGTGCCGCGGGCTTCATCGCGAAGTCCTGGGTCCACACCATCCGGGTGCCGCCGGGGACCTCGAAGTACTGCCAGTGGATGTCCATGTGGTCGAACGGCCCGGTCTCGACCCGGCGGGCACGCACGGTGCGGCTGACGGGGTCGGGGGTGCGTTCGGAGACCCAGCTCCACACGGTGCCGTTCTCGTCGGGGTGCATCGTCAGGCGGAAGCGGGTGGTGGGCCCGTCCTCCTCCAGGACCTCCAGCGAGGCGTACTCGCTGAACAGCTGCGGCCAGCTGGGGAGATGGTTGGTCATCTCCCAGACGGTGTCGATGGGCGCCTTGACGACGATTTCGTTCTCGGTGTGTCCTGCCATCTCAAGCTCCGGTCATCAGGCTGGTGTTGACGAGTTCGAGGAACTCCTTGGGGGTCTTGCACCGGTCCGCGTCGGTGGGCAGGGCCCGGCCGCGCTGGTTCTCCAGCAGCCCGACGATGCCGAGCAGGCCCAGCGAGTCGAGGCCGTAGTCGTCGAACAGGGAGTCCGGGCGGTTCTTCATGTCGGCCGGGTCCACGGTGATGCCGGCCCCGGACTTCATCAGGGCGGCCAGCTCCTCGACGGTCAGTCGTTCGGACATGAGCGGCTCCTTCTGTCTCTAGGAGGGGATCTTGAGGACGAGCGCGGCGTTGGAGCCCATCAGGCCCCTGCTCAGCACGAGCGCGGTGCGCAGCTGTGCCGGGCGGGCGCTGCCGGTCACCACGTCGAGGTCGTGGCACACGTCGAACACGTTCGGCGTGGGCGGGACGATGCCGTGCTCCAGGGCGAGCACCGCGGCTGCGGTGTCGAGGGCGGGTGCCGCGCAATAGGCGCGGCCCGTCCCGGTCTTGGGCGCCGTGACCGGCACCTTGCGCCCGTGGGCGCCGAGGGCGGAGAGGATCGCGGCGGCCTCGGCCCGGTCGGCTTCCGGGGTGCCGAGCGCGTCGGCGAAGACCACGTCGACCTCCTCGGGAGCGCAACCGGCTTCCCGCAGGGCGCCCTTGATCGCGTGGGCCAGGCCCTCGGCGGACGCATCGGCCCGTTCCGGGTGGTGCGGGCCGGTGAAGGTCGCCGCGTGCCCGGCCAGCAGGGCCCGGACGGACGCGCCGCGGCGCAGGGCCGCCTGTTCCTCCTCGACGAGGAACATCGCGCCGCCCTCGGCGGGTACGAAGCCGCAGGCCTTGTCGGTGAAGGGCCGGTAGGCCCGGTCGGGGTCCTCGTGGGTGCTCAGGGACTCGTAGCCGAGCTGGCAGACGATGGAGTACGGGGCCAGGGGCGCCTCGGTGGCTCCGACCAGCATGGCCTTGCTGCCCTGGTGGATGGCCCGGGCGGCGTGCGCGAAGGCGTCGAGCCCGCCCGCCTCGTCTGCGGCGACGACCCCGCAGGGCCCCTTGAGGCCCCTGCGGATGGAGATCTGGCCGGTGCTGGCCGCGTAGAACCAGGCGATCGACTGGTACGGGCCGACGTAGCGCGGGCCCTGGCCCCACAGGTGCTGCAGCTCGCGCTGCCCGAACTCGCCGCCGCCCGATCCGGCGGCGGTGACCACGCCGACGGAGAAGGGGTCGTCCTCGTAGTCGGCCCGGCCGAGCCGGCCGTCCTCCAGGGCGAGGTCGGCCGCGGCGAGGGCGTGGTGGGTGTAGCGGTCGGTCTGGACGAGATAGCGCTCCTCGACCATCGAGGCCGGGTCGAAGCCCCGCACCTCGCCCGCCACGCGCAGCGGGAGATGTTCGCAGCCCTCCCGGGTGACCCGGCCCAGGACCGAGGCGCCCGACTGGGTGGCCTTCCAGAAGGCCTCGGCGCCGATGCCGTTGGGTGCGACGACTCCGATGCCGGTGATGACCGTACGGACGCTCACGAGACCACCTCCTCCTTGCGCTCGTCGGGGCGGGTCATGACGACCGCGGACTGGAAGCCGCCGAAGCCGCTGCCGACGGAGAGCACGTTGCGCAGGGTGCGCTCCCGGGCGACGCGCGGGACGTAGTCCAGGTCGCATTCGGGGTCGGGGGTCTCGTAGTTGGCCGTGGGAGGGACGACCTGGTGGGTCATCGCCAGGACGCAGGCGGCCAGTTCGATCGCCCCGATGGCGCCGAGGGAGTGCCCCACCATAGACTTGATGGAGGTCATCGGCGTCTTGTAGGCGTGGTCGCCCAGGACCTTCTTGACGGCCGCGGTCTCGTGGCGGTCGTTCTGCTTGGTCCCGGAGCCGTGCGCGTTGACGTAGTCGATCTCGCGGGCGTCGGTACGGGCCTGGGCGAGGGCGGTTTCGATGGCGCGGGCCATCTCCAGACCCTCGGTGGTCAGCCCCGTCATGTGGTGGGCGTTGCCGAAGGTGGCGTAGCCGCCGATCTCGCAGTAGACGGTCGCGCCGCGCGCCCGGGCGTGTTCCAGCTCTTCCAGGACGAGGACGGCGCCGCCTTCGCCCAGGACGAAGCCGTCGCGGTCGGCGTCGAAGGGCCGGGAGGCGTGGGCGGGGTCGTCGTTGTTGGGAGAGGTGGCCTTGATGGCGTCGAAGCAGGCCACGGTGATCGGCGAGACGGGCGAGTCGGAGGCGCCGGCGATGCAGACGTCCATCTTGCCCTCGGCGATGGAGTGGAAGGCGTAGCCGATGGCGTCGAGTCCGGAGGTGCAGCCGGTGGAGACCGTCTGGACCGGTCCGCGCGCCCCCGTCTTCTCCGCGACGGCGGAGGCCAGGGTGGCCGGGGTGAAGGCGCGGTGCAGGTGGGCCCCGGCGAGCCGGTGGTCCACGTCCCACCAGTCGCCCGACTGGCTGACGGCCACGTAGTCGTTCTCCAGGCGGGTGGTGCCGCCCACGGCGGTGCCGAGGGAGACTCCGGTGCGCCAGGCCTGGTCCGTGGTGAGGTCGAGTCCGGCGTCGCGCACGGCTTCGGCGGCGGCGACCAGCGCGAACTGGATGTACCGGTCCGCGCGGGCCGCCTCTTCGGCGCCCAGGCCGTGTGCGGCGGGATCGAAGTCGACCTCCGCGGCTATCCGGGAGCGGAAGCCGGTCGGGTCGAAGAGGGTGATGCCGCGGGTCGCCGTACGGCCGTTGGAGAGCAGCTCCCAGAACGCGGAGGCGCCGATCCCACCGGGGGCGACGACGCCGACCCCGGTGACGGCCACGCGTCGGCGGGTCACGAGACCGCTCCCGCGCGGTCCGGGGGCCGCTCCCAGGCGGAGCCCTCCGGGTGGACGGCCTCCTCGGTGTCCACGTGCCCGAGCTTCGGGTCGGGGGCGAGCGGTCCGAGGTGGAAGACCATGCGGGCCTCGGTGCCGCCCACGTTGCGGAACCGGTGGCGCACGTTCATCGGGACGAGGAGTCCCTGGTCGGTGAGGAGCGGGTGGGCCTCGCCGTCGAGGTCGACCTCGAGCTCGCCGGCGACCACGTACACGAACTCCTCGGAGTACGGGTGGTAGTGCTCGGCGATGTGCTCGCCCGGCGCCATGACGGCCAGGCCCATGAAGCCGCTGGTGCAGCCCACCGAGGTGGGGGTGAGGACGGCCCTGAGGTCGCCGCCGCGCCGCGTGTTGGGCTGCGTCTCGCTGAGGTCCACGATGTGCGGTGGGCGTTGTCTGGTCATGGCGGTGGTTCCTCCTGGCAGTGGGGAGCCTGGACGGGGCTGGTGGGTGGGGGGTCCTGTGGTTCCGGGGGCCGCCGCGGGCTACTTCTCGGCGGGGGCCCGGCGATCGGTGATGAGGCTCATGGTGTGGCGGACCGCCGACGCGGCGGCCCCGTCGGACCCGCTGACGGGTCCGGCCATCAGGCGGGCGAGGACGGCGGCCTTGCGCGGCCCCTTGACGCCGAAGGCGGTTTCCAGGCCGGCGCCGTGCGGGCTGCGCACGTCGATGAGGCGGACGACGATGTCGTCGCGCTGGAAGATGCTGCTGCTCACGGTCGGGGCGTCGGGCCGGTGGGCCGCCTCCTCGTCCTGCCGGGCGAGGAACCGGGCCAGTGCCGGTCCGCAGCCGGGCTTGGCCGGGTAGAACAGCGCGTGGCGCCGTACGTCGGGACGGTCCGCGGCGCCGGCCTCGCGGGCGGCGACGTGGTGGACGGCCGGGAGCGCGGCCTTCATGAAGAACATCCGGGCGGACTCGGGGTTGCCGAGGTCTCGGTCCTGTTCGAGGTGGGGGTTGATGGCCTCCTCGACGGCCCGTACCTCGGGCTGCTCGGAGACGTGCCGCAGCGCGGACATCAGGTCGCCGCGGACCTCCACCGTACGCACGACCCGGTTGCCGTGCATGAACAGCGTGGTGCGGCAGAGCCGGGTGTGGCCGTCGACGTCGGCCGCCGGGGAGGCGTAGCTGGAGAGGAGGGCCGCGACCTCCTTCTCGCTGCCGGGCTTGACCGTGAAGGTCAGGGCGTGGCGGACGATGTCGGCGCCGAGCCGGGGCGCTTCCTGCAGCCGGGCGCCCCTGGGCCGCTGAGCGTCCTGGTAGCCGCGGCCGGTCTCGCGCAGGACGGTGTACTTGAGCGGGCGCATGGCGCGGGCGCAGGCGCCGAGCGGGCGGACCTGCTCGGCGTGGTGCTCGCTGTTGACCCAGGCGAGGTACTGGGGTGCGCTCTCCCACTCGCTGGTGATGAGCCACTGCGAGGGGTTCTCGAAGGACTGGCAGAGCTGGTCGCTGATGTGACCCGGTTCGGACGCGATGTCGTGGCGCAGTTGCTCGTACGCCTCGAAGAACCGCTGCTGGGCTCCTTCGTGGAGGTCCATCAGCAGGACGACCCGGAGCATGGATCCGTCGAAGGCGGACTGTGACACCCGTTCGGACAGGGTGGTCGTCATCTGCTCACTCCTTCGTGAGGGCCCTGGGGGAGGGCGGGGATGGTCATCGCGTACGGACCCTCGTCCGTCGTCGGCGGTGGCCGCCCCGGACCGGCGGCCGTCACGGGGACGGCAGGCCGGCGTGTCTTCGGGGGAACCGCTGTCGCTCATCGTCATCCGGGTGCGGACGTAGCGCTACATCTCCGGATCAAGCGGGTGACAACCGGCGTATCTCCTGGGCTTGGCCGGCGATCGGGGGCATAAAAGAGTGCACTCCCCCCACACAGACTCAGGAGCTCGCAGCTGATGGAAGACACGGCAGATGTTCGCGTACCGGTTCTCGTCGTGGGCGGCTCCCTCGTGGGTCTGTCCACCTCGCTGTTCCTGAGCCGTCACGGCATCAGGCACCTGGTAGTGGAGAAGCACGCCGGTACCTCCGACCACCCGCGCGGGCGCGGTATCAACGCCCGGACCATGGAGCTGTTCCGGGTGGCCGGGGCGGAGGGCGCCATCCGGCAGGCGGCGTCCGCCCTGGAGAACAACATGGGCATCCTGCAGACGGAGTCCCTGCTCGGCGGCGAGCACAAATGGCTGGTCAAGGCCATCGACCCGGCCGGGGCGCTCAGCAAGTTCAGCCCGACCGGCTGGTGCGTGTGCAGCCAGAACAACATCGAGCCGATCCTCGCCGCGCAGAGCCGCGCGCAGGGCGCCGACGTGCGGTTCTCGACGGAGCTGATGAGCTTCGATCAGGACGAGACCGGGGTGAACGCGCTGGTCAAGGACCGGGAGACCGGGGAGCACATCACCGTGCGCGCCGATTTCCTGATCGCGGCGGACGGCCCGCGCAGCCCCGTGCGCGAGCAGTTGCGCATCACCCAGACGGGCAGCGGAGAGCTGTTCCACAACGTCAGCGTCACCTTCCGCTCGCGCCGGCTCGTCGAGGTGCTGGGCGACCTGCGGTTCATCGTCTGCTACCTGATGAAGCCGGGTGCGGACGGGGCGCTGCTGCCGGTGGACAACGACACCCAGTGGGTCTTCCACCTGCCGTGGCACCCGGACCAGGGGGAAACGCTGGAGGACTTCACCGAGGAGCGGTGCCGGGAGCAGATCCGGGCCGCCATCGGCGTGCCGGACCTGGACGTGGAGATCGGCGGCAAGGCCCCCTGGCACGCGGCGGAACGGATCGCCGAGCAGTACTCCTCCGGGCGGGTGTTCCTGGCCGGCGACGCGGCCCACGAGATGTCCCCCACCGGCGCCTTCGGCTCCAACACCGGAATCCAGGACGCGCACAACCTGGCCTGGAAGATCGCGGCGGTCCTGAACGGATCGGCGGACGCGGGACTGCTGGAGACCTACGGTGAGGAGCGGCACCCGGTGGCCGTGGCGACCGCCCAGCGCGCCTCGGCCCGTTCGGCGGAGCACAGCCACCCCGGGTACGCTCCCCCGCCCACGATGGGCGGCGGACCGGGCAGCGGGGTCCTGACGACGGCGATGGCCTACGCGTACCCGAGCGGCGCCTTCGTCGGCGCGGCTCCGGACCGGCCCGTCATCCCGGAGGGGATGCGCATGAAGGGTGACCCCGGCACGCGGGCCCCGCACATGTGGCTGACGCGGGCCGACGGTGAGCGGGTCTCCACGGTGGATCTGTACGAGCGCGCGTTCGTGCTGCTCTGCGGCGCGGGCTCGCCGTGGCGGGCGGCGGCCGAACGGGTGGCCGAGCGGCTGTCGGTCCAGCTGGACGCCTATGCCATCGGGTCCGCGGGTGCTCCCGGCACGGATCTGGTGCAGGAGGAGGGCGCGGACTGGAGCGAGGTGCACGCCATGTCCGCGGAGGGCGCCGTGCTGGTGCGGCCCGACGGGTTCGTCGCGTGGCGCTCGCAGGGTCCGGCGGCCGATGCGCAGGCCGCGCTGTCCGAGGCGCTGTCCGCGGTGCTGCGCCGGGCCTGAGCGGCCCGTACGCCGAGTGGTCCCCCTGCCGCCGGCCCGTAAGCGGGCCGGGGGCAGGGGCGTTCATGGGTGGCGCGGGCCGGCGCCGGTCGGTGCCGGTCCGCGCCGGTCCGTGCCGGTCCGCGTCAGCCGCAGGCCCAGCAGCCGGACCAGCAGCCGGAGCCGTGGTGCGCGGGGCGCGGGCGTCGGGCCGCGGCCCGGGCGGGGGCCGTTCCCGCATCGGCTCCGGCGGAGTTGCGGCGGGCGAAGCAGGCGACGACCACGGCGATCGCCGCGAGTTCCTCGGGGGCCGCCACGCCCTTCTCCACACGGATCAGGCTGGATATCGGGGCTATCGGAGCGTCCTTCAGCATCGGCTCGGCCTCTCGCACAGGCGGATAGCGGGACCCCCCTCGCGGAATCCAAGGACTCCGGACGCTGCCGACGCTAGCGGGGCGCGACACGCCCGGCACGCCGGGCAGTTGCGCGAAACCCCAGGTCGCGGGGGCGCCGACCGGGTGACACCGGGGAGCGCGCGGGCGCGCGGCGATTGGGCCGTCGGAGTGGCGGGCCCCCGGAAATCCCGGTGCGGACCGCTCGGGGGGCGGCCTAGGGTGAGGGGATGAGCATCCGCACCTTCCGCATCACCGTCCGGGGGTCCTTCGACGGCCTCACCGAGGAACAGCGCGCCGCGCTCCTCGCGGACGCCGCCCGGCACGACATGCTGACGGCAGAGTTCACTCCCGAGGGGCACCTCACGTACGACGTGGCGGCCCGGCCCTTCTTCACCTTCCGGTTCCTGGCCGAGGGCGAGGCCGAGGAGGACATCCTGGACGCGACCGCCCAGGCCGAGCTCACCGCCGAGACCTGGCTGACGGAGCACGGGTACGGCTTCAAGCGGATGAGCTCGCAGGCCCAGGACCTCACGCTGGCCCCCTTGAGCAAGCGGCAGCGGCAGGCGGCCGCGCGGGGGGATTCCTGAGCGCAGGCCCCGCGCGGCCGCCCCTGGGGAGCGCTCAGGGCCGGCTCAGCGGGCCTGGCACTTCTTCCACGCGAAGTGGTAGACGCTGTTGATGCTGCCGTCGGTGGAGTCGAGCGCCATGTAGCTGGTCGTCGACGGGTCCGAGGTGCCGACCTCGGCGCGCAGCTCGGTGTTGATGTTGAAGTTGCGCTGTTCTCCGCAGGGGGCGAAGACCAGGGCCTCGATGCCCGTGCTGTCGGAGGCCTGCCAGTTGTCGTCGAGCTTGCCCTGGAACTTGTGGGTGCGGTAGTCGGTCTGCTTCATGCCCTGGAAGTAGTAGCTGGCCTTCTGGGTGCCGATCGCACCCTGCTGGAGGCTGCCGAATCCCCGGTAGTCGACCTGCGCGACGGCGTAGGTGTACCCCTGCGGGACGTGGACGACCAGGGAGAGCAGACAGTTCTTGCGGCCGTCGGTCGGGGCGCTGTTGCCGCCGGCCATGGCCAGGTACTCGCTGTAGGTGACGGTGAAGGCCGAGTTGTCCTCGGCCACGGCGACGGTGGCGCTGCCCGGCCGGCATCCCGAGCCGTTGACCGTGGCGACGTCGACGGTCACCCGGTCCTCCGGCGCGGCGGGTGCGCCGGGGCCGCCCGCCGCCCCGGCGGCGGAGGCGGGCAGGAGGGCGAGGAGGCCGCCGGTCGCGAGGACGGTGCCGAGCGCGGTGCGCAGTGTTGTGATCACCCGGCCATGGAAGCGCTCCGTACCGGGCCGATCGGTGAACGGATGCGCGGCCTCACTCCGATGGCCGGGGCCTTTCACCGGAGAAACGTTCGGGCAGTGCTCCGGGGAGGGCCGAACGGCGCATCGGCGGGGTGGCGGGCCCGTCAGGCCGCCCGGTTCCTCCCGGTATTTCCTATGATGAGCGCCCTACGGAACCGCCCGCGCCGAGGAGCCCCATGCGCCGCCTGTACCGGTCCGCCCTGCTCTCCGCGACCGCGGTCGTCTCCGCCCTGGTCCTCGCCACCGCACCGCCCGCCGCGGGGGCGCCGGGCCACGGCACGGACGGGACGGACGGCACGGGCGGCGGGACCGACGCGGCCGAGGCAGCCGTGATCGGCGCCGGGCACGCGCGCGCCCACTCCGAGCTCCGCCGGGCGGCCAAGGGGGCCGTGGAGTACCCCCAGTCCCGGCGCAGCGCGAGCCTGGCCTCGCTCGCCGCCTCGCAGCGCGAGGCCAACTCCGGTTTCGAGGCGGCGGTTTCGGGCCGGTTCGCCGAGTACTTCCCCTCACCCGACTTCGGCGTGCACCTCGCCCTGCTGCCCACCGGCAAGGTGCTGCTCTTCTCCTTCTCGCGGGTGGAGACCGACCCCACCAAGGAGACCGGCCCCACGGACCGGATCGGACCGGCGAACGCGGGCCGCGCCTACCTGTGGGATCCGGCGAAGGGGACCGGGGCGCGCTCGTTCAAGAAGGTCACCCCGCCCGTCGTGCTGATGCCCGACGGTACGCACGCCCCGCGCCCGGCGCCGTTCTTCTGCGCCGGGCACTCCTTCCTGCCCAACGGGATGCTGGGCGTGTTCGGCGGCAACACGGGCGGCAAGGGCGGCAGCGGAGCGAAGCTGTCGTTCGTCTTCGACCCGTGGACCGAGGGCTGGTACCGCAACCGCGACATGGCGGTGGGCCGCTGGTACCCGTCGGTGGTGACCGGCGCGGACGGCCGCCAGATCGTCATGTCGGGCCAGTCGGAGCGCGGCACGGGAACGCCCACCCCGGTGGTGGAGCGCTTCCCCGCGCCGGGGCACCCGGTGCCCTGGCGCCCGTACGACATCCCGCTGGACGTCCCCGTGGAGCGGATGCGCTTCGACGCGCCGTTCCGCAACGACTACCCGCACCTGTTCTCACTGCGCGACGGGATGATCTACGGCCTGGGGCGCGACGCCGACCAGCAGTGGCTCTTCGACCCGCGCGCGCAGACCCGTACGGACCTGCCCAGGCGGCCCGCCGACTTCCGGGGTTACGGCTCCGCCGTGCCGCTGCCGGCGGGGTTCCGCGGGCCCGACTCGGTCCTCGTCCTGGGCGGGGATCCGCTGGACCCGAACACCTACCGGCTGTCGGGCGGCGCCTGGACCACGGAGGAACCGCGCGCCTTCGGCCGGACCCAGGACGACACGCTGATCCTGCCGGACGGAACGCTGCTGACGGTCAACGGAGCGAAGGACACCCGGGATTACGGGTTCGGGCCGTTCAACCCGAAGGCCGACCTGAAGTTCCGCCGGACCGAACTGCGGGGCGCCGACGGCCGGTGGAGGCTGGGGCCGGCCCAGCGGCTGCCGCGGGGCTACCACTCCAACGCCCTGGTGCTGCCGGACGGCCGGGTCATGGTCACCGGGGACGAGCTCCAGCAGATCGCCAACGACCCGGACATCAAGGACGGCATGGACGGCTCGATCGAGATCTACGAGCCCGCCTACCTGCACCGGGGCGCCCGGCCCGCACTGGAGCGGGTCCCGGCGGGCGAGATCGCCCACGGCGCGGAGTTCTCGGTGGAGAGCTCGACGGCCGCCGGCGTGCGGCGGGCCGTGCTGCTGGCGCCGACCACCGTCACCCATGCGGTGAACACCAGCCAGCGCCATCTGGAGCTGCGGATGACGGGCGTCCGCGGACGCTCCATCGGGCTGCGGGCGCCGGCCACTTCGGCCGACGCCCCGCCCGGGTACTACCTGCTGTTCCTCCTCGACGCGAAGGGTGTCCCCGGTACGGCGAGGTGGGTCAAGCTCGGGAAGCCGTGAACCAGCCCACGGCTAGTTGCCGCTGATCAGGAACTGCGATCCGGGTTCGATCAGGACGTTGCCCTGGGCGGATCCGGTGATGGTGACGTTGGACAGGACGGCGTTGCCGCGCGCCCCGCCCATGGCCAGGATTCCGGACCCGTTGTTGGACTTGCTGATGGTCACGTTCGTGATCTTGACGTCGGCCATGACCCCGCCGCCGGTCTTGAACTGGATCCCGTCGTAGGTGGAGTCGTGGATGTCGGTGTCGCGGA
Source organism: Streptomyces sp. NPDC002886 (assembly GCF_042888445.1). Lineage (NCBI taxonomy): Bacteria > Bacillati > Actinomycetota > Actinomycetes > Kitasatosporales > Streptomycetaceae > Streptomyces > Streptomyces sp. NPDC002886. The sequence goes on from NZ_JBIAPV010000004.1 coordinate 155,006, forward strand.
TGACGACACCCGGGATGGGCAGGTTCGACGGGAACAAGGTGATCGCGCCGAACTCCTGGTCCTCGTTCCAGAACGCGCCGCCGGTGCGGAAGAGGCCGTTGCCCGCGATCAGCGTCTGCCCGGAGAAGGGCAGCGGGTCGTGGTCGGTGGCCAGCATGATGCCGGGGTAGTTCATGGTGTCGTAGATCAGGTTGTTCTCGATGGTGTTGCCGTAACCGCCGTAGATGGCGATGCCGTTGGCGCGCCAGGGCAGCTGGATCGTGTTGTTGCGGAAGTGGTTGTCGTGACCGATGTCGACGGACTGGTCCTTCACGTACTTGCTGGACCACACCGCGAGGGCGTCGTCACCGGTCGTGCGGAAGGAGGAGTTGAAGACGGTGGAGTTGCGGGTGCCGTTGGCGAAGTTGATGCCGTCGGCGTAGGTGTCGCGGATCCGCACGCCGTTGAACTCGATGCCGTCGCCGGGACCCCACAGGGCCGGGATGTTGTCGTAGTCGCGGCCGACCCAGACACCGACGTTGGCGTGCTCGATCCACACGTTGGTGATCTTCGTGTTCTTGCCGAAGCGCCCGTTCAGGCCGACGCCGCCCTCGGCGTTGCCGTCCCCGCCGCGGATCCGGCCCGATCCGAAGATGGCGATGTCGGAGATCTGGGTGTTGTCGTCGATCTCGAAGCCGAAGTTGCCCTCGTGCGGGTGGTTGATGCCGCCCGCGTTCTGCGGCTCGGTCAGGGTGTAGAGCTGGGAGTGCCACATGCCCGCGCCGCGGATGGAGACGTTGCTGATGCCCACCTGGTTGAACTGACCCCGGTTCAGCGGGTCGTCGGTGAGGATCTTCTGCTCCTGGCGCCACTGGCCCTGCGGGATCCAGACGCAGGCGATCTGCCCGTTCTGGTCCGCCGTCACGGCCTTCTGGATGGCGAGCGTGTCGTCGATGCCGTCGTTCGGGATCGCGCCGTAGTCGGTGATCGAGGTGCACTCGGCGGGCTTGGTCGCCGCCGGGGCCACCTGCTCCAGGTCGATCAGGTCGATGACGTAGTACGAGGCCGTGTCGCCCGCGTCGCGCTGGAGGCGGAAGGTGGTGCCGGGCGGGTAGCTCTGCGCGAGCAGGGCGTGGGACTCGTCGAAGAGCCTGCGGGCGTCGCCGCCGGGGGTGTTGGTCAGGCCCTCGGGGCTGTCGGTGCTGCCGTAGAGCCAGCTGTGCTTCGAGGAGAGGTTCAGCTTCTGGGCGAAGCTGCCGTTGACGTACAGGCTGATCGTGGCGTCGGCGCCGCCGCCGTTCGCGGCGTCCGGGATCGAGTTGCGCACGACGATGGAGTTGGCCTGGTTGGTGGAGGTGAACTGCACGTACTGGCCGGCCGAGGAGAGGCGCACGGACTCGCGGCCCGAGGACTCGGTGGCGAAGTTGGTGTGCCCGAAGGTCCGCTTGGCGTCGCTCTGCAGCAGGGTGCCGGTGTAACTGCCGGACTCCGCCTCGTACTCGGTGTACGGGAGCGCTGCCCCGCGGCCGACGACCACGGCGCGGGAGGTGCCGTTGTTGGTCTCGTTGGTCTCGGCGACCAGGCCGGTCGCGTCGGCGGTGGCGGTGAGGGTGGCTCCGCCGCTGACCGCCGTCCAGGTGCCGTTGATCGGCACGTTGACGGTTTCACCGGCGGCGATCGCCGGGGTCGGGCCGTTCAGGGTGGTGGAGCCGGCGACCAGCCGGGTGATGCTGCCCGCGCTCACGGCGGCCGTGCCGCGGTTGCGGACCGCCACGGTGAAGGAGACCGGGGCGCCCACGGCCGGGTTGGCCGGGTTGGTGGTGATGGAGAGCGCTTCCAGATCGGGGCCCGGAGCCTGGCCGACCACGAGCTTCGCGGTGGCCGTGCGGCTGTTGTTGGTGTCGTTCTGCTCGGGGACGGTCCCGGCCGGGTCGACGACGGCGGAGACGGTGTAGCTGCCCATCGGGCGCTTGCCGACGGCGACGGGGACCGTGGCCGAGGCTCCGGCCGCGAGGGCGCCGACCGGGGCGCTGCCGGCGACCGCCCCTTCGAGGCTGACGCTGACGGTGGTGGCCGGGGAGGCGACCGTACCGGCGTTGCGGACGGTCGCGTTGACCGTGACGGCGTCGCTCTCGGAGGGGGCGGCCGGGGACCAGGCGAGATCCGTGACGGTCAGGTCCGGATTCGGGGCGGCGGCCCCGATGACCTGGAACTCGGCGGCCTGACCGCCACCGGCCCCGGTGTTGCCGGAGAACTTCAGCTGGACGTCGGCGAGCCGGCCGGTGACGGGCACGGTCACGGTGTTCTGGTTGCCGGCCGGGCTGAACGCGTAGTCGGCGCGGGCCTTGAGGGTGGTGAACCCGCTCGCCGACTGCTCCCGGCCGAGCACCTCGAAGCTCTGCGTGCGGTTGCCCCAGGCGGCGTCGGGGTTGAGCTTGAGGACCACTCCGGTGACGTCGGCGTTGGAGCCGAGCTTCACGGTCAGCGTGGACTGCTGTCCGCCGGCCTCCCAGTAGCTGGCGACGCTGTCGTCGTTGGCGTTGGCCGCGACGAACGACTGCGTGGTCGAGGAGGCCTCGATGGGCTTGCCCTTGGCGAGGTTCACGCCAACGGGGGGCGTACCCGGGTCCCCGGGATCGCCGGGGTCACCGCTGCCGTCGGCGGAGTACACCTCCAGCTCGGATATCTGCGCGGCCTGCCATCCCGTGTTGGCGGTGACGCTGACCCGCACGTAGCGGACCGTCGCCTTGGTGAACCCGATGGTCACCGTGTTGGACTGGGCGGGGTTGAACACCCGCCCCGCCGAGGCGGACAGGGTGGTGAAGGCGTTCCCGTCCGTGCTGCCCTGCACGGTCAGCGTCTCGGTGCGCGTCTCCCAGCCGGCGGGCAGCTTCAGCACCACCTGGTCGACGGCGACGCTGCTGCCGAGGTCCACCTGCACCCAGGTCGGGAAGGTGCTGCCGGGCCCCTCCCAGTACGAGCCCTGGTTGCCGTCGGTGACTCCGGCGGCCCCGTAGCCGCCGAGGGATCCGCTCGCGCTGGACGACTTGCCCAGCGCGAGGTTGGGTCCGCCGGCGGCGGCCGCGAAGGTCACGGGCAGGAGTCCGACCGACACCAGTCCCGCGACCACCGAGCCGGCCACCATCAGCCGGCCGCTTTGCTTCCATCTCATGCTGTTGTCCTCTGTTCCATGAGGGGACCCCGGCCCGACGCAGCCGCGCCTGCCGCAAACTTGCGTAGCGTTATTAATTTTTTGAGTGATCTGATCGCAGTTATGCGGCCATGGCGCCACAGGTTTCTAGCAGATGACGACTTTGTCAACGCTTTGCGCACAGAGGAGAGTTCGGAGGCCTGGTCGGAGGCGGAGTCCGAGGCGGGGTCGGGTCACACCCCGGGCCAGCCCCGTTCCAGGTGGTCGAAGGCGAGATCCAGGGCCCGGCGCGGATCCGGCCGCACGCCGGCCAGGTCGGGAATCTCCAGGACGTAGCGGGCCAGGATCCGCAGCGAATCGTCCCCGGCCGGGCGTCCGCACTCCCCGGCGATCACCTCGGCCAGGGCCTCCTCGCAGCCCGTCCACATCCGGCGGGCGTAGTTGCGCAGCGCGGGCGTGGCGACGACGAGCCGCGTCTTCTGCAGGAACTCCGGCGCCGGGTCCGGGTCGAAGGGGCCGCGGCCGGCGAAGAACGCGCGCAGGGCCGCCAGGACCGTCACCCCGTCGGCCCGGCCTCGTACCGCGAGGGCCAGAGATTCCTCCCGCTCGGCGCCGTCCTCCAGGATCAGCGCCTCCTTCCCGCCGGGGAAGTGTGCGAACAAGGTCGTCAGTGCCGTGTCGGCGGCCTCGGCGACCTCGGCGACCTTGACCTGGTCGAAGCCCTTCTCCAGGAAGAGCCGCAGGGCGGCGTCGGCGAGGGCCTGCCGGGTTGCGGCCTTTTTGCGTTCGCGTCGCCCGGGGCCGTCCGGTTCTGCCTCTGCCTTGTCGATGCGTGTCATGGAACCAGCATAGAGCCGAACCCTAGCCACTGCGAAAGTGTATCAATTGCACTTTCGGAGTCATTGTGTTCTTCTGAAAAGGAAGCCGCCGCGCCTCACCTCCTCCCCCCGCCCCCTCTCCTCCCGACGCAGGAGCAGCCATGTCTTCCGTAGCCCAAATCCGGCCCCCCACCAGGGCGGCCTCCCTCTCCACCACGGCCTTCTGGCTGATCCTCGGGCTGGTCCTGCTCGCCGACGCCCTCGACATGATCGACTCCACGGTCACCAACATCGCCGCGCCGACGATCGTCCGGGAGATAGGCGGCGGCGAGAGCCTCGTCAAATGGCTCGGCTCCTCCTACACCCTGGCCATGGGCGCGCTCCTGGTCGTGGGCGGCCGGCTGGGCGACAAATTCGGGCAGCGCAGGCTGTTCCTGATCGGCATGGCCGGCTTCACCGCGGCCTCCGCCGTCTGCGGGCTCTCCCCCGACCCCGCCGTGCTCATCGCCGCCCGCGTGCTCCAGGGCGCCTTCGGCGCCCTGCTCATCCCGCAGGGCATGGCGATCATGACGCGGTCGTTCTCCCGCGAGCAGCTGGGCAAGGCCTTCAACCTCTTCGGCCCGCTGCTCGGCGCGGCCACCGTCGGCGGCCCGATCCTCGCGGGCTTCCTCATCGACGCCGACCTGGCCGGCCTGTCCTGGCGCCCGGTGTTCCTGATCAACCTGATCCTCGGCGTCTTCGGCGTCTTCGCCGCCGCCCGCCTGCTCCCCCGCGACCCCGGGGAGCGCTCCCTGAGCGTGGACGGCGTGGGCGCGGCGCTGCTCGGCCTCACGATGTTCGCCCTGATGTACGGCTTGATCGAGGGTTCCAGCCACGGCTGGGGCGCGACGGCCCTGGGTTCACTGGCCGCCGGGGTCGTCTTCCTCGTCCTGTACGCGCGCCGTCAGCGCACCACCGCCGAACCCCTCATCAAGCCCTCCCTCTTCCGCAACAAGGGCTTCACCTCGGGCCTGTTCGTCGGAATGCTGTACTTCGCGGTCACCAGCGGCCTGCTCTACGTGACCTCCCTCTTCATGCAGCAAGCCCTGCGCTCCACACCGGGCGACACCGCCCTCGGCCTGCTGCCCCTGACCCTCGGCATCATCGCCTCCGCCGTCGCCGGCATGGCCGGTCTCACCCGCAAGCTGGGGCGCACGCTCATCCTGGCCGGCATGCTGCTCACCCTCGCGGGCGCCGGGTGGCTCCTCGCGCTGGTCCTCTCCCGCGGTACGGACCTCACCCTGTGGGCGATGGCCCCGGCCGTCTTCGTCACCGGTCTCGGCATGGGCGCCTGCTTCGGCACGATCTTCGACATCACCCTCGGCGACGTGTCCGCCGAGGAGGCCGGCAGCGCGGGCGGCTCCCTCACCGCCGTCCAGCAGATCGCGGGCGGCATCGGCTCCGCGGTCGTCACCACCGTCTACTTCCACTCCGGGGCCCCGGCCCACGCCATGGCCGTCAGCCTCGTCACCGTCTTGGCCGTCACCGCCATCTGCCTCCCGGCCCTGCGGCTGCTGCCGCGCGCCGCGCAGGCGGAAGCCGCCGGCCACGGCGCCTGACCCCCACCGCACCAGCCCACCGCCCAGCACCCGAGGAGCACCACCATGACCACCCACCACCCCCTCGCGATCATCGGCGCCGGACTCGGCGGCCTCACCCTGGCCCGCGTCCTGCACCTGCGCGGGATCGAGGCGGCCGTCTTCGACCTCGACGCCTCACGCACCGCCCGCGACCAGGGCGGCATGCTCGATCTGCACGAGGAGTCCGGCCAGGCCGCCCTGCGCGCGGCCGGACTCCACGAGGCCTTCCGCGCCCTCGTGCTCCCCGGCGGCCAGGCCATGCGGATCCTCGACAGCGGTGCGGCCGTCCACCTCGAACACGCCGACGAGCAGGACGGCGAGGACCGCGGCCGTCCCGAGGTGCACCGGGCCGCGCTGCGCGACCTCCTCCTCGACTCACTCCCCGTGGGAACGGTCCGCTGGGGCGCCAAGGCCACCGGCGTACGGGCCCTCGGTGACGGCGTCCACGAGGTGACCCTGGCCGACGGGTCCGTCTTCACCACCGGCCTGCTCATCGGCGCGGACGGCGCCTGGTCGAAGGTCCGCCCGCTGGTCTCGGACGCGCTCCCCCGGTACTGCGGCCTGTCCTTCGCCGAGGCCCACCTGTACGACGCGGATGTCCGCCATCCCGCGAGCGCGGCCCTGGTCGGCGGCGGGATGATGTTCGCGCTCGACGAGGGCCTGGGGCTGCTCGCCCACCGGGAGCCGGGAGGCACCGTGCACGTCTACGCGGCCCTGCGGACCGGCGAGGACTGGGCCGCCGGATCCGCCCCGGCGAGGGAAACCGTCCTGGAGCGGTTCGCCGGATGGGACCCGCGGCTGCGCGCGCTCGTCGCCTCGGGCGACGTCCCGCTCGTGAGCCGGCCGATCCACGCGCTGCCCGTCGGCCACCGCTGGGACCGCACCCCCGGGGTGACCCTGCTCGGTGACGCCGCGCACCTGATGTCCCCCTTCGCCGGGGAGGGTGCCAACCTGGCCATGCTCGACGGCTCCGAGCTCGCCGCGGCCTTGGTGGCCCGTCCCGGGGACCTGGAGGGCGCCCTCGCGGCGTACGAGGGGCACTGTTCCCGCGCTCCGAAGCGGCCGCGGCCGAGTCCGCGGACAACCTCGACCTGTGCTTCGGAGCCGGGGCGCCGAAGACCCTGGTGGAGCGGATGCTCTCCTACACCGCCTGAGCGCGGCCGGGCTCCGCCCGGTCCGGGGCCGGCGCGAGGCGGACCACCGCCGCGCGCCCGGAGCTCCGTAGCACGGCCTCCCGCGCGCCGGTCACCAAGACGGCGTCGTACGGGCCGAGTTCGGCGGAGCCCTCGACCTCGGCCGTCCCCTCCAGGGCGACGACCAGCAGGCTCTCGCCGGGCCGGACGACGAGCGCGAGGTCGCCCCGTACGACGGCCGTGTCGGCGCTCACCGCGTCCCGGCGGTACATCACGTTGAAGTTCACCACCGGGCCGGCCAGCAGACGGCAGTCGGTCGGCTCGTCCCCGGGGAACCGCTGGGGCGCGTACCTCCGGTCCACGAGGCGTCGTACGCCGCCGATCGCGAGGTCCATGCCGGCGCCCTCCGCGAGGGTGAGCGTGCGGTCCACGCCGGGGAACACGGAGAAGGCGCCGTCGGCGGTGACCTCGGCGAGGCTGACCCGCCAGCCGAAATCGTCCATCCCGGACCCCTCGGGTCCGGCGGCGATCTCGCGGGTCACTCCCCCGCCGTTCTTCCACCGGGCGGCCGGCCGCCCGGCCGCCCGCAGGATCCGGATCACTGGTTCGCTGGTCATCGCACCCTTCCGGGCCCGGGGAGATCCTTCCCGGGCCCGGTCGAGCGTATCCGGGCGCCTCGGTGCTACGGCGGTGCGGGGACGTCCGTCGGCAGCGCGGCGACCACCATGGCCACGGCCTCGGCCGTGCCCGTGGCCTCCCACAGCCGCCCGTCGGGCGTCCGCACCTCGTAGCGACCGTTCCGCAGCGCCCGGACCATCGGCAGGTCGAAGCCGATCGGCGAGGTGGCTCGGCATCCGAAGGAGACGGGAGGCCGGGCCGGCGGGCGGTCAGCTCACCGCGAGGTCGTCGCCGTAGACCGGGCCCTGGCCGTACCAGCCGTGGAGGTAGACGGTGGCCGTGCCGGAGGGGCCGGTGGTGAACGGGACCGTGAGCTTGGTCCAGCCGGTGGAGCTGGTCCAGGCGCTGCCGCTCGCGCCGCCGCGGACGCCGAGGTAGGCGTAGCTGCCCTGGACCCAGCCGCTCAGCGTGTACTTGGCGTTCGGGGCGAGGGTGACGGTCTGGGTGCATTCGCCGGTCTGCCCGGAGGTGGGCGAGGTCTTCAGGGCGTACGAGCCCCCGTGCACCGGGGTGGAGACCACCGAGGCACCGCTCTCGCAGGTCCACGGCCCGAGCGTGCCGCTCTCCAGGCCGCCGTTGCCCAGGCCGGACCCGCCGGGGCCGGGCACGGTGACGGTGAAGGTCGCGGAGCGGCTCAGCGCGCCGGCGGCTCCGGTGACGGTGAGGGGGTAGGTTCCGGGGCCGGCCGAGGCGGCGGCGGTGACCGTGAGCTGCGCGGAGCCGCCCGCGGTGACCGAGCCGGGGCTGACGGCGGCGCTCACTCCGGCGGGGGCGCCGGTCACGGTGAGGGCGACGGCCTGGGCGCTGCCCGAGGTGACCGCCGTACTGACGGTGGCGGTGGTGGAGGTGCCGGGGACCAGCACGGCCGATCCGGGGGCGACGGAGAGGGAGAAGTCGTCGGCGACGGGTCCGCCGCCGGTGAAGGGGGCGAAGGTGTGGGTGAAGTGCCAGGGGTCCTGCGCGATGCCCGAGCAGGTGTCGGAGCCGCCGGTGCCGGGGCAGCCGCCGTTGTCGCGCTGCAGGGCCCAGAAGGAGAGGGTGTTGATGCCCTTGGCCGTGGCCCAGTTGTAGACGGTGGTGGCGTCGGCCGTGGTGAAGGTCTCGGCGGGGCCGAAGTCGTCGATGCCCGGCATCTCGGTGACGCCGATCATGCCCCAGAGCTGGGCGGGGGTCTTGGCGGGGTAGAGCGTGGCGAGCTGGTTGTAGAGGCCGGTCGCGGCGGTTTGGGTGTCGGCGGCCATGTCGTGGGCCGCGTTGTCGTAGTAGTCGAAGGTCATCAGGTTGACGACGTCGACGCGGGCCCCCGCCGTCTTCGCGCTCTTGAGGACGTTCAGTCCGCTGCTCGCGAGCCCGCTCGTGGTGGTGGGCAGGGTGTAGGAGATCTGCAGCGGGCGGCCGGTGGCGGCGGCCCAGTCCTGGAGCTTCTTGATGGCCTGGTTGCGGCGGTCGACGGCCGCCTTGTTGGTCAGCGACTTGTCCTCGATGTCCATGTCGAGGCGGCTGACCTCGTAGGTCGTGACCACCTTCTGGTAGGCGGCGGCGATCGCGTCCACGCTGGTGCAGCTGTCGGCGATCTCGGTGCCGCCGTGGTCGGCCGCGTAGCCGCCGAAGGAGGGGATGACATCCCCGCCGCGCGAGCGGATGGTGGTGAAGTCGGCGCCGAAGACGGAGGCGTCGACCGGCTGGGCCGTGGCGCCGTTCCAGTACGGGGTGCAGGACCCCTTGGCCTCGGTCTGCACGAAGGCCATGGTCAGGTACTTGGCTCCGGAGGCCTGGGCCAGCTCGGCCGGGCTGTCGGAGGAGTAGGCCTCGAAGTAGGGCGCGAAGACGTGCGCGGGTAACGGAGTGGCGGCGTGCGCGGCGGCGCCGGACCCGACGACGAGGCCGGCGGAGGCCACGGCCGTGGTGAAGGCCACGAAAAGGGCATGGAGGTGCCTGGGACGTCTCAACTGGGCTCCCGGTGGGGCGAAAGCGAAGGACGGACGCCTCATGATTGGTCTGGACCAACTACCGGTCAAGGGTGCGGTCCCTTGAACGGGTAAAGCCGCCCCCGGGTCCTGCCGCGTGTGCGGCGGGACCCGGGGGCGGCTCGGTGGTGGAACCTCACCGGCGGTGCGGTGCGGCGCGCCGCGGACGGATCAGGCGTCGGCCTTCTCGACCGACGGCAGCGTCGCCTTCGCGGCGGACTCGGGGGCGGCCTGCGCCGCCCCGCCTCCCGCGGCCACCGGCACGGCGGCGTCCGTGGCGGCCGCGCGCGGGCCGTGTGCCCCGCGCAGGCCGATTCCACTGATCACCGCGACCAGGCCGAAGGCCACGGCGCCGATGGCGAAGGTGAGGGTGAAGCCGGATTCGGCCGGCAGCGGGGGAACTCCCGCCGGGAGGTGTTCGATCGTCTTCGAGGCCAGGATGGTGGTCACGATGGCGCTGCCGATCGCGCTGCCCGTGGAGCGGGAGATCGAGTTGATCCCGTTGGCGATGCCGCTCTGGTGGTGCGGCACGCTCGACATGATCACGGCCGGCATGGCCGCGTAGCCGAAGCTGACCGCCGCGCCGACGACGAGGCCGGCGCCGATGACCGAGGCCGTGTGTCCGTGGTCCAGGGCGAGCCAGCCGAAGCCGGCGGCGCCGAGGGCCGAGGCCACGGCCAGTGCGGCGCGCGGCCCGCGGTGGCGGACCAGCTGTCCGCCGATCGGCGAGGCGAGCAGCGAGACGATCGCGCCGGGCAGCAGGAACTCCACGGAGGCGCGCAGGATGGAGGCGTCGAAGCCGTAGCCGGTCAGGGCCTGGGGCATCTGGACGAGGTAGGAGACGCCCAGGAAGTTCGCGAACATGCCGAAGCCGACGAGGATGCCGGCGAGGTTGGCCATCAGGACCGGACGGTGGACGAACATCTTCATGTCGACGAGGGGCTCGCGGACCTTGAGCTCGGTGAACACCCAGACGGCGGTCATGACGACGGCGCCGGCGAAGCTGCCCAGCGTACGGCCGGAGGCCCAGCCCCACTCGTGACCCTGCGAGATCGGCAGCAGGAGGAGCAGCAGGGCGATGCCCAGGGTGAGCGCGCCGAGGAAGTCCGTACGTCCGCCGGTCTTGTGCTTGGTCGCCGGGACCAGGAACACGACGGCGAGCAGGGCGATCACGGCGAAGCCGGTGGCCATCCAGAAGGCGTTGCGGTAGTCGGCGTCGGCGCCGGAGGTCAGCAGGCCGGTGGCGACGAGCGCGAGGCCGCTGCCGAACGCGAGCGTGCCGCTGACCAGGGCCATCGCACCGGGGAGCTTCTGCGGGCGGACCTCTTCGCGCAGTACGGAGAGGGCGAGCGGGAAGATCGCGGTGGCGGCGCCCTGGAGGACGCGACCGAGGAGGAGAAGCGGGAGCGAGGACGCCAGCGCCGCGATGACGGAACCCGCGACCATGACGCCGAGTACGGCCACCAGCGTCGGCTTCTTGCCGTGCTGGTCGCCGAAGCGGCCGAGCAGCGGGGTGAAGACGGCGGCCGACAGCAGGGTGGCGGTGGTCACCCAGCTGACGTTGGCGGTGGTGGTGCCCAGATCGCTGCGGATCAGCCCGAGGATCGGGACCGGCAGCGTCTGCATCATCGACACGACCATGGCGGCCAGGCTCAGCGCGAAGACGATGACCGTCTCGTTCCGGCGGCCGCCGGCCTGGGTGGTGGCGGAGGGGGTGGGGCTCATGGCGGGGAGGACCTTCTCAGTGCTTCAGATGGCAGATGTTTGACGTCATCAAGTACTTCGACTCCAGCAGACGGTAGACCTCAATAGTTAAGGTGGTCAAGTAAAAGGTTGCCCATGTAAAGCACCTTGAGTACGCTCCGGTCATGAGCGCCACCACCCCCCACCCCGTCCCGACCAAGCTGGAGCTGCTGGAGCTGCTCGCCGCGATCGGCACCGCCCAGTGGCGCGATTTCGCGGCGGCCGCCGCCCACCACGGCCTCACCTCCACCCAGGCGAAGGTCCTCGCCCAGCTGAACGGCCCGCTGCCGATGCGCGGCCTCGCCACCCTGCTGGTCTGCGACGCCTCGAACGTGACCGGCATCGTGGACCGGCTGGAGGCCCGCGAGCTGGTGCGCCGCGAGCCCGACCCCGCGGACCGGCGCGTCAAGAACGTCGTGGCCACGGACGCGGGCCGCGAGGTGATCCGCCGGGTGCGCGAGGAGATGCAGGCCACGCACGGCGCCCTCGACGTCCTGGACGACACCGAGCGCGCGACCCTCCACGCCCTGCTGGAGCGGCTGCGCCCGACCCTGGAGAAGGACGCCTGAGGCCGGTCCGGAGCCGCCTCGCGCGAACGCGTTGGCCAGGGGAAACGCCACCTGACAGACTGCTACGGCTTCAGAACATTCCAGGAGGACGCATGTCAGAAGAATCAGACACCCCGCAGAACGAATCGCCGGCCGAGGAGGCCAAGCGCAAGTTCAAGGAGGCCCTGGAGCGGAACGCCGCCAATGCCCAGTCGCAGCAGGCACACCAGAGCCGGGCGAAGATCCAGGGCGCCGGCGGAAACCCCGGGGGCAAGAACAAGAAGGTCCGCCGCAAGACCGGCTGACCGCCGCGGCGTCGCCTTGCCGCGCCTCCGCCCCGCCGCCCCCGACGGGGTCCGGGACCCGCACACGGTCCGGATCCGGTCGGGGCGGCACCTTCACCGGCACCCCCACCGGCGCGCGGGGAGCGAACCCGGAGCGCACGCGCACGGCCGCACCCGGGGGCAGGGGATCCGCCCGCCGGTCGCGCCCGTCGGCGTTGGGTCAATCAGCCGACGCCGGACCGCACCTGTGGGGTGCAAGGTTGAGCCACTCGGGTGATGGGTGATAACCCCCGGTGTCCACGGCAGTTGAGCAGCTCGTCCCGCCGAGGGCAGCTATCTCATGCGACAGTGCGACAGAAGAAGGATCTCCCACATGCTCAAGAAGTTCATGGCCACCGCAGCCGCCACCGCCGCCGTTCTGGGTGCCGGTGCCGCCGTAGCCTCCCCGGCGATGGCGATCGGCAACGACAACGGCGTCAACACGGTCAACGGCAACGGCTCCTCGCAGGTCTTCGGAAACCAGGAGACCGACGGCGCCATGAGCCCGCAGCTGTCCGCCATCCAGGGCTCCGTGAACAAGCTCTGCGTCGGCCTGCCCGCGAAGGTCAACGCCCAGTCGATCCTGGCGCTCATCAACGTCGGCGTCCAGGACATCCCGATCGCGTCCAACCCGCAGAACCAGCAGTGCGCCGAGAACTCCACCCAGGCCAAGGGTGACGAGACCGCCTCGCACATCCTGGACAACATCCCGGTCCTCTCCGGCAACCTCTCCGCCGGTAGCTGACTCTCAACGGAGCGCCGGTGCACTGCCCTTCGGGGCGGCGCACCGGCGCTTCGTTTTGGTCTAGACCTTGACAGGTCCAGACCATCCTCGCTTCAGTGGGCGCAGTTGTCCGTTGCCCGTCGCCCCCCACGGCGACACGGCAACTCCCCCCACCGAAGGAGAACTTCCGTGATCCGCACCCTGCGCCGCCGCGCACTGTCGCTGGCCGCCACCGCCGCCGTCACCCTCGGCATCGCGATCGCCCTCCCCTCCTCCCCCGCCGCCGCGGCACCCGCCTGCGCCGGCGCGTGGGCGACCTCCGCCGTCTACACCGGCGGCGCGACCGCCTCGTACGGCGGCCACAACTGGCTGGCCAAGTGGTGGACCCAGGGCGAGACCCCCGGCACCACCGGCCAGTGGGGCGTCTGGTCGGACCAGGGCGTCTGCGGCGGGGGCGGGACCCCGAACCCGGATCCGACCACCCCCAACCCGTCCGGATTCGTGGTCAGCGAGGCCCAGTTCAACCAGATGTTCCCGAACCGGAACCCCTTCTACACCTACAACGGACTGGTCGCGGCCCTGTCGGCCTACCCCGCCTTCGCCACCACCGGCGACGACACCGTCAAGCGGCGCGAAGCGGCCGCCTTCCTGGCCAACGTCTCGCACGAGACCGGCGGGCTGGTCCACATCGTCGAGCAGAACACCGCCAACTACCCGCACTACTGCGACGCGAACCAGCCCTACGGCTGTCCCGCCGGGCAGGCCGCGTACTACGGCCGCGGGCCCATCCAGCTGAGCTGGAACTACAACTACAAGGCGGCGGGCGACGCCCTGGGCATCAACCTCCTGGCCAACCCGTACCTCGTGGAGCAGGACCCAGCCGTCGCGATGAAGACGGCCCTCTGGTACTGGAACACGCAGAACGGCCCGGGCACCATGACCGCCCACGCCGCCATGGTCAACGGCGCGGGCTTCGGCGAGACCATCCGCTCCATCAACGGCGCCCTGGAGTGCAACGGCGGCAACCCGGCGCAGGTGCAGAGCCGGATCAACTCCTACCAGGGCTTCGCCCAGATCCTCGGCGTGACCCCGGGGAACAACCTGAGCTGCTAGGCCCAGATCAGCGCACTCGCAGCGTGGTGGCCAGCTGCGCCCGGGAGCGGACGTCGAGCTTCTGGTAGATCCGGGTCAGTCTGGCCTCCACGGTCTTCACGCTGACGAAGAGCTTCGCGGCCGCCTCCTGGTTGCTGGCGCCCTGGGCCACCAGCACCGCGAGGCGGGTCTCCGCCTCCGTGAGGGCGGCGAGCGGCCGGGTCCCGCCGCCACCGCTCTCGCCCCCGGACGGGGAAGGTTCCCGCGCGAGCTCCGCCCACGGGGTCGCGCCGGCCCGGGCGAAGGCCTCGGCGGCGGCCGTCAGGGCGGCGCGGGCCGGCGCGCGCCGGCGGCGGCGGCGCTCCACCCGGGCGAGGGCGAGCAGCGTACGGGCCCGCTCCAGGGGCAGTTCGAGGACTGCGAAGCGCTCGGCGGTGTCCTCCAGCAGGGCGACGGCGGCCTCGGCCTCGCCGTGCGCGGACAGGCACAGCCCCCGGGCCCGGTCGAGGGCGGCGATCACGCTGGTGCGGCCGAGCCCGAGGGCCGTCGTACGGACCCGGGCCTGCAGCTCGGCGGCTTCGTCGGGGGCATCGGCGGCGACCAGGGCTTCGGCCAGTTCTCCGTGCCAGCGCAGGATCGAGGGGTCGACCACCTGCTGGGCCGCCTCCAGTTCGGCCACCCGGCGCAGGGTGGCGACGGCCTTCGCGGCCTCGCCCGTGGCCAGCTCGACCAGGCCGAGCACGTACAGGCCGCGGGACAGGAAGATCTGGTCGTGCTCCTCCTCGGAGGCCTGGATCCCGCGCCGGGCGTAGCCGGCGGCGCGCGGGAAGCCGCCGCCCATGGCCTCGGCCATCGCGGCGACGTACCAGGCGGGGCCGGGCGAAAGCCCCGCCTCCACGGTCAGCCGCAGGGCGTCGCGGGCGTGCGCCGTGGCGGCCGCGCACCGGCCCCGGCGCAGCTCCACTTCGGTGAGGCTGCGCAGGACTTCGAAGACGTCCTCGGCGGAGCCGGTGCGCCGCACGGCGGGCAGCAGGACGAGGAGCTGGCGTCCGGCGTCGGCGAGCCGGTCGTCGAAGAGGGCGTGGCGGACGGCGAGGTACTGCGGGGCGTTGCGCATGCCGAGCGGCACGTCGGGGGCGGGCAGGGCGAGGGCCTCGGCGAGGATCTCCTCGGCGTCCGGATCGCCGAGGATGCGGCCCATCCGGGCCCGCACGGTCAGCGCCATGGCCTCCGCCACCTGGTCGCCCCCGCTGCGGGCCAGTACGCCGGCCTGCGCCGCGGCGTCCCGGGACAGAACGGGGTCCCCGTCGCTGAGGTTGTGCTTCCAGGCGAGCCTCAGCCGGATGGCGGCCTGCAGGGCGGGGTCGCCCTCGGCGTCGGCCACGGCGTGCGCGAAGGTCTCGTCGAGGGAGCCCAGGGCCTGCCCCTCCGCGTCGATGACGGCCAGGCGCGCCCGCACCCGGTCCGCGGGCGAGGCGTCGCGGGCGAGCACGGCTCGGGTGGCGCGGCGGGCCAGGTCGGCGCGGCCGGCCCAGCCCGCGTCCTCGGCGGCGCCGACGAGCCGGGCGAGTTCCTCGGCGGGCAGGTGGCCCGGGGTCCGGTCGGCGGCGAGCAGCCCGAGCTCGGCGGCCTGGGCCCGCTGGCCCCTGCGTCTGCAGGAAGCGGCGGCCTCGGTGATCTCGGCGGCGAGCACCTCGTCGGGGGCGTCCACGGCCAGCGCGCGGTGGCGTACGGCCTGGACCGGATCGTCCACGGCGGCGGCCAGCGCGGCGTGTCCGGCGGCGCGTTCGGGCCAGCCCGCGTCGGCGGCCAGCGCCGTCGGCAGGGCCCCGGCGATGAACCGGATGGTGCCGTCCTCCTCCACGGTGAGCAGCGCGGCCCGTTCGGCCACGGCGAGCTCGGCCTCCGCGTCGGGCCGGCCCGCCCGCCGCAGCAGCGCGGTGGTGGGACGGGCGGCGAGGGCGGCGAACAGCAGGGTGCGCCGGGCCTGGGCGGGGACGACGCCGAGCAGACGGCGGGCCACCTCGCGGGCCTGGCCGGAGACGGGCAGCGGATCGGCGTGGTGGGCGCCGCCTTCGCGGGAGCCGGCGGCTTCGGCGAGGGAGTGGCCCAGCGCCAGGGCGAGGCGCGGGTTGCCTCCGCTGGCCTGGTGGATCCGGCCGGCGAGGCGGGCCGGGAGCCCGCGGCGCACCAGCAGTTCGGCGACCTCGTCGGTGCCGAGCGGGGGGACCCGTATCTGCGGGGTGTCCGGTCCGAAGAGGGGCTCGCAGAGCGGGGCTCCGCCCTGGACGCACTCGGCGGCGAGGACCCGGACCCGGGGCGGGGTCAGGCGCAGGGCGAAGCGGAGCAGGTCGGTGCTCTCCGCGTCGAGCCACTGGGCGTTGTCGAGCGCGAGCAGGACGGGTCCGCGGGCGGCGAGGGTCCGCAGGACCTCCACGACGGCGAGGCGCAGGGCGACGTGGTCCCGCCCGGCCCGTGGCGCGTCGGCTTCGCGGCGCAGGAGGGCGATGGCGGTGCGCTGCGGTCCGGAGAGGCTGTCCAGCGCGGCGGCGGGCACGGAGGCGAGGAGTGCGGCGGCGGAGGCTTCGGGGATCCACCGGTCGGTCGCTCCGGGAGCGAGGCCCAGCACGGTCTCGTGACGCAGGGCGGCGGCTTCGGTGAGGGCGCGCAGCACCTCGGTCTTGCCGGAGCCCGCGGGTCCGGTGAGCAGGACGCGTCCGTGCGTGGTCAGCGCGCGGTCGACCGCCTTGATCAGTTCGCCGTGTCCGACGGGCGGGTGTCCGCCCGCCCGGTCAGCGTGCCCCGTCGCCACCCCCACGCACAGCCACCAGCCTCTCGCTCGCCCGCTCCTGTGGCCTTCCTGTGAGACGCGACAATACGAGGTCGGATGCCCGGCGGGCCCGGATTGTGACGCAGATTCCAGTCACGTGACAGGAAAACCCGCCGGACCTGCCGATACGTGGGGTATCGGCTGGTCCGGCGGGCTCGTTTGGTCCGTACTATCGCACCGTCAGGGGTGTTTCGGGTGCGGCCGGGACCGGGCTCAGAAGCCGAGGCTCCAGGAGTCGATCTTGCCGGTGTCGCCACCGGCGTTGTCGTTCACGCGCAGCTTCCAGGTGCCGTTCGCGACCTCGGCGGAGGCGTTGACGGTGTAGGTCTGGTTGATGTTGTCGGCGCTGCCGCCGGCGCGGTTGTGGAGCGTGTACACGGTGCCGTCGGGGGCGACCAGGTCGACCTTGAGGTCACCGATGTAGGTGTGGACGATGTTCACGCCGACCTTCAGGGTGGCCGGGGCGTTGCCGGTGACCCCGCTGACGGTGATGGGGCTCTCCACCGTGGCGTTGTCCGCGATGGCGAAGTCCCCGGTGTTCTCGAAGGACGGGGTGGTGGGCGTGGAGGTCACGGCCGCCACGGTCGCGGCGGCGTCGGCGAGACCGGTGCCGCAGCCGCCGGTGCAGGTGCCGGCCAGCGGACGGGCGTTCGTCTTGATGGCCGACTCGACCTGCGCCGGGGTGAGCGAGGGCTTGGCGGCGACGACGAGCGCGGCGAGACCCGCGATGTGCGGGGCGGCCATGCTGGTGCCCTGGTACGGCTTGTAGATCTCGGCGCCGGGGGTGGTGGCGCCGTCGTTCAGGGTGGAGAGGATGCCGTTCTCCGGGGTGGTGACGGTGCCGGGCGTGTCGGTGGCGCGGCGGGTCTCACCGCCCGGGGCGGACACGTCGATGATCGTGCCGTAGTTGGAGTAGAAGGAGCGGTCTCCGGTGCGGTTGGTGGAGGCCACGTTGATCACGTTGTTGCAGCTGGCGGGCGAGAAGCCGGACGCGTTCGCGTTGCTGTTGCCCGCGGCCACCACGACGGTGGTGCCACGGCCGACGGCGGCGTTGATCGCGTTCTGGTAGGTGGCGGTGCAGGCGCCCGAGCCGCCGAGCGACATGTTGATGACCTTGGCGGGGGTGGCGTTCGCCGGGATGCCCGAGACGGAGCCGCCGGAGGCCCAGGTGATGGCGTCGACGATGTCCGAGGTGGCACCGCCGCACTTGCCGAGCACGCGGACGGGCTGGATCTTCGCGCCGTACGCGATGCCCGCGACGCCCTTGGAGTTGCCGGTGGCGGCCGCGATGGTGCCGGCCACGTGGGTGCCGTGCCAGGAGGAGTTGCTGGCCGTGGAGCCGGTGCCGCATTCGCCGGCGGCGCTCCAGTCGCCCTGGTCGGCCGGGTTGTTGTCACGGCCGTTCCCGTCGCGGGCGGCGGTGGAGCTGGAGATGAAGTCGTAGCCGGCCACGACGTTCGGGGCCACGTCGGAGTGGGCGACGTAACCGGTGTCGATCACGGCGACCGTGACGCCGGAACCGGTGGTCGTGTCCCAGGCCGCCGGAACGTTCATGCCCGCGGTGGGCTCGAAGAGGTCCCACTGCTTGGCGTACTCGGTGTCGTTGGGGGTGACGGCGAGTGCGTAGGCGCGGGAGTCGGGCTCGACGTAGGCGACGTCGGGGTCGGCGCGGAACTGGGCCATGACCGCGGCCGCGTCGGCCGGGGTGCCGAGGGTGACGAGGGCGGCTCCGGTGCCGAGGCGGCGCTCGAACTTCGCCTTCTTCGAGGCCTTCTTGCCCTTGGCCGCCACGTCCGCGGCGGCGGCGGTGTTGGAACCGGCCTCGGCGGCCGTGGTCTTGTACCCGACGATGAGGTTCTCGGCGGGGGCCGCGGCGGTGGGGGCGCCGGCGGCCTGCAGGGTCTGCGAGCCGGGGGCGGGGTCCGCGGCGGTCAGCGCCAGGGAGGTGGTGGCGGTGCCGGCGAGCAGGGTGACGGACATCGCCACCACGGATATGAGCCTGCGTCGTCTGGATGCGTGCACGGTGTTCCCTTTCGCGGGCCGCCACAGAACGGGCCGGGGCGGCCGGTTGGTGCAGTGTGGGAGGTTGACCGGCGGCGGCGGGGCCGGATCGGGCTGGTCGGGCCCGCCCGGCCACCGCTGCTGCACACCACGTCGTCGCCGGCCGCGGCGTCGGGGCCGGGCGACCGTGGCACCGGCGAAGGACCGACCCTCCAGCTTCACGCCATGTGGGGTGGGCGCGGGGACTGTTCGGAACGGGGAGGATCGCCGGTGGGCAGACAGTAGGCAAACCGGCGATGAACGCGATACGGGGAAAACCCTTGTCCGCACCCTGCGGGGGCCGTCGTAGGGTGGCCGGAACCCCCGGCGGGCCGCCGGCGAACTGCCGTCCGGGACGGGGAGACCAGGAGGTCGGGAACGTGACAGAGCTCTACCCGCCGCTCGAGCCCTACGACCGGGGGATGCTCGACGTCGGTGACGGGAACGCCGTCTACTGGGAGGTCTGCGGCAATCCGGACGGGAAGCCCGCACTCGTGGTCCACGGCGGTCCGGGGTCGGGGTGCACCGAGAGCGCCCGGCGGCTCTTCGATCCGGCACGCTACCGGGTGGTCCTCTTCGACCAGCGGGGCTGCGGCCGCAGCACCCCGCACGCGAGCGATCCCGCGACCGACATGCGGCACAACACCACCGACCACCTGGTCGCCGACATGGAGCGGCTGCGCGAGCACCTCGGCATCGGCCGCTGGCTGCTGTACGGCGGCTCGTGGGGCTCCACCCTGATCCTGGCGTACGCCGAACGGCACCCGGAGCGGGTCTCCGAGATCGTCATCGCGGCCGTCACCACCACCCGGCGCTCGGAGATCGACTGGCTCTACCGCGGCGCCGGCCGGTTCTTCCCCGAGCAGTGGGAGCGCTTCGTCGCCGGATCCGGCGTCCCGCGCGACGGCGACCTCGTCGGGGCCTACGCCCGCCTCGCGGCCGATCCCGACGAGGAGGTGCGGGCGAAGGCCACGGCGGACTGGTGCGCCTGGGAGGACGCGGTGCTGTCCGGCGAGACGAAGGGCGCCTCCCAGCCGTACACCGGCCGGCCGCCCGCGGCCCGGATCGCCCTCGTCCGCATCTGCTCGCACTACTTCTCGCACGGTGCGTGGCTGGAGGAGGGCGAACTGCTGCGCGGGGCCCACCGGCTGGCCGGGATCCCGGGCGCCTTGATCCACGGCCGGCTCGACATGGCCGGCCCCCTCGGCACGGCCTGGGAACTGGCCCGTGAGTGGCCCGGCGCGGAGTTGACCGTGGTGGAGGAGGCGGGACACATGGGTGGAGCGACCACCCTCGACCACGTGCTCGGCGCCCTCGACCGGTTCGCGGCCGTCGACCGGTTCGCGGCCGGCGGCTGAGACGCGCCCCCGGGGCCGGGTGGTTCAGCCCTCCGGACGGTCCGTCGGCGGGTTGAGCCGCCGGAAGTACGTCCAGCTGGTCTCGTTCGGCTCCGTCCACTTCTCGGGGGCGTGGGCGAACTCCGGGTGGCGGGCCGCGATGTACGCGCGGGTCCGCTCCGGGACCTCCGCGTAGGAGGCGAGTTTGCGGCCGCGACAGTGGAAGGTGAGCCCGCCGGGACGCGGGCCCTGTTCCATCCAGGGCAGCCAGGGCGACATCCGGGTCCAGGACATGGTGGACGGGACGCTGGGCTCGTCGGTGGCGAGGACCGAGGCGGGGGCGAAGAACTGGAAGAGCTCCAGGGCCCGGTAGGTGTCGTCGGCCGAGTTCGCCGGGTACTGGGCCACGGGCAGCGGGGAGGGGTACGCGAGCGGGATCTCCAGGCTGAAGCAGACCTGGTCGCCGAGGTCGGTCATGGGGACCGGGAAGGGACGCCACTTCTGGTTCGCGGGGTCGTTCCAGACGTGGACCACCGGCTTGTCCTCCCAGGTCTCCAGGATCTCGCGGGTCAGCGGATCCAGGTAGAACGCGGCCTCCCGGGTGAGGAGCTGATAGGTCCCCGGCGTCTCGTCCTCCACCAGCCGGGCGACGTTGAGGCCTTCGAATCCGAAGAGGCGCCGGTAGGGCTCGCCGGGAGCCCAGGCGTGGACGTCGCCGGTCCACCAGAAGGTGACCTCGGATCCGTCGAGGGAGGCGCGGGTACGGGCGAGGGCCTGCAGGAGCTGTTCGGGTGTCATACCGGGCAACTCTGCGCGGTCCGCCCGGACCGGGCAAGAACCGGACCGGCCATGCGGGGACCTGGCGGTGGCCTCGGACGGCCTCGCGGCGGCCTGGCGGGCGTCCGGCGGGCTTCCGCCTACGGCAGCCCGCGAAAATGCCTTTCCGCCGCCCGGTCCGGTCGATCTAGTCTTCGGCCCATGCCTTCCACACTTCGACTCCTGATCCTCATCACCACCCTCCCGGGCCGCGGCCGGGAGCAGCGGGAGGCCTACGAGCGCCTCGCGCCGGTCGTCCGCGCCGAGGAGGGCTGTCTCCGCTACGACATGCATCCGGTGAGCGGCGATCCGGACCGGTTCACGCTCATCGAGGAGTGGTCCTCGCGGGCGGCCCTCGCCGCGCACGACGCCACCCCGCACATGATCGCGGCGGACGCGGCGAGCCCCGCCTTCCGCGCGGGGCCCGCGGAGGTGATCGAGCTCGACGCGGCGCTGTAGGGGTGAACGGGCGCCCTGCCGGCCTGGACTGCGGCCCCGCCGGCCCGGGCCAGTGCCCCGCCGGAAGGTTTCGTCCCGTGCGCGCCCCGGTCTCAGCAAGGGTGTGTGCCCAGGCCGAGCAGCTGGATCTCGCGGGCGGCGCGCGGGGAGTGGACGCCCCGGTTGAGGGCTTCGGCGTACCGTAGTTCGGCCGCGGCCTCGCGCTCCCGGCCGCCGAGCCGGTACAGCCGGGCCCGTTCCACATGGGTGAGCATGATCGCGCGTTCCTGCTGGGCGGGACGGGAGGCCAGCGAGGCGTCCAGGGCGGCATGGGCCGCGGGGTGGTCCCCGAGCAGGCCGAGGACCACCGCGCGCTTGAACTCCAGGGCGGCCGGCCGGTAGGTGTGGAAGGGGTCCGGCTCGCCCACGGCCGCTCCCTGCGCCCGGTCGGCGGCGTCGAGCCAGGCGAGGGCCTGCGCCCGGTCCCCCAGGACCGCGTGCACTTGGGCAGCCTGGGCGGCGACGAAGGCCCGAACGGCGTCGGGGGCGCGCGGGGCGATCTCCAGTGCCTGGCGTACGTAGGAGAGCGCGACGGCCGGCTGGTTCTGGTCGAGGGCGTCCTGGCTGAGCATGCGCAGGGCGATGGCCTGGGTGGAGGGCTCCCCCGCCAGCTCGGCGAGGGAGGCGGCCCGGCTCAGGGTCCGCCGCGCCTCGGTGAAGGAGCACTGGTCGGCGTAGCTGCGGGCCAGGAGGAGGACCGTGCGCGCCGCGTGGCCGATCTCCAGGGCGGACAGGGAGCCTTCGTCCCCGGGGGCGGTCAGGGCCGTACGGAAGGTGCTCTGGAGGTACGCGAGGAGCACGGGCGCGGTGGCGTCCCCGCAGAGGGCGTCGATCTGGCCGGTGAAGAAGTTCTCGGCGGCCCGGCGCAGTTCGGTGTGGGACAGGGCGGGCACCTGGCCGGCGTCGGGCCCGGAGCCGGGGCCTGGGCCTGGGTCTTCGGCGCCGCCTCCGGTCTCGCCGCCCTCGGCCGCCCCGCCCACGCGGGCGGCCCCGGACGGGGCTCCGGCAGCGGCTCCGGCGCGCTCGCGCTGTCCGGGGACCCGGGGCGCCTCGCCGACGCCCCCGCGGGGCCTGCGGTGCGGGTGCAGACCGGGCACGGTGGCGAGGAGTTCCGCCGCCAAGGCGTGCGGTCCGGGAGCCGGATCGCCACCGGACGGGTCGGAGCCCGGATGGTCCGCGCCGGTGCGGTGCGTGCCGGTCGGGTGCGTGCCGGTGCTGCTCGTGACGGTGTGGCGCAGACCCGCCCGGTGCATGCCGATGTCTGCCGGTCCCACGGGCCGGTCCAGCCGGGCGGCGAGGATCTCGCAGAGGAGGCCGGGCACGGGATCGCGCGGGGTGCTGCCGCGCAGCCAGTGGGCGACCGAGGTCCGGTCGTACCCGGTGGTGAGGCCGGTCGCCCGCGCGCGCGCGTTGAGCCGCCGGGCCAGGGCTTCGTAGGTCCAGCCGGTTTCCCTGATCAGGCGGTGCAGGAGGTGGTTGGCAGCGGGCACGGCGGTGTTCCTTCCTTGCGATGCGGGTCGCGCGAGAAGGCTGCTTTGCCGTAGGAACGGCCAAACGGGGGCAAAGGTTGCGGGCTCCGAGCAGCGGGGCCGGCGCGCGCAACACCTTCAACGGATCCCGGCGCTCCGGCCGGGGGGCGGCGGCCGACCGCCCTGCGGACGCCCGGTTGACGCGGGCGGGGGTCGGCGGCAACCGTGACCCGCATGGGGAACGAACGCCGACTGCTCACGCTGCTGATCTGCCTCGTCCTGGGCGGCGGGCTGACCGCCGCCGTGCTGGGCGCCGCGCGCGCGGGCGGTCCGCGCCCGCCGGCGGCCGGGGCCGGTCCCGTGCCCGCCGACTTCGTGGACTTCCGGGAGGTCCCGCCCGGGCCCACCGAGCCCCCGGCGGGCGGTCCGCAGGCCTCCACGGGCCGGGTTTCGGTGGATTGCGGCCGCAACGCGGAAGCCCACTACAACGAGGACAACCTCGTCGTCTCCCCGGGACTGCGCGCCGGCGCCCACCACACGCACGGCTACGTCGGGAACCTGTCCACGGACGCCTTCTCCACCGAGGCTTCCCTGGACGCGGCCGCCACCAGCTGCGCGGGCGGGGACCGTTCCACGTACTACTGGCCGGTGCTGCGGCGCACGGACCGGCCGGGCGACCGGCCGCACGAGGGAACCGCGGGGCACGGCAACGAGGGCCTGATCCTGCCGGAGGCCGCGGTGTCCGTGGAGTTCCTCGGCAGCCCGGTGAGCAAGGTGGTGGCGATGCCCCGGTTCCTGCAGGCGATGACCGGTGACGCGGTGGCCCTCACCGCGGACTCCGACGAGGACGTACGGGCGAGCTGGGGCTGTTCGGGCGCCCCCGACCGCTCCACCACCCGCTATCCGCGCTGCCCTCGGGGCGAACGCCTCACCCGTACGCTCACCTTCCCGAGCTGCTGGAACGGGCTGGACACCACCGCCCCCGGGCACCGTTCGCACCTGCGCTTCCCGGCGGCGAACGGTGTCTGTCCCCGGGACACGTTCCCCGTGCCGCGCCTGCGGATCTCCCTCGCCTACGAGGTGCCCGCGGGGGCGCCCCTCGCCCTGGACTCCTTCCCCGAGCAGCGGCACAGCCCCAAGACCGACCACGGGATGTTCGTGAACGTGATGACGGGCCCACGGATGGACCAGGTCGTGGACTGCCTCAACGAGGGCCGCACCTGCCGTACCTGAGCGGTCCGCGCCCCATCGGCTCCCGGGTGACGCAGGTCACGTGAACCCGGCGCCCGTGCGTGGCGTGTTGTGACCGCACCACGTAAGCGAGGAAGACGGAGAGGGTGAGATGGCCGGACCACTGTGGCCCCGCACTCGGCGGGGCTCGACCGACGAGGCATTGATCAAGTCCGTGTACGAGGAGCACGGTCACGCCCTGCTCGCGTACGCGACCCGGCTGACCGGAGACCGGGCCACGGCCGAGGACGTCGTACAGGAGACCCTGATCAGGGCCTGGCGCCACTCCGAGGTCCTGGTGAACGGGAAGGGTTCCGTACGCGGCTGGCTGCTCACGGTGGCCCGCAACATCATCACCGACCGGTACCGGGCCAAGGCGGCCCGGCCGCCGGAGGTGTCGGGGTCGCCGGCCCATCCGCCGGTGGAGGCGGACCACGCCGACGCGGTCGTGGACACGATGACCGTCCTGGGCGCCCTGGACCGGTTGTCGCCGGAACACCGGGACGTGCTGACGGAGTTGTACTACCGCCAGCAGAGCGTCGCCGAGGCCGCGGACACCCTCGGCATCCCGGCCGGCACGGTGAAATCGCGCTCGCACTACGCGCTCAAGGCGCTCAGAGAAGTCTTCAGGGACAGCACACGCACGGGCGGCCCGTCTCCGCGGCCCGGCGGACTGCAGGAGGTGGTGGCATGAACGGGCAGCGGCACGAGGAGGAACTGCTCGGCCCGTACGTACTCGGCGTCCTGGACGACGCGGAGGTCCGCCGGGTCGAGGAACACGTGGACGGCTGCGTTCAGTGCCGTCAGGAGGTGACGGCTTTGCGCGAGATGGAGACGGCGCTGGGCGAGGTACCCCCCGAGGCGTTCCTCGACGGTCCGCCGCAGGGCGGGGACCTGCTGCTCCAGCGCACCCTGCGCCAGATGCGCCAGGAGGTCGACGGAGCGCGCCGGCGCCGGACCGCCCTCACGGGGCTGGCCGTGGCGGCCTCGCTGACCGCCGTGTTCTGGGCCGGCACGCAGCTGGGCGGGGAGAGCGTCACGGTCGAGGCCCGGCCGCTGCCGACGGTCTCGGCCACGCCCCCGCCGCCCGCGGCGGGGACCAAGGTGGCCTCCGCGACGGATGCGGGCACGGGAGCGCGGATGACCGTACAGGTGACGCCCGCGGCCAAGTGGGTGAGGGTCCACGCCGCGGTGACGGGGATCCGGGCGGGCGAACGCTGCCGCATCGTCGTGGTCTCCCGGGACGGTACGCGCACCACCGCGGGCGGCTGGGTGGTGGGCACGGCGGAGCACGGCGAGGGCAAGGGCGCGGCGCTGGACGGCTCGGCGGCGGTGGACCCGGCGGACGTCCGGGCGGTCCTGGTGGAGAACGAGTCGGGCACGCCGTTCGTCTCGGTTCCGATGCCCGCGTAACGGGCCCGGGCGGGTCTCCGCACGTGACGGAGCCCGGGAGCATGTCCAGCTCCCGGGCTCCAGCTTGCCACCCATTTGCGCACACCGACGGCGTTTAAGAGCCGCGGGTCATCTTGAGATCGACGTGTTCTGCCGTTGAACTACAGCGCCACGCAGAGGCGCCGAGGGGACTTGAACCCCTATCCGTCAATGTTCGCCCGCGCTCGGTCGATCCGGTGTTCGGCGGCGAATACTGAGACTGGAGCGAGAATCTGAGTTTGACGGGGCCGCCTCTACCGGACTTGGGCCACCCCCGCACGTGTGCGGGGGGAGGGATTCGAACCCCCAACTGACACCCCTGGATCAGCTTCAACATCAGTTTCAGCTTGCGCTCATCGCGCACCCCCGCTCGCGACGGGGGCGAATGTGAGGCTACCCGAAGAGGTAGCCGAATACCGCGTCGCCGATCCGCTGGTCGGTGACCTCGGTGTTGTTCGCCTCCTCGCGGGCGAACTTGACGGACTGCTGGAGCTTCTCGACCCGGTCGAGGAGCTCGTTGACCCGCCGGGCGGGCAGCGCGCCGGAGAACTTCACGGTGGTCCAGTAACCGACCGCCACGTCCTCGTAGTACACCTCGACCTGCGCCGGGTGCTTCTCCGTGGCCTCCGCCTTGACGTGGTTGCGCGGGACCTTCTTCGTGCGGATGGTCCGGACCGCGTCCGTCTTCCAGGCGTCCGTCGAGGGGTCCAGGTTCCACGACTCGGAGGCGTCGAGCACCGGCAGCTTGCGCACGAAGGTGTGCAGGTCGGTGAGCTGCTTCTCCAGGAACAGCAGGTACGGGACGGGCACCTGCGGCAGCAGGACCCTGCCGTCGACCACCACGTCCGCGGCCGCGGACCGGTTCGCCCAGTCCTTCGTCGCGGTCACGTCGAAGAGCCGGGTGAGCGTCGAGGCGGTCGCCCGCAGGGCGTCCTCGGCCTTGATCTGGACCCGGGTGGACTCGGGCGGGAGCTGCTCGCCCTCTTCGTCCTTGGGCTGATAGGTCCTGGAAATGCCGGCCAGCAGGGCGGGCTTCTGCACGTCCTGGTGAGCCTGGGTGAGCTCCTGGAGGGCCTTGGACTTGACGCCCTTTTCGACTGCGATGATCTGATTCAGCTTCGGCACACGCCGAACCTAACAACCGTGCCCCGCAAGCACATCCGATTAAAACGGCCGCCCCCCGCCCCCTCCTGCACCGAGGGGGCGGGGCACCCCGGTCAAGCCAGGCGGACCGGGAGGTCGAAGAGGTCGTTCTGGGTGAGGATCGGCTTGTTGCGGAGCTCCGTCGCCGGGACGGCCAGGGTGAGGTCCGGGAAGCGGGCGTAGAGGGCCGGGAGGGCCACCAGGGCCTCCAGCCGGGAGAGGGCCGCACCGGGGCAGACGTGGGGGCCGTGGCCGAAGGAGATGTGCCGGTTCGGGGTGCGGGCGGCGTCGAACTCCCCCGCCGTCTCACCGAACTGGGCCTCGTCGCGGCCGAGCGCGCCGAAGGAGACGATCAGGCCCTCGCCCTTGGGCAGGATCCGGTCACCGACCTCCACGTCCTCGGTGGCGAAGCGGATCAGGACGTGCGAGGTGGGGCTGGACCAGCGCAGGGTCTCCTCGATGACGTTCTCCCAGGAGACCTCGCCCTTGAGGACCAGATCGCGCTGTTCCGGGTGGGTCTCCAGGGCGACGACCGCGTTGACGATCAGGCTGATGGTCGTCTCGTGACCGGCGGCGACGATCAGCTGGAGGGTGTTGGTGATCTCCTCGGTGGTGAGGTGGTCACCGTCCTCCGAGGCCTCGATGAGGGCGCTGGTGAGGTCGTCGCCCGGGTTCTCACGCTTGGCCTCGACGATGCGGGAGAACAGCGCGCCGAGGTCCGCCATCATCTGCGGCACCTCCTCGGGCAGCGTCTGCGTCGAGAAGAACTTCTCGAACAGCGCCTTCAGACGCGGGTGTTCCTCGGCGTCGACGCCCATCAGGTCGCTGATGACGTTCATCGGCAGCGGGTACGCGAACTGCGCCTTGAGGTCGACGGTCTCGCCGGCCGGCAGCGCGGCCAGCTTGTCCAGCATCCCGGTGGTGAGCGCCTCGATGCCGGCGCGCAGCTTCTCGACCCGGCGCACGGTCAGGGCCTGCGCGACCAGGGTGCGCAGCCGACGGTGGTCCTCGCCGTCCACGGTGAGCATCGAGCGGCCGGGGTTGGCGAGGCCGATCAGCGGCCAGTCCATCGGGATCTCGCCGCGCTGCCAGGCGCCCCACACGTCGATGTCCTTGACGATCCGGGGATCGGTGAGCAGCTTGCGGGCCTCGGCGTGGTGCGTGACGGCGTACACCGACACGTCTCCGGGGAGGACCACCTGGACCAGGGGACCGGCGGCGCGCAGCGCGGCGCTCTCCGCTTCGAGGTCGGCGACGAAGGGGTCCAGGACGATGGCCGCGGGGCCGGAGTGGTCGATCGGGCACGTCATCGGGTCGCTCCAAGGGCGGGGGTCGGGGTGTAGGTCACGGGAAGGGCGGTGAGGCCCCGCAGCCAGGGCGAGGGGCGGCGGGCCAGGTCCCCGGCGGGTACGGCGAGGTCCACGTCGGGCAGCCGGTCGAGGAGCACCTCGATGCCGGTGCGCGCGATGACCTCGGCGACCTCCTGGGCGGGGAAGGGGCAGCGGTGTTCGCCGTGTCCGAAGGAGAAGAAGGCGTTGTTGCCGCCGGTCAGCTCTCCGGCGTCGGTGCGCACGTGCGGGTCCGTGTTGGCGGCGCCGATGCCGAGCAGGACGAGGTCCCCGCCGGCGATGCGCTGTCCGCCCAGGTGGGTGTCGCGCGAGGTCCAGCGGCCGGCCACGTTCTGGGTGGGGGTGTCCTCCCACAGCACCTCGTTCATGGCCTCGCCGACGCTGTGCCGGCCGCCCGCGAGGGAGGCGGCGAAACGGTCGTCGGTGAGCATGAGGCGCAGGGAGTTGCCGATCCAGTCGGCGGTGGGCTGGTGGCCCGCGGCCATCATGACCATGAGGTCCTGGGCGACCTCCTCCACGGTGAAGCCGGAGCGGTTGGCGAGCATCCGCGAGACCACGTCGGGTCCGGGCTCGGCGAGTTTGGCGGAGAGCAGCGCGAACATCGACTCGGCGAGGTGCTGCTGGCCCTCCAGGGCGCCCTCCCGCCCGTTGATCATGTCGTTCATGGCGCGGACGAGTCCGGGGCCCTGCTCGTCGGAGAAGCCGTAGAGGCGGGCGAGGACGCGCAGCGGCAGCAGCATCGCGTACTCCCCCACGATGTCGCAGGAACCCTTGCCGCACAGTTCGTCGATCAGCTCGTCGGCGAACCGCTCGGCGTGTCCCTTGAGTTCGAAGGGGTCGACGGCTTCGAGGGCCTCGGAGATGACGGCGGCCCGCTCGCGGTGGCGTTCCCCGACGGTGTAGAGGATCGACGGCTGGCGCCGGCCGATCATCGGGAGCAGCGGCCAGTCGGCGGGGATGCGCTCCCACTGGTTCCACAGCTCGGAGTCCCGGGAGAAGAGCACGGGGTCACTGGTGACCTGGTGCAGTTCGCGGTAGCCGAGGACCAGCCAGGCCGGTACGTCCCCGTCGAGGACGACCGGGGCGACGGCGCCGTGGTCGCGCCGCATCTCGCGGTACAACTCGGCGGGGTCGGTCTGGAACCGGGGGCCGCCGAGGTAGACGGGCTGGTGCTCGGGGGCGGCGGGGCAGGTCACGGGGTGGGCTCCGGGGTCTGGGACAGGGGGCTCTGCTGGAGACTCGGCCGGTTGCTCGACAGCGCGGCCGTCTGGAGGTGCTGGACGAGGGAGATCAGGACCTGCTTGCTGGACTCCCGGGAGCGGGCGTCGCAGAACACCAGCGGGATGGCGTCGGGCAGGTCCAGGGCGGCGCGGATCTGCTCCGGGGTGTGCTCGGGGCCGCCGAAGTCGTTGCAGGCCACGACGAAGGGCGTGCCGTGGTGTTCGAGCCGGTCGATGGCGTACCAGGAGTCCGCCAGGCGCCGGGTGTCGACGAGGACGACCGCGCCGAGGGTGCCGGAGAACAGCCGGTCCCACAGGAACCAGAACCGCTCCTGGCCGGGGGCGCCGAACAGGTAGAGCACGTTGCGGGCGTCGAGGGTGATGCGCCCGAAGTCGAAGGCCACGGTGGTGGCGTTCTTCCCGGCGATCCCCTGGGTGTCGTCCACGGCCTCGCCGGCCTTGGTCATGGTCTCTTCGGTGTTCAGCGGACGGATCTCGCTGACCGAGCGGACCATCGTGGTCTTGCCGACGCCGAAACCGCCCACGATGACGATCTTCAGCCCGTTGTCGGCCGTACTGCGCAGAGCCTGGCGGGGCGGCCGAGCCGGTTCGGTGGCCCGGTACTCGGCGGCCGGGTACTCGGTGGACCGGTACTCGCCGGCCGGGGTCGGCGACGCGGCTTCGGGGATCGTCGCGTCAGAGATTGCGGAGTCCAACGAGCACCTGCTCCAGGATGTCGGGGTCGGTAAAGCTGTACGCCGAGTTCGCCGTACGCGGGTGCCGGGCGCGGATCCGTCCGGTGGCGAGCAGGTCGGCCAGCAGGATCCGTACGATCGACACCGGCAGTCCCAGCTCGGCCGCGATCTCCACGACGGCCGTCGGGAACTGGCACATGCGCAGGATCGCGGCGTGCTCGGACTGCATGCCGGGCACCGGATCGCTTTCGGCGACGACCAGGGTGACCAGGTCGAAGACATCGGATCCGGAGCGGCTGCGGCCACCGGTGAGGGTGTACAGCCGGTCCGGCGAGTCGTCCCGGCCCGGCCGGGTCCGGCTCATCCCCGGGGCCTGGCGATGAGGTGTTCGCCGAGCTGCTCGACCAGCTCGGACATGTTGTGACCGACCAGCCCGGCGTCGGCGTCCTCGCCCGCGAGGAGCGCCAGGTGCGCCCCCTCGCCGGCCTCGACGATGAACAGGATCCCGCCGTAGAACTCGGCCATCGCCGAGCGGACTCCGCCGGTGCCGTCGCCGAACTCGATGGACGCTCCGTGGGACAGGCTCTGGATGCCGGCGGCGATCGCGGCGAGCTGGTCGGCCTGGTCGACGGAGAGCTCGGGCGTGCGGCACAGCTTGAGGCCGTCGCGGGAGAGCACGAGGGCGTGCCGGGCGCCCGGTGTGCGCTCCAGGAGGCCTTCCAGGAGCCAGTTGAGCGTCTCGTCGGTGGTGAAGCCGGTCATGATCGCGTGTTGCCTTCCGGGTCTGTGGTGTGCGCGGGCTGCTGCTCTTCGCCGGGGCCGCCCGGGGCTCCGGCGTCTGCCGCACCCGGTGTCGCGGTGCCTCGTACGGCCTGGCGGAAGCTGCCGAACCGGGCGGCCGACCGGGACGCGCCGCCGGCGGCGGAGCCGGTGGCCGGGGCCGTACGGGGATCGGTGGCCGCGCCGTCGGCGCCCTCGGGGTGGGCGGCGGCCAGGGTACGGCCGCGACGGCGCTGGGGCAGGCCGCTGTCGCCGAAGTGCGGGTGCTCGCCGGTGGATTCGGAGTCGGCGCCTTCCCCAGTGCCGGTGCCGGCTGCGCCGGGCACCGCGGTCCCTCCGTCCACCGCCGTACGGTCCTGCGCGCGGACGGTGTCTTCCTGACCGTCGGCGGTGTCGTGCACGGCCTCGGGCTCGGGCCCGGCCCCGCCGGGAGCTGCGGACCCGGCGGGTGCCTGCGGCGCGACCGGGGCGGACCGCTGCGCCGGGACGGCGAGCGGCGCGGCGGGGTTGTCGGCGGGCGCGCGGCTGATCAGCTCCTGCGGGAGCATCATCAGGGCGCCCGTACCGCCGCGGGCGGAGGGCCGGAAGGAGACGGTCAGTCCGTGCTTGCGGGCGAGCCGGCCGACGACGGCGAGGCCGAGCCGGGTCCCGGACAGTCCGGCCAGGTCCAGGGATGCGGCGGTCACGGCCTGTTCGGCGCGGCGCAGCTGGACCTCGCTCATGACGAGGCCGCTGTCCTCGACGGTGATGACGATCCCGGACGGCACCTCCTCCACGTAGACGTGGACTTCGGCGGTCGGCGGGGAGAAGTTGGCCGCGTTGTCGAGGAGTTCGGCGAGTGCGTGCATGACGCCCTCGGCCGCGTGCCCGGCGACGGCGGCGTCGCTGGTGGAGTGGAGCCTGACCCGCTGGTAGCCGCCGATGCGGCCCATCGCGCCGCGCAGGATCGACTCCATGACGATGGGCTTGGCCCAGCGGCGGCCCGACCGGGCCCCGGTGAGCACGGCGATGGAGTCGGCGAGGCGGCCGGCCTGGGCGGTGCGGTGGTCGAGGTGGAGAAGGTCGCCGAGGACGTCCTCGTCGGCGTGCCGGTGCTCCATGTCGCGCAGGTCGGCGAGCATCCCGGTGGCCAGGGCCTGCATCCGTCCGGCGGCGTTGGCGGCCGCGGCCATGGCGGCGGCCCGGCCCGACTCGGCGCGGCGCAGCTCCGCGCCGAGCCGTTCGCGGGAGGCGTTCTGGGCGGCGGCCAGTCCGTCGAGTTCGACGGAGTGCGTGCCCGTCAGGTGCTCCAGCACGGCGGCGTGGTCGGCCGTCAGCCGGTCCAGTACGGCGGCGTGTTCGCCGGTGAGGCGGGAGCGTTCGGCGGTGTGCGCGGCCGCGTCACGGGTCGCGTCGGCGATCAGCCGGGCGATGTGCCCGTCACGGGCGGCCAGTTCGGCACCCAGTGCGGTGATCCGGCCGCGCTGGACCCGGGAGGTGCGTATGCACCAGGTCACGGCGAAGGCCGATACCGCGAGCAACAGGACGCCCGCGCCGGCGAACCAGCCGAGGGCGGTGGCGATGGACGACGGGGCCGCGGCCACCGCCGCCGTGGTGAGCGCGCCGCCGGCGACTGCGGTGATCAGCAGGGCCAGCGCGGAGGGGCGAAGGGGGGAGGGCGACGCCGTCATCAATCAAAGCCTCATACCGGGCGTAAATGGAGGAGAAGGTTCCTGGCAACGAGGCATCACTATAGGAGAGTTGTTGATCGCTTTGGGCAGCCCCTGACAAGTTTTCCACTCAACCGCGACCGGTAAGGGTCCTTCTGTCGCCCTTTGGCCGGAAGGGAAATCGCGAGCTCACGCCACCCGGCCCCTCCGCGTCTCGGTGGCCGGACGGCGGCCGGGCGGAATCCGGGCGGCATCCGGATGTCGGGCGGACGACCGGCGGACGACCGGCGGACGTCGGGCGGACGCGAGACCCGCCCCCGCGCCGCCCGGGCGGGTTGCCGCGGACACGGACCGATCATCACATTGCGGCCCATGACATCCTGTGACGTCACAACTCGCCGGACGGAATCGGCGGACGTCCGGGAAATATGGGGAAGGTCCATGAGGCTCTGCTTCCTGGTGGAGGAGCACTATCGGCACGACGGCATGCCGAACGAGGTGGTCCGGCAACTGAAGGCCTGGGGCCACCGGGTGGACGTACTGCGGCCCGGGGGTTCGCTGCTGCGGATGAGCGAGGCGGTGGACGCCGGAGCCCATGACGCCTGGGTCCTCAAGACGGTGTCCGGCGGGCCCGGACTGACCCTGCTCGAAGCCGCCGCCGCGGCCGGCGCGACCACCGTCAACGACGCCCGCGCCATCCGGGGCGTGCGGGACAAGGCGCTGGCCGCCGCCATCGGGCGCGGCCGGGGACTGCCGCTGCCGCCGACCTACGCGGTGGCCCGGCCGGAGCTGCTGGCGCAGATCCCGGCGTCGGAGTACCCGCTGGTGGTCAAACCCTCCGACGGCAGCTCCGGGCGCGCCGTCCACCTGGTCTCCTCGCCGGAACGGCTGGCCGCGCTGCTCCCCGAACTGGCCGGCGAGGGCATGCTCGTCGCCCAGCCGTACGTCCCGAACTCGGGCACCGACCTCAAGGTGTACGCGGTCGGCGGCGAGCTCTTCGCCACGGAGCGCCGCTCGCCCCTGCATCCGGACACCTCCGTCCCGGAGCGCCTCGTCCCGCTGTCCGCGGAGATCGCGGAGATCGGCGCGCGGGTCGGGGAGGTCTACGGCCTCGACCTGTACGGGGTGGACGTGCTGCTGGGGCCCGACGGGCCGGTGGTCGTGGACGTGAACGACTTCCCGAGCTTCCGTCAGGTCCCGGACGCGGCGGCCCGGGTGGCCCGCGCGGTACTGGGCCTCGCGCGGGGCGCCGGTTCACGGCCCTGCCCCGAAGCCGGGCCCACCCTCGCGCAGTGGCCCGGTCGGACCGTGTCGATCCCCGTCCAGGCCACGGCGGCCACGACGGCCGCCGCTCCGACGGCCATCTCGCCGCCGGCCGTCACCCCGGCCGCCGTTGCCCCCGCGGCCCCCACGGGAGAGCCCGTATGAGGGTCGGTCTGATCACGGACAACCCCGGGCATCCGCTGCTCGCGGCGACGGCCGGTCTCCTCCGGGCCGCCGGGCACGCAGTGGAGCTGCTGGATCCCGGCGCACCGGACGCGGCCCTCGGAGTCCCGGCGGACGCGTACCTCCTCAAGGCACACACCCCGTCCGGCCTGGAACTGGCCCGGCGCCTGGAGCGGCTCGGGGCGCCGGTGGTGAACTCCGCCGCCGCGACCACGCTCTGCCAGGACCGCACCCTGATGGCGGAGCTGGCCGTCCGGTCCGGGCTGCCGTTCGCGCGGACCCGTACCGTCGGCCCCCTCGCCCGGTGGGCGGCCGGGGCCTCACTGGGCTCCCCCGTCGTCCTCAAGAGCCGCCACAGCCGCCGCGGGGACCTCGTGGCCCGGGTCGACGACACCGTCCGCCTCGGGGAGTTGGCCGAGTCCTGGCCCGACGAGCCCGTGGTGATACAGGCCTTCGCCCCGAACAACGGCTGGGACCACAAGCTCTGGGCGATCGGAGACCGCGTCTTCGCGGCCCTGCGCCGCTCGGAACTCTCCCCGGAAGGCCGCGGCCCGACCCTGCCCCTGCCCCGCCTCCCGGAGGGATGGGCGGATCTGACCCGGCGGGTCGGCGAGCTCTACTCCCTGGACGTCTACGGCGTCGACATCATCGCCACGGCCGACGGCTCCCCCCTCATCGTGGACGTCAACGCCTTCCCCGGCATCCGCGACCAGCCGGGCGCCCCCGAAGCCCTGGCGACCCTGACCCTGAGCCGCGCCAAGGGCTAGGTGAGCCGTGAAGCGGGACCGCGATATCGCGTGGACGGCCGCGTCCCCGGTCGGGCAGGGTGCCGGGTGATGAGCCATGACGACGAGACCCGCACACCGCTCCATGCCGCCCCTGACTGCCTCGAAGGGCTGCTGCAGCGCGGCCGCGGCCTGGGCGCGGTGCGCGCCGCGCAGCACCCGGCGGCCGCCGCACCGTTCGTGTACGACGGGATCCGGCGGGACTGGAAGTGGGATCAGTCGGACTCCCGCGCCCTTTACCAGGCCCGGCTGATCAGGGACTTGGACCTGTCGCCGACGCCGGTCGTCGATCAGCTCGCGGGGAACGAGGAAGAGTGCTCGCGTGCCTCCTCGGTGCTCGAGCTGCTGGCCCTGGCCGGCTCGGAGGAAGCCCGTGAGGGGCTTCGGGCGTACGTCCGGGAGGGCGAGCACTGGGTCCGCGTACTGGAGTCGGTTTCGACGGACTGGCCGGCCGAGTGGTGGGACGATCTGGGCGACGTCGCGCGGGGCCGGATCGCCGGGGAGGAGTACCCTCCGTCGGCTGCCGAGGTGTGGACCCGGTTCGGGATCGAGGTGCAGGCTTCCCCGTTCGCGCCGCGGCCGTCACTGGAGGCTCTGAGCGACGCACAACTCCTCGCCCTGCTGGCCGCTGACGGCACCGACGGGTACACGAAGATCGACGCGCTGCGGGCGCTCAACGTCCGGGAGCCCATCGAGGCCCTGATCCCTCTGGTTCCCTCGCTCGGCACCGCGGACGGCCGCAGGGCGCTGCCCCGGCTCCGGCGGGCCGTCGACCGCCTCGGACCCCGCGCGGTGCCGGCCGCCCGGGAGTGGGCATCGGACGAACGCGAGTGGTTGGCCTCGATGGGAGCGGATGTACTGGCCGATCACCCCGGCCCCGAGGCACTGCCGGGACTCCTGGCCGAACTCTCCGAGCAGTGGCGGAACGGGGAGTGGTGCGGCCCCGACGTGACGGCGAACCGGCTCGCCCACTTCGGCGCCGCCGCGTCCGAAGCCGCCCCTGTGCTGCGCCGGCTGTGGCAGCACACCCCACACTCCTACGAGCGGGCCGACTACCTGCGGGCGCTCGCCGCCATCGACCCCTCCGGCCCGGACACCCCCCATACCGAGTCCCTCTGGGACTGCGAGGAACGGACCCGGCTGCTGGGCATCGCCCACGCGCCGGCCCACCCCGAAACCCGGGGGCGGATCGCGACACTGCGCGACGACCCGATGGAGACCGCGGAGGTCAGGGCCGCCGCGCGCACGCGACTGGCCATCGCCACCCCCTCTCGTTCTGCCTGATTCCATCCGTGCGGCCGAGGCCGACCGCCGGCCCGGCGACTCACTCCGCGGCGCCGCCGAGCTTCTCGACCTTCCGTGCGGCGCTCTCCGCCCGCCGCTGCGCCTTCGCGGCCGCCCGCCCGGCCTCGCGCAAGCCGGCGGCGGCATCCGCACGCGCCGTGGTCGCCGCCTCCAGCCGCTCGCGGACGGCACTCATCTCCTCCTCGACCGCGGACACCTCGGCTGCCGCGCCGTCCGCCAGCTCCCGTGCCGCGTCCCGTGCGGCCCGCAGCCGGTCCGCCTCGGTCCGGGCTTCGGCGAACTCCGCCCGTGCGGAGGCACGGGCGGCCTCCGCACGCTCACGCCGGGCCTGCCCCTCCCGCCCTCCCGCACCCGCTGTCCGGGGCCGTCGTGGCTCCGCGCCGGCCGGTCGGGCCGCCGCCTCCTCCTGCCGGGGCGGAGCAGCACCGGGGAGCGGTTCCAGGCCGGCGAAGCCGACGACGGCGTCCGGAGCCTTCGTCAGGCGCCCCGCCGCCCATCGCGCGGCGACCTCACCGTCGGCGAGGACCGCGTGGAGGATCTGCTCGACCTCGTGGAGCACGGGCTCGCTCACGGCCTGGCCGGCCTCTGCGGCCAGTGAGCGCGCCATGGCCGCGAGGCCGCCGATCACCGCATGCTGATCGTGCGACAGCTTCCGCAGCTGTTCGCCGTCCAGCGTCCGGTGCGCGCCGCGCAGTGCCTCGCCGAGCCGGAGGAGCCGGCGGGTCTCCTCGGGCCGGAGGCGGGCAGGCAGCCCGGCGGTCCACACCGCGACGGTCGGCTTGCGCAGTCCGGAGATCGCGGCGGCGAGCTCCCGGTCACCGGCCTCCCGGGCCTGGGCCGCGTATGCGTTCCGTGCCGCGGTGAAATCCGCCGGGCGTACCGCGTTCAGCTCCACCATCACCGAGTCCAGGTCCATGGGCGGCAGTCTCCCGCTCAGGGCCCCGGACAGACTGCCACCGGGCAGGACACCGCGCGTCGCCCTGCTGCCGGCCCCGCGCTCGTACCCTCACCCTTCGGTCACGGCCGAAGCCCGGAGCCCCGTACTGACGGCCCTGTGGGCGGCTGGGTGAGGCGCAGCCAGGCCGTGAGCGCGGCCTGTAGTTCGAGTACGGCCGGACGGTCGAGGGATTCGGCCGTCCGGCCGGCGCGCAGGGTGACGCCCTGAGGCGTGACGCTCCAGCCCACGGGGAGGCGCTCGGGCGATGTGATCGCCGTGCCGTGGGCGAGGGCGCGCAGCATGGCGTCGCTCCGGGGCGGGACCGGGGTCCGGCGGAGCTGCCCGGCGCCGTTCCCCGGACGGACGGGCAGGCCGAGCAGCGTACGGAACTCGTCGAGGGCGGCGTCGAGGGTCCGTGGAGTTCCGGGCGCGGTCCCGATGAAGGCGTTGGTCAGCTCCGGGTGCGGCCGCCCGCGCCGCTTGCCGGTCGGAGGCAGCGGATGCTCCTCCAGGTCGATGCGCACGCACGCGGGCGCGATGAGCACCTCGGTGTAGCCCCTCTCGACGGCTGTCGCGTGGAGCTCCCGCAGAGCGCCGATCGGTCCCGCCAGGGCGTGCTCGCCCGTCCTCCACGCCAGGTCGGGGCGCGGAGGACGCGGCGGCGGCTTCGGCGGATCGAGCTCGGGCGGCTGCCCGTACACGCCGTGGGAGCGGTGCAGCACACCGGACTCCGTGAGAAGAACCGTCACCTGCCGCCCGATGACGGCACGGCCCAGGCGGAACCCCACCGCGATCACCGGCATCAGCCCCTCCCCAGGTCGTCTCTTTCGGACCTTGCCAGGCCCCAGAACGGCCCGTACGACGGTAGCCGGGAGGCCTGATGCGGGATCGGGAAAAACCCCTAACGGGGCACGAGCGCACATCTTTTGGACTACCCTGCCGTGCGCTCGGCCGGCCGCCCGCCCCACTGCACTCGCGGCCTCGTCCCGAGGCCTCAGCCCGAGGCCTGGATCGATGCACCGCGCACAGGAACGCGAACCGGCGCTCGTCACCCCACACCCTGCCCATCGGCGGCGGATCCGGTGCGAGAGAGCGCTCCCTGACCTCGTAGGGCTCCGGAGCTTGAGGACGGACTCCGCCTCTTGCGCGGCCTGTACGGCGGTGGGGTGATCCGGCTTCGTCATGGGCGCGTCACGGAAGCGCCACAGCGGTGTGCGGCGGGAACCTGCTCGGGGCGATGGCCCGTGTACGTGCACGTGAGTGCCGGTGTGGTACCGGTCGTGAACCTCGGGGAGCACCCAATGCAGCACACAGCAGGCATCAGCCGGACCGCGGCGGCCCTGGCGACGGTCCTGGCGGCCGCAGCTCTGATGACGGGCTGTACGCCGACCGGCGACGGCGGCGGCGCCCCGTCGGCGCCGGGCGCGGCCTCGCAGCCGGCCGGCGCCACGCCCAGCGGCGGCGACAAGGGCGGGACCACGAGCGGGGGCGCGAGCGGGGGTTCCACGGGAGGTGCGGCGTCCTCGGGCGGCTCCGCCTCCGGCGGGAGTGGTGGGAGTGGCGGGACCGGCGGGCCGCAGAAGCCCTGTTCGGTGGACGACGTCAAGGTCTCCGAGGGGCACCAGGCAGACGTCCGCCCGTCCGGCACCGGAACGGGGGCCGCGATCGTCTCCGTCACCAACACTTCCAGCGCCCCCTGCAAGGTGTACGGGCACCCGACGGTCGCGGCGGCCGGCAACGGCTCGCCGGAGAAGAACAAGCCGCTGGCCACCACCCACACCGGCCCCGCCGCCACCAACGTGATGCTGGCCCCGGGCGCCCGCGCGTGGACGAAGCTCACCTTCGTCCAGGTCCAGGGCGAGGCCGACGGCTACTGCGCGTCCGGCGCGACCCCGGGCTCCTACCCGACGGTGGTCATCGGCGTGCTCGGCGCCGGGAAGCACCAGATCGCCATGGACGACGGCGTGTTCGCCTTCTGCGACGACAAGGTGAGCGTCACCGCCTGGTCCTCCGCCAAGCCCTCCTAGGTCGTCTCTTTCGGATCTTGTCGGCCGAGCCCGCGACGTCTGGTGCCGTGCCCGGGCGTGCTGCCGGGGCGCTCGCGTACGGGGCGTACGGGGGCGCCTCGGCAGTGCGGCCAGGCGCGGTGCCAGGCGTCGCGGGCCCGGCAAGATCCGAAAGAGACGGCCTAGGCCAGGGGCTTCAGACGGGTGCGCAGCAGGCAGAACTCGTTGCCCTCCGGGTCGGCCAGGGTGTGCCAGCTCTCGGCGCCGGTCTGGCCGACGTCCGCCGGACGGGCGCCGAGCGCGAGCAGGCGCTCCAGCTCGGCGTCCTGGTCCCGGTCGACCGGGCTCACGTCGATGTGCAGGCGGAGCTTGCCCCTGCGCGGATCGCTGCTCGGGCTGAGCACGAGGGTGGGCTGCGGACCTCCGAAGCCGGCGCCGGGCGGCCCGATCTCGATGCTCCCGTCGTCCTCCCGGGAGAGCTCCACGTAGCCCAGCGCCTCGCTCCAGAACCCGGCCAGGCGCTCGGGGTCGACGCAGTCGATGACCAGCTCACTGATGCGGCTTACCATGCCCGCCAGTGTACGGACCGGCCACGGGCTACTTGATGACCTCGACCTTCTTGTCGCCCGCGGCCGCGTACGCCGACCCGCTCGCGCCGATGGCCGTGACGGTGAGGGCGAGCAGCACGGATACGGCGGTGGCCGCGGCGCGCTTGCGGGTCGTCCTGCCGGTCGTCTTGCGGTTCATGATGTCCCCCTGATGGTCTGTGGTGGTCGTCCCGGCAGCTTCGCATCCGTGCCCGGAGCCGACAAGTGAGCCCGGGTGGGACGGATCAGGCGAGTGGAGGCGGTCGGCGTGCGCGCGGTGGTGTTCGAGCGGTACGGGGAGCCCGGCGAGGTGCGGGACGTGGCCGATCCGGTGCCGGTCGCCGGTGGCGTGGTCGTACGGGTCGAGGCGACGGGGCTGTGCCGCAGCGACTGGCACGGGTGGATGGGGCACGACCCCGACATCACGCTCCCGCACGTGCCCGGCCACGAACTGGCCGGGGTGGTCGAGGCGGTGGGCCCGGGAGTCGCCAACTGGCGCACCGGGGACCGGGTGACGGTGCCGTTCGTCTGCGCCTGCGGCAGTTGCGCGGAATGCGCCGCCGGGCAGCAACAGGTGTGCGCCCGGCAGACGCAGCCGGGTTTCACGCACTGGGGGTCCTTCGCCGAGTACGTGGCCCTGGAGCATGCCGACGTCAACCTGGTGGCGGTGCCCGAGGAGCTCTCGTACGACACCGCGGCCGGGCTGGGCTGCCGGTTCGCGACGGCCTTCCGGGCCGTCGTCGCGCAGGGGCGGGTGGCGCCGGGCGAGTGGGTCTCCGTACACGGCTGCGGCGGGGTGGGGCTGTCGGCCGTGATGATCGCGGTGGCGGCGGGAGCCCGGGTGGTGGCCGTGGACACCGCTCCGGCGGCGCTGGAACTGGCGCGGTCCTTCGGGGCCGCGCACTGCGTGGATCCGGGGCGGGTCGACGCGGCCGAGGCCGTACGGGAGGTGACGCGCGGCGGTGCGCACCTGTCGCTCGACGCGCTGGGTTCCCCGGCCACGGCGGCGGCTTCGGTGGCCGGGCTGCGCCGGCGCGGACGGCACGTACAGGTCGGGCTGCTTCCGGCGGCGCAGGGGGCCGCGGCGCTCCCGATGGAACGGGTCATCGGCTGGGAACTGGAGATCCTCGGCAGCCACGGGATGGCCGCGCACGCGTACCCGCCGATGATGGAACTGGTCCGCTCCGGGGCGCTGCGGCCGGACCTGCTGGTCACCTCCACGATCCCGCTGGACGGGGCGCCGGCCGCGCTGGCGGCGATGGGGACGGCGCCGGGACGCGGCATCACGATCATCCGGCCGGGGGCCGACGCGCGGAGCTGACCCGGACCGCGGGGCTGTCCGCCCGCGGGACTGCCCGCCGGCGGACCGGGCCGCCGGACTGCCGGACCGGGCTGCGCGCCCGCCCGCAGGGCTGCGGAGCTGCTGGTCGCGAGGGGCTTGTGGTGTGGAGAGGGCATGGCTACATTCCTTGATTACACGTGTAAGCACGAGTTGTGGCCAGCCCAAACCGGCCACATCCTCCCCTCGTTCCCCTCACCTCCCCCTCCTTCTCCACCCGCCGCGAGAGGCAGCACAGCCATGTCCACGATCCCCGTCGACCCACCCCTCGAAGCCGCCGCACCGGCACCCGCGACCGCGACCGACCCGGGCAGCAGGCGCACCGGCACCCTCGTCTTCGGAGTCGCGCTGCTCGGATCCGCCGCCGCGCTCGCGCTCGTCGTCCGCGGGAACGTGAAGCGGCCGCCCTTCCAGGGGCTCGACGACCGCTGGCTGTCCTGGATGGGCGGACCGCACGACGGGATCCCCTCCGTGGTCGCCGCGCTGCTGAACTGGTTCGGGGGCCCGGCGGGCGCCGTCGTCCCGCTGGCCCTGCTGCTCTTCCTGCTCGTCCGGCGGCGCTGGGTGTCGGCGGGATTCCTCTTCGTCGTCTACATGGCCGGAAACATGCTCGTCGTACAGGGCCTCAAGCACCTGGTGGACCGGCCGCGACCGGAGAACCCGCTGGTCCGGGTCGACCACGGCTCCTTCCCCTCCGGCCACGCGGCCGGTGCGGCGCTCTTGGTCGTCATCGTCGGCGCGATCCTCGTTCCCGCCGCCCGGCGCCGGGCGTGGTGGATCGGCGGCGCGGTGTTCATCGCGGCCATGATGTGGAGCCGCACCTGGCTGCACGCGCACTGGCTCAGCGACACCGCCGCCGGTGCGGTGGCCGGCGTCGGCGCCGGACTGGTCGCCTGGTGGCTCTGCGCCCCCGCGCTGGCCCGGGAGGCCGGACGGCACGCGGAGCGCGGAGTCCGTTAGGCAGCCTCCGCGCCCGGGGCCCGGACGGCTGCCGTCCGGCCGCGGCGCAGCCGCGGCACGGTCAGGGCGGCCGCCGCAGTGGCGATCACCAGCACGCCCCCGAGCGTGAG
The DNA here is from genome assembly GCF_042888445.1 of Streptomyces sp. NPDC002886. NCBI lineage: Bacteria > Bacillati > Actinomycetota > Actinomycetes > Kitasatosporales > Streptomycetaceae > Streptomyces > Streptomyces sp. NPDC002886. Next base: position 196,743 of record NZ_JBIAPV010000004.1, read on the forward strand.
GATCCAGACCGGGACGCCTCCGGTCGTGAGCAGTTCGTCGGTGTACTCGACCCTGCGGTACGGGGCGTCCCCGGCGGCGGCGCGCAGTTCGTGGTCGCCGTCGATCCGGGACGGGACGGGGAAGCTCTGGTCGATCGCCGTCAGGAACACCGGCTCCGCGCCCGCGAATGCGGCGACGGGTCCCGTCGGGGTGATCCGTCCGGCGAAGGTCACCTCGGGCGCGTTGCCGCCGATCGCGGAGACGGGTTCCATCCGGTGCTCCGCCAGGACGTACAGGCCCAGGGACTGGGCGGTGGAGGCCAGCCGGGACAGCCGCATCGGATAGACCAGCCGGTCGCTCTCGAAGCGGATCAGCAGCGGGTCCAGGGTGCCGCTCAGGATGGCGGCGGGGTCCCGGGGGGCGAGGCGTACGGCGACGTACTCCCAGCGCTGGTCCACGTACGGCTTCAGCTCGGCGGAGAGCCGGTCGGGGAGTTCGAAGCCGTTGGTCTCCAGCCAGTCACTCAGCGCCCCGGGGTCGGTCGCGGTCAGGCGGGCCACGTCGAAGTCACCGAGCCGCTCGCGGCCGATGACGCCGACCCGCGGCTCACCGCTTCGGGGCGGCGCCGCCCCGGCCATGTCCCCCCGGCCGCCGCCGAGGGGCCAGTCCCCGCGCCGGGGCCAGAAGTAGCCGCGGGTGCGGTACTCGGGCCCCGTCAGGTCCACCAGCTGCGAGAACAGCGTGGCGTCGCCGAGGCGCACCGTGGCCCGTCCGGGCACCGGCATGATCCAGGCGGCCCGCTTGGCATCGCCGCCGACCGTGAACCGCATGGCCACCTGCTCGGTCCTGCCGTCCCAGCGGACCACGGAGGCCTCCCGGGAGACTCCGATCCGCGAGGTGCCGTCGGGGACCATGGCCCCGCAGCCGCAGGCGTAGGCCGGGCTGACGAGGGACCCCAACTGGGTCGCGAGCAGCGCGAACAGCAGGAGCCCGGCCCTCCGCCTGATCCACGCGGCCGCCCGAACCGTCAGCACCCGCACCCTTGTCGCCCGCACCCTTGCCGTCCGCACCGTCTCCCCCACGCTCCTCGCCCAGTCACAGTCCCAGCCTCAGTCGCGGCCACAGCCGCAGTCCCAGCCGCCTTCGGGCCCGCCCTCCCGCACGAGGCATGCGGACCCGTCCGCCCCGGTCTCAGACGGCCGGCGCCGCGATCCGGTTCCGGCCACCCGCCCGCCATCTGCCGGTCACCTCCTCCTGCCACGCTGCGAGCACCTCAGAGTTGTACATACAACTTTTCCGAGCATGGCAGGAGCCACGATGTCCGTACCGGCGATCACCCGCCCGCCCGCGCCCTGGCTGCGCGACAACTGCCCCTGCGCCGAGTGCCGTGACCCGCGCACCGGCCAGAAGCTGTTCCAGATCACCGAACTGCCCGCGGGCCTGGCCGTCGGCGCGGTGCGCGAAGCGCCGGCCCCGGACGGCGGACCGGGCTGGGAGGTGGTGTGGCAGCCGGACGGCCACCGCTCCGTGTACCCGGCCGGGTGGCTCGAGGCCCACGGCCCGGACGGAGCGGCGTACCGCGGGGCGGGGGACGGGCGGACCGAGGCGGACAAGGAGCTGTGGGCGGCGGCGGACCTGGACGGGCGGATCCCGCAGGCCGGATGGGACGCGTACATCAGCTCCCGCTCGGTCCGTGAAGAGGCCCTCGACAGCGTGGTCCGGCTGGGCTTCGCCCTCCTGCGGGAGGTTCCGTGCCGGGACCGGATGGTCCTGGACGTGGCCCGCACCTTCGGCTTCGTCCGCGAGACCAACTATGGGGAGCTCTTCGAGGTCCGTGTGGAGGCCGACCCCAACAACCTCGCCTTCACCGGTGCGTTGATCACCCCGCACACCGACAACCCCTACCGGGATCCCGTGCCGACCCTCCAACTGCTGCACTGCCTGCGCAACGAGGCCGCGGGCGGGGACTCCGGGCTGGTCGACGGCTTCCACGCCGCCGCGCTGCTGCGCGAGCGGGATCCCGAGGCCTTCGAGGTGCTGACCCGCGTGCCGGTGGAGTTCGCCTTCGCCGACGCGCACTGCGAACTGCGGGCCCACCGGCCGCTGATCGGTGTGGACCCGCTCGGGCGGATCCGCGAGGTCCGCTTCAACAACCGCTCCATCTCCACGCTGCACCAGCCCGCCGACGTGCTGGAGGAGTTCTACGCGGCCTACCGGCTCTTCGGCGAGCTGCTGGAACGGCCGGAGCTCCGGCTCGACTTCCGGCTCGCGCCCGGCGATTGCGTGGTCTTCGACAACACCCGTCTGCTGCACGCCCGTACCGCCTTCTCCGAATCGGGTGGACGCCACCTCCAGGGCACCTATGCCGACCTCGACGGGCTGCTCTCCACCCTTGCCGTCCTGCGCCGCGAAGGAGCCGCCGCGTGAACGCCCACGACACCACCGGCGGCGTCGACACCGGCCCCTCCGCCTCCGGCGCCGTCGAGGCCCTCGCCCGCCTCTTCGAGGGCGAGGGCAGCGCCGAGTACTTCGGCGAGGCCGTCACCCAGGCCGGGCACATGCTCCAGGCCGGGGCCCTCGCCGAGGCCGCCGGGGCCCCCGCCCACCTGGTGGCGGCCGCGCTGCTGCACGACATCGGGCACTTCCACGGCACCGTGACCGGCCGCGATCTGATGGAGGGCGGGCAGGACAACCGGCACAGCCACACCGGGGCCGACTGGCTGGCCCGCTGGTTCGGGCCGGAGGTCACCGAGCCGGTCCGGCTGCACGTGGCCGCCAAGCGCTACCTGTGCACGGCCGAGCCGGGCTACTTCGACCTGCTCTCCGAGGCCTCCGTACACACCCTGCGCGTCCAGGGCGGCCCGATGAGCGCCGAGCAGGCGCGCGCGTTCGAAGCGCTCCCCGGGGCGGCCGACGCGGTGGCCGTGCGGCGCTGGGACGAGCGGGCCAAGGACCCCGAGCTGGCCACCCCGGACTTCGACCACTTCCGGCCGCTGCTGGAGGGCCTGCTGATCAAGGACGCTTGATCAGCAGGACCTGATCACACACCTGCCCGACCGCCTGATCAGGGGCTGAGCGGACCCAGCAGGCGGCCCAGCGCGCTGGCGGCGGAGGTGTGCACGGTGAAGGCCACCGTCCCCGGCAGGTAGCGGTCCTGCGACCACTCCACCGGGACGCCGGCCGGGTCGGTGGACCGCCGCCGTTCGCGCAGCAGGGCCTCGCCCGCCGGGCAGCCCAGCAGCAGTGCGTCGGCGGCGTCGGCCACCGCGATGTCGATGGTGTGGTGGGCGTCGGCGAAGAGGACTCCGTGCCGGGCGAGCCGCTCGGAGTACGAGACCGTGTCCGGCGGCATGTCCGCGACCAGTGCGCCGACCGGTTCCGGGTACGTCGTGCGCTCCACCATCACCGGGGCGCCGGACAGGGTGCGCAGCCGCAGGACGCGGTACACGGGGGCGCCCGCCGCGATCCGCAGGTGCTCCGCCTCCTCGGCGTCGGCCTCGCCGCGGTCCACGGCCACGGTCCGCCCTCCGGGTTCCTCGCCGAGCGAGCGTGCCCAGCGGGTGAAGCTACGGAGCTCCGCGACTCCCCCGGCCTCCCCCGCGCCGCCGCCGAGGACGACCCGGCGGGTGCCCCGGCGCGAGGTGATCAGCCCGTCGGTCCGCAGGGCGGCGAGGGCCTGGCGCACCGTACCCCTGGAGACCCCGTAACGGCGGGCGAGCTCGTCCTCGGCGGGCAGCCGCGCGCCGGATCCGTACTCGCCCGCGGTGATGGCGGTCCGCAGGTCCCCGGCGACCTTCAGGTAGAGCGGTGTCCTGGGTGCTGGGTCGCGCGGTGCCTCGTTCACGGGGCCAGCCTGCCACGGCCCGGACGGGGCGAAAGGCCCGGGAGGTCAGGACGTTCCACCCGGCATTGAGACGATGCCCATCATCTAAATTCGAGGCGTGACCGGAAGGACCGGTGGCCGTGGCCCGGCCCGCGCGGCGGGAGCCGCGCACCAACGCGTAGAGGAACCACCCATGTTCGGCATGATCATCGACACCACCCCCGACACGACGTCCGTCGGCCCCGCGCTGCGCCTCGACCCCCAGGGCGGTCCGTTCCGCGAGCTCGCGGCCGTCCGGATCCAGGTGCCGGCCGGCGGGACGATCCCGGCCCACGCGCACGGGGCGTCCGAACTGCTGCTCACGGGCGTCGCCGGGACGGTGGAGGCCTCGTGCGGGTGCGGCGCCAAGACGGTGGCCCCGGGCAGCTTCGCGATGCTGCCGGCGGGCAAGGAGATCACCCTGGTCAACCACGGCACGGAGCCGGCGACGGTCCTGGCGGTGTTCTCACAGAGCGAGTTCACGCAGGGCCTGCCGCGCGCCGCGGCGAAGGGCTGCGGCTGCCAGGGGCACGGCGGCTGACGCGGCGGTCCGCTTCGGGCGGGCCGCTCTTTACTGGCCACCGGCCTGATCCCATACTTCTGGCGTGAGAACGACGGATAAGCAGCCCCGCACCAGTCCGCTGGTGCCCGACGCGGTGGTCCGGGAGATCGCCCGGCACGACTGGAGCTCCATCGACTGCGGCTGCGGCCGGCCGGCCGGTCATCTCGGTCACCTCCCCGACACGTTGTGGGACGCGGCCGAGGGACACCCGGCCGCGTTCCGCGCCCTGGAGGGCCATGCCTTCCACACCGGCGTGCTGCGACCGCCCGCCCCGGCGGTGTGTGGGGTCCTGATGGCCGTCTGGGCCGCCGGCCCGCCCCGCCAATCGACGCGCGAGGCCCTGCTGTGGGCACTGCTGAGCCTGCTCGGCGCCGAGGACGACGGTTCCTCGTACGAGGCCGGGCTGTACGGCCAGTGCGCCGCGCACATCCGCGCCGGCGCGCCCGGGCTGCGCGATACGGCGACCCGGCGCCCGGGCTCCGAATCGGCCGCGTACGCGGAGGGGATCCTGAGCCTGCTCGACCTGACGGTCTGACGACCTGACGGCCGATGGACCGGCCGCCTCACGGCCTGCCGCCGGAATGGCCGGAGAAGACATGTTCACCTGGCTTCAACTCCCCCTAGAATACGCCGACTTACGCGGTGGACGCATGCTTGGGGGAAGCTGGTGACACTGACGGCGGAACAGATCGTCCTGATCTTCTTGCTCGTCCTGGCGGTGCGCGGGCTGTACACGTGGGCCCGTGGGGCCGCTCACGGGGCAAGGCTGCCCGCGCTCACGCTGACCTCCGAACAGGTGAGGACGTACCAGAAGCAGGCCTTCCTGGAGCTGTGCCGGCGGGGCAACACGCAAGGCCCCGCGGTCGACATGACGGACTACTTCGCGGATCGCGGCTGGAACAGGGCCGATGCCATGGCCGTGCTCGCGGAGCCGGTCAGGCTCGGGCTGGTCAAGGTCAGCGGCTGGCGCTTCGGCATGTACAGCGTGACGAAGAAGGGCTTCACCGAGTACCGGCAGAACTTCATGTGGTCAGGAGGAGGTGACGGGGTGAACATCTCCGCGTCGCAGGGTGGTTTCGTGGTGGCGAACGTCAACAGCGCGCACGCGGTGGCGCACGGGGGCATCGGCAACCGGGCGGACCAGCACGACGTCTCCCACCGGCAGCTGATCGACGCGCTCAGGACGGATGCCCTCGGCGCGGAGCCCGCCGAGGCAGTCCGGGCACAGGAGTACGCCGACGACCTGGCTTCGGCGGTCGGGGCGCGGGACTCCGACCGGACGGAACGGGTCCTCGCCAGGATCAACACGCTGCTGTCGACGGCCTCGGCGGCCTTCGCCCTGACGCGGTCCCTGCTGTCGCCCGGGCCCTGACTCCGGGCAGCCTGAACTCCGGGCCCGACTCCGGGCCCGGAGTTCAGGCCTGATTCCGGGCGCGATTCCAACCGCCGCCGGGCCCGACCGGCCCGGCGACGGGGTACTTCAGGACCTGGGCGCGGGCACCAGGCAGCCCAGGAGGGTAGCCGGGGTGACCTCCGTGAGGGAGGGCGCGAAGACCCGTACCGGGGACGCCGGGACCTCCAGCAGGGACGGGACCACCAGTACTCCGCAGCCGGCCGCCTCCGCCGAGGCCGCGCCGTCCGGGGAGTCCTCGACCGCCACGCACTGCCAGGGCTCCGCGCCGAGGCGTGCGGCGGCGGCCCGGTAGGGGTCCGGGTGCGGCTTCGTCAGGGACGTGTCGTCCGCGGACAGGGTCAGGGCGAAGGGCACGTGGGCCAGCGAGCCGCCCACCACCGAGTCCACGACCACCCGCGGCGAGGCGCTGACCAGCGCGAACGGTATTCCTTCCGCCTCCAGGGCGGTGAGCAGCAGCTGCGCGCCCGGCCGCATCGGGGCACCTTCCTCGACCCGGCCGAAGAAGTTCTCGGTCAGGACCCGCGCCACCTCCTCCACGTCCCCGGCGCCGGCGACCCGTACGAGGTGCGCGGCGGTGTCCTCCACCGCCCGGCCGACCACCTCGGGCGCGTCGGCGTCGGTCAGTACGTGACCCAGGTCCGCGGCGATCTCCACGGTGGTCTGCCACCACAGGACCTCGGTGTCGACGAGGGTTCCGTCCATGTCGAAGAGGACGGCGGCGAGTGCGGTCATGAGGCATCCCTTGAGGCTGAGGTCGAGGCTGAGGTCGAGGTCGAAGCCGAGGCGTTCACGACAGCTGCGCCGGCGGCCGTCGTGGCGACGACGAGGACGGGACGTTCGGCCAGTCCCACGGTCGCCCGTGCGCCCGGTGCGAGTGCTCCGGCCTCCCGCGAGGGCAGGTCGGCCTTGACCCGGATGCCGTCGGGCAGGTCCAGGTGGAGCCGGGTCACCGATCCGAAGAACGAGGCCGACACGACGGTTGCCGTGCCCCGCGCGTCCGCCGTCACCGTGACGTTCTCGGGGCGTACGAGGACCTCGACGTCCGAGGTGGAGGGCACCGGGCCGTCCACCGGCAGCCGGGAGCCGGCCACCTCCACGGTCCCGGAGCCGGCCAGCCGACCGGGCAGCCGGTTCATGGTGCCGACGAATTCGGCGACGAACGGGGTCGCCGGCCGCTCGTACAGTTCGGCCGGGGCCGCGCACTGCTCCAGGCGGCCCGCGTTGAGCACGGCGACCCGGTCGGCCATGGACAGCGCCTCCTCCTGGTCGTGCGTGACGAACACGGTGGTGATGCCCAGGGAGAGCTGGAGCCGGCGGATCTCCTCGCGCAGACCGGCCCGAACCTTCGCGTCGAGCGCGGAGAGCGGCTCGTCCAGCAGCAGCACGCGGGGGCGCAGGGCGAGGGCGCGGGCGAGCGCCACGCGCTGCTGCTGCCCGCCGGACATCTGGTGCGGGTACCGGTCGCCGTGGTCGGGCAGGCCGACCAAGTCGAGCAGTTCCGCGGCACGCTCGCGGCGGGCGGCCGCGCCGACCTTGCGGACGCGCAGGCCGAAGGCCACGTTGTCACGGGCGCTGAGGTTCGGGAAGAGGCTGTACGACTGGAACACCATGCCGGCGTCACGGCGGTTGGCCGGGATCCGCGTGATGTCCTGTCCGTCGAGGAGGACTTCGCCGGAGTCGGGCTGTTCGAAGCCGGCGACGACGCGCAGGGCCGTGGTCTTTCCGCAGCCCGACGGGCCGAGCAGGGCGACGAGTTCGCCGGGCTCGATGGTGAGGTCGAGTCCGTCGAGGGCGACGGTGGAGCCGAACGCCCGGCGCAGGCCGCGGAATTCGACGCGCGCTCCGCCGGGTGCCGCTGCGCTTTCCGCGGACTTCCTGGCCTCGGGAAGGGTGAGGGACATGCGGGTCAGGACTCCTTGCCGGAGGTGCGGGAGGTACGGGAGTGACGCGTGGTCCCGGGAGACACGGTAGCCGGGGCGGTCCCCGCCCGGGAGAGGAGGAGCAGCAGCAGCCAGGTGATGAGGAGGCTGAGGACGGAGACGGCCACCGACATCCGGGCGTGCGCTCCGGAGATGGACACGATCCACACGGCGAAGGGCTGGAAGCCCAGCAGCGAGGCGATCGTGAACTCGCCGAGGACCAGGGCCAGCGTGAGGAAGGCGGCTCCGGCGAGGGCGGTGCGCAGGTTCGGCAGGATCACGCGCAGGACCACGTAGGGCCAGCTCGCGCCACAGCTGCGGGCCGCCTCGACCAGGGTCGGGACGTCGACGGCGCGCAGGCCCGCGTCGAGGGAGCGGTAGACGAAGGGCAGTGCGAGCACCGTGTACGCGAGGACCAGGACGACGGGGAAGTCCGGGTTCTGCACGGCGAGGAAGGTCTGGTAGAGCGGGGTCCTGGAGAGGTGTTCGGGACCCCAGCGCAGCACCGTGGTGATACCGGTGACCAGCGCGATCGGCGGTACGACCAGCGGCATCATGCACATCACCTCCACGACCGGGCGCAGCCGCGGCGAGCCGATGCGCACGGCCACCAGGGCCGGCACGGCGAGGAGCAGCGACGCGGTGATGGTCGCGGCGGCGAGGCCCAGGGAGAGCAGCAGGCTCCGGGTGAACCCTTCGGCGCCGAGCAGTTGGGTGTACGCCTCGAAGCTGATGCCCTGGCCGGGGACGTGCACGGTGAACACGAAGGAGGCGAGGAGCGGGAGCAGGAAGTACGCGCCCGCGAGCGCGAGCACGGCTCCGCGCCACACCCGGGGCCGGGAGCCGGAGCGGAACCGGCGCGCTGCACGGGCCGGGGCCGACGCCGGCCCCGGGGTCTCCTGCCGGTCCCGCTGCCCGTCCCGGTCCGCGGGGGCCGGAGCGGGGGCCAGACCATGGCTCGGAGCGGCGGTCGGGGACGACTCGTCGTTCGGGGCGGGCGTCGGGGTCATCGCAGCCATCGGGCGCTCCGTCGCTGGAGGGGCAGGTAGACCGCCATCACCAGGCCGGCGATCACGATCATGTCGAGGCCGAGGGCCAGGGCCACGTTCTCCTGGCCGGTCAGCACGTTCCCGGACAGGGCGTCCGCGATCTTGAGCGTGACCAGCGGGACGGAGCCGCCGACGAGGGCGGCGGCCGTGGCGTGCGCGGCGAAGGCCGTGCCGAAGAGCAGCACGAACCCGCCGAGCAGGGAGGGTGCCAGAACGGGCAGGCCGACGTGGCGCCAGAACTGCCATCCGCTCGCCCCGTTGTTCTGGGCGGCCTCGCGCCACTGCGGGCGCAGTCCGTCCAGCGCGGGGACGGTCACCAGCACCATGAGCGGGGTCAGGAAGTAGAGGTAGACCACGGTGAGGCCGGTGAAGGAGTACAGGTTCCAGCCGAGGCCGGTCAGGTCGGCGAGCTGGGTGACGACACCGGAGATCCCGACCGTGGCGATGAACGCGAAGGCGAGCGGGACGCCGCCGAAGTTGGCGAGGACGCCGGAGGCGGTCAAGGTCGCTCCGCGCAGGGCGCGGGAGGGGGAGGTGACGACGGCTTGCGCGATGAGGACGCCGAGTACGCCGGCCACGAGTGCGGTGAGGCCGGAGAGCTGGACGCTGCCGATGAGCGAGTCGAGGTAGGGCCCCTGGAGGGAGCGGGCCAGGTGCTCGCCGGTCGCTTCGGTGGCGCCGCTCACCGGGTTCGTACGGGTGACCGCGCCGAAGGCTATGGCGCCCAGCGGGACGCCGAAGCACAGTCCGGTGAAGACGAGGAGCGGGAGGGCGGCGAGCCAGGTGCGCGGGCCGCGCCGCCGGCGGCGGGTGGTGCTGCCGCCGGCGGTCCCCGTCGTTGGGGGGATGGTGGTGGAGGCGGACATCAGCTGAGGGCCTTGTCCCACTTCTCGGCGAGGGTGGCCTTGGCCTTGTCCAGCTCCGTGGAGGCCGGGAAGGCCGGGGTGCCCTGGACCTGCGGGAGCTTGGTGACGGCTTCCTTGTCGACGGTGCCGGCCTGGGTCATGGCGGGCAGCAGCACGGGGCGGGCGAAGCCCTTCAGCCAGAGGTTCTGGCCCTCGGTGCTGTACAGGAACTCCATCCACAGGCGGGAGGCCGCCGGGTGGGGGGCGTCCTTGTTGATGGCCTGCGAGTAGAACTGGGCGTAGACGCCGTCGGTGGGAATGGCCACCTTCCAGTCGACGCCCTTGCCCTTGAACTGCTCGGCGTAGCCGGCGTTCAGGTAGTCCCAGTCGATCGAGATGGGGGTCTCGCCCTTCTCGACGGTGGCCGGGGTGGACTCGACGGGGATGAAGTTGCCGCTCTTCTTCAGCCGGCCGAAGAAGTCGATGCCGGGCTGGATGTCCGCGAAGGAGCCCTTGTTGGCGAGGGCCGCCGCGTAGACGCCGCCGAAGGCGGAGCCGGACTTGGTCGGGTTGCCGTTGAGGGCGACCTTGCCCTTGTACTCGGGCTTGGCCAGGTCGGCGAAGGACTGCGGGCAGTTCGGGATGCGGGCGGCGTCGCAGCCGATGGAGACGTAGCCGCCGTAGTCGTTGTACCAGCGGGCGTCCGCGTCCTTCTGGGCGGCGGGGATCTGGTCCCAGGCGGTGACCTTGTACGGGGCGAAGAGGTTCTCGGCGGCGCCGCTGCGGGCGAAGGCGATGCCGAGGTCCAGGACGTCGGGGGCGCGGGTCTGGCCCTTGCGGGACTTGACCGCGGCGATCTCGTCGGCGCTGGAGGCGTCCGGGTTCTCGGCGTTGATCTTGATCTTGGGGTACTTGGCCGCGAACGCCTTCTGGATCGCGCCGTAGTTCGCCCAGTCGGCGGGCAGGGCGATGACGTTCAGCTCGCCCTCCTTCTCGGCGGCCGCGACGAGGCCTTCCAGGCCGCCGAAGTCGGCGACCGAGGTGGCGGCGCCGGGCTGGGTCTTGTTCTTGCCGTCTGCGCCGGCGGCGGTCTTGTCGGGTGCGGCGCCGCACGCGCTGAGCACGGTGAGGACGGCGGCGCTGAGCAGGACTGCGGCCGTACCGCGACGGGCGGTGGAACTGAGCACGGTCTCTCCCGGAGACTGGGTCCAAGGCAGGGGTTCACTTGTCTGAACAAGTTGGCTCCAGTTCGCCCTGGGCCCCTGTACGGCCGATGAACGGCGGCTGTCGCGCGGTGCACGTCTCGACGAAGACCGGGAATGGCCGGATCCGAACGTGACGTACGGCCCTCATGATGATCTTCACGCCCGGTGCCTAGGCTGACCGGGAAGCGGGCGGCCGGCACACGGTGCGCCCGCCACACGGCACGCCGACGGCACATCCACACGAGGGGGAACGGGACAGCATGGCTGCGGTGCGGTATCTGGAGATCGCCGAGGCGCTGCGCCGGTCGATCCTGTCCGGCCAGTACCCGGTGGGCGCCCAACTGCCCTCGGAGAGCGATCTGGCGGCGCGCTGGTCGGCCTCCCGCGGCACCGTCCGCCAAGCCGTGGCGACGCTCGCCGCCGAGGGACTCATCGGCTCGCGGCAGGGGGCCCGCAGGATCGTCCTGCGCCACGAACGCAAGCACAGCTTCGGCGAGCTCAACAGCTTCGCCCAGTGGGCCGAGGGGGTCGGCCACCAGGCCGCGAGCCGCTTCCTGTCGCGCACCCGCCGCCCGGCGACCGCCGAGGAGGCGGACCGGCTGGCCCTGCCGCACGGCACGGAGATCCTCGCCGTCCTGCGGCTCCGGCTGCTCGACGGGGAGCCGACGATGGTCGAGCGGACCGCCTACGCCGACTGGGTGGCGGCGGCGGTCGAGCAGATGCCCGAGGACTGCCGCTCGGTGATGGACGGGCTGGCGAACGACTCCGGGATCGTCGCCCACTACGGCGAGCACCTCATCGACGCCCTTCCCGCCGGCAGCGAGGACGCCCGGCTGCTGGAAATCCGCCGCGGGAGCCCGCTTTTGCGCCAGCGGCACGTCTCCGCGACCCGTACGGGCCGCCCCATCGAGTGGTCCGACGACCGTTACCGGGCGGGCAGCGTCACCTTCAGTGTGAACAACTCGGCAGTAGCAACGCCCTTGGAGCGCCGGGCCGGGGACCGCTAGGCCGTCCCTTTCGGATCTTGCCGGGCCCGCGACGCCCGGCACCGCGCCCGACAAGATCCGAAAGAGACGGCCTAGGGGGTGTGAGGGCGTCGCGGCCACGCTCCGCGGGCGACCGGACCTAAGCCCCGAGTGCGGCAACGCTCTCGGCGGCACTCTCGGCGACGGCCTCCGGGAACCAGTCCGCGAGCCGCCCGAAGCGGAAACCCAGCGCGGCGGCCCGGCCGTTGTCCATCGCGTAGGCACGGTCGAAGGAGAACGGCGAGGCCTCGGCCCCGGCCGGGACGGTCCGCAGGACCGGCGCCCGGCCGACCCGCTCGGCGACGGCCTCGGACAGCCCGAGCACGTCCAGTTCCCCGTGCGAGGCGGCGTTCACCGGTCCGGTGAAGTCCTGCCGCCCCGCCCAGTGGAGGAACCGGGCGATCTCGTGGTGGTGGATGAAGGAGGTGGGGTACGGGGCCTCGTGCACCGCCACCGGGATCCCGGCGCCGATCCGCTCCACGTAGTGCGCGAGGCGGCCGGTGAACTCCGCCCGGCCGCCGCCGAGTACGTGCGCGGTGCGCACGGCGACGTGCCCGAAGCCGGGCTCCGCCCCCAGGACCTCCTCGGCCCGCCGCTTCCCCTCGGCGTAGGCCCGCGCTTCGGGCGTGGGCGGCGCGGGGTCGTGGACCTCCATCGTGGAGGTCATCACGTACCGCCCGGTGCGGCCGGCGAAGACCCGGCGGGCGATCTCCGCCTGCCGGGGCGTGTAGCAGACCTGGTCGAAGACCACGTCGAAGGTGCGCTCCCCCAGGGCCTCGCGGAGTCCCGCTTTGTCCTCCCGGTCGGCGATCAGGTGGCCGACGCCCCGGGGCGGGGCCGCGGAGCCCCGGTTGAGGACCGTCACCTCGTTGCCGGCGTCCCGCTCCAGGGTGACCAGGTGCTTTCCGAAGTACCGGCTTCCGCCGATGACGAGAATCTTGTTCATGCCCTGGACTCTGCCGCTGTACGGTCCCCAGTGGAACTACCGGAATGCTGTTCGCGTCGTAAGGAAAACTGATGATCGATGTGCAGCGGCTGCGCATCCTGCGCGCCGTGGCCGAGCACGGCAGCTTCAACAAGGCCGCCGGGGCGCTGCTCCTGACGCCCTCGGCCGTCTCCCAGCACATCGCGGCGCTGGAGCGCGGCCTCGGCCACCCCGTCGCCGTGCGCAGTACCCGCGGGATCACGCTCACCGAGCCGGGGCGGCTGCTGGTGGAGGCGGCGGAGGCGGTCGCGGCCGAGCTCGACCGGGTGCGCCACGAGATCGACCGGGTCACCGCGGAGCGGCCCCGGCTGACGGTCGCCACCTTCGTGAGCGGCGGCCGGAAGCTGCTGCCGGACGCGCTGGCCCGCTTCGTGGCCGCCCATCCGGAGGTGGAGCTGACGGTCCTGGAGGCGGAACCGGAGGACGCGATCCCCATGGTGGCCTCGGGCGCCGCCGACCTGGCGCTGACGTACCACTTCGACGGACCGCTGCCGCTCCGGCCCGGCGCCGCGCTCGACTGGCAGCCGCTGCGGGAGGACCCGCTGGCGCTGGTCCTGCCGCCGGGGCACCGGTTCACGGGGCGCGCGTCGGTCGCCCCGGCCGAACTCGCCACCGACCGCTGGGTACTGGGCTGCCTGAAGACGGAGGCCTACCTCCGACGGTACGCGGAAAGGGCCGGCTTCGAACTCCGGGTGGCGGCCTCCACCACGGACTACTTCTTCGCCCGCTCCCTCGTCACGGCAGGCGTCGGCGTGGCCCTGATCCCCCGGATCGCCCTGCCTCCGGAGGGCACGGACGGGGCCGGGGCCGGAGACCGGGATCGGCACGCGCATGGGCACGGAGCCGGGAACGCGGAGGGCGATCGGGCGGCCCGCGGCGCAACCGTCGTACCGGTCGAACCCCCCTCCCCCGCACGGCACATCGGCGTCCTCACCCTCCGCCGGCGCCGCCCCCATCCCTACGCGGCGACCCTGACCGAGGCCCTGACCGCAGCCGGCCACGAACGGGCGCCGGGGGCGGACCGGCCGTGATCCAGATCCCCGCCCCCGGGGTCTCACTTCCCGGGCGGCGTCCCGGCTGACGCCGGTGCGGCATCAGGCTCGGCCCCGTAAGACGCTGCACGGGGCAGCGGCCCGCGGCGCCACCGAGGCGTGCATCGGCCGTGCTGCGGGCGGTGACGGGGTGGCAGCCGGACGGAAGGCGCTGTCCGAGCTCGGGAAGACTTCGGCCGGCCTGACGCAGAAGGTCATGGCGAAGTACCAGGGCCAGCAGCTCAGTGACAGCCGGCAGGAGAAGGCACGGGACCTCGAGCGGCGCGAGAGGGAGCTGAGCGCCAGGCAGGACGCCGCGCCCGCCCTCTACGAGCGCGGCAAGGACATGCAACGCACCCTGCACTCCCTCCGGTCCGAGGTGGTGAAACGGCTCCCGTCGTTCACCGCGCTGGTCGAAACGTGCGACGACTTCACCCGGTACGACTCCCGTCGGCGCGCAGAGGTCGCGGAGATGGCGGAGCTCTACCGCCTCGCCGGCGTGGCCATGAACTGCCCGATCACCGACGCGGAGGGGCGGATGACCGAGGAATCGGGGCGGGTCGTCACCGACGTCGAGGCCCGACTGCGGGCGATGGAAACCGAGACGTAAGGCCCTCGGAGCCGCGGCCGTCGGGTGGCGGTCAGTAGCCGATCGTGAAGCGGCGCTGGACGAAGCGCGGCAGCTCCGCCTCGTCGACGAGGGCGACGGCGGCGTCCTCCATGGAGATGCGGCTGCGCCCGTCCGCGTCGAGGACCGGCTGGTCGCCGCCGATCCGGAACCGGCCCGTACGTTCGCCGGGCGCGATGTCCTCCGCAGGGCTGAAGTAGGTCCACAGCCGGTTGGAGGTGCGCAGGACGTTCAGAGCGTCGCGGTGGCCGCGCACCGCGGCGGCGTACTCCCTCGGCAGGCCGATCTCATCGAGGGTCTTGTGCAGGAGTTCGTCGGAGTCGGCCCGCACGACTCCGGGCTCGATCTCCAGGCTGCCGGCCCCGCCGATGACGATGAGTCGGGTCCTGGGGCGGCTCTCCAGGGCCTTCAGCAGTGCTCGCGCGGCAGTGGCGTACCCCGTGGGATCGGCGATCGAGCGGGCCACGGAGTCGGCGATGTCCTTGGCCGCGTTTCCGGGCTGGAATCCGCTGATCAGTACGTCAAGCCCGGGTATGGCAGCGGCGACGCCGTCGGCGTCGAAGACGTCGACGCTCTTCCATACGACGTTCTTCCGGTCCTCGTCGATCCGCGTGGCGTCGCGACTGAAGGCCGTGACGTGATGCCCCCGGTCGAGGGCTTCGGTGACGACGCGACTGCCGATGCCGCCCGTGGCCCCGATGACTCCGATGTGCATGGCTCTCCCTGGGTAGTTGCTCGTACCGTCGCCCGCCTTCACGGCATACAAAGACTATACGGCGTGCAGTATTGATACGGGACACAGTCCCGTGACGCTGTAGAGTGAGCAGCCATGGGAAGCGTGGGGAACACCAAGGGGCGCCGCGAGCGGCTCAGGGCCGAGACGACCGCCGAGATCAAGAAGGTCGCGCTGGAGTTGATGGCCTCGGGGGGACCGGACGCCATCACGCTGCGGGCCATCGCGCGCGAGATGGGCATGACGGCCAACGCCATCTACGGCTACTTCGCCACCCGTGACGACCTGGTCACCACGCTGATCGGCGATGTCTACACCTCGCTGGCAGACACCGTGGACGCCGCCTGGGACGCCGCCCCCGCCCAAGACCCGGCCGCCCGGATCCAGGCATGGGCCCGCGCCTTCAGGAACTGGGCGCTGGCCAACCCCGAGGGCTTCCGGCTCATCTACGGCGACCCCGTTCCCGGCTACCGGCCCCCCGAGGGCGGCGCCGCCCCGGAAGCCGCCCACCGGGTCTGCACGGGCATCACCGCACTCGCCGCCGCGGCCTGGCCGCATGCCGAACCCCGTTACTCGGACAGCGACTTCGAGTGGTCCGACTTCGACCTCGGCCTCCTGGACAAGGTCCGTCCGGCCTTCCCCGACCTGCCCCCGGCCGCCGTGGCCCTTGCCCTACGCATCTGGAGCCACCTGCACGGCCTGGTGTCACTGGAGATCTACGGCCACCTCCAGACCCAGGCTCTCAGCCCGGACAAGCTCTTCCGCGAAGAACTCACCCAGCTCATCCGGTCCTTGGGCATCACACCGTAGATCCGCCTGCGGCGCGGGCACCGTGCCGGGCGTCGAGAGGTCGTCGGCCTCCGCCTGGATGTCCGCCTCGGACCGGACCCGCCGGAAACCGTCCAGGATCTCCAGCTCCTGCGCCGTGAACCCGCCCTTGCTCATGCGGACCGCACTGGCGAGAAGCTCCATGGTCTGCCGGATACGGGCGGCATCCTCGGCGGCGGCCGGACCGCCCGAACCCGCGGCGTCAGAACCCAGGTCAACCCGTGTGCGGATCAGTCGAGCGCTCCTCACCACCCGGCTGCTCCGGGCTCGCAGGGCCGCTCGGGGCGAACTGCTCGGAGATGTTGTTCCACATGAAGCCGTCCTGCCAGTCCGGCGCTGCACCGGCCCAGCCGAGCAGGGCCCCGAGGACTTTCTCCTGGGAGATCGTCTGCGTCTGGAAGTGCAGCTCGGCCACGCCGTCCCGGTATTCGAGCTGGAAGGTGTTGTTCTCGCGGAGGAGGACCTGGATGTACCAGCTCCCGGGCCGTTCCCCGTCCATCCGCTCCAAGACCAGGTGAGCGTTGCCACGTTGCAGGTCGGCCAGCATCTTCCCGATGGCCGGCTTGGAGGGACGCTTCACCACATGGCCGCGTTGGTTGGTCGCAATCAGCATGGCCCGATCATTCACCGGTCATCCCGTCACTTCCGCGGCGACGCCCTGCTGCGGCCGGGTCCGCGTGCCCCAGCGGGCAAGGGACGGGCCGACAGCGCCCAGTGCCGCGAAGAACACCGCCAGCAGCAGCCAGCCCGTCGTGCCGAGGCCGAGCACCACCGTGGTGAGGATCGCGGGGGCGAGAGCCTGGCCCGCACTGAAGCCGAGACCGAGGACACCCTGGTACTGGCCCTGGGCGTGGTCGGGGGCAAGACCGAAGCCCAGGGCGAAGCCCGCCGAGGACTCCCAGACCTCTCCCAGGCTGTGCACGAAGATCGCGGCCAGGACCAGTCCCGCCGCGGCCCAGACCGGGGTGTACGCCGCCAGCGCCATCATCGGGCAGCTGAGGAGGAAGAGCAGCCCCGCCGTGCGAAACGCCCGGCCGCCGTCGTACGGAGTCTCTATCCGCGAGCCGATCCTGGTCTGCGTCAGCACGCAGAAGAGGGAGTTGACGGCGAACAGCGCGGCCACCGTCCAGCGCGGCGCTTCGGTGTGCTCGGCGATCCAGATCGGCAGGAGCAGGGAGACCACCGGGTACTGCAGTCCCATGGCCCCGTAGAGGGCGGTGAACGCCAGGAAGGGACGATCCGCGAAGACGAGCCAGCGCCGCTGCCGCGACGGCGCCGCCAGTACCGGATAGCGGGGCAGCAGGAGCAGAAGCAGCCCGCACAGGGCGAAGCTCGCCGCGTTGCCGAGGATCAGCGTGACATAGGCGCCGCGGGTGTCTGCGGCCAGCGCCAGCCCGGCACCCACCGTCCCCAGGACGACGCCCAGATTGACGAACGTACGCAGCTTGGCCCGGAACAAGGCCGGGCGCTCACCCCCGACCCTGACCACCAGCGCGCCCCACGCCGCCCCACCGGCCGCCGCGGCGATCTGGTCGACCGTGGCGATGACCGTGAGCGCGGCCCAGCTCTCGACGAGAACGAGCGCCGCCATCGACACCGCCTGGACCGCGAGGGCCAGCATCATGATCGTGCGCGCCCCACGCCGGTCGGCCAGATGCCCGCCCGGTATCCCCGCGCACAGGCCGATCACTCCGGCGATGGTGAGCGCGGCGCCGACCTGCGCCGCGGGCAGGCCCACGACCAAGGTGAAATAGAGCGCCGACGCCGCGTTGAACAGCCCGTTGCCGACCCGGTTGGTGAAACTGGCGGCGATCAGCACGCGCTCCGGCCTGCTGTCCCCCGCCATCCGGCCTATTCGGCCCGCCAAGCCGCCCTTGATCATGGACGGCAGGCTAACAGCGGCCGCTCATCCGGCAGCGGCCCCACCAAGATCGCGTGCGGGCCCCGGAAGGTTGTGGTCCTGCCCCAGGCCGGTCAAGTGTGTACCTGGCCCCCGGTCGTGGCCCCTGCCGACTGCCGTACGATCCAGCGCGCGTCTCGCCGAGGTCTCACGCCCAGGGGTGGAAGTGCCCCATCCGATGCGATCGGGATGTTCATGCCGAGGGCGGCGTCAACCTGGCCCGGGACGTGTTCGTGATCAGCCCCTTCCGGCAGGTCGTGGCGGGTGCGAAGGGGGTGTGCCGGGACCTGGTGCCGGCCGACCGGGTGGGTACGGTCCACACGACTCAGGGCAAGGAGTCCGACGTCGTCATCCTGATCCTGGGTACCGACCCGGGCCGGCCGGGCGCCCGCACCTGGGCGGCGCACACGTGGCAGGCGCCGGGAGCGCACCGGCAGGGCCAGGCCGTCCCTCTCGGGTCCGGCCCGGCACGGCACGGCCCCCGCGGGCCGGAGCGCCCGGCCCGGCGGGGGCTGTCGTCAGCGGGCGGCCGGCATCGGGCCGTCCAGGAGCGGCGTGGGCTGGTCGCCCTTCGTGACGGCGACGGGTATGCCGCCGGTGGCCTTCTCCAGCCGCGCCTTGAACTCGGCCGAAGCGGCGCCCTCCGCGGTGGTGGTGACCTCCACCGCCGCACCGTGGCTGCCGGAGACGGTGTAGATCGGGAACTCCGCCTTCAGCCCGATGAGCTTCTCACCGGCGGCCTGGAGGACGCGGTGCGAGTACGTGCTCAGGTACAGGTCGGCCCGGGCCGGGTCCGCGCCGGGATCGGCCGCGTGCGCCGCCTTCACCAGGAGTCGGCCGCGAGCCAGGTCGGTGACGCACAGGGCGACCCGGCCCGACGGGTGGTCGACGATCTGCGTGGAGTAGACGTCGGCGAAGGCGCCGTAGCCCTGGTCCCCGATGGCCTGCGAGAGCCGCTGCGCCTCGGGGGTGTTGCTCGGCGTGCCCTCGACGAGGGCCGGCGGCGACTCCGGTGCGGTGGGGTCCGTCACGGGGCAGGTCCCGTCCGGGCTGGGTGAGGCGGTGACCACCGCCGCGGGAGCGACCGGATCGGACACGGCCGACGCGGCCGGACCCTTTCCGCAACCGGTGAGCAGCACGGCTGCCACGGCGGCGGCCGCGCTTCCCTTCACCGTCGGCCTCCCCTGCGCCTTCACCCCGCGCAGGTGTCTCCGGTTGGTTCGACGCAGCATCAGTAGCTCTCCCTCGTTGTCCGTTGTCGGTCGTGCGTTGGTCCGTTGCCCTGTCGGCACGCCTCTGACGTGCGCGGGGCTCCACTGGTTCCCCGGCGCGCCCGGGCCACACAGCAGGGTGCCCCGGTGTGTGGGCGGGCGCCATGGCCGGGGTGGGCCGGTGGTTCCTAGGGTCGGTCGGGCCGGCCCGGCCGCGCGTCGGCCCGTTCGGGTGGCGGCGGCCCGGAACCGGGCGGAGGAGGGTGTGCGATGGGACTGGACAAGGTGGTCGCGAGCGCGGCCGGGGCGGTGGCGGACATCCCCGCCGGAGCCTCGCTCGCGGTGGGCGGCTTCGGGTTGTGCGGGGTGCCGGGCGTGCTGATCCGCGCGCTGCTGGAGCGTGCGGAGGTAGGCGGCCTGGAGGTGGTGTCCAACAACTGCGGGGTGGACGACTGGGGCCTGGGGCTGCTGCTGCGCGAGGGCAGGATCGCCCGGATGACCAGCTCGTACGTCGGCGAGAACAAGGAGTTCGCCCGGCAGTACCTGAGCGGCGAGCTGGAAGTGGAGCTGGTCGCGCAGGGCACCCTCGCCGAGCGGCTGCGGGCCGGTGGTTCTGGCATCCCGGCGTTCTACACCCCGGCCGGGGCCGGTACGCAGGTCGCCGAGGGCGGGCTGCCCTGGCGCTACCGCGCCGACGGGGGCGTCGCAGTGGCCTCGCCGCCCAGGGAGCTGCGGAGCTGGGGCGGCCGGGAGTACCTCCTGGAGGAGGGCATCACCACGGACTTCGCCCTCGTGCGGGCGGCCGTCGGGGACCGGCACGGCAACCTCGTCTTCCACTCCTCGGCCCGCAATTTCAATCCCCTCGCGGCGATGGCGGGGCGGATCACGATCGCCGAGGTGGAGGCCCTGGTCGAGCCGGGCGAGCTCGATCCGGACGCCGTCCATCTACCCGGCGTCTTCGTGCAGCGCGTGGTCCTGGTGGATCACGGTGATCCGGCGGCTGAGCGGCGCGTGGAGCGGCGCACGGTCCGGGCGGCCCTCGTTTCCGAACAGCAAGGCGGAATGTGACATGGCTTTGACGCGCGAACAGATGGCGGCCCGCGCCGCCCGGGAACTGTCCGACGGTACGTACGTGAACCTCGGGATCGGCCTGCCGACCCTCGTCCCCAACCACCTGCCGCCCGGTGTCGAGGTGGTGCTCCAGTCGGAGAACGGCATCCTGGGCGTGGGCCCGTACCCGCCGGCCGACCAGGTGGACCCGGACCTGATCAACGCGGGCAAGGAGACGGTGACGGTCCGGCCGGGGGCCGCGTTCTTCGACTCCGCGCTGTCCTTCGGCATGATCCGCGGCGGGCACGTGGACGCGGCGGTGCTGGGTGCCATGCAGGTATCGGCCTCGGGCGACCTGGCCAACTGGATGATCCCAGGGAAGATGGTCAAGGGGATGGGCGGCGCGATGGACCTGGTGCACGGTGCGCGCCGGGTGATCGTGCTCATGGAGCACACGGCCAAGGACGGCACGCCGAAGCTCGTGGAACGGTGCACGCTGCCGCTGACGGGGCGCGGCGTCGTCCACCGGGTCATCACCGACCTCGCGGTCCTCGACATCACCCCGGCGGGCTTCCTCCTGCGCGAACTGGCGCCCGGGGTCTCGCTGGACCAGGTCCGCGCGGCGACGGACGCGGAGCTGGCGGTGGAGACGGGCGCGGCGACGGGACCGTTCGAGGCTGCGTCGGAGGCAGCGACGACAGGACCGGTCGAGGCGGCGTCAGAGGCAGCGACGACAGGACCGGTCGAGGCGGCGGGCGCCGCTATCCGGCCGCCGGCAACAGCTGTCTGATCGCCGCGACGGCGGTCCGCGGGTCGTCGGCGTGGCAGTGAACCGTACGGACCTGCGTGCGTCGGCCCCACAGGGACACGACGGTGACCGATTCGGTCAGCGTGACGGTGATCGAGGTCTGCGAGGCGATGACCACCTCCAGCACCCCGTCCTCGGACTTGTTCGCGTCCGGGAAGCGGAGGTCGTGGCGGACGGACTCGATCCGGTCCAGGGGGATCCGCAGATCCAGCCGTGCACCGCGCCTCACCCGCAACTCACCCTGCCCCACCACGTGGGGGCGGGTGACGGCGGCGGCGTGCAGTCCCAGGACCAGGACCACCGTGTAGAGGTCGAGGATCAGCATCACCAGGTGGGCCACCGGATACGCGGCGAGCATGAAGGACACCCCGACCGTCTCGATCGAGAAGAAGAAGACCATCCCGTACATCGTCGACGCCTGCGCCCGCGCGTACCCGACGGCGGTGTCCCCCGCCCCGACCCCGTGCCCGCGCCGCGTCGCCCACAGGCCGAGGCTCGCCATCCACCGCCCCTCGTGCGCTGCCAGCCGCCGTGCTCGTGCGATGAGTTCCCCGATGCTCATGTGCCCCAGTAGATCAGGTGGTTAGCAGCGGACCGGAGCCGATCGCAACCCTCGTGGCCCCCGCAACCGGGAGCCAGGTATGGCGCTCCGCACCATGCCGTCGTGGGAGGAGACGGTCCTACGGTGGCGGGCACCGCAGGCCGCCGCCGCCCCCGGGCGGAGGAGGCCGCGCCCCCGCCCGCCACCCGCCACCCCCACTTCAGGGAGCCGCCATGCCCTCGCGCAGCAGACCGTCCGACGCCCGGCCCGCCGGCCGACAGCGCACGCGCCGCGCTCTCGTGCGGCTGCTCGCGCTGGCGCTGCTGGCCGTGGGCGGGGTGGTGGCCGGGCCCGTGACCCCCGCCCGAGCCGCCGTCACGCTCCAGCGGGTCACCGCCTTCGGCGCCAATCCCGGGCAGCTGGGCATGTACGTGTACCGGCCGGCCTCCCTTCCGGCAGTGCCGCCCGTGGTGATAGCCCTGCACGGCTGCACGCAGAACGCCCAGACCTACGCGGACAACTCCGGTCTGCCCGAACTCGCCGACCGCGACGGCTTCCTGCTGGTGCTCGCGGAGACCACCTCCGCGAACAACCCGAGCACGTGCTTCAACTGGTTCCAGCCCACGGACAACCGGCGCGGCCAGGGCGAAGCCGCGTCCATCCGGCAGATGGCCGCACACGCCACCTCCGCCTACGCCGCCGACCCCGCCCGCACCTTCGTCACCGGCCTGTCGGCCGGCGGCGCGATGACCTCGGTGATGCTCGCCGCCTACCCGGACGTGTTCGCGGCCGGTGCGGTGATCGCCGGGCTGCCCTACGACTGCGCCAAGGGGAGCAGTCCCTATACGTGCATGAACCCCGGTGTCGACAAGTCCCCCGGCGCCTGGGCCCAGTTGGTGCGTGACGCGTATCCGGCGTGGACCGGCCCGTGGCCCCGGGTCGCGATCTGGCAGGGCGGCGCGGACACCACCGTCGTTCCCCGCAACGCCGATGAACTGCGCGACCAGTGGACAGCGTTGCACGGACTCCCGCAGGCCCCCGCCCGCACCTCCGTCATCGGGCCCGACGCGACCCGGCAGGAGGAGTACACGGCCGCCGACGGCACGGTGTCCGTGGAGGTGGACCGGGTCCCGGGCATCGGGCACGGCACCCCGGTCGACCCCGGCTCCGGTCCCGGTCAGTGCGGGCACACGGGGGCGGCGTACTTCCTCGCCTCGATCTGCTCCGCCCACTGGATCGCGAAGTTCTTCGGCCTGGACGCCTCCACCACCGACCCCGACCCAGACCCCGATCCCGATCCCGGCCCCGGCGAACCCGCGGCGTGCTGGAAGGCGAACAACTACCAGCAGGTGCAGGCGGGCCGGGCCACGACCGACGGGAGCTACGCGTACGCCAGGGGTTCGGGACAGAACCTCGGCCTCTACAACCTCTACGTCACGCACACCTTGAAGGAGTCGCCTCCCGGCTACTTCGTGATCGCCGACACCGGCTGCCCCTGACCGCCGGCCCACCGGCCCCCAGCCCTCGTCAGTCCCCCAGCCCTCGCCAGTCCCCACCCCCTGGAGGCTCCCCGTGCCACCGCCCACCCGTTCCGCCATCACCGCCGCCGCGGCCGTCGTCTTCCTGGCCTCGGCCCTGCCGGCCCTCCTCGCTCCCCCGGCCTCCGCCGGTGAGACCGACGCCCACTGCGCCCGCCACGCTCGTCTTCACGTCCCGGGAGCGGAACGCCAGCAGACCTCCTGCCTCACGGAGTTGACGACCGCCGGCACGGTGGCCTCCGGACACACCGATCCGGCCGACTGGGCCGGACTCACCCCCAAGGACCTGGCCGTCCCGACCGGCGTGCCCGGCATCCAGATCGACGGCTACTTCCCCGACACCGCCGCCCCGGCCGCCGTCCCCAACACCAATCACGGCTGGAACCACGACGCCCAGTTCGTCATCCGGCTGCCCGACCGCTGGAACGGCGGACTGGTCGTCGCGGGCTCGCCGGGGGTGCGCGAGCAGTACGCCAACGACCGGGCCATCGGCGACTGGGTGCTGGCCCGCGGCTACGCCTTCGCCGCCACCGACAAGGGCAATACCGGGGCTGCCTTCCACCGCGACGGGCAGAGCCCCGGGGACGCCGTCGCCGAGTGGAACACCCGGGTCACGGAGCTGACCCGAGCCGCGCGTACGGTCGTCGCGCAGCGCTACCGCCGGGCGCCGAGCCGCACCCTCGCCACCGGCATGTCCAACGGGGGCTACCTGGTGCGCTGGCAGCTGGAGAACCATCCGGAGCTGTACGACGGCGGGGTGGACTGGGAGGGCACCCTGTGGCGGGCCGACGGACCGAACCTCCTCACGTTCCTGCCCCCCGCGCTGGCCGCCTACCCCGTCTACGCGGCGGGTGGCCCGCAGGCCGGGCAGGCGCACGAGGCGATGCTCGCCGCCGGTTTCCCGGCCGGGTCTGAGTTCCTGTGGCCCTTCCACCACGGCTATTACTGGGACCTCACCCAGCGGATCTACCGCGAAGAGTTCGATCCGGGCTTCGACGGTGCGACCGAGGCCGGGACCCCCTTCTGCGCGCCCGGCACGCCGTCCTGTGACGCCGACTACGCCTACGCGGACCGGCCCGCGCAGGTCCGGGACGCCGTCGCGAGGACGGCCCTCACCGGCCGGATCGGCAAGCCGCTGATCACCCTGCACGGCACCCTCGACGTCCTCCTGCCCATCTCCCGGGACTCCGACGTCTACGCCGAGATGGTCCGCCGGGCCGGCCGCGGGGCGCTGCTGCGTTACTACCGCATCGAGGGCGGCACCCACGTGGACTCGCTCGTCGACGCCTTCCCCGACCGGCTGCGCCCCCTCACCCCCTGCCACCGGGCCGCCTTCACCGCGCTGGAGGACTGGATCGGCCGCGGTGTGCGGCCGCCGCTCGGCCACACCGTCCGGCGCGATCCGGCGGCCACCCCGGCGGCCCTGCTGACCGGATGCCCGCTCGACGCCTGAGGCCGGACCGGCTTGCGGTCCGGACCGCAAGCCGCCGACCGGCGACCGGGCCGCATGGTGATCGTCTCCATAAGGGCGCCGCCGAGTGTGGGTCCCGGCACCGTGGGCGGCGCCCGGGGCCCTCCCTACGCTTCCAGCCATGACGAGCGAACTTCCTTCCCCCACCCGGTTGCCGGGACGCGTGGCCCTGGTGACGGGCGGCGGCAGCGGCATCGGCCGGGCGTGCGCGGTGGCCCTGGCCGAGGCCGGGGCCGTCGTGCACGTGGCCGATGTCGACGCCGAGGCGGCGAAGGCCGTCGCCGGCCTCGTCGACGGGTACGCCCATGCCGTCGACCTGGCCGATCCCGCCGCCATCGGGGAGCTGCCCGCCGCCGTCGACATCCTGGTCAACAGCGCCGGACTCCAGCACGTCGCCCCGATCACCGAGTTCCCGCCCGAACGCTTCACCCTGATCCAGCAGGTGATGGTCACCGCGCCCTTCCTGCTGCTGCGCCACGTGCTGCCGCACATGTACGCCGCCCGCTGGGGCCGGGTGGTCAACATCTCCAGCGTGCACGGGCTGCGCGCCAGCGCGTACAAATCGGCCTACGTGGCGGCCAAGCACGGGCTGGAGGGGCTGAGCAAGGTCACGGCGATCGAGGGGGCCCCGTACGGGGTCACCAGCAACTGCATCAGCCCCGGCTACGTCCGCACCCCCCTGGTCGAGGGGCAGATCCTGGACCAGGCCGCCGCGCACGGCATACCCGCCGGCGACGTGCTCTCCGAGGTGCTGCTGACCCGGTCGCCGATCAAGCGGCTCATCGAGCCCGAGGAGGTCGCGGCGGCCGCCCTGTGGCTGTGCGGTCCGCACACCGGTTACGTGACGGGCACCTCGCTCCCGCTGGACGGCGGCTGGACCGCGGGCTGACCCGGCGAGCTGCCCCCGTCCGCCTGACCCCGTCCGGGTGACAGCCCGTGCGCCGCGCCGCGGGGAGCACGGGCGGGTCCCGTACGGTCCCGCACGTGAGCGATGCGAACCAGCCCCAGAGCCCGAAGTTCCCGACGGACCCGGCCGCGCCGGATTCCCTGAGCGTCACCACCGGACCCGAGGCGCTACGGGTCCTCGTCCTCGCGGGATCGTCCCGCGAGGGCTCCGTGAACGCCCGGCTGGCCGCGCTCGTCGCCGGTCAGGTCGAGCGGTCGGGCGCGGTCGCGGACCTCGCCCGGATCGGGGACTTCGTGATGCCCACCTACGACGGCGACGCCGAGCAGGCGGAAGGCCCGCCCGCCGGGGCGGCGGCCCTGCGCGAGCGGCTGCTCGCGGCGCAGGCCCTGGTGATCGCCTCGCCCGAGTACAACGCCTCCGTGCCCGGCGTCCTGAAGAACGCCGTCGACTGGGTGTCCCGGTTCCGGCCGCAGCCCTTCAAGGACAAGCAGACCCTGCTGGTGTCCGCCTCCCCGTCGATGGTCGGCGGGAACCGCGGGCTCTGGGCGCTGCGGGTCCCGCTGGAACACCTCGGGGCCCGGGTGTACCCCGACATGTTCAGTCTCGCCATGGCGCACTCGGCCTTCGGCGAGGACGGCGAGCTGACCGATCCGAGCCTGCGCGGACGGCTGGGCGACACGGTCGATTCCTTCCTCGCGCTCGCCGAGGCGGACACCCGCTACCTGTGCCTCCAGCGCCGCTGGTACGAGTTCCTGGGCGACGAGAGCACCGCTCCCGTGACCCAGCGCGCCGAGGGCTGAGGGGCTGCTCAGGGGGTGCCTGAAGTCCCGAATCGGGCACGGGTTAGCATATGAGCGCCGCCTAGCTCGAAAGATAATGATCTGTGACTGTCAAAGACGACTCGTTCACCAACTGGAAGAACCGCGAGGAGATCGCGGAGTCGATGATCCCGATCATCGGGAAGCTGCACCGCGAGCGGGACGTCACGATCCTGCTCCACAGCCGCTCCTTGGTGAACAAGTCCGTGGTCAGCATTCTCAAGACCCACCGATTCGCCCGGCAGATCGACGGCGAGGAGCTCTCGGTCACCGAGACCCTGCCGTTCCTGCAGGCGCTCACCACGCTGGACCTCGGTCCGTCGCAGATCGACCTCGGCATGCTCGCCGCGACGTACGCGACCGACGAGCGCGGCCTCTCGGTGGCGGAGTTCACCGCCCTCGCCGTAGCCGGTGCCACGGGTGCCAACAAGATCGAGCGCGGCGACGGCCGCGACGTCGTCCTCTACGGCTTCGGCCGCATCGGCCGCCTCGTCGCCCGCCTGCTGATCGAGAAGGCCGGCTCCGGCAACGGCCTGCGCCTGCGTGCCATCGTGGTCCGCGGGGGCGGTGAGGCCGACCTGGTCAAGCGCGCCTCGCTGCTGCGCCGCGACTCGATCCACGGCCAGTTCCAGGGCACGATCACCGTGGACGAGGCGACCAGCACGATCGTCGCCAACGGCAACGAGATCAAGGTGATCTACGCCAACGACCCGTCCGAGGTCGACTACACGGCGTACGGCATCAAGGACGCCATCCTGATCGACAACACCGGAAAGTGGCGCGACCGCGAGGGGCTGTCCAAGCACCTGCGCCCCGGTATCGACAAGGTCGTCCTGACGGCTCCGGGCAAGGGCGACGTCCCGAACATCGTGCACGGGGTCAACCACGACACGATCAAGCCGGACGAGCAGATCCTGTCCTGCGCCTCCTGCACCACCAACGCGATCGTCCCGCCGCTCAAGGCCATGGACGACGAGTACGGTGTCCTGCGCGGTCACGTGGAGACCGTCCACTCGTTCACGAACGACCAGAACCTGCTGGACAACTACCACAAGGCCGACCGCCGTGGCCGCTCCGCGCCGCTGAACATGGTCATCACCGAGACCGGCGCCGCCTCCGCCGTCGCCAAGGCGCTGCCGGACCTCAAGGCGCCGATCACCGGCAGCTCGATCCGCGTCCCCGTCCCGGACGTCTCGATCGCGATCCTGAGCCTGCGCCTGGGCCGTGAGACCACCCGCGAAGAGGTCCTCGACTACCTCCGCGACGTCTCGCTGCACTCGCCGCTCAAGCGCCAGATCGACTTCACCACCGCTCCCGACGCGGTCTCCATGGACTTCGTCGGTTCGCGCCACTCCTCGATCGTCGACGCGGGCGCCACCAAGGTGGACGGCGACAACGCCATCCTCTACCTGTGGTACGACAACGAGTTCGGCTACTCCTGCCAGGTCATCCGCGTGGTCCAGCACGTGTCCGGCGTCGAGTACCCGACCTACCCGGCGCCGGCGGCCTGATCGCCCGAGGCCCCGTAGGACCGGTTCCACCGGACGCCCCCCGAGTGACCCCAGGTCACTCGGGGGGCGTCCGCGTGTCCGGGGCCGGGGGCGCGGCGGCGCGGGCCGCGGCGAGCTGGGTGCGCGAGCGGACGCCGAGCTTGCGGTAGACGCGGCTCAGCATGCCCTCGACGGTCTTCACCGAGATGAACATGTGCTGGGCGGCCTGCTGGTTGGTGGCGCCCTGACAGATGAGGTCCGCCAGGCGCGACTCGGACTCGGTCAGCCTGCTCCCGCCCGCCGCGGGTCCCGCGGCCTGGCCCGGTGCCGGAGCCGATCCGCCCGCCCGGTCGAGGAGCTCCCGGGTGAGCTCCTGCCAGGGGCGGGCGCCTGTGTCGTCGAAGACGGTCCGGGCCGCCTCCCAGGCCGTACGGGCCGCCGCCTGGCGTCGGCGGGCCCGCTCGACCCGGCCCAGGGCGAGCAGCGTACGGGCCTGCTCCAGGGGCAGTCCCAGCCGTTCGAAGGCGGCCGCCGTGCGGTGCAACAGGCCGCTCGCCTCCTCCACGGCGCCGTCGCGGGCCAGCAGGATCCCGTGGGCCCGGTCCAGCGCCGCCCCCGGTCCCGAGTCGGCCCCGGCCGCGCCGGCGACGGGCCGCGCGCGCTCCAGCAGTTCGCGGGCCAGGTCGAGGCGGCCCGCGCAGGTGAAGGCCTCCACGGCGTCCGGCTGCCAGCGGAACATGCCGGGATCGGCGGACGGGACGTGCCGCTCGGCCTCGGCGACGGCCGTGAGGGAGGCCACGGCGTCGGCGACGTCCCCGCTGTGCAGCTGGACCGCGCCCATGACCCAGAGGTTGCGCGACACGTACAGTCCGTCGCCCTCCTCCTGTGAGGCGCGGGCCCCGCACGAGGCGGTGCGCAGGGCCGCCGCGAAGGATCCGGCGGCGCTCTGCGTCAGCGCCGCGGTGTACCAGGCGGGGCCCATGGACAGCCCGGCCTCCGTGGACAGCCGTACGGCCTGATCGGCCCACGCGAGCGCCGGGGCGCAGGCCCCGAGGCGGGTGTCGACCTCGGCGAGGCTGCGCCAGATGTCGACCAGGTCCTCGGCGTCGCCCTCGTGCTCGGCGAGCGCGAGCAGTTCCACGAGCCGTTCGCGCGCTTCGGCCAGCCGGTCGTCGAAGACGGCGTGCCGGGCGGCGAGGTACTGGGCGCTGTTGCGGATGCCGGAGTGCTGGGCCGGGATCCCGAGGGCGAGGGCCTCGGCGAGGGTGCCCGGCGCGTCGGCGGTGCCGAGGACGCGTTCCATCCGGGCCCGCATGGTCAGGGCGGCCGCCTGCAGGGGCCGGTGGCCTCCGGCGGCGGCGAGTTCGGCGGCCCGGCCGGCCGCGCGCAGGGCCCGCTCCGGGGCCGCGTGGGCGACGTTGGCGGCGATGGCCGCACGGAGCTCGACGGCGGCGAGCAGGTCGGGGTGGCCCGCCGCGAGTTCCCGGCAGCGCGCGAGCAGCGGCTCCAGATCGGAGATGGCCTGGCCGTGGGCGTCGACGACGGCGAGCAGCGCGGTGACCTGGTCGGTGGGCTCGGCCCTGCTGGCGGTCAGCGCGTCGGCCGCTTGCCGCGCGATGTCGACGGAGCCGGCGCAGGCCGCCTCCTGGGCGGCGCACGAGAGCCTGCGGATGCGCGTGGCGGAGCGGGCCGGCGGAGTGAGTTCGGCGGCCAGGAGGAACAGCTCGGCGGCCAGGGCCCGTTCGCCGGCCTCGCGGGCGGTGGTCGCGGCGGTCTCGGTGTCCTCGGCGAGTCCCTGGTCGGGCAGGTCCGCGGCCAGGGCCCGGTGGCGCACCTCGTGCACGGGGTCTCCGACGGCCCGCGCGAGCGTCAGGTGGGCGGCCGCGCGCAGCGGCCGGGCCCCGGATCGGGCGGCGGCCCGGGCGAGGGCGGCCGCCGTGAAGTGGACGGCGCTCGCCGGGTCCACGCTCAGCACCCCGGCGGCCTGCGCCTGGGCCAAGTGTTCTTCGGCGTCGGAGCGGCCCGCCCGCAGGAGGAGCGGCAGCGAGGGCCGGCTCGTCAGGGCGGCGAGCATCAGGGTGTGCCGGGCGTCGTCGCCGAGCGTGGAGCGCAGCCAGGCGCCGGCCGCGTCGACCGCCTGCCCGGCCATGGCGGGCCGGTGCCGCTGGGAAGCGGGCAGCCGCGCGAGCGCCGTACAGGACACGGAGGTCAGCAGGGGGTGGCCGCCGCAATGGCTCTGCAGGGGGCCGGCCCAGCGGGTGGGCAGACCGTGCGCGTCGAGCAGCGCGGCCGTCTCCTCCGCGTCGAGCGGGTCCACGTCGACCTGGACGGGATGCCCGCCGAGCAGCCGGGCCGCGGCCTGCGCCCGGCCGTGGACGCGTTCGGTGACGATCGCGGTGAGTCCGGGAGCGGCGAGGGTGCGCAGGGCGTAGCCGAGGACGTCGGCACTGGCCGGATCGAGCCACTGGGCCCCGTCCACGGCCAGGATCCAGCGGCCCGAAGCCAGCAGCGCGGTCACCGCGAGGCGCGCGGGCAACTGCTCGGATGCGGCGAGCGGTTCGTCGGCGCCCCGGTGCAGGATCCGGTCGACCACCTCGTTTTGCCGGGCGGAGAGCACCGCGAGGTGGGCCGGGCCGCAGTGGGACAGCATCTGGGCGAGCGCGCCGAAGACGTGGCCGCGGTCCTCTTCGACCGCGGTGACGCGCAGCACCGTACGTGCGGCGCCGGAGCCGGAGCCGCCTGCGGCTCCCGAGGCCGGGGCCAGGGTGCGCAGCACCTCCTTCAGGACGGTGGTCTTGCCCGCGCCCCAGGGGCCGGCGAGCGCCACCCGTCCCTCCCGCTCCAGCAGCGCGGCCGCGCGTCCGGCCGCGCCCGGGACCGCGTACCGGCCCCCCGCGACCGGCGCGGGGCTGTCCGCAGGGTTGCCCGCGGGGGTTTCCGCGGGGTCGTCCCAATCAGTGTCTGGCGTCACGAGGAGGCACCGTAGGCGGCGTCGGTGCGCGTGACAACGCCGGGTGCCGCCGGGCCGGGGGATCAAGGGTTTCCCCTGATGCCAAGGGGTGCCGCTCCCGGCGATGGTGGTGCGACGGCGGGCCGTTCCAGCTCCGGGTGCGGGGTGGCAGACCCGGAGCACCGCACCCTCCACGGGAGGAGCGGGGGCGCGGTCCGGGCGGCCCGCCGTACAGCGTCCCGGGCCCGGCGCGACGGGCCCGGGACGCCGTCGCGCGCGCCGCGCGGGCCGCCGCCCGCGCCGCGCGCGCGAGCCCCGGCCCCGGCCGACGCGGGGGACAACGCGAGCCGGGGCCGGGCGGGTTGGGGCACAGGGTGGCGCAACGGACGCCGGAGGCGTGCGACATCGCAGCAAGGGATTCCTCCGATGCTCGCGGTACCGGCCCGGGATCACTCTGTTGGCCACCCCGGAGTGCGCAGACGCGGCTCCCCGACCTCCGCGCTCCGGGGACGTGAACGGGTCCCGTGCTCCCCCACGGGACGCCCATCCGTACCGGCATACCCCTCCGGTCCGCCCCCCATGAAGGGATTTCCGTGCGAAATCTGCCAAACAGGTCCACGTGGGCCTCTGTTGCGGCCGCCTCGGTCACCGCCGTCGTCGCGCTCGGTGGCCTCGGCGCCCTGCCCGCTCAGGCCACCCCGGCCGCGCAGCCCGGACCGTCCGTGTCCCCGCAGGTCCTCGAGGCCATGCAGCGCGACCTCCACCTCTCCGCGGCGCAGGTCCGGGACCGGATCGCGGACGAGACCGCGGCCGGCAAGGCGGCCACCCTCATCCGGGGCCGGATCGGCGACCGGGTGGCGGGCCTGTGGTTCGACTCCTCCACGGGCCGGCTCAAC
This sequence comes from Streptomyces sp. NPDC002886, assembly GCF_042888445.1. Classification (NCBI taxonomy): domain Bacteria; kingdom Bacillati; phylum Actinomycetota; class Actinomycetes; order Kitasatosporales; family Streptomycetaceae; genus Streptomyces; species Streptomyces sp. NPDC002886. The sequence continues at coordinate 228,389 of NZ_JBIAPV010000004.1, forward strand.
GCGGCCGTCTCCGGCGCGGCGGACGCCGCGGTGGTGCGGGACGCGGGCGCCGTGGCCCGGACGGCCCGCTACAGCCCCGCCGAACTGGCAGCCACCGCCCGGACCGTGACCCGCGACATCGGGTCGGGGATCGCGGGTGTGGTGTCCTGGGGTCCTGACGTCCGGAACAACCGGATCGACGTCACGGTCGACCGCACGGCGCGCAACGCGTCCACCGACGCCTTCGTCGCCCGCCTCGGCGCCCTGGGCGGCATCGTCCACGTCACCGAGACCTCCGGCAGCCCGCGCCAGCAGGGCGGCGACGTGGTCGGCGGCGAGAAGTGGGTGCCGGGCTCCGAGAGCCCTTGCTCGATCGGGTTCGCCGCCAGCCGGACCGCGGACGGCAGCAAGACGTTCCTGACGGCCGGCCACTGCACCAACGACGTCAACCAGCCGGTGTACGGCAAGGACGGGACCCGCATGGGTACGTCCAACAAGGACGGCAAGAGCAGCATCAACAGCTCCGAGGGCGACTTCGGCCTGGTCGACGTCGACCAGGCGGGATGGAACCTCGCCCCGAGGGTGTCGGGTTACACGGCGAAGCCCGACGTCACGGTCACCGGCTCGGCCGAGGCCATCGTCGGCACCGCGATCTGCCGCTCCGGCCAGACCACCAACATGCAGTGCGGTGAGGTCACCAAGGTCAACCAGAAGGTGGACTACGGCAGCGTCGTCATCGACGGCCTGTCGTACTCCAGCGCCTGCTCGGCCGGTGGCGACTCCGGCGGTTCGTACGTCACGGCGACCGGTGGCAAGGCCGTCGGCCTGCACTCCGGCGGCGGCAGTGCCACCTGTACCTCGGGCAGCGGCGAGAAGTTCACCATCTTCCAGCCGGTGATCGAGGCCCTGACCAAGTTCAAGCTGGCCCTGACCACCTCCAACCCGCAGCCCGGCAACGTCACCGTCTCGGCGGTCTCGGCCCAGAACGGCGTCATCGGCGCTCGGATAGCCGAGCTGAAGAACACCGCCGAGGGGGGCACGGCCCCCTACACCTGGTCCGCCACGGGCCTGCCCGCCGGCCTGGCCATCGCCTCCGACACCGGCGGCATCACCGGCGTCCCCACTACGGCCGGAACCTCCAACGTGACCGTCACCGCGACCGACAACGCCGGCAAGACCGGCTCCACCTCCTTCTCCTGGACCATCACCACGGCCGGCACCGCCCTGTCCGTGACCAACCCCGGCAGCCAGAGCTCCGCCGTCGGCGCCGCGGCCAACCTGACGGTCAAGGCCGCCGGTGGCACCGCCCCCTACGCCTGGTCCGCGACGGGTCTGCCCGCCGGCCTGAGCATCGGCTCCACGACCGGCACCATCACCGGTACCGCCAGCACGGCCGGAACCTCCAACGTGACCGTCACCGCCACCGACAACGCCGGCAAGACCGCGTCCGCGGCGTTCTCCTGGACCGTCAGCACCGTCACCGGCACCAGCCCCGTCCTGACGAACCCGGGCAACCAGACCGTCTACATCGGCAAGCCCGTCAGCCTCGCCCTCAAGGCCACCGGCGGCACCGCGCCCTACGCCTTCAAGGCCACGGGCCTGCCCGCGGGCCTGAGCGTCAACGCCGCCACGGGTGTCATCACCGGCTCCCCCACCACCTGGGGCTTCGGCGGCAGCACCCTCACCGTGACCGACGCGGCGGGCAAGTCCTCCTCGGTCAGCGTCACCTGGAACGTCTACTTCTAGGCCGGCTCCGGAGCGCGTGAGCCGTTGCCCTGACCAGCGACCTCACGCGCTCCGCCCGATCCGATCCGTTCGATCCGATCGGTTCGATCCGCTTCGTGCGATCCGCTCGACCCGATCCGCCCATGCCGTCCCTCCACATCCCGGAGGCGGTCGGCACCACCCGCGGGGCCCCGGCCGACACCCTGGCCGGGGCCCCGCACCGGCGTCGGCCCCGCTGTCGGTGCCGGCCCCCGGGTCCGGATCAGAGCCAGGCGGCCCGGTCGGTCCCCCAGCGGGAAGGCCCCCGGTCCCATCCGAGGCCCCCGAGCGGCGAAGCCGCGTACCGCAGCGGTCCGTACCCCGACGCGGTCTCCCGCAGCCACGGCTCCGGGGCGTACCCCGGTTCGGCGGCGCCGGCCGCCGGGACCTCGCGGACCAGCCACGACGCCGTTCCCGCCAGGGAGAACCGCAGGGCCTGGCCACCGCCCTCCGCGAGGGCCCGTAGGACTCCGGCGGCGACCAGGTACCCCGTCCCGTGGTCCAGTGCCTGGGCCGGCAGCACCCCGGGGGCGCGCCCGTCCCCGCAGGCCGCGGAGATCCCGTACCCGGCCTGCACCAGCGAGTCGAACCCCCGGCGCCCCGCCCAGGGACCCCGTCGGCCCCACGCGCACAGTTCGGCCACCACCAGCCCCGGCCGGTGCGACAGCAGTTCCTCCGCGTCCAGCCCGTACCGCTCCAGTGCTCCCGGCCGGTATCCGGTCACCACCACGTCCGCCCCGGCCAGGAGGCCGTCGAAGACCGCCCGGTCCCCCGTCTCCCCTAGGTCGAGGAGCGCCGACCGCTTCCCGAACCCCGTGTCCGCGTAGGCGTCGTCCGACTCCGGGAGTCGCGGGGAGTCGATCCGCAGCACGTCCGCGCCGAGCAGCCCTAGGGTCCTGGTGGCCACCGGCCCGGCGATGACCCGGGTCAGGTCGAGCACCCGTACCCCCTCCAGCGGCCGTCCGGTGCCTGCGGCGAGCGCGCCGAGGGGCCGCCCGCGCCCGCCCGAGGCGGTGCGTTCCACGAGGGGTTGCGGCGCGCCGTACTCCTGGGTCACCGCCACGGCCAGCCCGCCCGCCGCATAGACCTCCTCCTGGACGTCCACGGCCCGCCGCCCGGCGATCGCCCGGGCCACGCCGTCCCGGGTACCGGCCGCCAGGACCCGTACCAAGGCGGTTTCGTGGTGCGGGTAGTTGGCGTGCGTACGCACCCACCCGTCGGCGGCGCGCCAGAAGCCCGACAGCGGCGCGAACGTCACGGGTCGCCGGCCGTCCACCAGCAGGTGGCGCTCGCTGACGAACGCCGTGGCCACGGCCCCTTCGTCGACCAGCAGCGGAGCCACGTCGTCCGCACCGCCGCCGGCCCGTACGGCGGCCAGCTCGGCGGCGGCCAGGGCGCACACGCCCACCGTGGCCCGCGCGAGTTCGCGTACGGGCAGCGGCCCGTCCCCCAGCCCGTCGGGCCCCCGGTAGCCGACCCGTCCCGCCAGCTCCCCGGGGCCGCCCAGGGCGGCCCATGCCTGTCCGGTCCCATCGTCACGACTCGTCATGGCCCCATCCTGCCCGCCGCACCGCGGCCGCCGCCGGGTGGGCCGGGGCCCTCGCGCGGCGGGCCGGTCCCCGATCGGGCGATGTAGCGCTCCAGGGCGTCTCGATTTCCCTCGTACGGCGTTACACGACGCGGAACATGAACATCGCCTCGGCTGCCTCGTCTTCCGTCGCGGCGCAGCCGGCGCGTGCGGGCCGGGGGCGGCCGGTGGCCCGTACGAGGGAGCACGATGACCGACCCGACCGCGGTGGACACCTGGCGTGGAAGGCTTGCCGCACACTGCCGTGACGTGTGCGAGGCGCCCGCGTTCTCGCTCACCGTTTTCGCGGTGATCCTCTTCAACGCCGCACTTCTGGGCGCCGAGACGTACAGCGGCCTGTCCGCCGAGTACAGCGGCCTGCTGTCGGCGACCGAGCGTTTCTGCGTGATCGCCTTCACCCTGGAGATGCTGATCCGCCTGGGCGCTCACGCCGACCGGCCGAAAGCTTTCTTCCAAGACCCCTGGAACGTATTCGACTTGCTGGTCGTCTCCTCGGCCTTCATCCCGTTCCTCCGGGAGAACACCACGCTCCTGCGGCTGCTGCGGCTGGCGCGGGTCCTGCGCACCGCACGGTTCATGCCCCAGCTGCGAGTCCTGCTGGTCGCGGTGGGCCGCAGCCTGCCGGGCACCGTCAGCTTCCTGTTCGTGGGCGCGCTGATCGTCTACGTGTACGCGATGATCGGCTGGATCTGCTTCGCCCACCACGACCCGCAGCACTACGGGTCCATCGGCCGGGCGGCACTGACCCTGTTCCTGCTGATGACGCTCGAAGGGCTCGGGGACGCCGTCCACGCGGGGCTGGCCATCTCCCCGCTGAGCCTCCTCTACTACGCCTCCTACGTGCTCTTCGGATCCTTCGTGCTGGTCAACGTGCTGATCGGCGTGGTCCTCAACGCCCTTGAGGAAGCACGAGAGATGGAGGAGGAGGCCGAGAAGGAGGAGAAGCGGGCCGCGCTGCTGGCGACACAGTCGCCGCCGGACGCGGCAGACGAGCTCCTGCTGCGGATCGCGGCGGTGCGCAGCGCGCTCGACGACATGGAGGCCCAGCTCGACACCGTGCACTCCACGTCGGCGGGGATGGCGGCGGCCTCCGCGACACCGGCCCACGCTTCGGCGGGCGCCCGCTAGGACCGGCGGGGACCGTCGGACCGGGCCGAGCCGTCGGAATCGCCGGAGTCGTAGGCACCGCAGGAACCGCAGGAACCGCAGGAGTTCTAGGAGTCGTCCGAGCTGTTCGACCCGGCGGGAGGGCCCCCGGCCGGTCGGGCACCGCCCGGCCGGAGGTCCGCCAGCCAGGCGTGCCCCGGATGCTCCCGCTCGACGAGAGCGGCCAGCCTCGCGCGCCGGGTGTCGTCCAGCAGGGGGAGGGCGCGGGCGAAGTCCCGCTGGTCCTTGGGACGGACGGCCTTGGCCTTGAACAGCAGGGCCAGCTCGGGCGCGAGGTAGGGGATCCCGTCCGGTGTCCGGCTGACGACGGCGGTGTACGGCAGCCGGACGGACGGGTCGCGGCGGTAGATCCAGGTCTCGCCGTCGTGCGGCTCGCGGAACACGTCCACCAGGAAGTTCCCGGTCGCCGGATCGCGCAGCCAGGTCTGGTGGGTGAGTCCCGAGACCTCGGGCGTGAGCTCCCAGAGCCGGTCGTGCGCCACCACGTCGAAGACGAACTCCGGGAACCTGGCCAGGATCTCGGGGAAGCTCGCCGCGGGGACGGCGATCTCCAGGTCGCCGTGGTGCCGGGGCGGCCCGCCCGTGAAGAGGTCGACGGCCCAGCCCCCGGCGACGTACCAAGGGGCCGGGACCCCGGCGAGCCGGGCCGCCACCTCGGCGGGGGTCCAGGCGTGCGCCCACCTGGCTTCCGCCTCGGCCTGAGTGATCTCCACGCCGCCCGGGGGCAGTTCTGCGGTCATCGGGCCAGCCTAGCGAGGGGCGGCTGCGTCCCGGAGCCGGGCGTCGAGCACCGCGGCGAACTCGGCGAGGGTGAGGTCGCGGACTTCCTCCTCGTCGACCTTGACGGCCAGTCTGTCGTGCAGGGAGATGGCCATTTCCACCACCATGAGGGAGTCGGTCAGCAGGTCCTGCATCCGGGCTCCGGCATGAACTTCCTCGGAGGGGGATTCTCCCATCGCGATGATGATTTCAGTGATCAGACCGATCGTGGATTCTGGTGCGGACGTGGTCATGACTACTCCTGTTTGCGCTCTGGCGGCCCGTGCGCCAAGGTGGCGCCGAAGACCGGCGGGAAAAGGGAGAATACTCGTGTCGGACAGTGTGACCGATGTGATGGAGGCGGGAACGGCCGAGTTCCGTTACGCCAGGGAGTGGCTCGGCGAGGCCGGGGAAACCGCCTGGGACAGGCTGCTCGACTGGCTGATGGAGGACTACTTCCGACTCGAAATGACCGGTTGGGAGAACATTCCGGCTAAAGGGCCCGCCGTGATCGTGGCCAATCATTCGGGTGCTTGGGGGCTCGACGCTTTCATCCTCGTCAAATCACTCACGCGGGTCCTGAACCGGCCTTTGCACGTACCGGCCGCCTCTCTTGCTTTTCGATTCCCGGTGATCGGCTCGTACGCCCGGAAAATGGGCGCCTTTCCCCTTGATCCGACGCTCGGACTGGAACACCTGACCGCAGGGGAACTCGTGGGAGTGTTCCCCGAGGGAATCTCCGGCCTCGAAAAGCCCTTCCGAAACCGCTACCGGCTGCGACCGTTCGGCCCCGGGTTCGCGGCGACCGCCGTCCAGGCCGGGGCACCCGTGGTCCCCGTGTGCGTGATCGGGGCCGAGGAGGCGTATCCCAAGTTCGGTGAGATCCCGGCCCTGGCCCGCCTGTTCGACCTCCCCTACTTCCCGCTGACCACGCTCCTCCCCCTGCCCTCGAAGTGGCTCATCACCGTGGGCGAACCGATCCCCGCACCGCCACGGCCGCAGTCGTACTCGGCCCGCAGGGCCGCGGCCGGCCTGCTGTGCGCCGAGGCCCAGGAAGCCGTGCAGTCCCTGGTGGACAGGGAGCGCGGCAGGCGCGAGACGCCCTTCTGGTAGCACGGCCGCCCTTGCGACGACCGGGATGACGGCCGGCCGTCATCCCGGCCCGGCCGTCAGTCCGCCAACCGGTTCGCCGCCTGCCGTACGCCGTCGGCCGCCCGGGCGCACCGCTGGGCGTGGTCCAGCAGGACCATGCGGAAGCGCTCCTCCGCCTCGTCCCGGTTCCAGCCCTCCGCTCCGGCGCAGACCGCCAGGCTCTCCGCGTGCGCCGCCAACCGCTCGGCGCTGGCCTGCGCCAGGGCCCCGTAGGACGCGGGCGTGCAGCCGCGGACCGCGGTCGGCAGCGCCGCCGGCCTGCCGACCGTCACCCGACGGTCGCCCCGGCCGCCGGGGAGTTCCCCCAGGGACACGAGCAGCGAGCGCGCGTCGAGCGTGGCCGGCAGCCGCCCCGCGGTCAGCTTCGGGTGGACCACGGAAGGCCTGGAGACCCCGGTGACGGCCCGTACGAGTTCCGCGGCGACGAGCACCGCGAACCGCGTCGCCGCACACGTGCCGGGCCCACCGCACAGCGCGGAGGGCCAAACGCCCGGGCCCGCGCCGTCCTTCGCCCGCGACAGCCAGCCCGGCGCGCACAGGATCTCCGTACCGGCGCCGATCGCCAGGCCCTCCCAGACGAACGGCGCCTTCACCCGGTGCACGGCCGCGGCCACCGGCGGATAGTGGCGCAGCGCCCGGTCCACGGCCTCCTCCGGGGTCTCCGCCGCCTCCACCGCGTACAGGGCCAGCGCCTGGAGGGTCGTGCTCGTGGCGGCCTCGGCGACCAGGGCCAGTACGTGGGCCACCGCCGCGACCACGGTGTCGGCGCTCGCTCCCGCCCCGACGAGCCGTCCGACCAGGGAGGCCGGATCGGGACTCTCCAGATAGCCGGCCGTCCTGCGCCGCAGGGCGGCCGTCAGCTCCGCGCGGGCGCCCCGGCCCCGCGCTGCCGGTGTCCGGGCGACGATCTCGCTCAGCAGGGTGTCCTCGGCGGCCGGTTCGCCCACCACCAGGCGCCGGCCCAGCCGTCCCATCGCCTCGCCCCAGGCCTGTGGCTCCAGGGTGCCGTCCCCGCGCCGGCCGGCCACGGCCTCGTCGACGTCCCGGGCCACGAGGGCGGCCAGCTCGTCGCCCGGCGCGATGACCTCCCATGTCAGCTCCGTGTGCGGCGACAGCCCGTAGCGGTCCCCGGCGTCCGTGAGCCCCGCGACGGGCTCCAACACCCCTTCCTCCTCGGCCCGGAGCAACAGGGCCTCGGACGCGGCGGGGGCCAGCGGTACGAGGAAGTTCCCGAAGGGGGTGCGCAGCCGTACCGGCCGGCCGGAGCGGGTGCGCCGCAGGTGGTCCAGCAGAGTGCGCCGCACCCCTTCACGGGTCAGCGCGTCCAGGCCCAGCGCGCGGGCCGCGGTATCGGTCCAGGGCAGCCGCTGGGCGAACATGGCCGCGCTGAACACGGCGTTCTCCAGGGCCCGGACACTCTCGGGGGATCGCGGCGCGGTCTTCGTGGTGGTCGCGCCGTGTTCGGCGCCGTCGCCGTGTTCGGAGGTCATCTCAGTGTCTCCCGTGCTCACTTGTCGCGCAGCATGTAGGGCTGGTTGCCGACGATCCGGCCGTCGTAGGCGCCGATCAGCGCGTTGACCTTCTCCCGGTGGTGCGCCATCGGGCCGCGCAGGGTGTCCGAGTAGGCCTGTGGGGCGTGCGAGAGCGGGTAGTCGTACGACTCGTCCAGCCAGGCCAACTCCACCCAGCTGTCGGGGATGTCGTTGGGCGAGGCGGGGCCGCGGCCGTCGATCATCGGGATCACGTCGTGGTTGTTGACCAGGCTGATCACCTGAGTGGTGTGGTCGGCGGGGCGCTTGCCGTCGATGGGCGAGCCCACCGCGATCACGTGCGTGATCCGGTAGCGGGAGGACACCTCGACGTCCGAGGCGAGGTTCATCGCGGTCATCCCGCCGAGGCTGTGCCCGACGAACATGACCTCCGCTCCGGCCGGCACCCCGGCGCGCAGCAGCAGCTTGCGCGCGGCCCGGGTGTAGGTGGTGTCGGTGTGCAGGAGTCCGTCGAACGCCCCCACCAGGTCCTGGGGGGTGCTGTTGCTCAGGAGGGCGAAGCTCGTGCCGGGCAGCAGCAGGACGTAGCGCACGGCGCCGTCGGCGCATTCGACCCGGCGCAACAGCACCAGTCCGTGATTGCCCAGGGCCCCGATGTCGTTGACGTAGCTGACGATGTCGTTGCCGGACGTGGCCAGCACCTTCGCCAGGATGGAGTCCGCGTCCGCGCGCTCGGCGCGGCCGGGTCCGGGGTTGAGGTACTTCAGCAGGCTGCTCGGCAACCCGAAGAAGGGGTCGGTCGACGGGACTCCGCCGGCGAGCGTCACCCAGGAGAAGCCGTCGTTGACGGGGTTCTCGTCGAGCAGTCCCAGCAGGGCCGACAGCTCCATGATCACGGGGCTCAGGGTGGTCAGGGCCCGGGTGACCCCGAGGCGCTCGACGAGCGCGTACAGGGCGCGCAGCGCCTCCAGCCGGTTGCCCTCGACCATGGCGTCGGTCAGCCGCCGGGCGAGCGGCGAGTCCAGGTTGGGGTGGTCGGAGGCGATCGCCCTGATCCGCAGGGCGAAGGCGTCCACGGCCATCGCCACGGCGGCCGGACGGCGGTACGTCATGTTCCCCGCGATCCGAGCCAGTTCCCCGGCCAGTCCGCCGTTGGCCCCGAATCCGAGCCCCGTCGGGCTGGTCAGCGCCCGGGCGCAGGACACCACCGCGCCGAGCGCCCAGCCGGGGCGGCGCAGCGCCTCCAGCCCCAACTGCCGGCTGCTGAGCGCGCCCGTCAGCTCGGCGGCGGCCTGCTTCGCCGTGAGGGCGGCGTCCGCGAGCAGGACCGACGCCGCGAGCAGCAGGTCCGGATCCGTGCGGGACGGGGCCGGCCGGCCCGCTTCCGCGGGGTCAACGGCACCCTCGGGCCCCGGGCCCCGTACGGGCTCGGGGGTTTGCGCGGGCTCCGGGGCCCGTACGGGTGCGGCGGCCCCTGCCGCCTTCGCCGGGCCCGCGGCCTTCACCGGCGCGGCCGGCTGCGCCGACCGGCGCCCTGTCTCCTGCTCGGCCTCGCGCGCCGTCGACCGACCGGCCTCGCGCTCTGCCTCACGCTCTGCCTCGAGCCCTGCCTCACGCCCGGCCTCCGCGCTCGCGGACCCGTGCCCCGCGGGTGTCGAGCGAGCTGCCGTGTCCACCGCTGGTGCGGCCACGTTCCCACCTCCCGTGCCTGCGCAACGGCTTCGCCTGGTTCCGTTGCCCGAACGGGCATGCTGGCACCGTGCGCGGTCCGTTCCGCTCGGCGATCCCCCGTCGCCGTACGGCTCGCACCCGTGCCGTGGACGCGGTGGACCGCCGGATGCCCGGAGGGCCGTGGCCCTCCGGGCATCCGGCGGCTTGGCGGCACCCCCCGGGCCGCCGCCCATTCGGTGATCCCCAAAGGATGAGCTCCGCGCTCACGCATTGACGCGGGCGCGGATCACCCCCCGTACGGACCACCGGGTCTCGTCTCCCGTCAGAGCGGCCGGGAGGGCTGGTCGCGCCAGAAGCCGCATTGGTGCTCGGCCTCGAACGTCCGGTCGATCCTGTCCCCCGTGGGCGCCAGGGTCAGTACCGTGCCGCCCGGTCCGGTCGTCGGCCAGGGGGTCTGGCCCGGGACCACGGGGACACCGTGGCGGGCGAAGGCGCCCCAGTAGCGCTTCATCCGGGTCGCCAGGGCTACTTGGACGGAGGTCAGGGAGCGCTCCCCCATCGTGAAATCGTGCAGGTAGGCCAGTTCGGCGCTGTGCGCGTTCGACTCGTCCAGGTCCGGGACCTGGGCGCCCGCCAGGGTCGGCGAGTCGGGGTCATCGAACTCGTACGCGAACGTGGGTACTTGACGGGCGAACACCTGCGCCGTCCGGGCGGTTTCGCAGGCGAAGGTCCCATCGGTCATGACCGCCGAGAGCGCCAGGTACGGGGAGCCGTACGCGGCCACCGGGTAGCGGGCCAGGATCTCCGGTCCGGACGCGCCGTAGCCCGCGAGGACCTGCCGCGCGTACTGCTCGGCCGTCAGCGCCGGCTGGGTCAGCGCCACGAAGAAGCGCGCCTCGGAGCGGGTGCTGCCGATCAGGACCGGGACCTTGTTCCAGGATCCGGCCGCGATCGCCGTGGCCGGATCGCGCGGGAGCAGCCCGTCCCCCGACGCGGGGCCCGAAGTGGCCCGTGTACGGGCCGCGTCCACCAGCGACCGCCCGGAAGCGGCACGCAGGCAGGCCGAGATCCCGGCCACGTCGGGGCAGCCCGCGCTCGCGGCGAACTCGCGCGCCTCGGACTCGGCCCGCGCGGCGTCAGGGGTGCGCAGCAGAGTGCACGGCCCGCTCTGCAGCACGGCCCGGTGGAACAGCCCGGCCGCGGACGGGGCGGCCAGCAGTCCGCACACCGAACCGCTGCCCGCGGACTGGCCCGAGACCGTGACGTTGCCCGGGTCCCCGCCGAAGGCCGCGCTGTTCTCCCGCGTCCAGCGCAGTGCCTGGATCTGATCCATCAGCCCGAAGGAGCCGGAGCGCAGCGCGTTCTGCCGCCCCAGTTCGGGCAGGCCCAGGTAACCCAGCTGACCGAGACGGTAGTTGATGCTGATCACGAGGGAGCCGGTCAGCTCCGCCATCGTGCGTCCGCCGAACTGCGTCCCGGTGCCCTGGCTGTACGCGCCCCCGTGGATCCAGAGGATCACCGGCAGCCGGGCCCCGGCTCGGGCCCGGCCGGGCCGGTACACGTCCAGGTACAGGCAGTCCTCGCTGACGGCCGAGGGGTCGCTCAGCCCGAACGGCGAGAACTGTAGGCAGGCAGGGGCCTGTTCGGCGGCTTCGCGCACTCCGCGCCAGCGCCGGGGCGGCTGTGGAGCCCGCAGCCGGTTCTCCCCGACCGGCGCGGCGGCGTAGGGGACGCCGAGGAACTCCTGCGCTCCGTCGTGGGCGCGGCCGCGGAGCGCTCCCTGCGCGACGGAGACGACCGGGCGGGGCGAGGCGTCCGCAACGGCATCGGCAGGCATTCCGGGAGAGGCCGCCGCCGGGAGCGCGGCGGCGATCAGCGTGGTGAGGCCGAGTACCGTGCCGAGTAAGGATCTCGGCGTGAAAAGCCGGGTGGTCCGGTGCGAAGGCCGTGTCATCCGTACTCCTGGGTTCGGGGCGATCCGGGGGCGGGGCTGAGCGCGGGACGCCCGCCCCGCCTCCGGAAGGCCGGCTGGTGCGGGGAGACCTACGGGCGGAGCCCGGCGAGCAGGGTCGCGGTGACGGCGAAGTCGAGCGGTCCGGTGTTCCAGTCGGCGTTCATCGGGCTGACGGCGATCTTCCCGGCGCCCACGGCTTCCACGTCGCTGCCCCGGGCGGGCGTCTTCAGGTCCACCGTCACGCCGACCTTCCAGGTGCCGTCGCCGGCGTCGGTGTAGTCGGCCTTCAGGAGCGCCTGCGCGTCCTGGAAGGTGGTGGCCACCCCGGCCGGGGTGCCCTTGCCGTCCGCGCCGATGACCGGGTGGTTGACGTTGAGGCCGACACCCTTGGGCAGCAGCAGGCCGGAGCGGGCCCGCGCGCGGAGCCGGTCGATCAGCTTGACCGCGAAGTCGACGGTCGGCCCCATCGCGTTGACCGTGGTCACCGGGTCGGGAGCCGCGAGCCCGCCGGTGCTCAGGGCGATGGCGGGCACGCCGGCGTCCAGTCCGGCGATGGCGCCGCCGACCGTGCCGGAGTGGTTGGTGATCGCGGCCAGGTTCGGACCGAAGTTGGTGCCCGACACGACGAGATCGGGCGCCCGCCCCTCGAACACCTCGGAGAGACCGAAGTTCACCGAGTCGCCGGGGGATCCGTCGACCGCCCACACCTTCGGCTCGGGGTGGCGGACGGCGATGGACGGGGCGTTGGACGTCTTGGTGCCGGCGCCGCTCTGATTGGTCAGCGGAGCCACGATGGTGACGTCGTGTCCGGCGGCGGTCAGCCGCGCGAAGGCCAGGCGGATGCCGGGCGCGTTGTAGCCGTCGTCGTTGGTGAGCAGGATCCGCAGCGGGGCCGCGGGCACCGGTGCGGGCGCCGGTCCGGCCTGCGGCTCGGCCGCGGCGGCGGGCACCGTACCGGCGAGGGCCGGCGCGCAGAGCAGCAGGGCGGCCAACGGCAGAACTCGCTTGCGTTGCACGGAACGCTCCTTTGGAGAGGGAGGAGAAGGGGAGGAGGAACTGGACGGGGTGAGGGTCGGTAAGGGTGGTGCCCGGCGGGCTCGCGACCCTCGGCGCGAGCCCGCCGGAGTGCGGGCCGGGCCGCCGCCCGGGAGGGGCGGCCCGGAGGTTGCGGGTGCGGGGCCCGGCGGGTGCGAGGCCAGCGAGGACGGACCTGGCGGCGACGGGGCCGGCGGGGTCAGCGCACGCTGCGGATGGGGAGGATCGCCAGCGCGCCGATCAGCGAGAGCGCTCCCCCGACCAGGAACAGCGGGGTGTAGCCGCCCAGGGTGGTGACCACGGCGGAGGCCACGAACGGGGCGATGATCTGGGGCCCGGCGTTCGCGATGTTCAGTACGCCCATGTCCCGGGCGGCGTCCTCGGCCCGCGGCAGCACCAGGGTGACGAGCGCGGTGTCGACGGCCATGAAGCATCCGAAGGCGAGGCCGTTGAGCGCGCTGAAGACGAGCATGCCCGTCCACGTCGGGCTGACGACGGGGACCACCATGACCAGCCCGGCGAGGGCCGCCGAGACTCCGACGAACACCTTGCGGCGGTTCCAGCGGTCGGACAGCAGTCCGCCGACCACCGTGGAAACGGCCATGGCGACCATCGACACGGGGGTGAGGATCGCCATCGCGGCGGGCGGGGTGAGCCCGGCGGGGAGCGCGATGTGGTCACCCAGGATGTAGAGCTGGTAGCCGACCACCGAGAAGTACCCGAGGACCATCAGGGCGCGCCCGATGAAGGCCCACCGGAAGTCGTGGTTGGCGAGCGCGGACAGGAAGGCCTTGAGCTGGGCGCCCTTGGGGGCGGCGGGCGCCTCCGGATCCGGCTCGGATCTCGGTACGTCCCGGCAGAAGCTGGTCAGCAGGAGCGCGGCGCCGGCGATGACCCCGCCGAAGACGAGGTACCCGGTGCGCAGGTGCTCCGAGGTCTGGGAGGCGATCAGCACGCCGACCGTGCCGCCGATGGGCAGGCCCAGTCCCACCAGCGCGGACGCGGTCCCGCGGCGGGCGGCGGGCACCCGGTCGGGCACGATCGCGGTGACGGCCGCCTGATAGATGTTCATGGTCGCCTGGACCAGGCACCAGCCGATCCCGACGAGCAGCGCGGTACTCACGCTCCCGAGGACGGCGAGTCCCACGAGCGAGCCGATCGCGCCGCCCAGGACCCAGGGGTTGCGACGGCCGCTGCGGTCGGAGAGCGCGCCCGCGATCGGGTTGAACGCGGTGGCGAAGATCGCGCTGATGCCGCCGATCAGGCCCAGCACGGCCACCTTGTCGTCACCGGCGATCGCCTCGATCTGGGTGGGCAGGAGGACGGAGCCGACGCCCATGTAGACGGCCATCATCGCGGAGTTCGCGACCAGGAGGAGGAGCAGGAGCCCGCGTCCGCGGGAGGGTTCGGGTTCGGGAACCGCCGGGACGGGCGGGTCGATGATCTCGTTCGTAGCCATGACGACTCCTCGGGGGACGGAGCGGGGAGGTGGCGCGGGGGGACCGCCGGTGCGGTGCGCGGGGAGGGCGGCGACGCGGAGGGGCTGTCGCCCCGGAGGGCATCGCCGGGAGGTGCCACGCCGAGCGCGAGGCGGCTGACGCGGTGCGATTGCTCGGCGCGGTGCGTGCGGTGCCTGCGGGGCGGGGCGGGGGACGCGCTGCGGTGGGGGATGCAGTGCGGCGGGGCGGTGAGGCGGTGCGGCGGGGAGGCAGTGCGGTGGGTGCGGTGCCGTGCTGTGGGGCGCCGGGTGGCCGACACGATGCGAGGTGTTGTTACACGTGTCACTTCAGGTGCTTGGACACTGTGTAGCACCCGTTCCCCGGTCTCGCCAAGGGTTGGCGCAGCCCTCCGTTCAGATCGTGACCCATGGACGAAGTCCAGGTGGATCACGTGTAACCATCCAAATGCAGCCTCTGGACGACTCCGACCCGGCCGAGAACCCTCTTGCCCTTGTGGCGGCGGTCACGCTTCCGCAATACTCCGCACCGACCCAGCCACCACCCCCGGCCGGAGCCCACCCACCCCTCCGGCTCGGCGACCACCCGGCCGGCCCACCCAGGGCGGCACTCCGGGCGGCGGGCCACCCGGAGCAGCTCGGGCCTCACCGGCCCTACGGGCACCACGAGGCGCTCGGACACACCGGGCGGCTCGCGGCTCGCGCGCCTCAGCCGGCCGGTCCGCTCGGGGTCCCGAGGGACTGGGCCGTACGAACACCACCGGGCGCCCGAAACACCGGGCGGCTCGAGTGGCCCAGGCGGCCGGGCCGCTCACCGCCCCGAGGGCCGGGCCACCCGGATCCTCCGCACACCCCCGCTCGACATGGCGGCTTCAGCACGCCCGCCCCCTCCGCACCCCCGCTCCGCGCGCGTCGACCCCGGCGCGCCCCTCCCCGCTTGCCCCCACTCCCCACGCGTCGACTTCGCAACGCCCGTCCCCACCTCCCCCCTCCCCCCTCCCCGCTCCCCGCTCCCCGCTCCCCGTGTCGGCTTCGCCGCGCCCCCTCACCACCATCCGGCTCCCCGCGCGTCGGCTTCGCCGCGCCCGCCCCCTCCGTCCCCGCGCCTCGCGCCCGTCCGGCGTCTCCCCAGGTGGCCCATCACCCCGGGAGGCGGCCGCGAAAGGTTCCGCCATGTCCGGTTCCCCCGGCCACACCGTCACCCAGCCACCGTTCCCCGCCCGACCGCCCCGGCGCCCCGTCCCCGCGGCTCCACCCCGCCACGCCCTCGCCTGGGGTGTGGCGCTGACCCTGCTGTCCGCGCTGACGGGACTGCTCCTGCGCCTGGACGAACGGCTCTTCTTCCAGGGACTCGACGACACGTGGGCCGCTTCGCTGAACGGCTCGCCCGCCGACACCGCCAGCGGGTTCGCCACCGTGCTCGACCGCCTGGGCGGGCCGCTGGGCACGGTCGTTCCACTGCTGCTGATGGGCTGCCTGTGCATGTACGGGCGCTGGCGGTCGGCACTCTTCGTCTTCGCCACGACCGTCGTGGCCAACATGCTGGTGGTGCTGCCGCTCAAACAGCTGGCCGACCGGCCGCGCCCTCCGCACACCTGGACCCTGGTCAACGACGGCTCATACCCGTCCGGCCAGGTCTTCAGTGCGGTGGCCCTGGTGATCGCCGCCGCGGTGGTGCTGTTCCCGCCGGGCGGCCGGCGCTGGTGGTGGCTGTTCGGCGGGGCCTACACCGGCGCCATGATGTGGAGCCGCACCTGGCAGCACGCCCAGTGGCTCAGCGACACCTTCGCGGGCGCCCTGGCGGCCGTGGGCGCCTGCCTGCTCCTGTGGCGGGCGTTCGCGCCCCTGCTGGAGACGGAGGCGGAACGCATGGCGTCCGACACCCTCTGGATGTGACGCCCTCCCCTCCCGCAAGGGAGGGATTCCCCGCCCACTTGGCCACGGGCGCGGCGGCCGGACGCAACAGGCACGGCCGCCCGCCCTCGCCGGTTCGCGGGGCCCGACCAGCCAACCCGATTATCGCGAAACATTGACGATCGGCGAATTTCCGCCATATTCTCGACGGGTCGGCACGCGTTCGGCGCGCGGACCAGGAAGGATCGACTCATGGCACCCACCCCAGGCCCCGGTCACCCCATGGCGCATCCGCCCGCGGGCTCGCTCCTCGGCTCGGTCGAGGACGGGCTGACCGTCTTCCGGGCCGTTCCCTACGCCGCACCCCCGGTCGGCGAGCTGCGCTGGCGGCCCGCGCGGCCGCATCCGGGGTGGAGCGGTGCCCGGGACGCGACCGCCGACGGGCCCAGCGCCCCGCAGATGTACATGGAGGGCGGTGACCCCGTCCTCGGCGGGCACGGTTCGCCGCCCTTCGACGAGGACTGCCTGACGCTCGACATCTGGACCCCCGCGGTCGACGACGCCCGCCGACCGGTGCTGGTCTGGATCCACGGCGGCGGCTTCGTCTCGGGCTCCGGGTCACTGCCGAACTACTCCGGCGCGACCTTCTCCCGCGACGGGGACCTGGTAGTCGTCAGCATCAACTACCGCATCGGTCCGCTCGGTTATCTCCTCACCGGCACCGAGGACGAGCCCGACGGCTCCGGCGCCAACCACTGGCTGAGCGACCAGCTCGCCGCCCTGCGCTGGGTACGGGACAACATCTCCGCCTTCGGCGGCGACCCCGACGCGATCACCGTCGCGGGCCAGTCGGGCGGCGCGGTGTCCACGGCCGCCCTCGCCGGACTGCCCGAGGCCCGAGGACTGATCCGCCGGGTGATCCTGATGAGCCCGCCGTTCGGGCTGGACCTGCCCACCCCCGACGCCTACCGGGAGCGCACCACCGCGTACCTGGAGCTCGCCGGGGTCAAGACCCTCGCCGAGCTGCGCACCCTGCCGTGGCCCGAGCTGATCGCCGCCATGGGCGGGCTCTTCGCCCTGACGACGCGGTGGGGGTACTGGCCCACGCCGTTCCTGCCCGTGATCGACGGCGTCACCCTGCCCCGCCACCCGGCCCGGGCCCTGCTGGACGGCGCCGCCGCGGACATCGAGGTGATGATCGGCTGGACGCGGGAGGAGGCCAACTTCGGATTCGCCCTGAACGAGGCCTACGCCGCGGCCGACCGGGAGCAGGTGACCGCCCGGATCGCGGACACCTTCGGCCCCGAAGCCGCCCCCGGCGCGTACGCGGCGTACGAGCGCGCCCGCCCGGGGGGCGGGCCCGCCGGCGTCCTGATGGACCTCATCACCGATGAACTCTTCCGCGTGCCCGCCCTCCGGCTGGCCGAGGCGCGGGCCGCGTCCGGGCATCCGGTGTGGGCCTATCAGTTCGACCTCCCGGCAGCCGCCCATGACGGCCGGCTCGGAGCCGCCCACTGCCTCGAACTTCCCTTCGCCTTCGCCAACTTCGACCAGTGGACCCACGCTCCCCTGACGGCCGGGCTCGACCCCGCCGTCCGCGACGGGCTCGCGCACACCATGCACGAGGCCTGGATCGCCTTCGTCCGCACCGGCGACCCGAACCATCCGGCCATGCCGACCTGGAACCCGTACGAGAAGGACACCCGCACCACCATGCGCTTCGACACCGTGGTCGGCGTGCTCGACGACCTCGCCGGGGATTCCCTGCGCCTGCACGAGGGAGCGCTCTCGCAGCCCGAATAGGCCTGCCCGCCCATCCGGGCGGGCCTGCGCTCCCTTGATCTAACTCGTGTAACCTTCGAAGGGAAGGATCGAGCCGATCAAGAGGAGCGTCGATCGACGTCATGGCAAAAGACACTCCTGTTCAGGCGTCCCCGACCAGCGCCGACGTGGCCCGCCTCGCCGGGGTGTCCCGCGCCACGGTCTCCTTCGTCCTCAACGACACCCAGGGCCACCGCGTCGGCGAAGCCGCCCGCGCGCGCGTCCTCGACGCCGCGCGGCAGCTGGGCTACGTACCGCACGCCGCGGCCCGGTCCCTGCGCGCCGGCCGCAGCAACCTCGTCCTGATGCCCTCGTCGATCTCCGCGGTCGGCCGCCTCGTCAGCGACTGGGTCGACGACCTGCACAGCGAGCTGGAGCGGCACGGCTACACCGCGGTCCTGCACGCCGGACGGTTCGACAATTCCCTCGACGCCGCCCGCGCCTGGGCCGAACTGCGGCCGGCGGCCGTCATCGCCCTCGACGGCGACCGCCTCACGGCGCAGGCCGCCGATCTGCTCCGGCGCGCCGGCGTACGGGGGCTGATCGCCTTCGCCGCCCGCCCCGTGCCGGGCGTGCACACCATCGGCTTCGACCACGCCCTCATCGGGAGCACCGCCGCCGAGCACCTGATCGCCCGCGGCCGGACCCGTATCGGCGTGGTCATGCCCCAGGAACGCGGCCTCGGCCTTTTCGCCGAGCCGAGGCTCACCGGCGCCGAATCGGTGGCCGCCCGCCACATGGCCACGGTGACTCCGGTGGAACTCGCCTACACCCGGGAGTCCGCGACCGCGCTGGCCCGGCGCTGGCGGAGCCTCGGGCTGGACTCCGTCTTCGCGTACAACGACGAGTACGCCGCCCTGCTCCTCCACGCCCTACGGGCCGAGGGGATCTCCGTACCGCAGGACGTGGCGGTCATGGGCTCCGACGACCTGCTCCTCTCCGCGCTCCAGGAACCCCCGCTGACCTCGATCCGCCTCCAACTGGCCTCCCCGGCCATGGTCGCCGACGCCGTGCACGACCTGATCGAAACGGGCACCACGGCGCCCGTACCGGACATAGAGGCGATCCTGGTCCAGCGCGAAACCACCTGAGCACCGCCCACCGACGAACTCGGGGACCGGCCGGACCGGCCCCCGAGTTCGTGCCGACTCACGGCGAGGCGTCCCGGATCGTGTGCGTCGCCGCCTCGTGGAGATGCGCCTCAACCGGGCCAGGTGCTGGTCGTGGGCCAAGACGATCTCGTCCGCGAGGTTGAGGATGCGGATGGTGCCGCCGGGAAACCGGACGGTGACGCCGATGGCGAAGTCGTAGTGGTCGCGCTGGTAGTGGATCTCCCGGACGGAGAGGATCCGCCGGCCGACGAACCGGGCCATGGGGAAGTCGGGTAGGTCGTCCTCGACCGTGGTGTGGCCGTATTCGTCCATGCCGTAAGGGCCGTGAGGCTGGTCGATCTCCATGGACAACCCGTCGCCCGGTGTGTGGAACCGGACGGGGCCAAGGCCCTCCATGTGGAGCCACATGTGCAGGAGGGAGGGCTCGGTCTCCTGGTAGTGGTGCCAGGACGTCGTCACCTTCAGCAGACGCCTGCCGACCAGGTCCTCGGCGTTGATCATCCGTCGATGCTGCCATGACGCTCCACGATTCGGCACTCCGCGGCCGCTCCAGCGCTCCCGTCTTCTTCTCGAGGGGAACCAGCCGCGGCGCGGCGAAGTGTCAGGCCGTCACCTCATGTCCGTACGTCATCTCATGTCAGGACGTCACCTCATGTCCGTACCTCATCTCATGTCCGTACGTCCTCGTGCTCCGTCCGGGGGGTCCGCGCGCCTGTATGGATCAAGCCGGGGAGCCGAGCGCGGGCGCCCGTGTTCGGCTGGGCTCGGTCGGCCGCGGCGCCCTGACGGCCGGTCCCGGAGCGCAGAAAGAGGAGTCCCCCCGATGTCTCGTCGGCATGTCCCGGCCGTCCTCGGCCTCGTGGCGGGCGCGTTGGTGGCGGTCCCCGCCCCGGCCGCCCACGCCGCCACGGTGCAGGTTCCCTGCTCGGTTCCCGATCTGGTCGCCGCGATCACCACCGCGAACGGCTCGCCCGGGCCGGACACCCTGCAGCTGGCGCACGCGTGCACGTACAAGCTGACGGCTCCGGACCCGGTGAATCCCGGCAACGGGCTGCCGGTGATCACCAGCGAAATCAGCATCGACGGGCGCGGCGCCACGATCAAGCGGGACGAGCGAGGGCACAAGGTGCCGAAGTTCCGGATCCTGCTCGTCGGCCCGGCGGGGAACCTCACGCTCGACCGCACCACGATCAGCGGCGGCTTCGCCACGGACTGCCCCGCTTTCCCCGACCCGCCGGGCCTGGCCTGCGGCGGCGGCATCTCCAACACCGGAAAGATGAGCGTGACCCGCAGCAAGATCACCGGGAACACGTCCCGCTCGGACGTGTTCGCCCAGGGCGGCGGCATCGACAACCCCGGCACCGGCAGCGTGAGCGGGACCGAGGTGAGCGGAAACCACGTCATCTACAGCGGCTCCGACCTCGGCAGCGGCGCCGCGGGAGGCGCCATCGCCAACGACGGTCCGCTCACGGTCACCGATTCCCGGCTGACCGGGAACACGGCCACCGTCACCGAGAACACCCAGAGCTTCGCGTTCGGGGCCGGCATCATCAGCTTCGCGGAGACGACCGTTCGGGACACGGTCGTCAGCAAGAACCGCGCCTTCGCGCGGGGCGGGTTCGCGCGCGCCGCCGTCTCCAACGGCATCCCGGAGCCGGGCCGGATGACCATCACCGGCGGCGGCATCACGGACAACACCTCGGACAGCCCGCACGGTACGGCCCAGGGCGGCGGCATCGCCAACAACGCCCTGATGACCGTGACCGGGGTGAAGATCAGCGGCAACCGGGCCGTCGCGGAGAACGGGACCGCGCGCGGCGGCGGCGTCCGGGTGGGCCCCTTCGGGACACTCGACCTGGCCGACAGCCAGATCACCGGCAACACCGCCGACGCACCGGGCGGCACGGCTCAGGGCGGCGGCCTCGACAATCCTGACGGCGGCAGCCTGACGGCCAAGCGCAACAAGGTCCTGCGCAACACGGCCGTCGCGAAGGGCGGCACCGCGCAGGGCGGCGGCCTCTACGCTGCCGGCGGGCCCGAGGGGCTGGGCAGCACGACGCTGGAGGAGAACACCCTCACGCACAACCGGGCGGGTGACGGCGGCGGCATCTTCAAGGCCTCCGGGGTCCTCACGCTGAAGGGTGACGCCGTCCGCGCCAATCGCCCGAACAACTGCGGCCCGGCCGCGGCCGTCCCCGGCTGCACCGACTGACGGCGCTCCGGCGACGACGGCCCCGGCCGCGGCAGGTGCCGCGGCCGGGGCCGTCGCTTCCCCCCTACGAGCCTCAGACCCCCAGGTGGCGGGCGAGGAAGGCCACGCTGTCGGCGACGATGCGGCCGATGTCGGGCGAGCCGAGGAAGATGTGGTCCGCGTCTTCCACCGGGGTCAGGAGCACCTCGCCCCCGGCCTTCGTGAGGGCCGCGGCGAGTTCCTCGCTCTGGCTGTACGGGACCAGGCCGTCGAGGGTTCCGTGGACCAGGAGGAACGGCGGCGGGTCGGAGCCCTCGACGGCGTACGTGACCGGGCTCGCGGCCCGCGCCAGCTCCAGGCTCTCCGCGACGGACGCGCCCAGCAGGGCTTCGTACGGGTCGGGGAACTCGTCTCCGCCGGGGAGCGGCGGGAACGCCGGCATGGGGTGCTCGGAGAGGGTGACCAGGTCGGAGACCCCGTACCAGTCGACGACGGCCCGTACGGCGGTGTCGCCGGCGCCCACTCCGTGGGTGCCCTCCAGCGCCGCGGCGTCCGGGGTGTCCGCGCCGACGACCCCGGCGAGGGCCGCCAGGTGGCCACCGGCGGACTCGCCCCAGACACCGAGCCGGTCAGGGTCGAGGCCCAGCTCGGTGGCGAACTGCCGGACGTAGCGGATCGCGGCCTTCACGTCGTGCAGCTGGGCCGGGAAGGGGGCCTCCAGGCTGTGCCGGTAGTCGATCGAGACGAGGGCCAGCCCCGCCCCCAGCACCGACCCGTGCAGCAGCTCGACGGGCACGGTCGGCGGCGGGTAGCGCCGGTCGCCGTCCAGCCAGCCGCCGCCGTGGATCCACACCACCACCGGGAAGGGGCCCTCGCCTGCGGGTACGTGGACGTCGAGCAGCCGGGGACGGTAGCCGGGCGAGGTCGCGTAGGTGATCCCCTCGAAGCGGCGGACCCCGTCCGCGTCCACGACGGGGGACACGGGGGTCCGGAACGGCGGCGGCGGCCAGGTCATGTCCACCGTATCGATCGCGGCGGGGGGCGATTGGGTCATTGCGGCCCTTCCAATCTGCTCGGCCCAGGGGGCCGACGGGTCCAGGTGCGGGTCGGCGGATCCGGCCCCGGCCTCGCGAGCGGTACGGACAAGGCTTCGTAACGTATGTCCGAAATGCTTGCGCGGGCCCGGGAGGAGGCCTAGCGTGTTACACGTGTAATCACGACTCTAGCGACGCGTTTCCGCAGACCACAAGAGCACGGGCAGTCTCAGTTCCCCGGCAGTTACACGAGCCACCGCGCAAATGTCGTCGCCTTCCCCTCCGGGAGCACGCCATGCTCACCTCCACGCCCCCCGCCATCCGGTCCACCGCGAGCCCGGACACCCCCGCCCCCGTCACCGCCCCCGCCCCCCGGGCCCGCGGCTTCGGCCGCTGGGCCGCGGAGCCCACCGCGGCGACCGTTCCACTGATCCGCTCCCGCGTGCGCTCGGTACTCGAGGGCTGGGAGGTGTCCGCCGAGATCGCGGACGTCCTGCTGCTGGCCGCGAGCGAGCTGGTCGGGAACGTCGTCCTGCACGCCGGCGGCGCGGGCCGCCTGCGCGTCGAGGTCTCCCTGCGCGGGGGCTGGCTCCTGCTGGAGGTCGCCGACGGATCCCCCTCGCTCCCCCGGCTGCCGCACCCGCGGGGCGAGGTGGACCAGGACTCCGAGGACGGGCGCGGCCTGCTGATCGTGCACCTGATGGCCACCGAGGTCGGCGGCCGACTCAGCGTCCAGGCGGATGAGTTCGGCAAATCCGTGCGCGTGCGCGTGCCGGCCGCCTGACGGAACCCAGCGGGGCCGAGGGGGCGAGGGGGGGCGAGGGGGGCGAGAAGACCGGTCGGGGGGACGATTGGCTCACATGAATATGGCGAGGAATTGACGGCCGCCAATTTATCGAGATACTTGCCCCATCTCCCCCGCTGCTCCCTGAATGAGGTGCCGCCCCATGGAGCTCTCCCCTTCGGCGCACGCCGATACCTTCTGCCGCGACCGGCTCCCGCCGTTCGACCTCTGGCCCGAACTCCACTTCGACCTGCCGGAGTTGGACTATCCGGACCGGCTCAATTGCGCCCGCAGCCTCCTCGACGACGCCGTCGAGCGCTGGGGCCCCGACCGCCCCTGTCTGCTGACCGCCGAGGAACGCTGGACCTACGGCGAACTGCGGCAGCGTGCCGACCAGGTCGCCCAGGTGCTCACCGAGGACCTGGGCATCGTCCCCGGCAACCGCGTACTGCTGCGCGGCCCGAACACCCCTTGGCTCGTCGCCGCCTGGTTCGGCGTGCTCAAGGCCGGTGGCGTGGCCGTCACCACGGTGCCGCTGCTCCGCGCCACCGAGATCGCCGCGCTGTGCCGGATCAGCCAACCCGCCGTCGCCCTATGCGACCACCGCTACCTCGAGGAGATCGAGGCGGCGGTCGGCTTCACCCCCGATGCCGAACCGGGCGGCGCCGAGTACACGGCCCCGCGGGTGCTCGCGTACGGCGGCTCCGGCGAGGACGACCTCACCGTCCGCTGCGCCTCCAAGGCCGGTGTCTTCACCACCGTGGACACCGCCGCGGACGACGTGGCCCTGATCGCCTTCACCTCCGGCACCACCGGGCGCCCCAAGGCGACCCTGCACTTCCACCGGGACGTGCTCGCCAACGCCGACACCTTCTCCCGGCACGTCCTGCGCCCGCGGCCCGACGACGTGTTCACCGGCACCCCGCCGCTCGCGTTCACCTTCGGGCTCGGCGGGCTGGTGGTCTTCCCCTTGCGCGTCGGGGCCGCCACCCTGCTCGTCGAGTCCGCGACGCCGCAGCAGTTGGCCGACCTGGTCGCCGCACACGGGGTGACCGTCCTGTTCACGGCGCCCACCGCCTACCGCGCGATCCTGGCCGCGGGTGCGGCGGGCCGGCTCGCCGGGCTGCGCCGCTGCGTCTCGGCGGGCGAACCCCTGCCCGCAGCCGTGTGGGAGGAGTTCCACGCCGCCACCGGGCTGCGCATCATCGACGGCATCGGCGCCACCGAGATGCTCCACGTGTTCATCTCGGCGGCCGACGAGGACATCCGGCCCGGCTCCACGGGCCGGCCGGTACCGGGCTACCGGGCCGCCGTGGTGGACGCGAACGGGGAACCCGTTCCCGACGGCCGGCCCGGTCTCCTGGCCGTCACCGGACCCACCGGCTGCCGCTACCTGGACGACCCGCGCCAGTCCACGTACGTCCGGGGCGGCTGGAACATCACGGGCGACACCTACGTCCGCGACGCCGAGGGCTACTTCTGGTACGTGGCGCGCAGCGACGACATGATCGTCTCCTCGGGGTACAACATCGCCGGTCCCGAGGTCGAGAAGGCGCTGGCCGACCATCCCCACGTGGCGGACTGCGGTGTGGTCGGGGTCCCCGACGAACGCCGCGGCATGCTCGTCAAGGCCTACGTGGTGCTGCGCCCGGGCGTCCCGGACGTCCCGGAGACGGTCCGCGAGCTCCAGGAGCACGTCAAGGCGACGATCGCCCCGTTCAAGTACCCGCGTGCGGTGGAGTTCGTCACCGAGCTTCCCCGTACGGAGACCGGCAAGCTCCGGCGCGGGGAACTCCGCGCCCGGGGCGGGGAACCGGCCGAGGCCGCCCCCGTCCCCGTTCCCGTCGCTGCCGCCGCAGCGGAAGCGGACGACGGCGGGTGCTCCGCCGGGTGTCCCGAGGCGCGGGTGCCGGACCTGCCCAGCGTCGTCGTCGAGCGCCGGGTCGAGTGGACCGACACCGACGCCGCGGGCCACTACCACCACTCCACCGTGATCCGCTGGGTCGAGGCGGCCGAGGCCGTGCTGCTGCGCCGCCTGGGCCTGTCGCACCTCTTCGGCAGCACGCCCCGCGTCCACTTCGAGGCCGACTACCGGGCCCGGCTCTGGTTCGGCGAGGCCGTGCGGACGGAGCTGCGCGTCACCAAGGTCGGCGCGAGTTCCCTCCACTACGCCTTCACCGTCCGCGGTGAACCGGGCCCGAAGGGCGCCGACGGCACGGAGGGCTCCGAAGGCACGGAGGCAGCCACCGGCCGGATGGTCATCGCCCACTCCGCCGCCCGCGCCACCGGGAGCGCTCCCTGGCCCGCCGAGGTCCGCGAGGTGCTCACGAAGGCCGGCCGGCAGGCCCCCGAACTGATCGAGAACAACCGAGGAGGCGCCCCGTGCGCATAGCAGTCATCGGAGGCGGGCCGGGCGGCCTGTACTTCGCCGCCCTGGCCAAGCAGATCTCCCCGCACTGGGAGGTGACCGTCTGGGAGCGCAACGCTCCCGACGACACCTTCGGCTTCGGGGTGGTCTTCTCCGACGAGACCCTCGACGGCATCGCCCAGGCCGATCCCGTCGTACACGCCGCGATGTCGGCGGAGTTCGCCCGCTGGAGCGACATCGACGTCCGTCACCGCGGCCGGACCCTGACCTCCGGCGGGCACGGTTTCGCCGCGCTGGGCCGGCGCCGGCTGCTGCAGATCCTCCAGGACCGCTGCGCCGCCCTGGAGGTGGACGTCCGCTACCGCACGCAGTCCCCCTCGCCGCGGCAACTGGCCTCCGAGTACGACCTGGTGGTCGCCTGCGACGGCGTGCGCTCGGCCACCCGGGCCGCCTACGCCGACACCTTCGGCGCCGATCTCGACGAGCGCGCGGGCCGCTACATGTGGCTGGGCACCGACAAGGTCTTCGAGGCCTTCACCTTCATCGTCGAGGAGCGGGACTTCGGCACCCTCCAGGTGCACGCGTACCCGTACGACGACACCCGCTCGACCTTCATCGTCGAGATGGACGAGGAGACCTGGCAGCGCGGCGGTTTCGCCGGGGCGGCCGGGGCGGACCCGGCGCCCGGCGCCAGTGACGAGGAGGGGATCCGCCGCTGCGAGCAGATCCTCGCCGAGCACCTGGACGGCCACCGGCTCATCCCCAACAACTCCAAGTGGCTGCGCTTCACCACCGTGCGCAACCGCACCTGGCGCCACGGCAACACCGTGCTGCTCGGGGACGCCGCCCACACGGCCCACTTCTCCATCGGTTCCGGCACCAAGCTCGCCATGGAGGACGCCCTCGCGCTGGCCGCCTGCCTGCACGAGCACCCCGGTGTGGAGAGCGCGCTGGCCGCCTACGAGGACGAGCGCAGGCCCGTGGTGGAGTCCACCCAGCGGGCGGCGCAGGCCAGCCTGGAGTGGTTCGAGAACATCGACCGCTACACCGGCCAGGATCCGCACCAGTTCGCCTTCAACCTGCTGACCCGCAGCCGCCGCGTCACCTACGACAACCTGCGGGTGCGCGACGAGGAGTTCACCACCGCCGTCAACGCCTCGGCGCCGGTGCCGCCCATGTTCCGGCCCTTCCGGCTCGGCGGCCTGCGCCTGCGCAACCGGATCGTCGTACCGCCCATCGCCCTGTCCACGGCCGTCGAGGGAGTCCCGGGCGACTTCGACCTCGTCCATCTGGGTACCCAGTCGCTCGGCGGCGCGGCCCTGGTCCTCGCCGGAATGACGGCGGTCAGCGCCGACGGCCGGACCGACGCGGGCTGCCCCGGCCTGTGGACCGACGAGCAGGAGGCCGCCTGGCGGCGGATCACCGCCTTCGCGCACGGCCAGTCCGACACCTGTCTCGGCATCCAGCTCACCCACGCCGGCCGCCGGGCCGCCGGCGGAGCACTGCTCGCCGCCTCCCCGCTGCCCTGGGCCGAGGGCGGCCAGGTGCCCCGGGAGGCGAACCGCGCCGATATGGACCTGGTCGTCAGGGACTTCGTGCGCGCGGCCGAGCGCGCCGACCGGGCCGGCTTCGAGGTCCTGGAACTCCAGTACGGGCACGGCAATTTGATGTCCGGCTTTCTTTCCCCGCTGACCAACCGGCGGACCGACGAGTACGGCGGTCCGGTCGCGAACCGGCTGCGCTTCCCGCTCGAAGTGCTGGGCGCGGTAAGGACGGTGTGGCCGGCCGGGAAGGCTCTCCTGGTCCGGATCTCGGCCGCCGACTGGGCCGAGGGCGGCCTCGACGAGGCGGACGCCGTGCACATCGCGCGCGCCCTGGCCGCGGCGGGCGCCGACGCCATCGACGTCTCGACCGGCGAGGTCGTCTCCCACGAGCGGCCGGCCTTCGGCCGCAGCTACCAGACCCCGTACGCGGACCTGATCCGCAACACCACCGGGGTGGCGACCATCGCCGTCGGTGCGATCTCCACCTACGACGACGTCAACTCGGTGATCCTGGCGGGCCGCGCCGACCTGTGCGCCGTGGGCCGCGCCCAGCTCCACGACCCCCTGTGGACCCTGCACGCGGCCGCGGCCCAGGGGTACCGCGGACCGGCCGCGCCGTGGGCCCGGTCCTGGCGGGCCGGCAGCGCCCGGCCGCCGGCGGCGCGCACCGACCGGGTGCCGCCCCGCCTCGAACTGCTGCGGCGGCCCGCCGCACCGGTGCACCAGCGATGGCTGCCGCGCGTCGCCGCGCCGGCCCTCTGAACGGAACGGCCGAAGCCCATGGACACCCGCGAGACCCGAAACACCCGCCCCCCGAACGACCTGCCCCGTTTCACCGCGGCCGCCGTACAGGCCGCCCCCGTCTACCTCGATCCCGCCGCCACCGTCGACAAGGCCGTCGCCCTGATCGCGGAGGCGGCCGGGAAGGGCGCCGAACTCGTCGTCTTCCCCGAGGCGTTCGTCCCCGGATACCCGTACTGGAACTGGACGATGAACCCGGTCCAGGGCTCGCCCTGGTTCGAGCGCCTGCAGCGCGCCTCCATCGACGTCCCCGGCCCGCACGTCGACACCCTGCGCGCGGCGGCCCGTCAGTACGGGGTCGTCCTGGTCATCGGCGTCAACGAACGCGCCCCGCACAGCCTGGGCGTGCTCTACAACACGCTGCTGACCATCGGTCCCGACGGCGAGCTGCTGGGCGTGCACCGCAAGCTGGTGCCCACCTGGGCGGAGAAGCTCACCTGGACCGGCGGCGACGGCAGTTCCCTGCGCGTCCACCAGACGCCCGTCGGCCCGGTCGGCGCCCTCGCGTGCGGGGAGAACACCAACACCCTGGCCCGTTTCACGCTCCTGGCGCAGGGCGAACTGGTGCACGCGGCCTGCTACATCGCCCTGCCCGTGGCGCCCACCGACTACGACATGGCCGAGGCCATCGCCGTCCGCACCGCGGCCCACAGCTTCGAGGGCAAGGTCTTCTCCGTCGTCGCCTGCTCCACCGTCTCCCCCGAGATCGTCGACGCGGTCGCCGGTGAGGACGAGGCGGTCCGGGCCCTGTTCGCCCGGCCGCGCAGCGCCCTGTCGGGCATCTTCGGCCCCGACGGCCGCCCGGTCACGGAGCCGCTCGTCGACGTCGAGGGCATCGTCTACGCCGAGATCGACCTGAACCGGTGCATCCAGCCCAAGCAGATGCACGACATCACCGGGCACTACAACCGCTTCGACGTCTTCCGTCTCGAAGTGGACAACCGGCCGCGGCAGCCGGTCACCTTCACGGTCCCGCACACCGCCGCCCCCGTTCCCGGCCCCATCGCCACCCCCGAGGAGGACGCATGACCACCGACCAGGACGACACCGCGCTCGGCCGCGCCCGGGTGTCCGACACCCCTGAACTCACCGCTTATTACGGCGAGCTCGAAGCCCTGGAGGCGGGTGCGCTGTGGACGGTGGCCAACGACATCGAGCCCTGGTACCCGCAGCCCAAGTCCGTTCCCGTGCTGTGGCGTTACGAGGAGCTGCGGCCGCTGGTCCACAAGGCGCTCGGCCTGGTCCGGGCCGACGACGCGGGCCGCCGCGTCGTGATGCTGGTCAACCCCGGCCGCCGGGACGTCAGCGCCGCCGCCGGACTGCTCTACACCGGTCTGCAGATCATGGGTCCCGGCGAGGCCATGACCGCCCACCGCCACCAGGCGGCGGCGCTGCGCTTCGTGCACGAGGGCACCGGGGCGTGGACGATCGTGGACGGCCAGAAGCTGAAGGTCGGCCCGGGCGACTTCGCGATCACCCCGAACGGCACATGGCACGAGCACGGCAACGACTCCGCCGACGCCCCGGTGATCTGGCAGGACGGCCTCGACATCCCGCTGGTCAACGCCCTGGACGCCGGGTTCTACGAGGTCCACCCCGAGCTGTACCAGCGGCCGGGGAAGGTGGTGAACTCCTCGGTCCTGACCTACGCCGCGAACCTGCTCCCGTACGGCTCGCAGAAGTGGACCCGCCCCTACTCCCCGCTGCTGGCCTACCCGTGGGAGCAGACCTACGAGGCCTTGCGCGCCCTGGCCTCGGCGACCGGCGGCTCCCCGTACGACGGTGTCATCGCGGAGTACACCAACCCGGTGACCGGCGGCTCGGTGATGCCCACGATGAGCGCCCACATGCAGCTGCTGCGCCCGGACGAGGCCACCAAGGCCCACCGCCACACCGGGTCGGTGATCTACACGGCGGCCAAGGGCCACGGGGTGTCGGTGATCGCCGGGCAGCGCTTCGAGTGGAAGCAGGGCGACGTGTTCTGCGTCCCGTCCTGGGCCTGGCACGAGCACCGCAACCTCGATCCCTCCGAGGACGCCTGCCTGTTCTCCTTCAACGATTTCCCCGTGATGCGCTCCCTCGGCTTCCACCGCGAAGAGGCGTACCCCGACAACGGCGGGCACCAGCCCGCCTCCTGAGCCGCGTCGCCGCACCGGACCGCCGGCCCTGACACCGGTCCCGGTGCGGCGGCGCACCCCGCCGCACCCCACAACGCCCTTCTCTTCTAGGAGCCACCGATGCGACTGGTGACCTACACGACCGCGCCGATGACCGCCGCCGCCGACCGCCTGGGCGCCCAGGCCGACGGCCTGGTGTACGACCTCGCGACGCTCGCCCGGCACGCGGGCGTCGAACTCCCCGCCGACCTGCTCTCCTTCGTCCGGGCCGGCGCCCCCGCCCTCGAGGCGGCCGCCCGCCTGCTGGCCGGCGACCCCGCGGACCGGCCCGCCGGGGCCGTCCACCGGCTACAGGACGTCACCCTGCGCGCCCCGCTGCGCCCCGGCAA
Source organism: Streptomyces sp. NPDC002886 (assembly GCF_042888445.1). Taxonomy (NCBI): domain Bacteria; kingdom Bacillati; phylum Actinomycetota; class Actinomycetes; order Kitasatosporales; family Streptomycetaceae; genus Streptomyces; species Streptomyces sp. NPDC002886. The sequence continues at coordinate 258,419 of NZ_JBIAPV010000004.1, forward strand.
GATCATCGGGGTCGGGCTGAACTACGTGGAGCACGTGGAGGAGTCCAGCCGGAGCCTGGACACCGACAAGGACCTGCCCCCGCGCCCGGTGCTGTTCAGCAAGCCCGCCACCGCCGTCACCGGGCCGGGGGCGCCGATCCTGCACAACGCGGACCTCACGACGCAGCTCGACTGGGAGTGCGAGCTCGCGGTGGTGATCGGCAGGACCGCCTTCCGGGTGACCGAGGAGGAGGCGTACGGCCACATCTTCGGCTACAGCATCGTCAACGACATCAGCGCCCGCGACCAGCGCCGCTCGGGGCAGTGGTTCTTCTCCAAGGGCCAGGACTCCTACGCCCCCTTCGGCCCGGCCGTGGTCACCGCGGACGAGGTGCCGGACCCGATGGACCTCGACCTCGAACTGCGGGTGAACGGGGTCACCAAGCAGAAGTCCAACACCCGCCACATGCTGTTCCCCATCGCGCGGCTCATCGCCGACATCAGCTCGGGCGTGACCCTGGAGCCCGGTGACGTCATCGCGACCGGCTCCCCCTCCGGTGTCGGGGCCGGCATGGTCCCGCCCGAGTTCCTCGTGCCGGGCGACACCGTCGAGGCCACCGTCCAGATCATCGGAACGCTCGCCAACCCCGTCGTCGACGCCCGCTGATCCGGCCCCACGACGGCCTCCGCCGCGACCTACCCCGCGGCCCGCAGCACACCCCCGACACCCCGCCACAGCACAGCACAGCACCGAGGAGCCCCCGTGCCGCCCCGTACCTACCGCATCGGCCAGATCGTCCCGAGTTCCAACGTCACCATGGAAACCGAAGTGCCCGCGATCCTGCGGGCCCGCATGGAGATCGCGCCCGACGAGCGCTTCACCTTCCATTCCAGCCGCATGCGCATGACGCACGTGACGCCGGAGCAGCTCAAGGCCATGGACGCCGATTCCGACCGCTGCGCCGTGGAACTCTCGGACGCCCGGGTCGACGTGCTCGGATACGCCTGTCTGGTCGCCATCATGAGCATGGGCCTCGGCTACCACCGCGCCTCCGAGGAACGCCTGCACACGCGCACCGTGGAGAACGGGGCCCCGGCCCCCGTGGTCACCAGCGCCGGCGCCCTGGTCCACGGGCTGCACACGATGGGCGCCAGGAAGGTGGCCCTGCTGGCCCCGTACATGCGCCCGCTCACGCAGACCGTCGTCGACTACCTCACCCACGAGGGCATCGAGGTCATCGACCACCAGGCCCTGGAGATCCCGAACAACCTCGACGTGGCGGCCCACGACCCGGCCAGGCTCCCCGGCCTGGCCCGCGCCCTGGACTACGCCGACGCGGACGCGGTCGTCCTGTCGGCCTGCGTGCAGATGCCCTCGCTCGGCGCCATCGAGGAGGCCGAGCAGCTGCTGGGCAAGCCGGTGGTCTCCGCGGCCGTCTGCACCGCCCACCAGATGTTGCGCTCCCTCGGCCTGCCGGCCGTGTCCCCCGGCGCCGGCCACCTCCTCTCCGGCGCCTACGCGGAGGCCCCCCTGCACCCGCGGACGGGGGCCGAGGGGTGACCGGAGGCGGCCCGGCCGCCGCCCCTCGATAGGATCACCACCCACACCACGGGAAGGTGATCATGCCGGACAGCCCCCTCAGGCCCAGCTCGTTGATCAGTACGGTCTACGGGGCCTTCGTGCGCGGGAGCGGCGGCTGGATCTCCGTCGCCGACCTGATCACGCTCATGTCGGAGCTCGGCGTGGAGAGCCAGGCCGTGCGCTCGGCCATCTCCCGGCTCAAGAAGAAGGGTGTTCTCGAACCGGAGCGCCGCGGCGCCACCGGGTACCGGCTCAGCCCGGCCGTCCACCCCGTGTTCGACGCCGGTGACCGGCGCATCTTCGCCAGCCTCGAGCCGGCGGACCTGGCGGACGGCTGGGCCATGGCGGTCTTCTCCGTCCCGGAGTCCGAGCGCTCACACCGCTACCAGCTGCGCACCAGGCTGACCTGGCTCGGCTTCGGCAACATCGCCCCCGGCGTGTGGCTGGCGCCGGGCCGGCTCTTGGAGGACGCGCGCGACATGCTCGTCCGGCTCGGGCTCAGCGAGTACGTCCACCTGTTCGCCGCCGCCGACTACGCCGCGTTCAGCGACCTGCCGGAGGCGGTGAGCTCCTGGTGGGACTTCCCCGCGATCCAGGCCCAGTACGCCACCTTCACCGGGTCGTACGCGCCGGTCGCGGCGAAGCTCGCCCGGCAGGACGGCATCGACGCCGCCGAGGCCTTCCGCCACTACGTGCCGATGCTCACCGAGTGGCGCCGGCTGCCCTATCTCGATCCGGGCCTGCCCGCCGAACTGCTCCCCGCGGACTGGAACGCCGTGGGCGCCCGGCAGGTCTTCCAGCAGCTCCACGAGGTCCTGGCGGGGCCGGGTCTGCGGCACGTACAGGACGTGACGGGTTCCGGGGCCGGCGGGGAGGTCTGACCCCCGCCCGCCGGACCGTCCGGGAGCGCTCCCTCAGGAGGATTCCCGGACCACCAGGTCGTTCGGCATGACCACCCGCTCCCGGGAGCCGCCCTCGATCAGGCCCAGGAGCAGCCGCACCGTGGCCCTGGCCTGGTCGGCCATGGGGCTGCGCACCGAGGTGAGGGCGGGGACGGTGTAGGAGGCCGCCTCTATGTCGTCGAAGCCGACGACGGCCACGTCCTCGGGGACCCGCAGGCCCACCTGCCGCAGGGTGCGCAGGGCGCCGATGGCCATCAGGTCGTTGGCCGCGAACACCGCGTCCAGTTCCGGGTCGTCCTCCAGCAGCTGCCGCATCGCCTCGGCTCCGGAGGCGCGGGTGAAATCGCCCAGCGCCACGATGGACCGGCGGCCGGTGCCGCGCAGGGCGGCGCGGTAGCCCTCGAGGCGCTCGCGGGCCTCGAAGAGGTCCAGCGGTCCGGTGATCGTGGCGATCCGGCGCCGGCCCCGTTCCAGGAGGTGGCGTACGGCGAGCGCGGCGCCGGCGGCGTTGTCCAGTTCCACGTACGGCACGTCCGGGGCGCAGGTCCGGTTGAACGAGGCGACCGGCAGGCCCGTCCTGGCCAGGGCGGCGGGCAGGGGGTCCGTTCCGTGCAGGGCGACGAGCATGACGCCGTCCACGTGTCCGCCGGCCACGTACTCCTCGACCCGGGCCCGGCTCCGGTCGGATTCGGCGAGCATGAGCACGACCTGTTTTCCGGCGGCCTCCAGTTCCCGGCTGACGGCGCGGACCACGGTGGAGAAGAGGGGGTCGTCGGAGACGACGCCCTGGGGCGGATCGGAGACGACCACGGCCACCGCGTCGGTCCGGCGGGTGACCAGGTTGCGGGCGGCGGCGTTGGGAACGTAGCCCAGTTCGCGCACGGCCCGCATGACGACTTCACGGATCTCGGGCGCGACCGTGGCCTCCCCGTTGACTACACGGGAGACGCTCGACCGGGACACGCCTGCCCGGGCGGCGACCACTTCCAGCGTGGGTCTTCTCATTGCGGCCCGTTCCGTTCGGCGGGCGCGCCGCCGGGTCGGACGGACGGTCCGCGGGGAGCGTTCTCCGGCGATGGTGGACCGGAGCCTGATCGACTGTCAACAGTCCCTGTTTCTCTGTGGATTGTCAGCGCCGGGAGACAGGTGATCACCCGCCCGGGATCCTCCCTGGTCAGCACGGATCACCTCGGGGTGGGCGGGTACCGAGAGAGCGCTCCATCGGTGGACGAACCGATGTCGTCCGTGTATCCACCCGATGACGGGACACCTTGACAGTCCTGTGGGGCCGCCCCATCCTCACCCCTCAGGGAGCGCTCCCCCGCTCCCCCGCTCTCTCGCCCTTCCGCTCCGCTTCCCCCCTCGTGGTCCCTCGTGGTCCCTCGTTTCCAGGAGCCCCCTTGCCTCCGTCGCTGCGCCGCCTCGGCTTACTCTTCGCCGTCGCCTTCACCCTGCTCACCTTCAGCACCCTCCCCGCCTCCCCCGCCCGCGCCGCCGAATCCCTGCTGTCTCAGGGCCGGTCCGTCACCGTCTCCGGCAGCGAGCCCGGCTACAGCCCCGCGAGCGCCGTCGACGGGAACGGCGGCACCCGCTGGTCCAGCGCCTTCGCGGACCCGCAGTGGATCCAGGTGGACCTGGGGTCCGCGGCCACGATCAGCCGGGTCTCCCTCATCTGGGAGGCCGCGTACGCCAAGGCATTCCAGATCCAGGTCTCGGACGACGCCGCGAACTGGACCACGCTCTACGGGACGACCGCCGGCGCCGGTGGCACCCAGAACCTGACCGTCTCCGGAGCCGGCCGCTACGTCCGGATGTACGGGACCCAGCGCGCCACCGGATACGGCTACTCCCTCTGGGAGTTCCAGGTCTACGGCACCCCCGGCACCGGTGGCGGCGGCGGTGACGCGCTCCTCTCGTACGGCAGGACGGGCGCGGCCTCCTCCTCGCAGGCCGACGGGAACTGCTGGGAGTGCACCCCGGCCAGGGCCTTCGACCGCGACCCCGCCTCCCGTTGGGCGACCAGCCCCACCACCGGCTGGACGGATCCCGGCTGGATCTCCGTGGACCTCGGGGCCCCCGCCCAGATCAGCAAGGTGGTCCTCCAGTGGGACCCGGCCTACGCGAAGTCCTTCCAGATCCAGGTCTCCCCGGACGGGAACGCCTGGACCCCGGTCTACTCCACGACGGCGGGCACGGGCTTCAAGCAGACCCTGACCGTCTCGGGCTCCGGGCGGTACGTGCGGATGTACGGCACCGAGCGCGCGACCCCGTACGGATACTCCCTGTGGGAGTTCCAGGTGTACGGCACCGGCGGCGCGCCCGTGACTCCCCCGCCGCTCCCGCCGGACCCCGCGAACCCGCCGAGGCTGGTGTGGAGCGACGAGTTCGACGGCCCCGCGGCCGGCACGCCCGACCCGGCCAAGTGGCGGGCGGATCCGGGCACCGGGCAGAACGGCGAGCTGCAGTACTACACCGACCACCAGAACGCCGCGACGGACGGCGCCGGCCACCTCGTCATGGAGGCCCGCAAGCAGGCCACTCCCGGCAAGGGCTGCCCGCCCGACCCGCTGACCGGCAGCACCACCTGCCAGTACACCTCGGCGCGGATGAACACCGGGGCCACGTTCCAGTTCACCTACGGGCGCGTCGAGGCACGGATCAAGGTGCCCAAGGGCAACGGGCTGTGGCCGGCGTTCTGGATGATGGGCGGCGACTTCCTGACCGGGCGGCCGTGGCCGTACAACGGCGAGGTCGACATCATGGAGGTCCTCGGCAAGGACGTGAAGACCTCGTACTCCACCGTCCACGCCCCCGCCTACAACGGCGGCGGCGGGATCGGCGGCCCGTACAAGCTGCCCGGGGACGCGGACTTCTCCGCCGACTACCACGTCTGGGCCGCCGACTGGAACAGCAAGGGCATCGTCTACAGCCTGGACGGGCGGACCGTCTTCACCCTCGACAAGGACCAGGTGGAGCGCTCCCGCGGGCCGTGGGTCTTCGACCACCCCTCGTACATGATCCTCAACCTCGCGGTGGGCGGTGACTGGCCCGGTCCGACGGACGCCACCACGCCGTTCCCCGCCCGGATGCTCGTCGACTACGTGCGCGTCTACCAGTGACCGGCGGGGGCTGCCCGGTCCGCCCGCTCCTCCACCGGACAGCCCCCCGCCCCCTGCCCCTTCCTCCGTTCCTCCCTCCCCCCACCTCATCGGCAGGCAAGGAATCGTCATGCGAAAACCTCGGTTCACGCTCCACGCCCTTCTCGCGGGCGCCCTGGCCACCGCCTTGGCCGCGAGCCTCGGCGCCACGGTGACCAGCGCGCCCGCCCGGGCCGCGGACACGGTGCTCGTGCAGGCCGAGTCGTACGCGGCCCAGTCCGGCGTACAGCTCGAAACGACCGGCGACACCGGCGGCGGGCAGAACGCCGCGTACCTGGCCAACGGCGACTGGATGCGCTTCGACAACATCGACCTGGGCGCCTCCGGCCCGCTGAGCGTGTCGGCCCGGGTGGCCTCGGCGGTCGGCGGACCCGGAGCCGTCGAGCTGCGCACCGGGTCCGTGACGGGCCCGCTGCTCGCGCAGTTCGAGATCACCGCCACCGGCGGCTGGCAGACCTGGTCGACCCGGACCGCCGATGTGGCCACCCATCCCGCAGGCCCGCAAACGCTCTTCGCGGTCCTGCGCGGCGGCGGGGCCGGGGACTTCGTGAACATCAACTGGTTCTCGTTCGGCGCCGGTTCCTCGCCGGGCTGGGTGAAGGTCGACCAGGCGAAGTGGGACGCCCAACTGGCCGGGTTCCGGGCGATGACCCCCGCCCCGGTGCCCGCGAACGCCGTCCGGGTGCCGGAGTTCAACGCCACCTGCGTCTACAGCCATTCCAAGCCCGACGACCCGATCGTGGCTCCGGGCCTGCCGGGGGCTTCCCACATGCACAGCTTCTTCGGCAACCGCAGCACGGACGCCTTCAGCACGGCGGAGTCCCTGGCCTCGCACACCGCGACGAGCTGCACCCCCGCCAAGGACCTTTCCAGCTACTGGATTCCGACCCTCTACGACCACGGCAGGGCCGTGGAGCCCGAGGGCATGATCGTCTACTACGGCTCCCGGCTGCCCGACCCCACGGCGACGGTGCCGTTCCCGCAGGGATTCCGGATGATCGCGGGCAACGCCAAGTCCCAGGTGCCCACTCCGGCCGGCTCCGTGAACCAGTTCTGGTGCGCGGGCGAGGGCGGCGAGACCGGCCGCAGCGCCGACGGCAACTGGCCGGTCTGCGCACCGACCGCGAAGCTCGTGTACCAGCTCGTCTTCCCGGACTGCTGGGACGGCAAGCACCTCGACAGCCCCGACCACAAGTCGCACGTCTCCTTCACCACGGTCGGCGGCAAGTGCTCCGGCGCCTATCCCGTGGCCATCCCCTCGGTCTCCTTCGTGATCGGCTACCCGACCAGTGGCAGCCCGGACGGACTCACGCTGTCCTCGGGCATGGCCTCCTCCATCCACGGCGACTTCTTCAACGCCTGGGAGAACGCGGCCCTGGGCCAGCGCGTGAAGGACTGCGTCGTACAGAGCGCCAAGTGCAACTCCGCCGGAACGTTCTGACCCGGCGGCCCGCGTGGGCCCTGCTCGCGGCGCTCCTGGTCGCCGGCTGCGGCGCGCAGCCGGTGGCCGGGACGCCGCGGGCGGCGGCCTTCAACCCCACCGACATCGCCTGGATCCAGCTCATGATCCCCATGGACGAGCGGGCCCGCCTGCTCACGGACCTGGCGCCGGGACGGGCCGGGGATCCGGCGCTGGCCCGGTTCGCGCAGCGGGCGGCGGACCGGCGGCAGGCCGAACTGACCCGGCTGCGCGAGCTGCTGGCCCGGTCCGGGGCGCCCGACACCCGTCCGCACGAGGGGCACGACATGCCGGGCATGGTGTCCGCCGAGACCCTGCGCGGGGCGGGAGCGCTCTCTGGAGAGGAATTCGACCGGGTCTTCGCCGCCGCGCTGCGCGCCCACCTCACCCAGTCCCTGCTGCTCTGCGGGGGTGAGCGCGCCTCGGGCGGCGCCGGGGAGGCGCGGGAGCTCGCCGGGGAGCTGGAGAAGGCGGGCTCGGAGGAGCTCGCCCTGCTCGACGCGGCACGCTCCGGCAAAAGTTGAGAATTGTTCACTTTCCATTGACAGGGCGGGTCCGGGGACCCGAAAGTGCCGTGAACGTCCCCGACCGAAGCGAGTCCGCATGCCCGCGCCCGTACCGCCCGCGTCACCCACGCCCTCCGTACCGCCCGCGTCACCCACGCCCTCCGCAGCGCCCGCGCCCCGCACCCCGGCCGCGCCCCGATTCCCGGCCGGGTTCCGCTGGGGGGTCTCCGCCTCCGCCTTCCAGATCGAGGGCTCCCCGACCGCCGACGGCCGGGGGCCCTCCTCCTGGGACGCCTTCACCCGGGAGGAGGGCCGGGTCAAGGACGGCTCGCACGCGGAGGTGGCCACCGACCACTACCGCCGCTACCGCGAGGACGTGGCCCTGATGAGCGGTCTGGGCGTGGACGCCTACCGGTTCTCCGTCTCCTGGTCCCGGGTCCTGCCCGAGGGGCACGGGGCCGTCAACCGGGCCGGGCTGGACTTCTACGACCGGCTCGTCGACGAGCTGTGCGCCGCGGGGATCGATCCGGTGCCCACCCTCTTCCACTGGGACACCCCGCTCGCCCTGGAGGAGCGGGGCGGCTGGCTGGAGCGCGACACCGCCGAACGGTTCGCGGCGTACGCCTCGGTGGTCGCGGAGCGGCTCGCCGACCGCGTGCCCATGTGGATCACCATCAACGAGCCCGCGGAGGTGACCCTCCTCGGCTACGGCCTCGGCGAACACGCCCCGGGCAAGCAGCTCGTCTTCGACGCCCTGCCCGCCGCCCACCACCAGCTCCTGGCCCACGGTCTGGGCGTACAGGCCCTGCGCGCGGCCGGCGCCCGTCACATCGGCATAGCCGCCTCGCACAGCCCGGTGTGGGCCGCCGGCGAGAGCGAGGAGGACCGGGCCGCGGCCGCGTTGTACGACACCCTGACCAACCGCCTCTTCGCGGACCCGATCCTGACCGGCGCCTACCCGGACGGGCTGGAGTCCCTGCTGCCCGGACCGGTGGCCGAGGACCTCAAGGTGATCTCGGCGCCACTGGACTGGTACGGGGTCAACTACTACAACCCGATGCTCGTCGGCGCCCCCACCCCGGCCGGGACCTCCGCCTTCGGCGGGATCGAGATCCCCTCCGGCCTCCCCTTCGGCTTCCGGGAGATCGAGGGGTACGAGCGCACGGACTTCGACTGGCCGGTGGTCCCGGACGGCCTGCGCGAACTGCTCGCCACCCTGCGCGAGCGCTACGGCGACCGGCTGCCGCCGCTGTACATCACCGAGAACGGCTGCTCGTACGGGGACGGGCCGGATCCGGGCACGGGCCGGATCGAGGACGCCCGCAGGATCGCCTACCACGAGGGCCACGTGCGCGCCCTGCACGAAGCGATCGCCGAAGGGGCCGACGTGCGCGGCTACTTCATCTGGTCGATCCTCGACAACTTCGAATGGGCGGAGGGCTACCGGCAGCGGTTCGGCCTGGTCCACGTCGACTACGAGACCCTCGCCCGGACCCCCAAGGAGTCGTACGCCTGGTACCGCGACCTGATCAAGAGCGGCAGATGACCGCCGGACCGAAGGCCTCGGCGCGGGAGGAGACCGCCGTGCCGCCCGGCGGCCGGTGGGTGAGTGCGCTGTCCCTCGCCAACCTCGGTGTGTGGGTGGGCTGGTTCGGCCCGCTCCAGCTACTGCTGGCCCGTCAGGCCGAGCAACTCACCCCGGACCACAAGGCGTCCACCCTCGCCCTGGTGACGGGCCTCGGCGCGGCCGTCTCGATGGTCGCCAATCCCGTCTTCGGAGCGCTGTCCGACCGTACGACGGCGCGCGCGGGCCGCCGCATCCCCTGGGTGGTCGCCGGGGTGACGGGCGGGGCGGCCGGCCTGGTGGTCCTCGGGCTCGCGCAGAGCCTCGCGGTGGTGATCGCCGGCTGGTGCCTGGTGCAGCTCGCCCTCAACGCGGCCTTCGCCGCCCTCACCGCGGCGGTCCCCGACCAGGTTCCGGCCCGGCAGCGCGGACTGGTGGGCGGCTGGCTCGGCGTCTCCCAGGTGATCGGCATCCTGGTGGGCACGGCGCTGGCCACGGTCGCGGGCGGAATCACCGCCGGCTACCTGGCCTGCGCGGCCTTCTCGGTGCTCGCGGCCGTGCCGTACGTCCTGATGCGGCGGGACTCGGTGCTCGCCCCGGCCGCCCGGCCGGTCTTCCGGTGGCGCGGCTTCCTGGCCGGGTTCTGGATCGACCCGCGGCGCCATCCCGACTTCGGCTGGGCCTGGCTGACCCGCTTCCTGATGAACCTCTCGTACTCGATCAGCACCATGTACCTGCTCTACTACCTCACCGACGCCGTGCGCTACCGGGGAGACGCGGACACCGGCGTCCTGATCCTGACGGCGCTCAACGCCCTCACCCTGCTCTCCACCGTGGTGATCAGCGGCATCCGGTCCGACCGCAGCGGCCGCCGGAAGTCCTACGTCATCCGGTCGGGGCTCGTCATCGCGGCGGCCACACTGCTGCTCGCCGTCTGGCAGACCTGGACCGGCGCGGTCGTCGCCTCGCTCGTCCTGGGCCTCGGCTTCGGCGTCTACACGGCGGTGGACTTCGCCCTGCTCACGGACGTGCTGCCGACCGCCGAGGACCGCGGTAAGGATCTGGGCGTCATCAACATCGCCAACGCGCTGCCGCAGGTGCTGGCCCCGGTGATCGCGGCCCCGGTGGTCACCCACCTCGGCGGCTACACGGCCCTGTACACACTGGCGGGAGCGCTGGCCCTGGCGGGCTCGCTGCTGGTCAGGCGGATCCGCTCGGTTTTGTAGCCCTCCGTGGTCCACTGTGGCCCTCCGCATCGTGAGACCCGGCACATTTCTCACCCTTTTGGTCCGATTTAGACCAAACTTGGGTGGTTCGGTTTCCGAAGCGACAGGGAGAGACATGCGACGCCCCCACGGCCGTGCCGCCACCACGCGGATCGCCCTGATATCGGCCGGCACGGCCGCCGTGCTCGGCCTCGGCGGCCTCACCGCCGGCTCCGCGGCAGCAGCGGGCACGCCCGCCCCCGACCGGACGACCGGCCCCACGGCGACCGCCCCGGCGACTTCCCCGGCGACCGCCCCGCCAGCCACCCCGCCAGCCGTCGGGCAGCAGGTCCTCTCCACCTTCACCGTCGCCTATCCCGCCGCGCCCTACCGCACCCACAACATCGCGCGCGCCGTGGAACTGATCAACGGCGCCGTCGTCGAGCAGGGCGACATCTGGAGCTTCAACCAGGCGGTGGGCGAGCGGACCAAGGAGAACGGCTTCGTCGACGGCATCATGATCAACGACGGCCGTTACGTGAAATCTCCCGGCGGCGGGGTCTCCGCGGTCGCGACGACCATGTACAACGCCATGTTCTTCGCGGGCCTGAAGCCGGTGGAGCACGGGGCGCACTCCTTCTACATCGAGCGGTACCCGGAAGGCCGCGAGGCCACCGTCGCCTGGGGCACGCTCGACCTGCGCTGGCAGAACGACTCGGGGCACCCCGTGACCGTCCGGGCCTCGTCCACTCCCGATTCGGTGACCGTCACCCTGCTCGGCACGAAGCAGTACGACGACGTACGCGCGACCAAGGGCCCCCGCACCCACATCACGCCTCCGGTGAAGCGCACCGTCACCGGCCCCACCTGCGAGCCGCAGACCCCGCTGGAGGGGTTCGACGTCTCCGTGGACCGCGTCTTCGTCCGGGGCGGCCACGAGGTCGGCCGCGAGACCTTCCGTACGCACTACACCCCGCGCGACGAGATCGTCTGCGCTCCGGAATCCCCCACGGCCACTCCGGGCGGGAGCCCGTCGGGCTCCCCCGGGACCCCGTCGGCTCCCGCGGCGCCCGCTCCGTCCGTGACGTCCCCCGCGCCCGGTACGACCGCCGCACCCGCCCCCTCCGACACCGGAACGGCACCCACGCCTAGGGCGTGATCAGGATCTTGCCGCGTGCTTCGCCCCGGTGGAGCCGGTCGATGGCCTCGGGGGCCTCGGCGAGCCGGCAGGTGAGGTGGACGGCCGGGGACAGGGTGCCGTCGTCGACGTGCCGCCCCAGGATCTTCAGGTCGGCCTGACGTTCGGCGCAGACGAAGCCCTTCAGGCCGTGCCGGACGAAGGGGTTCAGCAGCGCCGCCCACAGGACCCGGCCCATGCCGCCCAGCCAGGGGCCGCCGCCCTCGCCTCCGATGATCACGAGCGTCCCGCGTGGGGTCAGGGCCCGCCGGAGGACGGACAGGGGGCGGTTGCCCGCGATGTCCAGGACGAGGTCGTAGCGGCGTACGCCGTCCGTGAACTCCTCGCGGGTGTAGTCGATGACCTCGTCCGCGCCGAGCTCCCGCACCAGCTCCGTCTTGGTGGTGCTGCACACTCCGGTGACGTGCGCTCCGTACGCCTTGGCCAGCTGGACCGCGAAAGTGCCGACCCCGCCCGCGGCGCCGATGACCAGGACCCGCTGCCCCGGCCGTACGCGCCCCGCGTCGCGCAGTGCCTGGAGGGCGGTGAGCCCGGAGATCGGGAGGGCCGCCGCCTCGGCCAGGGGCAGCCCCGCGGGCCTGAGCGCCAGCTTGTCCTGCCGCGCGGTCGCGTACTGCGCGAAGGATCCCTCACAGATGCCGAACACCTCGTCCCCCACCGCGAAGGCGCTCACCCCCTCGCCGACCGCCTCGATCCGCCCGGAGACCTCCCGGCCGCGTACGGGAACCTTGGGCGCGCGCAGCCCGTACCCGAGGAGCCGCAGCAGGTGGGGCTTGCCGCTCATGAGGTGCCAGACCCCCGCGTCCAGGCCGGCGGCCCTGACCGCCATGAGCACCTCCCCCTTGCCCGGTATCGGCGTTTCGATGTCCCTGAGCTCCAGCACCTCGCTGGAGCCGTACCCGTCCTGCACGATCGCCTTCACGGCGCCATCCCTTCCTGATCTCCGTATTGGAATACCTGTTCGAGCGACACCGTGAAGACGCGCGCGATCCTGAAGGCCGTCTCCAGCGAGGGCGAGTAGCGGCCCTTCTCGATGGCGATGACGGTCTGGCGGGTCACGCCGATGCGCTCCGCCAGCTCGGCCTGGGTCATTTCCCCGGCCTCGAAGCGCAGGATCCTGATCCGGTTCGTGATGCCGGTCGGCTTCACCACGACTGGAACCCCTGGCGGTAGGCGGCGAGCTTGACGGCCGAGCCGAGCACCGCCGAGAGGACGAAGCCCAGGTAGAGGGCGTTCGAGATCCAGAAGCGGTCCGCACCGGCCATCGACAGGATCAGCGCGGCCACGGCGCCGATGGCGAGGAAGGACTGCCCGGCGTGCTCGCCGATGCGGCCGATCTCCTTGTCCCGCTGGTCCTTGACGTCGGCCTCGCCGGGCCTGGTCAGCGCCGCCGCGATGTTGAGGAGGATCGCGGCTGCGATGGCCCCGCCGACCGTCCAGAGCAGCGGAGTGATGTACGGGACCTCCGCGAGGGGGGTCCCGTCGCCCGACCGGCCCAGGACGACGGCCAGGTAGACCGCGTACCCGACGATCGCGACCACCCCCATGATCCATGCGCGCTTCTCCTCGAAGGCCACGACCGCACCTGCTCCCGTGTAAAAGAACTTTGACATCACGAAGGTAAAAGGATCCATACCTCGTGTCAACAATTTCTTACATCCGCCTTCGTGGGTGCGGCCCGGGCCCCGTGTCACCCGGGCGCGCGGCCCCGCTGGCACCACGGCCGTACCCCGGGCTTGCTGGACGGATGAGACCAGAAGCACCGGGGACGGCCCCGGTACAGAGCCTGAGCACCCCCAGGGCGGCGGGGCTCGCGGGGATCCTCTTCGCCGCCCTCATGGCGGCGGCCATCGTGCTGGCCCGGATCGCCCTGCCGGAGGGAGGCGGCGCGGCCGACATCGAGGTCACCGCGGGGCAGCGGGACGCGGTGACCACAGCGCTGGAGCTGGTCCCCTTCGCGGGCATCGCCTTCCTGTGGTTCATGGGCGCGCTGCGGGAGCATTCCGGCGAAGCGGAGGACCGGTTCGTCGCCAGCGTGTTCCTGGGCAGCGGGATCGTCTTCGTCGCCTGCCTCTTCGGCGCCGCCGCGGCCGCGGGGACCGTGCTGGACGCCGATCAGCCCCAGGAGTTCGGCCGCCACTTCGCCTACACGCTGCTGACCACGTACGGGATGCGGATGGCCGCCGTGTTCGTGTTCGCGACCTCCACGATCGGCCGCCGGCTCGGCGCCTTCCCGCGCCCGCTGGCCCTGACCGGGTACCTCGCCGGCCTGGTGCTGCTGGTGGCGGGGTCCTCCCTGCCCTGGTCCGAGCTGGTCTTCCCGGCCTGGGCCCTGCTCGTGAGCGTGTACATCCTGCGATCGGGCCGGGGCCGCTCCCGGCCCGCCCCCTGAGGGGCCACCGCACATCACTCCGATGGCGGTACCTGACGCGCTCCTTAGCACCATCGCGCGCAGGCTGGTTCGGAAAGCCCAGGGGGGCGCCGAAAGGACACACTGTGCTGAGGCTCGTCGTCGATCTCAACCGGTGCCAGGGATACGCGCAGTGCGCCTTCCTCGCCCCCGACGTCTTCGCGATGCACGGGGACGAGGGACTGCTCTACGATCCGCAGGCCGAGGCGGCCCAGCGCGAGCGCGTGCTCCAGGCCGCGGCCGCCTGCCCCGTGCAGGCGATCCTCGTGGACGAACTGGACCTGGCCTCCACCGCCCCTGCCGCCGCCTCCCACGGGGAGGCCTCCGATGGCTGACACCACCCTGGACCAGCTCAAGCGCTCCGGCCGGATCGTGGTCGTCGGCGCTTCGCTGGCCGGCCTGCGGGCCGCCGAGGTCATCCGGGAAAAGGGCTTCGCCGGCTCGCTGACCCTGATCGGCGACGAGCCCCACGAACCGTACGACCGGCCGCCGCTGTCCAAGCAGGTGCTGCTGGGCAAGGCCGACGCCGAGGGCACCCGGCTCCCCCGGCGTCGCGACATCGACGCCGAATGGCGCCTGGGCGTCGCGGCCACCGGGCTCGACATGGCGGCCCGCACGGTGAAGCTCGCCGACGGCGAAGAGGTCCCGTACGACCGACTCCTGATCGCCACCGGGGTCCGGGCCCGGCCCTGGCCGAACGAGGCCGAGGGCGAGCTCGGCGGGGTCTTCACCCTGCGCACCCGCGAGGACGGGGCGGGCCTGGCCCGGGCCCTGGCCGCGGGACCGCGCCGGGTGCTGGTCATCGGCGCCGGGTTCACCGGCTCCGAGATCGCCTCGGCGTGCCGCGAACGCGGACTGGAGGTCACCGTCGCCGAACGCGGCAACGGTCCCCTGGTCGGCGCCCTGGGCGGGGTGATCGGGGCCGTGGCCGCCGAACTCCAACGGGAGAACGGCGTGGACCTGCGGACCGGGATCTCGGTGACCGCCCTGGAGGGCGACTCCACCGGACGGGTCCGCGCCGCGCACCTCTCCGACGGCACCACGCTGGAATGCGACGTGGTGGTCGTCGGGCTCGGCGCCCAGCGCAACACCGAGTGGCTGATGGGCTCCGGGCTCGGCGCGGGTCCGCGCGGCATCGCCTGCGACGCGGGCTGCCGGGCCTTCGACCTGCGCGGGATCGTCACCGACGACATCTACGTGGCGGGCGACGTGGCCCGCTCCCCGCACGCGCTGTTCGGCTACCAGTTCCTCTCCCTGGAGCACTGGGGCAACGCCGTGGCGCAGGCCGAGACAGCCGCCCACAACATGATGAGCGAGAGCACGGACCGTCGGCCGCACCTGTGGGTGCCGGCCTTCTGGTCCTCCCAGTTCGGGGTGAACATCAAGTCCGTCGGCGTTCCCTCCATGGGCACCGAGATCATGATCACCCAGGGATCCCGGGCCGAGCGCCGGTTCACCGGGGTCTACGGCTACCAGGGCCGGATCATCGGGGCCGTCACCTTCGACAACGGGCGCTGGCTGCAGTTCTACGAGAAGCAGATCGAGTGCACGGCGCCGTTCCCGCCCCCGTTCACCACGGTGGACCGCCGCCCCGACGGGCAGCGGCCGATCCCGGCCGACTTCCCCGACCCCTCCGTGCCCACGCACGGCCCGACCATCACCCTCAGCGGGTACTCGCCGGCCGACCGCCGGATCGCCACCTTCACCCCCGCCGGGCACTGACCCGCACGTTCCCGGAGGACCCTCATGGCCCACGGCATCCTGAGCCAGATCCTGGACTATTCCAGCCGCGCGAACCCGTACCCGCTGTACGAGGAGCTGCGCAAGACCCCCGTCTTCCACGACGGGACCGGCCCCTACGTCATCAGCACCTACTACGACATCCAGAGCCTGCTGCACGATCCGCGGCTCAGCTCCGACGCCCGCAACCTGGCCGCCACGGCCGGGGACCCGCTGGCCGAGGGCGGGGAGGCGGAGGAGACGGCGCTGCCGCCGAGCTTCCTGAAGCTGGACCCGCCGGAGCACGACCGGCTGCGCCGGATGACCAACCGGCCCTTCGGGCCGCCGCACTCCCCGCACCGCGTGGACGGGATGCGGGGCGGGCTGAAGGACATCGTCAGCGGTCTCATCGACAACCTCGGGAACACGGAGGACATCGACCTGGTCGACCAGTTCGCGTACCCGTTCCCGGTGACGATGATCTGCCAGCTGCTCGGCGTACCGCGCGAGGACGAGCCCAAGTTCCACGTCTGGGCCGACACCCTCGCCGCCAGCCTGGACCCCGATCCGGACGCGGATCCGGCCGAGCGGCAGCGCAAGACCCACGACTCCCGCATGGAACTGGGCATGTACCTGGCCGGGCTGATCGAGCAGCGCCGGAAGGACCCCGGCGAGGACATGCTCTCCCAACTGGCCGTGGGACACGGCCCGGACGAGTCCATGTCCACGATGGAGCTGCTCAGCACGGCGGCCCTGCTGCTGATCGCCGGCCACGAGACCACGGTCAACCTGATCACCAACGGGATGCTGACCCTGCTGCGCAACCCCGACGTGCTGGCGAACCTGCGACAGGAGCCCGGCCTCGCCGTGCCGCTGGTGGAGGAACTGCTGCGGTTCGAGCCGCCGGTTCAACTGCTGCCGCAGCGAACGCCGTTGGTGGACATCGAGGTCGGCGGGATCACCATTCCGAAGGGCTCCTCGATGTGGCTGATCCTGGCCTCCGGCAACCGGGACCCGAACCGCTTCGAGAACCCGGACCGCTTCGACCCGTACCGCAAGGACATCCAGCACCTGGGGCTGGGCAGCGGCATCCACAGCTGCTTCGGCGCCCCGCTGGCACGGCTGGAGGCCCAGCTGGCGCTGACCGAGCTGGCCCGGCGGCTGGAGAACCCCCGGCTGCTGGAGGATCCGCCGCCCTACCGGCAGAACGCGGTGCTGCGCGGGCCCCGGCACCTGCGGATCGCCTGCGACGGGATCCGCGCCTGAACCGGCACTGAGCAGGCCCTGAGCAGGCCCGAGCGGGCCCCGGACCGTCCCTGGTCCGGGGCCCGCTCGCGGCTACCAGCCGAAGCGGCGGTCGACCTCGCGCTCGAACTCCTCGAAGGTCAGCACGTCGTCGCCGTCCGCGTTCGCCCGGTCGAAGAGGGCCGAGGAGGTGTCGACGTCGCCCACGGCCCAGAAGGGCAGATCGCCCTGGGCCGCGAGGGTGGGGCCCTTGCTGCGCAGGGCCGTGATCACCTCGACCCTGGTCAGCACCCCGTCGCTGTTCAGGTCGAGCGCGTCGAAGAGCTTGCGGGCCTTCTCACTCATGACAGGTCCTTTCGATGGGCGGCGCTGTGCGGGCGACGACGGGGCGCGGGCCCCGGGGCGTCAGCTTATGACCCGCCTCCCCGCCCCCCGGCGCCGGTGTCCCCCGCTACCGCACGCCCTCCGCCAGGGCCGTGACGGGCGCCTCGCGCTGATGCGGGACCGGTGGCACGGGGGAGAGCGGAGGGACCCCTGCGAGCGGCTCGGACCGCAGGTCCTGCTGGTGGAGCGCGACCGTCCGCGTGGGGGCGGGGATCGAGATGCCCTCCGCCCGGAACCGGCTGTGCAGCCGCTTGATGAACTCGTGCTTGATCCGGTACTGGTCGCTGAACTCGCCGACGCCGAGGATCACCGTGAAGTTGATCCGGGAGTCCGCGAAGGTGTGGAAGCGCACGGCTCCTTCGTGGTCGGGAACGGCGCCGTTGATGTCCGCCATCACCCCGTCGACCACCTCGAGGGTCACCCGCTCCACGTGCTCCAGGTCGCTCTCGTAGCCCACTCCCACCTGGACCATGATCGACAACTGCTGCTCGGGCTGGGTGAAGTTGGTCATGTTGGTGCGCGCGAGCCGCCCGTTGGGAATGATCACCAGGTTGTTCGACAGGTTGCGGACCACGGTGTTGCGCCAGTTGATGTCGACGACGTATCCCTCCTCGCCGCTCGTCAGACGGATGTAGTCACCGGGCTGCACCGTCTTCGAGGCGAGGATGTGGACGCCCGCGAAGAGGTTGGCGAGGGTGTCCTGCAGCGCCAGGGCGACGGCGAGGCCACCCACGCCGAGTGCGGTGAGCAGGGGCGCGATGGACACGCCCACGGTTTCGAGGGCGACGAGCAGACCCATCGCGAGCACCAGGACGCGCGTGATGTTGACGAATATGGTGGCCGATCCGGCCACTCCCGTCCGCGCCTGGGCCACGGACTGGACGAGTCCGGCCACGACGCGGGCCGCACCGACGGTGGCCACGAGGATCAGCAGTGCGGTCAGCGACTGGTTCACCCACCCGGAGACCCGCGGGCCCAGGGGCAGCGTCGAGGCGGCCACGGCAGCGCCGGCGATGACGGCCGCCGCGGGTGCGAGGGTGCGCAGCGCGTCGACGATGATGTCGTCGCCGCTCCAGCGGGTCCTGAGCGCGTGCTTGGCCAGCCACCGCACGAGGGCGCGCAGGAGCAGTCCGGCGAGTCCGCCCGCGGCCAGGGCTATGCCCGCGATAAGCCAGTCGTGCAGGACGAGGTCCCGGGTCAACGGACGCCCTCCGTCACTCGCCGGACCGGGGCGGCGGCGGCTGTGCCTGCGGGCCGCCGGATGAGGGGTGTGGGTGTGGGCCTGATCACCTTGTCACCTGTCAGTTCGTCGTGCGTGGGGCCGCGTTCGCGCACGCGTGCGCGTACGGAACGGGGTGCCATCCTGCCCCATGATCAAGACGGTGGCGCAGGTGGGCCCCGGCGGATGCCCGACGTGGTCAGGTGCTCGGAGTGGTCAGGCGCCGCCGCCCTGTTGCCCGCCTTCGCCGCCGGCCCCGGGGGCTCCGGGCGCCCCAGGGGCTCCGGGCGCCTCGGGTACACCGGGTGCTCCGGTCGCCGCCGGGTCCAGGATCCGGTTGAGGAACTCCCTGGTCCGCTCCTCGCGGGGATCCCCCACCACCTGGGCGGCCGGCCCGTGCTCGACGACGACTCCGCCGTCCATGAAGACGACCCGGTCCGCGACCTCGCGGGCGAAGCTCATCTCGTGGGTGACGACCATCATCGTCATGCCCTCGTCCGCCAGGACCCGCATCACCGCCAGTACCTCGCCGACGAGTTCGGGGTCCAGTGCCGAGGTCGGCTCGTCGAAGAGCATCACCTCCGGCCCCATCGACAGGGCTCGGGCGATCGCCACCCGCTGCTGCTGGCCGCCGGACAGCTGGGCGGGGTACGCGCCGGACTTGTCGGAGAGGCCGACACGGGCGAGGTTCTTCTCGGCCAAGGCCTCGGCCTCGGCCCTGCCCCGGCCCAGGACGCGGCGCTGGGGCAGGGCGAGGTTGTCGCGCACGCTCAGGTGCGGGAAGAGGTTGAACTGCTGGAAGACCATCCCGATGCGGCGGCGTACGGCGTCGATGTCGACGTCCGGGTCGGTGACTTCGGTGCCGCCGACGAAGACCCGGCCCTCGCTGGGCTCTTCGAGCAGGTTCACGCAGCGCAGCAGTGTCGATTTCCCCGAGCCGGATGGCCCGATCACGCACACCACCTCGCCGCGGGCGATGTCGAGGTCGATGCCGCGCAGGACGTGGTGGGCTCCGAAGGACTTGTGCAGTCCCCGGATCTCGATCTCCGGGCCGTCCGTGGCCGTGCTGTCCACCGCTGGAGCCTCCTGTGGCATGTCTACCTCACACGGCCTTGTCCGCGCGGGCCTCCAGGCGGCGCACCACGAAGCTCAGTGGCACGGTCACCAGGAGGTAGCACAGGCCCGCGACCAGGATCGGGGTGGAGTTGGCGGTCTGGCTGGCGAGATCCCGCCCGAATTTCGTCAGTTCGCGCTCCGAGAGCGTCACACCGAGGAACAGGACGAGCGAGGAGTCCTTGAACAGCAGGACGAGTTCGTTGGTGAGGGGCGGGATGACGATGCGGAAGGCCTGCGGGATGACGATCGAGACCATGGCGCGCGCGTGGGAGAAGCCCAGCGAACGGGCCGCCTCCATCTGCCCCTTGGGTACGGCCTGGATGCCGGCCCGAATCGTTTCCGCCATGTAGGCGGCGGCCACGAGTCCCAGACCGATCGCGACCTTGCCGTACGTTCCGCCGGGGATCTCCGTACCGGGGAACGCCAGGGGCACCGCCACGCCCACGAAGATGAAGATCAGCAGGGCCGGCAGCCCCCGGAACAGCTCGATGTAGACGCTCGCGACCCACCGGTAGGGGGCCACGGAGGACAGTCTCATCATGGCGATGACCAGGCCGAGGACCAGGCCCAGGAGGAACCCGGACGTCGTGTAGATCACCGTGTTGCGCAGGGCCGTGGTGATGATCTCCGGGAAGAGCCGCAGCGCCAGGTCCTTCTGGGCGAACTGGTTCTGCAGCCTGCCCCAGTCCGCGGAGACGGCGATCAGCACCAGGACCGCGACGAAGAGCGCGTACTGCAGTCCCTGCGAGACCCGGCGGCGCTGGCGCCGGGTCAGCCGGGAGGTCACGGGGTGGTCTGGGGCAGCGGGCCGATCCACTGCTCGTAGAGCTTCTTGTAGGTGCCGTCGGCCTTGGCGTCGGTGATCGCCTTGTCGATCGCGGCCACCAGGGCGGTGTTGCCCTTCTTCACCGAGAAGCCGTACTGCTCGCCCGTCTCGATGTTCTGTCCGAGGGTGAACTCGGCCGCGTTCTTGGGGTCCTTGAGCCAGCCCTGGACCACGGGGTAGTCGATGACCACCGCGTCCACCTGGCCGGTGCGCAGCCCGTTGATGACCGCGTCCGAGCTCTCGAAGGCGACCGGGTCGAAGCCCTGGGCCTTGGCGTAGCTCTCGCCGGTGGTCTCGGCCTGGGCGCCCAGCTTCTTCTTCTTCGACTTGAGGTCGGCGAGCGAGGTGACGCCGCTCTTCTTGGTGGCGAGCAGCGCCTGCGTGGCGTCGAAGTAGGGGACGGAGAAGTCGACGTTCTTCTTGCGCTCGTCGGTGATCGTCATGCCGGCGGCCGCGAGGTCGCACTCGCCGGAGTTCAGGAAGGCACCGGTCTTGAAGTTCTCGAAGGGCGTGTCGAGGATCTTCTGCTCCACCTTGAGCCGGGTCGCCACCAGGTCGACCAGGGCCACGTCGAAACCGACGACCTTGCCGTCCTTCTCGAACTGGAACGGCGGATAGGGCAGGTGGGTGCAGGTCGTCAGCTTGCCCTTCTCCACGACGGGCACCCCGCCGGCCGCCTCGCTCGGGCCGTCGTCGCCCGAGGAGCATCCCGCGACGAGGAACGCACCCGCCGCCGCGGCCGCGGCGACCACGCGGATTCGGGGGCCTGCGGGGTGCTTGCGGTTTCCTCTGGCCGTCCGGAACACGGTTGACCTCCACGAGTGCGGGTCGAGCGGCGATCACGGAACGGGATCGTCCGCGGCGATCGTAAGCCACGGGCAGTGCCCGCTGAGGGATCTTCCGCCATGCGTTCCGGGGACGCCAGGGCGGATCCGGCCATGATCGCCCGAACGCCGGGGACGCCGGTCCGTCCATCTCTCACGACTCCGTCCGCCTCCCACGACGGGGCGGGTCCGTACGGACCCGCCCCGTCGTCATGCCCCCTTCGTGGCCGCCGTCGGCACTGTCGGCACTGTCGGCACTGTCGGCGCTCTCACAGGGTGAGCTCGCGCCGGCGTCGGCTGATCGAGTCGGGGTCCCAGCCCGGACGGGGTACGGAGGCCAGCAGCAGCCGGGTGTAGGGGTGATGGGGGTCGGTGAGGAGCTCGTCGACCGGTCGGTGCTCCATCGTGCGGCCGCGGTACATGACGAGCGCCTCGTCGCAGACGTAGCGGACGACGGCCAGGTCGTGACTGACGAACACCAGGCCGATCCCGGTGTCGCGCCGGATGTCGGACAGCAGGTTGAGCACCTGCGCCTGGACGGACACGTCCAGGGCGGACACCGCCTCGTCGAGCACCAGGACGGCGGGTCGCACCGCCAGCGCCCTGGCGATCGCGGCGCGCTGGCGCTGCCCGCCGGAGAGCCGGCGGGGCAGGGCGGCGGCCTCGCGGTCGCCCAGGCCGACCTGGGCCAGCAGTTCCCGTACCCGTGCGGTCCGGGCCGTCCGGTCGGACGTTCCGTGCAGTCTGAGGACTCCGTCGACCGTCTCGCCGATGCTCAGGCGCGCGTCGAGGGAGAGGTAGGGATCCTGGAAGACGATCTGGACCGCCTTGGCGCGGGCCAGCCGGGCCGGCCTCCCCCGTACGGAGGCCGCCAGCGGCCGGCCCTGCACCAGGATCTCGCCCGCGTCGGGGCGTTCCAGGCCGATCAGCATCCGGGCGGTGGTGGTCTTGCCCGAACCGGATTCCCCCACGATGCCGAGCGCTCCGCCGGCCCGTACGGAGAACGACAGGTCGTCGACGGCGACGACCTCCGTGCCCCCGGTCCGGTAGGTCTTGCGCAGTCCGGTCACCCGGAGGAGCTCCGGGGCGGTGTTCCCGCCGGACTTGGTGTCCTGGTCGGACTCGGTGTTCATCGGGCCTCCTTGAGCGCGAGCTCGGGCACGAGTTCGGCGGCGCGGTGACAGGCGACCTCGGCCGGACCGTGCCGCAGGAGCCGCGGCGGGGACTGGTCGCAGCGGCCCGGTTCGGCGAACCGGCAGCGGGGCGCGAAGGCGCAGCCGGGCGCCGACTCCAGCAGGCCCATCGGGGCCCCGGGGATGGGGGTGAGGCGGCCCGGGGGGCCTTCGAGGGGTGGGGAGGAGCCGAGCAGGCCCGCGGTGTACGGGTGCCGTGGGGAGGAGAAGAGCTCCGCCACGGGCGCGGTTTCGACGATCCGGCCCGCGTACATGACGTAGATCCGGTCGCTGACGGAGGCGGCGAGCTCGATGTCGTGGGTGATGAGGAGCAGTCCGAGGCCGCGTTCACGCTGGAGCCGGCCGAGGACGGCCAGGATCTCGGCCTGGGTACTGACGTCGAGCGCGGTGGTCGGCTCGTCGCAGAGCAGGAGCTTCGGCTCGGCGGTGAGGGCCGCGGCGATCACGACCCGCTGGAGCATGCCTCCGGAGAGCTCGTGCGGGAACTGGTTCAGGTGGCGGACCGGGTCGGGCAGGCCGACCGCGTCGAGCAGTTCGGCGGCCCTGACGTTCGCCCGGGCCCTGGACCAGCCGTGTACGAGGCGCAGCGGTTCGGTGAGGAAGTCCCCGACGCGGCGCACCGGGTTGATGGCGGCCCGGGGGTCCTGGTAGATCATCGCGGCCTTGTTCGTGCGCACCTCGCGCAGGCTCGCGGGGGTGGCGCCGACCAGGTCGGTCCCCTCCACCCGGACCCGGCCGCCGATCTCGGCGCCCTGCGGGAACAGGCCGAGGGCGGCTCGGGCGGTGACGGACTTGCCGGAGCCGGATTCACCGACCAGGGCGACGACCTCGCCGGCCGCGACGGTGAGGCTGACGCCGTCGAGGAGGGGGCGGGCCATCGCGGGGAGGGCGACGCGCAGGGCTTCGTAGGCGAGCAGTGTCATCGGGAGTCCCTCCCCGCGAGCCGGTCGCCGAGGTCTTCCCCGACGACGTTGAAGGCGACCACGACCAGGACGACCGCCACGGCCGGCGCGATCGCGGAGAGCGGCTGCCCTTGCAGGACGGCAGCCTGCCCCTGGTTGATCATGGCTCCCCAGTCGGGGGTCGGCGGCTGTACGCCGAGCCCGAGGAAGGAGAGGGCCGCGAGGTCGAGCAGGGCGTAGCCGAAGTTCACCGTCGACTGGGCGAGCAGCGTCGGGGAGATGTTGGGCAGCAGCCTGCGGACGGTGACGTACAGGGGCGAGTGGCCCTGCACCTGGTAGGCGGCGACGTAGGGCCGGGACTTCTCCCGGACGGCCAGGCCTCGTACGAGGCGTGCGGTGTACGGCATGTAGGCGATGGCCATGGCGATCACCGGAGCCGTCATCCCCTTGCCGAACAGGGCCACCGCGAGGATCGCGAGGAGCAGCGCGGGGAAGGCGAACAGGACGTCGAGGACCCGGCCGACGGCGGTGTCGATCCAGCCTCCGCGCCAGGCGGTGAACAGGCCGACGGCGACGCCGAGGACGGTGGAGAACAGGACGACCGCGAGCGGTCCGGCCAAGCTGGTCCGGGTGCCGACGAGCAGCGCCGAGAGGGTGTCGTGGCCGCCCTGGTCGGTGCCCAGCCAGTGCTGGGCGCCGGGCCCCAGGAGGGTGTCGCCGAGTTGTCCGAAGGTGGGGTCGTACGGGGCGATCCAGGGTCCGAGCAGTGCGATGAGCACGAACAGGACGAGGAGCGCGAGGCAGGTCCGCTGGAGCCGGCCGCCGCCGAGGCGGCGCAGCCGGGCGAGCGGGTCGCGGCGGGTACGGGGGGCGAGGGGCGTGGCGCCCGTTTCGGGAAGGGTGCTCGTCGGGTGGCTCATCGGGCGCTCCCGGCCGCGGCCGTGCGCGGATCGATCAGTGGCTGGACCAAGTCCACGAGGGCGTTGACGACGACGAAGGCGGCGACCACCAGCAGCACGATGGCCTGGACGACCTGGAAGTCGAGCTGGTCGACGGACTGCACCAGCAGGGAGCCCACGCCGGACATTCCGAAGGCGGTCTCCACGATCGCGGTGCTGACGAGCATGCCGGAGACCAGGAGGGCGGAGACGGTGACGATCGGTCCGAGCGCGTTGCGCAGGACGTGCCGCCGGATGACGGTGCGCCGTGGCGCTCCGCGGCTCAGCGCCACCTCCACGTGGTCCCGGGACAGTTCGTCGAGCATGGCCGAGCGGGTCACCCGGGTCACCAGGGCCGTGAAGGTCACGGACAGGGCGGCCGCCGGAAGGATCACGTGGTGCAGCCGGTCCATGAGTCCCTCGCCGTTGCCGATGGTGGGGAACCAGCCCAGCTGCACCCCGAAGACCGACCTGAGCAGCAGCGCGGCGACGAAGGCGGGCGCCGCCGCGCCCACCGTGACGAGCAGCATCAGCGAGCGGTCGGTGCGCGAACCCCGGCGCAGGGCGCCGACGATGCCGGAACCGATGCCGAACACGGCGATCATCAGGCCGGATACGGCGATCAGCAGCATGGAGGAGGGCAGGCGCGACCAGATCACGGAGGAGACGTCCTGGTGGAAGAGGTAGGAGCGGCCGAAGTCGCCGTGCAGCACCCCTTCGAGCCAGTTCCAGTACCGGACCAGGAAGGGTTCGTCGAAGCCGTACTGGCCGCGCAGCGCGGCGAGGTCCTCCGGGCTGGGGCTGCGTCCCTTGATGAGGAAGCTCGCCGGGTCGCCGGGGGCCAGGAAGAGGGAGGAGAAGACGAGGAAGGAAGTGACGAGCAGGGTCGCCGCCATGCCGGCGAGCTTGCGCAGCACCCGTACGGCGCGGGCCGTCGCGGCCGTCGCCGCGGCCGTCATCCCTTGGCTCCGATCTCGGCCGCCCACGGGTAGTAGAGGTAGGCGATGGAGGGCTGGACGCCGGTGATCTTCTTGCCCATGAAGACGCTGACGGGCAGCGTGTAGAGGGGCAGCCAGGGCAGTTCGCGCGAGGCGATCTTCTGCGCCTCGGCGTTGGCGGTCGCGTGCGCCGCGGGGTCGTACGCCCCGACGGCCTTCTGGACGGCGGCGTCGAAGGCCGGGTCGGACCAGTTGCCGTAGTTGCTGAAGGCTCCGGTCTCCAGGGAGGCGAACATGTCCAGCGGGTCGGTGATGGACGTGTACCAGAAGGTGAGGAAGAGGTCGATGCCCTCGCGGGCCGCGGGGTCGGTGAAGAGCGTCGTGTACTTCTCCGCGGAGAGCGAGTCGATCCGCGGCTTCAGCCCGATGGCGGTGGCGGCTTGGGCGACGGCCTGGGTGATGATCGTGGTCTGCGAGTCCAGCGGGCTGGTCGCGATCACGATCTCCTGGCCGTTCACTCCGGCCTCGGCGGCGAGCGCCTTCGCCTTGGCCGGGTCGTACGGGTACTTCGGCAGGTCCTTCAGGAGCGCTTCTCGGGTCGCGGGAGGCGCGTCGGCCCACAGGTTGTCGGTGACGAGCGAGTCGGAGACCTCGCCGACCCCGCCGGCGCCGGCCTTGACGATGCCCTTGCGGTCGGTGGCCATGAGGAGGGCCTGGCGGACCTTGGGGTTGCCGAGGGGGCCCTTGAGGTTGGCGACGACCTCGTCGGCGACGGTGGTGTTGCGGCCGAAGTAGAGCTTTCCGGCCTGCGTGGAGCCCAGTTGGGCGTAGGCGTTCGGCGGGACCATCCAGCCGCCGTCGACCTCACCGCTCTGGAAGGCGTTGACCCGGGTGGTGGCGTCGGCGAGGAAGACGAACTTCACCTCGCCGGACTTGGCCTTCAGTTCCTGGTTCCAGTACCCGTCGAACCGCTTGAGGGTGAGGGACTGGCCGGAGGTCCAGGATCCGAAGGAGAAGGGACCGGTGCAGTTCACGCCGGTCTGCGGATTGCCGTAGTCCTTGCCGGACTTGGCCAGGGTGGCGGCGGATTCCACGGTGCCGGGGCCGGCGGCCAGGTACTTGTTGAAGGTGGAGTCCGGCTTGGCCAGGGTGACGGTGACTTCCATCGGGCCGGTCTTGTCTATGGACTTGACGTTCTTGTACTGGTTCGCCCAGACGCTGGCGGTCTTCGGGTCGAGGTTGCGGCTCAGGGAGGCGACGACGTCGTCCGCGGTGAGCGCCGTCCCGTCGTGGAAGTGCACGCCGGGGCGGATCTGGTAGACCCACGTGGTGGGCGTGGGGTTGGTGTACGAGGCCGCGAGGCCCGGGGAGGTCGTCAGGTCCGGGTTCCAGCGGAGCAGGCTCTCGCAGACGTTGGAGAGGATCTGGTTCGGTGGGAAGTCGAAGGAGTACGCGTAGTCGATGGTGGTCGGCTCCGCGTAGACGGACCAGGTGAAGGAGTCCACGTTCCCGGTGGCGGCGGGCGTCTTGTCCGTGATCTGGAACGCGGCGGCGCGGTCCGCGTCCTTGTCGGCGGCGGCGCCGCCGCAGGCGCTCGTGACGAGCAGGGCGGCCGAGACGAGGGCCGCGGCCGCGGCGTGGCGGAGGCGGCCGCGGGTGTGGGTCTGGGTGCGGGTCTGGGTGTGGGCGCGGCGGTCGCGGTACAGCGGGGATCCCGATCGGGTGGATGACATCGTCTGGCTCCCTGAGGGATGAGCTCGGTGGGGTGGGTGACGCTCGGCCGGTGGCGGCCCGGCCGGTGGGCTGCGTGCGGTGACCAGTCGGTCGGTGACGGCTCGGTCCGTGGCAACTCGGTCCGTGAGGACTCGGTCCGTGACGGCTCGGTCCGTGACGGCTCAGTCGGTGACGGCTCAGTCGGTCGCGGCGAAGACCAGTTCGCCGTCGATGTACGTGCGCAGCACGCGGGTGTCGGCGATCTCCAGCGGGGGATGCGCGAAGGGGTCGCGGTCGAGGACGACGAGGTCCGCGTACTTGCCCTCCTCGACGGTGCCGGTGACCTCGTCGAGGTGGTTCACCCACGCGCTGCCGGCGGTGTAGGCGGTGAGCGCCTGGGAGAGGGTGAGCGCCTGCTCGGGGAAGAAGGGCGGAGCCGGTTCGAAGGTCCCGGTCGCGTTGGGGGCCTCGTCGGGTACGGAGCGGTTGACGGCGACGTGGATGCCCCACAGCGGGTTGGGGCTGCTGACCGACCAGTCGCTGCCGGCGACCAGGCGGGCTCCGGCGCGCTGGAGGTCGCCGAACGGGTACTGGAGGCGGGCCCGTTCCGGTCCGAGGAAGGGGATCGTGAGCTCGTCCATCTGCGGTTCGTGCGCGGCCCACAGGGCCTGGATGTTGGCGGCCGCGTCCAGGCTCGCGAAGCGGGCGATGTCGTCCGGGTGGACGAGCTGGAGGTGCGCGAGATGGTGGCGGTTGTCGTTGGCGCCGTTGGCCTCGCGCGCCTCGGCGAGGGCGTCGAGCACCTCGCGGACGGCCCGGTCGCCGAGCGCGTGGAAGTGGATCTGGAATCCGGAGCGGTCGAGCCGGGCCACGGCCTCGGTGAGCACCTTCGGATCGATGAAGCTGAGCCCGGAGTTGTTGGTGGCGCAGCCGCAGCCGTCGAGGTAGGGCTCCAGCATGCCGGCGGTGAAGTTCTCCGCGATGCCGTCCTGCATCATCTTCACGCTGGTGGCGTTGAAGCGGCCGACCTGTCCGGTACGGCGGCGCTCCTCGATGTCGGGTATCTGCTCGAGGCCGCGTTCGCGGTCCCACCACAGGGCGCCGACGACACGGGCGCGCAGGGAGCCCTCGCGGGCGGCGCGCAGGTAGACGCCGTAGTTGTCGGGGTTGCCGGGGAAGGAGCCGATCATGGCGTCCTGCCAGCTGGTGACGCCGAGGGAGAAGAGGTGTTGCTGCGCCGCGAGGAGGCCGGCGAGCGCCTCGTCCGGGGTGGCGATGGGCACGTGGTGGGCCACCAGCTCCACGGCGCCCTCCTGGAGGGTGCCGGCCGGGCTGCCGTCCTCCTCCCGCTCGATCCGCCCGTCGGCCGGGTCGGGGGTGGTGCGGTCGAGGCCCGCGACCTCCAGCGCCCTGGTGTTGACCCAGGCGCCGTGGCCGTCGCGGTTGGTGAGCAGGACGGGCCGGTCCGGGACCACCGCGTCGAGCAGGGCGCGGGTCGGCGTGCCGCCGGGGAAGACGTCCATCGACCAGCCGCCGCCGCGGATCCAGACCGCGTCGGGGTGGGCGGCGGCGAAGGCGGCGACCACCCCGAGGTAGCCCTCGACGGTGCGTTCCTCGCTCAGGTCGCAGCCGAGCATCTGGACTCCGGCCACCGCGGGGTGCACGTGGGCGTCCTGGAAGCCGGGGACGAGCAGTCCTCCCGCGAGGTCGACGACCTCGGTGTCGGCGTCCGCGAGCGAGCGCACGGTGGCGACGTCGGCCACGGCGAGGATCCGGTCGCCCGCGACGGCGACGGCGGCTTCGATCGGGGTGGGTGAGGTTCCGGTGAAGACCCGGCCCCCTACGAAGACGATGTCGGCACGCGGCCTGACCGGCTGCCTGGTGTTGCCCATCGACGCATCCTTCGGCTCGTTCGGCTCGGCGGGCGAGGCCCGCACGGCTGGTTCGTTGAGGAGGAGTGAACGGGAGCGCAACATTGTTGTCAACGGTGTTGCGCTCGCTCTGTTCCACATCGTTACACTGGCCTCACCATGCCGAAGTCATCCGACACACCCGCCCGGTCCAAGCGCGCCGGCAGCCAGCTCACACCCGACGCGATCATCGAAGCGAGCCTGCGCATCGCGGCTCGCGGCAGCGAGGACGCCTTCACCGTGCGGCGCCTCGGCGAGGAGCTCGGCGCCGACCCGACCGCGATCTACCGGCACTTCCGCGACAAGGACGAGCTGCTGCTCTCCGTCGCCGACCGCACGCTCGGCGAGGTGCTCGACCGCATCCCCGCGGGGCTCGACTGGAAGGACCGGCTGCGGGCACTCGCCGACGGCTCCCTCGAAGTGGCGCTCAGGTACCCGGTGGTCGGCTCGACCATGGCCAGCCGGACCACCCGCAGGCCCAACGAGTTCCGCGTCGTGGAGCTGATCCTCGGCGCGGTCACGGAGGCCGGCCTCGAGGGGGCCGAGGCGGCCGTCCACTACCGGATGGTCGGCGACTCCCTCCTGGCCTACGTCGGCCAGCGCGCCGCCTACCTGCTGTTCGCCCCGGAGGTCCGGGCCGCCGACGAGTCCTCCTGGAACCGCGAGTACCGCTTGGTCGACCCCGCTGGCTTCCCCCACATCACCCGGCTCGGCCCCCAGCTGGCCGAGGTCACGGACGAGCAGATCTTCGAGGCCAGGGTCGAGGCGCTGATCACCGCGATCGAGAACCGGGTCGAGGCACTGCGCGGAGCCTGACCCCCGACCCGCCGCCCCCTATCCCGGCGAACGCGCCGAGGACACCCTCCGCGAACGCACCCGCCGCGCCGGGAAGCAGCCCGACCCGGGCCCCCGTACGCCCGGCCGCCACCGGACACTCGGCGCCGCGGGCGCCGCGGCCCTCGCCGCCGCCCTGCTCTCCCCCGCCGCGCCGCGCGTCGTGGTCGTCGGCGCGGGGCTGGGGGGACTGCGCTGCGCGCACCGGCGCCGACGTGGAGAACTCCACCCTCAACGCGGCGGTTTCCTCCGGCGAGCGCGTCGCGGCCGAAATCAGCTGCCCGATCTGATCCCGCCGAGCAGTCACCGCTGCGGGGTCAGCCGCTCCCACAGGAAGGTGTGGACAAGCGCCTCGTTGAAGGCGGTCTGGCCGTGGTCGGTGGCGCCCGCGTGGCCGCCGCCGAGGTGTTCGTGGAAGAGGACGGGGTGCCCCGACTCGCGCAGCCGGGCGGCCATCTTTCGGGCGTGCCCGGGGTGGACCCGGTCGTCGCGGGTCGAGGTCAGCAGGAGCAGCGGGGGGTACGGGGGGCCGTCGGTCCGGACCTGGTGGTACGGGGAGATCCGCTCCAGGTGGGGCCGGTCGGCGGGGCTGTCGGGGTCCCCGTACTCGGCGATCCAGCTCGCTCCGGCGAGCAGCTTGTGGAAGCGGAGCATGTCCAGCAGCGGTACGTGGGCGACGACCGCGCCGAACAGTTCGGGGTCGCGGGTGAGCATCGCGCCCATCAGCAGTCCGCCGTTGCTGCCGCCTTCGATGCCGAGCTGGGCGGGGGTGGTGACGTCCCGGGCGATGAGGTCCCGGGCCACGGCCGCGAAGTCCTCGTAAGCCCGGACCCGGTTCGCCCCGAGCGCGGCCTTGTGCCAGTCCGGCCCGTACTCGTGACCGCCCCGGATGCCGGCCACCACGTAGGTGCCGCCGCGCGCGAGCCAGGCACGGCCCGTGACGGCGCTGTAGCCCGGGACCATGGAGATCTCGAAGCCGCCGTAGCCGTAGAGCAGGGTGGGGCCGGGGCCGGTGCGGTCCTCGGGGCCGACGACGAAGTACGGGACCCTCGTGCCGTCCGCGGAGGGGGCGAAGTACTGGCGCACCGTGAGGCCGGCGGTGTCGAAGAGGGCCGGGCCCTGCTTGACCGTCTCGTCGGCGCCCGCCGGGGCCGTGCCCCGGTAGAGCGTGGACGGCTGGAGGTGGCCCGAGACGTTCAGGAAGAACTCGTCGCTCACGTCCGGGTCGGTGCCGGTGACGGAGGCCGTGGACAGCGGCGGTACGCCGGACAGGGGCGTGCGGCTCCAGCCGTCGGGTCCCGTCCCGGGGGTGAGGATCTCCAGGCGGGAGGAGACGTCGGCGCTGGTGGTGAGGATCAGGTGGTGGCGGGTCCAGCTCCAGCCCGCGAGGGCGGTGTGCTCGTCCGGGGTGAAGAGCACCGCCGCCTCGCGCTCCCCCGCCCGGAAGGCCTCGAAGTCGAAGGCGAGCAGGCTGCCCGCGACGTGGCCGAGCCACGGCGACTTCGGTGCGACGAGCAGCCATTCGCGGTGGACGGAGGCACCGGCATCGTCCGGGACCTCGATCTTCTCGGGACCGGCCGGATCCGGGGTTCCCTCGGTTCCCTCGGCGGGGAGGAGGAACAGCTCGCCGTTCCAGAAGTCGATCTGCCGGTGCACGAAGTCCCGTTCGAAACCGGGCGTGTCATCGTGCGATCCGGTGACGGTCATGTCCGCCGGCCGGCCCTCGTAGACCAGTTCCGCCTCCGCGAGGGGCGTGCCGCGCCGCCACCGGCGCACCTGGAGGGGGTAGCCGGACACGGACATCGAACCGGGTCCGAAGTCCGTGCCGATCCAGACCCGGTCGCGGTCGATCCAGCCGATCTGGGTCCTGGCCTCAGCGACCTCGAAGCCGCCCTCGACGAACTCCAGCTCCTCCAGGTCGAACTCGCGCACCACACAGGCGTCCGCGCCGTCCCTGGACAGCATGACCAGGGCGTGGCGGTGATCGGGGCCCAGGACGGCGCTGCCCGCCCAGGCCCACTTCTCCCCCTCGGCCTCGGCGAGCGCGTCCAGGTCCAGGACCGGCTCCCAGTCGGGCCGCTCCTTGCGGTACTCCTCCAGGGAGGTGCGCCGCCACAGACCGCGTACGTGGTCGGCGTCCTGCCGGAAGTTGTAGAGGTGGCGTCCCCGCCGGGTCGTGTACGGGATCCTGCCGTCGTCGTCGAGGGCCTCGCGGACCTCCGACTCCAGCACCTTGAACCCGGGGTCCGAGGCCAGTGCGGACACCGTTTCCTCGTTGCGCTCACGCACCCAGGACAGGGCGGCCTCTCCGGTGATCTCTTCCAGCCAGAGGTAGGGGTCTTCATCGCTCATCCGCCGATTGTGCAGGATCGGAGGGCCGCCGCGAATCAGCCGTAAATCGGTTGCTCCGGGACCGTCGGCCGCTCACGATGGCCCCTCGTGAGCAGATCCCGTTTCGCCTCCGTACTCCCCGACCTCTCCCCCCTCCGGTCCAGCCCCGATTTCCGGCTGCTGTTCTACCAGGGCACGGTCACCTACTTCGGCTCGTTCATGGCCATGATCGCGCTGCCGCTGCAGATCAAGCACATGACGGACTCGCCGTTCGCGGTCGGTGCGATGGGCCTGGTGGAACTGCTCCCGCTGGTGGTCTTCGGCCTCTACGGCGGGGCCCTCGCCGACGCCGTGGACCGCCGGCGGATGATCCTGCTGACCGAGGCCGGGCTCGGGGTGCTCGCCCTGATCCTGCTGGTGAACTCGGCCCTGCCGACCCCGATGCTCTGGCCGCTGTACGTGGTCGCGGCGTGCGTATCGGCGCTGACCGGGCTGCAGCGGCCGGCCATGGACTCGCTGATGGCGCGGATCGTGCCGCACGACCAGCTGACCGCGGCCGCCGCGCTGAACGGGCTGCGCTACCAGTTCGGCGCCATCGCGGGTCCCGCGGTGGCCGGCCTGGTCGTCGCGTACGCCGGGTACGCGTCCGCGTACGCGGTCACCGTGACCGGGTTCCTCGTCTCCGTGCTGCTGTGCCTGCGGCTGCGACCGGCTCCGCCCGCCCGGGACGCCGAGCGGCCCTCGCTGCGGGGGATCGCCGAGGGGGCCCGGTACGCGTGGAGCCGGCCCGTACTGCTCGGGACGTACGCCGTGGACATGGCGGCGATGCTCTTCGCCTTCCCGAACGCCATCTTCCCCTTCCTCGCCGACGAGCTCGACGCGGTGTGGGCCCTGGGGCTGATGTACGCGGCGGGCGCGGTGGGCTCGCTGGTGCTGGGGCTGACGAGCGGCTGGGCCTCGCGGGTACGCCGGCACGGGCTGCTGGTGGTCTGCGGGGCGGCGGTGTGGGGGCTGGCCATCGCGGCCGCGGGCTGGTCCGGGAACATCTGGCTGGTGCTGGTGTGCCTCGCGGTCGCCGGCGCGGGCGACATGCTGAGCGGGCTGGGGCGCGCCACGATCTGGAACCAGACGATCCCGGAGGAGCTGCGGGGCCGCCTCGCGGGCATCGAGGTGCTCTCGTACACCGTCGGCCCGCAGCTCGGCCAGGCCCGCGCGGGCGCGATGGCCGGCTGGACGGGCACGCGCACGGCCTTCTGGAGCGGCGGACTGGCCTGTGTGGCCTCGGTGGCGTTGCTGGCCGCCCTGCTGCCGAAGCTGATCTCCTACGACGCGGACACGGACGAGGACGCCCTGCGGCGGCGGGCCGCGAAGGAGGAGCCGCAGTCGAGCGGGGCGCCGGTCTGACCCCGCCCCTCACCCCTCGGGGGACTCCTCCCCCGGGGCCGGGCCGCGGCCCGCGAAGGCGGCCGTCAGGGTGAGGGCCAGCAGCAGTGCGCCGGCCGTCGCGGCCAGCGCCGGACCCGGTCCCCACAGGGTCCAGGCCGCACCGAAGAGCAGGGAGCCCGCGAACCGAGCCAGGGCCTGCGCCGTCTGGAGCACCGCCAGCCCGGTGGTGCGCAGCTCCGGGGGCAGCAGCGGCCCGGCCGCGGCCATCAGCACCCCGTCGGTGGCCGCGTAGAAGAGGCCGAGCAGGCCGAGGACCCCGCACACGAGCACGGGCCCGGGCGGCAGCGGGGCCAGGAGCAGCAGGCAGGCGCCGAGCAGGAGCAGGTGTCCGCCGAGGAAGACCCGGCGCCGTCCCAGCCGGTCGGCGAGCCGGCCGATGGGCAGGGCGGCGAGCAGGAACACGGACGCGGTGCCGACCGGCAGCAGCGGGAACCAGGCGGCCGGCAGTTCCAGGCGCCGCTGGAGCAGGAGATAGAGGAACGCGTCCCCGACGGTGAACAGGCCGAGCACGGCGGCGGTCAGGCAGAGCCGCCGCAGGCCCGGGATCCGCAGGAGGGTCCGGGCTGGGGGCGTCCCGGCAGCCGGCGCGGGCGCGGGGCTCTCCCGTACGAACAGGGCCAGGACCAGCACGCCCAGCACCGCGAGGCAGCAGCTCACGGTGAAGACGGCCTCGTACCCGTCCACCGCCACCCACAGCACGCCGAACGCGGCCAGCGGCCCCAGCAGGGCCCCGGCCGTGTCCAGCGCGCGGTGCACGCCGAAGGCGCGGCCCTGCTCCCCCGGCGGGCAGGACAGCGAGATCAGCGCGTCGCGCGGGGCGGTGCGCAGGCCCTTGCCGGTCCGGTCGGCGGCGAGCACCGCCGCCACCGACCAGGGCGTGGTGACCGCGAGCAGGGCCGCCTTGCAGGCGGCGGAGATCGCGTAGCCGGCGCCCGCGACGAGCTTGCGGCGCTGCGTGCGGTCCGAGACCCGTCCGCCCACGAGGCGCAGCAGGGCGGTGGCGCCCTGGTTCAGTCCGTCCAGGGCGCCGAAGGCGAGCGGGGACATCCCGAGTCCGGCCACCAGGTACAGCGGCAGGACGGCGGTGACCATCTCGGCGGAGACGTCCGTGACCAGGCTGACCATGCCGAGGGCGAGCACCGTGCCGGGGACGGCTCGCAGGGGGCCCTTCGGAGCGGGAGGGTCCGCGGCGAGGTCCGCCGCACGGCTGGTCGACAGGTACACGGGTGCCTCCTTTTAGAACCAGGTGAGGGTGAGGGGGAAGGTGGTGGTGGCGGTGGTCGGGGTGGCGTCGGTGGCGGTGGCGGTGATCTGGAGGGTTCCGGTGGCCCAGGGTTTGCCGGTGATGCGGCCGGTGGTGGCGTCGAGGGTCAGGCCCCAGGGGAGTCCGGTGGCGGTGTAGCGGACGGGGGGTTTGCCTCCCGTGGTGGTGAGCTGGATGGTGCAGTTCTGGTTGAACTTGCAGGCTTGTGGGCCGGGGTTGACCAGCTTCAGATCACCGGGGGTCGGCGTCGAGGTGGGAGTCGGCGTGGGACTGGGCGTCGGGGTCGGCGTCGGAGTGGGCGTGGGTGTCGGAGTGGGGTTCGTGGCGGTGAACACCTCGCTGATCGGCTGGACGTTGGCGGCGTTCCCGGCGTGTGTCGCCGTGCCGAACAGGTCCTCGAAGGTGCGCAGCAGGTGGTGGTGGTTGAAGGCGGTGGCGTAGGTGCCCGTCTTGACGTTCGCGCCGTAGAAGACGGTGGCAATCTGGTTCGAGCCGAGGTAGTTGTCCTCGTCCCAGGTCAGCACCAGCAGGCTGTTGTTGGCCTTCGCCCACTGCGCGTAGGCGTCGATGTTGTTCTTCGTCCAGGTGTCGCCCGTGCCGACCGAGCAGGAGTGCATGTCGTTGCACTGGTTGGGGACGACGAAGGACAGGTTCGGCAGGGCCGCGAAGTTGTTCTGCGGGAACTGCGCCCAGGTCTTCCCGGTGTTGAGCGGTACGTTCTTGAAGGCGAACCACGGGTTGTGCTTCTGGGCGTACTGGCCGTTGGTGCACGCCGTGGAACCCTCGCTCGGCAGGTCCTCGTTGTACGTCGTGAAGGTCTTGCCGGCCGCGATCAGCTCCTGGCCGAGGTTGGGCGCGGTCATCGACTGCGGTGTGTAGCATCCGTCCCCGGTGATGCCCTGGGTGGCGCCGGAGAAGAGGTTGAAGTAGTTCGGCTGGCTGGGGTGGGTCAGCGCTTTCATTCCGGTCAGGCTCGCGCCGCCGCCCGCGAGCTGGTTGATGTACGGGGCGTTGGCGCTGCCCATGATCTCGCCGTACTGCTTGTTCTCGTACACGACGACGACCACGTGGTCGTACGCGGGCAGCGCTGCCACGGCCGCGGGGGACGCGGAACCGCTCTCGGCGGCTTGGGAGTTGGCGATGGTGAAGGCGCCCAGGAGGCCCAGGGCGCCGAGGGTGCCGATGCCGGCGACCAGGGCGGACCGGTGGGCCCGGTGTCTCGCGCGTGCGGTGGCGCCCGGACCCGGGCTCGTGCCCGGACTCGTGCTCGCTGTCGTCGGGGGACGCAGGGGCATGGGTGGTTCCTCCTCGTGATCAGTGGTGCGGCTCGGGGCCGGGACCGGTGTCGGAACCCGGGGGTGCGGTCTCACGCCTCGCGGCGGGCCGCGCCCGCGACGGTGATGTTCAGGAACCGGGGCACGGGCAGGGCCCGGCCGCGGAAGTCCTCCGCGACCGCCGCCCGCACCGCCGCCAGCCGGGCCTCGGGCAGCAGGACCAGGACGCTGCGCCCCGGCCGCTGCCCGGGCGGCCAGGCGCTCAGGGCCCCGGCCCGGCGGGCGCACGCGACGGCCCCGGCCAGTTCGGCCGTACGGTCCTGCGTGCCGTCGGGGTCCGGCCGCAGGGCCAGCAGCACCAGGCGGGACCCCGACCCGGCCGGGTCGAAGACCACGTACCGCTGCCGCTGCCGCCGGGGCTCCGGCCGGGGCGCGCCCTGGCCGAGCAACAGGGCCCTGCCCGGGCGGGCGAAGAGAGCGCCCCGGCGCAGGGCGTCGTCGCCGTCCGGCAGCGCCTGCGCCAGCAGCCGGGCGAGCCGCACCCGGTCCGGGTCCTCGCCCGGCGGTGTGTGGACGTCGGCCACCGCGAGCGCGATCGCACAGGCCGCGGCCTCCTCCGTGGCCAGCCCGGCGGCCGCGGTGAGGGAGCCCTGCACGTGCAGGTCGGTCCCGCCCCGGCCGTACCCGGCCCGGGCCAGTGCGCGCAGCAGGGCGTACGGGCCGGCGGCCCAGGCCGGGGTGGCGGGCCGCGGCCCGGACAGGGTCAGCGGCAAGTCGCAGCCGTCCGCCGGGTGGGCCAGGGAACTCAGCCGTACGAGGCCGTCCGTGCGCGGGGCCGCCGCGGCCGCCACCGGCCAGTCGGCTGCCGCGACGAGACCCGGGGAGCCCAGGTGGAAGGTGTACGGGGCGCTCCAGACCGCCGCCGGGGGCCGGCCGTGGGCGGCCTCCAGGGCGTAGGCGACCAGGCGGAAGAGCGGGTCGGCGGTGGCCCGGCGGGCGAGGTCCCCTCCGGTGGGGGCCGCGGGGCCGGTTCCGGCAGGGCCGGTGGCGGCTTCGCCCGTGCCGATGGCGGGCCCGATGGCGGGCCCGGAGGCGGTTTCCGAGCCGGCTTCGGAGCCGGCTTCGGCGAGCCCGGTGGCCGGGGCCGGGCCGGTTCGCGCGCCGGGGCCCGTCACGGCTGGTCCTTGCGGGCCAGCATCCGGTAGGCGTTGCCGCCGTCCATGCGCCGGGCCGCGGCGGTGCGCAGCCCGTCGAGCACCGCCGCGGCGGCGAAGCAGGGCAGCGAAGCCACCCGTACGGCTCCGGCGAGGGCGCGCCGGGCGGTGGTGGCCGGGGGTCCCCAGGGCCGGTCCGGGTCGGGGGCCAGCCGGGTCGCGGTCAGGGCCACCGCGCCGAAGAAGTCGTTGCCCTGGTGGGCGGCCCCGTGTTCTTCGGCGAGGACGGTGAAGCCCCGGTCGGCCAGTGCCTCGCGCAGGTTCGCGGAGGGGATCAGGTGCTGGTGCTGCGGCTGGAACCAGGGCAGCCAGGCCGGTCCGAGCAGCCGGGCCATCCGGGAGTCGGGGTCGGGGAGTTCGATGGTGAGGTAGCCGCCGGGGGCGAGGACCGCCGCGGCCGTGTCCAGCTCCGCGAGCGGGTCCCGGGTGTGCTCCAGGTAGTGGTACATGCTGACCACCTCGTACTGGCCCGCGAGTTTCACCGCGAACTCCGGGAACTGGCCCTGGTATCCGGTCTCCACCCAGCCGCGCCGCTCGGCCTCGCGGACCCCGTCGCCCATGTCCAGCCCGTCGAAGCGGGTGTCGGGCCAGACCGCCCGGGCCGCGTTGCAGAAGTGGCCGTGGCCGGTGCCGACATCGAGCCAGGACACGGGCTCGGTGTGGGGTCGGAGCATCTCGGCCCGGCCGCGGTAGGCGGCGCCGAGCCGGCCGAAGACGGTGGCCGCGCCTTCACCGCCGCGGCCGTCGTAGAAGTCCCGGTAGTAGAACTCCAGGCCCTCCGGGGACAGTCGGGGATTCTGGAAGACGTGCCCGCAGGCTCCGCACTGTTCCAGGTTGAACCTGCCCGGCTTGCCCTGGAGCAGGTCGGGCACCCGGACCCGGACGGTGAGCTGTGGGGACCCGCACCAGGGGCAGTCCGGACGGCGCGGTTCGAGGAACCGGTCGGTCCCGGCGGCCAGTTCGGCCCGGTACGCCCGGGCAGACTCGGCGCGGACCTCCCCGGCCCGGACGGCGGCCTGCTCCGTCTCCGCGGCGCCGGACAGGCCGTTCTCGGGCGGGTCGGCCTCAGGGTGCGGGGTGCGGGCCGTCGCGACGGCCGTACGCAGGGCCGCGCCGAGGGACCGGACCGGCCGGGCGGCCGTGGCCCGGGCGAGGTCGCCGGGGCGCAGGGGTGTGCCGGGCCGGCCGAGGGCCAGGTAGGGCTGGATCCAGTACAGCCCCGCCGCGGCGGCCCCCCACCGGCCCTGGCGTGCGGCGACCCCGGCCAGCAGGGCCAGCCCGGCGAGCTGCGCGACGGCGAGCGGCCCGGGCGGCAGCCCCTGGGCCCGTAGTTCGGCCGCCCGCGCCGTGCCGTGCCCGGCGGCGGGCGGTCCGCAGCTCAGGGTGGGCGCGATGGCCAGTCCGGTGGCGTCGGCGGCGTACTCCTTCACGCGCCGGATCAGCGCCATGAGGTCCGCCGGAGTGGTGTCCGGACCCGCCGGGTCCACCCCGGCCCGGGCGAGCACCTCCTCGGCGACGAGCACGGCGAACCCGGCCCCGCGCCCCTCTCCGAGCCGGTCCTTTCGGTAGCCGGCCGGGTCGACCAGGCGCAGCAGGCCGAGCAGCCGCTCGGTGGGCAGGTCCCCGGGCAGCAGGTCCAGTACCCGCAGTCCCTCCCGGTCGGCGTGCGCGCGGGCCGCGAGGAAGGTGGCCGCGTCGGGCTCCACCCCGCCCGCGGTGAGCAGCCGCCACCCGGCGGCGCGCGGTACCCCGGCGTCCGTGGACGCGGCCGCCGGCAGCACCGGGACGGCCCGCAGCCGGCGGGCGGTGCGCACGGTGCCCGCGCCGAGGGCGGCGAGCAGCAGGACGGAGGTCCACCGGACGCCGGGCGGGAGCGGGGGCGCCGCGCGAAGAGTGCGGGCGGGGGGCGGGGTGGGCGTCACAGGAGTTCCTCCAACCGGTCGGCCGCGGCGGCGGCCCCGCCGGCCGCGGCGAATGAGGCCTGGATCCGCCGGGCGCCCCGGCGGTGGCCGGGTTCGTCCAGTACGGCGGTCAGCGCGTCGCGCAGTTCCTCGGCCTTGGTCCTGCCGAACCGCACCCGGACGCCGGCTCCGGCCTCCACGACCTGCCGGGCGACGATCGGCTGGTCGTCGCGGATCGGGGCGACCACCAGCGGCAGGCCGTGCGCGAGGGCCTCGCAGACGGTGTTGTGGCCGGCGTGGCAGACGACCGCGTCCAGGTGGGGGAGCAGCTCCAGCTGCGGGACGCTGTCGCGCAACAGCACGTTGCCGGGGACCGTTCCGACCAGTGGGGCGGGGGCCGCCAGGATCAACTGCACTTCCTTGTCGAGCCGTTCGGCGGCGCCGAGCACCGCCCCGTAGAACCGTCCCCCGGCCTCCTGGTTGAGGGTTCCCAGCGAGACGAGGACCCGTCGCCGCTCCGGATCCAGCTGTTGCCAGGGGAATCCGGGAGCGGGCGGACGGGCCCCGAAGGCCGGTCCGACGAAGGCGTAGTGCGGCGGGAACTCCCTTTCTCCACCGACTAGTTCGCGGCTGGAGAAGACCAGGACCAGCCGCTCCGAGAACCGCGGGTCCCACGGCTTGCCCGTCCGCTCGGGGTCGGCTCCGCACTCCGCCAGCAGCCCGGCGATCTGTGCGTCCACCCAGTCGCCGACCTTCGGGAAGTCCGCGAAGGGGAGGGTGAGTTCGGCCGAGGTGCTGGCGGAGGTCACCCAGGGAACCCCGAGGGCCCGCGCGGCCACCGGACCGGCCAGGGCCTGCTGATCGGCGACGATCAGGTCCGGCCGGAAGGCGCCGACGGCCCGGACCACGCCGGGGAGCATCGCCCTGGCCAGGGGGACCAGCGCCTCCTCCCAGAGGAACCGCAGGGCTCCGACCCCGCGCAGATCGCGCCAGCGGGCGTGGAGCAGGGCGTAGTCTCCGCCCGCCTCGGCGCCCGCCGAGAGGATCCTGGCGTGATCGGGCAGCAGCCGTGACAGTGCCCCCGGCGGGCCGGTCCAGGCGACTTCGTGGCCGCGGGCGGCCAGTTCGCCGCCGACCGCCACGGTCGGGTTGACGTGTCCCGCCAGCGGCGGCACCGCGAAGAGCACCCTCATCGGACCAGCGCTCCCGCCCGCGACCGCGCCGGCGCCTTCGCAGCCGTCGTGGCCGTCGTCCTCGCTGTCGCCGTCCCTGTGTGCTCCCCCGCCTTGGCCGTCGCGTCGAGGTGGGCGAGGACGGCCGCTCGCAGCGCTCCGCTGCTCTCCTTGAGCACGTCGTGCCCGAGGCCCGGCAGGATCTCGACGGCGGTGACGTGCGGGGCGTGGCGGGCCAGTTCCCTTGCTCCCGGAACCAGTTCGGAGTGCTCTCCGCAGACGATCAGGACGGGGCAGCGCAGTCCCGCGTAGTCGGCCGGGGTGAAGGTGCGGCTCGCCGCGACGTCGTCGATCAGGGTCGTGCGGTTGAGCAGGTCGTCGGCGATGGCCGTGAGGTTGGCCGCCTTGCGCAGCCGCAGCGCGAGCAGTTCGGCGGGTACGGCACTGTCCTCCAGGCCGAGTGCGGCCGCCGACAGGGTGTCCACCATGTTGTCCACCCAGGCTCCGCTGAGCGGGGGTTCGAGCAGGGTGAGCCCGGCGACCAGGTCGGGCCGGGCGAGGGCCGCGTG
Organism: Streptomyces sp. NPDC002886; assembly: GCF_042888445.1. Taxonomy (NCBI): domain Bacteria; kingdom Bacillati; phylum Actinomycetota; class Actinomycetes; order Kitasatosporales; family Streptomycetaceae; genus Streptomyces; species Streptomyces sp. NPDC002886. The sequence goes on from NZ_JBIAPV010000004.1 coordinate 299,314, forward strand.
CAGCGCCAGGGTGCCGCCGTAGCTGTTGCCGACGAGGTGGACCGGGCGGCGCCCGAGGCCGAGCGCGCCGAGCAGGGCGAAGAGGTCCCGTACGGCGGTGCGGCTGTCGTAGCCGGTGGCCGGGCGCTCGGTACGGCCGTGGCCGCGCAGATCGTAGAGGACCACCTCGTGCCCGGCCCGGGCCACCGGGACGGCCAGGGGGCAGTAGAAGGAGGACAGGTTGTCGACGACCAGCCCGTGCAGGAACACCACCACGGGGCGGTCGGTCGCGTCGGGGCCGGCCGCGGGTGCGGTGGCCGGGAGGCGTTGGACGTGGAAGCGGACGTCGCCCGCGGGAACGAAGGCCATGGCGGGATCAGCCGTCCGATCCGGGTGCGGCGGCGGATCCCGCCGAAGCGCGGGCGAGGGGCGCGTGGGAGGCGTGTGCGAGGGAGGCGTGCGTGATCCGGCCGATGTGCGTGACGAGTTCGCCCACGGACATGGCCAGGATGCCGTCCATGTCCTTCTCGGACAGGAAGCCCATCAGGTCGACTTCGGCGCCGTACCGGTGGTGGAGGAGTTCGGCCAGGGCCACGAACTCGATGCTCTCCAGGGCGAGGTCCTCGTTGAACGTCGTCTTCATCGTGACCTCGTCCGCGAGGAGGTGCTCGTCACCGACGATCTCCACGAGCATGCCGGTGATCTCGGCGAGGATGTCAGCTGCCATGACTGGTCTCCGTGAGGTGGGAGGGGACGGGGGACGGGGAGAGGGCCGCGGAACGGTCGGTCCAGGCGACGACGTGGACGGGGTGGTCGCTCTGGGTACCGGGACGGCCGGGACGGTCGGGGTAGCCGGGCCGGCCGGCGTCGTCGAGTGGCGCGTCCGCGAGAAGGGCGGTGCGGACGGGGTACGGGTGCCCGTCCGGGGAGAGCACGCACAGCTCGCCGGGGCCCGGGTCGCCGGTGGTCCGCCAGTCGCGCGGGCGGCCCGCGAGTCCGGTTCCGGCGGCTTTGGCGGCCGCCTCCTTGGCGCACCAGAGTGCGGTGAGCGCGGCCGGCAGGCCGGCGCCCTCCCTGGCCGCCAGCCGCTCGGCGAGGCCGAGTTCGCCCGGCGCCAGGGCGATGCGGATGAGCGCGTCCGGGTCGGTGGTCACCTGTTCCACGTCGATGCCGACCGGCAGTCCGGGGTGGGCCAGGGCGACCGCGATCCGGTCCTTGTGGGCGATCGTCAGGTGGAACCCGCCGGCCAGCTCTCCCCCGGCGAAGGGCCGCCCCGCCGGGTCGTTGCCGATGGGCACCTCGGCCGGGAAGACCGGCCCGGCTCCGCCGTCCCAGAGCAGGTGGCGCAGGGCGTCCTTGGCCGCGATCCGGCCCAGCAGCCAGGGTGCCCGGGCGCGCGGCGCCAGCCGCTCGTAGGCCGCGCGCTCGGCGGCGCCGAGGTAGCGGCGCATGACCAGCTCCTGCGAGGCGGGGTCGGTCCAGCGGCGCCGGGCCAGGCACCAGCCCTCGGGGCGGGGTTCGCCGATGCCCCAGACCTCCGGGGTGAACTTCATCGGCCAGACCCGCTCGTCGGCGCCGAACCGGCGGTACGTCCAGCCGTCGATCCGGGCCCAGACCCGGCCGTCGGCACGCAGCAGCTCCACATCACCGCGCACGGTGACATCGCGGACCTCCCGGATCCTGGCCGTCGCCTCGACGAGCTCGTACGGGGAGGGCGGCGGCCCCGAGAAGCGGATGGCGTCCACGGTGGCCGGGAACACCAGCCGGTCCACAGGGAGCCTCAGCTGCATCCAGTGCCCGAAGAGCTGCCCGGCGGCGTCGAGCAGCGCGCCCGGGTCGGGCAGTGCCCGCAGCACCCCGCGGATGCCGTCCGCGCCGACGGCCCGCACCTCGTACACCCCGGCGAAGCGGGGGCCGTGGAACATCCACCGGTCCCGGTAGAGGGCCTCGGCGCTGACGGGGGCCGGCCGTGGCTCGCTCAGCGGGGTGGGATCGGGGCCGGGCAGGGGCTCGTACCTCTCGCCGAGCAGCACGCACACGTCGGCGTACTCCCCGAGGGTGACGCGCACGCGGCCCGGCCCGGCGGGCCGTACGGTGACCTCCACGTCGAGGGCCGGTTCCACGGGGAGCCAGCGCAGGGCGCGTACCCGGTCGTAGCCGATGACGGACAGGCCGGGCGGTGCGTCCCGCAGGGCGGCTTCGGCCGCCAGCTCCAGCATGGTCGTCATGGGGACGACAGGGAACCGGTCGGAGTCCTGCGTCCACCCCTCGGGCTGCAGGTAGACGCAGTGGTCGCGTACGTAGGGCAGCGTGGCGAGGGAGAGGCGCAGCGTGTGGGTGCCGGGGCCGGGCTGGATGCCGGGCTGGATGCCGGGCTGGATGCCGGGCTGGATGCCGGGCTGGATGCCGGCCGGCTGTCGCGCGGCCGGCTGCGGGTCGGGGTTTCCACCGGCCGGGGCCGCGTCCAGGGCCGAGAGCAGGACCGGCCGGGGATCCGCGGCCACCGGGTCTGGCGCGGCGGGGGCGGCCGGTGTGTCGGGAGCCGCCGCCTGGGCGGTGGCCTGCGGCAGGAGTCCCGCGAGGGTGGCGCGGGCGGCCTCGCCGAGGCGGACCAGCGGCGAGCCGAGGTCCAGGAGCACGCCGCGCCCGGCCGCGGGCGCCGCCGGTCGTACGTCGGCTGCCGGGCCGGGGTCTCCCGTCCCGTCGGGGGCCAGCCGGTCCCAGCGCGGGGCGTGCCCCTCGGTCCACAGGGCGGCGCAGGTGCGCCGGAGGGCCGCGAGGCCGGTGAGCCGGGGTGAGGAGGCCGCCACCGAGAGGTGGGGGCGATCGCGCAGGGTGTCCTCGACGAAGCCCGGCAGGCTGCCCGGGCCGAGGGTGACGAAGCCGCGGACGCCGGCGTCCTCGTACAGCCGGAGCGTCAGCTCGCGGAAGCGGACCGGCTCCAGCAGATGGCGGACGACGAGCTCGCGCACCGCTTCGGGATCCGGGGGGAACGGTGCGCAGGTGGTCGCCGACCAGAGGGGCAAGGTGCCGGGCTGGAGAGGCAGTCGGGCGAAGGCCGCGCGGACCTGGCCCAGGTAGGGCTCCCACATGGGGGTGTGGAAGCCTGAACGGAAGGGGAGTTCCTGGCCGAGGACGCCCTCGGTCTTCAACCGTGCCAGTGCCGTGGCCACTTCGGCCGGACCTCCACAGATCACCGACTGGTGGGGGCAGTTGTCGTGGCTGACCACCACCCCGCCCAGTCCGTGCAGCGCGGCCTCCGCCCGACGGGTTCCGCACCCCAGGGCCGCGTAGACCAGGTCCGGCACCTTCACGGACCCCGGTCGCAGCGAGTTCAGGAAGGTGTCGGCCGCGTCCTGCCGGTACATCCCGGCGGTCACCATCGCCGCCCACTCCCCCAGACTGTGGCCCGCCAGCACCTCGGCACGGATGCCGAGTTCGGGCAGCGCCCGGGCGAGGAACCGGCCCGTGGCGATGGCGTCGAGCGCCCGCTCCGTGAGCTCCTCGCCCCGGGTCAGGCGGGGCCGCTCCAGGCCGAGCCGGTCCGCGACGTCGTCCAGCGCCGGGGCGAATTCCGGCTCCAGGCCGGGGAACAGGAACGCCAGCCGGCCGCCCAGCGGTTCGGGCGTGAACCAGACCTCCCCGCGCCCCCGCCAGGCGCGGCCCCGCGCCACCACCTTCGCGGCCAGCGCGAGCCGCTGGGGCGTGGGGCCGACGACGGCGAGCCGGCAGGGCCCGTCGCCGCCGGACACCGGGTAGCCGTGGCCGGGGGCGGAGACGGACACCGAGGACCCGGAGACGGACCCGGAGACGGAGACGGACGACAGGCGCGCCGACAGTTCGGCCGGGTCCGAGGCCGCGAGCAGCAGCACCTCCTCGCGTGCGGGCGCCCCGACCGGTGCGGCCGGTTCACCCAGGGGCACGAACCGGCGTACGGGCGGCGCCGGTCGCGCGGGCGTCGTACGGCCCGGGGGTCCGGCCCGTCGCGCGGCGCCCGGAGCCTCCTCCAGCACCACGTGCGCGTTGATGCCGCCGAAGCCGAAGGCGTTGACCCCGGCCCGGCGCGGGGCCGGCCCGCGTTCCCAGGGCCGGGCCGCCGTCACCGGCCGCATCCGGGTCCGGGCCAGGCCCGGGTGCGGCTCCTCCAGGTGCAGGGTCGGCGGCAGCACCCCCTCGTACACCGCGAGTGCGGCCTTGATCAGTCCGGCCATGCCGGAGGCCTGCATGGTGTGGCCGAGCATGGACTTCACGGAGCCGAAGCCGATGGCGTTCCCCGAACCGAGGCCGGCGGCGGCGCCGGACTCTGAGTCGGCCCCGTCGTCGGCGGCCCCGACGTCGCCGGCGCCGTCGCCGCCGCCCGCGTACGGACCGAACACCTGGGCCAGTGTGTCCAGTTCGGCCGTGTCCCCCACCGGTGTCCCGGTGCCGTGGGCCTCCAGCAGCCCCAGCGCACCGGGGGCCCGGGGGTCGAGACCCGCCTCCCGCCAGGCCCGTTCCAGCGCCCGCACCTGGCCCGCGACGAGCGGGCTCATCAGGCTCGCCGCCCTGCCGTCCCCGGCGACTCCGGTGCCGCGGATCACCGCGTAGATCCGGTCGCCGTCCCGCTCCGCGTCGGCCAGCCGCTTCAGCAGCACCACTCCGGTGCCCTCGGACAGCAGGGTTCCGTCGGCGCGCCGGTCGAAGGGCCGGATCCGCTCGCTGGGGCTCAGGGCGCGCAGTTGCGTGAACACGCTCCACAGGGTGGCGATGTGGCAGTGGTGCACGGCCCCGGCGACCACCGCGTCACAGCGCCCGCCGGCGAGCAGCCCGACCGCCTGGTCCACAGCCATCAGGGAGGAGGCGCAGGCCGCGTCCAGGGTGTAGGCCGGTCCGTGGAAGTCGAGCCGGTTGGCGGTCCGGGCGGCCGTGAAGCTCGGTACCAGTCCGATCGACGCGTCGGGGCGTTCGGGGCCCAGGGCCTCCTGGAAGGCGGACCGTACCGCGGCGATCCGCCGCTCGCCGAGATCGGGCGCGAGTTCGCGCAGGGTGTGGGCCAACTGGTGTGCGGTGCGGACGCGTTGATCGAGCCGGGCGGTGGCCACGCCCATGAACCCGCCGCGCCCCAGCACGATCCCGATCCGTGAGCGGTCGGCCGGCAGGCGGCTCTCGCCGCCCGCGTCGGCGATGGCCTCGGCCGTGGCGTGCAGGGCGAGCATCTGGTCCGGTTCGGCCCCTTCCACGGTGGCCGGCATGATGCCGAACCGGGTCGGGTCGAATGCGGCGAGCCCGTCCACGAAGCCTCCGCGCCGGCAGTAGAAGCGGTCGCCCGAGGCCGGTCCGGTGGCGCCGTCCGGGTCGTAGTACACCTCGGGGTCCCAGCGCCCGGGCGGGACGTCGCCGATGCAGTCGGTGCCGGCCAGGAGGTTGCGGCGGTAGGCGGCCAGGTCCGCGGCGCCCGGGAACACCGCGCCCATCCCTACGATCGCCGCGTCGGTGGGCCGCGGACCGCGGTGGTGGCGGCGCTGACCGGATCCCCGGCCTCGTGGGTCGCGGTCAGGCACGCCGCTCACCCCCCTCGTGTCCCTCTGCCGCCATCAGGACCACCTGTACGTCGGTCCCGTGCGCGAGTTCGGCGAGGAACGCGGCGCCGCCCGCGTCCGGGTCGATGAGCGGAATGCCGCGGCGGCCGTACGCACGGGCCAGTTCGGGGCTGACCATCCCGCCCGCCTCGGCGGCCCAGGGGCCCCAGTCGACGGACAGCACCCGGCCGGGGAAGCTCTCCGCCCAGAGGTGCGCGAGGCCGTCGAGGGCGTCGTTGGCGGCGGCGTAGTCGGTCTGCCCCCGGTTTCCGTACACGCCCGCGACGCTGCCGAACAGGGCGAGGAAGCGGGGCGCGGGAGCCGCGCCGTGCTCGGCCGCCGCAGCGGCGAGGTGCCGTGCGCCCGTCACCTTCGTGGCGAACACCTCGGTGAAGGCGGCCGGTTGCTTGTCGCGCAGCAGCCCGTCGTTCAGGGTCCCGGCTCCGTGCACGATTCCGTCCAGCCGGCCGTGGCGGGCCCGTACCGCGGCCACGACGGCGCGTACCGCCCGCTCGTCCGTGACGTCCGCGCAGTGGTAGCCGACGGACGCGGCGACCGTCGTGAGGGCCGCCAGGGTGGCCCGCACCTCCCGCTCGGCGAGGATCCGCGAGGCCGCGGCCTCGATCTCCGCGGGGGTGCGCAGACCGGTGGCGATCAGCGCGGCGCGCAGGGCGACCCGGTCCGCCGCGTGCCCGAACTCATCCGTCTCGGCCGGTGGTTGAGGTGTTCGTCCCATCAGCTCTACGTGGCATCCGGTGGCCCGGGCCAGCTCCAGGGCGGTCCGGGCGGTGATCCCGCGGGCCCCGCCGGTGAGCAGGACCACCGAGTCCGCGTCGAGGGGCGGTGTCCCGTCGGCGGGGACGAGCGGTGCGGGCACCGGCCGAGGGGTGACCCGTAGGCCGTCGGCGGTGTAGGCGACGGAGGCGGGTGCGGTGACCTCCGCGGCCGGGCCGGCCGTCTCCACGGCCGGTGCGCAGCTCAGCTCGGCGAGCAGCTGCGCCGCGACGCTCTCGGGGTCCTCCTTGGAATGGACCTCCACGGCACGGATCAGCCGGCCGGGGTATTCGAGGCAGGCACTGCGGGCGAAGCCGTGCACGCCCGCTCCGGCGGCCTCGCCGCGGGCGGTGACCAGGAGGAGCCGGTGCACACCGCCGGTCAGGGCCAGCCGCAGCCCGGGAAAGGCCTCGGGCAGGACGGGCGGCGCGCCCGGCCGCAGGGCGGACAGGTCGATCAGGGCGTCGAACCCCGCTTCTCCCCGGCCCAGTTGCCGTACGTCGGCCCCCTGGGCTCGGAGGGCTCCGGTGACCGCGGCCCCGATGCCCTGGCCGTCTCCGGCTTGCCCGACGTCTCCGGCGTCCCCGACGACCCCGATCCGCAGACCCCGCAGGACTTCCGGGTCCCCCGGCGCGGGCGGTAGCGCTTGCAGTTCCACCCGGAGGCGGTCGAGCGCGGGCGGGGCGGTGGCCGGCGTTTCGGCGGCCGGGTGTTCGGGGCGGGCGGTGTGACCGGAGACCCAGTCCACGATGCCGCGCAGGGTTTTGATCCGGGACAGCTCCTCGATCGCGTCCTCGGCGGAGCCGCCCGCGTCCTGCGGCAGGCCGATCCGGTCGGCCAGGGCGCCGATGATCTCGACCCGCTTGATGGAGTCGATGGAGAGGTCGGCCTCCAGGTCCAGCTCGGGAGCGAGCATGTCGCGCGGGTACCCGGTCCGGGTGTGGACGATCTCCACGATCACGTCCATCACCTCCTCGGCGGACCGCGGCCCCCCGCCGGCCGCGCCCCCGCCGCCTACGGCGCCTCCGCGACCGTCACTGCCGGGCGACCCGCCCCCAAGGGCGACGTCTCCCAGGACCCCGCCCCCCGGGGATGCCCCGCCAGGGCCCCCTGTGCCGGCGGCCGCGCCACTGGGCTCCCGGAAACCCGGGCCACCGTCCCCGGCCACCCCCTCGCCCGCGGCCACACCGCCGGGCCTCCCGGGGCCCGCGTCCACACCGCCCGGCATCCCGAGGCCCGCGTCCACGCCACCAGGCATCCCCGAACCCGGGGCCACACCACTGGGCACGCCACCCCCCGAGGCCGCACCCTGCGGGATCCCCGCGCCCGAGGGCACACCGCCCAGCACCCCGCCCCCGAAGGCGGGCCCGCCCGACGCCCCCTCCCCCGGGACCGGGCCAAAGGCCCCGGACCAGGCCCCGGCGGCGCCCGCGGGCAGGCTCCGGCCATCCGGCCGGGGCTCGGCCCAGGGGGTGGCCGGAGCCGCGCTCTGGTACGTCCCCGGTCCACCCTCCGCACCCTCCGGGCGCGCGAACCCCTGCCCGACATCCCCGTCCGGGACCGCCCATGCGCCCTCTGGACCCGCGTGGCCACGGAAGGGGGAGGGCTGGACCGCGCGGGCCGGGCCGGTTGCGGCGAGGTACCCGGGCGGGGCCGGGTCGGGGACGCTCCAAGACTGCGCCGTCGCCGTCGCCGTCGACGCCAAGTAGCCGATCATGACGTCCCGTTGCGCCTGTACGAGTTCGCGCGAACCGCGGAGGTACTCCAGGACGGCTTCCTCCCGGCGGTCGGCCGGGGCGGGTGCGCCGTGCGCAGCCACGTGGCCGGACGGAACACCCACCCCGGCGGGTGGGGCCGCGGCCGCCTGGCGGCCCGTGGCGGGGCGGCCGTTCGCGCTGCCGCCGTACCGGCCGTCCCCACCCCCGAAGGCCGAACCGGCCACCAGCACACCGCTCCCGGGGAGGACCGACGCCTTCTCGGGCGACGGAACCCCGGCCCGGCCGTTGCGCGCATCCGCAGGCCCGCCCAGCGGTCCCCCCGCCGGACCGGGCCCGCCCGCACCACCCTCACCGGGTCGCCCACCCGCCGGCCGGTCCCCACCTGCACCGGGGGCCGCGCCGTGCCAGTGGCTCGCCAAGCCGCCGCCCTCGCTCCCGGCGGTCGGCCGCGCCTCCTCCCGGGCGGCGCTCCCGGCCGAGCCGTCCTCCCCAGGGCCACCGGCCCCCGGCCGCGGCCCGCCCCCAGCCCCCGCCGGCCGGCTTCCGGACCAGCCGCTCGCGTGGGCCGGCAGGGCGCCGGCGCCCACGTGCACACGCGCCCCCGACGGGACGGCCTCTCCCCTCGCGTGCGCTCCCGCGGGATCGAGGCCCACTCCCGCCCCGGCCCCCGAAGGGCCGGCTTCGGCCTCGGCCCGGGTTCCCAGGAGGGCCGAGCCCCCCTCCGGGGCGGTGCCGTTCGTCGGATGTGTCATCTGGTGGGCTCCCTTTCCTTCGGTTACCTCGACGTGGACCCTGCGGGCCGGGCGGAGGCCGCCGGGGACGGGTTCGCCGTCCCGGGTGCGGACCAGGTGGCCGTCCACCAGCCAGCCCGCGCGGCGCGGAGCGCGCTCGGGGAGCCGGGACGCGCGGCCGCGGAACAGGTTCTCCGGTGCCACCGGCACGCCTGCCGCGGCCAGTTCGGCCAGGGCCGTGACCAGACGGAGCAGCCCGTGCTCACCCGGCACGTCCAGCGGCACGACCGTGTGCGGCCGGTCGCGCAGGATGCGGCCGACCAGGCCGGACAGGACCCGGCCCGGCCCGGCCTCCACGAAGGTCCGTACTCCGGCGGCGTACATGTGCTCCACCTGCTCCACGAACCGGACCGGCTCCGCGACCTGACGCGCCACCAGTTCGCGTACCGCATCGGCCGTCGGCGGGTACGGACCGGCCGTGGTGTTCGACCAGACCGGGAGGGTCGCGGCGGACAGCTCCGTCCGGGCGAGCTCCTCGGCCAGGGCCGTGGCCGCCCCCGCGACCACCTCGCTGTGGAACGCACAGGCGACGGGCAGCGGGGTCGCCGTCATGCCCGCTTCCCGCAGGGCGGCCACCGCCTCCGTCACGGCGGCCGTCGGTCCTGAAATCACGCACTGCCGTGGGGCGTTGTGGTTCGCGACCACGCACCCGGCCCGCGCCGCGATCTCCCGCACCTCCTGCGGGGCGGCCGTCACCGCCGCCATCGCCCCCGGCTCCGCCCCGGCCGCCCCGAGGATGGCCTCGGCCCGGCGCGCGCTCAGCCGCAGCAGGCTCTCCCGGTCCCAGACCCCCGCCGCCCACAGCGCCGTGAGCTCTCCGTACGAGTGCCCGGCGACGCAGTCCGGCCGTACGCCCAGTTCCCCCAGCAGCAGGTGCGCCGCCGAGCCCGCCAGCCCGAGGGCCGGCTGGGCGATCCGGGTGTCGGTGACCGCGGCCCGCTGCGCGGTCCGCCCCTGCACGGTGAAGGCGGCGGGAGGGAACGCGGAGGAGACCACCGCGCTCGGCGCCCCGTCGAGGAGGAGTTCCCTCAGCCGGGGGAACGCCGTGAACAATTCCGCGAGCATTCCGGGTCGTTGACTGCCCTGACCGGGGAAGAGGAAGGCCACCTGCCCGGGCTCCGCCGATTCCCCCCGTATGTGGACCCCCGGGCCCGGGGTGAAGGCCCGCGCCCGTTCCAGCCGGGCCGCCAGCTCGTCCAGGTCGGCGGCCACGACCGCCACCCGTATCGCGCCGGCGCCTGCCGCGGCTTCGGCGGCGAGGTCCCGCAGCGCCCACGGGCGCCCGGCGCCGTCGTTCTCCTCCAGCCGGGCCGCCAGCCGGGCCATGGCCCGGCCCGCCGCGCGCCGGTCCTCGCCGCGGAAGCAGAACAGCTCGGCCGGCCATTCCTCCAGCCCGTGCCGGGGCTCCTCGGCTCCGGCGTAACCGGTCAGCACCGCGTGGTAGTTCGTGCCGCCGAACCCGAAGGCGCTCACTCCGGCGATCCGCCGCTCGGCGGGGACCGCCCACGGCCGGGCCACGGTGTCGAAGGAGAAGGGGCTGGTGCGCACGTTCCAGGAGGGGACCGGGGTGTCGAGGTGCAGGGTCGGCGGTCGTACGCCCGTGTGGACCGCGCGGACCGCCTTGATCAGTCCGGCCAGGCCGGCCGCGCACTTGGTGTGCCCGATCTGTGATTTCACCGAGCCCAGAGCGCAGCTCCCGGGAGCTGCCCCCGACTCGGTGAACAGTGCGGTCAGTACGCCCAGTTCGGTGGTGTCGCCGACCACGGTGCCGGTGCCGTGCGCCTCGATCAGACCGACCTCGCCGGGGCTGATCCCGGCCCGTGCGTAGGCCCGGTCGAGGGCCCTGCGCTGGCCCTCCGGCCGGGGGGCGGTGAGGCCGAGGGAGCGTCCGTCGCTGGCGGCTCCGACTGCCTTGATCACGGCGTACACCCGGTCGCCGTCCCGTTCCGCGTCGGCGAGCCGCTTCAGTACGAGCGCACCCACCCCCTCCCCGAGGGCGATCCCGTCGGCGGCCGCGTCGAAGGGCCGGCAGTGGCCGCCGGGGGACAAGGCGCGGACGGAGGAGAACAGCAGGTAGTCGTTGATGCCGTTGTGGAGGTCGGCGCCCCCGCACAGCACCATGTCACTGTCCTCGTCGCACAGTTGGCGGCAGGCGAGGTCGAGTGCGGCCAGCGAGGAGGCGCACGCGGCGTCCACCGTGCAGTTCGCGCCGCCGAGGTCCAGCCGGTTGGCGACCCGGCCCGCGATGACGTTGGCGAGGACCCCGGGGAAGGAGTCCTCGGTGAGCCGCGGGAGCTGTTCGTCCAGTGCGGCGGGGAGCTCGCCCAGGTATCCGGGGTACAGGGCGCGCAGCCCGTACGCGCCCGCCAGCTCGGTGCCGGCCTCCGCGCCGAAGACCACGGAGGTCCGCGACCGGTCGAACTCCCGGTCCTTGCCGTACCCGGCGTCCGCCAGGGCCCGTGCCGATATCTCCAGGGCCAGGAGCTGCACCGGCTCGATCCCGGCGAGCGAGGCCGGCGGGATGCCGTGCGCGAGGGCGTCGAAGGGCATTGGCCCGAGGAAGCCTCCCCAGCGGGACGGGGTGCGCTCGCCCGCCCGCGCCGGGTCGGGGTCGAAGTGGAGCGCCGGGTCCCAGCGTTCGGCGGGGACCTCGCTCACGGCGTCGCTCCCGTCCAGGATCCGCGCCCAGTAGGCCGCGAGGTCCGGGGCGCCGGGATAGGCGCAGGCCATGCCGACGACGGCGACGTCCAGCGGTTCGGGCCGCGGGGCGCCGGCGGCGGACATCGACTCCGCCGCGTCGGCCGCGCCCTCACCGGGGGTTCGGTCGGCGAGTTCCCGGGCCCGCTGCGCGAGCAGCTCGGTCGCGCCCTCGGTGACTTCGGCGTGCACGGCGGCGATGGTGGTGGTGCCGGAGCGCAGGGTGGCGGCCTGTCCGAGCATGAACAGCCCCTCGGAGTGCTGCTGTTCCTCCCCCACGGACTCCAGCGCGGAGCCGTCATCGGCGCGTCGCAGCCCCTTGCTGGCGATCCGGAGCCTGCCGAGGTTGAGCCGCTCCAGCTCCTCCCACACCTCGCGGGGCTCGGCGCCGCCCTCCGCGAGCCGTTGCCGGGTCGCCTCGAAGGTGTCCGCGTACGGGGTGGCCGCGCAGCGGGTGGCGTGTCCGGGCGCGGTGTGCAGCAGTACGGTGTCCGCGCACTCCAGCGCCGCCCGCTGGAAGCCGGGAAGGACCGCGCCGGCCGCCACCGCCTCCTCGGTGAACAGGTAGGCGGTGCCCATGAGCACCCCGATGCGCGCACCCCGCTCGGCCAGCGGGGCTGCCGCGGCGGCGGCCATCGCCGCGGAGCGGGCGTCGTGGATCCCGCCCGCGAACAGCACGTCGAGCGCCGCCGCTTCGGGGCAGGACAGCAGCAGCTCGATCTGCTCCTCCCAGAGCGGGAACGAGGCTCGCGGCCCGACGTGGCCCCCGCATTCCAGCCCCTCGAACACGAACCGCCGGGCCCCGTCGGCGAGATACCGCTCCAGCAGGCCGGGCGAGGGCACGTGCAGATGGGTCCGGGTCCCGGCGGCCTCCAGCGGGGCCGCCTGTCCCGGGCTGCCGCCGGCGATGATCGCGTACGGCGGGCGCACCTCCGCGACGGCCGCGAGCTGCTCGGCCCGGAGTTCGGCCGGGGCGAAGCCGAGCATGCCCACGCCCCAGGGCCGCTCCCCGAGCCGCTCGGCGGTTTCGGCGAGGAGCCGGCGCACCTGTGGCCCCTCCATGACCGCGAGCGCGAGATAGGGGACTCCGCCTCCGGCCGCCACCGCTTCGGCGAAGGCCGCCTGGTCACTGACCCGTGTCATGGGCCCCTGCGCCACCGGGAGCGGTCGCCCCGGACCGTGGCCGCCCCCCAGCGGCCGGGCCCGTACGGCGGCCGCCAGGTGTCCCGCGACGGCCGACCGGATGCCCCGGAGGATCCCTCCGGTCGTCCGGTGGCGGGCGGCGAGCCGGGCCGCCGAGGCCCCGTCCTGCCCGACCGGGAGCAGCTGTGCGTGCAGGTCCCGGGCCCCCAGCAGGGCGCTGACCGGGCCCGATGGCGGGGTCAGGTCGGGGCGCGCGTACACCCGGTGCCCCGCCAGCAGTTTGGTCTCGGAACCGTCCATGGCCCGTACGGCCGCCGCCACTTCGGCGGGCAGCCCGGCCTCCCCCTCGGGCGTGAGGGCCAGTTGTACGTCGACCAGCACCCCGGCGGCTCCGCCCGCGACGGCCGCGGCCGCGGTGTGCGGCCCGATCCCGCCGTAGGCCCGTACGGGCAGCGCCAACGCCGGCTCCGCGAGCAACTGCTGGAGGAGCACGAAGGTGGTGGTCCCGCCCACCCGGCCGCCCGCCTCGTGCCCTTTGGCGACGAGCGCGTCGACCCGCGCGGCAGCCGCGGCCCCCGCCTCGGCCGGATCGGTGATCTCGGCCCACACCCGGGGCCGCCCGGCGGCGGCCGCCCAGTCGGCCACCGCGTCCGGGGTGTGGCCCGCGGGGTCGGCGAGCAGCACGGTGTCCACCTCGGCCGGCAGCTCCTCGGGCCCGATCGGGCAGCCCGCGGGGACCCGTACCCCGTAGCGGGCCGCTCCGAGGCGGCGGGCGACCTCGGCCATGGCGCTCCGCGCGGACCCGGCGTCCCGGCCGAGGTCGAGCAGGCCCAGGGAGCCGGCGCGTTCGGCGGCGACGACGATCCGCGGGTTGGGCTCCGCGAACGGACTGACCGCGACGACGAGGTCACGGCCGGCGTCCCGGAGCCGCGCGGCGCCGCGGGCCGTCGGCGGCTGCTGGGGCGGAAGGGCACGTGAAGGCTGGGGGGACGGCTCGGGCTGGGGGGACACGGACGCTCCTCTTCCAGTGCGATGTGCTGTGTGACATGACGCAGACGGGGTGCGAGACGGAAAGCGGGGACGGCGCGGGATGGACGTGCGGGAAGGACGGCGGACGAGGCGCCCTTCCCCTGGATCTCCGAGGGGGGCGACGCGCGAAACGACCGGACGATTCGGCGGGGACAGGGTTGAGCGTTGGTCAAATTCCCTGGTGCCGGGATGCATCGTGCGGTGGCGGCCCCGCACTGTCAACGGCCATCCGGAGCCGTTCACTTCGCGTTCCGGGCGACCCCCACCCGCCCGGGCGGCTACCCGGCCGCGGTGTCGCCCCGCTCGCGGCAACGCCGTGGCCTGCGGCTTTGGCACGCGGACGACCCGAAAGTCCCCTCCGTGGCCTGCCGGTCGGCGCATCCGCGCCGCCCGGGCTCATGCCGCATGGGTATGGGTTGTCACCGGTCCGGCATGAACACCTTTGCGGAGTCTGTCGGTTGTTCACCCGTCGCGCTCTTACAGGTACACCCTCGCCCGGTTACCGTCCGGTCATGACCCCCACCCTCGCCCAGCTCCGCTACCTCGTCGCCGTCGCCGACTGCCGTTCCATCACCGGCGCGGCGGCCTCCGTCTTCGTCGCCCAGTCCGCCCTGTCCCGAGCCGTCCAGGCCATGGAGCGCGACCTCGGGGTCGATCTCCTCGCACGTCGGGGAAGGGGGGTGGACCTCACACCGGAAGGGGCCCGGGTCGTCCGGCTGGCCCGCACCGTGCTCGACGCGGTGGAGGCCATCGACGACATCGGCACTCCTCACGGACTGGGCGCCAGGGCCGCCCTGTCCTTGGTGACCACGCCCACCCTGGCCCTCGACCTGGCCTCCGAGCTGGTCCACACCTTCACGGAGCGGCACCCCGGCCTCGACGTCAGACTCCACCAGCACGACAGCCGCGAGGCCGTGGTCGAGGAACTGGCACAGGGCAAGGCCGAGTTGGCGCTCGTGGATCTCCCCCTCGACAAGGACCTCACCACCCACTACATCCAGGAGCGCGAGGTGGTGCTCATCTCCCCCGTCGGCTCGGCGCTGCCCGACCCGTTACCGTTCCGCGCACTCGACGGGCTGCCCATGGTGCTGCCCACCCCCGGGACCGGCCGGCGCACCGAGATGGAGGCCATGTTCAGCTGTCTGGGCGTGCGCCCCGTGCCCTGTTTGGAGGTCGACGAACGCCTCGGCTGGGTGACGGGGGTGACCGACGGCCGCGGCTCCCTCATCTGGTACCGCGACGTGGTCGCGCGGGCCTTCGGCAGCAGGGCGGAGATACGTTCCTTCACCCCGCCCCTCCTTCGTCCGGTGGGGATCGCGCACGCCCGCCGGCCGCTCAGCCGCGCGGCCCGCGCCTTCATCGCGCACGCCCGGCACAAGGCCCCCGTGCGCGAGCCCTCCCGGTGATCGGTGACCGCGCGGGCCGCCGGGGCCCGCACGCGCCGCACGTCCCGGCCGGCCGGCCGGAGGGAGCCCCTCGGCGGCCGGGACATGCCCTCCCGGCATTGAACGATGCTCGAACGGAGTCCGGTTGACCCTGGCGCCGTGAACCGGCTCCCCCTCACATGGTGGGCATGTTCCGACTACTCCTCACGCCCCCGCGCGCCGCCGCCCTCGCCACCGCGGTCCTCGCCGCGGCCCTGCCCGCCGCGGCCTGGCTGACCGGCCCCGCCGCCGGGACCGCCGACGCGGCCACCGCGCCGCCCGCGTCCGCGCCCCCGGCCGGCGCCGGCGCCGCCCCCGAGCGCCAGTGCACCCTCCCCGGAGGCATGGCCGAGATCAGCGGGCTCGCCATGAGCCGAAAACACACCGGCGTCTTCTACGCCGTCAACGACAGCGGGAACACCAACCAGGTGTTCGCCATCGACTGCACCGGCGCCACCGGCCTGCTCAAGGCCACGTACACGGTCTCCGGGGTGGGCAACACCGACTGGGAGGGGCTGGCCCTCGGCAAGGACTCCTCGGGCCGTCCCGCGATCCTGGTCGGCGACATCGGGGACAACTTCGGCAGCCGCGCCGAGATCACCGTGCACTCCTTCCCCGAACCCGACCTGCTCGCCAACGCCTCGGTGACGCCCGTGACGTACCGCTTCGCCTACGCCGACGGGAAGCACGACGCCGAGTCCCTGCTGGCCGACCCGGTCACCGGCCGGATCCACATCGCGAGCAAACTCGCGGGAGCGGCGGGCCAGTTTTACCAGGCCCCCCTGCCGCCGGTACCCGGGCAACTGGGCACCCTGACCGCGGTCCGGCCGGGCCCGGTCTTCGCCACCGACGGCGCGTTCTCCCCCTCGGGAGCCTCGTACACCCTGCGCAGCGGCGGTCCCCTGGGGGCCAACACCGCCTCGGTGTACGGCACCTCGGGCGCCAAGCTCGCGGATGTGGCCCTGCCCGCCCAGTCCCAGGGCGAGACGGTGACGTACCTCGACTGCGCCACCCTGCTCGTCGGCTCGGAGAACGACACCCAGATCTGGCGGGTCCCGCTCCCTCCGGAGGCCACTCCGGGCTGCGGCGGCACACCGACGCCGACCCCGACACCCACGCCCACTCCGACGCCCACACCGACCCCGACCCCGACACCCACGCCGACCCCTGGTGACCTGAAGCTGGTCAACCCCGGCCCGCAAGCCTGCAAGTTCAACCAGAACTGCACCATCCAGCTCACCACCACGGGAGGCAAACCCCCCGTCCGCTACACCGCCACCGGACTCCCCTGGGGCCTGACCCTCGACGCCACCACCGGCCGCATCACCGGCAAACCCTGGGCCACCGGAACCCTCCAGATCACCGCCACCGCCACCGACGCCACCCCGACCACCGCCACCACCACCTTCCCCCTCACCCTCACCTGGTTCTAGAAGGACCGGGGGCGGACGGATCCCGGACGGTCCGGGATCCGCACCCCGCCGCGTTCAGCCCAGCCTCGACGCGGCCTCCCGGTCGGCGATGACGACGAGGTTGGGGTGCGTGCGCAGGATCGTGGCCGGGAACTCGGTCGAGATCTCGCGTTCCAGCATGCCGGCGAGGGCGTCCGCCTTGGCGGCCCCGCTCACGATCAGCACCAGGCGCCGTACCTTGGCGAGCATGGCCGCCCCCATCGTCACCACGTGCGAGGGGACTTCGCGGGGGTCGGGGAGCAACCGCAGGGCGTCCTCGTACCAGGGGTAGGAGTCCTTGAACTCGTAGGTGTAGATCTCCTGGTCGAAGCGGGTGGCGTACGGCATGTTCCCGCAGAAGTGGCCGTCCGCGCCGAGCCCGATGAGCATCAGGTCCAGCCCGCCGTTCCCGCGCAGTTCGCGGGCGACGGACGCGTGGTTGGCGACCGTGAGCGGGTGGATGTTGGCCTCCGGCACCCCGCCGGGGCCGTAGAGGTGCTCGTGGAGCGCGGAGAGGGTCAGCCCGTGCTCCCGCCCGGCGAGGGGTACCTCGTCGAAATTGTAGAAGTGGACGTCGGAGAAGGCCCCGGGGTTCCGGCGCAGCCTCGCCGTGACGATCTCGTACGTGCCCGCGGGGCTCGCCCCGGCGGTGAGGGCCATGTTGACCCGACGGTCGTACAGCATCTCGCCGAGCACGATGTCGGCCGCGGTACGGCTGAGGTCCTCGTAGTCCCGCG
This sequence comes from Streptomyces sp. NPDC002886, assembly GCF_042888445.1. Lineage (NCBI taxonomy): Bacteria > Bacillati > Actinomycetota > Actinomycetes > Kitasatosporales > Streptomycetaceae > Streptomyces > Streptomyces sp. NPDC002886. The sequence continues at coordinate 316,615 of NZ_JBIAPV010000004.1, forward strand.
CGATGACGATCTTCATGGGTGTTCCGTTCTCGTGGTTCTCGGCTCGTGGCTCGTGGCTCGTGGCTCGTGGGACTGGGAGCTCCGGTCTCCGGCGGCCTGGCGCTCCGGGCTCAGGGGCGCGGGGCGGACTTCTTCACGTACCGCTCGGTCTCCTTCAGCTCCTTCTTCCCGTCCACGGAGGTCCCGTAGGTGCGGTCGGAGGTGACGGGTGTGACCGAGACGGCCCCGCCGAGGGCCGCCGTCGAGTCGGCGTCCGGGCGGCCTTCCACGCATTCCGCGCTGCCGGGGTTCGCCGACGCGCAGTCACCGAGGGCGATGCCGAAGCCGTTCCCGCCACCGTCCTGTACGTAGGCGTGGTAGGCGTACGCGCCCGAACCGACCCGGGTCCAGACGGGCGGCCGGGCCTGGGCTCCGGCGCTGATGTCGGGGTAGTCCACCTTCAGGGCGAACGCGTCGGTGAGCAGACGGTGTTCCTTCAGTCCCGCGAGGAACTTCGCACCGAACGCGGCGGTGGCCCGGTAGTTCTCCACGGGGTGCGCGCTCATGTCCGCGTTGGCGGAGGCGCTGAAGGCCACGGCCGGTACGCCGATGTCGATGGCGGCGATCGCGGCTCCGACCGTTCCGGAGTCGTTGACCGAAGAGCTCACGTTGAGACCGGAGTTGATGCCGGTGACGACCAGGTCGGGAGCGCCGCTCCAGCCCGCCTTGGCGGCGAGTCCGCCGCGCAGGGCCAGTTTGACGGTGTCGGCGGGGGTCGCGCTCGGCGAGTCGGGGCCGCAGGGGCCGTCCGCCAGGCAGACGCCGAAGACAGGGGCGCCGGAGGGCGCGCCCGCGCAGTCGTTCTCGTAGCCGGCGGGCATCCGCTCCCGCTGCTTGACCGTCAGTACGCCGTGGTTGGTGACGGCGGTTCCGCGCCCGCTCTGCACCTGCCACGGGGCCATCACCACGACGTCGGCGCCTGCGGCGCACAGTGCGCGGCGCATCTCGTAGGCGCCGAGCCCGTCCGAGTGGTTGGGCTTGGCGGCCTGGATCCCGTCGTCGTTGGAGATGAGGATCCGCATTCCGTCCAGCGGGCCCGCCCCGGATGCCCGCGAGGGCGCGGCCGGCCGCACGGAGTCGGCGGAGGCCGCCGCCCCGGTGGTGGCGGCGAGCACGCACGCGGCGGCCACGGCGAGCAGTTTGCGAGGAGCGGAGCGCATGAGGAGCCTGCCTTCTGGTGGATCGAGCCCTGGAATACATCGAGCCCCAAGGCGCACCGAGCACTCGGGCGCATCGCACTTGGGCGCGTCTCGATGTCGCGGAGCCCGGGAGACGGCGTCTCGGGACCGGGCCCTCCCCGTGCACTCTTCCGCCGTCCGCCCACCCGGGGACAGGGGCTGAAAGTCCCTTCCGAGAAGACCGAAGGGCCCGATACGGGCCATGTCACCGCACAGTGAACTCACCTGCGGAAAAGCCCTGTTGAAGAGCGCGAGTACGTAGGCACAAAGGTCGCACCATTCGGGACCTTCGACTTCCTTTGCCTTCCCTTGACCTCGTCAAGACTGAGGGGACCTCGGACCGAAGACGTTCCGGGTTCGTTCCACGCGATGCAGGGAGAACTCATCGTGGATTACGGAAAGACGGCGTCGGCCGTACTCGAAGGCGTCGGCGGCGAATCGAATGTGGAGTCCCTGGGGCACTGCGCCACGCGACTTCGTTTCGTCCTGAAGGACGCGTCGAAGGCTGACAGAGCGGCTGTCGAATCAACGCCCGGAGTCATCACGGTGGTCGAGAGCGGCGGCCAGTTCCAGGTGGTCATCGGGAACGACGTGGCCAAGGCCTATGCCGAGATCGGCAGGATCTCCGGACTCGGCGCGGACAAGGCCCGGACGAAGGACGCCGCGGCCCCGGGCACGGGCACGACGGGCGGGAACCCGCTGACGCGGCTGGTCGACGTCATCTCCAGCATTTTCACCCCGTTCCTGTGGACACTGGCCGGCGCGGGACTGCTCAAGGCCACGATCGTGCTGGTCACCAAGCTCGGCCTGGTCGCCGAGACCTCACAGGAGTTCACCGTCCTGAACGCGGCCGGCGACGGCGTGTTCTACTTCCTGCCGGTGCTCCTGGCCGTGACCGCCGCGAAGCGCTTCGGGTCCAACCAGTGGACCGCCATGGCCATCGCGGGATCGCTGGTCTACCCCTCGATCGCCGCCATGAACGAGGCCGGCGACCCCGTCTCCTTCTTCGGCATCCCGATGGTGATGGTCGCCTACGCCTCCTCCGTCATCCCGGTCATCCTCTCCGTGTACGTCCAGAGCTTCGTGGAACGCGGCCTCGACAAGGCGCTGCCGTCCAGCATCCGCAACTTCATCACCCCGATGCTGACGATCCTCCTCATGGTCCCGCTGACCCTGCTCACCATCGGACCGGCCTCGGACTGGGCCGGCCAGGGAGCCTCCGGCCTGATCGGCTGGCTGTTCGGTCTCAGCCCGGCCGTCGCCGGAGCCGTCCTCGGCGGCACCTGGCAGATCATGGTGGTCTTCGGCATCCACTGGGGCCTGGTCCCGATGATGGCCAACGACCTCGCCGTCCAGGGTCACTCCCTCCTCTACGGCCCGCTGGTCGCCGCGTCCGCCGCGCAGGGCGCAGCCGTACTGGCGGTCATGTTCCGCACCCGCAGCAAGAGCCTGAAGAAGCTCGCCGGTCCGGCCGCCGTCAGCGGCTTCCTCGCCGGCATCACCGAGCCCGCGGTCTACGGCGTCAACCTGCGCCTGAAGAAGCCCTTCGTCTACGCCTGCATCGCCGGCGCGGTCGGCGGCGGCATCGCCTCGGCGGGCGGCTCGGCCTCGACCGCGTACATCATGCCGGGTCTGCTGTCCCTCTCCGCCTACCTGGAGGTCGGCAGCTTCGCCCTCCAGCTGATCGGTGTCGGGGTCGCCGTCGCCCTGTCCTTCGGTCTCACCATGGCCCTGGGCTTCAAGGACGTCCCGGAGGACACCGCCGGAGCCGGTGAGCCCGGTGAGGCCGCCGACGCCCCCTCCGGACGGGCCGCCGCCGAGGCGTTCGAGGTCGCCGCGCCCGTCGAAGGCAGGGTCGTCGCCCTGACCGACGTGGCGGACCCGGCGTTCGCCTCCGGCGCCCTCGGTGACGGCGCGGCCGTCGCCCCGACCTCCGGCGAGGTCCACGCCCCCATCGACGGAACCGTCGTCAGCGTCCTGCCGCACGCCTACGGGCTCCGCTCCCCCGAGGGCGTGGAGGTCCTCGTCCACATCGGCATCGACACGGTCCGGCTCGGCGGGGAGCACTTCACCAGCGCCGTCGAACAGGGCGATCACGTCCGGCTCGGCGACCCGCTCGGCGCGGTCGACCTGGCCGCGGTCGAAGCCGCCGGCTACGACACCACCACGATGGTGATCGTCCTCGACACGGCCGGCACGGGAGTCGTACGGCCCACCGAGCACACCGAGGTCGAGCACAGCACGGTGCTCCTGTCCCTCAGCCCGGAACGCGAACTCACCCCCGTGGGCTGAAGCCCCACCCGCGGCGCCCACGCCCCGCGCGCCGCGCCCGTACCCAACACGCAGCACCCCGCGCCCTGATCCACGTACACCCGAAGGAGATCCGCACATGGACCACAAGACCCCCGCCGCCTTCCGCCCCGACTTCCTCTGGGGCGCCGCGACCTCCGCCTACCAGGTGGAGGGCGCCTGGGACACCGACGGCAAGGGCCCGTCCGTCCAGGACGCACGCGGTAACTACCCCGAGGGCACGACCGACTTCAAGGTCGCGGCCGACCACTACCACCGCTTCGAGGAGGACGTCCGGCTCTTCTCGGAGCTGGGGCTGAAGGCCTACCGGCTCTCCATCGCCTGGACGCGGATCGTCCCGGACGGCGACGGCGCGGTGAACCCGGACGGCATCGCCTTCTACCACCGCCTCTTCGACGCCCTCCTCGCGCACGGCATCGAACCGGTCGTCACCGTCTACCACTTCGACCTGCCGCAGGCCCTCCAGGACAAGGGCGGCTGGACTTCCCGCTCGACCATCGACGCCTTCGCCCGCTACTGCGAGGTGCTGTTCGAGGAGTACGGCAGCAAGGTCAAGCACTGGCTGACCATCAACGAGCAGAACATGATGATCCTGCACGGCGCCGCCATCGGCACCAGTGCGACCACCTCCGACGACCCCAAGCGCGAGCTGTACCAGCAGAACCACCACATGATGGTGGCCCAGGCCCGCGTGACGAAGACGTGCCACGACATGCTGCCGGCCGCCAAGATCGGCCCGGCGCCGAACATCTCCGTCGTCTACCCGGCGAGCAGCAAGCCCGAGGACGTCCTCGCGGCCTCCGACTACAACGCCATCCGCAACTGGCTGTACCTGGACATGGCCGCCTACGGCACCTACAACCCGACGGCCTGGGCCTGGATGACCGAGCACGGCATCGCCCCCGAGATCGCGGAGGGCGACCTGGAGGTCCTGGCGGCCGGTCGTGCCGACTACCTGGCGCTGAACTACTACTCGTCCGCCACCGTCGCCGCGCCCCTCGACGACGGCGCCGTCACCTACGAGGGCGGCGACCAGCAGCTCGCGGTCGGCGAGAGCGGGGTGTTCCGCGCGGTGAGCAACCCGCACCTGGCCACCACCGAGTTCGGCTGGGAGATCGACCCGGTCGGCTTCCGCACCACCCTGCGCGACGTCTACGACCGCTACCGGCTGCCGGTCATGGTGACCGAGAACGGGCTGGGCGGGTTCGACACGGTCGAGGACGGCGAGATCCACGACGACTACCGGATCGCCTACCTCTCCGAGCACATAGAGCAGATGCGCCTGGCCGTCTCGGACGGGGTGGACGTCATCGGTTACCACCCCTGGTCGGCCATGGACCTGATCTCCACCCACCAGGGCGTGGCGAAGCGCTACGGCTTCATCTACGTCGACCGCGACGAGTTCGACCTCAAGGAGCTCCGCCGCATCCGCAAGGACAGCTTCTTCTGGTACCAGCAGCTGATCAAGGGCAACGGCTCCCTCTGATCCCGTTCGCCTCCGGGCCGCCGGCCGTTCCGCCCACCCGGCGAACGGCCGGCGGCCCCACGGCGTTCCTCGACTCCCCCCGACCTCCCGCCCTCTCCGCCCTCTCTCCCCCCCACTCAGGAGACCCCTTCCATGACCCGTATGACCCGCTTCCCCTACCAGTTGATCGCCACCGACCTCGACGGCACCCTCGTGCGCAGCGACCACACCGTCTCCGCGCGCACCACGGCCGCCCTCGCCGCCGCCGTCTCGGCCGGGGCCCGGCACGTGGTCGTGACCGGGCGGGTCGCCCAGTGGACCAGGCCCACGCTGGCCGAGATCGGATACCGGGGCCTGGCCGTCTGCGGTCAGGGCGGCCAGCTCTACGACGCCGGGCAGGACGCCCTCGTCTCGTCGGTCCCCCTCGACCGCGAGCTCGCGGCGCACGTGGTGGCCTTGGTGGAGGCCCGTACCGGTCCGCTGTCGGTGGCGGTGATGCCCCTGGAACTGGCCGATCCCATCGTCGTGGGCCCCGGGTTCCCGCTCCCGCCGATGGCCTCGGCCGGGATCGAGCGGGTCCACGACGCCGCCCGGCTGTGGGACCGGCCGATCGGGAAGGTCCAGATCCAGCACCCGCACCTGACGGACGACGAGCTCACCGAGGCCGCCCGGGAGGCGGTGGGTGATCTGGTCACCGTGGTGATGGCGGGCCCGACCTGCGTGGAGCTGCTCCCCGTCGGCCTGTCGAAGGCGACCGGTCTGGCCCTGGCCGCGCAGGCACTGGGCGTGACGGCGGAAAGCACCATCGCCTTCGGTGACATGCCCAACGACATCCCCATGTTCGCCTGGGCGGGCCACTCGGTGGCCATGGCCAACGCCCACGACAGCCTCAAGGCGGTCGCCGACGAGATCACCACCGGCAACGACGAGGACGGCGTGGCGGCGGTCCTGGAGCGCCACCTCCTCCCGCTCGCCGGAGCCCCGACGCGATAGCGCGGTAATAGCTAAACTAGCCTCTCATCTATTACCGTACGGAGGGCGGAGAGCAGGGAGCAGGAAGCAGGCCGACGCTCGGCATGCCCTGGCACGACGGGAGAGGTGTGTCTTGATCCAGCGTTACGCGCTGCCGGAGATGGCGGCGTTGTGGACCGCCGAGTCCACGTACGAGACCTGGGTCCGGGTCGAGGTGCTCGCCAGCACGGCGCAGGCCGGGCTCGGAGTCGTGCCGGACGAGGCGCTGGCCGACATCCGGAGGGCTCCGGTGCCCGCCGTCGAGCGGATCCGGGAGCTGGAGGCGGAGCGGGACCACGAGATCCTCGCGTTCCTGGCCGCCTACACGGAGACGATGCCGCCCGGCTCGGCGCGCTGGGTCCACCACGGCATGACCAGTTACGACCTCGTCGACACCGCCCAGGGGTACCTGCTCGCCCGCTCCATGGACCTCGTCCTGGAGGCGGCCCGCTCCTTCACCCGGATCCTGGCGGACCGGGCCCTGGAGCACTGGGACACCGTGTGCATCGCCCGGACGCACGGGATCCACGCCGAGCCGACCGCCTTCGGTCAGAAACTGGCCGTCCACGCCCAGGCCATGAGCCGCTGTCTGGCCCGGCTGGCGGATGCCCGTACGGCGGTGGCGGTGGGTACCGTATCGGGCCCCGTCGGCACCTACTCCCACATCTCGCCCCGGGTCGAGGAGTACGTGTGCGGGGAGCTGGGGCTGGGCTTCGAACCGATCCCGACGCAGGTCGTCGCCCGCGACCGGCACGCCCAGCTGCTGTCCGCCCTCGCCCTCACCGGCGCCGTCGTGGAGCAGTTCGCGCTGGAGATGCGGATGCTCCAGCGCACGGAGGTGCGCGAGGTGGACGAGCCCCGCACCGGCGCCTACCAGGGCTCCAGCGCCATGCCGCACAAGCGCAATCCGACGACCAGCGAGCGGCTGTGCGGGCTCGCCCGGGTGCTGCGGGCCAACGCGGGCGCCGCGTACGAGAACGTCGCCCTGTGGCACGAACGGGACCTGGCGCACTCCTCGGTGGAGCGGATCGTCCTGCCGGACAGCCTGACGATCGCGCACTACCAGCTGGTCTCGGCCGCGGCCGTCATCCGGGGCCTGGAGGTCTTCCCGGAGCGGATGGCCGCCAACATCGACGCGACCCACGGCCTCGTCCACTCCTCCGGGGTGTTCCTCGGCCTGGTCGCCGACGGCGCGGAACGCGAGCACGCGTACCGCCTCGTCCAGGCGGCCGCCGACGAAACCTGGCGTACAAAGACTCCACTGACCGACACCCTGGCCACCCGCGGGGTCACCGTCCCCGCCGGCCTCCTCGACCCCCTACGGTTCCTGGCCAACCGGAACCACCTCAAGTCCCGACTCGAAGAACTCAGCGACCGACTCGGCGAACCCATCAGCAAGGAGCAGCACCAGCATGTGGAAGTGTGAACAGGTCATCGGCGGCGCCCTCGACGTGGAGGAGGCGGCCGCCCTGTACCGGGCGTCCACCCTCGCCGAACGCCGCCCCGTGGAGGACACCCAGCGCTTCACCCGGATGCTCGCCGGCGCCAACCTGGTCATCGTCGCCCGTGACGAGGAGGGCCGGCTCATCGGGATCTCCCGCTCGATCACCGACGGCGCGTACTCCACCTACCTCAGCGACCTCGCCGTGGACTCCGCGTACCAGGGCAAGGGCGTGGGCAAGGACCTCATCCGCGCGACCAGGGAGGCCGCGCCGCAGGCCAAGCTGATCCTGCTGGCGGCCCCGGCGGCCGTGGACTACTACCCGCACGTCGGGTTCACCGCGCACAACTCCGCCTGGACGATGGACGGTCCGGCCGTCCGGGCCTGAGCCGTACGCCCGCGCACCCCGGCGCCGGAGTGCGCCGGGGTGCCCGGTTTCAGCCCGCGGGAGCGGCGTCCGCCCCGGGCGGGACGGGTGCGGGCGCGGCGGGCTTGTGCGCGATGGGCCCGGCCGCGGTGGGCTCAGGCGGCGCGAACCCGGAGTCCAGGCGGCGGACCGCGAAGCGCCGCTGGACCACCGACAGGACCGCGATTCCCGCGCCGAGGGCCAGCCAGCCCGCCGGTCCGGCCGTCATCACCACGCCGGTCAGGAGCAGCGGACCGACGGACTTCTGAATGGACTGGGCCATGCCCGCGACCCCCAGGTACGAGGCCCGCGCCTCCTCGGGAGCCAGCGATACCGCAAGTTCCCAGGAACTCACCGACCGCAGCAGCTCCGCGCCCGTGACCAGCCCCGCCGCGGCGAGCAGCACCACCGACGCGGCCACCGCCCCGGTCCCGGCGCTCAGGGCCAGCAGGACGCAGCACGCGAACATGGTCAGCCCGTACACGGAGAGCGCCGCCGCGGCCTGACGGGGTCGCTCGTACCGTGCCGAGACACGGAGCTGGAGTACGACGACCAGCACGGTGTTGATGACGAGGAAGGCCGGGACCAGGGCGTGCGGCGCGTCGGTGTGGGCCACCAGCCACAGTGGCAGGCCGACGGCCAGGACCGAGTCGTCGAGGTTCATCGCGATGTCGAGCAGGACGAAGCGCAGGTAACCGCGGTCCCGCCACGGGCTCGGCGCCCGCGTCCGGCCGGGCGCGCCGTCACCGGCCGGCCCGGGCCCGGTCTCCCCCGCCCCGGCCTCCCCTCCCGTGCCGACCGTGCCGACCGTGCCGACCGCGCCCGCGGCCACCCGGCCCTCGGCCCGGGGCTCCCGGGTACGCCAGACCAGCAGGGCCGCCGCGAGGAACGACAGCGCGTTGGCCAGGATCAGCGCCCGGTAGGCCTCCGGGGTCCCGACCGCGAGGCCGGCCGCGGCGATGCCCGCGCCCACCGCGTAGCCGGCGTTCGCCGAACTGCGCGCCAGCGCCTGGTAGGTACCGCGCCGTTCGCCCGCCACCCGCGTGGCGAACAGCATCTCCAGCGCCTTGGCCGCCCGGTCCCCGAGACAGGTGACGGCGACCAGGGCCAAGAGCACGTCGAAGCGGGTGGCCACGAACAGGACGCCGAGGGTGCCCAGGCGCAGCAGGTGACAGCCGATCAGCAGGGAGCGCACCGGGAACCGGCCGGCCAGGTGCCCCGCCAGGGGCGATCCGAAGATGCCCGCCACGGCCGCGGCGCCCAGCAGGAGGCCGATCCGGCCGGCGTCCAGGCCGAGGACGAAGGTGAAGTAGAGGACGGAGGAGGCGGCCCACACGCCCGTGCCGCCGCGGTCGAGAAGCAGGGTCAGCAGCATGATCCGGGCGTCCCGGCCCCCCGGAGGCCGCCGCAACTGGGCCACCAGCCCCGGCCGTCGGGGCTTCCGCGGCGGCCCCGACCGCCCCTGCCTGCCCTGCGGACCTTTCCGGATCCCCGTACCGCGCCGCCGCATCCCATGGCCTCCGTACCCCCGCGAAAGTATCTCGACATCGAGATACCAGCGGAAGCCTGCCCTAGATCAATCTTGACGTCAAGATACTTATGGCCACGGCGGCCCCCCGGGGTCCGCCGTCGGCGAGGCCCGCGCCCTCTCCACCGGACTGGGCCGCCTCACCCCGCATTCCGGCACCGGATCGGGGCAGAAGCAGCCTGCGAGATGGGAGAACAACATGATCGCGCTTGGCATCGTTCTACTGATCGTCGGCTGGCTCCTCGGGATTTCGATCCTGTGGACGCTGGGAATCATCCTCGTCGTCATCGGGGTCGTCCTGTGGGTGCTCGGTTCCGTCGGGCACGCCGTCGGAGGGCGGCGGCACTACTGGTAGCGCGGGCGCGCCCGGGCGCGGACGCCACGCGCGGACGCGCCGGGCGCGCTGGAACACGCGCGGACGCTCCCCTGGAGACGGTTCCATGATCCAGATATCCCTACCGCTGATACCCGCGGATGACGGCGCCCTGCTGATCCCCGCCGATCACGTCACCGAACTCCTGCGCCGCCTCTCGGCCGGCTGGCTGGACTCGGAGCACACCGGTGAGATGCGCGGAGACGAGCGGACCGTCCGGGACTTGGCGAGCGCACTGACCGAGCTCGCCGATCAGATCGACGTCGAATGCATCGGGTTCGCTTCGGCCGCACCACATCCGTAGGACGGCGGCAGCGGACAACGACCGGACAGGAGAGGGGCTTCGCGATGGACGGCCCCGAGCTCTCTCGTCAGGAACTGACGATCCTCCGGGACATGGAGCAGGACCTGTGTGCCGACCGGCTCCTGGACCGCAGACTCCGTACGCTGCGCCGCGGCATCAGGCCCTGGACCTCCACGGGCAACCGGGGCCGCCACCGCCGGGCCGCCCTGTGCACCTGGCTCCTCGGCGCCGCCTGCGCGATCCTGCTCGGCTCCGCCGTCGCCACCTCCTCACCGCCGCTGATCTGGGCCTTCGCCGTCCTCTGGGTGCTCACCCTCGTCCGGCTCATCCGGCTCGCGATCGCCTGGTGCCGCACGCACGACATCGGCATGTGAGCGGCGCCGCCCGGCCGAGAAGGCGCCCGGCCCGCTGCCGCCACTCCAAGCAGCCGGAAAAGCGGACGATTCGCCACGGATTGCAGGCCGCCTTCCGCTGCCGCATGGTGGCAGCAGTACCCCCCTCAGGAAGGAAAAGCGCGTCATGAGCAAGGCGAAGGCGAAGGCGAAGCAGGCCAAGGGGAAGCTCAAGGAGACCCTCGGCGACACGATGGACGACAAGCGCATGCAGGCGGAGGGAAGCGCCGAGCGGATGGCCGGCAAGGCCGAGGAAATGGCCTCCAACGGCGCGAACAAGATGAAGAAGGCCAAGGGACAGCACTGAGGATGCCGCACCAGCACGGCGAGCACGATCCAGCCGGGCCGCCTCCCTCTTCCACGGAGGCGGCCGTGGTGCGCGTGGCGGGCGAGATGGACATCAGCCGGGTCGGGCCACAGGCTGAGCCTGGCGGCGCCGAACGCCCAGATGCTGCGGCTGCTGGAGATCACCGGCTCCCTCTCCCTCTTCCCCATCACCGGCGCCCCGCCCGAGTTTGGCGACCCGTGACGGGGTAGGCGCGGGACATACCCGTTGCCGAGACCCGAACCTCCGGGGGAAAGGGGTACGCGATGCCCTCGGCGAACGACGACCGCTTGGCGGTCGACGTGCGACCCCTCGGCGGTGCCACCGTCCTGACCCTGGCCGGAGAGCTCGACCACGACACCGCGGAACCCTTGCGCGCGGCTCTCGAAGCAGCCCGGGCGGGCGGTGGGCGACGCTTGCTGATCGATCTCAGCCGACTGGCGTTCTGCGATTCCACAGGACTCAACGTGTTGTTGCACGGCCGGCTCACGGCCCGGGAAGCGGGCGGCAGCCTCGAACTGATCGGCCTGCACCGGCCGGTCGCACGCATGTTCCACGTCACCGGCGCCGACGGGCTCTTTCCGCAGCACCCCGATGTGGAGGCGGCTCTGGCGAGCCACCGGCACACGTAGCGGAGGAACACGGATGAGCGTCCGCCGGTCATCGCAGTGGACCCGGCTCGAAGGAGTGCGGTCTAGGCAGTGCGGTCAAAGGAGCACGGTCGAAGGAGCGCGGTCGAACGGGTCAGCCCGATTCCGCCGGGCCCGCGCCCTCGGCCCCGCTCTCGGGTTCGTCCTCCAGCATCCCCGTACGCAGCGTGGCCATGATGCGGCTCAGCAGTCGTGAGACGTGCATCTGGGAGAGGCCGAGGCGGTCACCGATCTCGGACTGGTTCAGCTCCTGACCGAAACGCAGCGAGAGGATCATCCGGTCGCGGTCACTGAGCGTGGCGATCAGCGGCTTCAGCGTCTCCAGGCATTCGATGCGGTCGTACGCCGCCTCTTCCTCGCCCAGCGGCAGCACCCGGGGACCGGCCTCGGCCTCGGGTCCCGCCGGAGCGTCCAGGGACCCCGCCACATAGCCGTTGGCCGCCCGGCGGCCCTCGTCCAGTGCCTCCGTGGTGATGCCGAGCTGCTCCGCCAGCTCCAGGTCGGTGGGGTGCCGCCCCAGGCGCTGTTCGAGCACGTCGTGCGTCTTGGCGATGTCGAGGCGGAGTTCCTGGAGGCGCCGCGGCACCTTCACGGACCAGCTGGTGTCACGGAAGAACCGCTTCATCTCGCCGGTGACGGTGGGAATGGCGAACGTGGTGAACTCGACCCCTCGCTCGACGTCGTACCGGTTGATGGCCTTGATCAGGCCCACCGTGCCGACCTGGACGATGTCCTCCAGGGGCTCGGACCGGTTGCGGAAGCGGCGTGCCGCGTACTTCACCAGGCTGAGGTTGAGCTCGACGAGGGTATTGCGCACGTACGAGTACTCCGGCGTCCCTTCGTCCAGCTCCTTCAGCCGTCGAAAGAGCGCGACCGACAGGGTCCGCGCATCTCCGGTGCTAACGGAGAGCGGGTCGGCGGGGACATCGGGCATCTCGCCGCGGAGGTCGATGCGGAGCAGATCCGTGGTCTCGCTGGAAACGGGTGCCATGAGGTTCCTCCGACGGATTGGGGGGCACCGGCCGCACTGGGCGGACGGCTGGAACCGTCGTGGTCTCCAGGAGGGATATACCCGCACGGGGGAAGGCTGACCCTTTTTACGGAACATCCCCTTCCGGTGCCTCCGCGTCCGGTGCTCCCCCGTCCGGGACGTGGACGTGCAGGACGCAGATGTCGTCACGCTGGGCCGTACACAGCGTGACGAGCGTGCGCGCGAGGGTTTCACCGCGGCCCTCCCGGAGGAGCCGCACCGCCGTCTCCGCGAGGCGGCCAAGGCCGGTCTCTATGTCCTCGCCCGGTTCCTCCACGAGCCCGTCGGTGTAGAAGAGCAGGTCGTCGCCGGGCAGCAGGTCGATGGAGGCCTGCTCGTAGGAGGCTTCGAAGGACGCGCCGAGCAGGGGGCCCCGGGGCTGTTCCAGCAACTCCGCCCGGTCGCCGCGGATCAGCAGCGGCGGCAGGTGGCCCGCCCGCACCCAGATCAGCCGCCCGTCCCGGGGCCGGTAGCGGGCCATGACCATGGTGGCGGTGGCGCTGCCCGAAGGCTCCGAACCGGTGTGCAACAACAGGGTGTTGAGCCGGCGCAGGACGTCGGGCAGTGGAGATCCGGTGATCGTCATGCCCTTGGTCGTGAACCGGAGCTGGGCCATGGTCCCGACGGCGGCCAGCCCGTGGCCGGCCACGTCCCCGACGACGAACAGGGCGCTCTCGTCGGGGAGTTCGATGGCGCTGTACCAGTCGCCGCCCACGTTGATCCCCCTGTCGGCGGGGACGTAGGCCACGTCGACGCACAGGCCGGCCAGTTCCAGGGACTGCTCGGGGGTCGGCAGCAGGGTGTCCTGGAGGCGCGCGGCGAGCGCGCGTTCGGCCTGGAGCATGCCCCGCTGGAGCAGGACGGCCCGCTCGCTGTCGTGCAGTGCGAGCTCGACAGTGTGCTGCGTGGTCAGGTCCTGGAAGAAGCCGTGCACCTCGACGGGTGTGCCGTCGGCGTCCGTCTGGGCCTCGGCGACGATCCGCAGGTGGCGCACTCCGCGCCGGGTGGTGATCCGGAACGGCTGGTCGACGGCCTGCCCCTCGCTCAGCAGCCGCTCGACGGCCGCGCCCAGCTGCTCGAGGTCCTCGGCGACGACGTGGCCCGGAAGTTCCTCCAGCGGCATCGGCCCCCGGCCCGGATCGCGGTCGAAGATCGCATAGACCTGATCCGACCAGGTGACGGTGTCGGTGACCAGGTTCCAGCCCGCCCAGCCCAAGTTGCCGAGGCGCTGCAGGTCGGCCAGCCGGCGGGTCTCGCGCTGACTGGTGTCGTGGCAGATCCACGACACGACCAGGTGGTCCGCGAGCCGCGACGCCCGGACCGAGTAGACCGACTGCCGGGGGACGCCCGCGACCACTTCCTCGTAGGTGAAGGGTTCCCCCTCGTACCTGGTTCCGGTGATGAGCGTCCTGAGGTACCCCTCCCAGAGGGCGGTGCCCGCCACGGTGGGGTACGTCTCCAGGATGCGGCGGCCCACGAGCTCCTTGCCCCGCCGGCCGGCCACGTCCACGGACTCGGGCGCGGCCGCGTCGATGCGGTAGTCCTCCACCTCGCCCGTCGCCGAGCGCAGGGGGGTGAGCAGGGTCGCGGGGCCGGCCAGGGTGTCCATGATGAGCTGGACGGCCTCCACGTAGTCCCCGACGGCCGCTGCCGCGCCCTCCGGGTCGCGAGGTCCCGGCGCCCCCAGGGGCCCGGCGCACAGCCGGGTCGCCTGGCGCAGCAACGCCCGGGTGTCGGCGGCGAAGGGGCCCGGCCGGGTGCGCAGGAAGCCGATGGCCGCCCGGGGAGGCCCGTCGCCGGGCACGGGGAGCCAGGCGCGCGAAGGCCACCGCTCCGGCGGGTTTCCGATCAGCAGGTAGCGCCGGGCGTCCTGTTCGACGTCCTCCAGCCAGAGGGCGCGGCGGGCGGCGATCGCTTCGAGGGCGGCGACCCCGCTCAGCGGGGGGATGTGGCGCCACTGCTCGGCCAGTGCCTCGTCGATTCCGGCGCTTCCGGTCAGGTCCAGGCTCCCGGCGGCGGCCACGGTGTAGATCATCACCGCGTCCACGTCTGTGGCCGCGCCGAGCACGGTCACCAGCAGCTCCGCGATGTCGTCGCCGTCGCGCGCGGCGGCCAGGCCGTCGGCGACCCGCGCCGACAGGCCGTTCAGCTCGCCGTCGTGGTCGTGGTGACCGGTGAGATAGCGGCGACGGCTGAAGGCCGAGGCGATCGGCTCGGCTTCCGGGCCCGTGGCCGCGGAGACGGCCGTGGCCGTGGAAAGTGCGGCGTAAGGGGCCGTGGGCAGTGAGATCCGGGCGGTCCCCTGCGGACGGCGCACGCGGACCTGCCCGAGGGTGATCCAGCACTCCTCCAGGACGGTGCGGCCGCTCCGGCCGGCCCGTTCGAGGAGCAACGCGTACGCCGCGTCGGCGGCGACCCCCGCTTGGGCCATGAGTACGCCCTTGGCCCGCTCGACGACGGCCGTGGTCGCGGCGACGCCTTCCAGGTCGACGATTTCCGACCGGAGTCTGGCCACGACCCTGGCGAGCGCCACCACCTCGGGTGCGGCGCCCTCACCCACGGGTGTGGCATCGCCCTTCACTCCTTGAGCATCCCACGCGCGCCCCCCACCCGCCCGGGTGCGACCCCGGCGTCACTCATCGCGCGGGCCGCCCCGGTCGACGGGCGGCTGCCCCGCTCCGAGCCGCGCGAACCGGGAGTTGACCGCGCCCGCCCGGGTAGGCGCCCGGTGCGGGGTGCGGCCTCGGCCCTCATGGCTGCGACGGGGGTCGCACTCCGTCGAGGCGGAGAGGTACGCGCCACCAGCCGCACAGGTCGTACGGGTGAGTCCGCTCTCCGCTCAGGTCACGGGCTCAGGTGCCGCACCGGTCCCGGGAGGGGTCCCGGCGGGGGATTTCGGTCGGGCCCCGGTACGGGCGGCGGGGCGGGCTGGGGCTGCGGAGGCGCAGGAGGCACGGGATCCGGCCCGGGGGCCGGCACGGGCCCCGGCAGCGGCCCGGGTTGCGGCCCGGGGCCGGGACCCGGAGCAGGGGTCGGGTTGGGCGGCACCGGGTCGTTGGGCGGCGTCCCCATGGACGCCGCCCCTCGCGCGGCCGGCCCGGGGAGGGTGGGTGTGCGGCTCTTCGGATTGCTCACTGTGCGTCCGATCGTTCGTCCGGAAACCGGCGGCCCGAATCTCGGGCCCGTCCGGCCGGGCACCGTCCGGGTGCCCGCGGCGCGCGGGCCGCCGCCTCACGGCGGTAGGCGCGACGCACCGCGCCTACCCGCGTCGCCGGGCCGTAGACACATCGCCGCGGACGCTCCGGTCCGCGGCGACGCCAGGAACCGGGGGGGGCACCGCGGCCCTCCTCCCCTGCCGCCGAGCGGCCCTGTGCGCCTGCGCGTACGGGTGACACGGACAGCGGGGTGCGCACGCCCGTCGGCGGGCGTGGCGAAACATCTCCGGCGGCCGGTCACGCACCGGCCCCGCACCGCCGATCCGACCGGGCATCATCGTGCCCTGCTGGACGGGGCACCGCGGTGGGGCGTCACCGTCCTGCAAGCCCATGCGGAGATGGACGCCGGCGACGCGTGGGCCACGGTGGAGTGTCCCGGTCCGGACCCGGACGGGTCCAAGAGCGTCTGGTACTCCGCTGGGCGGCCTCGTCCGGAGCATGCTCGCGGTCACCCCCGACCTGCACGTCCTGCGCGACCCCACCCGGGGCGGTCTGGCCGCCGCGCTCAACGAGATCGCCACGGCCTCCGGCACCGGCGTCCTCGTCCACGAGTCCCGGGTGCCGGTGCCCCCGGCCGTCGCGAACGCCTGCTCCATCCTCGGCCTGGAGTCGGCTCGTGGCCTTCGTACCGCGCGCGCACGCCGAGGCCGTGCTCGACGCCATGCGGGCGCATCCGCTGGGGCGGGGGGGCGACCGTGATCGGCGAGGCCGTGGAGGCCCACCCGGGCATGGTCGTGGCCCGCACCGGGCTGGGCGGCACCCGCGTGGTGGACCTGCCGCTCGGGGAGCAGCTGCCGCGGATCCGCTGAGCCCGCCCCCGGATCCGCCGCGGCACCCCGCCGCGGCGGACGCCAGGACCGCGGCCGCGTACGGGGTTAGGCTCGGAGCAGGCCGCGAAGGGGATGGTTCGCATGTGCCGGTGGCTCGCCTACTCGGGTTCGCCCATGCTGCTCGACGCCGTGCTCTACCGTCCGGAGCACTCGCTGATCAATCAGAGCCTGCACGCCCGGATGGGCGTGGAGACGACGAACGGCGACGGCTTCGGCCTCGGCTGGTACAGCGGCAACGGGGACGGCACCCCGGCCGTCTTCAGGGACATCGCCCCGGCCTGGAACAACCGCAATCTGCGCGAGCTCGCCGCGCACGTCCGCTCCCCGCTGTTCTTCGCGCACATCCGCGCCTCGACGGGTTCGGCCGTGCAGCAGACCAACTGCCACCCCTTCCGTCACGGCCGGTGGCTGTGGATGCACAACGGGGCCATCGCGGACTTCCCCCGGCTGCAGCGGGACCTCTGCCTGGCCGTCGATCCGGCGCTCTTCCCGGCCATCGAGGGGTCCACCGATTCCGAGGTCATGTTCTACCTGGCGGTGACCTTCGGGCTGGACCAGGACGTTCCGGGGGCCGTGGCCAGGATGACCGGACTCGTGGAGCGGCTCGGCAAGGAGCACGGCGTCCCCGAACCGGTTCAGATGACCCTGGCCATCAGCGACGGGGAGCGGCTCTGGGCGTTCCGCTATTCGAGCGTCGGCGCCTCCCGGTCGCTCTTCTACAGCAGCCGCGCCGATACCGTCCGCCACCTCCACCCCGAGGTGCAGTTCCTCGAGGACATCTCCGACGCATCGCGCCTGGTGGTCTCCGAACCGCTGGGGGACCTGCCCGGCGTGTGGAACGAGCTACCCGAGGCCAGCTACACGGTGATCCCGTCCGTCGGGGACCAGGACTACCTGCCCTTCCTCCCCGTGCTGGCCTGACGGCCGCGCCGGATCCGGCCGTCCCCCGGGCCCTCGGATCCCTCGGACCCCCGCGTGCGCGGCGGTCCGAGGGGTAGACGCCTTTGACCAGCCGGCTCGGGGGCCGGGGCCCGATGGACTCCACGGCCCGATCGGCTCGACGGGCTCGACCGGCTCGATGAGCGATCGGCTCGATCGCCCCTCCCGGGCCGGACCGTCCGCCTCGATCGACGGAGGGGCATTCGATGGCACTGACCGTATCCAGGGCGACCGTGTCGGACACGGGGCGCGCGGGCGTCCCCGGGCGGGTCCCGGTCCTGACGATGGGAGTGGAGGAGGAGTTCCTCCTGGTCGACCGCGCCAGCCGGGCCCCGGTGGGGCGCGGCCCGCGCGTCATCGCAGCCGCCGGGCGCACGCTCGGGCCTCTGGTTCAGCCGGAGTTCTTCACCGCCCAGGTGGAGATCTGCACCAGCCCCACCACGGACGCCGCCGCGCTCCGATCGGAGCTGTCCGGGATCCGCGCCGAGGTGATCCGCGCCGCGGCCACCGAGCAGTGCCTGCTGCTGGCCGCGGGAACCCCCGTCGTACCGCCCGAGCATCCGCTGACCGTCACGCCCGACGAGCGCTACCGCCAAATGGCGTCCCGTTACCCCTCGATCCTCGGCGACTACGACCAGGCGGTCTGCGGCTGCCACGTCCACATCGGCGTCGACAGCCGGGCGGAGGCCCTCGACCTCGCCAACCGGATGCGGCCCTGGCTGCCCGTCCTCCAGGCCCTCGCGGGCAACTCCCCCTTCGACCGGGGCCGGGACTCCGGGTACGCGAGCTGGCGGGCCGTGGAGCACGCCCGCTGGCCGACCGTCGGGCCCGCCCCGGTCCTCGACGAAGCCGCGTACGAACGCTGCGCGGAGGAGCTCGTGCGCAGCGGCACAGTGCTGGACCGGCGGATGATCTACTGGTACGCCCGCCCGTCCGAGCACGTGCCGACGCTGGAGATCCGCGTGGCCGACGTGAACGCCCGGATCGGTACGGTCGTCCTCCTGGCCGTTCTCGTACGGGGCCTGGCCGCGACCCTGCGCGCCGAGGCCGCCGAGGGGGCGACGGCCCCCGCGCCGCATTCGGCGAGGCTCCGCGAGGCGCATTTGCTCGCGGCCGTCCACGGCCTGCACGGCGACGGCCTGGACCCGGTCGACGGCGCTCCGGTGCCCGCGTGGACGCTGATCGCCCGGCTGCGGGACCGGGCCGCCCCCGGCCTGGCGGCATCGGGCGACTCCGTGCTTGTCGACGCCCTGCTGGAGGAGGTCCGCACCGAAGGCACCGGGGCGGCCCGGCAACGCGCCGCGCACCGGCGTCACGGGCGGCTCAGCCGGGTCGTGGACAGCCTCGTCGAGACCGTGGCCGCGGCCTAGACCCAGGCCGGCCCCGGCATCCGGCCCGGCCGATCGGGGCGCGCGGGAGCGGGAAGCCGCCGGGCGCGCACCCGGTCCCGCACGGACGCCCCGGGCCCGGCGCGGGGGCCGGGGCGGTCGGCCGCACGGGTCATGGCGGTTGTTCGGGCCCTGAACCAGCGCGCCGCGCCGCCCGTGCTCAGAGGGCGGGCATAGCGTCCCTAAGCGGAGCACCGCACCGCCCCACCGACCAGGACCGGAGGACCCCCGTGCCGACACCCGAAACCACCCCACCGAGCCAACAGGCCCCCGCCGCCCGGACACCCGGGCACCCGGTGCCTGCGCCGACGGGCAACTGGGCCGTCGGGATGCTCATGGCCACGACCCCCTGCTCGGCCCGCGACGCGCTGCGCATCCTCGCGACGGCCGCGGACCTGGCCGACGTCGCCGTCCGGGACCTCTCGGCCGCGATGACCGCCACCTCGTGCGGCACCGCCCTGCCCGCCCGCCTCGAACGCGCCCTGCGCCGCGCCGTCGAAGCCGCCCGGACCCGCGGAGCGGCGGGCGCTTCCTCCGGCGCCGGGATCGCGCCGAATCCCGCCCGGACCGAGGAGGTCCTGACCCGGCTGCGCGGCTGCCAGGCCCGCCTCGCGGCCTCCCCCCACGACCCCGGCGCCCTGCGGGCCATGGACGACACCGCCTACACCCTGTGCGTCCTGATGGGCAAGGCCAGCGCCCTCGAAGCCATCGCCGCGGCGGAGGAACAGCTCGCCGCCACGGGCTGAGCGGCCGGTTCCGCAGGTCGGGTCAGCCCTTGGCGGTGTAGCGGACGCGTGCCCACAGGGGCAGCACGAACCAGCACAGCACGTACCAGGTGAACACCCCGCCGACGAGCCACGTCGCGAGGGCGTTGTCGGTGGCGACCCTGAGGACGAGGAGCAGGGCCGAGGTGCAGGTGGCCAGGAGCAGCAGCAGCCCCGTGAAGGTCAGGCGCGCGGCCCACGCGACGGCCTCGGGCTTGATCCTGCGCCCCGAGACGAGGCGGTGGAAGGCCACGGGGCCTATCAGGGCGCCGGTCGCCAAGGATCCCAGGACCACCGTCACCACGTAGATCGTCTTCTCGGTCTGCGCGAGCCCCGCGAACACGGGGGCGAAGGCTACGGTGAGCAGGAACCCGAACAGGATCTGGACGCCCGTCTGGGCGACCCGGATCTCCTGGACCAGTTCCTGCCACTGCCGGTCGGCGCGTTCCTCCGCCGACTCGTCGCGTCCCTGCTGATCCGTTCCGTTGGTCATCGGTTTCCTCTCTGAAGGCCTCTACATGACAGCGGCCGGGCGGGGCGAGGTGACCGCCTCGTCCGGCCGCGGTGATCCGGGTGGCGAGGTGGCGGCCGTCGCGGGTGCCTTCCTTGCCGGGGCTCACGCAGCTCACGACCGGCGCCCGCCCCTGCCGCGCGGGACATCGCGTACGCCGCTCACCGGGAGGGTGCGGATCCCCTGCCGGAGCGAGCTGTCGTCCCGGTCCGCGCCGGGGCGCGGCGCGGCCGCTGCCCGAACAACCGGTCCATTTGGCCGCGCACCGATGCGAAGTCCTCCCAGCAGTCCCGTGCCGGCTCCTCGGAGCGGCCCGTCTGCCTCTGCCCCTGATGCGTCCCCTTCACGGTTCTCTCCCTCGGCCCGCGTTAGTACGTGCGTACGCCCCTCGCTCGCGTCCGGCGCCTACCCGGAGCGGCGGTACCCACACGCGCGCCGGCCGGCTCCGTGAAGATCAGTGCGGCGGCGGCAGCCGAACACCGGTGTGGATGGTCTTGCCGCCCGGCTGGTGCCGGATCCTCACATCGCTGCCGAGCCGGTGGACCAGGGCCCAGCCCCAGCCGCCGCCGCCCTCCAGATCGGGCGGCCTCAGCAGCGGCTCCGCCTGGCTGTAGTCGGTGACGTCGATGGCGATCTCGTCGGGCTCCAGTGCGAGGTCCAGCGCGCAGCCGTCCGCCGTGTGGCGGATCGCGTTGGTGACGAGCTCGCTGACGAGCAACAACGTCGTGTCCACGACCTCGGGGGAAACGGAGCGGCCACCGCGTGAGGCATCGTCGAGGAAGTGCCGGGTGCGGTCGCGGGCCGTGGCGGCCGCGGTCGCCCCGTCAAGATCGCTGTGGTGTCTCAGATGGAGAGTCATCCCCGCTCCAGAGGCCTCCGGTCTCGCTTCCCCGGACCCGACCGCCGGAATCGACGGTGCCGGCCGCCCGGGGACGGATGGTGTCCACATGGGTGCGCGTACCCACTCCCCGCGGGTTCACCGCGTTCGGCGGCGCCGGCGACGGGGGCGCGGAGGGCCCGAGCCTCGCGAGTTCGTCGAGCGGTGCGCGCTGTACGGCTTCGACCAGGCGCCGGCTGTGAGCCCAGACGGCCGCCCGGGCGCGCACCGGGGAGCAGCCGCTGCGCTGGGCGAGCACGGCGCCGAGGACAAGCCTGCGGCTGCCGTCGACGTCCTTGTACGCGGCCCACAGGACGTTGCCCCCGGCCGGGGTGCTGGTGCCCGTCTTCAGCCCGGCGACACCGTGCCGGCCGAGCAGCCTGTTGGTGGTGCGCGCCTCGCCCCGGTCCCCCGGGAGACGGACCGAGGGGGTGGCGACGATGCTCCGGAACACCTCGTCCCGCATGACCGCGCGGGCCAGGACGAGCAGGTCGACGGCCGTGCTGGTGTTCCCGGTGTCCATACCGCAGGAGCCGGTGAACCGCGTACGGGTCATGCCGAGTTCCGCGGCCGCCCCGTTCATCCGGCGCACGAAGTCCGCTTCGCAGCCGGCGGTCCAGCGGGCGAGGAGCCTGGCGATGTTGTTGCCCGAGGGGATCAGCAGGTACGCGAGCAGCTGCCGCAGGGAGAACTCCTGCCCTTCCTCGACGGGCACCACCGATTCGATCGTGGAACCGGACTCGCGGGCGGCGGCCCTGTCCACGCGGACCACGGGCCCCGGGTCCCCCGGGCCGAGCGGGTGCGCGCGCAGGACGACGTAGGCGGTCATCACCTTGGTGAGGCTGGCGATCGGCACCGGCCGCTGGTCGCCGACCGTGCCGAGGCAGCCGATGCCCTCCACCTCCACGCTCGCCTGGCCCTCGTGGGGCCAGGGCAGCGGCGCCCCCGACACCGCTCGGCGGGCGGCGGCGACGGCCGCGTCACCGGCGCGGCAGGCCGCGAGCCGGCCCCGGCCGGGCAGTTCGGCGGAGCGGCGGAGGAAGGCGTGGACGGACATGACGCTCCGGGGATCGGGGTCGCGGCGGGGTGGGTGCCCTGCCGCGCCCGGAACGCTCCGGGCCCGTGTCGTCCGGAGGCGGAGGGCGCCCACCGAGCATGGCCGCGCGACCCATCGGAATCCCGGCCGCCGTCCATCGGCGGGCGCTCCACCGTGTACCGGTTCCGCAGCAGGCCATCACCTCGGCGGCGTGCCGCACCGGCCGCGCGGCTCCGCCGGAGCGGCACGGAGCGGCCGGACGCACGTGCGCGGCCGGCGAGACCGCGGCCGGCCGAGGGACGCGGCGCACGCGGAGCGGCCACGGCCTCCGTCACCCGTACCCGGGGAAGGAGGCCGTGGCCGCTCGTGCTTCGGGCGCTGGTGAAGTCGCCCTGCCGCGCTAGTCCTTGAGGACGTCCTTGGCCTTCTCCTTGGCCTGGCGGGCATCGCCCTTCATCTGCTCCGCGCGTCCCTCCGCGGTGAGGCGCTCGTTGCCGACGGTGCGGCCCATCGCTTCCTTGGCCTTGCCCTTGGCCTGTTCCTTCTTGGCCTTCATCTTCTGCTCACCCGACACGGCTCTCACTCCGATCGTTGGCGATCATCTGACGTGTCGCGTCTGTCCTGATACCCGACCGGTAAACCTGCCCGCCCGGCTCCGCGCGTTAGCCGCGAGCGGCTCGGGGCAGGCGCCGGGGGGAACGGCAACGGAGCGGAGGCAGCGGTGGAGACCTCGAAGATCGCCTACAAACCCGTGGGTCTGGCGCTCGGCGCCGCAGGGGGACTGCTGGCCGGGTTGGCCTTCAAGCAGATCTGGAAACGGCTCGGCCACGAGGACGACGCGCCGAGCGCCACCGACGAGGACCGCACGTGGCGGGAGATCCTCATCGCCGCGGCCCTCCAGGGCGCCGTGTTCGCCGCGGTCAAGGCCGCGATCGACCGTGGCGGCGCGGTGGCCGCCAAGCGCCTGACCGGAACCTGGCCCGCCTGAGGCGACGCCGGCCGGGGAGGGCCCCACCGGGTCGCCGGCCCGCAGGGCCGGCAGGACGAAGAGGGTGCCGCCGGCCGTGAACAGAGGCGCGAAACACGACCGACAGGATGCGCCGCGACCGCAGGTCGCCGCGCGCCCACCGCGCCTCGCGGGACCGACGGGGCCGGCGCCGCCTCACACGACCGGGTCCGCTCCGGACGGGTGACGCGGGTGCGCGTGCGGCGGGTCGTGGGCCGGTACGGGCCGTGGGCGTCAGGCTGGCCCCGGTCGGCGGGTAGCACCCGCCCTGCGAGAAGGAGCAGTACGTGCTGGAGCGCAAGCGCCGCAAACACACGACCGACGTCACCTTCGTCCTTCCCGGTGACCTGCCGCCCGGGCCGGTGAGCGTCGTCGGTACGTTCAACGACTGGCATCCTGGCACGCACGTCCTCGCACCCCGGACCGACGGAACGCGCGCCGTGACCGTCGCCCTCCCCGCCAAGACCACCCACAGCTTCCGCTACCTCGCGGCCGGCGACTACTGGTTCGACGAGCCCACCGCCGACGGGCACGAGGAGGGCAACAGCCGCCTGCACACGTAGTCCCGGGTGGCCGGCGTGGCCGGGGCCGGCTGATCACCCGCTCCGCGCCGGCATCCCCGGCATCCCCGGCTTCAGCCGGTTGAGGGCGATCAGCTCCTCCGCAGCGAGCAGTGCGCCGTGGGCGCTGCGCCGGCCCATCACGACGCAGAGGGTGTACGCGGCCTCCTCCAGCTCGCTGCGCACGCTCGCGTCGCCGGGGTCGGCCAGCACGCGGCGGCGGACGGCACGCAGCCGGTTCACGTGCCGGCGCAGGACCTCCGGCTCCGGCGGCGACCACGACCCGGCGGGAGGGCCGGGCAGGGTGCGGGCCCGGGCGAGCACATGGCGCAGCGCGTCCTCGACGGCGGGCGAGAGGGGTTCGCCGGCCTGTGCGGCGAGAACGGCTTCGGCGGCCTCCCCCGCGGCCGTACCCGAGTCCATCGCCACCTCGGCCAGGATCCGGCGGGCCTTGGCCGCGGTGCAGGGGACGAGGGCCATCAGCACCCCCGCGGCGCGGGCGAGGGTGGACCGTACCTCCTGCGGTCGGGGAGGCGCGGTCGGCGCCGCGGGCGTCCTGAGCTGCTGTGCCGGGTGGTCCATCCGTCCGCTCCTCCGCTTCTGTCTCCCCTCGTCTGCGGGGTTCTGCTGTGTAGCAAACGGCACGCCCCACCTGCCGGAGCACACGCGCGCGGCGCCTCCACAACCGCCCGATCCGGCGCCGTGCGGCGGTCTCGGTTGACGCCTCGTGTTGCCTTCTCGTCAGGACGGCGGGGGCGGGGGCTCCGCGCCCGGGACGGCGCGGGCGGGGTGGGCCCGTAGGTGAGTGATCACCGTGTTGGCCACGGCGACCAGCGGGACCGCCACGACGGCCCCGCCGATCCCCGCGATGGTGCCGCCCGTGGAGACGGCCAGGACGACGGCGAGCGGGTGGACCCGCACGGCCCGGCCCAGGATGAACGGCTGGAGCACGTGTCCTTCGATCTGCTGCACCACGAGAACGACCATCAGCGCCATCAGGGCGGTGAAGACCCCCTCGGTGACGAGGGCGACCACGACCGCCAGCGCTCCGGAGACGACGGCGCCCACGAGGGGCACGAAGGAGGACAGGAAGATCACCACGCCGATCGGAACCGCGAGCGGTACGCCCAGGAAGTAGATGCCCACACCGATGAAGACCGCGTCGATCATCGCGACGATCATGGTGCCGCGGACGTAGGCGGTCAGGGTCCGCCAGGCGGGCGGGCCCGCGCCGGCGACCCCGGGACGGGCCGCTGCGGGAACGAGCCGCAGGGTCCACTTCCAGATGCGCCTGCCGTCGTACAGGAGGAAGAGCGTCGCGAACATGGCCAGCAGCAGCCCGGTGATCACCTCCACCAGGACGGTCACTCCCTGGAGGCCGGTGGAGGTGATCTCGCTCGTGCTGGTGCCGATGGTGTCGCTCAGGCTGTCGGCGATGTCGTTGATCTGTTGTTCCGTGACGTGCAGCGGACTGTCGATCAGCCACTGTTTGAGCTCGCCGATGCCCTCCTGGACCCGGTCCGAGAGGTTGTCGAGGTTGTCGAGCACCTGCCAGACGACGAACCATCCGACCAGTCCGAGCATCACGAACCCGCAGGTCGCGGTCAGGGCCGTGGCCGCGCCCCGGGACAGTCCACGCCGGTGCAGCCGGGCGACGGTCGGCTGGAGCAGTGCGGTGACCAGGAGCGCCACCACGAAGGCGAGGGCGACCAGCCGTACCGCGCCGATGACCCGCATCAGCACCCAGACGGTGGCGGCGAGCACCAGGAACCGCCAACCTGCCTCGGCGGCCACCCGCACCCCCCAGGGCACTGCGGACGCGGGATCCCGCGCACCGGTGCCGGCCGGCCCGTGCGGCGTCTGCGGCGGACCGCCTCCCTCCCACGCTTCGGCGGCTTCGGCCTCGGCCTCGGCTTCGCGTTGGGCATGCAGACGGGCCCGGCGCTCGCCGAGTCCGGCGGCGCTCTTCCGCACGCGCCCGAGCCATCCGCGCACGCCGGGCAGAGGTCGGTTCACTGTGTGATCCCTCCGGGTCGTCGCTTGGGTTGCGTGGGAGCACTCCCTCCAGGCTGGACCGTGCGGGGCACCCCGGCACCCCGGCACCCGGGCCGCCGGGGGTTCATGCCGGGTGTCCGGGATCGATCGCCCTCGCGTCGCGGTACCGGAGCGGCTTCCGGGCCGTGCGGATCCCCGTCCCGAGTGCCAGGGTGGGAAGCGGGTACCCGCACGAGTGGAGGCCTCACGATGCCCGCCTCGGACTGGCTCCTGGCACCCGGAGAACGCGGCAACACGGCCACCCGGCTGGAACATCGCCGGGCGGGCGGGTCGGCATGGTCCGAGGGCAACGAGGCCCGTCCGCTCGTCCACGGCGCCACGTACTTCGCCGAGCTCCTCGCACGGGTCCGGGCGATGCGCGCCGGCGACCTGCTCCTGTTCACCGACTGGCGCGGCGATCCCGACGAGCGGCTGCGCGGACCCGGTACGGAGATCGCGGCCGTGCTGGGCGCGGCGGCCGGGCGCGGTGTCATCGTCAAAGGGTTGCTGTGGCGTTCCCACCTGGACGGCTTCCGGTTCAGCGAGGAGGAGAACCGGTCCCTCAGCGAGGACATCGAAGCGGCGGGCGGTGAGTGCCTGCTCGACCTGCGCGTGCGGCCCGGCGGCTCGCACCACCAGAAGATGGTGGTGCTGCGGCACCCCGGCAGCCCGGAGCGCGATGTCGCGTACGTCGGCGGGATCGACCTGTGCCACAACCGAAACGACGACGCCGACCACCGCGGCGACCGCCAGTCGCTGCCCCTCGCTCCCCCGTACGGTCCGCACCCCCCGTGGCACGATGTCCAGCTCGCCCTGAGCGGGCCGGTCGTCGGCGACCTCGAAGCCGTGTTCCGCGAGCGCTGGGAGGATCCCGCACCGCTCAGCCGCAGTCCGCTGATCCGCCTGCGCCAGCTGCTGGCCCGGGAGGACACCCGTGCGGACCCGCTGCCGCCGCAGGAGCCCGATCCCCCGCCGTGCGGCACGCACGCCGTCCAGGTGCTGCGCACGTACCCGAACCGGCTGCTGCGCGGTTATCCCTTCGCCCCCGACGGCGAGCGGAGCATCGCCCGGGCCTACCTCAAGGCGCTGCGACGGGCCCGGACGCTGATCTACGTGGAGGACCAGTACCTGTGGTCCCCGCGCGTCGTGGACTGCTTCGCCCAGGCCCTGCGCGCGTGTCCCCGGCTACGGCTGACCGCCGTCATCCCGTCCGTTCCGGAGCAGGACGGCCTGCTCACGGGGCCCATGAACCTGATCGGACGGGTCAACGCCCTGGAGGAGCTGCGCCGCGCCGGAGGCGACCGGGTCGCGGTGTACGGCCTGGAGAACCATGCCGGGACCCCTGTCTACGTACACGCCAAGGTGTGTGTGATCGACGACGTCTGGGCCGCCGTCGGCTCCGACAACGTCAACCTGCGTTCCTGGACGCACGACTCCGAGCTGAGCTGCTCCGTCCTCGACCGGGCCGCCGACCCGAGGCCGCCGAGCGACCCCGGCGGCCTCGGGGACGGAGCCCGCCCGTTCGCGCGGGAGTTGCGCCTGGAGCTGATGCGCGAGCACCTCGACGCGTTCGGTGCGCGGTCGGCGGACGCGCTGTGCGATCCGTCGGCCGCCTTCGACCGGATCCGCGAAGCCGCCGGCGCGCTGGACGCCTGGCACGCGGCCGGGCGCCGTGGCCCGCGTCCCGCGGGACGGCTGCGCCGCTATGCCGCTCCACGGGTGCCGACCTTCCGGCGCCTGCTCGCGACCCCGCTGCACCACGCCCTGGTGGACCCCGACGGCCGCCCCGTCCTGATGCGGCTCCGCGGCGGATTCTGACACCGCGGGGCCACCGGGCTCAGGTCTTGAGCAGACGGTTGAAGAAGGAGCGGTAGTGCTGCAACGCCTGGCGCAGGTCCTCCGTCTCCACTTCCTCGCCCCGGCCCCACTGCGCCTCCAGCTCCTGCTTGTGCGCGGCGAAGCTGCCAGCCAGGGTCTGCATGACTTCGGCCACCAAGGTGTCCGCGGACCTGACCGCGTCCTGGGGGTCGTCGACGAATCGGCCTTGGATGTCGGTCCACGACTGCCGGAACTCCTGCGTGTCGGAGTCGCCGAGGAGCGGCTCGGAGTCACCCTCGATGGCTCCGCCGGGCGGCGCGTCCGCTCCGGCGGGGGCGACCGTACGATCCTCCTCCGGGGGCGGGGTGACCTCGTCGAAGGTCTCGCGTGTCCCGTAGTCCTCGCGTGTCCCGTAGTCCTCGCGTGTCCCGTAGTCCTCACGGTTCCCGTAGTCCTCGCGGGTCCCGGGGGTCTCGGGGATCTCGCGGTTCCCGGGGGTCTCGGGGGTCTCGCCGAGCGGGCGGTCCCGGGTGGCCTCTCCGGGGTATACCGGGGCCGCCGGGGCCCCCGCCTCGTCGTCCGTCACGGGATGTGCCAGGTCTTCCGTGGTGAGGCCGGCTTCGCTGCTCCGGCCTGCGGTGTCCGCACGCTTTTCCATGTCACCGGTTCCTTTCGTCGGTGAGCAGCTCCGTGAAGAGGGCGCGGTAGTGCACCATCGCTCCCCGGAGTTCCTCGGTGGTCGCCCGCCCGTCAGTGCTCCGTACCTTGACGTCGTGGGCGGAGCGGTAGTGGTCCAGTGCGCCCGCGTGCTCGACGGACAGGTGGCTCAGTTGCCGGCCGTACTCGTCGGCCGGGTATCCGCGCTCGCTCATCAAGCGGGACACGAGCTCGTCCGCCTCGACCACGGAGCCTTGCGGCTGGTCCACGAAGTGTTCCTGGACGGTCGTCCATTCGTCCGCGTACTGGCGGCGCCGCTCGGCGGGGAGTTCCTTGA
Source organism: Streptomyces sp. NPDC002886 (assembly GCF_042888445.1). Classification (NCBI taxonomy): domain Bacteria; kingdom Bacillati; phylum Actinomycetota; class Actinomycetes; order Kitasatosporales; family Streptomycetaceae; genus Streptomyces; species Streptomyces sp. NPDC002886. Next base: position 345,039 of record NZ_JBIAPV010000004.1, read on the forward strand.
TGTCCAGTTGGTCGTGCCGCTGCTCGCGAGCGCGCAGTTCGCGCTCCGCGGCCCGTGCGCCGCCCTTCTCCTCGACGGTTCGCTCGTACTCCGGCCCGAAACGCTCGCGCAGGTGGCGTCGGCGCGCCAGCATGGTGAGGATCAGGGTCAGCGCCACGACCACGACAACGGCCGCGACGATGATCGCTATGAGTGTGCTGGTAGACATGTGCCGCCTCCATCGAGCGGTTCCCATTGGCCTTCGCCCCTCGGCTACCCGCTGAGAGCAAGCGAAACCTCCCCTCGTCGCATATGCCGTACTCGGCTGCGCCCGCCCGCCGGCCGGTCTACGGGCAGAGGGTTCGACCCGACGTAGCGGGGCAGACGCCGGGTATGACCTTGGAGCATCCGTCCGAAAAGGGCAGACCGGGGCGGCTCGGCCGCTTCGAGAAGCTGGCGGAGCTCGCGTCCAATTTCACGAGCTCGGCGCTCTTCTCCTTCCTGTGCGTCCTCCTGGTGGCGGGCTTCATCGCCGTCCACCTCCTCCACCTGCCGATGGAATGGCAGCACCTCGCCGGGGACGCCATGGCCGCGGTCTCCTTGCTGCTGCTCGCCCTGCTCAAGAACTCCGAACGCCGGGCCGAGCACGCGATCCTGCGCAAGCTGGACGCCATCGCCAATGCCCTGCTGGAAGGCCAGGAGGGCTCGCGACGCAAGGCCGACCGGGACCTGGAGGAGGCCATCGGGATCGAGGAGCAGGAGTAGCCCGGCGGGGCACTGCGTCAAAGGCGGCACCCGGAGCAGGCCGCCGCCATCGTCGGCCGGATCATCCGGGGATCCGGCCAGGACCGAGCAGCATGGCGAAGGTCGGCGTGCTCAGTCGATCAGCAGTACCAGCTTCCCGCGCGTGTGGCCGTTCTCGCTGGCGCGGTGCGCCTCCGCGACCTCCGTGAGGGGGTAGCTCCGGGCGACCGGGAGGGTGAAGCACCCGGACTCGATCAGTGCGCCGATTTCACCGAGTACGTGGACCGCGCGGCCGGTGTCTCCTCGGCTGAACACCACCCCGTGCTCCTGCGCGCCTGCGAAGTCGGCGATGGTCACGACGTGTTCCGGGCCGCCCGCGAGCTCGATGAGCTCGGGCAGCACCCCGCTCCCGGCCACGTCGAGCGCCCGGTCGACGCCGTCGGGGGCGAGCGCGCGGACCCGTTCGAGGAGTCCCTCGCCGTAGGCGACGGGCTCGGCTCCCATGGAGCGGAGGTACGCGTGGTTCGCCGGGCCGGCGGTGCCGATCACCTGCGCTCCGCGGGCCGCGGCGAGCTGGACCGCGGCGCTGCCAACGCCTCCGGAGGCACCGTTGACGAGCAGGCGGGTACCGCTCTCGACGCCGAGCTGATCGAGTGCGCGCGTGGCCGTCTCGATGGCGGCGGGAAGCGCCGCGGCGCCGGGGAAGTCGAGCGCCGATGGGATCGGAGCCCAGTAGGAGAGCACCGCCAGCTCGGCCTGCGCCGCTCCCTCGGTGGAGAACCCGAACACCCGGTCGCCGACGGCCACGTCCCGGACGCCCTCGCCGAGCTCGTCGACGACACCCGAGGCCTCGTACCCCAGTGTCTGCGGGAGCTCCTGGTCCATCAGGCCCCGGCGCTTCTTCCAGTCGCTCGGGTTGACGCCGGCCGCACGCACCGCGATACGTACCTGACCGGGCCCCGGATGCGGATCGGGGAGATCCACGATCTCCAGGACCTCGGGTCCCCCGAACCTGCTGAAGCGGACCGCCCTCATCGTTGCCCCTCTCCACGCCGCCGGCTCGCGGCTGCTCGCTCGCCGCCGCCCCAACCGTAGGCACCCTCCCGTTCCGATGCGTGCACGAACACGACCCGAGAGGCGGCCCAGCGGGATTCCCGGCGCTACCGGCCGGGGGTGTCGTGGTCGGTGACGGTGGGGTAGGAGACCCCCGCGTAGACCTGGTTGAGGATCGTGGGCAGCAGGGCCATCGCCGCCGCCTTCGCGTCGAGCGAGACGGTCAGGTTCGCCCAGACGATCAGGGTGACGTCGTTGTCCGGGTCGTGACCGATGAAGGAGTTGAAGCCCGGGAGTTCGCCGCCGTGGAAGTACATCGCGGCCTGCGGGGTGAAGCGCTGATAGGCGATTCCGTAACCGTACTGCTGGGCTTCGGGGGCCGCCGGATTCTGGGGCCGCACGCTGTCCAGCCAGCGCTTCTGGGAGGCGGGGTCGAGGACCTTGCCCGTAACGAGCGCCTTGATCCAGGTGGCCATGTCGTCGACCGTCGAGATCGCGCCGCCCGCGGCGGTGGCGTAGGAGGAGTTCTGGTGGGTGTAGTCCAGCGGCTTCAGCTTCCCCGAGCGGGCCGCGGCTCGTACGTCGGCGGAGTACGGCTCGTCGGTCATGGCGTGCGCGGAACCTCCGTACATGTAGCCGTGCGCGTACGGCGCGGGCAGGGAGGTGTCGTGGATGCCCGGGAGCGAGGTGCCGGCGAGGCCGAGCGGGGTGAACAGCCGGTCCCTGAGCTGCTCGGCGAGAGGGCGGCCGCCGGCCTTCTCCGCGACGAGGCCCAGCAGCACGTAGTTGGTGTTGTCGTACGCGTACTCCGTGCCGGGGGCGGCGTCCGGGGCGTGGCGGAAGGCGATGTCGAGGACCTCCTGCGGGGTCCACGCCTTGCCCGGGTCGGCATCGAGGGTGGCCGAGAACTCGGGCGCGTCGGTGTAGTTGTACAGCCCGCTGCGCATTTCCAGGAGCTCGGCGATGGTGATCCCCGCGCCGCCGGGCACACCCGGTACGTAGTCGGAGACGGGGTCGGTGAGGCGGACCTTTCCGTCCTGAACCAGGAGTTGGATCAGGGCCGAGGTCATGGTCTTGGTGTTGGAGGCGATCCTGAAGTGGTCCGCGGTGGTGGGGGGCCGGTCCTTGCCGAGTTCGGCCGTGCCGGTGAGTGCGCGGAAGGTGCCTTGCGGGGTGCGGAGCAGGACCGCCACGCCCGGCACCATCAGCTTCTTCGCCGCCGCGTCCACGGCTGACCGCAGCGCGGCCGGATCGATGGGCTTGAGGGCCGGCCCGGCGGTGGGAGCGGACGGGCCGGAGGGCACCGGTGCGGGATCGGCCGCGCCGGACGCCGCGGGAGGTGCGGCAGCCGCCGCCCCGGACGCCGCCAGGGGCATCCCGCAGACCGCGATGAGCACCGCCGCTCCCGGAGCGAGCACGGCGGACCGGACCCGTGCGCGGCGGGCGCGGCGGACACGGTCCGGGTGCTGCGCGATCGCTGGATCGGGCGTCGTGTCAGCGTGGAAGGTCCTCATGCCGGATCACACCTCGGGCTCGGGCTCGGCGGTCGGGTACCGCGGCGAGGGCGAGGCGAAAGCTGGACGCGGCACATTCGAAAAGCGTCACATAGCGAGCAATGCCCCATTTTAGCAGCCGCGACCCTACCGGCATGGTGGGCTATGACCGTCAGAGGTTGTCCCAGAAGCGGCGCCAGAAGTTGGCGCGTACGTCGCTCATCCAGTGCCCGGTGTTGCAGTGGAGCTTGCGCACCACGGGGAAGCGCTGCGGTACGGGGCGGCCGCACCACTGGCACGGCTTCGTGCGCGGCGCCGAAGGGCCCGGCGCGCTTGCGGGGTTGGTCTCGGTCATGGCCCCAGTGAACAAGCCCCGGTCGCGCGGTGCCACGGCGCCGCTACTCAGGTCCCCTGCGCGTGATACTCACCGCGCGCCCACCCCGTCCGCGATTGCGGGACTCGGCGATTCGGGGATTCGGCGCGCGTGCGGTGTGGCGCCGCGGACGGCGTGGAACACATTCCGCCGATCCCTCCCGTCGAACCTTCGCACCGTCGAACCTTCGCACCGTCGAACCTTCGTACCTTCGCACCGTCCATATGTCTCTACGTCCGTACGTCGACCCGTCGAAAGGCCGCCCCATGCACTTCACCCTCCGCAAGGACCTCGGACTGCTCTCCCTGCGACTGGCGGCAGGCGGCGTCCTGATGGCACACGGCACGCAGAAGCTCTTCGGCTGGTTCGGCGGTGGTGGTATCGAGGGGACGGCCCGGGCGATGGAGCACATGGGCTTCACCCCGGGCCGGCGCAGCGCCATCGCCGCGGGGCTCGGCGAGGCGGGTGGCGGTGCGCTGCTCGCCCTGGGTCTCGCCACTCCCGCGGCGGGCGCCGCCGCGGCGGGCGCCATGGCCGGGGCCGTATCGGTGCACGCTCCCGCCGGCTTCTTCGCCCAGGGAGGCGGCTTCGAGTACCCGGCCCTGCTCGGTGCCGTCGCGGCCGGTCTCGGTGTCACCGGACCGGGGCGCATCTCCCTGGACCACATCAGCCGCCATCGGCTCGACCGGCCCGCCGTCATCGTGGCGGCGTTCGCCGTCAGCGCGGTCGCGGCGACCCTCGTCGTCAGCCGGCGCGCCGCCGCAATGGAGTCGCCGGCCGGAGCCGACGAGGTCACGGAATCGCACTGATCGGACCAAGGAGGGGAAACCCCTGTCTGACTCCGGCTCCGGATGGCAGGCTTCTCATCCTCGACGCACGTCCTGGGGGGGCACACGTGAGGGAGCCGGGTACGGGCATGGGCCTGCGGGGCCGCAGCGGCATCCTGTCGCTGGTCGACTCGTGCCTGAAGGAGGGCCCGGAGGCCGAACGGCCCCTGACCATGCTGCTCGGTCCGGCCGGCAGCGGCGCCAGCGAGGCGCACAGCGCGCTCATGGAGCGCTTCGGGCCTGACTACCCCTTCGCCTTCGTCAACTTCGGCGGGGCCCAGTCCCTGCTGCCGCGCTACGCCCTCGGGCTCCTGGCCCGCCAGCTCGAACGCAAGCTGCCCCGTTACGGCCGCTCCCATTTCCCCCTCCTCAGCCTCGGCCTGCTCGCCTCCGACCAGGAGCTGCGCATGCGCAACCTCGCGGAGGGGCGGCGTGCGGTACAGCGCCAGCTGGACCGCTTCCAGGAGGAGAACGAGGCCCGCCACGGCGACTACCTCGCGGCCTTCTTCGAAGTGGGCATGGGCGCGGTCGGCATGCCCGAGGGCGCGTCCACCGCCGCGCTGGCCCTCTTCCAGGACGCCCTGCGGCGCGGCCGCCGCACCGTGCCCGGCCTGCTCGCCGGCAGACTGGGCAGCCGGCTGACGACCGGGGCCCACTGGTACGGACGCCACCCCATGACCCACAGCGCGGACCCCATGGAAGCCCTGGTGGAGCTCAACCTGTGGCGCCACGAGGGCGACGAGAACGAACAGGAGCGGCTCGACCTCGTCCTCTTCTCGGCCTTCCTGGAAGACCTCAGGCGCAATACCGCCCGCAATTTCATGCCCCGCTCCTACCTGCTGCTCCTGGACAACTCACACACCGCGTACGGACGCCACTTCCTCGACCTGTTACTGCGCTCCCGGCACGACCAGACCGTCGTGGCCGGGCACGCCAGTGATCCGCTCACCGTCGTCGCCAGCTCCAACCGCTGGCTGCCCCGCTGGGGTCCCGCCACCGGGGACTCGTGGCCCTGGCAGCTGCGCGGTCCCGACCGGGCCTCCCTGGCCGACTGGCACGCCCACCGGCCTCCCCGCGACAGCGAGGACAGCTGGTGGTACCCGCTGCGCCTGCGCGACCTCAATCTGGACGAGGTGCGGATCCGGATAGAGCTCCAGCTCGGCCCCAACAGCGACCTCGCCCCGCTGACCCGCCTCACCCCCTTCGTGCACCGGCTCACCGGCGGGCTGCCGCGCGCCGTCCACCAAGTGCTCGACGTGCTGCGCCAGGCCGGCCCCCTCCCGGACTCCGGTCCCCGGCAGGACCGTTGGCTGCGCGTCCTGCCCGACCGGCCGCTGCGCACCGGGGAGCGCTCCGCCACGCTGGCCGACACCGCCCTCGGGCACCTCCTGCGCGACTTCGACGGGACCCAGCACGCGGCCCTGGCGCAATGCGCCGCCGCCCGGGACTTCTCTGTGGGCACGCGGCTGCTCAGCCCCGACGACTCCCTGTTCGGCGACATCCGGTCCCGCTGGCTGCTGACCGGGCCCGTCGCCGTGGTTCCCGTACTCCACCCTTGGCTGCGCCGGCTGCTCTTGTGGCGGCTGGCGGCGCGCCCCGACGGGTGGGAGGCCGCGCACGAACTGCTCGCGGAGTACTACCGCGAGCAGGGCAAGCCGGTGCAGGAGATGTACCACCGGCTCGCCCTTGGGCGGACCGAGGAGGTCACCACCCATCTGACCCGGCGCTTCACCGCCGTACCCGCCGCGCAGTGGATCTCCGAGTTCGACGCGATCACCTCCGCGCCGAACCGGCTCCCCTCCGACAGCGGGCCGCTGGAGCTCCTCTCCGGGCTCGTCCCGCGCCGGCCGGGGGGCGTGGTGGACACCGAGTCCGTGATCCACACCCTGGTGACCACCCGCTGGGTGTGGAGCGATCCGCTCGCCGACCCCGCCATGCGGCTGGGAAACCTGATCGCCGACGGCTACACCCAGCTGTCCCAACTCCGCAGGAGCGACATCGTGGCGCTGTTCAACGAGGCCGAGCGGTACCGCAATTGGATCGATCCCCAGACTCCGGGCTGGGAGGGCTGAGCGCATGCCCAGACTCGAATGGCCCCTGCACGTCGTCCGCCGCGTCGCGCTGGCCACCGCGGCGGCCGTCACGCTCGTCGGAGCGCTCTGGCTGGGTGTGGGCTGGCTCCAGGAACGCCAGGCCAGGTGCGCGGACGGGGTCGTCGAACGGGGGCCGGACGACGAGTGCGTGGGAGTGAGCGACGGCTCCTACGTCTTCGCGCCGCACCTCGACGCCGTCAGCGCGAAGATCGAGGCGGAGAACCGCCGGGTCGTCGCCAACGCGGACAAGGAGCCGTACGTCAGCGTCGCCTACTTCACCTCGTTCACCACCACCGCCTCCGACAGCAACTCCGCCGAGGGCGTCCGGCACGAACTCCAGGGCGCCTACCTCGCCCAGTACCGGCACAACCAGGGCGACTTGGCCGCGACGCCCAAGATCCGGCTGCTGATAGCCAACCCGGGCAGCAAGTCCACGCAGTGGAAGCACACCGTCGACGAACTGGTCGCCCGCAAGGATTCCCCGGACCGGCTCGTCGCGGTCGCCGGTCTCGGCCCCAGCACCAAGGCGAACCTCGACGCCATACGGCGCTTCTCCGAGAACGGGATCGCCATGGTCGGCGCCACCATGACCGGCTCGGCCATCCAGGACATCAACGGCTTCGTGCGGATCGCCCCCACCAACGAGGACGAGGCGTACGCGGGGGCCGCGTACCTCAAACGGCGCGGGGTCACCACCGGCATCGTCATCCAGGATGTGGCGGAGGGGGATCTCTACTCCTCCACCCTCGGCACCGCCTTCACCAAGGCGTTCAAGGACGACACGCACAAGCTCGTCGCCGAGCACATGACCTACGACTCCTCCGTCAGTAGCGCCTGGCAGAACGAACTGCACTTCATGCCGGGGCAGTTGTGCCAACAGCGCCCGCAGATCGTCTACTTCGCGGGCCGCGGCCTGCACCTCACCCGGTTCCTGGACGCGCTCGCCAACCGCAGCTGCACCGAGCAGAAGTTCACCGTGTTCACCGGGGACGACACCACCAACCTGAACGCCGAACAGCTCGCCCGCGCCGCGGAGACGGGCATCGAGGTGCTCTACACCGGCCTCGCCCACCCCGACATGTACCGCGCGGCGCCGCAGGCGGTGTCCGCGCCCTCCGCGAAGAACTTCCAGCCGGGCGGGCTGATGGAGCAATGGTTCCCGCACGACACCCGTGAGGACGGCGGAGCCCTGATGGGCCACGACGCGGTCCTGGCCGCGGCGCACGGCATCCAGATGGCCGCGCACTGGCAGGGCCAGGTCGTCGGCGAGGCCGTGGGCCGGATGTTCCACCAGATGGACGGCGCACAGCAGGTGGCTGGGGCCGGCGGTTTCATCTCCTTCCAGAACAACGGCAATCCGCGCAACAAGGCCGTCCCCGTACTGCGCCTGAGCGGCAAGGGGCAGGTGGAGTTCGTGGAAGTCTCCGCGGCGGAGGGCAAACCACCACAACAGCAATGACGCGGACCGCCCATCGGCCGTCCGGCGGTTCATCCGCGATGGCGGGCTCTTCGCGCCTCCCACCCACCGCAATGGCGGCAGGTACCTCTGGGAGGAGTCCGCGGTGGACTGGTTCCGATCACTGCACGAGCACGCGGTGATCGTCCCCGCGAGTGACCGGGCCGAGAAAGAACTTGCCGCCCACCAGGCCTATCTCTGTCCGCTCAGCAGCAATCACGTCGGTCTCGCCCGCCCCCGCCTGCTGGTGATGTACCGGCCCGGAGGTCGCGGGCCCGTCTTCGAGGTCGAGGCGGTGGAGACCGCCCACCAGCGGGTTCCCGGAACCCGGGAGACGACTCCGGCGACCCTGGGCATCATCCGCGAAGGAGTGACGCTGGACGCGTCGCGGAGTCCGTGGACGGTCTTCCACCTCGTCGGGGTCGGCACGATCGACACGATCGCACCGGCGATCCAGCAGGGCCGTTACCTGCCGGTCGAGCACGTCAGGAAGGCGCTGGAATCCGGCGACCTCGCGGTCCCCACGCTCGACCAGGCGTTCCCCGCCGGGGAGTGACACCCCACCGAGGGAGTGACACCCCACCGGCCCGGCGCCCCCCGCCGGGGACGAGATCCCGCCGCGGGAGCGCGCCCACGCGCCGAGCCGGCTGCCGGATTCGAGCCCGGCCACCGCCTACGCGTCGGCCGGCCCGCCTGACCGGGCGGGCCCCGGACCCCTACCGGGGGGCTGCGGTGCTGCGTAGACTCCACCCGCATGACTGCGGGGACGGGCGCATCGGTGCTGGTCGGACGGGATGCGGAGATTCGGGCGATGCGTTCCGCGCTGGCCCGGCCGCCCGCCGTCGTACTGATCGAGGGCGAGGCCGGGATCGGCAAGACGCGGCTGGTGCGCGAGGTCCTCGCGCGGCGGCCCGACCGCGGGACGCGGGTGTTGTCCGGGAGTTGTCCGCCGCTGCGCGAACCGTTCCCGTACGGGCCGCTGTTCGACGTGCTGCGCACCCTCGCGCACGCCGTCCCGGCCGGGCTCAGCCCGGTGTGCGGGGCGCTGCGTCCGTACCTGCCCGAGCTCGCCGAGCGGCTTCCCCCGGCCTGCGAGCCGTTGCACGACCCGGCCGCCGCGACGCACCGGATCTTCCGTGCGGTGGGGGCGCTGCTGGCCGCCGTGTGTCCGGCCGTCCTCGTCGTCGAGGACCTGCACTGGGCCGACGACGGCACCCGCGACCTGATCCGGTTCCTCATCGAGGATCCGCCGCCGGGGCTCGCGGTCGTCCTGACGTACCGTCGGGAGGATCTGCCGGCCACCGGGCTGCCGTTGGGGCGGGCCTACCGGAGGGCACCCGGCCACGAGTCGCTCCTGATGCGGCTGGAGGCGCTGGACGCCGGCGAGGTGCGCACCCTGGCCGCCGCGCTCACGGGCGGGCCCGTATCCGCCCGGCTGGCGGCCGAGCTGCACGAGCGCACCGCCGGAATCCCCTTCGTCCTCGAGGAGTTCGTCCGCGGACCGGGCGCCCCCACCGCGGTGCCCGCCCTGCTCCAGGAGGCGATGGCCGACCGGACCGCCGGCCTGGACCGGCCGGCCCTGGCCGTCGTCCACGCGGCCGCGGTGCTGCGCGATCCGGCGCAGGAGGCATTGGTCGCCGCCGTGGCCGGGCTCGACGAGGAGGCCGGGGCCGGGGCGGTGGGGGACGCCCTGCGGGCCGGGGTGCTCCACGACTGGGGTGAGGACCGGTACGGTTTCCGGCACGGACTGGCCCAACAGGCGGTGTACGAGGCGCTGCTGGGCCCCGAGCGGCGGCGCCTGCACCTGCGTGCCGTGACCGCGCTGGCCGCCCTGCCCGCACCTCCGCTCGTTCGGCTGGCCTACCACGCCCGGCAGGCGGGGGCCGTGCGGGAGTGGCGGCGCTACGCGGAGGACGCCGCCGAGCACGCCCGGGAGATCGGGGACACGGCGCTCGCCGTGGAACTCCTCGAGGGACTCCTCGACGATCCCGGGCTGCCGGCCGAGGACTGCGCCCGCCTCGCGCTGCGGCTCAGCCGCGCGGCCACGATCGGGCTCACCCACCGCCGCACCGCGCGCCTGCTGCGCCGGGTGGTCGACGAAGGCGCGGCGCTGCCCGACGCGGTGCGCGGGGACATCCGGCTGAATCTGGGGCTGTTGCTGAACAACCAGGCCGGCGACCACCGCCAGGGGCGGGCGGACACCGCCCGGGCCGTCGCCGAGCTGCACGAGCGGCCGGCCCGCGCCGCCCGGGGCATGGCCGGGCTCGCCATGCCGACCTGGGGCGGGGAACCGTACCCGGTCTACCTGGAGTGGATCGCCCGCGCCGAGCGGATAGCCGCCGCGCACGGGGACGAGGCGCTGCGGCTCGCGGTGCGCGGCAACCACCTGGTCCTGCGGATGGCCCTCGGTGAGGGGGCGGTCCGCGGCGAGGCCGAGGCCCTGCTGATCGCGGGCGCGGCGGACCGGGCCGGGCGCCTGGAGCTGGCCCGGATGTGCGGGAACCTGGCGGACGCCGCGGCCTGGCTGGGCAAGGACCCGGAGGCCGAGCTGTTCCGCCGGGAGGGCGACCGCATGGCCGCCGCGTGCGGGGCTCCGTACCTGCGCGGGATCATCGACGCCACCGTGCTGCGCCTGGAGTGGAGCCAGGGGCGCTGGCAGGGGCTCGGCGAGCGAGCGCGGCAGGTGTGGGAGGCGGCCCAGGGCGCTTCCGGGATCGAGTCGGAGGCGCGGCTGGTGCTGGGGCTCCTCGGCGCCGCGCACGGGGAGTGGGAGGAGGCCGGGGAGCACCTCACGGCGGCCGCCCTGGGGGATCCGGACAACGCGGCCTCGCCCGTCCTGGCCGCCGCGGGCGCCGCTGCGGTACGCATCCACCTGGCGCGGGGCCGGGCCGCCGCGGCCTGCGCCGAGGCCGACCGGGGGCTCGCGCGGGTCCGGCACAAGGGGCTCTGGGGCTGGGCCTCCGAGCTGGCGGCGGCCGGGGTGGACGCGTACGTCCGGGCGGGCCGGATCGCCGACGCGGAGCGGCTGACCGGGGAGTACGCGCAGGCCATCGCGGGACGCGACCACCCGTTGGCGCTGGCGGCGCTGCCCTTGTGCCGGGCGGCCGTGGCCCGGTCGGCCGGGGAGACCCGGGAGGCCGCGGCGCACTACCGCCGGGCGGCGGACGCCCTCGCCGCGCTGCGGCGGCCGCACAGTGCGGCGCAGGCCGTGGAGTCGGCCCTGGAATGCGTACCGGATTCCGGTGAATTGGCACTGCTGGCAGTCGAGTTCGAGCGCATCGGAGCCGTGCGGGAGGCGGCCCGGTGCCGGCGGGCGCTGCGCGGGAGCGGGCACGTGACCACGGCCCGGCGCGGCCGGGGCGGGTACGGGGAGGGGCTGTCGCCGCGGGAGGCGGACGTGGCCCGGCTGGTGGCCTCGGGCCGGACGAACCGGGAGATCGCCGAGCTGCTGTTCCTCTCGCCGCGCACGGTGGAGCAGCACGTGGCGAAGGTGCTGCGCAAGCTGAAGGTCAGCAGCCGCACGGAGGTACGTACTCCGTAGCGGCCGGGACGGGCGTGACGGCGGTGAATAGGTACTCCTACGGACCCGGATACGGATTGCCGCGCTCCCCCGGGTGTCACGAGGGTGATCCCCGTGCCCCGGCCCCCACGCCGGGGCATCCAGGAACCCGATCAGTAGGAGCAGTTGGATGCGTGCACAGCGTGCGGCAAGAAGCACCCGGCTCGGGGCCATATGTCTCGGTGCCGCCACCGCGACCGTCCTCGGCCTGTTCGGCGCCGTCACCCAGGCCCATGCCGGACCCGCCGAGGGCCGTGTCCTCGGCGAGGGCGCGGCGGACACGGTGAGCGGCCGGTACCTCGTCGTCCTCGACGGGGCGCCCTCCCTGCGCGCCGCCGCCACGGCCGAGACCGCCGGGGAGGCGAAGACGCTGACGGACCGTCACGGAGGGGCGGTCCGTCAGCTCTACACCGCAGCCCTCAAGGGCTTCTCCGTGAAGGCGACCCCGGCGCAGGCCCGCCGCCTCGCGGCCGCGCCGGGCGTGCGCTACGTCCAGGCGGACACCGTCTTCCACGTCTCCGGTACCCAGCCCAACCCGCCCTCCTGGGGCATCGACCGCGTCGACGGGGCGAAGGACGGCTCCTACGCCTACCCGAACGACGGCACCGGGGTGACCGCCTACATCGCGGACACCGGCCTGTACCGGCAGCACTCCGACTTCGGCTCCCGCGCCTCCTCGGGCTACGACTTCATCGACAACGACGCGGACTCCGCCGACTGCCACGGGCACGGCACGCACGTGTCGGGGACCGTGGGCGGCGCCTCGTACGGCGTCGCGAAGAACGTGAAGCTGGTCGGGGTGCGCGTGCTCGACTGCCAGGGTTCCGGTTCCACGGAGCAGATCGCGGCCGGCATGGACTGGATCGCGAGGAACGCGAAGAAGCCGGCCGTCGTCAACATGTCCCTGGGCGGCAGCGCCGACCGCGCGCTCGACGACGCCGTCGCCGGGGTCATCAACGCGGGCATCCCGGTGGCCGTCGCGGCGGGCAACGACAGCAAGGACGCCTGCAACACCAGTCCGGCACGGCTGCCCGCGGCCATCACCCTCGGTTCCACGGACAGCAACGACGCCCGCTCCAGCTTCTCCAACTACGGTTCCTGCCTCGACCTGTTCGCGCCCGGAGGCTCCATCGTCTCCACCAAGATGGGCGGGGGCACGCAGACGATGAGCGGCACCTCGATGGCCACTCCGCACACGGCGGGAGCGGCGGCGCTCTACCTCTCGGCGCACCCCGACGCCACTCCGCAGCAGGTGCGCGACGCGCTGGTGAACAACGCCCAGTCGGGTGTGGTGACGGGGGCGGGCACGAACTCCCCCAACAAGTTCCTGAACGTGACCAAGCTCGGCGCTCCCACCCAGCCGGGTGAGCCGGTCGCGGACTTCACCGCCCAGTGCTCCACGTCGGCCGCTTCCTGCGCCTTCGACGCCTCGGCGTCCAAGGACCCGGACGGCTCGATCGCCTCGTACGCCTGGGAGTTCGGCGACAGTGCCAAGGGTGAGGGCGTCAAGCCCTCGCACGAGTACGCCGCCGCCGGCACCTACTCGGTCAAGCTGACCGTCACCGACGACTCCGGCCGCACCGCCACCGTCACCAAGCCCGTCACCGCCGGGACGACGCAGCCGCCGGCGGGTACGCCGCCGACCGCCGCGTTCTCGGTGTCCTGCTGGTACCAGGACTGCTCCTTCGACGCCTCGGCCTCCAAGGACTCCGACGGCACGATCGCCTCGTACAAGTGGAAGTTCGGCGACTCGGCCACGGGCACCGGAGCCACCGTGGCCCACCGCTACCCGGCCGGGCAGCGCAGCTACACCGCCGAGCTGACGGTGACCGACAACTCCGGTCTGACGGGCAGCACTTCTCGCCGCATCGACTGCTACGGCTTCGGCACCGGCCAGTCCCTCTGCTTCGTCTCCTGACCACCGCACCCCGAGCACGGCGGCCCGGCCCTCCCCCTCCCCGGGGAGGGCCGGGCGCGCGCGTGCGCGGGGTAGCGGGTCAGAGCATCGCGCAGAGCGCCTTCTGCCCCTCGCCCGCTGGCACCGATCGAACCGCGGGAAGCGTAGACGTTAAAAGTGAACTCGACTAGCGTTTCGCGGATGGACCCGGAGCGCGCCGCACGGCTCGACAACATCCGTACGCCGCGCGGTCGTTACGCGAAAGGGGTGCAGCGCCGCAACGAGATCCTCGCGGTGGCGCTGGAGGTCTTCGCGATGATCGGCGAGAAGGGTGCGCTGATCAAGGAGATCGCCGACCGGCTCGGCATGTCCCAGGCCGGGGTCCTGCGCTATTTCGGCTCGCGCGAGGGCCTGTTGATCTGGGCCCTGGCCGAGCGCGACAGGCTCGACAGGGAACGGACGGACCGGGAACCCCGCACCGACCCCATCTCGCCGATGGCCGCCACCTTGCGCCGCAGCGGCGACGTCGCCGGTCTGGTGCGCCTCTACGTGAGCATGGCGGCCGCGTCCGGCTTCCCCGGCCACCCGGCGCGCGACTTCTTCGAAGTGCGCGGGGACATCCTCATCGCCCTGTGCGACGGCCTCACCGCACTGCAGCGCGCGGGCCGCATCCGCCCCGGCATCGAGCCCGAGGCCATCGCCCGGCTCGCCCTCGCCGCCGCCGACGGCATCCAGCACCAGTGGCTGCTGGACCCCGGCGTGGACATGGGGGGCGTCATCGACACCATCGTCGCGCTGGTCCTGGACGTCACCCCGCTTCCCGGGGCGCCGGCCGACGAGGGGCACGACCCGCCCCCCGCCTGACCGCACTCCCCGACTCCCCCTGGCTCGGCGCCGGACGGCCGCCGCGCAGCCGCGTACGCGAAGGAGTTCCTCCTTGACGCACGGACCGAGCCACCACCTCTCCGGCAGACTGCCCCGCCGGGCCCTTCGCCGGGCCCTCCTCGGTGTGATCGCCGCGGCACTGACCCTGTCGGGCTGCACCCGCGACGGCGGCGACCGGAGCCCGGAGGGGCGTACGGCGTCCGCGCCGGTACCCGAGGGCGACGCGTTCTACGACCCTCCGCATCCGCTGCCCCCCGGCAAGCCCGGCACCGTGATCCGCCAACGCCCCTACGCGCCGCCGGAGGCGGCACTGACGCCGCCCTCGCACACCGTCCTGGTGATGTACCTGAGTACCGGGACCGACGGCAAGCCGGTGGCCGCGAGCGGGCTGGTGACCGTTCCGGACGGCCCCGCACCCGCCGGTGGGCGGCCCGTCGCCGCCGTGGACCACGGCACCTTGGGCATCGGGTCGGCGTGCGCCCCGTCCCGCATTCCGGCCTTCGCCGGTCTCCAGGACTCCAGTCCGGTCGGCAAACTGCTGGCGCGCGGGTTCGCCGTCGTACAGCCCGACTACATCGGCCTGGGCGTGACCGGGATCAGACACCCTTACCTCGACGGGGAGTCGGCCGCGCACGCCACCCTCGACATCGTCCGCGCCGCTCGGGCGATCGACCCCGGCTCGGGCCCGGCCACGCTCCTCTACGGCGGATCACAGGGCGGGCACGCCGCACTGTGGAGCGCGCACCACGCCGCCGTGTACGCCCCCGACGTCGACCTCAAGGGCGTGGTCGCCAACGCGCCGGCCGTCGGATTCGAGTGGATGCCCGCCCTGTTCGCCCAGCAGGACGCGACGGCCACCGCGTACACCGAGGTCTTCCTGCTCCTCGTCAACGGGGCCGCGGCGGCCGACCCGGCGGTCCGGCCCGCCGAACTCCTCACCCCCGCCGGTCTCGCCGCCGCGGACCGCGTCTGGACGCGGCCCTGCATGGCGGCCGACCCCGGGCTTCCGCCCGCCTCGGACATCCTGCGGCCCGGCGCCGACCTGGGGCCGCTCAACGCCGCTCTCAAGAGGAGCGCCACCGGCGAGGTCGTCGTCACGGTCCCGGTGCTGCTGCCGCAGGGCGGCAACGACGTGCTGAGCAACCTCAATCAGACACTTGCCCGGGAGCTGTGCGACAAGGGCGTGAACCTGGAGTTCGCCTACTACGCCGACCAGGGCCACACCATCGGCGACGGTCCGCTGGACGATGCCATCGCCTGGATGGACGCCCGGCGCCTCGGCACTCCGACGGCTCCGAGCTGCCGGTTCTGAGCGAATCCGTCGTGCAAACGGGTGAGTTACCGCCACGTGTGCCCCGCTCAGGCGTTGCCAGGGCGAACCACCCGACGGGTACCGACCCGATCCAGCGAAGGATTTCCAGCTCATGCTGAAGAAGATGATGGTCACCGCTGTCACCACCGCCGCCGCCATCGGCGCCGGCGCCGCCATGGCCGCTCCGGCCATGGCCATCGGCAACGACAACGGGATCAACACCGTCAACGGCAACGGTGCCGTGCAGGCCTACGGCAACCAGAAGACGCACGGCGAGAAGAGCCCGCAGCTCTCCGTGATCCAGGGGACGGCCAACAAGCCCTGCATCGGCCTGCCGGTCAAGGTCAACGCGCAGTCGCTCGTCGCCATCCTCGCGAACGTGGGCGTCCAGGACGTCAACGTCCTGTCCAACCCGCAGAACCAGCAGTGCACCGAGAACTCCACCCAGGCCAAGGGCGACGAGGCCCTCTCCCACATCGCGGACAACATCCCGGTCCTGTCGGGCAACCTCTCCGCCGGAAGCTGACGCCCGGGTGCTCCGCGGCCGTGGAGCACCGGCTTCGATCAGTTGCCCGGTGCCATGTCGTAGGTGACCCACATCGTACGCGTGGCCACTTGGTCGTACTTGGCCCGTGCGCGGTGGTTGTCGTCGGCCGTGATCCAGCGGACCACGCTCCAGCCCCGTTCGGCGGCGATCTCCCGCAAGGCCGCGAGCAGCTGGTCGGCGGCGCCGGAGCCGCGGTGGGCGGGGTCGACGAACAGGTCGTCCAGGTACCCGCCGGTGGTGGCCGACAGGGGCCGGGCGAAGGGCCGGTAGTGCGCCAGGCCGACGAGCCGGCCGTCCGCGTCCTCGGCGACGAGGGCGCTCTCCTCGTGGGCGGGGTCGTTCACCCACGACCACACGCGTTCGGCGGCCTCCTCGGTCTGCTCGACGCGGTAGAAGTCCGCGTAGCCGCGGTACAGGGCGCGCCACTGCGGGAAGTCCGCTTCACGGACTTCCCGGACGGTGATGGTGGTCGGCATGATGCGCACTTTCGTCGTCGGGAAGGGTCGTCGACAAGGGATCATGCCTGGTCCGCCGGATCCACGGCATCGCCGGAATGTCGAAGCCCGCGCCCACCCGACGACGCGGCGTCCATCTCGAAGGCCCCCGCCCCGCGCTCCTTCTTCAGGACTCCCCCGGCGGCGGAACGCAGGGCCTGCGCCGTGTCGATCGCGGCGACCCTCGCGCGGTGCGCCGCTTCCCGTACGGGGCCGAGCGAGCGCCGGCCTGGGCCGCGTCGCAGCAGTTCCCGGTAGAGGTCCAGATGCCGCTCGGCGACGTACGCCGGGTCGAAGCGGGCCGAGTTCCTCAGCGCCGCGGCGCCCATGCGCCGGCGCAGCTCCTCGTCAGCCACGAGTTCGAGCAGGGCGGCGGCGACGGCGTCGGTGTCACCGGGGCGGACGAGGCGTCCGTCGACCTCGTCCGCGATGATCTCGCGCGGCCCCACCGGGCAGTCCGTGGAGACGACGGGGAGGCCGCAGCGCATCGCCTCGACGATGGTCATGCCGAACGACTCCCGGTCCGAGGTGGACGCGGCGATGGACCCCTTGGCCCACTCCGGCTCCAACGGGTCGGCATTGCCCATGAGCCGGGCGCTGCCGCTCAGTCCGAGTTCTCCGATCAGCGTGGACAGGCCGGCCTTCTCGTTGCCGGTGGCGTCGCCGCTGCCGAAGATGCGCAGCTGCCAGTCCGGGTGGTCGGAGACGACCTGCGCGAAGGCCCGTACGAGCAGGTCGTACCGCTTGGCCGGGGTGAGCCGGCCCGCCGCCACGATGACCTTGCCGGTGCCGTCGGCCGGTTCCACGGAGGCTGCGGGAACGCCGTTCGGTATGGCCTCCACCCTCATCAACGGCGGGCCGAACCGGCGGTAGGCCCGCGCGTCGGCCTCGGTGACGGTGGTGAGTGCGTCCAGGAGCGGGTAGCGGTGGCGTATCTCGTGGCGGACGCGGCGGCCGTGGTTGGCGAGCGCGAGGTGTTCCTGTCCGACGCGGACTCCGGCGCGCCCGGCCTGTCGGGCGATGTGCACGTTCAGGCCGGGCCTGGTCCCCACGATCACCTCGGCGTCGAGCGCCGACAGGTACCGGCCGACGCGCTCGTCGGTGAGCCGGCTGTACTGCCGGTGCCGGCCGTCCGCGCGGGGGAAGACCCTGGCGGGCCGTGCGTGGCGCGGGTCCTCGCCGTCGTAGTCCGGGGAGCCCGGGCGCAGATCGACCAGCGGCGTCAGGCGGACCCGGGGAGGTGCTCCCATGGTCGGTACGTCCCGGTGGCGCAGGACCGAGACGATCTCCACGTCGTGGTGTTCCGCGAGTGCCGACGCGAGGTTGAACGTCGACCTGATCGTTCCTCCGATGCCGTAGGCATTGTGGAGCAGGAAGGAAATACGCATGCGGCGCCGGGCCCTTCGGTGGCGGAGGCAGGATCGTTCCCCACTGTGCGCAGTTCATGCTTAGCCGTTCCTGAAGGCCTGGTCGCGGGGGGCACGGGCTCCTGGGTGGCATGCTGACATCGTGGACATTTTGCTGGTGGAGGACGATCCGCTGATCGCGGGCGCGGTGCGGGAGGGTCTGAGCGGCGAGGGGTACGCGGTCACCCTCGTGTCCGACGGCCTGGCCGCGGTGGAGCTCGGCGCCACGGGCGAGTTCGCGGCGATCGTCCTGGACGTCATGCTGCCTTCGCTGGACGGGTTCGCCGTGTGCGGGCGGCTCAGGGCCCTGGGTGTCGACACCCCGGTGCTGATGCTGACCGCCAGGGACGGGGAGCTCGACGAGGCGCACGGACTGGACATCGGGGCGGACGACTACCTGACGAAGCCGTTCTCCCTGCTCGTCCTGACGGCGCACCTGCGCGCGCTGATCCGCCGCAGCGCCCGGGAGACCGCGGGCTCCGGGGAGCCGGAGGTACTGCGGGCCGGCGACCTGTGGCTCGACCCCCAGGCGCGTACGTGCGGGCGCGGGAGCGAGCGCATCGAGGTGACGGGCCAGGAGTTCGCGGTACTGGAGTGCCTGATGCGCGAGCCGGGCCGGGTGCTGTCGAAGGAGACCATCCTCGGCGAGGCGTGGGACATCGCCTACCGGGGTTCGGCGAGCATCGTGGAGGTCTACGTCAGCCTCCTGCGCCGCAAGATCGACCAGCCCTACGGCACCCGGAGCATCGTGACCGTCAGGGGACACGGCTACCGGCTGGACGACGCGCATGCCTGAGGCCGCTCCCCGCAACCCCGCCCGGATGTCCGCGTGGTGGCTGCGGCTGTCCACCCGGGCCCGTACGGCCCTCGCCGCGGGTACGGCCGCCCTGGTGCTCTCCGGCGCCGGCGCGTGGTGGCTGCACCACCACGTGTACACCACCGAGATGGACGCGGCGCGGGGCCGCGCCCTGGGGCAGTCCCGCGCCACCGCCCTGGAGTTCGCCGGTGTCCAGGCCAGGGACCGGCAGGCCGTCGGCGACATCCTCTCCGACTCACCGACACTGATCATCGGCCCGGACGGCCCCTTCGATTCCTGGCTCCCCCGGGCGTTCCCCGAGGCCGTGAAGAAGCTCACGGCCGCGCCGGCGTCGGCGCGGCCCGCGTGGGCGACCGTCCGGTCGGTCCGCTTCGGCGACCCGGCGCCCTCCTGCCGGGAGACCCCCTCCCACACCTCTACCGGGCAGCCCGTCCCCGGCTGCCTCACCCAGGCGGCGGAGTTGGCGGGGCAGACCGTCGACATGGCCGGCACCAGCATCGAGGTCCGCTCCCCCGCCGCCCCCGTTCCGTCGACGCCACAGGCCGGCCGCTACACCGTCTACGTCGCGATCACCCGGTCCGAGGCGGTCCGGTCCGCCGACGCACTCGTCCCGGCCCTGGGCTTCGCGGTCCCGCTGGCCGCCCTGCTCGTCGCCCTCTCCGCCTGGGTGGCGACCACCCGCGCCCTGCGGCCGGTCGAGGCCATCCGTACGCGCCTCGCCACCGTCGACCAGCCGGGCTCCGGCACCCGTGTCCCCGTCCCCGCGGCCGAGGACGAGATCACCCGGCTCGCCCGCACGACCAACCACACCCTCGACGTCCTCGACGCCCACGCCCGCCGCCAGAACCGCTTCATCGCCGACGCCGCCCACGAACTGCGCAGCCCGGTCACGGGCCTGCGTACCGTCCTCGAGGTCGCCGTGGCCCGTCCCGGGCGGCCCGCCGCCCTCGGCGACGCCCTTGAGGCCACGACGAGACTGCAGTACCTCGTCGACGACCTGCTCACCCTCGCCCGACTGGACAACGCCTCCGAAGCAATGCCGGACCGGGCAGTGGTGGACTTCACCGAGCTCGTCCGGGAACTCCTCATCGAACTCCCCCACACCCGGCCCGGGGCCACCGCGGAGCTCGTCCTCGACACCCCCGAGGAGTCCGTCACCCTGCACGGCGATCGCGACCAGCTGCGGCGCCTGCTGCGCAACCTCCTCGACAACGCGGCCCGGCACGCCGACACCCGGGTCACCGTCACACTGACCCCGCGGCCCGGATGGGTGGAGTGCACCGTCCACAACGACGGCGCCCCGATCTCCGCGGCGGACCGCGAGCGCGTCTTCGAGCGCTTCACCCGCCTCGACGAAGCACGGGCCCGTGACACCGGCGGCAGCGGACTCGGCCTCGCCATCGCCCGGGACCTCGCCCAGCACCACCGGGGAACCCTCGCCGTCGTCCCGGCCGACCGGGGAGCGGCGTTCCTCCTGCGGCTGCCCCGGTAGGGGCGCGGGTCACGGCCGGTAGACCTTGCCCGGTTCGGGGTGGGCCGGCGAGAGGAGTTCGGAGACGGTCACGAAGGTGTACCCGCGGTCGTGGAGTTCACTGACGATCGTGGGGACGGCGGGAATGGTGCCGGCGTACCGCTCGTGGAGCAGGATGATCCCGTCCCGCTTCGTCTGGTCGAGGACGCGCTTCACTATGAGTGCGGTGTCGGTGGTCGCGTAGTCCTTCGCGGTGACGCTCCACAGGACCTGCGCGAGTCCCAGCTCCTTCATCACCCTCGAGACCCTGTCGTCGGTGGCGCCGCCCGGAGGCCGCATGAGGGTGGGCGCGCGGCCCGTCGCCTTCTCTATGTCCCGCTGGACCGGCTCCATCTCGGCGCGTATCGCGTCGTCGCTCAGCTCGGTCAGGTCCTCGTGCGACCAGGTGTGGTTGGCTATTTCGTGCCCCTCGGCCGCCATGCGGCGCACCGTGTCGGGATAGGTGTCGGTGTGCCCCTTCCCCTGGAGGAAGAACGTGGCCCGAATCTTCTCCCGCTTGAGGAAGTCGAGCAGGCGCGGGGTCGGTTCGCTCGGGCCGCCGTCGAAGGTGAGGGCCACGCACTTGGCGACGGTGCAGTCCACGGGTCCGGAGGCGTGCTCGCCGACGGAGTGAGCCGCCGCGGCGCGGACGGTGGCCGGTGCGACGACCCCGTTGAGGGAGGAGCAGGCGGTGAGGGCGGTCAGCATCAGTGCGGCCGCCACGGCGGAGGCCAGCCTGTGGGAGGGGGCATTCCGGTGGGAGGGGTCCTGCGGGCGGGAGGAGTCCTGCGCGCGGCGCTTGAACGAGCGAATCATGAGGAGGGGTCCTGGATCGGTCGGGGAGGGGGACCGAGCATGCGCAGACCCTCCTTAAGGGACCCTGAAGGTCACGCCCGCCGGCCTTTCCCCCGCCTCAGCCCCGTCGCCGGTTGAGCAGCCACCACGCGGTCACCAGGTCCTCGGTACGTCCCAGGTCCAGCTCGGTGAGCTGCTGGAACCGGTTCACCCGGTACCGGACGGTGTTCGGGTGCACCGCCAGCAGCCGGGCGGCCTCACGGACGTTCTGGTCGCAGGCGAGGTACGTCCGCGCGGTCTCCTCGATGTCGGCGTTCGACCGGCCCGCGGCGTCGAGCGGCGTCAGGTGGCGTACGGCGAGACCCTCGGCGGTGCGGGCGCCGGACAGCACGAGGGGCCGCGGCCCGAGATCGGCGAGGCGCACCAGGCCCGACATGGCGAACCGCAGGGCGGTTTCCAGCGCCAGGGCCGCCTCCTCGAAGCCGGCGGCGAGGCGGTCGAGGGGAAGGGGCGGACCGACCGCCACCAGGTGGCCGGCGAGGGATTCCGGCGCCCTCGGCACGATGAAGCCGAGGTCCGGGCCGATCTGCGCGAGCAGCAGGCGGTCCGCCGGGACGCGGACCGCCGCGGCGACGGCGCGGCGGACCGCGTCGGCCTCGTCGGCGGACACCGCGCGCGCCGCGAGGGCCAGATGGGGGGCCTGCGGGGCGAGCCCGTAGAGGTGTGCGTCCCGGTTGATCCGCTCCGCCGGGAGGCTGCCGCCGAGCACGCCGGCCGCGAAGGCCGAGCGGCGTTCGGCATCGAAGTGGGCCCGTTCCACGGCCAGGTCGTGCTGGACCCGGGCGAACACGGCGGACGCCTCGTTGGAGAACTCCCAGGTGCTGTCGTGGACCGCCAGCAAGAGGTCGGCGGGCAGGTCCACCTCGGCCGCGACCTCGTCCAGGAGGACGAGCATCTCCCGCGACCCCAGCTGGTAGCCGATGGCGAGCACGTCGAGCGGAACTCCCCGGGCGGCGCGTTCGACGGCGTAGCGCCCGAGCATCTCGCGCAGCGCGGCGTCGGGCACCCGGAGCGAGGTCAGCTCCGAGACGAGGATGTCCATGAACCGTCGGGCGGAGGCCCGGATGTCCTCGTCCGAGAGGACCGCGTAGCCGGGGACATGGCTGCGGACCGACACCAGGAACCGGTCGGCGAAGACCTCGTGCAGCGTGCTCAGGCGCGCGACGGCGGCGGCCACGGCCGCGCGCGTCGGCCCGTCGAGTGCGGCGAGGTCCGGCATCCGCCGGCGTACCGGCCAGGCCGTGGGCGTCTCGGGTTCCATGGCGTCAGGCTATCCACGGATGTTGTTCCGGAGAACAAAGTTGTCGCCCGCATGCTGGTGCGAATTCCGTAGCCCGCAAGAATCACCGCGGCGACACTGTGGCGGAGCTCGTGGCGACCTTGTTCCGGCTGCCATATCGAGCGCTCTTCACCGTCGAAGGGACCTCTCCTGTGGCACGCTCCCTCACCCCGCCCGAGTCCTCGGACCGCCCGGCCGCACCGCCTTCCCGGGCGGGCTACGTGCTGGGTCTGCTGTTCGTGGGCAACCTGCTCAACTTCTACGACCGGGCCCTGCCGTCGGTCGTACTGGAGCCCATCAAGGACGAGTTCGGGCTCGACGACACACAAGTCGGGATTCTCGCCTCGGCGTTCGTGCTCGTCGCGGCGCTCGCCGGGGTCCCGCTGGGACGCTTGGCCGACCGGGTCCCGCGCGCGGCCGTCGCGGGCTGGGGCCTGTTCGTGTGGAGCGCCTTCACCGCGGCGGGCGGACTGCTGACCAGCTTCTGGGGGTTCTTCGCCTCCCGGGTCGGCGTCGGTGTCGGCGAGTCCAGTTACGCGCCCGCCACCGGGTCCCTGCTGTCGGACCTCTATCCGAGCGAGCGCCGCTCCCGGGCCCACTCGCTGTTCATGCTCGGATTCCCGGTCGGCACCCTGCT
Organism: Streptomyces sp. NPDC002886; assembly: GCF_042888445.1. Classification (NCBI taxonomy): domain Bacteria; kingdom Bacillati; phylum Actinomycetota; class Actinomycetes; order Kitasatosporales; family Streptomycetaceae; genus Streptomyces; species Streptomyces sp. NPDC002886. Next base: position 368,255 of record NZ_JBIAPV010000004.1, read on the forward strand.
CGCCTTCCTCACGGCCGGCGGGCTCGCCGTCGCGTTCGACAGCTGGCGGGCACCGTTCCTCATCGCGGCTGTGCCCGGCTTCGTCGTCGCCCTCCTCGTGCTGCGGATCCGCGAGCCCGGGCGGGGCGCCGCCGACCCGGTGGGCGACGTACAGGTGGCCGCCGACCCGCCGGGCGGGCGCGGGGGCGGCACCCTGCGTGCGCTGCTGAAGGTGCGGTCGATGTACGGCATGCTCCTCGCGTTCGCCGGGTACAACTTCGCGGCCTACGCCATCGGCACCTTCCTCACCCCCGTTCTCCAGCGGTACTACGGCCTCTCCCTCGTCGGCGCCGGCCTGGTGGGCGGCGTCGTGGTCGGGGTGACCGGCCTCATCGGCCTGTTCGCCGGAGGCCTGCTCCTCGACCGGGCCGCCCGGCGATCGCCCGAGGCGCGGGTCCGGGCGGCGGCCCTCAGCCTGGCCGGCGCCGCGGTGTTCTCCTTCGCCGGACTCCTCGCGGGCCGGGGGGCGCTGTGGCAGCTCGTGGTGTTCCTGAGCCTGGGCTACCTGCTCGGCATCGTCTACCTCGCGGCCGCCGTCCCCGTGGTCTCCGACGTCATCCGGCCCGAGCAGCGCTCGGGCGCCCTGGGCCTGCTGTTCGCCGTCGGCTACCTGCTCGGAGGAGCGGGCGGACCCGTACTGGTCGGCATGCTGTCCGACGCCCTGGCCGGTGGTGCGCCGTCCGCGTCCGAAGCCTCGGCCCACGGCCTGCGGACGGCGTTGACGCTCACCGTCCCGCTCGCCTTCGGCGTCGCGGCCGCCGGGATGCTCCTGGCGTCGAGATCCGTCCGCGGCGACCGCGAAGCGATGCTCGCCGCGGCGAACACGCCCTGAGAAAGCGCCACTTGGTCGAGCACGGGCTTGGGTTCGTGCTTGGGCCACACCTCACCAACACTTCACGCGGAAGGGACGACCTACGTGATCCAGCACGTCCGGGTCCTCATCGTCGGCAGTGGCTTCTCCGGAATCGGGCTGGGGCGGGCCCTGCTCGCCTCACGGTTCTCCGATTTCCTCCTCTTCGAACGGGCACCGGAGCCCGGGGGCGTCTGGCACTCCAACACCTACCCCGGCTGCCGGTGCGACGTCCCCTCCCACCTCTACTCGTTCTCCTTCGCGCCCAACCCGGACTGGACCGCGACGTACTCCCCCCAGCCGGAGATCCAGGCCTACCTGGGGCGCTGCCTCGACCGGTTCGGGCTGCGACCGCACCTGCGCACCGGAGTGGAGGTCCTGGAGGCCCGGTGGGACGAGGCGGAACAGCTCTGGCACGTGGAGACCAGCGAGGGCCGCTGGACGGCCGGGGTGCTGGTGAGCGCGATGGGCCCGCTGACCGAGCCCAGGCTCCCCGACGTGCCGGGCATCGACCGCTTCCGCGGCAAGATCATGCACTCGGCGCGGTGGGACCACGCCCACGACCTGACCGGGGAGCGTGTGGCGTCGATCGGCACGGGCGCCTCCGCCATCCAGTACGTCCCCGAGATAGCCGACCGCGTCGGCAGGCTGTACGTGTTCCAGCGCAGCGCCCCGTGGATCACCCCGCACGACAACCGGCCGATCCCCGAGGCCGAGCGCGAGGGGTTCCGGGCCCGGCCCCGCCTGCAGCGGGCCGAGCGCGCCAAGGCGTACGTGGCCAAGGAGCTGCTGGTGCTCGGCTTCGCCAAGCACCCCCGGCTGATGCGCCTCGTCGAACGCCTGGCACGCCGGCATCTGAGGAGCCAGGTCGCAGATCCGGCCCTGCGCCGGGCCCTGACGCCTGATTTCGCCCTGGGATGCAAACGCGTCGTACCGTCCAACGCCTGGTATCCGGCGCTGCAGAAGGAGAACGTAGAGCTCGTTCCCCGGGCGCTGCGCGAGGTCCGCGAGCACAGCGTGATCGACGCGGACGGGGCCGAGAGGGAGGTGGACACCATCATCTTCGGCACCGGCTTCCACGTCACCGACATCCCCTTCGCCGAAAAGGTGCGCGGCCGTGACGGGGAGCTGCTGAGCTCGGCCTGGGCGGGTTCTCCGCGCGCGTACCTGGGGGTGTCCGTGCCCGGCTTCCCGAACTTCTTCATGTTCCTCGGGCCCAACTCCGGCCTGGGCCACAGCTCCATGGTCTACATGATCGAGGCCCAGGCGGAGCACGTGAAGAACGCCGTCCGCGCGCTCGACGTCTCCGGCTCGACCTCCATCGAGGTGGACCGGCGCACGCACGACGCCTACAACGCGGACCTCGACCGCAAGCTGGCGAAGTCGGTGTGGGAGCTCGGCGGCTGCGTGAGCTTCTACCGGGACGCCAACGGACGCAACGCGACCATCTATCCGGACTGGACCTTCCGGTACCGCCGTCAGGCGGTCCGGTGGAAGCCCGGGGCCTACCGCCTCGCCACGGGCCCCGCCAAGGACGCCTCATGAGGGCCGTGAGCCTGACCCGGGGGCGGCTGGAGGTCGTCGACCTGCCCGTCCCGCGGCCCGGAGCGGGCCAGCTGCTGGTCGAGGTCAAGCGCTGCGGGATCTGCGGCTCGGACCTGCACAGCCGCCTGCACGCCGACGAGCTGGCCGACTCGCTCGAACTGTGCGGCTACCCGCGCTACGCCCGCTCCGGCCAGCAGGTCGTGCTCGGACACGAGATCTTCGGCGAAGTGGCCGACCGGGGCCCGTGGTGCGCCGGCACCATCCGGCCCGGCACACCGGTCGTCACGGTCCCCCTGGTGCGGCGCGGCCGACAGGTCGACGGTGTCGGCCTGTCCGCACACGCCCCGGGCGGCTTCGCCGAACTCGTCGTCGTCCAGGAGGCCCTGACCCTGCCCGTCCCGAACGGCCTGCCGGCGGACCTCGCGGCACTCACCGAACCGATGGCCGTGGCCTGGCACGCGGTCAACCGCGGAGAGGTGACGCGCAAGGACGTGGCGGTCGTCCTGGGCTGCGGCCCGGTGGGTCTCGCGGTGATCTCCGTGCTCAAGGCCCGCGGGACCGCGACCGTGGTGGCGAGCGACTACTCGGCGGGCCGCCGGACGCTGGCGGCGAAGTGCGGAGCCGACGTCGTGGTCGACCCCGCCGTCGCGTCCCCCTGGGACGGCCTCGCGGCCCGGCACGGCTTCATGACCACCATGCCCGACGAGTACAACGCGGGCATCGACGCCCTGGAAGGCCTGGCCCGGCTCCCCCTGCCGTGGTGGACCTCCTGGCGCGCCCTGCAGAGAATCGGCGCGACCCGGCCCGTACGTCCCGTGGTGTTCGAATGCGTCGGCGTACCCGGCATGCTCGACGGCATCCTGGCCGCCGCACCCCTGCACTCCCGCGTGGTCGTCGTCGGGGTCTGCATGGGCCCCGACACCCTGCGCCCTTCCCTCGCGGTGAACAAGGAGCTCGACCTGCGGTTCGCCGTCGGGTACACGCCCCTGGAGTTCCGCGACACCCTCCACGCACTGGCCCACGGCACCCTGGACGCCTCCCACCTGCTCACCGGACGCGTCGGGCTGCCAGGGGTCGCGACCGCCTTCGAGGCACTGGCCGACCCCGAGGAGCACGCCAAGATCCTCGTCGACCCCTCGCTCGCCACGGACCGCGTCCTGCGGCGGTGACGGCGACCGGTCAGGGGCAGCCGCAGTAGGTCGGCTGTCGGCCGGGCAGTAGGCGACGCGTTCCGCGAAGGTGACGCCCGGCGGTCACGTCACCGGACTCGACGAAGGCCCTGACGTACTCCTTGCCCAGGCCGTCGATGTCGAGCATGCCGCGACCGGCGGCGTGCTCGATCGGCGCGGGCAGCTCCTGCCCGCCAAGTCCTCGCCGAAGACGGTGAGTTGCCGCTGTTCGACGGCGCCGCGCCCGCGGCGCCGTCAGGAGCCGACCCCGAGCCGGAAACAGGACCGCGGCCCCGGCGCGTTGCCGCCGATGCGGAACCGGTCGTTCGGATTGTCAGTGCTGGTCAGAATGATGTTCTCATGACGGAAACCACCTCCTCCCCGCTCTCCGCCGACGCCTACGCCGACGCGGTGGCCACCGCCGTCGCCGCCTCGGCCGCGTACTACACCGACGGCTCCACGCCGCTCGGCGACGATGAGTACGACGCGCTGCTGCGTGCCATCACCGCCTACGAGGACGCCCACCCCGGTGAGGTGCTGCCCGACTCCCCGACCGGCAAGGTGGCCGGCGGCGCCGTTCAGGGCGACGTGCCGCACTCCGTCCCGATGCTCTCCCTCGACAACGTCTTCGACGCCACCGAGCTCACCGACTGGGCGGCCGGCCTGGAGCGCCGGCTCGGTCGCCCGGTGGCGGGCTGGTGCGTGGAGCCCAAGCTCGACGGCCTCGCGATGGCCGCCCGCTACCGGGGCGGCAAGCTGGTGCAGATGCTCACCCGGGGCGACGGCCTGGCCGGCGAGGACATCACCCACGCCGCCGACGCGATCCTCGGCCTGCCCGCCGTGCTCAGCGAGCCGATCGACGTCGAGCTGCGCGGCGAGGTGCTGCTGACGACCGCCCAGTTCGAGGAGGCGAACCGGATCCGGATCGCCCACGAGGCCGCCCCCTTCGCCCACCCGCGCAGCGGCGCGGCCGGCACCCTGCGCGCCAAGGACCGCCCGTACCGGATCGAGCTGACCTTCTTCGCCTATGACGCCATCGGCCTGGACCTCGACCTCTCGCACAGCGGCCTGCTGGCCCGGCTGGCCGCCCTGGGGGCGAACACGGCCGCCGGCACCGCCGCGACCCCGCTGCGCTGCGAGACCCTGGACGACGCCCAGCAGCGGATCGACGCGATCGCCGCCCTGCGCAGCGCCCTGCCCTTCGGTATCGACGGCGTCGTCGTCAAGGCCGACACCGCCGCCGACCGCCACCAGGCGGGCAGCGGCTCGCGCGCCCCGCGCTGGGCGGTGGCCCGCAAGCTCGCCGCCGAGCACAAGGTCACCCGCTTGCTGGAGGTGGAGTGGAACGTCGGCCGCACCGGCATCATCGCCCCGCGCGCCGTCCTCGAACCGGTCGTCATCGACGGCGTCACCGTCACCTACGCCACCCTCCACAACCCGGCCGACATCACCCGCCGCGACCTGATGATCGGCGATCTTTGCTACGTCTTCAGAGCGGGTGACGTGATCCCGCGTGTGGAGGCCCCGCTGGTCGACCAGCGCACCGGCGCCGAGACTCCGATCGTCTTCCCCGTCGCCTGCCCGCGCTGCGGCGACGAGATCGACAGCTCCGAGCAGCGCTGGCGCTGCGTCCGGGGCCGGAACTGCCAGGCCGTAGCCTCCGTCATCTACGCGGCCGGCCGCGACCAGCTCGACATCGAGGGCCTCGGCGGCACCCGCGCCGTCCAACTGGTCGAGTCCGGCCTGGTCGCCGACATCGCCGACCTCTTCACCCTGACCCGGGACCAACTCCTCAGCCTCGACCGGATGGGCGAGACCTCCACCGACAATCTGCTCGCCGCCCTCGAGACCGCACGCGACCAACCCCTCAACCGGGTCTTCTGCGCCCTCGGCGTCCGCGGCACCGGCCGCACCATGTCCCGCCGCATCGCCGCCCACTTCGGCTCCCTCGCCGCCATCCGCGCCGCCGACGCCGACACCCTCGCCGAGGTCCCCGGCATCGGAGTCGAGAAGGCCCGCGTGGTCGCCGCCGAACTCCTCGAACTCGGCCCGCTCCTCGACAAGTTGACCGCCCAGCGGGTCGGCACCCAGGTCACCGAGCCCCAGCGCCCCGCCCCCGCGGGTGAGGCCGGGGAGGAGGCCACGGCAGCGGGCGAGGCCGGCCCGCTGGCCGGGGAGGCCGTGGTCGTCACCGGCTCGATGACCGGCGCCCTCGCCGCCCTCTCGCGCAACGAGATGAACGAGCTCATCGAACGCGCCGGCGGCAAGGCCTCGTCCTCCGTCTCCAAGCGCACCACCCTCCTGGTGGCCGGCGAGAAGGCCGGTTCCAAGCGCGCCAAGGCCGAGGAGCTCGGCATCCGCATCCTCACCCCCGAGGACTTCGCCGCCCTGGTCGCCGACCACCTTCCCCAGGATTGATCGAAGGCGACCGGTGAGGGCGGGCCCGAGTACAGCGGGCCCGGCCCGCCCTCACCTCACCGCGTCGGGTCGACGCGGGGTCGTGGCGATCTCTGTGACGGTCCTTGACACTCGTTGATTAATTCGGCTTCTATTCAAATTAATTGACGCCCTGTTGTGAGCAGAGAGGAGTACCCGTGTCAGCCCCTCCCGCGACGAGGATCGCCATCGCGCTCGCCGCCACTGCCGCGGTCCTGTTCGGCACACCGGCCACCGCCCCGGCATCGGCCCAGTCCCCCGCCGCCACGTACACCGTCTCCATCGGCGCGAAGGGTCCCTGGACCCATCCCGACGACACCCCCGCCGCCACGTACATCGACAAGAACGGCGCGTTCTACTACCAGTCGGCCCACGCCCTGTACGCGGCGAACGACCCGCGCAAGTGGACCTTCTACACCGGCAAGGACTTCGACTCGGCCACCCGGTCCGCCTCGCTGAGCACCGCGGTCGATCCGGCGAACGCCAACGACCGCAACGACGACACCACGTGGCGCTGCAACAACGGCCCGACCGGGCGCGAGGCCACCTACGCCCCGGACACCACCCACTACGCGCAGAAGAACTACTGCGACCTGATGGGCGTCTGGGTGGATCCCGACACCGGCGACTGGTACGGGCTGGTCCACAACGAGTTCACCCCGCGCCCCTTCGGCGACGGCCTGCACTACGACGCGATCGACTACGCCGTGTCCAGGAACCAGGGCAGGACGTGGGCCATCAAGGACCACGTGCTCACCTCGCCCTACAGCACCCGGCGCGGCGACACCGCGGCCTTCCCGCACGAGACGTACCACTACGGCAACGGTGACGCCCGACTGTTCGTGGACACCGCTTCCGGCTACTTCTACGTCTATTACAACTCCCGCGTCATTCCGAAGGGCGGCGTCCCCGGACCGTGGACAGCGGGCAGCCGGGCGCACGTCGCCCGTGCGCCCATGTCCGGCAAGATGGCGCCCGGTTCGTGGCAGAAGTGGTACGACGGCTCGTGGTCCCAGCCCGGAACGGGCGGGCTGGAAAGCAACATGGAGCCCGTCGACGCGACCCACACCACCGGGTACACCCCCGTGGCGAAGGACTACGACCCGTCGAACCCGGGCAACGTCCAGGAGCAGCAAGCGGCCGGTGAACTACCGGCCAAGTCAGACCTGTTGACGATGAACATCGCCTACAACGCCTACCTGGGGCTGTACGTGGGCCAGCCCGAGGCGGTCAACCAGGACGGCAGCGAGCCGCAGCGCTTCTACGTCACCGACAACCTCGCCACCCAGAAGTGGCGCCTCGCCGGCGACTCCGGCGCGTACCGCACCGGTTCCTGGTACCGGTGGGTCCTGGACTCCGTGAACAAGACGGGGTCCACCGTCGTCGGCAAGACGTTCCGGTCGTACTGCTCGTTCTTCTGCTCGGGCGGCGCGGACGGCGAGTACTACGACACCGTGATCGACACGAACGCGCCCGCCACGGCCGTCGATCCGGGCAGGTCCTACACGATCGCCGGCGCCACCGGCCGCCACCTCACCCAGGTGCAGGGCAGTACGGCGACCACCTCCAGCCCCACCGCGGGCGCTTCGGCCCTCAGCCGGTGGATCTTCACCCCCAACGGCGACGGCTCCTACCGCATCGCCAACGCCTCCACCCGTCACCTCCTCGGCGTCGACTCGAAGGCGAACGCGGGGCGCGCCTGGGCGGCCAAACCCACCGTGACGAAGGCACCGCAGAGCGGGCCCTCCGTCGGACAGCAGTGGTTCGTCATCCCGAACTTCACGGCCGACGGCCGGCCGACCGGCACCCATCGGCTCGTGAACCGCTACAGCGGACTCGTGATCGGCCTCTCGGACGTGTCCGGCCGCCTCGCCGAGACCACGCCCACCCGCGCGTGGACCGACACCACCGGCAGCCCGGTCGGCGGCGCCCGCACCTCGGCCGAACAGACCCTCACCCTCACGGCAGCCTCCTTGTGACCGGACACCTTCTAACCGCGCAGCCGGGAACCAAACCCCGGTCCGCCGAGGAAGGCGTCACATTCAAGGGGCACATATGAGACGGAGCAAAGACGTTACCCGCTCGTTATAAAACCGAGGGTGGGGTGGAAATGGCGGGATTTAGGACGGTAAGCCAGGCGCGTTGCAGGTAGTTTCATCACCTCGGGGAGGCGTTTCCATATATCACGGACAACGTCCTCCCCGTAACCCCTTGGGTCCGTGCAATCCGATCCAACCCTCGGTAGCTTCGGCCCGCATGACCGCTCATGCAGAACTGGCCCATTACCGGAAGACACCGCCGAACACCCCGACCGCACCGTCCACCCCGACGACGCGCATCGACCGTCCCCGCCCAGGTGACGGCCGCCTGCTGTGGCGCCTCGCCCGCGACTCCGGGACGCTGGACCTCAACTCGGCCTACAGCTACCTCCTCTGGTGCCGTGACTTCGCCGGCACCTCCGCGGTGGCCCGGGACGCCTCCGGGCGTGCCGTCGGATTCGTGAGCGGATACCTGCGGCCCGAAAGCCCGGGCACCCTGCTCGTCTGGCAGATCGCCGTCGACGAATCCGTCCGGGGTCTGGGGATCGCACGGGCCCTGCTCGACGGTCTCTCCGCCCGCGTGGCCGCGGAGCACGGACTGAGTTCCCTCGAAACCACCATCTCTCCCGGAAACCGCGCGTCGGAGCGGCTGTTCGCCTCGTACGCCGCGCGGCACGGCGCCACGCTCACGCGCGAAGTGCTGTTCGCTCCGGAGGACTTCCCGGACCGCGGATACGCCCCGGAGGTCCTGCACCGCATCGGGCCGCTCTCCTTCTGAGCGCGCGGCCCGAACACACCGGGGGTCGCGCCCCCGCATTCATCGCCTGGCACCCAGAACCCCACCTTCATTGGAGAGTTCCCTTGACCATGACCGAGCCGGTCCTGTCCGTCTTCGAGACCCTGGAGTCCGAGGTGCGCAGCTACTGCCGCGCCTGGCCCGTCGTCTTCGAGCGCGCCACGGGAAGCCGGCTGTACGACGAGCACGGCTCCGCCTACCTGGACTTCTTCGCCGGCGCCGGGTCCCTGAACTACGGGCACAACAACCCCGTTCTGAAGCGGGCCCTCCTCGACTACCTGGAGCGGGACGGGATCACGCATGGGCTCGACATGGCGACGACGGCCAAGCGGTCCTTCCTCGAGGCCTTCCGGTCCCACGTCCTCGAACCCCGCGCGCTGAACTACAAGGTGATGTTCCCGGGGCCCACCGGGACCAACGCCGTCGAAGCGGCGCTCAAGCTGGCACGGAAGGCCAAGGGCCGCGAGTCGGTCGTCTCCTTCACCAACGCCTTCCACGGCATGTCGCTCGGCTCCCTCGCCGTCACGGGCAACGCCTTCAAACGGGCCGGTGCCGGCGTCCCCCTGGTGCACGGCACCCCGATGCCCTTCGACAACTATCTCGGGGGCCGGGTACCCGACTTCCTCTGGTTCGAGCGCCTGCTGGAGGACCAGGGATCCGGCCTCAACCACCCGGCGGCGGTCATCGTCGAGACGATCCAGGGCGAAGGCGGGATCAACGTGGCGCGCGCGGAGTGGCTCCGCGCGCTCGCCGACCTGTGCCGGCGCCGCGACATGCTGCTGATCGTCGACGACATCCAGATGGGCTGCGGCCGGACCGGTGAGTTCTTCTCCTTCGAAGAGGCGGGCATCACGCCCGACATCGTGACGCTCTCGAAGTCCATCAGCGGATACGGACTCCCCATGTCCCTGTGCCTGTTCAAGCCCGAGCTGGACCTGTGGGAGCCGGGCGAGCACAACGGCACCTTCCGCGGCAACAATCCGGCCTTCGTCACCGCGACGGCCGCCCTGGAGACCTACTGGGCCGACGGCGTCCTGCGCGAGGGGACCCTCGCCCAGGGCAAGCACATCGAGGGCGCGCTGCGCGAACTGTGCGCCGAACACGCCCGGCTGGGTGCCACGTACCGCGGCCGCGGACTGGTCTGGGGCGTCGAGTTCGGCCACAAGGACCGTGCGGCGGCGGTGTGCCGGAAGGCCTTCGAGCACGGTCTCCTCGTGGAGACCTCGGGTCCCGAGAGCGAGGTCGTGAAGCTTCTCCCGCCGCTCACCGTCACCGGCGACGAACTCGACGAGGGCCTCGACATCCTCGCCCGCTCCGTCCGCGAAACCGCCTGACCCCCGGCATTCCGCCACCCACCACGAAGGGCACACCACCATGATCGTCCGCTCGTTCCGGGACCTCGAGGGAACCGACCGCCACGTCAGGGCGGCATCCGGTACCTGGGAGAGCAAGCGCATCGTCCTGGCCAAGGAACGCGTCGGCTTCTCCCTGCACGAGACCGTCCTGTACGCCGGTACCACGACGTCCATGTGGTACGCGAACCACGTGGAGGCCGTGGTCTGCACGGAGGGAGAGGCCGAGCTCACGGACGAGGAGACCGGCCTGACCCACACGATCACGCCGGGAACCATGTACCTCCTGGACGGCCACGAACGGCACACCCTCCGCGTGAAGAGGGACTTCCGCTGCCTGTGCGTCTTCAACCCGCCCGTCACCGGCCGGGAGGACCACGACGAGAACGGCGTGTACCCGCTGCTCACCGAGCCCGGCCAGGGCTGAGTCACGCGGCCGCACGCACAGCAGAGCAGGACAGAGAGGAGAGGCAGGCACCACCATGACCTACGCATCCACACGCACGGCGAAGGACCTGTATCCGACCCGGGGTTCCGAGGAGGTGCTCACCGGCCGCGTGGACCCCGTCGTCTGGTCCGAGCCCGGCACGCCGGGCCCGGTGTGGGCCCACGAGCTGGAGAGGTACGAGCGCGACGGCTTCCTGTCCGTCGACGAACTGATCACGCCCGAGGAGACGGAGGTCTACCGGGCCGAGATGGACCGGCTGCTCCGTGACCCCTCGACGCTGGCCGACGACCGGTCCATCGTGGAGCCGAAGTCCCGGGAAGTGCGCTCCGTGTTCGAAGTCCACCGGATCAGCGAGGTGTTCGCGGCCCTCGCCGCCGATCCGCGCGTCGTGGGGCGCGCGCGGCAGATCCTGGGCTCCGAGGTGTACGTGCACCAGTCCCGGATCAACGTCAAGCCCGGTTTCGGGGCCAGCGGCTTCTACTGGCACTCCGACTTCGAGACCTGGCACGCCGAGGACGGCCTGCCGAACATGCGCACCGTGTCGGTGTCCATCGCCCTGACGCCGAACTACACCAGCAACGGCGGCCTGATGATCATGCCCGGCTCCCACCGGAGCTTCCTGGGCTGTGCCGGTGCGACGCCGAAGGACAACTACAAGAAGTCCCTCCAGATGCAGGACGCGGGCACCCCGTCGGACGAGGCACTGACCAAGTTCGCCTCGGCCTGCGGCATCAAGGTCTTCACCGGCAAGGCGGGCTCGGCCACCTGGTTCGACTGCAACGCGATGCACGGCTCGGGTGACAACATCACGCCCTACCCGCGCAGCAACGTGTTCCTCGTCTTCAACAGCGTCGAGAACCGACCCGTGAAGCCCTTCGCCGCCCCGGTGCGCCGCCCCAGGTACATCGCCTCGCAGGACTTCACGCCGGTGGGCTGACGCGTCCGGCCGCCACTGGGCCGGGGCCCCTTTCCAGCACGTGCTGGCCTTCTGCGCGGCCACCGCTCCGTAGACGACCAGCAGCCCGGCGGTCCGGTAGACCGCGACAGCGGGCCGCGGCGGACTCCCCACCCGCCCCGGCCCGCTGTCCCGGCGTGCGCCGCCGGCCCCCCATCCCCCCTTTCCCCCCCCGGCTAGTCGTCTTCGCCGACCAACTCCCAGAAGCGGTCGGGCAGTCGGCGCAGATACGCCGCGCGCTCCGCCGCGATCTCCTTGAGCCTGGAGGCGTCGTTGCGGGCGGCCAGGTGCCCCATGTACCGCTCGGAGAATCTGTAGAACTCCCCGTGCATGATCCGCAGCGCATCGCCGACGCTCGTCGGGTCCACCGCGACGATCTCCGCCACCGGATCGACGTGGGCCTTCCATCTCCCGGCTATCCCCGCCCCAAGGAGCTCCTCCAACTCGGCGCCGCGGCCGGTGATTCCGATCAGTCCGCGCGGTGACACCCCCAGAATCTCGACCAGAGCGCGCGTCTGCCGGGCATCACCACGCCACTGCCGGGTCGACTCGGCCTTGCGGTACTCGGAGGGATCCATGCCCAGGAGGTACGCCAGCCGTTCCACACCGACCCGGCGAGCCAACCGGAACTCGACGAGCGTCCTCGGCGCGGTGCCCATGAGGGTGACCGTGTCGCACCACAGCACATCGGCCAGCGCGAAGAGGTGCTGGTCGGAGGGCGCGTTCCAGCCCTGCTCCCACCCCTGGACCAACACGGGGTGGACCGGAGTGCCACAGGAGGTCATGGAGGCCGCCACCTGGACCAGGGTCAGACCCATGCGGGCTCGCGCGGCTCTGGCCTCGGCGGGGGAAAACGGAGTGCTGTACACGTACAAGACACCTCGCAACGCCCCTCGGGCGCCCCGCGCGCAAGGGGAAACGGAATGATGGACGAACACCAAGCGCGGGTCGTCGAGCCATTCCGGGTTGCGGTATCCCGGCCGACGGGGCCGCGGAACGCCGTCCCCGCTCGGAGCGGGGACGGCCGGCCCGGGTCTCGGGCGTGAGACCCGGGCCCGTTGCCTAGCGGTTGGGCTCCTGCATCGTGACGCAGTGCGCGCCACCGCCCCCGTTGCCGTAGAGGTTGTCGAGGTTGAGCTGCACGACGGGCCTGCCGTAGGCGGCCGAGATGGCCGCCTTGGCCGCCGCGTCCTTGGCGGTGTCGCCGAACTGGGTGGTAATTACGGCATCGTTGGTCACCGCCCAGTTCATGTAGGAGCTGAGGAAGGCCGCCTGCTTGCTCCGCGAGATGCGCGGCAGGGTGTCCGGGCCCTCGATGGTGAGGACCTGGAGTCGGCGCCCCCTGGCGTCGGTCGCGTTCACCAGCACGTTGCGGATGGCGTTGGCGTTGGCGGTCCAGACGGCCGGCCGCACCGCACCGGCCAACTGCACCATCACCACACCGGGCTTGATGTAGCGGGCGGTGCCGTCGATGTGGCCGTCGGTGACGTCCTCTCCGGTGACACCGGGCAGCCAGATCATCTTCGTGGCGCCGAACTTGGCGAGCAGCTCCGCCTCGATCTGGCTCCGCGTCTTGCCGGGGTTGCGGTTGGAGTTCAGCCAACAGCTCTCCGTCGCCATCAGCGTGCCGTCGCCGTCGTACTCCACGCCGCCGCCTTCACCGACCACGGAAGTCCTGGCGAAAGGAGTCCCGTTGTAGGCGGCGACGTTCTGCTCGACCGCGCGGTCCTTGTTGTAGGCGGAGGCGGGGATGCCGTAGAAGGTCGTGGCGTTCTCGCCCCAGGCGTTGAAGTTCAGGCCGATGGAGTCCAGGCCGCCGGCGTCGTCCACGCGGAACAGCGGGCCGGTGTCCCGCATCCAGCAGTCCGAGACGGGAACCGAGCTGATCACCGTGACGGTGGACCCGCACAAGCTCCTGGCCTGCGACGCGGCCGAGGAGCCGTCTGCGCACATGATGACCGGCTCGTACTTGGCTATTTCCTTGGCGAGCTTGGCGATGTCGGTCTGGATCTTGGACAGCGTGCTGCCCCAGATCGTGGAGCTGGAGGGCCAGGCCATCCAGGTCCGCTTGTGCGACTCGTCTTCCCCGGGTACGCGCCAGGACGCGGCCATGGCGGGCTGGATACCGCCGAGGACCGGGCCCACCGCCAGCGCGGCCGCGGCCGCTCCGGTGCGGGCGAGGAGGCTTCGGCGGCTCATGGCCGGCTTCTGGCCGTCGTGCTCAGTCTTCACGTGGTGCTCCCTTTTCATGGCAGTTCTGTGCGTGCGGGCACGGTGTTGCTCAGTGGAGTTGCAGAGTGGAGTTCGTCTACGGAGTCGGTCCGTCATGGCGATCAGTGGAGTTCGTCGAGCAGGCCCTCCTCCCGGACCATCCGGCGCTCGGTGTCCAGGTCGAGGCTTCGGGCGAAGAGCCAGTAGAGGGCGCCGGACACCGGCAGGCCGACGAAGATCGAGTAGTCGACGCCACCGAGGGATTCCGCGGCGGGGCCGATGTAGAGGCCCGTGATGACCATGAAGGGCGCCATGAAGGCCAGCCCGATCACGTACGCGAGGTTCCCCCGCCATCCCCATCGGCCGTAGATGCCGTTCGGGTTGAAGATCTCCTTGACGACGTACTGGCCGCGTCGGACGAAGAAGAAGTCGACCAGGTTGATGGCCGTCCACGGGATGAACAAGTACGTCAGCACCACGACCACGTTGGCGAAGAACCAGTTGAACTGATCGATGCCGACGAGGATGGAAACCGTCCCGACGGCCACCATCATGATCCCGATCGTCGCGATCCTGATGATCCGCGTCGGCTTGACCGGCCGGAAGGAGTCCACGATCGAGATCATGGTGAGACTGCCGCCGTACTGGTTGATCGCCATGATGGAGAGCAGCCCGATGAGCAGTACGACGACGGCGACCGTGCCGAACCCGCTGAAGAGCCTGTCCGCCGACAGCTTCAGGGCGGTCACCGGGTCGGTGCCCTCGGGGGCGGCGGCCGAGACGACGGCGCCGAGGACGAACACCCAGATCCCGGAGAGCGCACTGGGCAGGTAGGTCCACCAGAAGGTGCTGCGCACGGGGACGTCGGGCCGGAGATAGCGCGAGTAGTCCGAGACGTACGGCGCCCAGCCCAGTTGGAAGCCCGCGACGAAGACGAAGACGAGCATGAACGGCGCGAGTTCGAACGGGCCGGCGTCCCAGACACCGTCCGGCAGCCCTCCGCCGAACAGCGCGGCCCCGGTGATCGCCGCGGTGATCACGACGAAGGGCCAGGTGAGCCACTTGTTCAGCCGGTGGATCCATTCGTATCCGAACAGGGCGATGACGGCCGCCACCACGGCGGCCAGCGCGTAGCCGAGCCCGTTCGGTATGCCGGTGAGCGTGTTCAGCGCCTGCCCGGACAGCAGGGCGTCGGACGTATTGAAGGCCACGTAGTTGACGAGGGCGAAAACCCACACGGTGAACGCGGCGCCCAGGTAACCGAACTGGGGTCGCGACTGCACCAGTTGGGGCAGGCCCAGTTGTGGACCCTGGGCCGAGTGGAACGCCATGAAGAACGTTCCGAAGAGCGAACCAAGAACCGTGGCGACCACCGTCCAGAGGAGCGAGGCCCCCATGGAGAGCGTCACGACGCCGGTCGCCAGGCCCGTGAGGTTGAGGCTGCCCACGAACCAGATGGCCCCGACGCTCGAAGGCTTGCCGTGCCGTTCCTCGAGGGGCACCCAGTCGATCGAGTGCACCTCGATGCCCGCAGGAGGTGTCGAATCCGATACCTCTGAGGCGATTGTTCCCATTTGATCTCCCATATACGGGCATGCGCACGGCTGTTGAGCCGCCTCGCCCCTCCAGAGCCGATCAGGCTGCGCTCACCGTAGGGACTGACTGAAATTCCAGTCAATGGGCAAGTCGCATGTTCCCTACAAGCAAGTCAACGCGGGGAGTCGCAGCCCCGACCGACGATGCCAATGTCTCGATCTCGACTACCGGGCCTGCGATGTAGAGCCTGAGGCGGCTTTTCACCTCACACAACCCCTACTGACGGAATTTTCAGTAGAGAGACGTCGAGACCAAGGCGCGCGGCCGGCCCGTCCGGGCCGAACGGGGCGGAAGAGGGCGCCGCGAGAAGGCCGAGGGCCGCCGCGGCATTCTCTCCCGTCGTCCCGAAAGCAAAGAGCGGTCCACTGGCGCAGCCCGGTCGCGGCGCACCGTCAACGCCACCGGGACCGGATCGGGCCCTGCGCGCTGCGGCCCGCTCCCCCGTGGACCACTACGGCGTCATCCAGCCAACCAACGGAAGGTGACCAACCGTCAAACATGTTCAACCGGGAGGATGTTTGGGAGGACTCCGGTACAGATCGACCGCACATGGCAGCCGAATCCGGGCAATGGACGCCCCTTGACGCTCCATGGGCGTTGTGCGAATCTCTCGACAGGTCTGGACCAATTGTCTTCATCGGGCGGGGGCCCGAGGTGAGGCACCTGACGTCCCGGGATATCCCCGGACGTCCGGCGGTCCTGACCGTTTGCGGCCGTCGGCCGGTCCCCGGGGGAGGACCGGACGCCACACCGTGGCCCATTGCGTCACCAAACCCGCTTGCTGCGGCCGGCCGTTGGTGACCAGGGCCCCACCGTGCGGCAGGCCGCGCCCCATGCGCGTCCGCACGTTCACCCGTGCTGCTCCGCCACCCTGCTCCGACGTCCTAAGTGAGCCGCCGATGTCCGAAGTACTCCCCCTGCCCGACCGCACGGCGGCCTCGCCGGCCCAGCAGGGCGTCTGGCTCACCGAACGGCTGGGACTGGCCCGCGAGGCCTTCCACATGCCGGTGCGGATCTCCTTCGACCGGATCGACACGGAGGCGCTGGCCCGCGCGGTGGACGTGGTGATCAGGCGCCATCCGGCCCTGGCCGCGCGGCTGGTGGAGCACGGAGGCCAGGTCTGGCAGGAACCAGCGGCCCGGCGGCCCGAACTGGTGCGACTCGAAGCACCCTCGGACGAGGCCGACTTGGAGAAGACGCTGGAAGAGGAGGCCGCTCGCCCGTTCGCCCTGGAGACCGGACCGCTCAGCCGCTTCACCCTGCACCGACGCGCCGACGGCAGCGCCGAGCTGCTGGTCACCGTCCATCACGCGGTCTTCGACGGAAACTCCAAGGACGTCCTGACCCGGGACCTCGCAGCCGCGTACGGCCCGGCGCCCCTGGCCCCGACCGAGGATCCGGCGGACGTGCCGGGCGGCGCGCGGACCGCACCGACCGCACCGGCCCCGGATCCGGGCACCGTACGGGGCGCCGCCGAGTGGTTCGGCCCGCGCTGGGCCGCCGCCACCGACCCGGTACTGCCCGGAGCGGTGCGCACCCCGACCGTCGCCGGGGCCGGTGAGGCGGTCGAGTGGCGCCTCGACGGCGCCGAGGCCGGCGAGCTGGCCACCGCGGCCGCCCTCGCCGGGACCACCGTCTTCGAGTTCCTGCTCGCGGCCCTGCACGGGCTCTTGCGCCGGTACGGCGGCGAAGCGGTGCCGGTCTCCATCCCGTTCTCGACCCGGACGCCCGAACTCGCCGAAGAAATAGGGCTGTTCGTCAACGAGCTGCCGGTCCACGCGCCGACGGGCGACGCGTCACGGACCTTCACCGACTTCGCCGGGGCCGTCCGTGCCGAGCTGCGGGCCGGTTACCCGTACCGCAGCGTGCCCTTCGGCACCGCCGTCCCCGGACTGAGCCCCCGCGTCGGACTGAGCGCGGTCTCGCTCGGCTACCGCCGGCGCGGCCAGGACCCGGAATTCGCCGGCACCGGCGCCCGGGTCACCTGGGCCGTGCACAACCGCACCGCCCGCAACACTCTCCACCTCCAGGCCGTCGAAGCCCCCGGCACGGACGGCGCCCCGGGCGGCGGCATCGACTTCAGCCTCCAGTACGACCCGGCCGTGCTCGCCCCGGACACCGCCCGCCGGATCGCCGGTCACTACAGCACCCTGCTCGCGGGCGCGGTCGCCGCCCCCGGGGCCCGGCTGGTGGACCTTCCCCTGCTGGACGCGGCCGAGCTCCGTGCCGTCACCACCGCCCCGAACGCCACCGACCACCCCTATCCCGCCGACCGGACCGTGCTCGACCTGGTCCGCGCCCAGGCCGCCGCCACCCCCGAGGCCATCGCGGTCACTGCTTCCGGCCGCCACCTGTCCTACCGCGAACTGATGCTCCGTAGCGCACAGTTGGTCGATGTCCTGGCTGCCGGAGGCGTCCGTCCCGGTGATCTGGTCGCCCTCCACCTGGACCGCACCGCCGACCTGCCCGCCGCGCTGCTCGCGGTCCTCGCCACCGGCGCGGCGTACCTGCCGCTGGACCCCGGCTATCCCGCCGAGCGCCTGGCCCTGGTCCTGCGCGACTCCGGAGCCGTCGTGGTGCTCGCCGACCGTGAGCCCGCGCCCGTGGTGGCCGCCGCGGCCCCCGCGGTCCTACGGGTCCCCGCCCGGTCGGCGCAGGACCCGGCCGGGGCCGCCCCCGGGGCCGCCCCCGGGCCGCAGGACGTGGCGTACGTCCTGTACACCTCCGGCTCCACGGGCCGCCCCAAGGGCGTCGAGGTCGGCCACCGGGCGCTGGTCAACCTGCTCACCTCCTTCGCCGACCGGCTAGGCTCCGGCCCCGAGCACGCCTGGCTCGGACTGACCTCGCTCTCCTTCGACATCTCCGCGCTGGAGCTCTACCTGCCGCTGATCACCGGCGGCCGCCTGGTGCTGGCTCCGGACGGCCTCTCCGTCGACGGCCCCGGGCTGCTCGCGCTGATCGCGGCGGAGGGCGTCACCCACGTCCAGGCCACCCCGTCCGGATGGCGGGTGATGCTCACGGCGGTGAGCGGGGCCGGCGCGCCGCCCGCCGACGCGCTGGGCGCCGTCACCGGCCTGGCCGGCGGTGAGGCGCTGCCGCTGCCGCTCGCCCGTGAACTGCGGTCGCACACGGCCCGGTTGTTCAACGTGTACGGGCCCACGGAGACCACCATCTGGTCCACCTGCGCCGAACTCCCCGCCGATCCCCGGCAGGTGAGGATCGGCCGGCCCATCGCCAACACGCAGACCTACGTCGTCGACGAGCAGCTGCGGCCGACCCCGCTCGGCATTCCCGGAGAGCTGCTGATCGGCGGGGACGGCGTCGCCCACGGCTACCTCGGCCGACCCGAACTCACCGCCGAGCGGTTCGTGCGGAGCCCCTTCGGTCCGCCCGGCGCCCGGCTCTACCGCACCGGGGACCGCGCCGTCTGGACGGCCGACGGCGAACTCGACTTCCTCGGCCGCATCGACGACCAGGTCAAGATCCGCGGCCACCGGATCGAACTCGGCGAGATCGAGTCCGCCCTGTTGGAGCACCCGGCCCTCGCCCAGGCCGCCGTCGCGGTCCGCACCGAGGAGGACGGCGAGCCCTTCCTGGCCGGTTACCTGGTCCCGGCCGCCGGCGCCCCGGCGCCCGCCCCCGCCGACCTGCGGGAGCACCTGACGCGCACCCTGCCGGCCGCGATGGTGCCGCAGCGCTGGCTCACCGTGGAGCGGCTGCCGCTCACTCCGAACGGCAAGCTGGACCGGCGGGCCCTGCCCGTGCCCCCGCCGCGCGAGACCCCGGCGCCGCAGTCCGCCGGGGCCGGCACCGAAGCTCACGCCGAGGACGAGACGACCTCGACCGTCCGCCGGATCTGGGCCGAGGTGCTCAACCTGCCCGACGTCGGTCCCGAGGACGACCTGTTCGACCTCGGCGGGCATTCTCTGACGGTGATCCAGATCGCCGTCCGGATCCGCGACGCGCTCGGCGTGGAACTCGACTTCGACGTCTTCTTCGACGTCCCCACCCCGGCCGGCATCGCTGCCGCCGTCAGGGAACTCCAGTAGGACGCCGCCCTCGACCCGATCCCGCGCCCGGTACGCCGGTCGCGGGGTCGGCCCCGCCGTGTCCGCACCCTCCGACTCCCCCGCCGCACGTCCGAACAGGAACTCGATGACGGATACCCAGGACCTGCCCACCGACTGGTCCGCAGCCAAGCGCGCCCTCCTCAGCCAGCGGCTGCGCGGCGCCTCGGCCCCCGCCCGGGTGGTGGACCCCCGCCCGGCGGACACCGCACCGCCGCTCTCCAGCGGCCAGGAACGGCTCTGGTTCATGGACCAGTTCGCTCCCGGCTCCACGGCCTACACGCTGGCCCCGGCCCGCAGGCTCCGAGGCCCCTTCGACCGAACCGCCCTGGACTCCGCGCTGACCGACCTGGTGGCCCGGCACGAGAGCCTGCGGATGACCTTCGCCACCACCGAGGCCGGCACGGCCGAAGTCCGGGTCTCCGAGCCCGCGCCGTTCGCGGCCCGGCACCTGGACGCCGCCGCGGACCCGGACCCGCAGGCGCGCGCCGCCGCCGAGCTGGGCGCCCTGATCGCCGAACCCTTCGACCTCCAGACCGGCCCGCTGGTGCGCGCTCTCGTGGTCCGGATCGCCGAGGAGGACCACGTCCTGGCCTTGGTGATGCACCACATCATCTGCGACGGCTGGTCGATCGACCTCCTCAACCGCGAGCTCGACCTCCGCTACGCCCACCACGCCCACGGCACTCCGGGCGAACTCCCCGCTCTGGCGGTTCAGTTCGGCGACTACGCGGCCTGGCAGCGCGACCGTCTGGAGAACGGACGGCTCGCCGCCTCCCGTGAGCACTGGCGCCACGAACTCGACGGCGTCCCGGCCCTGGAACTGCCCTCCGACCGGCCCCGCCCGCCGCTGTTCACCTTCGACGGCGCCGCGACCGAGTTCCGCTGGAGCCCCGAACTCTCCCGCCAGGTCGCCGAGGTCGCCCGGTCCTTTGGCGCCTCCACGTACATGGTGTTGATGGCCGCGTTCCAGGCCCTCCTGGGCCGGCACTCCGGCCAGCGCGACTTCGCGGTCGGCTCCGCCGTCGCCGGCCGTCTCCACCATGAACTCGAAGGCGTCGTCGGCGCGTTCGTGAACATGCTGCCGATCCGTGCCCGGCTCTCCGCCGATCTCGACTTCGGCCGGCTGATCAGCCGGGTCCGCGAGACCACGCTCGACGCGTACGCGCACCAGGAGGTGCCGTTCGAGCAGATGGTCAGCGATCTCGCGGTCGAACGCGACGTGAGCCGCGCCGCCGTCTTCCAGACCTCCTTCGCCTTCCAGAACTACGGCGACCGCGCCACCGCCCCCGCGGCGGGCCTGGACACCGAGGGCTTCGGCTACGAAGCCACCACCACCCACGCCGACCTCGCCCTCTACATGCGCGAGGAGCCGGACGGCGGCCTGTACGGTCTGCTCACCTACCGCACCGACCTCTTCGACGCGGGCACCGTCGACCGCCTCGTCGAGCGCTTCGAGCTGCTGACCGCGGCGGGCGTCGCCGACCCCGCGGTGCCGGTCGACCGGCTCCCGCTGCTGAGCGCGGCCGAGCGGTCGGACGTACTCGGCGCCTGGGCCGCCGGTCCCGCGCTGCCGGACGGCGGTCCCGCGACGCTCACCCGGGCGCTGGCCGAGGCGGCGGCGCGGACACCGCAGGCGCCCGCGCTGGTCTTCGAGGACCGCACGCTGACCTACGCCGACCTCGACCGGCGCGCGAACGCCCTGGCCAGGCGCCTTCGGGCGCTGGGCGTGGGAGCGGACGACCGGGTCGCCGTCTGCCTGGAGCAGTCCGCCGAACTGGCCGTCGCCCTGGTCGCCGTACTCAAGGCCGGCGGCGGCTACCTGCCGCTCGACCCGGAACAGCCCCCCGCCCGGCTCGCCCACCTGGTCGCCGACGCCGGGGCCAAGGTCCTGATCACCGACACCGTGCTGCGAGCGCGCTTCGGCGACCACCCGGCGGCCGACCTGCTGACGGACGACGGGGCCGACCCGGACGACACCCCGGACGGGGACGGGGCGCCGCTGGAGGAGGTCTCCGGCGCCGACCACCTGGCGTACGTGATCTACACCTCGGGCTCCACCGGCACGCCCAAGGGCGTCGCCGTACAGCACCGGCAGATCCTCAACTACCTCGCGGGCGTCCGCGAGCGGCTGCGGATCGAGCCCGGGGGCTCCTACGGGCTGCTCCAGTCGCTCTCCTTCGACTTCAGCATGACCATGCTCTACCTGGCGCTCACGACCGGCGGCCGGGTCCACCTGCTGCCCCGCCGGATCGCGGGCGTGGAGCTGGCCGCGGAGATCGAGCGGGCGGGCATCGACCACCTGAAGATGACGCCCTCCCACTTGGCCGCGCTGACCGCCGACGCGCCGATCGAGCGGCTGCTGCCGCGCCGCACCCTGGTCCTCGGCGGCGAGGCCAGCGGCTGGTCCTGGGCGGCGGGCATCGCCGCACTGGGCCGCTGCGCGGTGTTCAACCACTACGGACCCACCGAGGCGACGGTGGGGATCACCGTCCACGAGGTCACCGCCGACGGCCTGGACGCTCCGGGCAACACCCCGATCGGCAGTCCGCTGGCCGGCGCGCGCTGCTACGTGCTGGACGAGGCCCGCAACCCCGTTCCGCCGGGCGTCACCGGTGAGTTGTACCTGGGCGGGGACCGGCTGGCCCGGGGGTACCTCGGCCGGCCGGACCTGACCGACGAGCGATTCCTGCCCGACCCGTACGCCGCCCCGTACGCCGCCCCGTCCGGCGACCCGTCCGGCGACCCGTCCGGCGACCCGTCGCCCCTCTCGTCCGGCGGCCCGCGGATGTACCGCACCGGCGACCTGGCGCGCTGGCGCACGGACGGGACCCTGGACTACCTCGGCCGCGGCGACGACCAGATCAAGGTCCGCGGCTACCGGGTCGAGCCCGGGGAGATCGAGGCCGCGCTGACCGCCCTGCCCGGCGTCACCCAGGCGGTGGTCCTGGCGCGCGGTGAGGGGGTCAAGCAGAACCTCGTCGCCTACCTGGAACGCCCGGCCGGCGGCGAACCGCCGACCGCCGCCGAACTGCGCGCCACCCTGGGCGAGGTCCTGCCGGACTACATGGTTCCGGCCCGGTACGTGGTGCTGGAGCGACTGCCGCTGCTCGCCCACGGCAAGGTCGACCGCAAGGCGCTGCCCGCGCCCGCGGACGGCCCGGCCGCCGGTACCCACGTCGACCCCGAGGACGGCGCCGAGCAGGTGATCGCCGCCATGTGGGCTGACCTGCTGGAGCTCCCCCGCGTCGGCGCGCTGGACGACTTCTTCGAGCTCGGGGGCCACTCCCTGCTCGCCACCCAGGTGGTCGCCCGGATGCGCCGGGCCTTCCCCGACCTGGCCACACCGGTCGGCGTGATGGACCTCTTCAAGTACCCGACGGTCCGCCGGCTCGCCGAACTGGTGGCCACGCCCGAGGCCGACCGCGGCCCGCGCCGACTGCTGCACCTGCTCACCCCCGAGCGCCGCAAGGCGGCCGCCAGTGTGGTCTGCGCCCCCTACGGCGGCGGCAGCGCACTGATCTACAAGCCGCTCGCCGACGCCATGCCCGCGGACTGGGCCCTGCACTCCATCGCCGTCCCCGGCCACGAACTGGGCGAGGAGGCCATGGACATCGACGAGGTCGCCCGGCTCTGCGCCGAGGAGATCGTCGCCACCGTCCCGGGACCCCTGGTGCTCTACGGGCACTGCGGGGTCGGCGTCCGGCTGACCGTGGAGATCGCCCGTCGGGTGGAGGCCGCCGGGCGGGAGATCGACGCCGTCCACCTCGGAGGCATCTTCCCCTTCGCCCGCCCGAGGGGCCGCGGCGCGGCGCTGGCCGAGCGGTTCGCCGAGCTGGCCGCCCGGCTGCGCAGCGACCAGGGCATGATCAACGCCCTGGCCTCGGCGGGCCTGGACGTGGACGAGGTCGACGAGGACCAGCTGAGGCTGATCGTGCACAACCGCCGGGTCGGCACCAAGGGCGCCGAGCGCTACTTCGGCGAGCTGTACGAGAGCGAGGGCGGCGCCATCACGGCGCCGGTGATCGCCGTGTGCGGTGACCGCGATCCGGCGACCGAGTTCTACGAGGAACGGTTCCGCGAGTGGCACCGGATCACCGGTACGGCCGCCGTGGTCGTCCTGGACGAGGCCGGGCACTTCTACCTCAAGTACCGCGCCGAGGAACTGGCCGGCATCGTGACCGGGGTGCACCGCTCGATCGCCGCCGGCGAGGAGGCGCGCCACGCACGCACCGCCGACGCCACCTGGTGGCTGGCCGGGCTGTCCCGCGACGCGGCGGGGACGGAACCCGCCTCCGCGACGGAGCCGCACGCCGGGCCGCACGCCGGGCCTCGCTCCGCGCCGGATCCCGGGCCGTCGGAGGAGCCGGAGCGGTCCGGGAGCCCGTGGAAGTCCCGTAGGGCCCGCCCGCGCCCGCCCGTCCGGCCGACCATGGGCCGTTTCCTGGCCATCGCCACCGGCCAGCAGCTCTCGATGATCGGCTCGGCGCTCACCGAGTTCGCCCTGCCGATCTGGATCTACCTGCAGACCGGCTCGCTGTTCCAGCTCGGCCTGCTCGCCGCCTTCGGCCTGGTGCCCGGCATCGTGGCCGCCCCGCTGGCCGGCGCCATCGTCGACCGCGGCGACCGCCGCCGGGTGATGCTGGGCGGCGACATCGCGGCCGGTCTGACCCAGGCGGCGCTGCTGGTGCTGTACCTCAGCGGCTCGCTGGAGATCTGGCACTGCTACGTGATGATCTCCCTGCTCTCCGCCGCGCTCGCCTTCCAGCGCGTGGCATGGGGCTCGGCGGTGCCGCAGTTGGTGCCCAAGCGGTTCCTCGGCCGCGCCAACGGTGTGGTCCAGATGGCCCTCGGCCTGGCCCAGTTCCTCGTTCCGCTGATCGCGGTCGGCATCCTGCACGTGGTCGGCCTCGGCGGCATCCTGGTCTTCGACGTCGTCAGCTACCTGATCGCCACCGGCGTCACCCTGGCCGTGCGCTTCCCCGACGTCATGGCCGCCACCCGGCGCGAGAGCGTCGCCGCGGAGATCCGTGCGGGCTTCCAACGAGCCCTCGGAAGCCGCCACTTCAGGGCCATGCTGTTCTGGTTCGCGGCGCTGAACATCTTCCTCTCCCCGCTGTTCCTGCTCGTCACCCCGCTCGTGCTCTCCTTCTCCTCGACGGCCGCGGCCGGCTGGGTCTCCACCGCGGCCGGCCTGGGCGCCGTCCTCGGCGGCCTCACCCTGCTGATCTGGGGAGGCCCGCGCCGGATGCGCCTGCGCGGCGTCCTGTTCGCCACGCTCGGTCTCGCCGCGGCCTGTGTCGTCACCGGCCTGCGGCCCTCGGTGGCCGTGGTCGCCGTCGGCGCGTTCGGCATGACCTACGGGCTGGCGCTGCTCAACGGCATCTACGCCACGGTCATCCAGACCAAGGTGCCGATGCGCTTCCACGGCCGGGTGATCGCGGTGAACACCCTCGTCGCCTGGTCCACCCTGCCGATCGGCTTCGCCCTGGTCGCCCCGGCCGGGCCCGAGCTGCTCCAGCCCCTGATGGACGAGGGCGGCGCACTGGCCTCCAGCGTCGGCGCGCTGATCGGCACCGGCGACGGGCGCGGCATCGGCCTGCTCTACCTGGTGTTCGGCCTCGCCATGGCCGTACTGGTCCTGATCAGCCTCTGCATTCCCGTCCTGGCCCGCTTCGACCGGGAAGTCCCGGACGCCGAGTCCGACGACCTGATCGGCCTGGAGACCCTGCAGGCCCGCACGAAGAGCGAGACGAACCGATGACTTCACCGATCTCCCCCGCCGCCCTCGCCTCCCCGGCCTCACCCGCCCCGATCGCCCGCCACCCGCTGACCGACGAGCAGCGCCGTCTCTGGTTCCTCCAGCAACTGGGGCCCCAGGACGCCGGGTTCAACATGTACCTGAACCGGCGCTGGAGCGGTCCGATCGATCCGCGCGCGCTGGGCGCGGCGCTCACCCGGCTCACCGAGCGGCACCGGGTGCTGCGCACCCGGTTCGCCCTGGACGGCGAGCAGCCCGTCCAGCTCGTGGAGCCCGTACGGGACGTGGAGCTCACCCTGGTCCCGATACCGGATGCCACGGAGGAGTCCTTCACCGCGGCCTGCGCCCCCTTCGTCAACGCCCCCTTCGACCTGAGCGAGCGCCCGCCGCTGCGGGCCGTCCTGGTCAGCGCGGGCGACGACGAGCACGCGCTGAGCGTGGTGGTCCACCACATCGTCTCCGACGGCTGGTCGTTCACCGTGCTGTGGCGCGAGCTGCTCGCGCTGTACCGCGAGGAGACCGGCGAGGGTCCGGCCGAACTGCCGGAGCTCAAGCTCGAGTTCGGCGACTTCGCGCTCGCCGAGCGGACCCGGCTGGACGGCGGAGCGGCCGAGGAGGCGGTCCGTTACTGGAGCGGACGCCTGACCGGCGTCGGCCCCCTGCGGATGCCGCTGGACCACCCCAGGCCCGCCGAGCCCGCCCATCCGGCCGGCTTCGCCGAGCTCGCCCTCGGTCCCGAGCTCGTCGCCGGACTCGACGCTCTGGCCCGTGAGCAGCGCTGCACCCCCTTCATGGTGCTGCTCGCCGCCTACCAGTGCGTACTGGCCCGCTGGAGCGGCACCTACGACTTCGCCGTCGGCACCCCGCTGGCCGGCCGCAACGAGACCGCCCACGAAGCCCTCCTCGGGTACTTCTCCCGCACCGGGGTGATCCGCGCGGACCTCACCGGCGACCCCGACTTCCACGCCGTGCTGCGCCGGGTCCGTTCCGCCACGATGGCCGCGCTGAGCCACCAGGACGTCCCGGTCGAGCGGGTGGCCGCCGAACTGGGGCTGCCCGTACTGCCCGGCGTCGGCCCCCTCTACCAGGCGGTGTTCGTCCACCAGAGCCAGTACGAGCTGGCCGGCGCCGACGGGCGGACCCCGCTGCCCGCGGGTGTCCGTACGGCGGACATGGACTCCGGCTTCGACCGGGCCAAGACCGATCTGCTGCTGGACAGCTGGCGGACGCCGGACGGGGGGATGACGCTCTCGTTCTGCTTCGACCGGGAGCTCTTCGAACGCGCCACGGTCGAGGCCCTGGCGCGCCGGGTCAGCGACCTGCTCGGCCGGGCGATCGAGGACGTGACGGTCCGGCTGCACGGCGACTGGCTGCCGTCCGGCGAGGAGCGCGCCGCGCTGCTCGCCCTCGGCGCCGGACCCGTCGTCCCCGCTGCCGGGGACGACGCCCGTACGATCCTGCGCGGCTTCGCCGACCAGGTCGCCGCCCGCCCCGACGCGCCCGCTCTCGAATGCGCGGGCAGCGTCCGGACCTACGCCGAACTCGACCGCGCCTCGGATGAGTTGGCCCGCAGGCTGGGCCCGGTGGCCGGCCGCGCGGTGGGCGTCCGGATCGAACCGTCCTTGGAACTGGTCACCGCCCTGCTGGCGATCTGGAAGGCCGGCGCCGGCTACCTGCCGCTGGACCCCGCGCACCCGGCCGAGCGCCAGAGGCTGATGCTCTGCGAGGCGGACGCCGCCCTCCTGCTCACCGGAGGCGAGCGGCCGGACCTCGGAATCCCGGTGCTGGCCGTCGGCGAACCGGACACCGCAGACGGGCGGTCGGCGGTCCCCGGCGTCGGGGCCGGGAGCACGGATCCCGCGCTGCCCGGGACCGCCCCGGACGGCCTCGCGTACGTCCTCTACACCTCGGGCTCCACCGGCACCCCCAAGGGCGTCGCCGTCGAGCACGCCGCCCTGGCCGAGCGGGTCCGGTGGATGGCCGGACCGGACGGCTACGGCCTCCGGCCGGGCGACCGGATCGTCCAGTTCGCCTCCATCGGCTTCGACACCCACGCCGAGGAGATCTGGCCCGCCCTCACCTCGGGCGCCTGTGTCGTCCTGCTGCCGGGAGGCGGCCGGATGCTGCCCGACCTGCTGCGCGGCGGGGCCGGACGGTCCGTCACCGTACTGGACCTGCCCACCGCGTACTGGGAGGAACTGGTCTCGCTCGGAGACCAGGCCCCGTGGCCGCCGGCGCTGCGTCTGGTGGTCCTCGGCGGTTCCGAGGCGCGGGCCGCCACGCTCGCCCGGTGGCGGGAGCGGCACGGCGACACCGTCCGGCTGGTCAACACGTACGGCCCGACGGAGGCCACCGTCATCGTCACCGCGGGCGAGCTCGCCGGAGAGCGGTCCCGCGAGCGCGGTGACGGCCTCGGCGGTGGACCCGGTGACGGCCCCGCCGGCCGCCCCGCCCTCGAGCAGCGCCCTCCGCTCGGCCGTCCGCTCCCGGGGGTGCGGCTCTACCTCCTGGACGAACGCGGCAGCCTGCTGCCCGCCGGATCCGAGGGCGAGCTCTACATCGGCGGCGCCGGCCTGGCGCGCGGCTACGTGGCCCGGCCCGAGCTGACCGCGGAGGCCTTCCTCCCCGATCCGTTCACCGACGCCCCGCACGGCCGGATGTACCGCACCGGCGACCGCGCCCGGTGGCGCACGGACGGACAGCTGGAGTTCCTCGGCCGGGCCGACGGCCAGGTGAAGATCCGCGGATACCGGATCGAGCCCGCCGAGATCGAGGCCGCCCTCACCGCCCATCCGGCCGTCGGCCTGGCGGCCGTGCTCGTCCGGGACGGCCGCCGGCTGATCGCGTACGCCGTCCCGCGACCGGCCGCCGGAGAGCGGTCCCCGGCAGCCGCGCCGCGGCCGGGCGAGCTGCGCGAGCACCTGGCGCTGCGGCTGCCGGCCTTCATGGTGCCCGACAGCGTGGTGCTGCTCGACGCCCTCCCGCTCACCGCCAACGGCAAGCTCGACGCGGCGGCGCTGCCCGACCCGGATCCGGCGGGGGCCGGCACCGGGTACCTGGCGCCCCGTACCGATGCCGAGGCCCTGGTGGTGGACCTCTGGCAGGAGGTGCTCGGCGTACCGAGGGTCGGCGTGCTGGACGACTTCCTCAGCCTCGGCGGTGACTCGCTCCTGGTCACCAGGGTCGCCGCTCGCATCCGGGCCGGCGTCGGCCTCGACGTGTCGATCCGCGACGTCTTCGAGAGCCCCACCCCGGCCGCCCTGGCAGCCCGGATCGAGGCCCTGCTGATCGCGGAGATCGACGCCCTCAGCGAGGAGGAGGCGGCCGGCCGGCTGGACTGACCCACCGCCGAAGCCCCGGACCGGACCGGTCCGCCCGGACCGGTCCGCCCGGACCGCCAATCCACCGGAGCGCCGCCTCACCGGACGGCCGCTCCACCGGACCGCCGTCAGACGCACGGCCATCAGACGCACCGCCGGGCAGCAGGGCTCGACCCTGCTGACCGGACCTCCCACCGAACAGCACCGGAGACCGCCATCGCCACCACCGTGCCGCCCACCGCGACGACCGTCCCGGAGCTCCTCGACGCCCGGGCCGCCGAACATCCCGACGACGTGGCCCTGCAGGTCGTCGGCGGCGGGGAACTGAGCTACCGCCGCTGGCGCGAGGAGGCGCTGCGCGCCGCCGTCGGGCTGGCCGCCGCCGGGATCGGACCGGGCGACCGGGTGCTGCTGCGGTTCGCCAACGCGCGCTGGGAGCGGTACGCCGTGGGCTTCCTCGCCGTCCAGTACGCGGGCGGGGTGCCCGTCCCGGTCCGCGAGGACCTGTCCGGGGCCGATGCCGCCGCCCTGGCCGCGCTGGCCGGAGCCGGTACGGTCCTGCGGGACGGCGAACCGGCCACCGTCCCGGGACTGACCGAGCTGGACCTGGACACCCTGCTGGCGGCGCACCCCGAGCCGCCGGCCGGCCCGCCGCACCGGGTCGGCCCGGCCGACCCGGCCCAGGTGATCGGCACCTCCGGCACCACCGGCGCGCCCAAGGGCGTCCTCGCCGCGCACGGAAACCTCACCGCCGGTCTGGCCGTCCGCCCCCGCCGCCGCGCCTACGCGCACTCGCGGCACGCCCTGCACGCCTTCCCGATCGGGACCAACGCGGGCCAGGTGATGCTGCTGGGCGCGCTGACGGCCGCGCCCACCACGCTCAGCCTGCCGCGCTTCGACGCGGACCAATTCGGCATCGCGGTCGAGAAGTTCGGGGTCGGCACCGCCTTCCTGGTGCCTTCCATGGCGATCGAACTGATCAACGCGGGCACCGCCGGCCGGTACGACTTGAGCAGTCTGCTCCTGGTCAACTCCTCCGCCGCCGCGCTGCCCGTGCCGGTGGCGGCCGCGCTGGCCGCGGCGCTGCCGGGCGCGACGCTGGTCAACACCTACACCTCGGCCGAGGCCTCGCCCGCACAGATCTCCACCGTCGTCGACACCCGCCGCCCCGGTTCGCTGGGCCGCCCCTCCGACCCCCGGGACCTCCGGATCCTCGACGCGGACGGACGCGCGCTGCCCGCCGGTCAGGTCGGCGAGGTCTGGCTGCGCCAGCCCGGACCGCCCCGCGGCTACCTGGGTCCCGCCGGGGACGGCGCGAAGGTGTTCCGGGACGGCTGGGTGCGGATGGGCGATGTCGGCCGCCTCGACGCGGACGGCTACCTGTACTTGGTCGACCGGGAGAGCGACGTCATCAAGAGCGGCGCGCTGAAGGTCTCCACCCTGCGGATCGAGGAGGTGCTGTACGAGCACCCGGCGGTCGCGGACGCCGCCGCGCTCGGCCTGCCGCACCCCGTGATGGGCTCCGTCCCGGTGGCGGTCGTGGTGGCCGGGCCCGGCGGGCTGGACCTGGACGAGCTGCGGCTGTTCCTGAGCGCCCGGCTCAGCAGGCCCGAACTGCCGGTACGGATCCTGCTCGCCGCCGGCCTGCCCAGGAATCCGAGCGGCAAGGTGGTCAAGCACCGGCTCCGCCCCCTGTTCGACGCGCCCGCCGAGCCCACCGGTCCGGCGGTCGCCCCGGCCACCCCGACGGAACTTCGGCTGGCGGCGCTCTGGCGGCGGCTCCTCGGACGGCCGGTCACCGACGTGGCCGCCGAGTTCTTCGCGCTTGGCGGCGACTCCTTCCGGGCGGTCCAGCTCGCCGCCGGGATCAGCACCGAGTTCGGGGTCCGGGCGGGCACCGCCATGGTCTTCGAGCGGCCTTCGCTGCGCTCCCAGGCCGCATGGGTGGAGCACCCCGACCGGCGTGCGGCCGCCTCCGGCGGCGCGTCCGCCGGGACGGAGACGGTGACGCCCTACCTGGCCGCGCTCCGCGCGCAGCCGCACGCGATCGCACTCACCTCGCAGCAGGAGAACTTCTTCCGCTGGATGGCCGAGGCCCCCGGCCGCGACGCCGGCGCGGTGACGGCGCTGTTCCGGGTGACCGACCGGCTGGAGCCGGAAACGCTCGGCCTGGCGCTCACCGAGGCGGTCCGGCGCCATCCGGCGCTGCGGACCCGGTTCGAGGCGGCGGGCGACGGGGTCGTGCGGGCGGTCCTGGACGAGGAGCCCCGGGTGCGGATCACCCTGACCCACGCCCCGGGGGCCTCGGACGCGGAGGTGGACGCCCTGCTGCTGGCCGAACGCGACCGTCTCACCGACCTGGCCGTCGACCCGATGGCGCGGCTCCTGGTGGTGAGCCGCTCGGAGACCGACCACGTGGTCCTGGTCGCCGTGCACCACATGGTCTCCGACGGCTGGTCGGTCGGTGTGCTGCTGGCCGACCTCGGGGTGTTCTACTCAGCGCTGCGGCGCGGCCGGTCGGCCCCGCCGGCCCGTTCGGGTCCGGGCTACCAGGAGTTGGTGGACCGGGCGAACGCGCACTGGCCGGCCTCCCGGGCCCACTTCGCGGCCGCGCTGGCCGGGGCGCCGCAGGCCCTGGAGCAGTTCGACGGCCGCCGGGCGGTGGAGGAAGTCCTCACGCAGGCGCACGAGTTCGAGGTGCCGGCGCCGCTGACCGAAGCCCTGCGGGCCAGGGCGGCCGAGCTGGGCGCGACCCCCTTCCTGGCCGTGACGGCGGCCTGGACCGCACTGCTGGCGAGGCGCGGCGGCCGTCCCGACCTGGTGGTGATGACCCCGGTGCCCGGCCGCCCGAGCCCGGACTCCGAGCGGACGGTCGGCTGCTTCGTACAGTCCCTGTTGCTCCGGGTGGACGCGAGCGGGGGGCCCGGCTTCGCCGAACTGGTGGACCGGCTGCGGACCACGTACAGCGAGGCGCTGGACCACCAGCTGTACCCGTTCGCCGAGTTCAGCCCGTCCGTACCGTTCGCTGCCTGGCTCCGCTACGAGGCCTGGGCCGCGCCGGCCCAACTGCCCGGCCTGACCTGCGCGCCCTGGGAACTGCCCCGCGGAAGCACCGTGCCCTGGCCGCTGCCGGGCGGGGACCTGGGCGTGCCCGAGCTGACCGTGGTCGAGCAGCCGGACGGAGGCCTGCGGTGCTGGCTGCAGTACAACGCGCTGGCCTTCGACCTCCCCGTGATCACCCAACTGGCCGGGGAGTTCACCGCCGCACTGACGGCCGCCTGCGGCTGACCCGACGGGCCCGCGATCTGCCGGGACGGCCGGCGGGCGGTGCCGGTGCGGCAGGCGGGCGGGCCGTTCGGGGTGCGGGCGGGGCGCCCCTACCGCGCGCCGCCCGCACCCCGACCGGTCCGCCCGGCGGTGCGTCCGTGTCAGCCCTGTGCTTCCAGCCCCAGGTCAGTCCCGCGTCAGCCGCACTGCAGGCCGGTCTGGGCGCTCGCGACGGCCGCGTCGAGCTTTTGCAGGTCCGGGGTGAGCTTGGCGAGGACCTCCGCGCCGGTGGTGTCGCCGGGCAGGTCCTCGTACGTCTTCTTCACGTCATTGGTCGCGTTCTTGACCGCGTCCTTCTGGGCGGCGTTGAACTGCGCGGTGGACTCGGCGACGGTCTTCCAGTCGTCCTGGACGGCCTTGTGGGCGTCCTTGATCTGGTCCTTGGTGGCTGTCGCCGGGTCGAGCGCACGCAACTTCGCGTTGTCGGCCTTGAGTTCGGTCAGACTGCTGCACAGCTTCGTGGTCGCGTCGTCGGTGGGCGCCGCGGCGAAGGCCGAGGCGGCCCCGCCGGCCACGAGAAGCGCTGCGGCGGCCGTGCTCACGGCCGTGGCGAGAAGTCGGTTCATCTGTGATGCACCCCTTCGGGGAAGACGCCCCCCGCGGTCCAGCCCCCACTCGTACCAAGCTGACACAGGGCACCGGGGCCCGCATCCGCACGACATACCCCCACCCCGGTTGCATTCCGGATGAAACAGCAGGTCAGCCATGGTTCACAGACCCACAGACCGGGGGCGCGGCCGACGGTCGGCGGGGAGGCGCACCCGCCGCGGAGACCCTCTACGCCGGCACCGACCCGGCCGGCGCGAAGTCGCGTGCGCGCCGCTCCGACAGGGGCTGTGGAGCGGCCCTGTCGGAGCGTGCCCCTCATCTACGGCGCGCGCAGGTCCAGGCCCCCATTCCCTGGATCCTGGCGAGCCTCCTCGCCGTGGCGATCTGCTCCGACTTCGTGGCGAGGTCGGCGCGTGGTGCGTACTTGCGGCCTCCGGCCGCCTTCCAGCTCGACTGGGTGAACTGCAGTCCGCCGTAATGGCCGTTGCCGGTGTTCGCCCGCCAATTCCCGCCGGATTCACAGCGGGCGATGGCATCCCAGTCGGGGCCCTGTTTGGAGTGCACCGCGGCGGCATGGGCCCCGGATACGTCCAAGAGCGGAACCGTCAACACCATGACGAAGAGCAGCAGTTGACCGATCCTGCTCCGCCTTCGCCGGTCCTTCGGGTAGCGCGACATCAGTCCTCCTTCGCTGTTGGGGCCGAACCTGCCGCGAACAGCGGGCGGGCCCGCGTACGACCCCCTCGGGCCGTGGCCTCAGCACAGCACGGACCGGTCAACTTCCAGGCGCACTTACCACCCGCGAGGGCACAACGCCACCCGAACGGACGCCCTACGACCCTCGCGCGGCCCCGCTCACGGCCTGGCGGCCGCTCATCCCCGGCTCAGCGCGGAGCGGCCCGCGTAGCGTGCCGAGCCGCCCAGTTCCTCTTCGATCCGGATCAGCTGGTTGTACTTCGCCGTGCGGTCGGAGCGGGAGAGCGAGCCGGTCTTGATCTGACCGCATCCGGTCGCGACGGCCAGGTCCGCGATGGTCGTGTCCTCCGTCTCGCCCGAGCGGTGGGACATGACGGCCGTCCAGCCCGCCTGGTGGGCCGTGGCCACGGCGGCCAGCGCCTCGGTCAGCGTGCCGATCTGATTGACCTTGATCAGGATCGAGTTGCCGGCGCCGGTGGCGATGCCTTCGCGCAGCAGCGTCTCGTTGGTGCAGAACAGGTCGTCGCCCGTCAGCTGGCAGCGGTCGCCCACGCGCGCGGTCAGCTCGCGCCAGCCCTCCCAGTCGTTCTCCGCCATCGGGTCCTCGATGGAGAGGATCGGGTAGCTGTCGATGAGCTTGACCAGGTAGTCGACGTTCTCGGAGGGCGTGCGGCGCACTCCCTCGCCCGCGTAGTCGTAGACCCCGTCGCGGAAGAACTCCGACGAGGCCGGGTCCATGATCAGGCCGACGTCCGCGCCGGGGCGGTAGCCCGTGCGCTCGATGGCGGCCATCACGAAGTCCAGCGCTTCCTCGGCGGTACGCAGCGCGGGCGCGAACCCGCCCTCGTCGCCGACTCCGGTGGAGTGACCGGCGGCCAGCAGATCCCGGCGCAGGGTGTGGAAGACCTCGCTGCCCATGCGGACGGCTTCGGCGAAGGTGTCCGCGCCCACGGGCGCGATCATGAACTCCTGGAAGTCCAGCGGGTTGTCGGCGTGGGCTCCGCCGTTGACGATGTTCATCATCGGCAGCGGCAGGAGGTGCGCGTCGGCGCCGCCGAGGTAGCGGTAGAGGGGCAGGCGGCGGGCCGCCGCGGCGGCCTTCGCGGCGGCGAGGGAGACGCCGAGCACGGCGTTGGCTCCGAGCCGGGCCTTGGTGGCGGTGCCGTCGAGGGCGACCAGGGCGGCGTCGAGGCCGGCCTGGTCCGCCGCGTCCCGGCCGCGCACGGACGCCGCGATCTCCCCGTTGACGTGGGCCACCGCCTGATCGACGCCCTTGCCGTGCCAGCGCGCGGAGTCCCCGTCGCGCAGTTCCACGGCCTCCCGGGCGCCGGTGGAGGCGCCGGAGGGGACGGCCGCGCGGCCCAGGGAGCCGTCCGCCAGGACGACGTCGACCTCGACCGTGGGGTTGCCCCGGCTGTCGATGATCCGGCGGGCGGTCACGGTCTCGATGATGGCGGCGGTGATCTCGGTGGTTCCGACTGCCTGTGCGGACATGGGAGTCCCTCCCCGTCGTCGTGTTGCCGCGGCCCCGGCTGCGACAACGCTGGCGCTGAGCCCGACAAGCCAAACCATACAGCAAGGCTGCACAGTTTTGCTGTACAGCCAATCTGCACAGCCTTACTGCACAGCCTTACTGCACAGGCCAGGTGCGCAGGTCAGCTGCACAGGTTTGCTGACCAACGGGGTAAAGTGCCCTATGCCCACCCCGGAAGCCGCCGCCATCGCCGCCGAACTACGCACCGCGATGGGCAAGCTCACCCGACGCGTCAAACACGAGGACCACATCCCGCTGGGCCAGGTCGCCGTGCTCGGCGCACTCGACCGCGACGGCGCCATGACCACCAGCGACCTCGCCGCCGATCAGCGCGTGCGTCCCCAGTCGATGGCCCGTGCCGTGGGGCTCCTCATGGAGCAGCAGCTGATCACGCGCCGCGCGCACCCCACGGACGGCCGCAAGTCGCTGGTCGAGCTCTCGGACGCGGGGCGGGCCGCACTCGAATCGGAGCGCGGCCGCAGGGCCGGCTGGCTGGCTCAGGCCATCGAGGCCGAACTCACCGATGAGGAAAGGGAGTTGCTGGCACGGAGCGCCGCCCTGCTGGAGCGGCTCGCCACCCGCTAGCGCGCCATCCCGGCCACCGGTGCCGTTCTCGCCGTTGGCGAGCGCGGAATCCGATGATTTTCACCCTATTGCTGCATGTGGGTGGCTAGTGATCTTCCTCGGGTTTTTCCGTGCTTATGATTCCCGCGCTATGACAGAGAGTCAGAATTGTCGAGGCTTACGCGCCTCGGCCGATGTGGTCGTGCTCGGTGCCGGCCCCGCCGGCCTGGTGCTCGCCAACCTCCTCCTCGCCGCCGGGATCGACTGCGTCGTTCTCGAACGCGCCGACCGCTCGCACGTCCAGACCCGGGCCCGGGCCGGCTTCCTCGCGCCGAACACCGTACGGATCCTCGACCGGCACGGCCTCGCCGAGGGGCTGCACCGGCACGGCCGTACGCACGGCACGTGCGAGTTCCGTACCGGGGAGGGCAGCTTCCGCCTCGACTACGGCTCCCTGGGCCGGGGTGAGCAGCACACCGTCTACCCGCAGCAGAACCTGGTCACGGACCTTTTGGCGCACTACCTCGACGCCGGTGGCAGGATCCACTTCGCGACCGAGGCACTGGCCGTCCACGACGCCGACGGCCCCCGGCCGTACGTCACCACCCGGGAGCCGGACGGCAGCCCCACGCGATGGGACGCCCGGTACGTCGCCGGCTGCGACGGCCGCCACGGAGCGTCCCGCCGCTCGTTGCCGCCCGACGCGGTCCGCCACCACCACGACCACGGAGTGAGCTGGCTCGGCCTGCTCGCCGAAGCTCCGCCCAGCCTCGACGCCGTCGGGTACGCCGTCCACGACCGCGGCTTCGCCGGCCACATGGCCCGTAGCCCGCAGGTCACGCGGTACTACCTCCAGTACCGGCGCGGCGCCCCCGCCGACGCCTGGTCCGAGGAGCGGATCTGGGACGAACTCGACCTGCGGATGCGCGCCGCGGAACACGGTCCGCTGCACAGGGGGCCGATCATCGAGCGCGGGGTCGTCGACCTGGCCTGCGATGTGGTCGAACCGCTGCGCCACGGCTCGCTCCTGCTCGCCGGCGACGCCGCGAGCCTGACGGCGCCGGCCGCCGCGAAGGGCGCGAACCTCGCCGTGCTGGAGGCGGAGATCTTGGGCGGCGCACTCGCCGAGACCCTCGCCGGAGGGGACGGCGCAGCCCTCGACCGATACTCCGCGCAGTGCCTGGCGCACATCTGGCGCGCCCAGGAGTTCACCCAGTGGATGACCGGCCTGCTGCACGCGATCCCGGGCCCGGAGCAATCAGCCGGATCGTTCTTCCAGGCTTCCCTGCGGCGTGCCCGCCTCGACTCCTTGCGTACCTCCCGCGCCCACCAGGACTGGTTCGCCGAGAACTACGTCGGCGTATGACCACCGCCCTTCCCCGGGCCTCCGCCGTCCCACGTCCCCCTCCCCCTCCCCGCCCCCGCACAGCCGGTCCATCGACCATGCCCGCTCCACCGGAGCATCCGCCCCCGCACCGCCCGAGGAACCTCCGCGATGACGACGACCCTCCCCGCCGAAGCGACGCTCCCCGCCGGATCGCCGCCCCGAGGCGAAACGATGCTTCCCCACGCCACGATGGTTCCCCCCGCCACGATGCCCACCGACGACACGGCCCGCCTGCGCGCGGCCGTCGCCTTCGTGCGGGAACACGACACCGCCACCCTGTTGCCCCTCCTGCTGCCCGGTCTGCGCGGACCCGAACTGCGGTCCCTGGCCCCCCACTGCCGCTTCGCCCACGCCGGCCTGCTGCTCTTCCCCACCGACCCGCAGGACCTGCGCCGCCGGCTCGCCGACTGCGGGCTCGCCGTCGACACCCCGTCCCAGCCCAGCGTCGTCGTACGGGAACGGCTCGCCCGGCGCCACCGCCGTGACCTGGCGGAACTCGACGTCCGGATCCTGCGGCCCCGCGTCCACGGCCCGGCCGGAGAGAGCCGCGCGGTGGAGGTATTCGCCCTCACGGTGCCCGCGCACTCGGATCTGGAAGCGCTCGCGGCGCACGAACGCGCCCGGGGCCACGAGGCGCACCTGGCCCTCGAACTGGAGCACCCGGACCCGCTGGTCCTGCGCGGCCTGTGCGCGGTGCTCGCCCGCCACGGCGCCCGCCCCGACGGCGGCGGGTACAACCCGCACGAGGACGGCACCGTCCTCTACTTCACCACCCCCGCGGCCGGCGCGTGCGGCTACCGCCGCCTGGAGCTCTACACGCCCGGCGACCACCGGGACGCCCTGGAGGACCACCTCCGCGCGGACCCGCGGGGGCGTCCCGACGCGGGCCGGCCCGCCGAGGCGCTGCTGCGCCTCCTCACCGGAGCATGGACCACCCAGGCACTCGCCTCGTTCGCCCGCCTGGGCCTTGCCGACGCCCTGGACCCGGACGCGGCCACCACGACCCGGGAACTCGCCCGGCGCACCGCCACCCGACCCGAGAACCTCGCCACGCTCCTGCGCTACCTCACGATGCTCGGCGCCGTGACAGCGGAGCGCGCCGCGCACGCCCCACACACCGAGACCGCCGAGACCACCGAGGAAGAGGAAAGCTTCCGCCTCACCCCCCTGGGAGCCCTGCTGCGCGCGGACTCCCCGGACACGATGCGCCCCCTGGCCCTGATGTACGCGGGCCCCTTCTACAGCTCCTTCGCCGCCCTCGACCACACCGTACGGACCGGACGCCCCGCCTTCGACCACCTCTTCGGCGAGAACCACTTCGACCACTTCGCACGCGACCCCGAACTCGCCGATCTCTTCGACCGTTCCATGGCGGCCAGTTCGCGCATGTTCGAACCGCTCCCCGCCCACCCCGTGATCACCACCGCGGCCCAAGCCCCCGCCCCGCGGACCGTCGTCGACGTCGCCGGCGGCAACGGCGAACTCCTCGGGCGCATCCTGACCGCGCACCCGACGCTGCGGGGCATGCTCCTGGAGCGCCCGCACGCCGTCGAGGCCGCGCGCCGCTCGCTCGACGCCGCCGGCTGCGGCGCCCGGTGCGACTACCTCAGCGGCGACTTCGCCGACGTACCGCACAGCGGCGACGTGTACGTCCTCTCCCGCATCCTGCACGACTGGGACGACGACCGGTGCCGGGAGATCCTGGGCCACTGCGCCCGCGCCATGCCCGCGGACGCCGACCTGCTGATCGTCGAACGGCTGCTGCCCGAGGACGGTTCCCCTTCGCTGGCCACGGCCTGGGACCTCCACATGATGTGCAACGTCGGCGGTCGCGAACGCCGCCGCGAGCACTACGCCCGTCTCCTCGCCGACGCCGGACTGGAGCTGGTCGACCACACCCCCCTCCCCCTGGAGGCGTACGTCCTGCACGCCCGCAGGTCCCGGTAGCCGAGGCCCGGCTTCCCTTCCCCCGCGGAGCGCATCAGGCCATTTCGAGAATCGCGCTCCGCGTGTTCTCACACCGCTCCGGCTCGCCGTGCGAAACCATACGGACGCATCGAATCGGAAAAGGAAGAAGGACGGACGTGTCCGGCAGCGACAGCGAAAACCCAGCCATTCCCTCCCCCACCCCCGGGCCGGCCCGGCCCCGCACGAACCGGGACTGGTGGCCGAACCAGCTGGACCTCCAAGTGCTCCACCAGCCGTCCCCCGGCGCCAATCCGCTCGGTGCGGGCTTCGATTACGCGAAGGCGTTCTCGGCCCTCGACGTCGAGGAGCTGAAGCGGGACGTTTTCGAGGTGATGACGGCCTCGCAGGACTGGTGGCCCGCCGACTACGGCCACTACGGTCCCCTCTTCATCCGGATGAGCTGGCACGCCGCGGGCACGTACCGCATCGCCGACGGCCGGGGCGGTGGCGGATCGGGCGCACAGCGTTTCGCCCCGCTCAACAGCTGGCCGGACAACGCCAGTCTCGACAAGGCGCGCCGGTTGCTCTGGCCGGTGAAGCAGAAGTACGGCCGTAAGGTCTCGTGGGCCGATCTTCTGGTTTTCGCCGGGAATTGCGCCATGGAATCCATGGGATTCGAAACGTTCGGATTCGCATTCGGGCGCGAGGACATCTGGGAGCCGGAGGAGATCTTCTGGGGGACCGAAGACACCTGGCTCGGCGACGAGCGCTACAGCGGTGACCGGGAACTCACCGGTCCCTTCGGAGCCGTGCAGATGGGACTCATCTACGTCAACCCGGAAGGTCCCAACGGAAACCCGGATCCGATCGCGGCCGCCAAGGACATCCGTGAGACGTTCGCGCGCATGGCGATGAACGACGAGGAGACCGTCGCGCTCATCGTCGGCGGCCACACCTTCGGCAAGTGCCACGGCGCCGTCAGCCCCGAGTACATCGGTCCGGAGCCGGAGGCCGCGCCGATCGAGCAGCAGGGCTGCGGGTGGAAGAACGCGGCCGGGACCGGCGCGGGTCCCGACACGATCACGAGCGGGCTCGAAGGGGCGTGGACCTCCGAGCCGACACGATGGGACAACGGCTACCTGGACAACCTGTTCCGGTACGACTGGGAGCTGACGACGAGCCCGGCCGGCGCGCGCCAGTGGACCCCGACTGACCCCTCGGCCCAGGGCACCGTCCCCGACGCCCACGATCCGTCGAAGCGGCACGCTCCCATGATGCTGACCACGGACCTTTCCCTGAAGCTCGATCCGGTCTACGGGCCGATCGCGAAGGGCTTCCACGAGAACCCCGGCAAGCTCGCGGAGGCCTTCGCCAAGGCCTGGTACAA
Source organism: Streptomyces sp. NPDC002886 (assembly GCF_042888445.1). Taxonomy (NCBI): domain Bacteria; kingdom Bacillati; phylum Actinomycetota; class Actinomycetes; order Kitasatosporales; family Streptomycetaceae; genus Streptomyces; species Streptomyces sp. NPDC002886. The sequence continues at coordinate 408,191 of NZ_JBIAPV010000004.1, forward strand.
GCTGCTGCACCGTGACATGGGACCCCTCTCCCGCTACCTCGGGCCGTGGATCCCCGCGCCCCAGCTGTGGCAGGACCCCGTACCCGCCGTGGATCACGCCCTCGTCGGCAGCGCGGAGATCGCCGACCTCAAGGCCCGGATCCTCTCCTCCGGACTGTCCGTCCCCCAACTGGTCACCACCGCCTGGGCGTCGGCGGCGAGCTTCCGCGGCACCGACAAGCGGGGCGGGGCCAACGGGGCCCGGATCCGGCTCGCTCCCCAGAAGGACTGGGCGGTCAACGACCTGCCCGAGGTGGCGGAGGCCGTACGGACCCTCGACCGGATCCGGCAGGATTTCAACGCCGCCGCAGGCGGTGGAGTGCGGGTCTCCCTCGCCGACCTGATCGTGCTGGGCGGGTGCGCGGCCGTGGAGCGGGCCGCCGGGAACGCCGGGCACGCCGTCACGGTCCCCTTCGCACCGGGTCGCACGGACGCCTCGCAGGAGCAGACCGACGTGGCGTCCTTCGCCGTGCTCGAACCCGCGGCCGACGGGTTCCGCAACTACCTGCGGCCCGGCGAGAAGCTGTCGCCCGAGACCCTCCTCCTGGACCGCGCCTTCATGCTGACCCTGACCGTGCCGGAGCTGACGGTTCTGGTGGGCGGCATGCGCGCGCTCGACACCGGTTTCCGGGGCGCCGCGCACGGGCTCCTGACCGACCGGCCGGGAACCCTGACCAACGACTTCTTCGTCAACCTGCTCGCCATGGGGACGGAGTGGAGGGCCTCGGCCACGGCCGAGAACGTCTTCGAGGGCCGCAGCCGCTCCACCGGCGAGGTCAAGTGGACCGCGACCGCGGTCGACCTCGTCTTCGGTTCGAACTCCCAGCTCCGGGCAGTAGCGGAGGTGTACGCGTCCCGGGACGGCGGGGAGGAGCTCGTACGGGACTTCGTGGCGGCGTGGGACAAGGTGATGAACCTCGACCGGTTCGACCTCGCCTGAGGGCCCGTACCGGATGGCGTAGCGCCTCTGGCCCTCGTTCCGGACATCGACCAGCATGGGCACAGAGGGACCGGCGGACGAGATGGGCACGCATGCGCGCCACTGAGGGCAACCAGGACTATCCCTTCGCTGTCACGAACACGGCCGCGGCGCTGCTGGACGGTGCCGGGACGATCGTCGCCTGGACACCGGCCGCCGAAGCCCTCCTGGAGCGCCGGTCGACGGAGGTGTGCGGCCGGCCGGCGCGGGACCTCCTGGCGGACCCGGGCGGCTGGGCAGCGGTGCTGGCGCAGGGCGGGCGGCGGGAGCAGGCGGGACGGGACGGGTGGGAGGGCCGCGCCACCCTGCGGCACGGCTCCGGGCGAACCCTGGAGATCGAGTTCCGCGTCGTCCCGCTGGTCGGCGAGGAGGGCGGGGACACGGCCCGCTGCCTCGTCCTCGGCTCGCCCCTGGAACAGGCCGCCCGATGGCGGCAGGACCACGCCTTCACGCACGAACTGTTCCTCCAGAGCCGAGTGGGCCTCGCCCTCTTCGACGCGGACCTGCGCCTGCTCCGGACGAACACGCACCTGCTGCCCTACACCGGAGTCCCCGTCGACCTGCACGGCCGGCGCCTGGGCGACTTCCTGTGGGCCGAGGACGCGCGGATCATCGAGGACCGGCTGCGCGGGGTCCTGCGCAGCGGGATCCCCCTGATCGGTTTCAACACGACCGCGCGCACGCTGGACGATCCCCGGGGCGGCCGGTTCGTGACCATCCAGGCGTTCCGGCTGCAGGCGCCCGACGGACGGACGATGGGCGTGGCGTCGGTGTTCACCGACGTGACCGACCACGAGCGCTCGCGCGGACGCCTGGACCTGCTGTACCGGGCGACCGGGGCCCTGGGCGGCTCACTGTCCGTCCTGCGCACCGTCGAGGACCTGGTCGGCATCCTGGCGCCCGCGTTCGGCGACTGTGCCGCGGTGGATCTCTCGGAGACCGTTCTGACCGGCGGTGAGCCGGCCGCCGACGGGCATCCCGCGCAGCCGCTGATCCGGATGGCCGTGGCGGGAGCGGAATCGGACGTGCTGCGTACGGCTACGGTCCATTTCGCGGCTCCTCCCGCGGCGGCCGGTCCGGCCGCGCCCGCGGCGCGGGAGTGCCGGGGGGAGCTGATCACCGGCTTCGGGACCCGCTCCACCGAGCCCGAGCCCGAGCCCCAGCCCCGGCCCGGACCCGAGGACGACGCGGCGCCGGAGTGGGCCACTGCCGTGCCGGGTGCGCATTCGGCGATGACGGCGCCGCTGAGCGCACGGGGCATCGGGTTCGGCAGGATCACCATCTGGCGCACGGGGGAATCGCCCCCGCTGGACGAGGACGACCTCGCGCTCCTGGAGGAGATCGCGGCCCGTGCGGCCGTGGCCGTGGACAACGCGCGGCGGTACACCAAGGAGCGCCGTACCGCCGTGGGCCTGCAGCGGAGCCTGCTGCCCCCGGCCACCGCGGAGACGCCCGCGCTGGAGGCCGCCGGCCTCTACCTGCCCGCCGACGCGGAGAGCGGAGTCGGCGGCGACTGGTTCGACGTCATCCCCCTGTCGTCGGCCCGTGTCGCCCTGGTGGTCGGGGACGTCACCGGTCACGGGCTGCACGCCACGGCCATGATGGGTCGCCTGCGCAGCGCCGTACGCGCGATGGCGGACCTGGAGCTGGAACCGGAGGAACTGCTGGCGCACGTGGACGACATGGTCCTGCAGGTCGTCGCCGAGGCCGACAGCGAGGACGCGGACGAGGGCGACGCGGGCACGCTGCTGCGCATCGGACCGGCCGGCGCCACCTGCCTGTACGCCGTCTACGACCCGGTCACCGGAAGGTGCGTGATGGCGAGCGCCGGGCATCCGCCTCCGGCCGTGGTCAGCCCGGACGGAACCGTGGAGTACGTCGAGCTGAGCCCCGGCCCGCCCCTGGGGGTCGGTGGCTGGCCCTTCGAGCCGGTCGAACGCGATCTGCCGCCGGGGAGCGTCCTCGCCCTGTACACCGACGGCCTGATCGAACGCGGAGAGGGCGACGTCGACGAGGGAATGCGCGACCTGGCGGACCGCCTGTTGCGTACGGACGTACTCGGCCGGCCGCTGCGCCGGGCGCGGCACGACATCGTGGAGGGGCTGCCGCCGGGCCGCCTGAGGGACGACGTCACGCTCCTGCTGGCCCGTACCCGCATGGTGGACGAAGACTCCCTCGCGACGTGGGTGCTCGAGGCCGACCCCGCGATCGTCGGCGAAGCGCGCCGTCTCGTCCTGGATCAGCTGACCGCCTGGGACCTCGACGAGCTCGCCTTCAGCACGGAGCTCATCGTCAGCGAGCTGGTCACCAACGCCATTCGCCACGCCGGCGGCCCGGTGCGGCTCCGGCTGATCCGGGCGGACACCCTGACCTGCGAGGTCTCGGACTCCAGCAACACGCAGCCGAGGATGCGGCGCGCGAGGAACCACGAGGAGGGCGGTCGCGGCCTGTACATCGTCGCCCAGCTCTCGCACCGCTGGGGCAGCCGCTACACCGTGGAGGGCAAGACCGTCTGGTCCGAGCAGAGCCTGCCCCCACCCTGACGGCTCCGCGGTCTCCGAGCCGGGTCAGGATCCTCCCGACCGGCTCAGCGGGAATCCGTCGCGTCGTCCCCGGCCGGGCCGGGGGCCGTCGTGCTGTCGGCGGCCCGGCCGGCGGCGCGTTCCGCGCGGAGTTCTTCGGCGACCTCGTAGGCCCGGCCCGGGTCGTAGACGGTGACCGAAGTGGCAGGGCTGTACATCGCGTGTGCCCGGGGCGTGTACCGATGGGCTTCGACGCCGCGCTGGGCGGCTATGGCGTCGACCTCGCCGACGGGTACCCGCCACAGCTCGGCGGTGTGGGACGGGGTCCACCACTCGTCCGGACGCAGGAAGTCCCGCTTGACCTCCGTCCGACGCTCCACCGTCACCTGGAACCGGCCGAGCTGCTCGGTCAACCAGCCGGTCAGCGCCTGTGCGTCGACCCGGGAGAACGGTGCGGACGGCGCCGGTTCGCACTCCACCCTCTCGCTGCCGGTGTGCAGCACCACCTTGATCGACTTTCGCTGCCCCAGACTGACTCGCTCGATGACGACGACTCTCTGCAGATCAGCCATCGCCATGGTCGACGAACGCAGAAAGCGGGCGATCACGACCTGGGCCGGACTTCCCAGGGGGCGGAGCTCGACCCACCGCACCGTCGTGGAGACCGTGACGAACACCATGGCCACGGCGAGCACGCTCACCGCGACCGCCGTGAGCGCCAGCAGGACCCAGAGACAGCCCCAGAAGAACGAGTTCCCCGAGACCACGGCGGCCACCAGAGCGGCCAGCAGGAGTGGGGCCGCGGCCACCGGCGGGACCATGAGGCTCCCGCCGAGCGCGCGAGCCAGCTCGCGGGCCCGGCTGGGCACGAACAGCAGCCGCGATCCGGCTGCCACGGGTGACACAACGTCCGAGAGCGGGCCGGGATGCCGAGTTTCCATGCCTCAAAGGTAGGCCCCCGCAAAGGAGTTGGTAAGGCCACCGCGAGCCGTACCTTCTCGGGGACGGGAACCGCAGGCACGGGTCGACGACCGAGGATGACGTGCGGCGCGCCCTCGACGCGGTCCGGCGCGCGTCCGCCGGCGCCTGACGCGGATCCCGTGACCAGGGCGGGGCCGACGGGGCGGGCAGCCGAACCGGTCCGTCGGCGCGCCGTGCCTCCGTTCGGTGGATACCCTGACAATTGTGATCGAGTCTGGACCACCGTGGCGCCGTAGGCGCCCAGGCCCGGGAAGGCTTGTGCGGCTGTCGCCGGTCGTCCTGACCGTCGTCATCGCCGCCCTGGCCTACACGACTCCGCCGGACATGGCCTTCAGCCGCCTCCTCCCCGCGGCGCCGGCCCTGGCCGCCGCCATGTGGCCGGTCCTCCCCACGGTCCTGCTCGGGACGGCCTGTCTCCTTCTGATGATCGGCCTCAGCCTCGTCTTCCCCGATCTGGGAACCTGGTGGACGGCCGCGGGAATCATCGCGGTCACCGTGGCGGCGGCGTACGGAAGCCACGTCCGGCTGCAGCGGGAGCGCACCCTCTTCCAGGTGCGGCTCGTCGCCGACGCCGCTCAGCAGGTGGTGCTGAGCCCCATGCCGCACCGCCTGGGCACCATCGAGATCGAGTCCCTGTATCTCGCGGCGGCGGCGGAGGCCCGCATCGGCGGGGATTTCTACGAGGTGGTCGACACGCCGTACGGGATCAGACTGCTCATCGGTGACGTGCGCGGCAAGGGCCTTCCGGCCGTGGGGGCGGCCGCGACGATCGTCAACGCGTTCCGGGAGGCGGCGTACGGCGAGACCGAGCTGGTCGACGTCGCCCGCAGGCTGGACGCCAGCAGCACCCGTTACAACGCCGCCTTCCCACCGGAGGGGGCGATGGAGCGCTTCGCCACGGCCCTTCTCGTCCAGATCCCGCACGAGGGCGGGCGGATCGGCATCCTGAACTGCGGACATCCCCCGCCGATGCTCCTGCACCGCGGGAGGCTCCGCGTCCTGGAGTCCGCGGATCCTTCGCCGCTCATCAGCCTCGCGGAGCTCGTCGGCGATCACTACACGGTGGACAGCCACGATTTCGCACCCGGCGACCTGCTGCTGCTCTATACCGACGGGATCGCCGAGGCCCGCGCCCGAGACGGCGAGTTCTTCCCCCTGGCGAGCTGGATGCTCCGGCAGCCGACGACACCGCCCCGCGAACTGCTCACGGCCCTTCACCGCGATCTCCTGCGCTATAGGCGCGGACGCCTCGAGGACGACGTCGCCGCCCTCGCGGTACGCCGGAGCCTGACCTGAGCCCGACCGCTCAGTGCTCCGGCAGCGGCTGCTCGGACCAGATGATCTTCCCGGTGGGCGTGTACCTGGTGCCCCATCGGCCGCCGATCTGGGCCACCAGGAAGAGCCCCCGACCCCCTTCGTCGGTGGTAGCGGCGTACCGCAGGTGGGGTGCGGTACTACTTCCGTCGGAGACTTCGCAGGTCAGCAGCCTGCCGTCGTTCAGTAGCCGGACGCGGACCGGTGCGCTGCCGTGCCGGATGGCGTTCGTGACCAGCTCGCTCAGTACGAGTTCCGTGCCGAAGGCGAGCTCGGACAGGCCCCATTCGTCGAGCTTCTTCACCGCGCGGGCCCGCACGCCCCCCACGGCCGTCGGCTCGAACGGCACCTCCCAGTCGGCGATGCGGTCCGCGCCCAGCGCGTGCGTCTGCGCGATGAGGACGGCCACGTCGTCCCGCGGGCGCACCGGCATCAGCTCCTTCAGGACCGCGCGGCAGGTCTCGTGGGGCCCCGGGCCGGCGTGGGAGAGGGCCGAGCGGAGCAGCTCCAGGCCCTCGTCGATGTCGCGGCCCGGGTCCTCGATCAGGCCGTCGGTGTAGAGCACCAGCTGCGAGCCCTCGCTCAGGTCCAGCTCCGCCGACTCGAAGGGGAACCCGCCCAGCCCCAGCGGTGCGCCCGGGGGCAGGTCGGGCATCTCCGCCGTTCCGTCGGGACGCACCACGAAGGGGGGTACGTGCCCCGCGCGGGCCATCGTGCACCGCTGGGTCACCGGGTCGTACACGGCGTACAGGCAGGTCGCCCCGATCAGCTCGCCGTCGGTGACGCCGCCCTCCCCGCTCTGGTCGATGTACTGGACCAGGTCGTCGAGGCGCGCCAGCAGTTCGTCGGGGGGAAGGTCCAGGGACGAGAAGTTGATGACGGCCGTACGCAGCTGGCCCATGGTCGCCGCGGCGCGCAGTCCGTGGCCGACGACGTCGCCCACGACCAGGGCGACCCGGCTGCCGGGCAGCGGGATCACGTCGAACCAGTCGCCGCCGACCCCGGAGTGGGCGGGCAGGTAGTAGTGCGCCACCTCCACGGCACTCTGCTCGGGCAGCTCCCGGGGCAGCAGGCTGTGCTGGAGCGTCACCGCCAGGGCGTGCTCGCGGGTGTAGCGGCGGGCGTTGTCGATGGTGACGCCCGCCCGCGCCACGAGCTCCTCGGCGAGCGAGAGGTCGTCTTCGTTGAAGGGTTCGGGCTTGCGCGAGCGCCAGAAGTTGGCCACGCCGAGGGTGACCCCGCGGGCCGTGAGGGGGGCCGTGATCAGGGAGTGGATCCCGAAGTCGACGATCTCCCGGGCCCGGCGCGGGTCCTGGGCGTGCCAGCCGGGCGCGTCGGCCAGGTCGGCCACCACCTCGGCCCGGCCGCTCGCGAAACCGCGGGCCTGCGGTGTGGAGGGCAGGAAGTCGATCAGCCTGCCGCGCGGATAGAGCGGCGAGTCGTCGCGGATGCCGCTGACCCCGGTACGGCGCAGGTCCGAGTCCGGGTCGGGCTCGTCCCCGTGGAGCACGGTCTCGGCCAGGTCCACGGTGGCGAAGTCGGCGAAGCGCGGTACGGCGACGTCGGCGAGCTCTTGGGCCGTCCGCTCCACGTCGAGGGTGGTGCCGATGCCGGTCCCGGCGTCGTACAGCAGCTTCAGCCGCCTGTGGGCCGCGTCGGCCCGCGCGCTGAGCACGCGCAGCTCGGTGGAGTCACGGATGGTGACGGCCGCGCCCTCGGGTCCGCCGCCGGTCCGGGTCGGCCGCTGGCTGATCACCAGCAGCCGGTCGCCGGCCTCGTGCACCTCGTCGGTGGCCTCCCGACCGGACAGCAGGAGCTCGGACACCTGCCGGTCGAGGCCGGGCAGGTCCCGGATGAGGGCCCCTTCGGCACCGGGGGAAAGCCGCAGGAGCCGCTTCGCCTCGTCGTTCGCGAGCAGCAGCCGCCCCGTGCCGTCGGTGATCAGCACCCCCTCGCGGACGGAGTGGAGCACCGCGTCGTGGTGCTCGTACATCCGGGTCATCTCCAGGGGGCCCAGGCCGTGGGTCTGGCGCCGGAGGCGTCTGCTGATCAGTGCCGCTCCCCCGGTGGCCAGGGCGAGGCCGGTCGCGGCGACACCGAGGATCACGGGGAGCTGCCGGTCGACCGCTCCGGTGAGGTTCTTGACGGTGAGGCCGGCCGACACCAGTGCCACGACCCGGCCGTCGTCGGAGAACACCGGCACCACGGCCTGGATCTCGTTGCCCAGCGGACCGTCGACGCTCTCCGTGTACACGTGACCGGCGAGCGAGGGCGCGATCGTCCCCACGAACCGCTTGCCGATGCGGTCCGGCAGGGGGTGGGTGTAGCGGATCCCCTCGGTGTCCATCACCACGATGAAGTCCACCCCCGTGGCCTTGCGCGTCGACTCGGCGAGGGGTTGGAGGATCGCGGAGGGGTCGGGTGAGCGCAGGGCCTCCTGCAGCCCCAGCGAGCGCGCGAAGGTCTCCGCCACCGCCACGGAACGGCTGCGGGCCTCGCGGTCGATGTCGTGGCGCGACTGGAGCACCAGCGCCAGCACGGCACCGGCGGCGAGCAGCACCACGACCGCCACCTGCAGGACGAAGACCTGCCGGGCGACGCTTCGCGGGCGATTGCCGCTCAGTGACCGCACCGACGTCCCCGGTACGGGTTACAAGGAGAGGTCACAAACCAGTTGTAGCACTGCCGACCGTCCGTCGTGGGTAAGAAGGCCGTGCCGGGCGAGGTACCCGCCCGCCGTCGGCCGCCGAGCAGGAGGTCACCGCCCTGTGCGGCCCCGTATGACCCCGTACGACCCCCGACGAGTCCGTGTCAGGAACCGGAACCGCCATCGGGCCCGGGCGGCAGCACCGCGGCCAGCCTGCGCCGGAGGTGGGCGCGTTCCGGTTCGGTGCCGGCCAGGTCGAGCGCTTCCCGGTAGGCCGCCGCGGCCTCGGTAAGCCGGCCGAGCCGGTGCAGCAGGTCCCCGCGGGCGGCCGGGTACGGGTGGTGGCCGCGCAGCTGCTGCTCGCCGGCGAGGCCGTCGAGCAGGGTCAGGCCGGCTTGCGGGCCGTCGCGCATGGCCACCGCCACCGCCCGGTTCAGCGCGACGACGGGGGACGGAGCCAGCGCGAGCAGGACGTCGTAGAGCGCGACGACCTGCGGCCAGTCGGTGCCGGCGAGGTCGGCGGCCTCGTCGTGCAGAGCGGCGATGGCGGCCTGCACCCCGTACGGGCCGGGTGGCCCGCCGGTCAGCGCGCGGACCACCAGGCCCCGGCCCTCCTCGATCATCGACCGGTCCCAGCGGCCGCGGTCCTGGTCGTCGAGCAGCACGGGCTCGCCGTCCGGGCCGGTCCGGGCATCGCGCCTGGCGTGGATCAGGAGCATCAGGGCGAGCAGGCCGTCGACCTCCCGCTCGGCGGGCAGCAGCCGGTGCAGGATCCGCGCCAGCCGGATGGCCTCCTCGGCCAGGTCGAGCCGTTGCAGCAGCGGGCCCGAGCTGGCGGCGTACCCCTCGGTGAAGACCGAGTAGACGACCTGGAGCACTCCGGGCAGGCGCTCGGGCAGCTCGTCGGAGCCGGGTACCCGGAAGGGGATGCGCGCCTCGCGGATCTTCCTCTTGGCCCGTACGATCCGCTGCGCCATCGTCGCGGGCGGCACCAGGAAGGCGCGCGCCACCTCGGGCGTCGTCAGACCGGCCAGGCAGCGCAGGGTCAGCGCCGTGCGGTCCTCGGCCGCGAGCGCGGGGTGGGCGCACGTGAAGAACATCTGCAGGCGCTCGTCGGGCAGCCCGCCGTCGGTGTCCGCGGGCGGGGCCGGGTCGGCCCGCTCCGCCTCCACCTGGAGGATGGCGAGCCGGGCGGCGTACGCCTGGTCCCGGCGCAGGCGGTCGACGGCCTTGCGCCGGGCCGTGGTGAGCAGCCAGGCGCCGGGCCTGGAGGGAACCCCCTCGACGGGCCAGTGCACCAGAGCCGCCTCGACGGCCTCCGAGGTGACCTCTTCGGCCAGGTCGAGGTCGCCGAAGCGGCGGACGAGGGAAGCGAGGAGCCGGCCGCGCTCCTCCCGGAACACCGCCTCCACGGAGGACCTGGCGGAAGACCGGTCGACGGACCCGTCGGACGGCTCGCGCCCGGCGATCCCCTCGTCCCCGGTTCCCTCGTCCGCGATCCTCTCGTCCCCGGTTCCCTCGTCCCTCAACGTCAGACCCCGAAATCGGCGATCGGACGGACCACGACCGACCCGCTGCCGCGCGCGCCGGGGCAGCGGGCGGCCCAGTCCAGCGCGACGTCCAGGTCCGGTACGTCGATGACGTAGAAGCCGCCGAGGACCTCGCGGCTCTCCGCGAACGGCCCGTCGGTGACGGCCCGGGTGCCGTCCTCGCCGACCCGCACCGTCGTGGCGGTGACCAGGTCCGCGAGCGACTCCCCGGACACCCAGATCCCGGCCTCCCTGACCTCCTTGTCGTAGACCATCCAGTCCTCGACGGTGCACTCGGCGGCCCCGCCGTCCTCGGCGATCGCACCAGCGTTGATCAGCAGCATGTACTTCATGGTCGGGCTCCTCCCAGGCCCTGTCGGGCCTGTCGTTTCCTCGTGCGGCGGGTGGCCACACACCATGACGACGAACGGGACGGGGGCGGATCGACACCGCTCCCAAGATATTTTCTCCGGGGCGGCGGCGCCGTCCCGGGGACTCAGGGGAGGAACGTCACCGCCGGGAAGGCCGGGGACGGTCCGTCGAGCAGGTGCCCCGGACGGCGGCGCAGGTGCTCGTCGAAGAACGCGAGCGGATAGGCCTGCTGGATCCGCACCGCCTGGTCGGGATCCAGGGTGCCGATCGTGTCCTGGAGCTGCTTCCCAGTCCACCCGTACAGCTTCGCCACTTGCGGGAACAGCGCCTCGTTGTCGCCGTAGGAGATGTGCACGGCTCCCTCGGCCCGAAGATCCAGCCGCCGGCCCCGCAGGAGCGACCAGAACGCGGCGACCGCGGGGTGCGTGGCCCGGCCGAAGTCCGCGGACATCATCATGAACGGCCGGTCCAGGTGGCCGGCCAGCGGCGGTTTCATCTCCATCGGGGCGTCGAGGCTCAGCCCGGCCCGGATGCGCTCGTCCGCGAGCGTCGCGCAGGCGGTGGCCGTCCCGCCCTTCGACCAGCCGAAGGCGCCCGTGCGTCGCGGGTCGAGCGAGCCGAGCAGCCCGGCCGGCAGCTTCTTGTGGTCGACGTCCGGATTGCACCCCGCGGCGATCCGCTCGACGCAGTCGAGGACGAACCGCAGGTCGGCGGCGTAGTCCCCGGGCAGTGTCGGCGCCCGCCCGTCGCGGAGCGGGACGGCGACGCGGCCGTCGGGAAACTCGGTGTACGTGTCGTACTGGTGCGCGATCGTCACGGCCGCGTATCCGTGACTGGCGAACTCCTGGACCATGACGGTGTGGTCGCCCTGGTGGCTGCGCGCGCCGTGCGAGAACACGACGACGGGCAGCCGGCGGCCCGACCGGAGCACCGGCGCGCCCACGTGGCCGGCCGTGAGCGGCCCCAGGGAGGCCAGATCACCGAACCCGACGTCGTCGAGGAACGCCTGGAAGGCCCCGGCCGGCATCCAGGGCGCCACCGGGTACCGCGTGACGTCCCGCGCCGGGTACCAGACGGTGGCCATCAGCTCGCGGAACCTGCCGGGCCCCGCGATCGCGTCCGGGCGCGACCGGTCGACGAGGTGCAGCTGGACCGTGCCCACGGGATGCGGCCCGGTCGGCGCGGGCAGCGTGAGCCGCTTCGGGTCCTCGGCGGCGGACCCTGCCGGGTGGGCCCACACGGGGCCGGCGGCGACGAGCGGTACGGCGGCGCCGACGGCCAGCGCGGCTCCCAGCACGCGGCGGCGCGTCATGCCCTCGCGGGGGATGAACGGTGTGGTGTTCACGGGCGCGTACATGGGGTCGGTCATGGGCGTGGACACGGGCCTGGTCATGGGCGTGGTCATGGTCCCCTCCTGTGGTGACGCATCGTCAACCATGCCTCGACGGAAGGTCCGTGGGCACAGGGGAACGCTGTCACGTGCCCTCCGGGGCGGCATCGGCTCACCGATGTACACGGCGCGGGGGCGTAGATCCACGGGTTTACGCCCGGTGGCCGATGCGTCCGGCGATGCCGTCCGGTAGCCGGGCCACACGACTCCGTATCCGTTCAGCTCCAGATGACCCCGGGTGGGCGCACCGCGGCGCACACGGGCATCCCGCAGCGGTCCGTCAGGCGTAGCTCCGCTTCCGCCGCGCCCCGTTCGATGACCTGCGGCGGGAGGTCGTCGAGCAGCAGCTTGGCCCGGCGGAACATCGTGAACGCCCCACCGTCCCGCAGCTCCCCCCACGTCAGGTACAGGAACCGGCCCCCGCGCCGCCCGTGGACGTGAGGTCCGCGGAAGTCCCGGGTCCCGTCCGGTGAGGCGACCACCTCCACGGCGAACTCCCAGACCGCCTCCGCGGCGTCCCCGGGAACGGTTCCTTCGGGCTCGCGCCCGCGCTGCACGGCGACATGGACGTCCCGGTATCCGCCGCATTCACGACCGGGGAGATCTCGACCGACGATGCGGAGCAGGAGTGAGGGCATGCGTTCCACCCTGCCACGCACCCGCCACCCAGCCGCTCCCCGCCCTGCGACCCGAAAGGAGATCCCGGAACACCTGCGAGGAGCGCGGATTCTGCCCGCACTGCCACACTCCGTGCGGGCAGAAGTCCGTGATGCTGTGGTAAAGCGGCCCGGTCTCCTTGATCCATTCCAGCATGCGCCGCACGTACTCGGGGTTGTCTCCGTGCCGGAACAGCCCCCACTCGGGGTAGGAGGTCTCCTTGCCGTGCGCCCTGGCGAAATCGACCTGGTGCCGCAGCCCGTAGGGCTGGGTGACCTGCTCGTCGAAGGTCCGGCCGGGTTCCTGGTCGTACGAGTCCATTCCGACGACATCGACCACGTCGTCACCCGGGTAGCAGCGGGTCCACGCGATCGCGTCCCCGCCGCGGTTGGGGGCGAAGTCGAAACGGAAGTCCTGCCCCTTGACGGAGCGCATGGCGGCCACGATGCGCCGCCAGTACTTCTTCCAGTTCTCGGGATCGGGCCGGCACCGGTGGGTGTAGTCGAAGCCGTTCATCTCCCAGCCGAGCACGATCACCGTGTCCGGCACGTCGAGGTCGACCAGGCGCTCGGCCAGCCGCCGGAAGTGGTGGTCGTACGTGCCCCGCGCGCCGGTGCGGATCAGCTCGGCGACCCGGGCGTCGGGGAAGCGGGCCTCGTTGCGCTCCTGCATGGGCACGTTCAGCACGAACAGCCGGTCGGCTCTCGCGTTGCGCCACCGCGCCCAGCTCCGCAGGGAATCGGGCGCCCCCTCGATGTTCGCCCAGGTGTCGCCCGGCAGGTAGGTGTGCCCGGCACGCAGCTCCGTACCCCCGAGCCAGCGCGAGAGCCCCTGCATCCGCTCGACGCCCGGCGATCCGTAGTGCAGGTAGGCACCCACCGCGACCCCGCTCCCGGCATGTGCGCCGGAGTCCTGCCGCGGCGGCGTCGGGCCGCCCCGGGCGCCCCCGGTCAGGAGCAGGCCGACGGCGACCGTGGTCGCGCAGACGCCCGCCAGCAGGCCGCCTCGACGGGACATGACACCTCCACAAGCCGCGCGCACCGATGTCTCTGCGAGCGACGTTAGGCCTCTCATCCGATGTCCGGCCCGCCCGGTGTCCCGATGCTGGGCCATTCGCGGCAGCCACCCGCCCTCGCTTGACCCGACCAGGTGAAACCCCACCGGCGCGCCGGCGCGAGCCCGGTGCGGAGCCCCCCCCCGGCTGCGACACGGGGCCGGGCCGGGCCGGCTGTAGCGTGGCCGGATGATCTCCGGTGACACGACCACGGCCTGCCGCACCCCCACTGGCTGGTCACCGACGACGGGGGCGGCGGCGTCACCCGGGTCGACATCGAGGCCGACGGCCGGTGGGGCCAGGTCCTGATGCAGTACCGCGAGGGCGGCCTCCACGTCGAGGCCGACTCGCTGCCGCACTGGCTCGACCGGCTCATCGGCACGGCGGAGGAACTGGTCGAGGAGACCGGCTTCGAGGAGGGCGTCCAGCCGTACGCCGACGATTTCTGGGACCTCTTGCAACTGGACGGCCCCGAACTGCCGCTGCACCCCGCGGCCGCACTGCGCGGCAGCCCTGACCCGGTCGTCGCGCGCCTCGCCGCCCGGGTGCCGGACGGTGCGCTGATCGCCGACCTCCGCGGAGTCCGGCCGGGCAGCCGCGCCCGCTTCGACCGGTCGCTCAGGCGATACCGCCTGGACCGGGCCGTCGGCGCCCCCGTGTTCGCCGCGGTTCCCGCCGAGGGCTGACCCGGGGCCGGTACGGACCCGGTCGCTCGGAACGGGACCGGCAAGTCCGCCGGTTCCGCCGGTGGCGTCGGGGTAGGGACACTGCGCCAACTCGGCGACGTGTCACGGCCGCACACCGACGGGACACCAGCTGACGGCCGAGTCCGGCATACGGTCGAGCGACCGGCCGACCCCTGCCGCCGGCGCCGGAACAGGAGCAGCCCATGCCCATGCGCCTCTACGCCCAGACCCCCGCGCGGCGGAACCGGCAGATCCTCGCGGACCTGTTCGCCGTCCTGCTGATCGCCGCCGCGGTGACGTTCGCCCTGACCGTCCGCGGCGCGATCATGCGGCTGGCCGAACCCGGACGGAAGGTCGAAAGCTCCGGCCAAGGCCTGGCCGACTCCCTCACCGAAGCCGGCGACACCGCCTCCGGCGTGCCGCTCGTCGGCGACCTCCTGAGGAAGCCGTTCCGGTCCGCGGCCGACGCCGGCGTCGGACTCGCCGACGCGGGACGGTCGCTGCAGGACGTCGTCAGCCAGGTGGCCAACCTGGCCACGCTCGCCCTGATCGTCCTCCCGGTGGCCTTCGTCCTGCTGCTGTGGCTTCCCCTGCGCGTGCGCTGGATCCGCCGCAGCGCCACCATCCGGGACCTCCTCGACGCACCCGGAGGCGCCGACCTGCTCGCCCTGCGCGCCCTCACCGGACCGCCGCGCGCCCTCGCCGCGATCCCCACCCCCGCGGGCGGCCTCGCCGACGCCTGGCGCCGCGGCGACCCGCAGGTCATCGCCGATCTGTCCGAGATCGCCCTCAGGCGGGCGGGCCTGAAGCCCTGACGGGCGCGGCGGGGAAGAGGACGGGGCCGGGAGGCGCGGGCGGCCCCGTCGGAAAATGCCTCGACACCCATCGCGTCGATCGGTGATCCTTCGCGGGATGACCAGAATCGACGACGTACCTCCCGCGTGGGACGAGCGCACCCAGCTCACCACGTTCCTCGACTACGCACGGAGCACCGCCCTCGCCAAGTGCGAAGGCGTCTCCGCCGAGAACGCCCGCAAGGCGCTCCTGCCAGGCTCACCGCTGATGACCCTGAGCGGACTGATCAACCACCTGCGCTGGGTCGAGTACTACTGGTTCCAAGTGATCTTCCTCGGCGAGGAGGACCAGGGCCCCTGGACCGACGAAGATCCCGACCGCGAGATGCGGATCGCCGTCGACTTCCCGCTGGCGCAGCTCCTCGACGAATACGCCGAGCAGAGCACTCGTTACCGCGAACTGGTCGCCGCGGCGCCCCTGGACCAGCGGGCCGAGACCGTCCGCAAGGGGTTGCGCGTCGACCTGCGCTGGATTCTCCTCCACCTCACCGAGGAGACGGCCCGGCACAACGGCCACCTGGACATCCTGCGCGAGATGCTCGACGGCACGACCGGCTCCTAGATGCGCGGGCCGGCCGTGCGGACGGGATCGTCCGGCCACAAACCAAAAGCCAAAAGCCAAACGGCCAGTGGCTACCGGCTGAGCGACCTGAGCGCCGCCGCGTCGTACGGCTCGAGCTCGTCGAAGCGGTTGCCCAGGACCTTCGCCGCCCACTGGGGGTCCTGGAGCAGCGCCCGGCCGACGGCGACCATGTCGAACTCCTCCCGCTCCATGCGGTCCAGGAGGTTGTCGATGTCGCCGAGTGCCGCGCCTTCGCCGGCGAAGGCGCGCAGGAAGTCGCCGTCGAGGCCGACCGAGCCGACGGTGATGGTCGGCCGGCCAGTGAGCTTCTTGGTCCAGCCCGCCAGGTTCAGGTCCGAGCCCTCGAACTCCGGGATCCAGTAGCGCCGGGTGGAGGCGTGGAACGCGTCCACGCCGGCCGCCGTCAGCGGGGCCAGGATCGCCTCCAGCTCCTCCGGCGTCTGCGCGAGCCGCCCGTCGTAGGCCTCCTGCTTCCACTGGGAGAAGCGGAAGATCACCGGGAAGTCGGCCGCGACGCGCTCGCGCACCGCGGCGACGACCTCAGCGGCGAACTTCGTACGGGCCACCGCGTCGCCGCCGTAGGCGTCGGTGCGGCGGTTGGTCCGCTCCCACAGGAACTGGTCGATCAGGTAGCCGTGGGCGCCGTGCAGTTCGACACCGTCGAAGCCGATCCGCTCCGCCTCCGCCGCCGCGTCCGCGAACGCCCCGATGACGTCGTCGAGGTCGGCGCGGGTCATCGCCTTGCCGGTCCCCTCGGTGCCGTCGACGCGGATGCCGGAGGGCCCCACGGCGGGGGCCTCGGCGTACGGCGCCTCGCCCTGCTTGCGCACCATGCCTATGTGCCACAGCTGGGGCACGATGGTGCCGCCCGACGCGTGCACGGCCTCGGCGACCTTCGCCCACCCCGCCAGCTGGTCCTCGCCGTGGAACCGCGGCACCCGGTCGTTCTGCCCGGCGGAGTCGTGACCGACGTACGTGCCCTCGGTGACGATCAGGCCGACACCCGCCGCGGCCCGGCTGGCGTAGTACGCCCGCACGTCTTCACCGGGCACGCCGCCGGGGGAGAACATCCGCGTCATCGGCGCCATCGCGATGCGGTTGGGGACGGTCAGGCCGTTCAGTTCGATGGGCCGGGACAGGATCTCGGCCGCGCGGGAGGCGGTGGACGTGGTGACGGTCATGCGGGTCCTCCGGATTGAGCTGCGGCTCGCCGGATGACGACGAGAAGTGCATAGTACACACGTTATGTATCATGCATATTGCAGCGTCCGCGACAATGGGACGTCGCAAGGAGCGGGGAGGCGCAGTGCTGGAGAAACTGGAGCGGGAGCTGATGCTGCTCGCGCGGCACCAGGTGCTGGCCCGGCGCGATCGCGACCCCGAGCGCCTGGAGCGGTCGGCGTACCTGCTGCTCAGCCGGATCGACACACAAGGCCCCATGTCCATCGGGCAGTTGTCGGACGCGTTCGGGCTCGACACCTCGACCGTGAACCGCCAGACGGCCGCGCTGCTCCGCTGCGGACTGGCCGAGCGCGTCCCCGATCCGGACGGCGGCATGGCCCGCAAGCTGCGCATCACGGACGAGGGCGGGCGCCGGCTCACCGAAGACCGCGAGGTCAACCAGTCCTGCCTGGCCCGAGTGGTCGCCGACTGGTCCCCCGAGGAAGTGCGGCAGCTGGAGGACGCCCTCGTCCGCCTCAACCGCAGCGCCGAGGCCGTCGAAGGGCGACCCTGGCCGCGCACCGAGGACGGCGGCCCCCGCGCCGGGTGCCACCCGCGGTCCCCGCACAACGCCCCGGCCGCGCAGGCACCGGCACCGTGAGGCCCGGCGGGAGCCCGGCCTTCGTCGCGCGCCGACCGCCCTGCGGCTGATCGGCTTGCGGCTGCTCGGCTTGCCGTTCGCAGTCGGCCCGTACGAGGACCCCGCCGAAGGGCTGCTCCGCGAACTCCCGCGGCGCGCCCGTCCGGTCCGCCTCCCCGCGGGCGCATGCCGAGGGTCCCGCAGGGCACGCGCGGGGCATGACCGACATCCCCCGCAGCGCAGCGCGCCGAGAGCGCCGTCCCACGGCGGCCCTCGGGATGCGCACCCGCTCCGAGCTGCGACGTACCGCCGTCCGCGTCTGGACCGACAACCTCGCCGATCACGCGGCCGCCCTCACCTACTACTCCGTACTGGCTCTCCTGCCCGCGCTCGTCATCGCGGTGTCCCTGGTGGGGTTGCTGGGCGGGGCGATGCGGGACCGGTTGATCACCGACCTCACCTCGTACGCACCGCCCCAATCCGCGCAGGTGCTGCGCGACGCGCTCGGCGGCCTCGGCGCCGAGCACTCTTCGATCTGGGCCCTGGTGATCAGCGGCGGAGTGAGCGCACTCTGGTCGGCGTGCAGTTACCTCGCGGTGTTCCGCCGCGCCCTGCACGCGATGCACCAGGTGCCGGACACGCGGCCCGCGCTCCGGGCCGCCCACACCCTGATCATGAATGCCGTGCTGCTGCTCGTCCTGCTCCTCGTCGGCGCCGTGGGGCTGGTGGTGTCCGGACCGCTGGCCCGCTGGCTCGCCCACTCCACGGGCGGGGCCAGCGCCGAGGGGATCGCGCTCCTGCGCTGGCCCGTCCTCCTGTCCGTCGTCACCCTGCTGGTCCTGATGCTCTTCCGGACCGGACCGGCCCAGAGCCGGGGCACCCGCCGGGGCCTGCCCGGGGGCGTACTGGCGGCCGTGCTCTGGCTGGCCGCCTCGGCACTCTTCACCCTCTACACGGAGCTGGACACCTACGGCCGGGTGTACGGGTCGCTGGCCGGCATCGTGGTCTTCGTCATCTGGCTCTGGTTCGCGAACCTGGCCCTGCTCGCGGGAGCCCAGTTCAACGCCGAGCGGGCGAGGCAGGCCCCCGCGGCGGGGGCCTGACCCGGGACGGGCCCCTACCGTTCCGGACCTGCCGGGTGCGCTTCGGGCTCGGGACCCGTGAGTTCCGGTTCAAGGCCCTCGGTCACCATCGCGCGAGGTCGTCCGGTGTCGGCCCGCCAGGCTTCGAAGGCCAAGGTCGTCGCGGTGACCACGGCGATCCCCAGGAGCCAGCCGCCGACGACGTCACTGACCCAGTGGACCCCCAGGGCGACCCGCGTGTAGCCGACGCCCACCACGATGGCGGGCGCGAGCACCCAGGGCAGGGGGCGCCACCTGGGCGGCACCAGGGGCAGCAGGACCAGCAGCAGGACGGCGCACGAGGTGGTGGCCGTCATCGCGTGTCCGGAAGGAAAGGAGAAGCCGGGCGCGTGGGCGACGGGATCCGGCAGGTGCGGACGTGCCCGCTCGACGGCGGTCTTGGCCAGGAGCCCGATCAGGCCGCCGGCGACCGCCGTGACGGAGGCCCAGGCCGCGAGTCGCCAGGCCCGCCGGCTCACGAGCCATGCCACGAGCACGGCCACCAGCAGGCGCATCGTCACCGGATCCCACACGAAGTCCGAGAGGACGCGCAGGAAGAGCACTCCGTCCGGGTGGGCGAGGGCGGCGGTGTGCAGGCGCTCGGCGGTCGCCCGGTCCAGCCGGTGCAGCGGAGGCCACTGGGACTCGACCAGGACCAGGGCGAGCGCGAAGGGCACGGAGGCCAGCGCGGTCGCGGTCACGGCGAGCACGAGCCTGGCGCCGAAGGTGGCGTCCGGCCCGGCGTGCCGGGTCAGCAGGCTCCGTGGCGTCCGTCGTCGGGAACTGTCGATGCGCCGTGCCATGGTGGCGGGTTCCTCTCGTGGTCCGGTGGCGGGCCTCCGGCCGCCGACGAACGGGCTGGGTGAACGGGATGCGGAGGGGGTGAAATCGGTGAGGGAGGAGGGCGACCGGAACGGGGTCAGACTCCGGGGTCGGCCGTGACCGGCTCCCGCTTCCCCGCTCTCACCGCTTCCAGTTGGGCGGCGAAGGAGAGGCCGAGGAAGAGCGCCACCGAGGTGAGGTAGGACCAGAGCAGCAGCGACACGATCGCGCTGAGCGGCCCGTAGACGCTGGTGAAAGAACTGCTTTCGCCGATGTACAGGCTCAGGGCCCAGGTCGCCAGGTTCCACAGCACCAGGTAGACGACGGCCCCGAAGGCCAGCCAGGTGTATCCGGGCTGACGGCGGCGCGGGGAGAGGCGGAAGATCGCGCTGGTCGCGAGGACGGCGAGCAGGACGCCGACGGGCCAGCGCAGCCACTCCCAGGCCTGCACCGTGGCGGGAGAGAGCCGGTAGACCTCGCCCAGCGCGCGGGTGAGGTGGGTGCCGACCACGGTGAGGATGAAACTGAGTCCCAGCGGAAGTCCCGCGAGCGCCGACATCACCAGGCCGCGGGTGTACTTCTTGAGGAAGGGCCGGTCCCGCTCGTTCCCGTATATCCGATTGGCGCCCCGTTCGACCTGGCAGAGGCTCGTGGTCACGTTGACGAGCGAGAACAGCAGGCCCAGCCACAGCGCGGCCTGGCCGCCGTCGCCCGCATGACGTCTGCTCTCGCTCAGCGCATCGTCCACGACGGCCTGCCCGGGGCCGCTGGTGAGCCCGCGGATGGTGAGCTCGACCACGCGGCCGGCCTCCTCGGTGTGCAGGACGCCGGACAGCCCGACGGCGGCGATGGCCAGCGGGACGATGGACAGGACCGTCTGCAGAGCGAGCGCGCGGGCGTGGCTGAAGCCGTCCGCGTAGCGGAACCGCACGAAGGAGTCCCGGGCGAGCGGCCAGCCACCGTAGCGCCGTAGGGCCGTCCACGCCTCGTCGGCGGACAGTTCCTCACCGCTCACGTCGTGCTGCTGCGGTACCCGTCGGGCCGTACCCATCGCGTTCCTGCCTTCTCGGAGAGCCTGCGAAACCCGCGGATCCTTCCCGGACCCGCCCTGACCTGCTGCCGCGCCTCAAGGCGTCGGGCCCGGAGCCGCCGGAAGGGGCGCGGCGCGATCGGCGGGTGCACCCGCCTCCTCCGCGGCGGCCGGAGCCCCGGGCACGCGGGGCAGGTACACCCGCAGGGCGCCCGGTTCGACCTCCACGGTGAGGCGGACGCCGTCGCGCACGGCATCACCGTCGAGTTCGCGCGGTTGCGGTGCGGCGCAGCGGATGTCGATCCGGGTGGCGGAGAAGTACTCCAGCGCTCCCCCGGCTTCGCTGCGCCCGGTCTGCGGCCCGGTCCCGTTCACGCCCCCCGCTCCGGTGGGCGCCGGCACGCCGCGGCCCAGCAGGCGCCACGCGAGGTGGCCGGCCGCGGTGAACCATCCGGCCGCGCCCTGCGGGTCGAACAGCACCACCTCCAGGCGTCCGCTGTCCGGCCGGGCCGCCGGCAGGAGCGGCAGGCCGCCTTGGAGGGTGCCGACGTTTCCGATGACGACCATGCGTGCGCGGCGCCGCCGCCGGCGGCCGCCGTCGATGCGCACCGTCAGCCGCACACCGGGATCGTTCAGGTGCCGCACGGCCGACAGGACGTACGCGGCCCAGCCCATCCGCGACTTGAGCCGCGGGGAGGCGTCCCGGACCATGGCGGCGTCGAACCCGACGCCGGCCATGACGGTGAACCGGGTCGGCGCCAGACCGTCACCCCGGACCCGCCCGACGTCGATCCCGTGGCTGTCGCCGGCCAGGGACTCGTCGAGGGCGGCGACCGGGTCCATCGGGAGACCGAGGTTCCGCGCGAGGAGGTTCCCGGTGCCGCAGGGCACCAGGGCCAGCGGGATCCCGCTGCCCGCCAGGACGTCGGCGCAGGCGCGCAGGGTGCCGTCGCCCCCGCAGACCACCACGAGGGCGGGCCGGACCGCGGTGAGGTCCTCGGCCAGACTGCCGCAGGCCCGTTCGGCGGAGGTCAGGATCCAGCGCACGTTCCGGTGGCCGTGGCCGCGCAGCACGGCGCCCAGCCGGTCGGCGAGTTCGTCGGGGCAGCCGTGCGGGTGGCGCACCACGATGACCGGACCCTCGGTCCGGGGGTCCGCCGCCGGTCCGGGCCGCTGTGCGCGGGCCCGTTCCGGAAGGGACTCGCGCCCGTGCAGCAGCGCGAACCCGACGATCAGCAGGGTCGCCGCTCCGTTGAGCAGGCCGCCGACGACGTCACTGGGGTAGTGCATGCCCCGGTACATCCGCGCCAGCGCGACGGCCGCCGGCACCAGGAGCAGGGCCCCCGCCACGGCGTGGCGCCAGGACCCGCGCATGCGCAGCACCGCGATGACGGCGAGGCCCCCGTAGAGAGCGACGGACGCCCCCGTGTGTCCGGAGGGAAAGCTCGACGTCGGAGGCGCCACGTCCAGGTGGGGTACGTCGGGACGGGGGCGGTCGACGAGGGCCGTCACGAACAGGAACACCGCCGACTGCACGGCGACCGAGGCGCCGAGGAAGAGCGCTTCGGTCCGCAGCGGGAGACGGGGAAGCACGAGCAGGCCGACGACGCAGACCAGTGTCACTCCGATGACCACCTGCGTACTGGCCAGCAGGGAGAAGAACTCCGATACGCCGTTGCCGACCTGGCCGCGGCGTTCCACGAGGTCCCGGCCGGCCGACCCCTCGTCCGCCAGCGGCGAGCGCCGGGCCGCGGGCCCAGTGACCAGCCGCCCCAGACCCACCATGAGGGCGGCCTGGGCGGGGAGGAGGAGCAACGGCCACGCACCGCGCAGCGAAGGACCGCGACTTCTTTTCATGAGGCGCTTTTGGCCCGTCAGGGCCGGATGATGCACGGGGCGAGGGGCGGACTGTCTCCGGGGTTCCGGCATCGGAACCTTCGGGGCCATCGGCTAGGGTCCTGAGCGCCAATGACCCGATCGAGGAGTGCCGGTATGACTGACAGTGTGCAAAGGATCGGCGCTCCGGCGGCCGCGACCGGCGACAGCGATCTCGCGGACGTACGGATCCGCCGCATACGCCGGCGTCTGGAACGGCTCATCGGCATCGCCGCGACCGAGGGCAACAGCGTGCGGCCCCTGCGCAACGGGGACGCGATCTTCACCGCGATGCTGGACGGGATCGGCAGTGCCCGGCACACGGTCGACATGATGACCTTCGTCTACTGGCGGGGCGACATCGCACGGCGGTTCGCGGAAGCGCTGACCGACCGGGCCCGTGCGGGAGTGCGGGTGAGGCTGCTGCTGGACGGATTCGGCAGCCGCCTCATAGAGCAGGATCTCCTGGACCGGATGACCGAGGCCGGAGTCGAGGTCGCCTGGTTCCGCAAGCCGCTCCTCCTCTCGCCGCTCAAGCAGAACCACCGCTGCCACCGCAAGGTCCTCGTGGTCGACGAGCGGACCGCCTTCACCGGAGGCGTCGGCATCGCCGAGGAATGGTGCGGCGACGCGCGCAACCCCCAAGAGTGGCGGGACACGCACGTCGAAGTCCAGGGGCCCGCCGTCGACGGCATCGCGGCCGCCTTCGCCCAGAATTGGGCCGAATGTCACACGGAACTCTTCGACGAGCGCGACCGGTTCGTCAGCCACGAGCCCAGCGGGGACGCCATCGTGCAGGTGGTTCGCGGCTCGGCCAGTTTCGGCTGGCAGGACATGCAGACACTGATGCGCGTCATCCTGGAGTCTGCCGAGGTGCGGGTGCGTCTCGCCACCGCGTACTTCGCCCCCGACACCTACTTCGTCGACCTGCTCTGCGCCACGGCCCGCCGCGGCGTGGAAGTCGAGATCCTCCTCCCCGGGCCCCATACGGACAAACGGGTGTGCCAGCTCGCGGGCCAGCACCACTACGAGGCGCTGACCGCCTCTGGGGTGCGCATCTTCCAGTACCAGCCGACGATGATGCACGCGAAGGTGATGACCATGGACGGCGTGGTGTCACTGGTCGGCTCCACGAACTTCAACCGCCGCTCCCTCGATCACGACGAGGAGGTCATGCTGGCCGTCATGGACGCCGGATTCACCGCCGTCCTCGACGCGCACTACGACGAGGACCTCAAGTCCAGCGAGCTGATCCGTCCGGACCGCTGGAAGCGCCGCTCGGTACTGCAGCGCGCCCGGGAGACCGCGGTGCTCCCCATTCGCCGCTACCTGTGACAGCCGTCGCGCGCACGGGGGCCGGTCCGCTAAGCGGCCGGGGCGCCGAGGGGGAGGTAGGCGGTGATCGTCTTTCCGTCACGGCCGGACCGGATCTCCGTACGGTCCGCGATCTTGTTGACCAGGAGCCAGCCGAACCCGCCCGGCACCGAAACCGGTGTACCCGGCGAACAGGGCAGGAGCGGGGACGCGTCCGAGACCTCGACCGCGACGGCGTCCGGGAGACGCAGGACACGGAAGCCGGTGACGCCGCCCGCGTGACGGATCGCGTTGGTCACCAGCTCGGCCACCACCGTGAGCACGTCGTCCAGGACCCGCTCCGCCACGCCCTCGGCGGAAAGAACCTCCCGGGCGGCCTGCCGGGCCTCCGCGGACCTGAGGCCCGGCCCGGGACCCGATGATCCTGGCATCACAGCTCCTCTTCCCTCCGTTCCCACCGTCCCGTTCTCACTCTCCCGTCTTCGCCCTCACGCCTGCCCCGGCGGCGCCCGGAATCCCACCGTGACCGCCGGTTCGCGCGTCAGCTGCGGGGACGCGTCGCGGTATCGAGGTAGAAGGCGTCGATGCTTTGGACCGCCTTCTCGAACTCGTCCAGGTTGACCGGCTTGGTGACGTACGCGTTGGCGTGCCCGCTGTAGGCACCGACGACGTCGTCGGGTGCGGAGGAGGTGGTGAGGACGACCACGGGGATGGTCTGGAAGGCCTCGTCGTTCTTCAGGATGCGGAGCAGGTCCCGGCCGTTCATGCGGGGCATGTTGAGGTCGAGGACGATCAGATCGGGGCGAACGCTGTCGGGGGCACGCAGGTGCTCCAGAGCGGCGACGCCGTCGGTGACCTGGACCAGGTTGCGGGCGCCGCGCTCGGAGAGGGCCTCCTCGATGAGCAGGGCGTCGGCCATGTCGTCCTCGACCAGGAGAACGTCGAAGGGCCGGGCGGGGGTGGTCATCATCGGATGCTCCATGGGTGCTTCGTCGGTGTGGTGGAAGAGTCCCGGCCAGCGGCGCCGTGCACCCTGTCGGGTCATCCCGCATGCGGAGCCCAATTGCGGGTATCCGGCTCCCGCGCGGGCCGCCGCGCCGGCCGCCTCCTGCTGGAGGCGTTCCGTTGCCTTCTGGAGGTGATCCAGTAGGTGCAGCAGGGCCAGCGCCCTCGCCTGCCCCTGCGGCGAAGACTCCTGGGGGGATGACCCTCGCGGTACCGGACCGTGGGGGGGTTGGAGCAGTTGGAGGGCGAGACGTCTGGCAAGGTCGCCGACCGCCGCGTCCACGACTGCGGCCGTCTCCTGCGGGTCAGTCCGCAAAACGAAGTTCTTGCCAGGCATACCGGGCACCTTAGGCCCAAGATCTACCCGCGACAACATGAGTTGTCGGCCTCCCTCTAGAGTGTGCGGGCCGCGCTCCTTCCTGGGCGGCTCTTCGTGGAGGGATTCACAGCATGACCGGCGATCCAGAACTTCCGCGCGCGCGGAAGTTCGCCACGTGGACGACCCGGCGCTGGCTGCGCTCGGGAGTGGCGGCCGCCTCGTCGGTACTGATCCTGCTCGGGGTGACCGGAGCATGGGTGCTCGGACGTACGGCCTCACTGAGCACGGATCTCGTGGACACCCGCTCCCCCGCGCTGACGACCTCCTTCCGGCTCGAATCCGCCCTGCTCAACCAGGAGACCGGAGTCCGCGGCTACGGCCTCACCGGCGCCACCGACTTCCTCGAGCCGTACCGCAAGGGGATCTCCGAGGAGCAGGAGTACTCCGCACGGCTGCGGGAGCTGCTGCGCGGTGACCGCGCCGGCCTCGCAGACCTGGATGCCGTCCAGAGCGCGGTGGAGACCTGGCAGGAGCGGATCGCCCGGCCGATCGCCGCCTCGCCGGCCGGCTCGGCTTCCCCGCTGGTCGCGGAACGCGCCGCGGAGGGCAAGACCACCTTCGACGCGGTGCGCGCGTCCATGGTGGCCCAGCAGGAGCAGCTGCGTGCCTCGCGGGCCAAGGCGAGGGAAGACCTGATGGCCACGATGGCCCTGCGGAACTGGTTGTTCTTCACGATCGCCGCGGTGATCACCCTTCTGGCGATCCTCGTCTTCGAGGGGATGCGCAGGGGAATCACGACACCGCTGGAACAGCTCGGGTCGGACGCCCGGGCCATCGCCGCCGGTGATTTCGACCACCCCATCACCCCGACGGGCCCCGCGGACCTGCGGCGCCTCAGTGCGGAGATCGACTTCATGCGCCGGCGTCTCGTCCGAGAGCTCGCCTTCACGGAGGAGGCCCGCCAACGTCTCGACGCCCAGGCCGTCGACCTCCAGCGGTCCAACGCCGAGCTGGAACAGTTCGCCTACGTCGCTTCCCACGACCTGCAGGAACCGCTCCGAAAAGTGTCCAGTTTCACGCAGCTCCTCCAACGACGCTACGGCGGACAGCTCGACGCCAAGGCCGACCAGTACATCGAGTACGCCGTCGACGGTGCGAACCGCATGCAGACCCTGATCAACGACCTCCTCGACTTCTCCCGCGTCGGCCGGGTCCACCACGACCACGAGGAAGTCGACCTGAACAGGGTGCTCGCACGGACGTTGTCGTCGCTGGAGGTGAGCATCGAGGAGTCCGGTGCCACGATCACCTCGGAATCCCTGCCGACGATCGCCGCCAACCCCACCCAGATGGGCATGCTCTGGCAGAACCTGATCGGCAACGCCGTCAAGTTCCGCCGCCCCGGACACGCCCCCGAGATCCACGTCACCGCCGCCCGGGAGGACGACCTGTGGCGGTTCACGGTGACCGACAATGGCATCGGCATCGCCCCCGAGTACGCCGAGAAGGTCTTCGTGATCTTCCAGCGGCTCCACACCAAAGACGTCTACAGCGGCAGCGGCATCGGCCTGGCCATGTGCAAGAAGATCGTCGAGTTCCAGGGCGGCACTATCGCCGTCGACCCCGAGCACCACGACGGCACCCGCGTCACCTTCACCCTCGCACCCCAGCCCCCGCGGAATCCCGGCCCGTCCGGCATGCCGGAGGCCACTCGCGCCGGCACGGAGCCGCGGCCGTGACCGAAACACGTACCGGCTCCGTCGAGACGGCGTACCGCATCCTCCTCGTCGAGGATGACGAAGGTGACGCCCTCATCGTCGAGGAACTCCTCGAGGACACCGGGCTCCGGTTCGAGCTGATCACGCGGACGAGTCTGGACGACGCCCGCACCGAGCTCACCCGCGGACCCGTCGACTGCATCCTCCTCGACCTGCACCTGCCGGACATCTCCGGAACCAAGGCGGTCACCACCGTGCGGGACCTGGCCCCGCACACGGCGGTGATCGTCCTGACGGGACTGTCCGAAGCGCAGGCGGGCACCGACGCCATGGCCGCCGGAGCCCAGGACTACCTCGTGAAGGGCAAGGTCGACGCGGACCTGCTGCACCGCACCGTCCGCTACGCCGTCTACCGCAGCGAAACCGAACGCGTCAGCGCCGAGGCCCAGGCCGTTCGCCTCCGCGCGGAAGAGAACGCCCGCCTCGAACGCGGCCTGCTGCCACAGCCGATCCTGGGCACGT
The DNA here is from genome assembly GCF_042888445.1 of Streptomyces sp. NPDC002886. Taxonomy (NCBI): domain Bacteria; kingdom Bacillati; phylum Actinomycetota; class Actinomycetes; order Kitasatosporales; family Streptomycetaceae; genus Streptomyces; species Streptomyces sp. NPDC002886. Next base: position 435,325 of record NZ_JBIAPV010000004.1, read on the forward strand.
CGGCCATAGCCGTCACCACCCGCTATCTGCCCGGCGCCAAGAGCGCTCTCCTCGGAGGCGATTTCCTCGACGTGGTGGAGGAGGACGGGCTACTGCACGCCGTGGTCGGCGACGTCAGCGGACACGGCCCCGACGCGGCGGCCCTCGGCGTGTGCCTGCGCATCGGCTGGCGCTCCCTCGTCCTCGGCGGACACCGCGGCACCGAACTCCTCCACCTCATGGAGCGGCTCCTCGTCGCCGAACGCGGCAGCCTCCCGCTGTTCGCGACCTGTGCCCTCCTCACCCTCGACCAGAACGCCCGCACCGCCACCCTCCACCTCGCCGGCCACCACGGGCCCCTCCTCACGACCAGCCAGGGCACCCACGAACTCCGCGCCACCCACGGCATCGCCCTGGGCGTCGCCCCGCAGATCGGCAACTGGCAACCCACCGTCATCCCGCTGCCGCGCTCCGGCTCGCTCACCCTCTACACCGATGGGCTCACCGAAGGACACAACGGCGACGCTCCGGGCAGACTCGAAGTCGACGGGCTGCTCGGCCTCATCGAAAGCCTGCCTCCGGCCGATCCCGCCGCCTTCGTCGACCGTCTCATCGAAGAGGCCCAGACCCTCAACGCCGGCCGGCACACCGACGACCTCGCCGTCCTGCGCCTCGACTGGGACGCTCCGTAGATCTGTTACCACTGGCGCCCGGGGCGTCGCCCCACGGGAACGCCCGGGTCCCGTCATGCCGACGGGCCCGCCCCCCGTGTGGGGGCGGGCCCGTCGGCATGGGCGCGGGTCAGAAGGGGCGGCCGCCGAAGGGGACACCGCTCGCGTAGTAGGAGCCGAGCTCTTCGTGGTAGCCGGCGTTGCCGAGGTGCCGGTCGCGGTGGAACTCGGGAGCGCTCTTGATCTGCTCCTTGGTCCGGTCGACGTAGACCTTCTTCTCCTGCGGGTCGACGCGGGTCACCGTGCTCGCCGGCAGGAGCACTTCCTTGCCGAAGATCCAGACCCCGGTGTCCACGACCAGGTAGGCGTCACCGACCTCGTCGGAGTGCTTGTCCACCTTGCCGATGCCGCCGTCGGCCGCCTCGACCTTGTAGCCGGTCAGATCAGCGCCGGCGAGGTGGCCCGAGGTCGACTTGTAACTCCACACATTCTCAGTCACGCGAAACAACTCCTCCGATAAATCGGGAACCGGAAAGGAAAGTGAATTCCCGGCGGTTCCCGCGTGGCGTTCACGGCGCACAGGGCGGCCTTTTTGCTTTCGGCCTGAACCGCTGATGCCCCGCTTTTGTTCCGCCACACGTCTGGATTCGAATCAGGGCCGTGTTCACAACGACACGGCCGCACCTATGCCGGGGTGTCTACCAGCGGTACCAGCGCCCACTGCCGCCCTTCGGACGGGCGACGAAACCGATCAGCCACAGTGCCAGAACCAGAATCGCGACCCACCAGAGAATTTTCAGGGCGAAACCCGCACCGACGAGGATCAGAATCAGCAGAAGAACGAGAAGCAGGGGAACCATGTTTATCAACCTCCGAAAGCACTCTTGCCCGACCCCACCTGAAACATGTACTCCAGTCCCATGTGTTTGCCACTCGCCGGGCCGGGCAAGCGCAATCGATTTTCTCGACCACGTACGGCGGCTCCTCCATGCCGCGCGCGCTCGACGAACGCCGGGTCCGTCCGTTTCTGATGCGACTACGCTGTCGGAGCTGTCACACACGTGAACGAAGGACGCTCATGGCTCGCCCCTACAAGCCCGGACCGAAGCAGTTCGTCTTCGCCGTCGGTGACGGCAACGACCAACAGGCCTCCGTGGCCGACGCTCAGGAGGCCTACATGGCGTTCTCCGCGTTCTTCCGTGACCGGGATTCCGAGACCTACACCATCAACGACGCAGCGTCGGGGCAGAGTCTGGTACTCATGCCCGGGCAAGGTGTGATCTCGCGGATCAAGGATGCGGGCCCCCGGTCGGAGTACCTCCGGGTCGACAGGGGCAACCGCTACCTTCCGAGCGCGATGCTGTTCTTCGAGAACGGATTCGCCGGCCTCGACCACTTCGGCCAGTGGTTCCCCGACCCCGCCGACCTCGACGCGTCACCGGAGACCCGCGGTGCCGCCCGCGCCGCCACCATCACGACGGAGGCGGCGGCGATCGGGGAAGTCGCGCGCATCTGGGCGGATTCGGGCTACGTGGACCCGAGCGACCAGTACTACGTCTTCTTCGACTCGCACGGTATCGACGAGGACCGGGCCGAACGGGCCGAACTCCTCAAGTTGATCGAGTTCCTCGGCATCGAACGGGTCGACGCCCCGGACGGGGCCGCCGGGGGCGAAGTCTGGGTGCGCACCGACCCACGCCTTGACGCCGAATGCGCACGGTGGTCGTGAACAGCTGGTACGGGGTGGGTCCGCGACATCACCGCGGCGCCGGCCCGTACCGTTCCCAGGAAGAGTGAGTACATGAGCGACATGGTTTTCACCCGCCGGAGCGGCTGGATACCGAACGTGATCCGCGAGGACGGCGAGCTGAAGCTGACGCTCGGTGCCGGGGCCGACGCCAACCACGATCCCCGCACGTTCACGTTCCCGATCGGCGAAGCCCATCTCGCGGTGATCCGGGAGGACCTGGCCCGACACCTGCTGTTGTGGAGTGCGGTCCTTCCGCTGTGCGACGCCTCCGGAACCAGGGGCCGGCTCGACGAGAACGCCGCCGTCGCGCTCCTGGACCCGATCCTCCTCGCCGCGCCCGCGGACGTCGACGCGCTCTTCCGGCACATCCCGTGGGACAGGAGCCGGCTCATCGCCCACGGGGCCGACATCGGTCTGCTCGAGCGCGGTCGGGTGTGCGCGGCGATGCGCGCGGCGACGGAGACGTCGAACGGGAAACGAGCCCAGGAGCACCACGCGGACCGGCGTCGCGCCCGGCGCGGCACGGTACTCGGGCCGCTCGACGCCGCGATCCTGAGGTACACGGGCCAGTACCTGCACGGCTCGACCGTTCCCCGACGGATGCCCGACGCCGTCGACCCCGCGCTGCTGCCCGAGGTCATGCGGGTGATCGCCGCCGCGGAGCAGGCGTGCGCCGCCCTGCGGATCGGCCGCGATCCGCGACGGGGAAAGCACGCCACGGACAAGCGCGACTGGAACCGGATGCAGACGACGGTCGAAGCGGCCGTGCGCCGTGCACACCCCGAGCTCGTCGATGACGCGGTGCGCACCGTGAGCTTCCTGATGTGCTCGGAGGCCGCGGACCGCTCCAGGAACGCCCCGATGGAGGACGACGAGGAGGCCACCGGCCACCACGCCGACTCCGGCTCCTGCTCCGACTCCGACGGGAGCGCGAGAAAGACGGCCCTGTCGTTCACCGACGACAAGGGCGTCGAGAAGAAGTGGCGACGGGACGGCCCCCGCACGGCCGCCGCGGAGTTCTGGGAGTTCGTCGCAGACCGCTCCGCCGCCGACAACGAGGTGTTCACCATCGAGGACGAGGAGCTGGGCGAAGGGATCCAGCTCCACTTCTACGCGGACTCCATCGCCCGTGTCACGACGCTCCGCAAGGGCGAAGGCGGTGCGGAGCCGGAGTACCGGGTCGAGTACGGCCTGGTCGACGGGATGGGCGGCTACCGGAAGCTGGTGAGCGCCTTCTTCCGCGGCGGCTGCGCCGCACTCGGACAGCACGGCCCCTGGATGTCGGACGTAGCCGAGTTCGAGCGTGCTCGGCGGGGGCGCAAGAGCCGGTAGTGCCGGCGGAAGCCCGCGCGCACCACCGGCGGACCCGTGGTTCGCCGCACCGGGACCGGTGGCCCGGGGACGTGCGCGCTCACGCCCCTACGGCGTCCTCGACGCTCGCGCGGACGGAAAGGACCGTATCCGCGCCGGTCACGGCGAAGAGCCGGCGCAACTGCTCGCCGGGGGCGGCGATGCGCAGGTTCGTGAGGTGGTGCAGCCGCAGGAGCAGGTTCAGGAAGGAGGAGTCGCCGAATGTGATGCCGCCGGCGTCCAGGACCACCAGCGGGTACCGGTCCGCGGCGGAGGTGAGGGCCTCTTCCAGCGGGGCCAGCGTGTCCTGGTCCAGCTCTCCCCGAGCCTCCACCACACACCCGGTCCCCGCCGGATAGCTCTCCCCGACCACACCTGACTGCAACTCGTCTCCTGCTCCGGTCATGCCCGCCTCCCCGCTCGCCACCTGTAACGTCGTCGTCAAGGGAGTATGCCTGGTCGTTCGATCGGAAAGGGCCTCCGCGGCTGCGGACGGCCCCCGGACGCACGGCACGGTACGGAAATCGAAGAAGTTGCCGTGCGAAGGGTGTAGGACCGATGATCCGGGGCACACGAGCCCGGGCAGCTGATCAGTCAACCGGGAGGGAGTGGCCACCATGTCGCGTGCGGCCACCGTCGCAGGACCCATTCGTGCCACCGACGTACGAGCTCCGGCTTCGGACCGGGACACCGTGGGGGCGCCAACGCCGGCCATGGACCACATCGAAGTCGAGAACGCCCGCGAGATGGCGCCGACCGACGCCCGCGAGCTGTCGCGGCACTTCTTCGCGAGGCTGCGCACGCTGGAGGAGGGGACCCGCGAGTACCAGTACACGCGCAACACCCTGATCGAGATGAACCTCTCGCTCGTGCAGTTCGCGGCGCGGCGTTTCAGGGCCCGCGTGGTCGGCGGGGGTCTCGACATGGAGGACGTCATCCAGGTCGGAACGATCGGCCTGATCAAGGCCATCGACCGCTACGACCTCGACCGGGAGGTCGAGTTCTCCACCCTCGCCCTCCCCTACATCATCGGTGAGATCAAGCGCCATTTCCGCGACACCACCTGGGCCGTGCACGTACCGCGCCGGCTGCAGGAGCTGCGTACGGAGCTCGCCAAGGCCCAGGAGGCCCTGAGCGACGACCTGGGCAGGGCGCCGACGGTCAAGGAGCTGGCCCAGCACCTGAAGTTGTCCGAGGACGAGATCATCGACGGGCTGGTGGCCGCGAACGGCTACACGAGCAGTTCCCTCGACGCCACCACCGACAGCGACGAGGCGTCCTCGGCGGGCCGCGGTGCCCGGCCGGCGGCGGAACGCCACGGCGCCCTCGATCCCGGCATGGAACTCTTCGAGGAGTTCCACACCCTCGCGCCCCTGCTGGGGCAGCTGGACGAACGCGACCGGCTCATCCTGCGGATGCGCTTCGGCCAGGAACAGACCCAGGCCGAGATCGGTGCCGAGCTGGGCATCTCCCAGATGCAGGTGTCGCGCATCCTGTCCCGCACGCTGGCCCGGCTGCGCGCCGGCATGCTCACGGAGTAGGGAATGAACCCGGCGACCTCGATGCCGCCGACCGCCCACCCGCTACGGGAACGGCCGGAGCATCGAGGTCGCAGCATGATCACCACTCCTGGGTCCGCCGGGCCCGGGGCCTTCGTCCGCCGCGCCCTCCTCTACCGGGACCCACCCGAGTACGTGGCCGCGGTGGGCGGCTTCGTACGCGCGTCCCTGGTCGCCGGCGCACCGGTGCTGGTCGCCGTACCGGGGCCGCGCCTGGAGGTCCTGCGGGAGAGCCTCGACGGGGACGCCGACGGCGTCACGTGGACGGACATGACCGAGCTGGGCCGCAACCCCGGCCGCATCCTGGCCGCCCTGCGGGACTTCGCCGAGGGTGAATCGGACCTGCCGAGCCCCGCATACGCCGACGCGCCGGAGGTGTCCGCGGACCGCGACCGCCCCCTGCCCGAGCCCGAGGGCGACGTACCCCGCCTCCGCTACGGCCACGGAGATCTGGCTGAGGTGCGCGCGTACGCCGAGGGGTGGACGCGCGGGACGGGGCCTGGCCCCGGCCCGGCGAGGCGATCTCGTCCTGGCCGTCAGCGAGGCGGCCACGGGCCTCACCCTGCGGCTCCACGTGGCAACGCCGTGAGAACGGCGGTCACCTAGACTGTCAGGGTGCGGGGCCAGGGAGAACAGACCAGTGCCAACATGGGGGTGGAAGACCTCGGTGGAGATCATCGGACCTGAGACGGGTGATCCGTCGAGTGCGGGCCTTCCCGCCGTAGGACAGCGCCGCAGGCTCGCCCTGACCGGCGTCCGCGGCGCCGTGGCCAAGAGCCGCGAGTTCACGCGCGAGGCCCTGCGGGACTGGGGCTGGGACGGAACGGAGACCTCCGAGGACGCCCTGCTCCTCGTGTCCGAGCTGCTGACCAACGCCTCCCTCCACGCGGACGGTTGTCACGAGCTCGTGCTCACGGCCGGGGAGAACCTGCGCATCGAGGTCTACGACGGCACGACCACACTGCCCAGCCGCAACCCTGCCCCACAGCGCGGCATCCCGGGCGGTCACGGCCTGCACATCGTGGAGCGCCTGTCCGACCGCTGGGGCGCGCAAGCCCACGAGCACGGCAAGGCCGTCTGGGCGGAGATCGAGGCATCCCGGCTCACATCCGGCAGGCCCACCGGTCGATGACCGGCTCCGGCGCCCACCCTCGTGCGTGCCGCACGGGCCCGGATCCCGTCGAGGAGGACCCGCTCGGCACGCTCCTGCGTGAGGAGGGCCCCCGCACCACCTAGGTGAGGCCGTCGGCCGGCGCCCCGGTGGCGATCCCCTGCCCGAGCGGCGGCCCGGAGGTCGGTGCGCTCGGGTCCCGAAGCCCGTCCGACAGGCGGAAGGACTCGATCTCCGCCCAGACCACCTTGCCGTGCTCGTGGGCTTGCGAGCCCCAGCGGTCCGAGAGCCGCCGCACCAGGTGCAGGCCGTGCCCGCCGGGGACGCCCGGGCGGCGCACGGCTCCGGGACGCGGCAGTTCCGTCGCTCCGTCGCGCACCTCGATCCGCAGGCTCTCGCCGGAGGTCAGTACGAGCTCTTCGCAGCCGTGGGCGTGCAGGGCGGCGTTGGTGACCAGCTCGGAGACGAGGAGCAGCGCGTCCTCGGAGCTCTCCCGCCCGTCCCACCCCCAGTCCCGCAAGGTCCGGCGGGTGAAGTCACGGCCCTTGCCGACCGCGCCCCGGACACCGCCCAGGGCGAGTCGGCGCCGCTGGCCCATGACCGGGCCGCGCACGCCCACACCCATACCCACACACCGAGGATCGCTCTCGGCCTCTCCCGTCATCTTCACTTTCGCCTCACCCTGACCATCGGCTCACTGTGTTCGTGCGGCGCGGTCGCCCCGTCCTTGGTCCGGCCGGACGGGTCGGACCGGCCGTCACGCGGCTGTCGTCCCCGGTCCGCGTATGCCCGGCCTGACCGCCCGGACACGTGGATGCCGCATGCCGTCCCCGCGGTGGATTCCCGGTCGGGAGCGTTCTACCGTGAAAGCAGCACTTGGAGCGGCCATGCCCGACACCTCACCCCCGGCCCACCCGTCCAGGTCACCGCGCCCGCCGCCGACGTCCCTGAGCGGATGTCCCGGATCCGGCCGGAGCGGCGGTGGCGGCGGATCCGGGCGTGCGCCGGCGAGATGACCGGGTCCGGCAGGGCCCGTCGGCCGTCGCCTTTCGGGCGGATGCGCAGCGTCGGCCGCCGCGCGCGGGCCGGAGGCCGCTGGGTCCACGTCCGGGACGTCGCCCTGTGGCAACGCTCGCTCGGATTCGCGGCGCTCGGCTTCCTGACCCTGGTCCCGCTGCTCATCGTCGTGTCCGCGGCGGACACCCGCAGCGGGCAGGGGTTCGCGCAGTGGCTGGGAGACGGACTCGGCGTATCGCCGGCGGCCAGGGCCGAGATCGAGCGGCTCTTCGCCCTGCCCGGCCAGGCCTGGCGGACCACGACCGCCTTCGGCCTCGCGCTGCTCGCCGTATTCGGCCTGTCCTTCGGCACGATGCTGCAGAGCGGATACGAACGGGTCTGGGACCTGCCTCCGGCCGGCTGGCGGGCCCGGTGGCGTCACGTGCTGTGGCTCGTCGTGCTGGTGGGGGTGCTCTTCCTCTCGGCGATCGCCCCGCCGTGGCGCGAGTCCCCGGCCCGCGGCTTCGTCACGGTGGCGATCGGGACCCTCTTCTTCTGGTGGTCCCAGCGCCTGCTCCTCGGCGGCCGGGTGGCGTGGACCGCCCTGCTCCCCGGGGCGGTGGCCACCATGCTCGGGCTGCTCGGGCTGCGGGTCTTCTCCCGGCTCGTCTTCTCGCCGCTGATCGCGTCCGGCGCCGTCACCTACGGTCCCTTCGGAACCGTCCTCGTCCTCCAGACCTGGCTCGTCGGCATCGGCGTGGTCGTGTTCGGCGGCGCCCTCGTCGGCCGGCTCCTCCACGACGAGCTGCTGCGCCGGCCGCCTCCGGGACAACCCGGCCTGTGAGGCCCCGGCCGGGAAGGGGCCGCACGGCTTGCCGCGACCCCGGCCGCTCGGGCCTACGATGGTGCCCTGGCCTGCGGAGTGCAGGTCAGGGAGGCGGGCCCGGCCCCCGGGGACGCGTGGGAAGGAAGACGGTTGAATCGGTTCGCCCGGCTCGCCACCCGCGTGCTCGCGGTCCCCCTGGGACTCGTACGGCTGGAACCGTCCGGCGAGGCCGCCGGCGTGCTGCCCGAATGCTGGCCGCCCGAAGCGAGACCCGACGAGGCAGTACTGGAGTGCTGCCGTCGCGTCGCGGAGGACGGGCGGCCCCTGTTCCTGTCGAGGGCCGGTGACGGCTCCGCGCCCTTCTCGTTCGCCGGTGTCCCGCTGGTCGGGGGTTCCGGCGAGCTCCTGGGCGTCCTCTCCGTGATGGACCCCGACCTCCGGGTCTGGAGCGAGGACGAGGTACGGGACCTCTCGGACCTGGCCGCCGCGTGCAGCGCACAGGCCCGGATGCGGGTGCGCAGCGAGATCGGGCGTCAGGCGCGCGAAGCGGCCGAGGAAGAGGCCTCCCGGGTGCACGAGCTGCTCAGCCGTTCGAAGCTGCTCCTGCGGGCTTCCGAGGACCTCGCCGACACCCGCGGCCTGGACGACGTACGCCAACGGGTCGGAGACCTGGTCAGCGGGGATCTCAAGCCCACTCGGGTCGACCTGCTCATGCTCCGGCGGGGGACGCTCCACCGCGTGCCGAGTCCCGTCGATGGCGATGCCCACCCCGGAGGCGTTCCCGAGCGGTTCGCCCTCGCCTCGCACTGGCCGGTCTCGCGAGCGGTGCGCGAGAACCGGATGGTGGTGGTCACGGGGTCGCACGCGGACCCCGACGCCCTCTCCGGCACCCTGGCGAGCCCGGGATGGGACGCCCTGAACCTCCACACCGCCGCCTGCCTGCCCCTGCGCGGCACGCACGGCATACTCGGCGCCCTCGTGCTGGCGTGGGACACCCCGCACGAGATCGGCTTGGACGAACGGGCGGTGCTGACCACGCTCGCCGGATACACCGCCCAGGCGGTCGAACGCGCACTGCACCTCGATGACCGTGTCACGGCGGCCAGCCAGCTCCAGCGGGCCATGCTCACCGACCTTCCCGACACCCCCGGTCTGGAGCTGGCCGCCTTGTACCGGCCCGCCGCTCGCGACGACATGGTCGGCGGGGACTGGTACGACGCCTACCCGCTGCCCCGCGTACCGGGCAGCGGCGTCACAGGGGCGCTGGCCCTCACGGTCGGCGACATCACCGGACACGACATGCGGGCCGCCGCCCTCATGGGACAGGTCCGCAGCATGCTGCGCCAGGCGGACCACGACCACCCCGGCCAGGGGCCGGAACAGGCCCTCGGCGCCCTCGAACGGGCCTGCCGACGCCTGAACCTGCCTGCCAGCGGCACGGCCGTCCATGCCCACATCCGTCCGGTGGCAGACGGTCACTGGCACCTGAAGTGGAGCAACGCCGGCCATCCCGCCCCGCTCCTGCTCAGCCCGGACGGCAGCGTGGAAAGCCTCACCGAGCACGACGTCCTGCTGCACCACGCCCTGCCGCCCCGGCCCCGCACCTGCGGAACCCGTTCGCTCGCGCCGGGCAGCACGCTGCTGCTGTACACCGACGGGCTGGTCGAGGAACGCGGCACGGACATCGACGAGAACGTCGAACGGCTCGCCCGAGAACTCGCCACGGCCCCGTCGGGGATCCGGCTGCACGCGTTGCTGCGCTCACTCCTGGACGCCATCGGGCCCCAGGAGGCACAGGACGACACCGTCCTGTTCGCGGTGCGCGTCCCCGGCCTCTGAAGCCCGGCGCCCGGAGGGGTGACGGAGTCACCCGGACAAGAGCCGGGCCGTGACCCCCTGAACCGGTTCCTGACCGGCCCCGGTGGCCAGCACGCGCACTTCCGACCGCTCGCTGATCTCCGCCTGGATGATGCCTGTGGGGTCCTCGTAGACCGGGTTGCCTCCCGGCCCCGTCCGGTCCGTGACGGTCACCCGCACGATGTCCGGTCCGCCCTCGGCCACGCCGGGGAACACCAGCTCGTACGCACTTCGCACACCGTCTCGTCCCATCACCCTCTCCCCTCTGCGCCGGTCGCGACGCGGGACAGCCGCAATGAGTCCTTCCGTCTCATCCTCCCCCTGCCAGACCGATGGCGCTGATCGTGGTCGGTCGTGACCGGGTCGTCCGTCGTCCGGGAAACGCGGAACGGCCCCGCCCTCGGGAGAGGGGGAGCCGTTTCCGTACGAAGGGGACGCGCCGGTCAGGCGTGGCGCCTGTTTCCCGTGACCAGCCGGTAGACCACCAGGAGGATGAGGGAGCCGACGATGGCCGCGATCCAGGTGGAGAGGTCGAAGAAGCCGTCGATGGAGTCGACACCGAAGATGACCTTGCCGAGCCAGCCGCCGAGCAGACCGCCCGCGATGCCGATGAGCATGGTGATGATGATGCCGCCCGGGTCTCTGCCCGGCATGAGCGCCTTGGCGATGATGCCCGCGAGCAACCCTATGAGAATCCAGGCCAGAATGCCCATGATGCGTCTCCTACCTCGGTGAATAAAGCTGGTGTTAGCAAGCGTCTGCACCGTGCGGAGATTTCCAAACGCCCGGCACCCTTGATCGTTTCCCTGAGCCCCGGCCGCGGCGGAGGCTGCGGCGCACCTGGTCGGTCAGCCGCGGCGGGTCTTGGTCTTGCGCCAGCCGAAGGGGCCGGGCAGATCCCACGACGTGGTCCGGCGTCCCGTGCTGCTGTGCGTACGGCGGGGGCCGTGCTTGCCACCGGTCGTGATCGACCACGACTTGCGGTTGATGTTGAGCCGGACACCCGGCAGGATCCTGAAGCTCTTGCGGAATGTCAGTGGCATGGCGTCTCGCTCCTTGGCGTACGTAGCGACGGCGGCCCGACTACCCTTGCGTTCGGGCCAGTTGACACTCGTGTGTCCGGCGCCGCCCGTTCCATGCGCCCACGTCCGACCCGGGCGCGCCGAGTCCCCTTCAGCCGGCCGAAGACGCTCACACACCCTCCGGCCCGCAGGCCCGACCGTGAAGGTCGCGCATACCGGTCCGAGACCCGGGCATCCGCGCGGTACCCAGCCGAGGTGATCGCGAGGACGAGGAGTGTCCGTGCCGCCCTTCCACATGACCGAGAGCGGAGTGCGCACCATCCGGCTGCGGGCGGATCCGGACATCGCGGGCCGAGCCGCGGCCGCCTGGGCGATGGCCGCCGCCGCGCTCACCGCCGCATCGACTCCGGCAGCCACAGCAGCATGAATGCTTGGCGACTCCCCACCGCACAAGGAGACCCGTCCATGAGGACCACCCCGACCCTGGAAGCCACCCAGCGGGGGCCGGTGCACGCAGCCGCCCGTACAGCCGCCGGTCTCCCGCATTCGGCGCTCGACGCGATGCTGGACGCCGCCTACGAGACGCACCGCCGTTTCCGGCACGGCGCGTTCGCCGAGCCGTGCCCGACCTGCCAGGTCTCGGCGGGGGAGCTCTGCCTGGCGCGACGCAGTGTGCACGCCGCCCGCAGACTGGCGCATCGCGCCCGGGTGACGCGGAGCGACCTGGGATTTCCTCCTTGCACGGCTCCGTGACCCGCTCGGCGGGCCACGGAGCCTTCGCGCCCACGCACGCAGGGCCAGTTTCGGCCGGCCTCACCGGCCGATCGGCGGGTCTGCGGGAGCCCGGCCGGCGGAGCGGTCAGGCCTCTTCGCCGAGGACCGCACGGATCAGTTCGCGCTGGTCGTCGGTCAAGCCCGCCTCGTCGAGTTCGACCGCCTGGCCGTCGATCGTGATCCGGTAGTGGAAACCGTCCGCGACCGGCCGCACGGCGCGCCGCGCGAGGCCCTCCCATTCCGCGGCGTCCCGCCGGACGGAGGTGTCGATCTTCCGCATCTTGCCCACACCGGTGAACCCTCCGGAGCGACTGACAGTGATCAGCATGGCCGTTCTCCTTCGGACGTCGAAGCTGTCGGAGTGCTCGCCTGCCCCTGATCGGGCGTCTCTCCCCCGCCGGGCCCGCGCCGCGAGGTCAACGGCTCGAACTCGTCGGTTCCTGGCCGACAGTTGGCGGGCAGGCCGCCAACGGGGAGGCCGGCCGGAGCGCTTCCGGATCGGGTCCGGTGAACTCCGGCTCCAGAGCCTCGGCCAGGCCCCCCGGTGGTTCATTCATCCGTGTCAGACCCCGCGACCCGACCGGCCCGCGGCGGCCTTCAGGTGCGGTCCAGGACCCGGGCGAGGAAGCGCTGGGTCGCCTGCTCCTTGGGAGCGGTGAGCACTTGCTCCGCGGTGCCCTGTTCCACGATCACGCCGTCCTCCAGGAAGCAGACCCGGTCCGCGACGTGCCGGGCGAAGCCCATCTCGTGCGTGGCCATCAGGATGGTCAGGCCGCGCTGTTTGAGGTCCGCCACCACGTCCAGAACCTCGCCCACCAGCTCGGGGTCGAGGGCCGAGGTGATCTCGTCGAAGAGGAGCAGCTCCGGCTCGGTGGCCAGTGCGCGGGCGATCGCGGCGCGCTGCTGCTGCCCCCCGGAGAGCCGGTCGGGGTGTTCGTGCGCCTTGTCCGCGAGTCCCAGCCGGGCCAGCAGTTCACGGGCCGACTCCTCGGCCTGCTTGCGCGGGACGCCGTGGACCTGGCGCGGGGCGAGCGTGATGTTGTCCAGCACGCTCAGGTGCGGGAACAGGTTGTAGGCCTGGAAGACGATGCCGATCCGCTTCCGGGCCTCATTGGGGTCCAGTGCGGGGTCCGTCAGTTCCCTGTCGCCCAAGTGGACGGTGCCGTCGTCGACGACGTCCAGCAGGTCCACGCAGCGCAGCAGGGTCGACTTGCCCGAGCCCGAGCCACCGATGAGGCAGACGACCTGGTGCTCGGCGACGTCCAGGTCGATCGAGCGCAGGACCAGGCGCGACCCGTACTGCTTGCGCACGCCGCGGATCCGCAGCAGTGGTCGGCTCATCGGCCCGTCTCCGCCCAGGTACGCTGCGCCGCCCGGCGCTGGAGCCGGTCGGCGAAGCGGGTCAACGGAATGGTGACCGCGATGAACAAGAGAGCAGCTCCCAGGTACGGGGTGTAGTTGAAGTCGTAGTCGGCCTTGATCTGCGCGGCCCGCAGCGCCTCCAGCGGACCGAGCACGGCGACCAGCGCGGTGTCCTTCTGCAGTGCGATGAAGTCGTTGAGCAGGGGCGGGAGCACGTTGCGCACCGCCTGTGGCAGCACCACGTACCGCAGGGTCTTGCGTTCGTTCAGTCCCAGCGCCCGCGCGGCGTTGCGCTGCGCGGGGTGCACCGAGTTCAGTCCGGCGCGCAGTACTTCGCCGACGTAGGCGCTGTAGGAGAGGACCAGGGCGATCACGCCGAGCACCCAGGGTTCGGAGGGCGTGCCCTGCAACTGCAGTGCCGGCAGGCCGAATCCGACGAGGAAGACCAGCAGCAGGGTGGGAACGCCGCGGAAGACGTCCACGTAGACGGTCGCGGCCAGCCGGAGCGGCTGCAGGCCGGGAGCGCGGGTCACCCGTACCAGGGCGATCAGCAGCCCCAGGACCAGGATCAGCACCTCGGCGATGAGGAACATCTGGATGTTGAGCCAGAAGGCCCGCAGGAGTTCGGGGAACGACTCCCGGAATTCGGTGCCGTCCAGGAACAGGCTGTGGACGCGCTCCCAGCCCGGCGAGGACACCGCGGCGGCCGCGATGGCCGCCAGGCCGAGCAGGGTGCACAGGGCGGCGGTCCAGGTGTGGCGCCGCTTGCGGGAGCGGCGGAAACGCTCCCGCTCCCGCTCGCGCTCGCTCGGTCGGTAGGTGTCGGCCGGCGCGGTGGCCGGCTCGTGCGGCACGGCCGTCTTCTCGAGGTTCACGGTCGCCGCGCTACGGCTTCAGCTCGGGGACGTTCGCCGAGGCGGACAGCCACTCTGCGGTGAGCTTGGCGAGCGTACCGTCGGCCTTGAGCGCGCCCAGGGCCTCGTTCACGCAGGCGGTGTACCCGCTGCCCTTGGGCAGGAGCAGGCCGAACTCTTCGGGGGTGCCGCCCGCGTAGCCGAACTGGCCGACGATCTTGGCGTTGTCGAGCTCCGACCCGGCCAGGAAGAACACGGTCGGCAGGTCGGTGACGATCGCGTCGATCTGGCCGTTCTTCAGCGCGTTGACCTCGTCGTTGGTGGTGTTGAAGACGCTCGGCGTGCGCGAGGGCTTGAGCTGGTCGAGCACTGCCTGGTAGCTGGTGGTGGCCACCTGGACACCGATCTTGGCGTCCTTCAGCTCTCCGAGCGAAGTGGCTTTCGCGAAAGCGGAGTTGTCCAGCGTCAGGATGGCCTGGTCGGCCGTGTAGTAACTGGTGGAGAAGTCCACCGCCTGTGCGCGCTGCGGGGTGATGGAGATCTGGTTGATGTCGAAGTCGAAGTTCTTCGGCCCGGGGGCGTAGGAATGGGCGAACGGTTCGACGACCCACTTCACCTGGTCGCGGCCGAAGCCGAGTTTGCCCGCGACCGCATAGGCGACCGCGCTCTCGAACCCCTTCCCGTTGGAAGGGGTGTTGCTGTCGAACCAGGGCGCGTAGGCCGGGGAATCGGTCGCGACGGTCAACTGCCCGCTCTTGTGGAGGCTGGAACTGCCGGTCGTGCAGTTGGGGCCGGAGGATCCGGCGGCTCCCGCGGGACTCACCGGCTGGGGCGCGCAGGCGGCGGCGGTCAGGACGACGGCGACGGCGGATGCCGTTATGGCTATACGGGTACGGGTGCGGGACATGAAAGGTCCTTAGAAGGGGTCCGAAAAGGGGGTACGGAAAAGGGCCGTTGCCGTGCGCTCAGCGACACAGATCGGCGGCACAGCGCACGTTGTCCACGTGGCGGCGGCGTACCAGCGGGATGGTTCCGGACATGCGATTCAGCATTCCGGCTGGTGGAGCGCGGTGTCAATCTCGACGGACGTCATTGGGTAACGCGGCGATAACATGTCAGCTGGTGAGACGGAATACCTGGTCACCCTGGCGCAGACCGAACAGTTCGGCTGCCGAGCCGCCGCGGACCACCAGCTCGGCGAAGCCGATGCCGGAACTTCCGATGGTGATTCCGGGCTCGCCGAGCGGCACGTCGGGCAGTCGGTCGTAACAGCGCACCCGGACACTGCGGCCGTCGCGCCGATTGTGGACGGACAGGCTCCGCGCGCCGTCGTAGCCGGGCAGTTCGACGGCCGGCCGGTCCAGCTTGCAATTGCCGAAGTTGTCCACGACCGCGACCCGCACTTCCTGTTCGACGGGCGGACGCACCGTCAGCGGGCGCGCGGGAACCGAGCGGCCGTCGGCGAGCCAGCGGGCCAGCAGGGGCACGTACCAGAGGCTGCGGAACTGGGTCCGTACGA
Organism: Streptomyces sp. NPDC002886; assembly: GCF_042888445.1. Lineage (NCBI taxonomy): Bacteria > Bacillati > Actinomycetota > Actinomycetes > Kitasatosporales > Streptomycetaceae > Streptomyces > Streptomyces sp. NPDC002886. The sequence goes on from NZ_JBIAPV010000004.1 coordinate 450,955, forward strand.
TCTCCTCGACCTCGGCGTCCGCCAGCTCGGCCCAGCCTGCCGCGGCGGCTTCCAGCACCTCGCGGACATCGGTGACCTGGACCTCCTCCAGGCCCAGGTAGGTCACCAGCGGGGCGAGGACCCGGTGGTTGACCGTGCTGATGACCAGGTGCTGCCCGTGACGAAAGTAGCAGAACGGCACTCCGTTGGGCCAATGTCCGTCGCGCGGGGCGATGTTGACCAGAACGACGACCGGCTGTGTCGGCCCGCCGGTCAGGTCGGTGGAGCGCAGCAGGTCGAGGAGGGTGAGGGCGGCGGCGCCCTCCGGGTCCGGTCCGCCGAGCGGCAGGACGGTCGGCGTGGCGCCGAAGAGGGTGGCGATGCGGGCGGACTGGCGGGCCAGTGCGTTGGGATCGGCGCAGTCGGTGAGGGCGACGACGGGCAGGTGGGTCATGGCGGGGGCTTCGCCTTCTGTCGGGTGGCGGGCGGATCGGGAGACGAGGGGCGCGTCGAGCGACGGGCGCGGGTGCGGGGAGGTGCTGGGGGCGGGTGTCGGGTGGCGCCGGCGGCCGGTTCTGGAGTCGGGACCGGGTCCGGGGCAACAAAAAACGGACCCTCCGTTTCCGGAGGGTCCGTCGCAGCTGGTGCGCACACGGCTTCGCTAGCGAAGCGCCTCCGGAGTACGGGGCATCATTCGCATCATGGCGAGGGTGGTGGTGTGCTGCATGGACGGGACTGTAGCAGCGCGCGGGAGCGGCGGCGACAGCCGTCCGGAATGTGAACGGCCGGGCCCGGCCGACGGCTCCGGCCACTGCCGCGAAGCCGTCGTCCCCGGCCGGGAGCGCCGGTGCGTCCCGCCGGTTCGGCCGAAAGGCCCGTGCGCCCGCCCCGCCTGTGGTTTCCTGGGGCCATGACCGTACTCGTGACCCGTCGCCACGTCGACTATGTGCGTGTCACGACCACGGGCTGTCCCGTCACCGGCTGACCCGGCGCCGCGCGGCACAGACCCGCGTCCCCCTCACCGCACGCACCACGCCCCCCCCGTACCTGTCGTACGCGGTCCCGTCCTGCCCGGACTCGGCCGCCGTCGGGCGTGAGCCGTCCGGTGCCGGGGCCACGGCTCCACGGTGAATCCCCGACGCGCACGCCGCGCCCTCGAAGGCTCCGCCCTCGAAGGGCTCCCCCGCGCCCGGGCACAGGGCGCCGTGCCTCCCTGCCGCGCAGCATCGTCCCCGCCCCGCCCCCGTTCGCCCGTACTTCCGAGGAGACCCATGACCCAGCCCATCGACGCCGTCACCGCAGGTCACACGCCCGAGAGCGAGCCCGCCGGGGCCTCGACGCCGGCCTGGTCCTTCGAGACCAAGCAGCTGCACGCCGGCTCCGCTCCCGATCCGGCCACCGGCGCCCGCGCGGTCCCGATCTACCAGACCACCTCGTTCGTCTTCCGCGACACCCAGCACGCCTCCGACCTCTTCTCCCTCGCCGAGCCCGGGAACATCTACACCCGCATCCACAACCCCACCCAGGACGCCCTCGAGCAGCGCGTCGCCGCCCTCGAAGGCGGCGTCACCGCCGTCGCCGTCGCCTCCGGGCAGGCCGCGGAGACCCTCGCGATCCTCAACCTGGCTTCGGCCGGCGACCACATCGTCTCCAGCGCCTCGCTCTACGGCGGCACGTACAACCTGTTCCGCCACACCCTGCCGAAGTTCGGCATCGAGGTGTCGTTCGTCGAGAACCCCGACGACCTCGACGCCTGGCGGGCCGCCGTGCGACCGGAGACCAAGGCCCTGTTCGCGGAGACCCTCGGCAACCCGCGCGGCAACGTCCTCGACGTCCGGGGCGTGGCCGACGTCGCGCACGCGGCGGGCGTGCCGCTCATCGTCGACAACACCGTGCCCACGCCGTACCTGCTGCGCCCCATCGAGCACGGCGCGGACGTCGTCGTCCACTCGGCCACCAAGTTCCTCGGCGGACACGGCACCACCCTCGGCGGCGTGGTCGTCGACGCGGGCACCTTCGACTTCGGCGCGCACCCCGAGCGCTTCCCCGACTTCACCGAGCCCGACCCCAGCTACCACGGGCTGCGCTACTGGTCCGCCCTCGGACCGGGCGCGTACGCGGTCAAGCTGCGCGTGCAACTGCTGCGGGACCTCGGCCCCGCCATCGCGCCGCACTCCGCCTTCCTGCTCCTGCAGGGCGTGGAGACGCTGAGCCTACGGCTGGAGCGGCACTCGACGAACGCCCAGGAGCTGGCGCGGTGGCTCGAACAGCGCGACGAGGTCTCGGTGGTGCACTACCCCGGCCTGCCCTCCAGCCGCTGGTACGAGGCGGCGCGCCGCTACCTGCCGCGCGGCGCCGGGGCCGTGCTCTCGTTCGAGCTGCGGGGCGGTGTCGAGGCGGGCCGGCGGTTCGTGGACGGGCTGGAACTGTTCAGCCACCTCGCGAACATCGGCGACGTGCGCAGCCTCGTCATCCACCCCGCCTCCACCACCCACAGCCAGCTCGACGAGGCCCAGCTCGCCGCCACCGGCACCACCCCGGGGCTGGTGCGCCTGTCCGTCGGGATCGAGAACCTCGCCGACCTGAAGGCCGACCTGGAGGCCGGCTTCCGCGCCTCGAAGGAAGCGTCCTGAACCCCGCCACCACGACCCCGGACACCGCGCCCCTCCCTCCCGCCACCGGCGCGTGGCGGGAGGGGGACCCGCCGGGCCGCCGCCGGTGGCACCGGCGCACGCACCCGCTGGCGCTGGAGGCGGGCGGGGTGCTGCCGGGGGTGCGGCTTGCCTTCGAGACCTGGGGGCGGCCGGCCCCCGACCGTTCGAACGCGGTCCTCGTCCTGCACGCGCTGACCGGTGACAGCCACGTGGCGGGCGCCGCCGGGCCGGGTCACCCGACCTCCGGCTGGTGGGACGCGCTCGTCGGCCCGGGCCGGGCACTCGACACCGACCGGTGGTTCGTGGTGGCACCCAATGTCCTGGGCGGCTGCCAGGGAAGCACGGGGCCCGCGTCCACGGGCCCCGGCGGGAGCCCCTGGGGCGGCTCGTTCCCGCGCCTGACCCAACGCGACCAGGTGCGGGCCGAGATCGGACTCGCGGACGCGCTCGGCATCGGGCGCTGGGCCCTGGTGATCGGTGGATCCATGGGCGGGATGCGGGCGTTGGAATGGGCTGTCGGCGAACCCCGGCGCGTGGCGGCGCTGTTGCTGCTCGCCTGCCCCGCGGCGGCGAGCGCGGACCAGATCGCGTGGGCCACCGCCCAGGTCCACGCCATCCGGGCCGATCCCCACTGGCAGGGCGGTGACTACCACGACGCCGGGCCAGGGCAGGGGCCGCACACGGGGCTGGGCCTCGCCCGCCGCATCGCGCACATCACCTACCGGTCGGCCGGGGAACTGCAGACCCGCTTCGGCCACGAGGCGCAGGAGGGCGAGCAGCCCTGGCTCGGCGGCCGGTACCGCGTCGAGTCCTATCTCGACCACCAGGCCGTCAAGCTCCCCCGTCGGTTCGACGCGGCCAGCTACGTCACCCTGGCCGAGGCCATGAACACCCACGACATCGGGCGGGGCCGCTCGGGCCGGCGGGCGGCCCTCGGCCGGGTACGGGCCCGTACGGTGGTGGCCGGGGTGGACTCCGACCGCCTCTACCCCCTCGTACAGCAGGAGGAACTGGCGGACGGGATCCCGGCCGCGGACGGGATCCGCGTCATCCGCTCCGCGTACGGGCACGACGGGTTCCTGCTGGAGACGGAGCAGGTCGGCGCGCTGGTACGGGAACTCCTGGACGGCGGCTCCCGTCCACCCGCACGCCTCACGGAGTGACGGAGGAGCCGGTCTTCAAGGGGGTTACCCGCCTAAGGGAAGCAAAAATTCCACGGTGTCTCGGCCAACTTGCCCCCGCGCCCCCGCGCGCCCCCCGCAGTGACGTTCCATCTCCGCCGTACGGGGGCAGCCGGGTGGTGCCCTGGTTCGTCTACCGAGGAGACCCCACCATGACGAAGGTCCTCGTCCTGCACAGTGTCAGCCTGGTCCGGTCGGCGCTGGCCGCGCTGCTGAGATCGGAAGGCCCCTTCGAAGTAACGTCCGCGGGCTGGCGCACCGCGGTGCGCCAGGCCGAGTGCTTACGACCAGACGTCACCGTCGTCGACCTCGACTGTCGGGGGACAACGGCCGCTCTGGCGGACCGGGGACGCGCGAACGGTCAGGTCCTCGCGTCGCCGTCCGCGGTGCTGTTCCTCGCGTCGACCGGCGCCCCCGGTTCCCTGCACCGGGCCTTCGACGCCGGGGCCCGCGGCTACGTCGACAAGGACGGCTCCCCGGGGCGGCTCGTGCGGGCGGTCCGCAAGATCGCGTCCGGGGAGCGGTTCATCGACGCCTCGCTGGCCTCCGCCTTCATGGAGGCCGACCCCGTGCCGCTGAGCCCGCGCGAGCTCAGCGTGCTGGCCCGGGCCGCGGAAGGCGATTCCATCGCCGAGATCGCCCGTACGCTGCACTTGGCGAGCGGGACGGTACGCAACTACATCGCCGCGGCGACCCGGAAGACCGGCGGGCGCAATCTCATCGACGCGATCCGGATATCCCAGGGGGCGGGCTGGGTCTGAGGCTCGGCTTCCGGCCTCGAGCCGGGCGCTGTCCCCGGCACCCGGAGGTGGCCGGACCCGTCATCCGTCCGCGGTGGCGTGCCAGCCACCCACCAGATCGCGGTAGAGGGGCGAGAGCGCCGGGAGTTCCGCGTGCGTCCCGCAGACGGCCCGGGTTCCGTCGAGGACGAGGACCCGGTCGGCGCGGGCCGCGGACGAGACGCGGTGGGCCACGACGACCAGGGTTCCGGGACGCTCCGCGAGGGCCCGCTCGGCACGCTCCTCCGTCCGCGGATCCAAATGACAGGTGGCCTCGTCGAGCAGCAGCAGCGGAGCCGGGGAGAGGTAGGCGGCGGCGAGGGCGAGGTGCTGGCACTCCCCCCGGGACAGCAGCCGGGGCGACACCTCGCCCTCCAGGCCGCCCAGCCGCTCCACGAGGCCCTCGAGCCCCAGGGAGCCTATGGCGCACCGCAGTTCGGCGTCCCCGGGCACCGTGCCGTCGGGGCCGGCGGACAGGTGGGTCAGGTTGTCCCGCACGCTGCCGGTGAACACGTAGGCCTGCTGAGGCAGCAGGGTCCGCCGCGGATCCGGGCCGGTGGCATCCTGCTCCCGGCGGGCGCCGGCGCCGGCGACGAGGACCGTCCCCGCACCGGGTGGGAGCATCCCGGCCAGCAGAGCGGTGAGCGTGGACTTGCCGATGCCGCTCGGCCCGACCACCGCGAGGTGCTCCCCCGCCCGCACCTCCAGGTCCAGGCCGTCGAGGACGGGCGCCGCCGCGGGGCCGTAGGCGAAGGTGACGCCCCGGAACTCGGCCGCCGGGGCGGGCGCCGCGGGTTCCCCGGGATCTACCGGTTCTCCCGGTCCCCCCGGTTCCTCCGCCCCGGCCCACTCGCCCGTGCGGCAGGCGCCCGGGGGTGACGGAGGCGGCTCGCAGAAGCGCTCGAGGACCACCAGGAGCCGGGTTCCGGCCGAACCCAGCGCGGTCATCAGCGTGTTGAGGGCGGGCAGCAGCGCCTGCACCACGTAGGTGAGGCCGCCGGCCAGCGCCCCGGCGGTGATCCCGTGCCCGAGCAGCCAGGGCGTCGCGGCGAGCAGCGCGATCACCGGCAGCCGGCCCGCCGCACCGAGGGCCAGGGTGCGCAGGGCGGCCCAGCGCGCGAGGGTGCGCGCCAGCCGCTCCTGGGCGTCGATCAGCGGTTCCACCCGGGCACGCGCCCCCGCCTGCCCGCCGCAGGCCACGACGTCGCGCAGCCCCTCCCCCAGCGCAGCCACCCGGTCCGCGAGCGCCTCGTCGGTGTCCAGGGACCGGCGCTGTACGGAGGCCATGGGGCGGAGCGTGGCCAGGAAGGCCGCCATGCCCAGCAGCAAGGGCGGCAGCACGATGAGCAGCAGGACCGGATCCAGGGCCGCCATGCCCGCGAAGGCGCCCACGGCGGTGAAGACGAAGGACCGTACCGTCAGCACCAGTCCGGCGAAGGAGTCACGGGCCATTTCCGTCTGCTGGGTCAGCCGGGACACCGCGCCGGCGTCGGGTGCGCGCGCCGGGTCGGCCACCGCGCGGGCCAGCGCCTGCCGCACCGCCCGCCGCACCAGACCGTCCCGCAGCGGTTCCACGAGGTCCGAGAGTCCGGCGAACACGCCGCGCAGGGCGAACCCGCCGATCAGTGCTCCGGCTCCGGCCGCCGCCAGCCAGGCGAGGCCGATGGTGGTGCGGCCGGCGAGGAAGCCGTCGTCGAGGGCCCGGGCCACTCCGTAACCGCCGAGGAAGGTCTGCGCGGATTCGAGGAGCGACCACGCCGCCAGCCTGCCCAGGGCGCCCTTGTGGCCGCGCAGGAAGCGGCGGCCCTCGGGTGCCACCCGGCGCCAGGTCTCCCTCTCTGTCATGGTGCGACCTCCCGCTTCCCCGCCGCCGTCCGGCGCCTCTCCGCCTCCGCGCGGGCTCCGGGGACCGGGTCCGGCGTCGCCTGCGCTCCGGCTGCCTCCGCCGGCCCGGCGGCGAACACGGCCCGGTAGTCGGGTTCGCTCCCCCACAGCTCCTGGTGGCGGGCTGCCGCCCGCACCCGCCCTTCCTCCAGCCATACGACGAGGTCGGCGCGGACGGCCGAGGAGAGGCGGTGCGCCACCACGATCCGAGTCCCGGGGCGGACCTCGTGCGCGAGCGCCCGCTCGACCTCGCGGGCCGTGACCGTGTCGAGGCTGGAGGTGGCGTCGTCCAATACGAGGAGGCGTCCCGCGCGACAGAACGCCCTTGCCAGCCCGAGGCGTTGGACCTCGCCACCGGACATCGGAGCATCGGCGAGGGGCGTTCCGTACCCCTGGGGCAGGCGCCGTACGAACGCATCGGCGCCGGCGGCACGCGCCGCCACCCGGACGGCTTCGTGGCCAGGGTCCGGACCCGATCCGAAGCCGATCGCGTCGGCGACCGTGTCCCCGAACAGCGCGGGGCGGTCGAAGGCGTAGCCGACCTCGCGGCGGAGCGCTTCGGCGGTCAGCTCCGGCAGGGGTACGCCGTCCAGCAGCACCCGGCCCGCGTCCGGGTCGGTGAGCCGGCCGGCCACGGCGGCGAACAGCGTCTTGCCGGAACCGGACCGGCCCACCACCGCCACCGTGGTGCCGCCGGGGATCACCAGGTCGATGTCGCGCAGGACCGCCGAGCCCGCGCGCACGACCCGGACGCCGCGCAGTTCCAGGGTCCCCGGGCCGCCCTCCGGCAGTTCCGCCCGGCCGTGCTCGAGCACCGGCAAGGCCAGGAGGGCGGTGGTCCGCCGGGCGGCCGCCCGGCCGCGGACGACGGCCGCCAGCGCGCCGGTCACCCCGCCGACACCGGCCGCGAGGCCCGCGTACCGCATGACGGCCAGGAGTTCGCCGACCCCGAGGGCCCCGGCCGACAGCCGGATGCCGCCGACGGCGAGGACCGCGTACAGGAGCAGCGGCACGAGGGCCGCGGACCGGGCCGTCGTGCCCCCGTAGACCTGCCACATCCGCCTGCCCTCCGCGGCGAGTTCCGGCAACCGGGCGAGGATCCGGGCGCGTTCGCGCTCCGCGGTACCCGCGGCGGCGATCGTGCGCGCCCCGGCCAGCGCCTCCACGAGCAGGCCGGCGGTCGCGAGCTGCACCTGCTGGTAGCGGGCGACGCTGGTGAAGGTGGAGCGGGCGAAGGTCCGGAGCAGGAGCGCGAGCAGGGGAACGCCCGCGAGGAAGGCGAGCGCCGTCCAGACGTCGATGAGGAAGAGCGCGATCACCGCGCCGATCGGCGGCAGCAGTGAGGCGACGGCGTGCGCGACGGCTGCCGGGACCTTCCCGGCCTCGGTGGCGTGCGCGGTCAGCCGCGCGGCGCTGTCTCCGGGTGCGTGGCGGGCCGCGTGGTGCGGGGCGGTCCCGAGCAGCCGGGCGATCCCGAGCCTGCGCAGCCGGGCGGTGGAGCGGCCTTCCACCTCGCCGGTCAGCCGAGCGGCCGCGGCGTCCAGCGCCACCTCGGCGGCGATGACCGCGGCGCACAGCAGGATCCAGATGGACCCCGAGGGGTCCCGGCGGAGCAGCAGGTCGAGGGTGTGGCCGAGAACCGCCGGTTCGGCGAGCGCCGCCGCGGCGGCCGCCACCGCGCATCCGAGGACCGCGACGGTGCGTCCGGCGCTGTGCCGGGCCGCCGCCACGAGGGCCCGGTCGGCGTCGCGCGCCTCGTCGGTCGCCCGCTCCGGGCCGGCCGCCGCGTCGGGTGGGCTCATCGTCGGACGCCTCCAAAGACGTGGTGCGGGCCCGGGCGGTGAACCGCCCGGGCCCGGAGTGACCTGGTTAGTTACAGGTCGTGATGCTCAGGCTGCTGTCGCCACAGAGCAGCAGGCTGGCCCGGCTGCCGCCGCCGCCACCGCCGTGCATCTCGGTGATCTCTTCCTTCGGGGTCTCCATCGACTGCAGGTCAAGAAGGGTCATGTCGGTTCCTCTTCTTCTCTCGAGTGGTGCGATGGGTCACGGTCCCGGACGGGACCGGCTCTGGGGCCGCCGCGCGTGCGCGCAGCGGCGGGAGGAACGGCAGGTGCGCGCGCCCACCGGGCGCCGCGCTGCCGAGGGCGAGGAGAGCGCCGGCCGTGCCCGTGGTGAGGTCCATGGACAGCCGCATCATCTGCTCGCCGGGGAAGGCCAGATGCCCCTGGTAGGGCACGGCGTGCCGGGCCAGTGCGTCGATCTGGCGGGCGACGGCCGCGGGTCCGGTGCCCGGGCCCGGTGTGGTGGTCCGGGCCAGGTGGAGGATCATCCCGGCGGCGCCGCGCATCAGCCCGGGCTGGGCGTAGAAGGTCGCCTGGGCCGCCCGTACGATCTCGCCCCGGGCCTGCTCGAAGCGCTCGTCCGGGCCGTGCTCCAGCCAGTCGTCGAGCACCATGCCGATGCCGACGCTGCCCTCGCCGAGGTACGGCATCGTGCGCCAGCCCTCGTTCACCTGGAGGGTGCCGAACGCGCTGGTGACGCAGCGGTCCAGGTCGCGGTGGAGCGCCTGGCCGGCCTGGACCAGCAGCTCCTTGTCACCCGTGCGCTCGTACAGCCGCACGAGGAGCAGGGCGGGGCCGGAGTTGCCGTACAGCAGTCCCGCGCGGGCGGGGCGCTGCCCGGGCCGGGCGATCAGCTCGGCGCAGCGCAGGGCCGCGGCGCGCAGTTCGCTCTCGCCGGTCGCCGCGGCGAGGGCGTCCAGGGCGAGGCCGATGCCGGCGAGGCCGCCGTGCAGGTCGGGGCCCGCGCTCTCCCAGGGCTGGTGCAGCAGTTGGTCGGCGAGGGCGAGGGCCCGGTCGTGGTGACCGAGCCGCTGCAGGGTCCAGGCCGTTCCTGCCAGGCCGTCGTAGAAGCCGAGCGGGGTGCCGGAGAGCGGTTCCCGGGTCCGGTCGAGGAGCCATTCCTCGGCCTCGGGCCAGGGTTCGGCGCCGGTCTCGGCGAGGGCGTGGAGCACGCCGGCGATCCCGTGGCCGAAGCCGATGCCTCCACCGGGGTCGGCGAACTGGGCGATGTCTCCCGGGACGAGGCGGTCCTCGCGGTCCGGTGTGGCGCTCGCCCGCACCGCGGCGCTCATCGACGTACGGGCGGCGGGCCAGTCCCGCGGCTCGACCGGCAGGTACGGTCCGGCCGGTGCGGGGCGGCGGTCACCCGGGGCTCCGGTCGGGGCTCCGCTCGGGGCACCGGAGAGGATCTCCTCGACGGCCTCGTCGAGGAACTCCGTTGGTACGGGGAACTGTTCGGCGATCACGGCGGCCAGGTGCGCGGCCTTGGCCCGGTCGAGGACGAGCAGGCTCGTCAGCGGGAGGAAGAGGGCGAGCCGCAGGCAGGCGAGGGCGTACCGGTCGACGGAGAATCCGCGCCGCTCGGCCGGGGCGACGAAGGCGGGGTTGGCCACGGTCTGCCGCAGGCCCTCGTCGACGTGCGCGGCGGCTTCGAAGTCCAGCAGGGAGACGGTGGGTTCGCCCGCCTCGTCCTCGGCCACCATGATGTTGAAGAGGTGGAGGTCGTTGAAGACCACGCCGCGGGCATGCACGGCGTCGACGGCCTCCGTCACCTTCCGGTGGATGGTGAGGGCCCACGCGGTGTACGCGGCGAGCTCCGCGGGTTCGGGGTCCGCCTCGATCAGCGGGTGGCGGCGGGCGAAGTAGGTGTTGAGCGGCTTGCCCGCAAGGTGCTCCAGCACGAGGAAGTGGTGGTCGCCGACCGTGAACGTGCCGAGGACCGACGGGACGCAGTCCAGGCCCGACAGCCGCTCCAGCGCGGCCTGTTCGCGGTGCAGCCGGGTCACGGCGTCGGCCCCGTCGGCGGCGAGGCCCGCGTACGGCCGGGCCTCCTTGAGGACCACGGACGCTCCGGTGCGGGTGTCCTCGCCGACGTACACGCCGCCGCCGTTGGAGAAGTGCAGCGCCCGCTCCACCGTGAAGGGAACCCCGGCCAGGGTGAGCGCGGAGCGCGCTTCCAGGTGCGGTTTCAGGAAGCCGGGCAGTTCGAGCCACTCCGGCGGCTGGAAGACCGGCCCGCGGAGGTCCGGTACGAGCCGCCCTTCCGGGTTCTCGATCGCCGGGACCAGCGCGCCGTGCTCGTCGTAGCAGTGCCGCAGGGTGAAGCTGCCGTAGCGCAGGTGGACCGGTCCGGCGCCCCAGCGCAGATCGCTGAGGATGTACGGGCCGGCCGCCCCCGCCAGTGCGGCGTCGAGGTCCTCCGCGATCCTGTGGCACTGCCGTTCGTCCGCGGGGTACACGGTGATGAACTTCCCGCTCGCGGCGCGGTCGGCGTACTTGGCGTTGCGCAGGTGCAGCAGGTAGCGGCTCGGTACGAACTTGAAGGCTATGCCGCGCGCCGTGCAGTACTCGTACACCGTCGTCAGCAGCGACTCGGCGTTGTCGAGCGTGGCCGAGACGTGGATCTTCCAGCCCTGCGCGGGCAGTTGGGCATCCGTGGGGCGCAGTGCGAGCCAGTCGCCGCTCCGATGCGAGCGCCATCCCCGGGGGACGGGGGCGAGGGCGGCCCCATAGCTCTCCCCGGCCCGCCGGTACGGCGCGTCGTAGAACCATCGGTCCGCGTCGCAGAAGGCTGCGTACCCCTTGTTCACGCCTGCTCCCTCGGTCGGTTGCAGGACTGACCGTGTCACGTGCGGCGCGGGCGCCGACAGTCACGGCTGTCACCGGTCGGGTGTGCAGTACTCACGAGTCACAAGGGTCGGCCACCAGTCACAAGGGTCCGCTTCGGGGCCCGGAGCCTCCCAGCCGTCAGCCGTCAGCCGTCAGCCGCCGGGATGGCGTACAGCTGGGGGAGGTTGACGACGATCGCCTCCTGGGTGCTGCGGGCGATCACGACCACGGCCTCCTCGGCGGGGTCCGGGTTCTCCTCGCGGTGCGGCACGAACGGGGGGACGAAGATGTAGTCGCCGGGTGACGTGACCAGCCGTACCTCCTCGGGGTGTTCGCCCGAGTCGTCGAGGAAGACGAACTCCGGGTGTCCGCTCACCACGTAGATGGCGGTCTCGGACTCTCCGTGGTGGTGATCGGAGGAGGCCGTCGAGGGCGCCACGTGGGTCTGCCCCATCCAGAGCTTCTCGGAGCCCACGTTCTTCCCGCTGACGGCGGCGAACCTGCGCATGCCACCGCTCTGCGCCGTGTCGCCGTCCAGGGAGTCGGCACGGACGTGGTGCAGACGGGTGCGCAGCGGGGCCGTCGGACGGTCCGGGGCGTCGGGGAGGTGCGGGTGGAAGCCCTCACCGGGGGAAGTCAGCGGCTCGCTCATGGCGGGGACGCTAGAGGGGCGCCAGAAAGGATGTCAAGAGGTGTCCTTTGCCGTTCACCTGCGGCAATGTTCCCGCAATGCGGACCGGGGAGCCACTTGACCCCTTCCTGGGGGCGGGGTGTCGGGCATGATGGGCGCATGCATATCTCCGCGAAGGCGGACTACGCCGCGCGCGCCCTCCTGGAGCTCGCCTGTGAGCCCTCCCGCCCGCTGACCTGCGAGGCCATCGCCTCCTCCCAGCAGATCCCGTTCCGCTTCCTGAAGTCCGTGGTGGGCGAATTGCGGAAGGCCGGTCTGGTGCGCAGCCAGCGCGGCTGCGAGGGGGGCTACTGGCTCGGCCGGCCCGCCGAGGAGATCACCCTGCTGGACGTGGCGCGCGCCGTGGACGGCGAGCTGATCTCGCTGCGCGGCGAGCCGCTGGCCGGGCTGGACTATCCCGGCGCCGCCATGGGACTGCCCGGGGTGTGGCAGCGGATCGAGGCGGAGGCGGCGGCGGTCCTGGGCGGGGCGACACTGGCCTCGCTGCTGCCCGCCGACGTCCTCTCGGGAGCGGCCGGCCGGCTGCCCCGCGACGGTGCCGCGTGACGGGCTCGCGGGCCGGGGCCGGGGCCGGAGCTGGCGCTGGGGCCGGAACCGGGGCTGGGGTCGAGGCCGGGGCTGGGGCTGGCGCTGGGGCCGGAACCGGGGCTGGGGTCGAGGCCGGGGCTGGGGCCCAGGCCGGGGCTGGGCCCGAGGCCGGAGCCGGAGCCGGGGCTGGGCCCGAGGCCGGAGCCGGAGCCGGGGCTAGGCCCGAGGTCGACGCCGCTCCGTCGCCCGGGGCGGAGCCGCCGGCCCTCGAAGTCGTGGAGTACACCGACCCGTTGTGCCCCTGGGCCTGGGGTTCGGAGCCGGTGTTCCGCCGTCTGCAGGCCGCGCTGGACGGCCGGGTCCGCTGGCGCCGGGTGTTCTGCATCCTCTTCGACGAGGACGAGGACCCGGCCCCCGACCCGGCGGCGGAGACCGCCTGGTACGCGCGCTACGTCGAGGGCATCACCGCACACACCCTGGCGCCCCGCGCGGTGCGGCTCAGCCGCGTGGCGGCCAGTTCGTGGCCCGCCTCGCTCCTCGCCAAGGCCGCGGAAGCGCAGGGTCCCGAGGTGGCCGAGCGGGTACTGCGCCGGCTGCGCGAGAGCGTCTTCGTGCTCGGCGAGCCGGCGGACACGGCCGCTCTGGCCCTGTCCGCGGTACGGGGGGTCCCCGGCCTGGATCCGGAGCGGCTGGCCGCGGACGCGGGTGGCGCCGCGATCCTCGGGCAGGTCCGCGCGGACCGAGCGGAGGCGCGCCGCCCGGTGGCCGACGTACTGCCCGCGCGGGGCGGTTCGCCGCATCCCGGTACCGCCCATCCCGGTATCGCCAAGGAGACCGGCGAGGGGCACCGGTACGCCCTGCCGACGCTGCTGCTGCGCACCTCCGCGGGCCACCGTGCGGTGCCCGGCTGGCGCACGTTCGAGGAATGCGCGGCAGCGGTGCGGGAGTTGGCCCCGGATCTGCCGGTGACCGGCGCCGAACCGTCCCCGTCGCGGGCGCTGGAGCGCTACCGGAGCCTGAGCGAGCCGGACCGGCCGATGCTCGCGCAGGGCCCGTGGCCGCCGCCGCACGCGGTACGGGTGGAGACCGGGAACGGCCCGCTGTGGCTGCATCCCGAGGAGGCGGCGGTGCATCCGGCTGTCGGCCGCGGCTTTCCCACAGCCACCTGACGAGACCCCGAGGGGCTCTGCCGGGCCTCTGACCAGCGGCTCGCACCGTCCCGCCGAATGAGACACCAATTGGTGTCCATTGACAGCCTCCGGCCACTGCCCCCAGGATGTGGCACATGCTTACGACGCACCCCGGTGTGGTGTGCCGCTACGTGGACCTGCGGCGCACGTCCAGCGCTCTCTGTCGCTGACCGACCAGCCGACCCCGGCCCACAGGCACCGGCCCGCGCCCGCCAACAGCCGTACCGCCTCCGGTGGTTCCGGCCGGCTGCGCTCCCACTGAGCCGAGGCGCCCGCGCCGCACTGCCCGGGCGATCCGGCTCCGCGCTCCGTCGCACCCCTCCCCTCCCTCCCTCCCTTCCGTGATGTCCCGGGTCCGATCCCGGCCCGCCCTCCGTGACCCTGCCGGCGAACCGCGCCGCCAGCGCGAGGCGGCCCGGCCGCGCCCCGGAGCCCTCACCCCTCCGTCCGCCGCTCCCGCCCGTCGGCACACCCGCCTGCGGCCGTGCGGCACCGGACCGCGCCGCACCCCCGCCCCTCCTGCCCTGACGGGCCTGGACCAAGTCCAAGGAAAATCAGACATGTCCGCACGCCTCGTGACCCGTAGACCCGGTACGGACCTTCCGCAGCCGCGCCGCTCCGGACGCCCGCGCCCCGCCGCGCTCGCCGCCGCCCTCGTCGCCGTACTGACGCCCGCCCTCGGCGCCTGCGCCGGTGATGCCTCCTCCGTCGGCGCCGGCGGCAACTCCACGCTGAAGTGGACCTCTTCGTACTTCCCGGCCCACTGGGACCCGGTCGTCTCCGGCAGCGGCGCCCAGTTCCGCGAACTCGCTTTGGTCTACGCCTCGTTGACGCGTACCGACGAGAGCGGCAAGGCCGTACCGGATCTCGCCGAGAGCTGGGAGTACAACGACAAGGGTGACCAGGTCACCTTCCACCTGCGCTCCGGCCTGAAGTTCAGCGACGGCGAACCGCTAGACGCCGCGGCCGTCAAGGCGGCCGTCGAGCGGGCCAAGAAGCAGAAGAACTCCGCGCTCTTCGGGGACCTGACCTCCATCGCTTCGGTGGACGCCAATGGTCTGGACGCGGTCGTCCACCTCACCCAGGTCGACTACCAGATCCCGCAGCTCCTCGGTCAGCGGGTCCTCCAGATCGCCAGCCCCAAGGCGGCCGCCGCCCCCGAGAAGCTGGACCAGAACCCGGTGGGCGCCGGGCCGTTCACCATCACTCAGCTGGTGCCGGGCACCAAGGCGGTCCTGAAGAAGAACCCCGCCTACTGGGACGCGAAGAACATCCACATCGACAACGTGGAGCTGACCTCGGCCCCCGACTCCTCCACGGTGGTCTCCGGCCTGCAGACCGGCGTCTACAACTTCGCGGACATCAAGCCCAGTCAGGCCGAAGCCGCCAAGAAGGCCGGCCTGGACGTCTTCGTACAGCCGGGGTTCAACGCCGCCAACATCAGCCTGAACACCAACAAGGCCCCGTTCGACAACGACAAGGTCGTCGACGCCGTCCGGCACGCGGTCAACCGCCAGGAGTTCGTCGACAAGCTGACCTTCGGCTTCGGCTCGGTGACCAACCAGCCCTTCCCCAAGGGATACGTGGCCTTCGACCCGGAGTCGGAGAACAACTACCCCTACGACCCGGCCAAGTCGCAGCAGCTCCTCGCCGAAGCGGGCTACAAGGCGGGGGACCTGAAGCTCAACCTCGTCATCCCCGCCGAGGACCCGCAGTCCGAGATCGTCCAGTCGCAGCTGGCCAAGGTCGGCATCACCGTCACCATCAAGATCGACAAGAACTGGTCCACCCCCTTCTTCGCCAAGGACCTGACCTTCTCGCTGTACGGGACCACCGGCCGGGACTCCGCGGCGCAGACCCTCACCGCCCACTTCGGCCCCAACGGCCCGCTCAACCTCAGCTCCCCGTACCAGCCCGCCGGCTTCGAGGCGGCCATCGCCAAGGTCCGCCAGACCCCGCTGGACTCCCCCGACTACGCCAAGGTCCTCCAGGCGGCGACCCGGGCCGGCCTCGAGAGCAAGGCGCTGGTCTTCACGTACTCCTCGCCGAACCTCATCGCCAAGAACAAGTCCATCTCCGGCCTGCCGAAGAACCCGGCCCACATCGACTGGACCGGCGTCACCATCTCCGGCAGCTGACACCCGTCCACCACAGAGAGGGGGCAACCCCATGGCAACGACCGCGCTCCCCACCGCGGCTGCCCGCCGTCCCGGGGTCGCCACGGCCCGGGTCCGGCACACGGTGGGCCGCGTACTGGCCACCCTCGCCCGGTCGGTCGCGATCTTCGTGCCCGTCTTCCTGGTGGCGACGTTCGTGACGTTCTCGCTGCGCTCGATGAGCGGGCTGAGCCCGGCACGGATCCAGCTGGGCGAGGACGCCACGCCCGAGGCCATCCACCGGGTGGAGGCCCAATGGGGCCTCGACAAGCCCTTCCTGGTCCAGTACTGGGACTGGTTCAGCGGAGTTCTGCACGGCCGGCTCGGCACCAGCTGGAGCAACGGCGCGGACATCTCCACGCTCATCGGTCTGGGCCTGGGAGTGAGCCTGTCCATCGCGACGTTCGCGCTCCTGATCGGCGTCACCGCCGGCTTCCTGCTCGGCACCGTGGCGGCGCTGCGCCGCACCACGTGGATCGACCGCGCGATCACGGGCTTCGTCACCCTGATCTCGGTGATGCCCGCCTTCGTCGTCGGCATCGTGCTGGTCGCGGTCTTCGCGGTCGGACTGCACCTGTTCCCCTCCGCCGGGTACGTGCCGGCGGAGCAGGGGTTCGGTCCCTGGCTCGCCCACATCACCCTCCCGGCGGTGGCGCTGAGCTTCGACGTCGTCGCGGACGTCGCCCGCCAGCTGCGCGGCAGCCTCGTCGCCGCCTACCGGGAGAACTACGTGACGGGCGCACTGGTCCGGGGGCTGAGCCCGCGCCGGATCTTCTTCGGTCACGTGCTCCGCAACGGCCTCGGGCCGGCGCTCGCCACCCTGGGCCTGAAGTTCCCGGCCCTGGTCGGGGCCTCCGTGGTGACGGAGTGGATCTTCGGCCTGCAGGGCTTCGGCCGGTTCGCCAACGACGCCGCCCAGGCCGGCGACGTACCGGCCGTCCAAGGGGTCCTCGTGGTGTCGATCGCCCTGGTCGTCTCCTTCAACCTGATCGTCAACCTGGTGCTGGCACGCGTGACGCCGGCCTCCCAGCGGGGGGTGTGACCATGGTGCGCCGCGTTCTCGCACTGCCGTCCGGACGGATCTCCGTCGCCGTACTCGCCCTGATCGGCCTCCTCGCGCTCCTCGGCCCGCTGATCGCCCCGCAGGATCCGCTGGCCACCAGCGAGCAGCTGCTCGGGGCGGCCTCGGGCGACCACTGGCTGGGTACCGACTACCTCGGCCGGGACGTCCTCAGCCGTCTCCTGGACGGCTCACGCGTCAGCGTCCTGGGCTCGCTCGAAGTGGCGCTGACCGCACTGGCCGTCGGCACCGTCCCCGGAATCCTGTCCGTCCACCTCGGCCGGGGCTTCGAGTGGATCACGCTCCGGCTGACCGACACCCTCGTGGCGCTGCCGTTCCTGCTGTTCGCCGTCGCCGTGATCGCCCTGCTCGGCAACGGCCTCACCCAGGCCATGCTCGTCACCGGAACGCTCGTCTCGCCCCTCTTCTACCGGGTGGCCCGCGCCGCCACGCTCGCCGTGGCCCGCTCGCCGTACGTGGAGGCGGCGATCGTCTCCGGCGCCTCGACCGGCTGGGTCGTACGCCGCCACGTGTGGGCCAAGGTGCTCCCGCCGGTCGCGGTGGCGCTCGCGCAGACCATCGGCGTCGGCTTCATCATCGTCTCCAGCCTGACCTTCCTCGGCATCGGCATCCAGCCGCCCGCGCCCACCTGGGGCGGCCTGCTCGCCTCGGACCTGAGCTACCTCGGCCAACGGCCCTGGGCACCCCTCGCACCCGCGCTGCTGATCATGGTCACCGTCTGGGCGAGCAATCTGCTCGCCGACGCGATCCGCGACGTCTCCGGCGAGGCGGGCCGCGCCCTGGTCAACGCCCGCAGGGCGCGCGTCAACCGGAGCGCGCAGCCCGATCCCCTCTCCGCCGGAGGCAAGCGATGACGACCCTGTCCCCACAGACCGCGCCCGGACACCTCCGGAGCACCGGCCGCGACGGTGAGCCGCCCGCCCCGGCCGCGACGGTGGTCCCGCCGGTCCTCTCCGTCCGCGACGTACGCATCAGCGACCACGTCACGGGGCGCGAGATCGTCCACGGGGTGAGCTTCGAGCTCACCCCCGGCAGGACGGTGGGCATCGTCGGCGAGTCCGGCAGCGGCAAGACCCTCACCTGCCGCGCCGCGCTGGGCATCCTCCCCGCCCACTTCGAGGTCACCGGCGGATCGGTCGAGATCGCGGGGACCGACATAGCCGGCCTGACGCCCAGCCAGTGGACCGCCCTGCGCGCCACCACGATCAGCGCCGTCTTCCAGGACCCCGCCTCCTACCTCAACCCCTCGATCCGCGTGGGCCCGCAGATCGCGGAGGTCCTGCGGGTCAAGAAGGGGCTGAAGCGTCGCGAAGCGCGCCACCGGGCCCTCGAACTGCTGCGGGCCGTGCACCTGCGGGACCCGGAGCTGGTCTACCGCCAGTACACCCACGAGCTGTCCGGCGGGATGCTCCAGCGGGTGCTGATCGCCGCGGCGATCTGCGCGGACCCGCGGATCCTCATCGCGGACGAGGCCACCACCGCCCTCGACGTCACCGTCCAGGCCGAGATCCTCGATCTGCTCGCCGACCTGCGCGTGCGCGCGGGCCTGGCCCTGCTGATCGTCTCCCACGACCTGGCCGTGGTCGCCCAGTTGTGCGACGAGGTCCTGGTGATGCGGCAGGGCGAAGTGGTCGAGCAGGGGCCGACGCGCACGGTGCTCCGCCGGCCGCGGCACGCGTACACCCGGCTGCTCATCGCCGAGCACGAGCAGTACGGCCTCGACAAGTTCCTCGTACCGCAGGAGGCATCGTGACCACCACCCGTCCCGTACGGGAGACGGCCACGGACACCGGCTCCGCGCCGGCGCCCGGACCGGTCCTCGAAGTCACCGGGCTCGACGTGCACTACGGCGCGCGCCGCCGACGCCGCAGCGCCCTGCGCGGGGTGTCGCTCAGCGTCGCCCCCGGGGAAACCCTCGGCATCATCGGCGAGACGGGCTCCGGCAAGTCCACCCTGGCCCGCGCCGTGCTGGGCCTGGTGCGCGCCTCCGCGGGCTCGATCCTGGTCGGCGGCGAGGAGGTGACCGCGTACAACCGACGCCAGTGGCGCGCGCTGCGCCGCCGCGGCATCGTCCAGTACGTCTTCCAGGACCCGCTGCGCAGCCTCGACCCGGACCTCACCGTCGCGCGGTCCCTGGCCGAACCGCTCCTGATCCAGGGCGTCGCGCCCGAGGAGGCCGCCGAGCGCGTCCGCTCGTTCCTCGCCCGCGTCCATCTCGACGAGGAGCTGCTCGACCGGCTGCCCGGGGAACTGTCCGGCGGGCAGCGCCAGCGCGTGGCGGTGGCCCGCGCCCTGGTCACCGAACCGCAGCTGGTCATCCTCGACGAACCGGTCAGCGCCCTGGACTCCGCCAACCGGGTCCAGGTCCTGGAGATCCTCAAGGAGCTCCGCGCCTCGGGGGTCGCCCTCGTACTGATCTCCCACGATCTCGGCTCCGTCGCCGGGACCGCCGACCGCATCGCGGTGCTCTACCGGGGCGAGCTCGTCGAAACCGGCGCCACCCGCGACCTCGTCGGCCACCCGCAGCACCCCTACACCCGACTCCTCCTGGGCTCCGCGCCCACCTTGCACTCCGCGCCGGCCGACCGGGCCGAACGGGAGGCCCTGCGCGGTCTCCTGCACGCCTGAGTCCCCTGCCTCACCGCTCCTCACTCACCGCTCACCGCTCCTCCCTCATCGCTACAGACAGGAACAGAGATGTCCCGCACGATCCACCTCGCACTGCACCCGTACGGCGTCGGAGGTCCGGGCCAGCACGGCCTGTGGAAGGACCCGCGCGTCGCGAAGAACGCGAGCATCGACATCAACTACTACATCCATCAGGCCCAGGCAGCCGAACACGCCCTCTTCGACGCCCTGTTCATCGTCGACAGCCAGTTCATCAACGCCACCTACCCGGCGCACTACCTCAACCGCCTCGAACCGCTGACCCTGTTGTCGGCGGTCGCCACCCACACGCGGCACATCGGGCTGGTGGGCACGGCGAGTTCGACGTACAACTCGCCGTTCAACCTCGCCCGTCGCTTCGCCTCCCTCGACCACATCAGCGGGGGGCGGGCCGGCTGGAACGTCGTCACCAGCTTCGACACCGGCACGTCCAAGAACTTCGGGCTCGACGAGCACCTCGACTACACGACCCGCTACGGCCGCGCCCTGGAGTTCGTCAAGGTCGCCCGGGGGCTGTGGGACTCCTACGAGGACGGTGCGTTCCCCGCCGACGTGGAGCGGGGCGTCTTCCTCGACCCGGCCAGGCTGCACGCGCTGGACCACCAGGGCGAGCACTTCAAGGTGGCCGGACCGCTCAACCTCTCCCGCTCCCCGCAGGGCCAGCCGGTGATCTTCCAGGCCGGGGTCTCGGAAGAGGGCCGCGACCTCGCCGCCCAGGTGGCCGAGGGCATCTACGCGCCGGGCGGTTCGCTCCAGCAGGCGCAGGACTACTACGCCGACATCAAGACGCGCACCGCCGCGTACGGCCGCGACCCCGAGCACATCAAGATCTTCATCCACGGCAGCCCCGTCGTCGGTGCCACCGATGACGCGGCCCGCCGCCGCGAGAGGGAAATCTTCGAGGAGGACAACGACTTCGACCGCAACCTGGCACTCCTCGGGCGCGCCTTCGGTGCGTACGACTTCAGCGTGCACGACCTGGACGCGCCCTTCCCCGATGTCGCGCACCTGGCCGAGAAGGGCGGCCGGACGGGTGCGGCCAAACTCATCGAGCGGGCCCGGACCGAGAACCTGACGCTCCGCCAGGTCGGGGAGCTGGTCAACGAGTTCCACCGCTCCCCGTTCGTCGGCGCACCGGACACCGTCGCCGACACCATCGAGTCCTGGTTCCGCGCCGGCACCTTCGACGGCATCAACCTCGCCTTCCGCACCGGCGACGACCTGAACCTCTTCGTGGACGGGGTCGTCCCCCTGCTGCAGAAGCGCGGGCTGTTCCGCACCGAGTACCAGGCCGACACCCTGCGCGGAAACCTCGGCCTGCCGGTCCCGGCCAACCGCCACACCCGCGTACCGCAGCTCCTCAACGGCTGAGGGCGGGGGCATGAGCGATTTTCCGGTGACGGGTGGGCGCGACGTCCACACCGTGCGATTCCCGGTCGCCACCCCGCCCGCGGAGGCGGACGTACTGATCGTCGGCGCGGGCCCCGTCGGCCTCGCCGCGGCCGTGGAACTGACCGCGCGCGGCATCCGGGTCGCCGTCGTCGACCGTGCCCGCACCGCGACCCTGGTCCGGGCCGGGGCCATGGGCCACACCGCTCGCACGGTGGAGCACTTCCGGCGCTGGGGCCTGCTCCGGCGCATCCGGGACGCCTGGACCTATCCCCCGGAGTGGAACCGGGGCACCAGGCTGGTCACCTCGCTCACCGGCCACGAGCTGGTGCCGGCGCCGGGCCCGTCGTTCACGGGGGCCTCCTCCGGTCCCGGCGGCTCCCGGCCGAGGACGCAGGAGGCGCTGCGTCGGCCCCAGACGGTGCTCCAGCAGGTCTTCCTCGACCACCTCGGGGAGCGCGGGGTGAGCGTCTCCGGCGGCTGGGAACTGCGGGCACTGCACGAGGACGGCGACGGAGTCCGCGCCGAGGTCGCCGACGTCGACTCGGGCGAGCACCGCACCGTCCGGGCGGCGTACGTCCTGGGCACCGACGGGGGCTCCAGCACCACCCGCCGACTGGCCGGCATCGCACGCGAGGGGGAACACGCCACCGAGAAGCGGCTGCGCCTGATCGTGCGCACCGGCGACATATCCGAGCGGGTCGGTGCCGCGCCCAACGGCAGCAACATCGTGGTCAACCAGAAGGCGTCCGGGTTCCTGGCCGCGGTGAGCACCCGCGAGTGGCGGGTGTACGCCGGGCCGTACCCGCTCGGGTACGAGCCCGGGGAGGACGAACTCCTGGAGATCGGCCGGGCCGCCTTCGGGTTCGACCTCGAACTCGAACTCGTCTCGGCGACGACCTTCTACCACGCCACCCGGATCGCCGAATCGTTCCGCCGCGGCCGGATCCTGCTCGCCGGTGACGCCGCGCACGTCCGCACGCCCGGCGGCAACCTCGGTGAGGGCATCGGGGACGTGGCCAACCTCGGCTGGAAGCTGGCCGCGGTACTGGCCGGGCACGCCCCGGAGTCCCTCCTGGACTCCTACGACGAGGAGCGGCGTCCGCACAACTGGCGCGTGGCCGACCACGCCCTGGAGCGCTCGAGGCGCTCGCAGAGCGCGCTCGCCGAGATCCGCCGGGGCGGCATCCCCGAGGACGCGGACCACGGCTCCGAAGCCGCCCGGCGGCGCGCGGAGATCGGCGAACGGCTGCGCCGGGACCACCTCGACGCGGCGGGCGTGGCCTTCGACGAGCGCTACGACGCCTCGTCGGTGATCTGGTACGAGACGGACCAGCTCGACTCGGAGCCCCGCTGGCGCGCGGACGTCTACGAGGACGACCCGCGGCCGGGCCACCGCGCGCCCGACGGAGCCATCGACCCGTACGGCAGCACGCTGCACGACCGCGTCGGCAACTCCTTCGCCCTGCTCGTCCTCACCGGGGACCGCACCGTCGAGCACGCCTTCGTCGCGGAAGCCGCGGCCCGGGCGCTGCCCTTCACGGTGATCCACCTGACCGACCCCGGGGCGCGCGCCGTGTACGGCAGCGCCCATGTCCTCGTACGGCCCGACCAGCACGTCGCCTGGCGCGCGCAGTCCCTTCCGGAAGGCGGCGCCGCCGCCGTCCTGGACCACGTACTGGGTCACGGCGCCCGGGATTCCGGGCTCCGTTCCCTCGAGCACACCACGACCGCAGGAGTTTGAGATGACCACAACCATCCGCCACCCGGACCACGCCGACCACTTCACCCCGGAGGGCCTGCTCACGCGCGGCACGGTCATCGTGGTGCCCGGGCGGGGCGAGACGCCGGCGACCTACGCCCGCTTCGGCAGGCGGCTCGCCGCCGACGCCTACCGGGTCCGGGTCGTGGACCTGCCGCGGAGCGGTGACGAAGCCGAAACCGGCTCCGCCGCCGACTCGTTGGACGCCTTCGCCGCCCGGCTGGAGGAGGCGGTCGAGGGTGCCTCGGGCCCGGACGGCGTGGCCCGGCCGCTCGTCGTGGTGGGGTCCGACGCCGGCGCCGCCGCGGTCGCGGCGCTCCTCGCCCGGGACCGGGGCAACGCCGTACGCCCGGACGGCGTCATCCTCGCGGGGCTTCCCGGGACCGCCGCAGGGGCGGTGGAAACCTGGGACGAGGAGCTGGACTCACGCACGTCCTGCCCCACCCACCGGGGCGTCCTCACCAACGACGCCCAGGTCCGGCGGGGTTCGCTGAGCGAGCCGGTGCCGGACGCGGTCCTGAACGCCGCGTACGAGAGCGCCTCGAGCGTCCCGGCACTGCTCCTCGTCGGGGACGCCGACCCGCTCGCCGACCGCGAGGGTCTCGCGCGAACCGCCACATCACTGCCCCGGGCACGGTTGTCGGTGGTCCGCGGCGCCCACCACGACGTCCTCAACGACGTGCAGCACCGCTCCGTGGCGGCCGAGGTCGTCACCTTCCTGGAGACCCTGCGGGACGGCCTGGTCCCGCTGATCGCCGTGGAGTCGAGCGCCTGGTGACGCCGTTCGCCACCTGCCCCCACACACTGCGCACCACCAGCCGAAGGGAACCGGCATGACCATCTCCACCGCATCCGTCCCCCAGCCCGCCGCCCTCTCCGCCGACGAGGTGCTCCGCCGCACCCTGCGCCGTCACGCGGCCGGGGTCACCGTCATCACCGTCCCCGGGCCGGCGGGTTTCACCGCCACCTCCTTCACCTCCGTATCCCTCCGGCCGCCCCTGGTGGCGTTCTACTTGGGCGAGGGCGCCTCCACCGCGCCCGCCGTGCACGCCGCGGACCGGTTCGCCGTCCATCTGCTCGGCACCGGAAACACCGATCTGGCACGGCAGTTCGCGCGCAGCGGCATAGACCGCTTCGACGGCGTGGCGTGGACCCGGACCGAGGACGGCCTTCCGCTGCTGGAGGGCGTTCCCGCCTGGCTGACGGCCCGCATCACCCTGCGCCAGCACATCGGTGACCACCTGCTGGTCGTCGGCGAGGTGGAGTCCGGGTCCATCGACCGGGACGAGACCGCGTTGGTCCACCACGACGGGGCCTTCGCCGCGGCACACCAGCTCCCCGACTCCGCCTCCGGCTGACGGGGCCCGGCGGAGGGGGCCGCTGGAGGGGGCCGGCGGGCAGCTCTCCCCGTGCCCTCTCCAGGCCTGCCCCCGGCCCGACCCGGGCTGTCGCGAGCCCGGACGTTCCGTCAGGGGGCCGTGGACCGGGCCCGCGTGTTCCGCCCGGCCGACCGGGCGGCGCCTTCCTCACGGGTCGTGACCAAGGGAGTTCTACAGGTAGTAATTAGGTGAATCCTTGACTGAATTCCCGTCAATAAGATTCCACCTCTTATCTCGATTCGATAACGACTACCCCCGATAAGGCCTGGACCAATATCGGGTGACGCGCGCAACTCCCCTTGTTTTATTGCATGTTGAGTGTTCATCAGATTTGACGGACAGGTAACGGAACGATTTCTCGGACCGCACTCCTCTTTGCCCGAATTCTCCGCCGCATTCGTCTGGCAGGCTTCCGCGCACCCACTCATCCGATGTTCACTTGAGGTGCCCATGACAGGACGAAGCAGACGGCGTGAACACCGCCGCAAGCCGCGGCGGTTGATGCTCCTCACCGCCGCCACGGCCTCGGCGGCGGTGATCGCCGCCGGCATCGCCTACTCCGGACTGGGCGAACATGCCCAGGCCGTGTCCGCACGGGCCGGTACGGAAGCCTCCGCACCGGCCGCCGCGCCCGCCCGGGACCAGGAGCCCGAACCGCTCGCGGCCGCGCCCGCCAACGAGAGCGCGCGCGGCATGGTCTACGACGGCCTCGCCCCCGCCCCGAAGGGCGACCGGTGCGCCGGCGTCTACCGGACCGGCGCGGGTCTGTGTACCCACGGCCCCGACGCCCCGCCCAAGGGCGTCGACATCACGAAGGACATCGCGCCCGCCGTCAAGGCCTCGGCGCCGGCGGCCGACCCGGCCCGCCCCGCCGCCGACGACCCGGCCGCCGGCGGAGGCGGCGGGCGCCCTCAGGACGCGCCCGCGGCCGACGCCGAGCGCACGGCCGACAAGTCCGCCGCGCCCGCGCCCTCCGCCGCCGGCCAGACCGTCGCCGCCGGCCCCGCGGGCCAGACCGTCCAGTGCGACGGAGACGGCAGCACGGGCAACCGTGTCCAGGTCGTGTACGTCCACGGCCCCGGCCGTGACCGCTACTCCGAGTACGTGGCCTCGTTCCGCAAATGGGCGGCCGACGCCGACCTCATCTACTCCGCCAGCGCCCAGGAGACCGGAGGCGTCCGGCACATCCGCTACGTGACGGCCGCCGACTGCACCCCGACCGTGCTCAACATCGAGCTCCCCGACTCCGCGCTCGCGGAATTCAGCGCGGCCAACGCCGCCCTCGCGGGCAAGGGGCTCGACCGCCGCGACCGCAAGTACATGATCTTCGCGGACGCCAAGGTCTACTGCGGCATAGGAACGTTCAACGGCGACGAGCGGCCCGGTCAGGCCAACCTGAGCAACTTCGGTCCCTCCTACGGGCGTACGGATTCCGGCTGCTGGGGCGGCCACACCGCGGCGCACGAACTCGGCCACAACCTGGGCGCGGTCAACAACAGCGCGCCGAACACCAGCCGCGGCGCGCACTGCACCGACGAGTTCGACGTCATGTGCTACTCGGACACCCCGTACTACCCGCAGATGCGCAACATCTGCACCAACCAGGCCTCCGAGAACATCCTGGACTGCAACCACGACGACTATTTCCACACCAGCCCCAGAGCCGGCAGCTACCTGGCCACGCACTGGAACATCGCCGACAACCAGTTCCTGATGAAGAACAAGGGCGGGGGCACCGACCCCGGCCCCAACCCGAGCCCGAGCCCCTCGCCGACCAAGAAGCCGACGCCCGGCCCGACAAAGAAGCCCACGGGCGGACCGGCCGTGACCGTGAGCCAGGTCCAGTCGGACTCCGCCGTCGCGAGCTGGCCCAAGGTCGAGGGCGCGCTCTGGTACCAGGTCCTGCTGAACGGCAAGCACCTGGGCTGGGTCCAGTCCCCGGTGCTGCGCGTCTACAACCTGCGCCCCGACACCTCCTACACGGTCGCCGTCTCCGTCCGCGACAGGGCCGGCCGGGACAGCGGAGCCGGCAAGGCCGCGTCCTTCCGGACGAAGGGCACGGGCGGCGGGACGACGACCCCCGGGACCCGCTACCTGCTCGGGAACGGCAGCACCGGCATGGCCGCCGAGGTGTGGGGCGGGCGCGGCGCGAACGGCACCGTGCTCGTCGGGGCGCGCTCCAACGGGTACGCGCAGCAGCAGTGGTACTTCGACGACGCGGGCAGCGGACTGGTCCGCATCCGCTCCGCGGTATCCGGCAAATGCCTGCAGCCGGGCGGCACTCCCGCCGCGGGCATGTGGATCGCCCAACAGCCCTGTGGCCGCGCCGGTGCGCAGAGCTGGAAGCTGACCACCCGCGGTGGCGCGGTGAGCGTCACCGACCCGAGCGGCCGCTTCGCGCTGACCGTGAGCAGCCGCCCCTACTACGGGAACTGGCTGCTCGACCTCCAGCCCGCGGCCGGCCGGGCCCCGCAGGTATGGACCCTGCAGAAAGTCGGCTGACCCCCGACAGCCCCTGAGTCCCCTCCGGCGGGCGGCCCCCACCCCCCGCCCGCCCCCCGCCCCCCCCCCCCCCCCGCGCCCCCCCCCACCCCCCCCCGAAAACCATTTCACGCCCGACAGACCCCCCGCGGCCAGA